>JBMOOS010000021.1:310404-328368 GCA_049324415.1 Pseudomonadota bacterium
ACTAGGGTCGTAATCGGCGCTCAAAACTTCAGCGCCCTACTGTGAGGCTAAAGGGATTAAAGTGCGGGGTATCAGTTTTGGCTCCCTTCACGGGCGTTTCTCGTGGCTTGGCATCGTTTGCGTTGGCGCGTTGGCGGTGCTTTTTCTTACCGTGCTCATCAGTGGCCTTGCCATCGACCCCGCCGCCCGCTGGGTGCCTTGGTTGATGGCGTTGATCGCCGCGCTCGCCCTTGGCGTCATCTGGCTGACGATGCGGCGCACGGCCCGCGTCCTTATCGCTTCATTTGATGCTCAGCGCCAGGCCATGGACCGCCTTATCCAGGGCGATATGACGACGACGGCCGCGTTGGGGCCCTTTACGGAATTTCAGGACATGGCGGCCGCGCTGCACGCTCTGCGCGAGCGGCTGGCGGCAGCGGAGCGCCAGACCGCCGAGGCCAACGCAAGGGTGGAAGAGCGCGAGCGGGCGCTTGCTAGCCAACAGGCGGAGGAACGCGCCGCCAGGGAAGCAGAGGAAACCACGCGGGAGGCCGCCGCCCGGCAAGCCCGGGAACGCCTGGTCGTCAGCCTTGCCGCCGATATCGAGAAAAACGTCAGCAGCGTCATCACCGCCTTTGCCGAAACCGCGCAAACCATGCGCGCGCGGGCCAAGGACTTGACGGTCACCGCCGAGGATTCATCCAAGCTCGCCGCCGTGGTCTCCACCGCGGCCGACCAAATGACCAGCAATATGGAGACGGTGGCGGCGGCGGCGGAAGAGCTTAGCCATTCGATTGCCGAAATCGGCCGGCAAGCCGACAATGTCGCCCATTCCTGCGTCCAGGCCCAGGAGGATGTGCAAAAAACCAACGCCACCACCAGCGAACTCGTCCGCGCCGCCGAGCGGATCGGCGACATCCTGACCCTCATCAACGCCATCGCCGAGCAGACCAACCTTCTCGCCCTCAACGCCACCATCGAGGCGGCGCGCGCCGGCGAAGCCGGCAAGGGCTTTGCCGTGGTGGCGGCGGAAGTGAAGACCCTTGCCAATCAGACGGCGAAGGCAACCGAGGAAATCGGCGCCCAGATCACGATGATCCAATCGTCCACCAGCAACACCGTCGAGGCGGTGGGAACGGTGGAAAAAACCGTCAAGGCGGTGACCGACATCGCTTCCGCCATCGCCGCCGCGGTGCAGGAGCAATCCAGCGCCACCCAGGAAATCACCCGCAGCGTCCAGGATGTCTCGGTCGGCACCCGGGAAATCACCCAGTCGATCCAGCAGATGCAAAATTCGGCGATGCAGACCGGAGATGCGGCAAGCATCGTCGAGGACGGCGCGGACGATATCTTCTCCAAATCAGGAAGCCTGCAAAGCGCCATCGAACGCCTGCTGACGCAAGTGAAGACCGCGTGAGCGCCTTCCCTTCCCGGCCGTCGCCGTTAAGGGGCGGTGGCGACTGGCTCACGGGCGAATAAGCGTTCCGGGTTCCTGAAGGCCTTGAACTCGAGGGCGTTGCCCGCCGGGTCGTGGAGGAAAAACGTCGCTTGCTCGCCCACTTTGCCGGCAAAACGGATGCGCGGCGCAATAACGAACGCCGTGTTCGCCGCGGCAAGCCTGTCGGCAAGGGCGTGAAACGCCCGCCATTCAAGAACAACCCCGAAATGCGGCACCGGTACCGCGTCGCCATCCACCGGGTTGCGGCCGACGGCGCCCAGGCTGGGCGCTAGTGGTGCGATTCCAACGGATGGTTCCCATCTGTTGGAGAAATCGCACCACAGATTCAATAACTTAGTGGTCCGCTTTTCCCAAACGGATGGATTTATCCGTTTGGGGCGGACCACTAGGTGACAGACGAGCTGATGGCCGTAAAAATCGAAATCGACCCAGCGCTCGGCGCTGCGCCCTTCAAGGCAGCCAAGCAGCCCGCCATAAAAGGCGCGCGCCTTGGCAAGGTCGTCGACGGGAATGGCAAGGTGAAAGGGCGGTAAGGCCATGACGGGTCTCGCTACCAACAGCCGCGCCATCCTGCCAAGCGCCGAGCGTCTTGCCAAGGGCCGGGCGAGGATGGACGGCGCGCGAACCAGTCTCTAGTCTTTCTGGGATCGGCAATGTCAGGGGGGCGCGTTTCTTGAGCGAGGCGGCTAATATATCCGGCTGGGCGGTCTTCGCCCATCGCGATTTCCGGCTTTTTCTCCTTGCCCGCTTGAGTTGGACCATGGCCTTCCAAATGCTGGGGGCGGCGGTGGGCTGGCAGATTTATCGTCTTACCGGCCGGGCGCTCGACCTCGGCCTTGCCGGGCTCGCGCAGTTCGTGCCCATCCTCCTCTTCAGCCTTCCCGCCGGCCAGGTCGCCGACCGTTTCGACCGGGTGCGCGTCATCCGCGCCTGTCTGGTATTGTGCTTCATCTGCGCCGTGCTGCTTGCCGGCCTTACTCTCCTCGCCACGCCGGCGGTCGGGCAAATCCTCGCCGTCCTCGCGCTGCTGGCGACCGCCGTCGCCTTTTTCGGTCCCGCGGCGCAAGCGCTGATGCCCAATCTGGTGCCCCGGTCCCATATCCCCAGCGCCGTCGGCTGGCACTCCACCGCCTGGCAGGTGGGCACCATTTCCGGGCCGGCGCTTGCTGGCATTCTGTTGCTGGTCGGCGAGGCCTGGGTCTATGCGGTGATTGGCTTTTTGTTCGCCCTGCCCCTCCTCCTTGTCGCCCGCCTCGCGCCGCGCCCCGCCGCCGGCAGCAAGGAACCCCTTGATTGGGCGAGCCTCACATCGGGCCTGCGCTATGTCTGGCGCACCAGGCTGGTGCTAGGCGCCATCTCGCTCGACCTCGTCGCGGTGCTGCTGGGCGGCGTCACCGCCTTGATGCCGATCTTCGCCAGCGACATATTGGGGGTCGGCGCGGTCGGCTATGGCTGGCTGCGCGCCGCCCCGGCGATCGGCGCCGCGCTTACCGCCCTCACCCTTGCCCAATGGCCGGTCCGCGCCAAACTCGGACGGGCCATGCTGTGGGGCGTCGGCGTTTACGGCCTGGCGACGCTCATCTTCGGGTTTTCCACGCTCTACCCCCTGTCGCTCATCATGATGATATTGGCTGGCGGCGCCGACATGATGAGCGTTTTTGTCCGCAACAATCTCATCCAGCTCGCCACGCCCGACGCCCTGCGCGGCCGGGTGGGCGCCGTCAGCTCCATCTTCGTCACCGCGTCCAACGAGTTGGGGGAGTTCGAATCGGGCGCCCTTGCCGCCCTCATCGGCGTCGTGCCGTGCGTCATCGTCGGCGCGGCGGGAACCCTCCTTGCCGTCGCCCTGTGGCCACGCTTGTTCCCAGCTTTCGCCAAGGTGGTGCGCATTGAGGACGAGGCGGCATAAAGCTAAACTTGCTCAAGGTTTGACCGGGAGACAGCCGGCAGGGAAGGATGATCGATGCGTCCAGGCGTTTCCGCCGTCTTCATTTTTTTATCGCTCGCTTCGCCTCCTGCCATCCGGCCCCTTGGCGGTCAACGCGGCCTCCATGCGCGTTTCAAGACGGGCTCTTAGGCAATTTTAGGATATTTTTCACTATCTCATGAATTAATGGCGGTGCCGATGAAAAAAACCAAGGGCGGCGTCGTCACATGGCTTGAAAGGACAGGGCTGGCTTAAGCAAGCGCCATGAGCAGGCTTTGCGCCGCCAGGGCTTGCAGGCCATCCCATCCGACCGCCACGCTTTGCTGCCATTGGAGTTTGTCGCGTATCACGCCAGTGGAAAAGGGCGTTGCATGTTTTGGGTCATGATGACGGCGCGGCCGCCGCTTGCCGTCATGGGTGGTGTCCTTGGTGTTATGCTGGCTTTCAGCCTTCTCTCCCCAAGCATGGCTTGGGCGCGGGCGAGCAGCGCAAAAATCCATCAGGAAATAGCGGCGCTCGAGCGCGAGCTTGACGCCTTCCACGCCGCCAACCTCTCCCACCCCCTCGCCGATCCCGGGGCGCCGCCGCTTACCCAGCGCCAGCCCCGCCATGTCTATCAGAAAGCGCGCGAGGTTTTCGTCAAGGTGCAAAAGCTGCGCGGCTTGCATCAGCTTGAAACACGGCCGGTGCCATTGCTGGCGCCCCGCGAAGTCGCGCTCGGCGACGTGCATCGCCTGGTCAAGGCCATCCGGACCGATCTCGATGGCTTGCGACCGGCCTATAAGGTCACGGCCATTCCAGGAGAGGACGACGACCCGGCGCAAGAGGGGACGCCGAGCGACCTATACGCCGCCCTGGACATGGTCAGCCGCTCGCTCGATGGGCTGGGGCTGGCGCGCCAGATGCCCAATGACGTGCTGCAGGTGGCGCTCACCATCATCGGCGAGCTCGAAGCGATCCGACAATGCCGCGGCCTCGCGGCTCCCCCTGCGGTCGCAAAAAACACCGAGGGCAAACAGCCCAAGGACAACTACGCCCGGGCTTTCGCCCTTCATCAGGCGCTTAAAACCTTGAGCGAATCCAGCGAGCGCTTCGCCATTCCCGATGGCGTGCGCCTTCTTAACCCCCGTACCGGGCCGATCCGCCCGGAGCATGTCCTCGACCTTCTCAACAATGTCCTTGCCGACGTCATCGCGCTCAAGGCCCGGCTTGGCGTGAGGCACACCCTCCCCTTCGCGCCAACCCAAAGCGGCGCCACGCCCTCCCATGTCTATGACGCCCTGAGCTTGGCGATCGTCCTCATCGAGACCATGGCGTAAGCGACAAGCCCCACCGCCCTGCTCAGCGTGGCAAGGCCACCACCTTGCCGGGATTGAGGATGCCCTTGGGGTCGAGGGTGTTTTTAAGCGAACGCATGAGGGCGATCTCTTCGCCACTGCGGCTTAAATCGAGATAAGCCTTTTTCTCAAGCCCGATGCCATGCTCCGCCGAGATCGAGCCAGCCCGGCCCTTAAGGGCGCCGTAAACGGTGTCGTCGCTCGCCCGGCGGGCCGCCGCCGCGCTGCTTCCCAAGGCGACCACCAAATGAAGATTGCCATCGCCAAGATGGCCAAAGGTGACGAGACGCGCCGTCCCCAAGGCTTGGGCAAGGCCGCTTTCCACCGCCGCCACATAGTCCTCCATCTGCGCCAGGGGCAAGCTCACGTCATAGGCGGCGAAAGGCGCCAGCGCGGCAAGCGCTGGAATATTGTCGCGAATGCGCCAAAAGCCCGCGCGCTCGCCTTCCGACTTGGCGAGCACCGCATCGCTAATGAGGCCTTGCGTGAACGCCGCTTCAAATGCCGCCGTAAAATCCTCTTCCAAACGCTGCTGGTCGGCGCCACTGGCTTCGATCAGCACATAATAGGGATGTGTTGGCGCCAAGGGCGGCGGCGTCGTGGCGGCATGGGTCAGGGCATAGAAATTGTTCCACATCGCCTCGAAGGCTGAGAGGGCGCCGCCCAGCGCGCGCTCCATATGGCTGAGCAGTGCCGGCAATTTGGCGAAAGCGTCCGAGGCCACGAAAGCCGCGGCGCGCGCCGGCAAGGCCGGGCGCAGGCGCAAAACGGCGCGGGTGACGACGCCAAGGGTGCCTTCGCTGCCGATGAAAAGCTGTTTAAGGTCGTAGCCGGCGTTGTTCTTCAACACCCAGTTCAAGGCGCTGATGACCGTGCCGTCGGCGAGCACCGCTTCCAGCCCCAGCACCTGCTCGCGCATCATGCCATAGCGGATCACCTGGTTGCCGCCGGCGTTGGTGGAAATGACCCCGCCAATGGTGGCGGAGCCACGCGCCCCGAGGTCGAGCGCGAGATGCAGGCCTTGCGCGGCGGCGGCGTCTTGTGCCGCCCCGAGGACGACGCCGGCCTGCGCCGTCATGGTGCGGCCGGTCGCATCCAGCGCCTCGATGCGGTTCATCCGTTCCAGCGACAGGATGATGTCGCCCGCCGCGGTGCTGCAGCCGCCGACCAGCCCGGTGCGCCCGCCATGGGTGACCACCGGCTGGCCCGCCGCGTGGCAAAGCTTCAGCACCGCCGCGACTTCGCCCGTCGAGGCGGGGCGCACCAGAAGCCGCGCCTTGCAGGCATAGGGCGGCCAGCCCATGCGGCTTGCGACGGCGTCGTCCTTGACGAGGCCGGCGTCCCCGACAATCGCCCTCAAGTCTTGTTCCATATCGCTCATGACTGTCTCCCCAACCGGGCCATGAGCGCGCATTCGAGGGCTTAAAGTCAAGTCAGAAACCGCCCCGCCTGGTCGGCGGCGGTCAAAGGACTGGTTGGCCGCTGGTCGACCTTGCCGGCGCGCCGGCGCGCCACCCAGTCATAAAGCCGGTCGCGCAGCGCATGGGGGCAGGGCCGCAGGATGGTCATCGCCCGCCACAGGCCGCCAAAACGGCGGGTCATTTCGATAAATGCGTCGGACTTGATCCACGCCTGGCCGTCGGCGATGAAAAGGAGGGTCTCATACGTTCCCTCGGCCAGTCCATAATGGCGATAAAGGGCGGTGGCAAGTGGCCCTTGCGCGGCGGCAAAGCGCATGCGCGCCGCGCTGTCATGGCGCAGGATGAAGCGCACCAGGGCAGCGCAAAAAGAGCTTTTGCCATCGAATATGACCAGCGGCGCATCATCCGGGAACGTCGGCACGCGCGCGTCATAGCGATAACTATAATAGGGGCGCTTCAGCATGGCGCCATTGTCGCATCGGCGCGCGGCGTCGCCAAAGCGACACGGCGTCGCGGCGTCAGGCGGCGCGGAAATGCTCCGCCAGCGTCCAAATGCCGATGGCGATGAAGCCAACCCCGGCGATCAGCTTCAAGGGCAGCATCGCCAGATAACGCCCGGCGAAATTGCCGAAAAGAACCGCGAGCGCCGTCGCCACGATGAGGGCGGCCGAGGCGGCAAGGAAAACCGGGAACGGCTTTTGCGCGCCGGAGGCGGCGAATATCAAGGTGGCAAGCTGGGTCTTGTCGCCCATCTCGGCAAGAAACACCGCCAACGCCACCGCCCAAAGCTTAGCCATCTCATCCGTCTCCAACATAAGGCATGAATGCCGCCGCCATGATGCGCCGCCCAGAGGGAAATAGCCTAAAGCGTCGGCATCCTGGCCCGCGATGAATTGCCGCAGCACCGCGCCTGTCGCCAAACCCGCTTCGGCGCGGCGTTCGCGAGGCCTGCAAGGCAGGGGACAAGACGCTGCGCTCTCATGTCCCTTCCCGCTTCAGTTTCTTCCCGGTCGGTAATCACGCGTTGCCTCTAGTAACAGCGTCGTCAAATCAAGGGGCACGGTTTTCCACCGCTTGGCCGCGAAAAGCGGCGCCTGATCGGCATAGTGGGGCGAGGCCTCGTCCAGGGTGGCGGCGCCGAAGGGGTGGACGGTGCGCGACTGAAGCCGGCCTTCTTTGTCCCATTCCACGATCATGATATAGCTGTCGCCGCCTTGGGCGGCGAGCTGGCCTTGCCCATCCAGCAGATCGCCGCCATAGACGGCGCGCAACGTGTCGGGGCCGCCCTCGAGGGGCAGGTTGAGCGCACCGCGCTTCAAGCGATTGACCTCGCGCCATGGCACGTCAAGCCGGCCGTAATGTTTTTTGAGCTGGCGTGCTGCTTGCCGCAAGGCTTCGACCGGATCGGGCGCCGCCGCCCCTGCCGGGCGGACTTCCCAATGCGCCTTATAGGCGGTCAGCAGCGCCAGCGCCGCGCCATCATCATCGCCGGCCGCGCTGCGCATCCAGGACTTCAAGCTGTCTTGTGCTTCCTTAAGCAAGGCATCGTCGGAAAAATCGACGCCAAGAAGCGGCGCCAGAAAAGCCACCACGCGCGAGCGCGCATCATAAGCAACGTCGAACTTATAGGCCTCGAAGGCCTGCGCGCTGATCGAGGGGTCGGCGCCCCACAGGGCCAGCATGCGCAGGCCGCGATTGGTGAAATGGGTCTCGATGCCGAAGCTTTCGGGAAAATCCGCAGGCCGCAGCTCGTCTGGCCCGCCGGTGGCGGCAAAGGGGGTATGATTGGCGTTGAAAATCAGCCCGGAGGGCGGGTCGATGAGCTTGGGAACCTTGGAAAACGGCTCGAAACCTTGCCATAGCGCGCGCGGGTCATCGCCCGGCAGATAAGCCCGCCAGTCATAGCCAGGCGCCCTTTTCGGCATTTTCATGTTGTAGATATAGGCAAGATGGCCAGCGGCGTCGGCATAAAGGGTGTTAAGGCTGGGAATGGCGTTGATCGCCATGGCGGCAAGCCAGCCATCGAGATCGCGCGCCTTGTTCATGGCGTACCATTGGGCGACCTGGCGGATGTCCCCCAGCCCGGCATGGGCGATGGCGTAAACCCCATGCTCGGCGCGCAGAACCGGGCCTTGCGCCGCCCATAGGACATCCCGTTCGAAGACCCAGGAGAAAGGCCCGAACAGCTTCACCCGCAGCTTGGCCTTGCTGACTTCAAAATCCCGCCAGGCGCCGTCGAAACGATAGCGATAAGGATTGTTGGGATCGACCTCGAGGGCATAGATATCCACCAGATCGGGCTGGTTCACCGTATGCGCCCAGCCAAGCCTTGGGTTGTGGCCATGCAGCATCACTGGCGCGCCGGGGAAAAAGCCGCCGAGCACGTCCCAGCCTTCCCCCGACTTCAGCCGCGCCTCGTACCAGGCGACCGGGCCGGTGAGCGGCTGGTGCGAATTGATGAGCAGCCGGGTCGCGCCGTCGGCCGAACGGGCCGGGGCGACGGCGACGGCGTTGGAACCCATGGCCGGGTCCGGCGCCGCGCGCCACAAAAAGGCCTGGTCGGTGGCGCCCAGCGACAAATACCGCTTGCGGGTTGGCGCCAGCACCTCGGCCAGATCCTGCTGCAAGCCGAAGAAAAAGGGCGCGCGAAAGACGAAGCCAGCAACGATATCCTGGGGGGTGACGGGGAAAAGGCCGGGCCAGGCCGCTTGTTCATGCTCGAGGGCGTAAAGATTGAGGCCCGCGGCATAGCCTTCAAGCACCGCTTTGACCGCCGGCGCCAAATCCGTTTCATAGCGTGCGTCAATCAGCGGCCAGATGCGGAACAGATGCACCAGATAGTCGGTCTTGGCGGCGCCTGGCCCCCGATAGCGGGCAAGCACCCCGCGCGCCGCGGCCAGCACCTCTTGGAAAGTGGCGAAATCGTCCTCGGCATGGGCATAGCCAAGGCCGAAGGCGACGTCGGCATCGCGCATGCCGTAAATATGGGGAACCCCAAAAGCGTCGCGGATGACGCGAACGTCATAGCGCGCGGCGGCGGCGCGGATGGCGGCGCCATCGAGCGGTGGCGGCGCCGGCGTCCACGCCAGCCAGCCAAGGATGGCAAGGCTTATCGCCACCAAGACGAGCACGCCGATGCCCCAACGCTTCGCCGTCATGTTCTTTTATCCCCAACCCCAATCGACCTGCCGCAAGGATGGTGGCGGATCATGCGCCCCGGCGCAAGGCGCCAACGCGGGCGCAAGCCCGCCTCGCCCAGGCCCGCAGCGAAGCGGCGGCGCAAGAAAATGGCACGCCAGAACAGCGCCAAGGGCTTTCCCCGAGCGTTCAGGGAACCCCGATACGGACATATCGATTGATTTTCCCGGCGATTTAATATACCCGGGTAGGGTATGGCCCAGCAACATCATTGCCGCCGCGATTCGATCCTTAAGCGCCTGCGCCGCATCGAGGGACAGGTGCGCGGGCTTGCCCGCATGGTGGAGGAGGACCGCTACTGCATCGACATCCTGACGCAGATGCAGGCGGTCAAGGCGGCCTTGCGGCGGGCCGAGGAGGAAGTCCTCAAGGACCACGCCGACCATTGCATCGCCGACGCCATCCACAGCGGCGAGCCGGCGGAGCAGCGCAAGAAGTTCTCCGAGCTCATCGATTTGATGGGCAAGTTCGGCGCTTGAAGGGCGCCTTCAGGGCGCCCCCGGCCGGTCTGGCGCCTTATCAAGGCCGCGTTCCTCGAACCAGTCGATGGCCCGCAGGATGCCGCGCACGGCTTGCTTTGCCGGGAAGGAGAACGGCTCGGGGGGCCAGGGAATGGCGCGCCGGTTGACGATCCAAAAGTCGCTCAGCTCGGTCTTCTTGTCCTGCACAAGATCGGCGATGAGGCGCCCGTTGAGTTGGGTGAGCGACACCCCATGGCCGATGCAGCCATTGGCATAGATCACCCGTTCATCGCCAATAAAGCCGATTTCCGGCGTCATGTCGAAATTGGCCGAGACCGGCCCGCCCCAGCGAAAGGCGATGCCGATATCGCGCAATTGCGGGTAAAGCCAATGCAGGTGGCGCACAAGATGGCGCCAGATGCGGGGGGCTTCGTCATGCGCCATGCCATCACCGAACGGGGCGACGACATCGCCGCCGCCCATGGTGATCCGCCCGCACGCGGTGCGGCGGAAATAATGCACCAGTTGGCGGTTGTCCTCGAAGGATTCATGGTCGCGCCAGCCTATCTCGTCCCAGCGTTCCTGCGCGATGGGCTCGGTGACGATCTGATAGGTCCATACCGGCACCTGGCTGGCGCGCAGGCGCTTCACCCCTTGCAAGCGCCGCGACCAGGCGTTGACGGCGATCACCAGGCGTTGGCACCGCACGCTGCCGCCGGGGGTGGAGAGCATGATGCCGGCAGGCGTTCGCGTAACGCCGGTCACCGGGGTTTCTTCATAAACCCGCGCGCCAACGTCCACGGCAAGCCGCTTTAACGCCCGCACGTGCTTGATGGGGTTGAGGATCGCGGTGTCGGGCTCATGGATCGCCGCGCGGTAGCGCTGGGTGCCGAAACGGCGCGCGAGCTCGGGGGCCTCCCGCCAATGATAGCGCCCCCGGCTGCCATAATTTTCCAACAGCGCCAGGGTGCCTTCCAAGCGCTTCGCCTGCCGCGCGCTATAGGCGACCCGCAGCATGCCGCTGTGCCGGTAATCGACGTCAAGCTTATGGCGCGAGACCACGGCACGGACGAAGGCCACCGCCCGCTCCATGTAAAGGGCGGCGGCGCGGGTGCGCGCCTCGCCCCAGCGCCAGCGGGTGAGCTCCGGCTCCATGCCGAAAAGGGTCATGCTAAAGCCGCCATTGCGTCCCGAGGCGCCAAAACCGACATAGCGCGCTTCCAAGACGGCGACCCTGGCCCCGGGGCTGTCGACCATCACTTCCCGGGCGACCGTCAAGCCGGTAAAGCCACCGCCGATGATGGCGACATCCACGTCCAACTCCCCGGCAAGGGGAGGCGCCGGTTGATATGGGCCGAAATCGGCCTCCCAGAAAGACTTGGGCGGCCTTTGGCCAAGGTTTTTATCCATTGGGTTAGCCCTTTGGTCCAGGGTCTTGGCAGGAAGGCCTGGAATTCATATATTATACGCGTATATTTAATTCGTCAATGGAGACGCCTGCCAATGACCAAGGGACGAAAACAGCGTGGCCGGCGGGCGCTCAGCGGCGAGGCGCGGGCCCGTTTTCGCGTGAAGATCGCAACGACCGCGCAAGCGCTTTTTTTCGCCGCCGGCTATGACGCGGTCTCGATGCGCAAGGTCGCCGCCGCGCTCAACGTCTCGCCGATGACGCTTTACCTGTATTTCAAGAACAAGCGCGCCATCCTCATCCACATCTGGAGCGCCATTTTCACCGAGGCCTTCGCCGCTTGCCAGGCGGCGGCCCAAGTGGCCGCCACGCCGCAAGCCAAGCTCTTTGCCTATTGCCACGCATATGTCGGCTATTGGCTGCGCCACCCCCAGCATTACGCCCTCATTTATTTGAACCAGGACCTGCCGCAAGCGGGCGAAGCGTTTTTCATCACCGACGCCGGCATAGTGCGCGAGTTGGCGTTTCTGCGCGCCCTCCTGCGCCGCGCTGGCGTGGCCGAGGACAAGGCGGAGCCCGTGTTGCAGCAGATCATCATCGCCCTCAACGGGGTTTGCCATGCCGCCCTCACCATTCCGGAATATCCCTGGGACCCGCCCCTTGCCCAAGCCGAGCACATGGTCCGCGCACTCTTGCAGGCTGCTTCTTACGAAGCTGAGAACCCAGCGCCGCGCTCAGCGGAACAAGGGCCTAGGCGCAAGGAATCCTAGTGGTCCGCCCCAAATGGATAAATCCATCCGTTTGGGAAAAGTGGACCACTAAGTTAGTGAATCTGTGGTGCGATTTCTCCAACAGATGGGAACCATCTGTTGGAATCGCACCACTAGCAAGCGGCGGCCAAGAGGTAATTTGCCCTATAAAACGGAGTGTTTTCCTCCTACCGCATCCATACCCTCAAGGCCATGACACAGCATTGTGGAGAACGACATGGCCCTTTACCCTCAACCCGTAGCGCGAATGGGCGTCGCCGATTGGACGCTGCTCATTTCCCTATCAGTCTTGTGGGGCGGCTCGTTTCTTTTCAACGGCATCGCGGTGCGGGCGCTGCCGCCCTTGACCATCGTCGTCTTGCGGGTTGGCATCGCCGCGTTGGCGCTCATTCTTGCACTGCGCGTTTTGCGTCAACCGCTACCCATGAACAGACGGCACTGGCGCCTCTTTCTGGTCATGGGACTGCTCAACAATGTGCTGCCGTTTTCCCTCATCGTATGGGGACAAAGTCACATCGCCAGTGGTCTTGCCGCGATTCTCAATGCCACGACTCCTTTGTTCACCGTCCTTGTCGCACATGCCCTGACGCATGATGAAAAGCTGAGCAGCCCCCGGCTCTTCGGGGTGGTTATGGGGTTCATCGGCGTTGCTGTCATGATTGGACCGCGCGCCATGACTGGCAACACTATTGTTGGCTGGGCGGCGCTTGCTGTCATGGCGGCGGCCTTTTCCTATGCCTTGGCCGGCGTTTTTGGCCGCCGCTTCGCGCGTGCGGGAGTTCCTCCCCTCACCGCCGCGACGGGACAGCTCTGCGCCGCCACACTTATCCTCGCACCACTCGCCCTTTACAGCGACAAGCCGTGGACATTGGCGCCGCCAGCAGGAGCCGTTTGGCTCGCCATCACGGCCTTGGCGCTGCTTTCCACAGCGCTTGCCTATAGCCTTTATTTCCGCCTTCTTGCCCGCGTCGGAGCGACCAATCTTTTGCTTGTAACCTTCCTCATCCCGGTCAGCGCCACGCTCTTCGGCGCTTTCTTCCTGGATGAAAGGCTGGCTGCGTCAGTGTTTGTCGGCGCGGCCTTGATTGCCAGCGGCCTCTTCCTGATCGATGGTCGGTTACTCTCCCGGCTACGTCTGCGCTGCGATCGCTTACTTATGCGTTAACAGCCGGAGCGGCTAGCTATGCTGGCGTAAAAGCCGGCCCTTTTGCCGTTGCCAGTCGCGTTCCTTGATCGCCTGGCGCTTGTCATGGGCCTTCTTGCCCCTGGCGAGGGCCAGCTCCACCTTGATGCGGCCGCGTTCGTTGAAATAGAGGCTGACGGGCACAAGGGTAAGCCCCTGGCGCTGAATGGCGCCGGCAAGCTTGTTGATTTGCCGCCGATGGAGGAGCAGGCGGCGCGGCCGGCGCGGCTCGTGGTTATAGCGGTTGCCTTGCTTGAACTCCGGGATATAGCTGTTGATCAGCCACAATTCGCCGCCCCGTTCCTCGGCATAGGCGTCCTGGATATTGCCATTGCCGAAGCGCAGCGCCTTGACTTCCGTGCCGGTGAGCGCAAGCCCCGCTTCCATAATCTCTTCGAAGGCATAGTCGTGCCGCGCCTTGCGGTTGTCGGCGACGACGCGGGCCTTGGTGCCGGGCTTGGAAAGCTGAGGGCGGGCCATGACGGTCAGGCGACAAGCCCGGCGTGCTTCATGGCCGCGTCGATCAGGGCGCGGGCCTTGTCCGTCGGCGCCACCAGGGGCAAACGGACATCGGGGGCGCACAGCCCCAGGCGGTGCATGGCGTATTTGATCGGCCCCGGCGAGGGCTCGCAAAACAGCCCGTCATGCAAGGGGTAGAGCCTGTCCTGAAGGGCAAGCGCGGCCGTGAAATCCCCCTCAAGGCACGCTTCATGAAAGCGGGCGCAAAGCCTGGGCGCGACATTGGCGGTGACCGAGATGGACCCCACCGCACCCATCGCCATCAAGCCTAAGGTCATGTCGTCATTGCCGGAAAGCTGGATGAAGCCGGTCCCGCAGGCGCGCCGCTGGGCGGAGACCCGCGCCGCGTTGCCGGTGGCGTCCTTCACCCCGACGATATTGGCAAAGTCGCGCGCCAGGCGGCCCATGGTCTCGGGCAGCATGTCGACCACCACCCGGCCGGGGATATTGTAGATGATGATGGGCAGCCCCGTCGCCTGGGCAAGCGTTGCATAATGCTGATAAAGCCCTTCCTGATTGGGCTTGTTGTAATAGGGGCAGACGACAAGCGCGGCATCGGCGCCGGCTTTTTCCGCATGCTCGAGAAGGCCGATCGCTTCCGCCGTGTTGTTCGACCCGCAGCCGGCGATCACCGGCACCCGGCCGGCGGCCGCCTCCACGCAGAGGGTGACGACGCGCCGGTGCTCTTCATGGCTGAGGGTGGGACTTTCCCCGGTGGTGCCCACCGGCACCAAGCCGTGGGAGCCTTCGGTAATTTGCCAATCGACAAGGCGCCGCAAGGCCGCCTCGTCGACCTGGCCGTCCTTGAACGGCGTCACCAACGCCGGGATCGAGCCTTTGATCCGCGCCAAATCGATCATCGTTCTTATCCGCTTTATCCTCGTTCACGCGCCAGCAAGGGATGACGGCGCATCATGGCTGCACCCTAACGATGAGGATGCGCCGTGGCAAGCATAGGAGATTTTGCTTGCCCGCCTCTCTCGCACGCTTGGAACAGCGCTGCTATAACATTGAATAATAAGAAAAATTTCTCCATGACTTGGCGCGCCATCCTGGCTCTTGCCAGCGTGCCGGCAGCCCTTGTGAAGCCAGCGGCCAAGGTCGGGGGGTTGAGGGGCGATGGGCGGCGGCGCGGCTCACGGCCGCTGATTGGCGAACGCCGTGGCGACCGGCCCCATGCCGGTGATCTGGACGATGACTTCCCCCTCCTTGGACCCGTCATAATGCACCGCGCCCTTGGGGTGCTTCATGAAGCTGCCGGGCGGCAGCGGGGTCATCGCCGCCCGGTCGAGGACCGGGCCGACGCCCACATGCCATGTCCCCTGGATGACGGTGACGAAGCGGTCCTGGTCGTGGCTGTGCGGCGGCGTCATCACGCCGGGCGGGAAGCGGGCGAGGAGGATATAGGGGCCGGGCTTGGCGGGATCGCCTTCAAGGCGCGCGAAGGCAAGGCCGGGGAATTGCGCCGCGTCTTGCCACTCCAACGCCGCTGCCGGGGTGACGATGAAATCCTTTCCCTCCTCGCCCTGCGCCAGGGCGGACGGGCTAAGAAAGCAGGCGGCGAGCACAAGGCCGACACGGCGCATCAGGCCGCCTTTTCTCGAAGGGCGCGCCATAGTCTTTGCGGCGTTGCCGGCATGGCGATGTCCTTGCAGCCGAGCGCGTCGGTGACGGCGTTGATGACCGCCGCCGGCGCGCCGATGGCGCCGGCCTCGCCGCAGCCCTTGACGCCCAGGGGATTGTGGGTGCAGGGGGTCTGGGTCATGTCCACGGTAAAGCTGGGCACGTCATCGGCGCGGGGCATGGCATAGTCCATGTAGGAGCCGCTGACGAGCTGGCCGCTCTCGGGGTCGTAAACCCCATGCTCCAGCATCGCCTGGCCGATGCCTTGGACAAGCCCGCCATGGACCTGGCCTTCGACGATCATCGGGTTTATCACCCGGCCGAAATCATCGACCGCGGTGAAGTTGACGATGGCGAGGGCGCCGGTCTCCGGGTCCACCTCCACTTCGCAGACATAGGTCCCGGCGGGGAAGGTGAAATTGGCGGGATCGTAGAACGCCACCGCTTCAAGGCCCGGCTCCAATGTCTCCAATGGGTAGTCGTGGGGTACATAGGCGGCGAAGGCCACTTCCTTGAAAGCGATGGTCTTGTTGCTGCCGCGCGCCGTATAAAGCCCGGCGTCGAAGTCGATTTGCCCGGGCTCGACCCCCAGCTTGTAAGCGGCGATCTCGCCGCCCTTGGCGATCACCTTGTCGGTGGCGCGCACCAGCGCCGCGCCGCCGACGGCAAGCGAGCGCGAGCCATAAGTGCCAAGGCCATATTGCACTTCGCCGGTGTCGCCATGGACCACCTCGACGTCATCGATGGCAAGGCCCAGCTTGTCGGCGACGATCTGGGCAAAGGTGGTCTCGTGGCCCTGGCCGTGGCTGTGGGTGCCGGTATAGACGGTGACGGTGCCGGTGGGGTTGACCCGCACCTGCGCCGATTCGAACAGGCCCACCCCCGCGCCCAATTGCCCGGCGAGCTTCGAAGGGGCAAGGCCGCAGGCCTCGATATAGCAGCAAAGGCCGATGCCGCGCTTCTTGCCGCGCTTTTCCGCTTCGCGCCGGCGGGCGGCGAAGCCGGCATAGTCGGCAAGCGCCAGCGCGCGATCAAGGGAGGCTTCATAATCGCCGGTGTCGTAGACGAGGGCGACCGGCGTCTCATAGGGAAATGCCGATTTGGGGATGAAGTTGCGGCGGCGGATCTCGGCCGGGTCAAGCCCCAGCTCGCGGGCCGCGGTCTCCACCAGGCGTTCCACCACATAGGTCGCTTCCGGCCGGCCGGCGCCGCGGTAGGCATCAACCGGGGCGGTGTTGGTGAAGACGGCGTCCACCCTCACATGGATCGCCGGGGTGCGGTATTGGCCGGCGAGCAAGGTGCCATAAAGATAAGTGGGGACCGAGGACGCGAAGGTGGAAAGATAGGCCCCCATATTGGCCGTCGTATGGACGCGCAGGGCCAGGAACGCGCCCGCCTCATCGAGCGCCAGCTCGGCCGTCGTCACATGGTCGCGGCCGTGGGCGTCGGCCATGAAGGCTTCCGAGCGGCTGGCGGTCCATTTGACCGGCCGGCCAAGGCGCCGCGAGGCCCAGGCGCACACCGTTTCCTCGGCGTAGACGAAAATCTTCGAGCCAAAGCCGCCGCCGACATCGGGGGAGATCACCCTCAGCTTGTGCTCCGGGGCAAGCCCGACGAATGCCGACAGCACCAGGCGGCAGACATGGGGGTTCTGGCTGGTGGTGTAAAGCGTCATCTTGCCGCTGCCGGGGTCATAGTCGCCAATCGCCGCGCGCGGCTCGATGGCGTTGGGGATGAGCCGGTTGTTGACGAAGTCGAGCCGGGTCACATGCGCCGCCGCGGCAAAGCCGGCCTCGGTCTTGTCAGCGTCGCCAAAGGCCCATCGATAGCACAGATTGCCCGGCGCCTCGGCGTGGATGGCGGCGGCTTGCCGCGCTTGCGCCGGGTCGGCGTTGGCCGCCAAATCCTCGATCTCGCTGGCCCCAGCGAGCGCCTCGGCGCCGGCGCGCGCCGCCGCCAGGGTCTCGCCCACCACCACCGCATAGGGTTCGCCGACATAGCGCACCACGTCCTTGGCCAGCGCCGGATGGGGCGGCTGCTTCATGTCCGTCCCGTCCATCGACTTCACCAGCCAGCCGCACGGCAGGGAGCCCAGCTTGTCGGCGGCGTAATCGGCGCCGGTGAGGACCAGCAGCACCCCCGGAACGGCGCGCGCCGTTTGCGTGTCAAGCGCCTTGATCCGGCCATGCGCCATTTGGGCGCGGACGAAAACGGCATAAGCCTGGCCGGGGCGGTTGATATCGTCGGTATAGCGCCCGCGCCCCGTCAAGAACCGCTGGTCTTCCTTGCGTTTCACCCGCGCGCCAATGCCGTCGGCTGTCATCGGCTTATCCTCCCCATGGACCAAGCCCGCCAAGGTTATGCCATTGGGGAACCCTTGTTAAGGGCCTATCGCCTGCCCAAGGCGGCAAGGCTAAGAGACCGTTTGAGAATGCTGATGAGGTCGCGCCGCTGGCGCTTATGCCCACTGGCCAGGAGAGCCGCCGCAGGCGGGGCCAAGTCCCCCGGCAAGGTGGGGCGACGCCGCCAGTGGGCATAAGCGCCAGCGGCCCCCATGGGTTGGCCACGAAAGGGCGGTCTGGTTCGTCGGCAAAGCTCGCCGGCCGCGGTGGCGGCCAGTTGTTTGATTGGCGCGCCAAGCGCGCCGGCCGCGGTGGCGGCCAGTTGTTTGATTGGCGC
>JBMOOS010000022.1:0-27530 GCA_049324415.1 Pseudomonadota bacterium
ACTTGAACTCATCGCCAAGGTCGGGCTGGAGAATTATCTGCAATCGCAGATGGGGGAAAGCGGACAAAGTTGACCGTGAGCTGAAAAAAACACGCTGTGCGTATAAGCTGATCTCAAGGGAAGCGTGTCATGACGCAAAAATTACTTTTTTCCACTTTTACTAGCCTGGTTTTTGCAACAGGACCAGGAATGGCTCAAGAGCAGCCTCTTGATGATTTCATTGCCTGTGAAGCGCTCAGCAATAACTTAGAACGTTTAGAATGCTTTGAGGAGGTTCTGCAGGAAAAAAAGCAAAAAATAGAAGCGCGCGCTTCACCAGAGCCCTCTCAAACTGCACCCTCGCCAGTACGTGGAGATATTGTTGATGCAAATGCCGAGGCCGCCAATCCGGCAGAAGTCGTGCAAGATCACAGTTCGGCAAAAGTCATTACGGGACGACAAAGCCTTCAGGACAAGGCTTTTACTGCGCAAATAGTGAGAATCTGGCGACCACATCCGCGAGGGCGCATTTATTTTGAATTGGACAATGGGAGTGTCTGGCGCCAAACCAGCGGCAAATGGATTAGTATTTCAGATGATGAAAAAGGGCCTGTAGAAGTATTTTATGGTTTATTTGGAGGCTGGAGAATGAAAATAAAAAATAAAACAGGACTTTCATTCATTGCGCCAGTTAATTAGCGTCCAGATCCTCTACCGGTCTTCTCAAATCACCTGGACACCTCGCAGAACCCTTGGATTTTGTTGTATGGGGCTGAAGCGGCGCCAGTGGACGAGGTGACGCGGCTTGCTGGTATCCTTTTCGGGCGATTTTGCTGCCCGGCGGCAGGTTTTGGGCCCGGCTCGGCGTCAAGCGGGGGCAGGTCTCCCTTTGAGTCAGACGAGACGCTGGAAGTTGTAGGCGAGGTTGGCCATGCCGATCGGACACCTTAAAGAACCGCCCTTTTGTGCTCTGACTTTCTCGCCGCTCGGCTGCGCTCCTCAAATATGTAGATATATTCTGCGGCGCTCGCCTTCGCGGCTCCTGGTCGGATCAGCAAAATCTTCGGTTCTTGGAAGTGTCCGAACATATTCCAGCCTTGCGTTATCCTATCCCCCAGGATAAGATAACTTTGTTATAACGCCCGTGACCGCCGCTCCCGCAGCCAAGTGGAATACGTAGGACCGTGAACAAACATCAAAGCCATCCCGCGATCATCGCACGCTTGAAACGTGCCCAGGGTCATCTGGGGTCTGTTATCACCATGTTCGCCGAAGAACGAAGCTGCCTTGACCTGGCCCAACAGCTCCACGCGGTCGAAAATGCCGTCGCCAAGGCAAAGCGCGAGCTAATCCACGATCATATCGAACATTGCCTGGGCGAGGATGCAGGGGGCGAGGCGGTCGATGCCAAGAGCGCGCTTAAGGAATTCAAGGCCCTTTCGAAATATCTGTGAACCCTGATGCGCAACCATTTTCACCACATGGCCTCGCGGCCTCATAATGGGCACGCCCATGCCCGAGACCATGTCCATGGCGCGGTCGACCCCAGCATCGTAACGACCCGGCAGGGCATATGGGCGGTTAAATGGTCCTTCATCGTTCTGGCCATGACAGCGTTCTTGCAGCTTGCCGTCGTGTATATTTCGGGAAGCGTAGCCCTTTTAGCCGACACCGTTCACAATGTCGGCGACGCCGCGACCGCCATGCCCTTGTGGGTCGCCTTTAGACTCGCCCGCCGCCCGCCAAGCTTGCGGTTCGGCTATGGCTATGGCCGCGCCGAAGATTTGGCTGGCGTCATCATTGTCCTCGTCATTTCGGCCAGCGCCATATTCGCCGGCTATGAAGCGGTAACCCGCCTGATTGACCCGCGACCGATCACCCATCTCGGCTGGGTGGCCTTGGCTGGCGTGATCGGCTTCATCGGCAACGAAGGGGTTGCCATATTGCGCATCCGCATCGGCCGGCGGATCAACAGCGCCGCCCTTATCGCCGATGGCTATCACGCCCGCGCGGATGGGCTGACGAGCTTGGCAGTCGTCGGGGGAGCAGCCGGCGTGTGGCTGGGTTTTCCCTTGGCCGATCCTGTGATCGGACTTGCCATCACCGTGGCTATCTTCGGCATCCTATGGCAATCCGCCAAGCTGGTACTGGGCCGTCTGCTCGATAGCGTCGACGCCGCAGTGATTGCCCAACTACGCCATGCGCTTCGACACGTCCCCGAGGTTCGGCAGGTGCTGGCCGTGCGAGCGCGCTGGTTGGGTCACCGTCTCAACGCCGACATCGATGTTGCGGTCGACCCCACAATCACGGTTGCACAAACCGATATCATCGCTGCACACTGCGCGCAGGCGCTGCGGCAGCATGCGCCGACCCTTGCGGTTGCTCGTATTTGTCTGCGGCCGCATCATGGCGCAGAGCCGCCGCACTCAGCGCCTCGTATCGCTCCGACAGATCGAAAAATCCAGGCTGTCCCGCCATCACCGCCTCCATCCTCGCCATGAAGAAAGTGAATCAGCCCATCAGCACAAACACCAGAAGTTTTTCGAGGTGTCCGGCTTAGGAGGACAGACAAACAAAGCCGCTTGAACCCGGCCCGCCAGCAGCGGCATCTGTCAGACGATTACCCTATCTGTACAGAATGTGAGTCGTAATACCCATTATATCGACAACACGTCATACCATTCTCTGTGACTATTTTCGGTTTCTGATATTGTCCGGCTGTATATGGTGCAATATACACATATTCCTTTATGCAAGTTATATATATATTAAAAGATATATAATATAATTTCTCAAAATTAAAATAAATGTAGATAGTGTTGTACTTTTGCTACTTGTAGAAATTTTACGCCCTCAATCCGTTAACGAACATTGATTTGAACTGTACTCGCACCGCCATTTAAAAAAAATGAGCATGCGGCGCGCAATGCGGCGTGAACAAAAAATATTCATGCAGGTGGAGGAAACAGCCATGACACATAGTATTGAATTTCGCCATATGCTTATGACGAGTGTTGCTATCGCCATGGTGGCGGCTGCACCCAATCATGCCTGGGCCCAAGTAGAGGCCCCCGGCGACCAAGCGGTCAGTGAAACAGAAACAGCGACCGAAACCTAGGAGATCATCATTACCGGTTCGCGCATTCCGCGTGCCGGTTTTGACACGTTACAGCCGGCTGTGCAAATTGATGCCCAATTCATTGATGATCGCGGTTTTTTCAATGTCGCTGATGCTTTGAATGAAGTTCCTGCCTTCGGTATTCCTGTTAACAATCAGGGCGGTCAAGCGGGCCAAAGCGTTGGGCAAAATTTTGTCAATGCTTTTGGTCTTGGCACGCAGCGCACCTTAACGCTCATCAACGGTCGCCGCACCGTGGGGCAGAATACGCCAGGTATCGGTTCGCAAGCCGACCCAGGCCTTCAAGTTGACCTTAATATCATACCCACTGCCCTTATCGAGCGGGTGGAAACAGTCTTTGTGGGTGGCGCGCCAGTCTATGGCACGGATGCCATAGCGGGTACTGTGAACATTATCTTAAAAGACGATTTCGAGGGTTTCTCAGCCGATACTCAATATGGCATCTCCCAGCGGGGAGACGGGCAGAATTTTCGCGTCCGTGGCCTATGGGGCGGTAACTTTTCCAGTGGCCGCGGGAATGTAACGCTGGCGGCGGAATATTCCACCGTGCGCAAACTAGACGCTCGCGATAACGATATCGCCGCCCAGCAATGGGGGTTTTGCGAAAACCCCGATGCCGGATTTAATTCACGAGGCTTTCCAATCGTTAATCCCAATGATGGCATTCCCGACCTAGTTTTGTGTAATGATAGCGGCAATGTGTGGCAGGTTCCCAACTCTGGCATGCCGCTCATCGGGGCCTTTGCTGGATCGACCACTGGCGCTGGCGTTCTCAAAGATGCCCAAGGAAATCCGCTGGTCTTTGATGCCAATGGCAATCTCATTACGTGGGCGCAAGCCAATCTCGGCACGCCAAGAAGCATCTTTTTCTCACGCGGCGCGGATGGTTTTAACAATCCTCTGGTAGTCGGCCTTGATGAGACCAACTCGATCATCAGCCCTCTTGACCGCTGGCTCCTCAACGGCACGGCGCACTATCAACTAACTGACAATACGCGCATCTTCTTGGAAGCGCTCTATGCACGCTCTGAATCCGCCGACCGCAACAACCAACCACCCTGGAGCACAGCCTTTTTCGCGCCAGGGGCGCAAGGATCGCTTCGCATTAATATCAACGACAATCCTTTCATCAGCCAGCAATTGCGCGATCTGCTTATCCTCAACAATGCCTTTAACCCCACGCTTGACGCAGATGGCGATGGCATTGTGGACGATCAGTTCTTTAGCGTCACCCGTTCGAACCTTGATATTGTCGAAGGCTCGCCCAATTTCCGTGACCAAGACGTTTACCGTTTTGTCACCGGCTTTAAGGGAGATCTGAACTTTGCCGGGCGGGACTGGCAATGGGACACGGCCTTTATTTTCGGTGAGACCAATGCAACGACGCGACAGTCTGGCATCAACGGCCCGCGTTATGCGCTGGCGCTTGATGCGGTTACTGACCCGGATACCGGGGAAGTTGTTTGCCGTGCGCAAGTGGAAGGGGTGAGCACACCTTTCGATAACGTCTTCTCGCCACCCGATCTTTCCGACGTCGATGAGTGCATCCCCTTTAATCCCCTTGGTATCCAAAGCCTGACGCCGGAGCAAAAGGCTTATCTTGTGCAGCAGGATTTCCAGTCAACCAAGATTCGCCAGCTTGTTTACGAAGCCAATATTAACGGCAGCCTTTTCGATCTTCCGGCAGGGCCGGTCGCCGTTGCCACTGGCTTCACCCATCGCCGTGAGCAGGCCCGCTTCCTCGTCGATCGGGCAAGCTTCATAGGCATCGACCCGGGCTCACCGACACAAAATGTCAGCGGCAAGTTCAACACCACCGAGCTTTATGCCGAAACCCTCATCCCAATTATCGAGGATGGGAAAGGGCTGCCTTTCGATGTTCCTTTCATTGAAAGCTTCCAAGCGGAAGGCGCGTTGCGTTTTGTTGATAACTCGCGTTCAGGCAATGACATAACCTGGACAGCGGGTGGGCGTTTGCGCCTCGACTTGCCAGTGATTGAAGACTCACTGCAATTCCGTGGCAATTTCACCCGGGCCATTCGTGCGCCTTCGGTGCAGGAGTTATTCCTGCCCCGCTCACAAATTTTCACTTTTGCCAATGATCCTTGTGACCCACGCTTCCTCACCTCAGGGCCAAATCCAGCAGTGCGGCGGGCGAATTGCGAAGCCCAGGTGACGCAACTCAAGGCAGCAGGGGTGATCCCCCAAAATTTCAATCTCGACAACTTCGTCTCACTCATTGTCAACAGATCGGATCGCGGCTTTACCGGTGGCAATTCTGATCTCAGAAACGAAAGCAGCAATGCCTGGACATTGGGGGCGGTGTTCACTCCTAATTTCTTGCCGGGCTTATCGATGACTGTTGATTGGACCAGCATCCATCTTAACGACGAAATTGTAACCCTTAGCGCAACGCAAATATTAAATGCCTGTTTCGATAGCACCAACTTTCCCAATGTCGATGCCTGCACGCGTTTTGAGCGCGACGAAGAGTTCCAAATCCGCAATCCGGAGACGGGTTTTCTCAATGCAGCGAGGCGGAATTTCGCTGGCCTTGTTGTCAACATCGACTATGAGTTCGAGGCTTCCAATCTGATCAGTACAATGCCTGGTTCAGTAAAGCTCTTTGGTAATTTCATGCATGTCGCCAAGCATGAGCGGGAAGTCGCGGGCGGTGACCTCGATATTCTTGCAGGCGAACGGTTCAACGAACGCCTTCGCTTCCAGATGAACATGCGCTATCAACTCGACCGTTTCATGTTCCTATGGCAAACTCGCTATATCGGCGGCAGCGTGTTTGATAAGCAGGAATCGGAGGAGCGCCGGCCCGCGGACCAGAAGAAGGTCTCTTCCATCATGTTCCACAATGCGACGGTGAGTTACCGGCTGACAGATAACTTTGGTGCCCGTATGGTTGTGAACAACATCTTGGACAAACGGGATGACCCCCTGCGTGCTGCGGGCCGTGGCGGCAATAGCCTTAACTACACCGATATCGTTGGCCGCCGTTTCTTGTTTGCCCTTACAGCCGACTTCTAACCCGTCGCCTTCTTTATGCTAGACTGCACAGCCGGGGCCTCAAGGCCCCGGCTTTTTGTATATGTGACTGAAAAGCATGTGCGTCAAACGCACAGCCTTGCGCGCGCTTGCAACATAAGCGGCGGCAAGGTGAAGGTACACGCCCATAGCCTTGTCGGCCACGATTTGTGGGCGGCGTTTGTCTGTTTCTTGCACATCCCTTCCATGTGAAGGTTTCAGTGCGCCCCGCGCGGTCACTTCGGGCCGAAATTCCACCGCGATACCAAGGGGGAAGATGGTGGGCGCGGCAAGGATTGAACTTGCGACCCCTACGATGTCAACGTAGTGCTCTCCCACTGAGCTACGCGCCCGCCAAAAGGGGTCCCGGCGCCGTCGCCAGCGCTGGAGCGCAGGCTTTATACCCCAATCGGTCATAGTTTCAAGCGCCGATTGGCGCGGGGCCGGGCCGGCGCTCAGCGGGCAAAGGCGCTCGCCACGAGATCGTCCCGCTCATGGGCAAGGTCGGGGCGACGGGCGCACAGGCGTTTAAAATCCGCCCTCGTCCGCCGGGGGCCTTGCCAGGCGACGGGAAGAGGGGGAAGGGCGCCATCGCTGGTGACGCAAAAATGGGCAAGCGTCGCGAACAGGCGCACCGCCGCCTGCTCGGCCGCCTCCACAAGGGCGAGGCGGTCGCTGCCTGGCGAAATGGCGAAATTTTCCGCCATCACGATGGGCCCGGCATCGATTTCGGCCACCATTTCATGGACGGTGACGCCGAATTCCCTCGCCCCGTCGGCAAGCGCGAAGGCCTCGGGAAACAAGCCGGGATAGGCCGGCGGGCCGGGATGGATATTATAGGGCGCAAGGTCGAGCCGTTCCAGCACCGCCGGCGGCACGATGATGCCGCTCAAAAAGGAAAGAAGCCGGGTGCCGGCAAGGCTTTCCCTCTCCGTCAAGCGCTTGAATTCGCTGCGGCTGGTCGCCAGGTCGAGTGCAAGGTGCGGCGCTATCTTTCGCACGAACGCTGCAAGATGCGGCGCTTCGCGGGTTCCCGTCAGCAGCAAAATCCGCTCAGGCATGTCAGTCCCACCATGATGGCGTTCCTGTCATGGCATGGGAGCCTTAAAATGCCGTTGACGCGCCGGGGCATAGCGATGGTCTGATCGGCGATTGCCTCGTGGCCGCCTTCCTGATAGGGTCCGCGCCGTTTTCATTGGCCCATGATATTTTTTGATCGAGAAGAACCCCATTATGAAGATCGACGGCAACGCGATCCGCCCCGGCAATGTGATCGAGCACAAGGGCGGGCTTTATCGCGCGGTGCGCATCCAGCATACCCAGCCCGGCAAGGGCGGCGCTTATTTGCAAGTGGAGCTGAAAAACCTCAAGGACGGCACCAAGCTCAACGAGCGCTTCCGTTCCTCCGAACGAGTGGAGCGGGTGCGCCTTGACACCAAGGACTACCAATATCTGTTCAACGACGGCGCCATGTATACCTTCATGGACACCGAAAGCTTCGAGCAGATCGCAATCGCCGCCGAGGATATCGGCGAGGACGCCGTCTATTTGCAGGACGGGATGATGGTGACCATCGAGTTTTTCGAGGAAACGCCGATTTCCGTCAGCCTGCCCGAGCATGTGACGCTCGCGGTCGCCGAGACCGAGCCGGTGGTCAAGGGGCAGACCGCGGCGTCCTCTTATAAGCCGGCCCTCATGGACAATGGCGTGCGCGTCATGGTGCCGCCCTTCGTCAATGTCGGCGACAGGGTTATCGTCGCCACTGCCGATTCCACCTACGTCCGCCGCGCCGACTAAGCCCCGGCATGGCCCATCGTCCCCCCATCATCAACGTCATGGTCGGCGCCGCCCTGAAGGCGGCGCGCGGCCTTATCCGCGACTTCGGCGAGGTGGAGCAGCTCCAGGTCTCGAAAAAAGGCCCTGCCGATTTCGTCTCCGAAGCCGACCGCCGGGCCGAACGCTTGCTCAAGGCCGAACTCGGCAAAGCGCGCCCCGATTATGCTTTCCTGATGGAGGAGACGGGCGCCTCGCCAGGCGCGCCAGGGGCGCCGCGCTGGCTGGTCGATCCTTTGGACGGGACCAGCAATTTCCTCCATGGCCTCCCTCATTTCGCGATTTCCATCGCCGTCGAGGAAGCCAATGGCGATGTCTCGGCCGGGGTCATCTACGACCCGGTCAAGGACGAAATGTTCTGGGCGGTGCGGGGTGAAGGCGCTTATCTCAACGACCGGCGGCTCCGGGTCTCGGGGCGGGAGAAGCTGCTGGAATGCCTGCTCGCCACCGGCATTCCCTTTGCCGGGCGCGAGGGCTTTGACAGCTTTTCCCACATTCTTGCCCATGTGATGCCGAAAGTCGCCGGCATCCGCCGCTTCGGTGCCGCCGCCCTTGACCTCGCCTATGTCGCCGCCGGTCGCTATGACGGCTTTTGGGAGCAGGGCTTGAGCCCCTGGGATATCGCCGCGGGCCTTCTTTTGGTGCGCGAGGCCGGCGGCATCGTCACCGATATCAAGGGCGGCGATAAGATGCTGGCGACCGGTGGGCTCATCGCCGCCAACCCCCATATCCATTCGCGCATCCACAAGCTGATCTATCAAGGCATGAAGGCGGCGAAGGCGTAATTTACTGCGCGGCGGCCATGTCGAATTGCAGGGCGGCAAGCCGGGCGTACAACCCCTCGCGGGCCATCAAATCCTCGTGGCGACCTTCGGCGACGGTGCGGCCGCCGTCCATGACGACGATGCGGTCGGCCTTCAGCACGGTGGCCAGGCGATGGGCGATGACAAGGGTGGTGCGCCCTTCCATCAGCTTGTTGAGCGCGGCTTGCACCAGCCGCTCGGACTGGGCGTCGAGGGCCGAGGTCGCTTCATCGAGCAACAGAATCGGCGCATCGCGCAAAATCGCCCGGGCAATGGCCAGGCGCTGGCGTTGGCCGCCGGAAAGACGCACCCCCGCCTCGCCGAGAAAACTATCCATGCCCTGGGGCAACTCGCGGATGAAGTCATCGGCATGGGCCGCCCGCGCCGCCGCCCAGACTTCTTCCTCGCTGGCGTCGGGGCGGCCATAGAGGATGTTTTCATAGGCGGTCGCGGCGAAAATCACCGTCTCCTGGGGAACCAGGGCCATGCGCGCGCGCACCGCCCGCGGCTCGGCCTCGGGCAAGGCGACATTATCGATGAAGATGCGCCCCGCTTGCGGGTCGTAAAAGCGTTGCAAGAGCTGGAAAATAGTGGACTTGCCCGCGCCCGAAGGGCCCACCAGGGCCACCGTTTCCCCTGGCGCCACGGCAAGGGAAAAATCGTTGAGCGCCGCCATATGGGGTTTTGAAGGGTAACGGAAAGTCACCTTTTCAAAAACGACGCGTCCTTGCGGTGGCTCGGGCAAGGGGCGCGGCGTCGCCGGCGCCTTGATCTTGGCCTCGGCGTTCATCAGCTCGGCGAGGCGCCCGGCGGCGCCGGCCGCCCGCATGACGTCGCCATAGACCTCGGTCAGCGCCCCCAAGGCGCCCGCCACCAGCCCCGAGATCAACACGAAAGCAGCGATGGTGCCGCCGGAAATATCGCCCCGGGCGACCGCATTGACGCTTTGCCAGAGCAAGGCCGTGATACCGCCGAAAATGAGGGTGATGACGATGACCGTCATCACCGCGCGCATGAAAATACGCCGCTTGGCGGCGGTAAAAGCCCGTTCGACGGCGCTGGCGAAGCGACCGCGCTCATTGGATTCCTGGGTGAAGGCCTGGACGATTCGCAGGGCGCCCAACACTTCGTCGGCCATGGCGCCGATATCGGCGATGCGATCTTGCGAGGAACGCGACAAGCTACGCACCCGCCGTCCCAAAATGACGATGGGCAGCACCACCAAGGGGATGACGGCGCCCATCATCCCCATCAGCCGGGGGCTGAGGACGGCGAGCACCGCCATGCCGCCGATGCCGGTGATGAGATTGCGCAGCGCGATGGAGGCGGAGGAGCCTACCACCGACTGGATGAGCGTGGTGTCGGCGGTGAGGCGGGAGGAAATTTCCGAAGGCCGGTTTTCCTCGAAAAACTCCGGGCTGAACGACAACAGATGGCTGTGCACGGCGACGCGAATGTCGGCCACCACCCGCTCGCCGATCCAGGTGACGAAGTAAAAGCGGGTCGCGGTGAAAACCCCCAAGGCGATGGCCAGCCCCATCAGGACCTGGAAATAAAAATCCACCGCGCTGAGGCCCGAGCGGGCCAGCAGCGCATCCATCATCCCCTGCACCAGGGAGGGCACTTCGCCCGCCGCGCTTGCCTCCGGCGCGCCAAAACCCTTGTCCACCACCTGCTTGAGCGCGAGGGGAATGGCAAGCGTCGTCGCCGCCGCCAACAGCAAAGCCACGATGCCGGCGGAAAGATGGAGGGGGTAGCGGCGCACAAACCGCCAAATCATATTGAGATGGCCAAGCCGGGCCACCCCCCTCGCCGAGCCGATGGGCGATCCAGCCATGGCGGCCCCATTTGTCCTTGGACGATTTGCCATAATGGTTTTCACTCACTCTTTAAGCGTGGCTATAGCGGAAGGGGCGGCGGCTGCCAATCTTTGCCGCTGCATAGGGGCTGGACTCTTCGGACGCTTGCATCGGCTGGCCGCTTTGTGTATGAAGCCGCCGCGTTTTGCCTCGTGGCCCGCCCCGGACGAACGCGGCCATCCCTTGGGGGCGGACCATTAAAGCATCGAATCTATGGAGACAAGCCGTGAAACAGAGCATTCACCCCGATTATCATATGATCAAGGTGGTGATGACCGATGGGACTGAGTTCATGACTCGTTCCACCTTCGGCGCAGAGGGCGATACGCTGAACCTCGATATCGACCCTACGACGCACCCGGCCTGGACCGGCGGCGCCCAGCGGCTGGTTGACTCAGGGGGGCAAGTGGCGCGCTTCAAGTCGCGCTATGGCGCGCTCTCGCTCAAAGCGAAAAAATAACCTTAAACGCGCAAGCCAGAACGTTAAATCATGGAGTCGAAGGTGCCGGTGGCGCGGCCGCTCATGCGATCATGTCTCGCGCGCGGCACCGCCACCGCGAAACATGATCCTTTGCCCACCACCGAGCGGATGACCAGCCGATAGCCATGCTTGCGCGCAAGGTCGCCGGCGATGGCAAGGCCAAGGCCCTTGCCCGGCGCGCCGTGCGCCGCGCCGCGCACGCCGGCCTGCATCAATTGCTCCAACCGGGACGCGGCGATGCCCGGCCCTTGGTCGTGGACTTCGATGCGCAACCAATCCCCTTGGCGGCGGCAGCCCAGCAGGATGCGCCCCATGCTCGCATAATTCACCGCGTTGGAAAGAAAATTGCTTATAATCCGCATCAGGGCCACCGGATCGGCCTCGACCAATGCCGATGATTCGACCCAGCGCAAATCGATGCCCTTGCGCCGGGCGTCGGCGTAAAACATATGATGCACATTTTCTTGAAGGATCGAGATGGGGAAATCCTCCCCCGCAGGGGCGAGGGGCGCGCTTTTCCATGCTGCCTCCTCGTCTTCGTCGGCAAGCGTGTCGGCCATGTCGAGATAGCGCTTCACCAGGCCTTCGAGATAATCGAGGCTTTGCCGCAGGCGCTCGCCGCTTTCCCCAGGCTCGCCTTGCCGGCGGACCATGTCGGTAAGGCCGGTGCGCAAGGACAGCAGGGGTTGGCGCAAGTCATGGCTGGCGGTCGCCAGTTGGTGGCCGCGCGCCTGAGCAAGGGCGCGGGCATAGGCGTGTTTTTTCTCCATTTGATAGAGCTGCTCGCTCACCGCCAGCTTGTCCTGAAGGGCGGCAAGCTCGTTGCGCATCGAACGATCCCGGTCGCGCCGCACGGCGACGAATTGATCCACCATGGCGAGCGCGAACATGGTGATCTCGATGAGGATGGCGCCGCGCACGATATCGACGCTGGCCGAGGCCGGCAGCGGCCCCGTCGTCCAGTTGGCGGCGACGGTCAAAAGCGCGCCCAGGGCAACGCCGGCCCAGCCAAGCAGGAAAAAGCGCGCCCCCGGATGGCCATGCCGCTGGCCGACCCAGGCCGCGGCCATGAAGATAAGGGTGCTAGCAAAGGTATAAATAAAGGCAAAGCGCTTGAGGAATTGGACGTCGATGACGGCTGAAGACAAGACTATCGCCACGGTCAGCCAGATGAGCCCCCGCAAGACTTTGTCGACCGTGGGATACTCCTCGCGCGTATTGAGGAAGGCGCGGCTGAAGACAGCGGCGGCGATGGTCAGCGCATAGCCCAGCGGCAACGCCGCATAGACGTTCCAGCGCGGCATGGTGGGCCAAATATATTGATAGGCGAGCCCATCCATATGAAGGACATATATCCCGGAAACCGCGGCGTAGATCGCCGCCGCCAAAAAGGCGGGGGAACGCACCAGGCTGTGAAAAACCAGGCTGTAGACCACCATCATGACGATGACCGTGTAAACCACGGTCATTTTGGCGACCTCGCTGGTGCCGTCATTGAGGAAGCTGGTCATGGTTTCAAGGGCAAGGGGAAGCGCCGTCGAGCCGCTGGAGCGATAGCCAATCAAAAGATAGCCTGCCTCGTTTGGTTCAAGAACGAAGCGGGCCATCAAATGTCGATAGGGGAGCGCCCGTGCCGTGAACGGCATGTCGGCGCCATCGCGGATCAAGAGCTGCGCATTGTCCCCGGTCACCCAATAGGCTTCCAGCCAGTCCATGAAGCGGGCGTTGAAGTCGAGCCGCCATTCCCCACTTTCCCCGGCGATGTTGCGCACCGCTATTTGCAGCCAAATGCGGTCGGAGGAAAAGCCGAAGTCGATGCGCGAGGCGGCAAGCCGAGCGAAGGACAGGCGGCTGGTGCCGGCGATGATATCTTGCGCCGAAACCTGGTGGCTGGGGTCAAGGGCGTAGCGGACATGGGGGGCAAGGACCCGATAATGCTGACCAGGCACAATCTCAAGCGGCGCGCTATCGCGCGTCAAAGAGATGGGGGGATGCGCCCATGCCATTGACATCGCCAATAGAAGGGCGGTACCGACAATCAAGACGGCAAGAAAGGAGGATGTGCTTTCCCGGTTCGGCTTGGCCATGGTCACTCCGCCCTTTGGCGTGGCCATCTCAGCGACAGGAGCTGTTCATGAGCGCAGGACAATTTCGCGTCGTCATCGCCGATGACCATCCCATCGTGCGCGCCGGATTGCGGGCGGCGCTGGGCAAGCTCGACATGGTCCAGGTCATCGCCGAAGCCAGCCATGGCCTCGAGGCGATCGGACTTGCCAAGGAGCATCAACCCGACCTCCTGCTCCTCGACGTGGCGATGCCCTTCGCCAAGGGCATCGAAGTGGTGAGCGAAGTCAAGCGCTGGTCGCCGGAGACAAAAATCGTCATCTTCACCGGCTTTACCTCGGCGGGCCTTTTGCGCGAGGTCATATCCGCCAATGTCGAGGGGGTGTTCCTGAAAGGCGGCGACCATGAGGAACTGCTTGCCGCCATTCCCCTCATCCTCTCTGGCGCGCACGTCATCGCGAGGGACGTGGAGGCAAGGATCGCCCATCGCAGCGAGGACGACGCCCTCACCGGCCGTGAAATGCAGATCCTGAGCATGATCGCCAGCGGGCTCGGTAACGCCGAAATTGCCGCGGCGCTCAACATAAGCCCTAAAACCGTGGACAACCATCGCACCAACCTCATGCGCAAACTGGGGGTTCACACCGTCGCCCAGCTCATGGCCTACGCCTTGCGCGAAGGGTTGCTCGACAGCGCAAAGCAATTGTGACCGGTTTCGCTTGATCTGGCTACAAGGCTTTGACGCCAAGCCTGCCATCCCGCCTAAAATAAGGGATTAACCCCATCCCGACGTCGCGGCAGATGTAATATAAACATCAACGCTAGAGGGAGGCGCCATCTTGCGCCTTCATGTGTTGCGTTGGATGGGAAGATAGCGCCCATCCATTGAGTATGACCAGTCGCTGGCGGGCGGCTCTTGCCTCCCCTTGGATGCAATCCGAGCGCCAGCGCTGTTTGGCCCAACTTACGCGCCGGGTCGCTTGGCTTGCTTATTTTGCAGGTCCTTAAGGCGGCTTCGGCGCGTTTCTTTTTATTTGGCGCCCAGCCATGAAGTCATTGCGGCGCCGGCCCGGGAAAGCGTTGGCGCAAAAGACGCTTGAGGGCCTTGCCCGATGGGTTGCGGGGAATTTCGTCAATGAATTCGACCGCCTTGGGTTGCTTATAGCGGGCAAGCCTGCCTTTGCAAAAGGCGATGATATCGGCGGCGAGCGCGGCCTCTTCCTGCGCCACGCCCGCCTTCAAGACGACGATCGCCACCGGGCTTTCGCCCCATTTTTCCGAGGGCTGGCCGATAACGGCGACTTCGCGGACCGCCGGGTGGCTTAGGATCACGTCCTCGACCTCGGCCGGGTAGATATTCTCGCCGCCGGAGATAATCATGTCCTTTAAGCGATCCCTGATGTAGATGAAGCCGTCTTCATCCACCTCGGCGATATCGCCAAGATGGAACCAGCCGTCGCGCAGCGCCTTGGCGGTTGCTTCCGGCTTGTTCCAATAGGCGGTGAGAAGATGCGGCCCCCGGGTAATGACCTCACCCGGCACCCCCGGGGGAACGTCGCATCCCGCTCCGTCCACCACCCGCACATCCATGCCGAAATAGGCCTTGCCCGTCGATCCGGCCTTGGCGAGCGCGTCCTCAGGCGGCATCAGGCAAATGCCGCCATGGGTCTCGGTCGCGCCATAGACCTGATAGATCTTGATGCCCCGCGCCGAATAGGGCGCGATCAAGTTCACCGGCACGGGCGCCGCGCCAACGAGGATGCCGCGAAAGGCCTTGAGATCACGCCGCCAGGCAAGCGGACTCTTCAACATGAAATTCAGCATCGCGGGCACGAAAAAAGCGATATTGACGCGCTCGGCCGCAAGCACGTCCCAGGCACGGTCGGGATCGAAGGCGACATCGATGACATTGGTCATGCCCCGCATGATCGCCAATTTGATAATCGCTATGCCGGCGATGTGGAACAACGGCGCCACGGTGTAAACGCGCTCGCCATATTGGGTGTCGGAGGTCGTCACCGCCGAATGATGCCAGGCGATCGAGGCGGCATGGCTCATCACCGCGCCCTTGGGCCGGCCCGTGGTGCCGGAGGTGTACATGATGAAAACCGGGTCCTTGCCGCCAACCTCGGAGGCTGGCGGGGCAATGGCGTCTTCCTTGCACAGGGACGTAAAATCGCTGGCCGCCAGCCAGCGCTCCACCCCCGCCGCCAGCGGCTTCAAGGCATTGGCAAGGTCAGTTAAATCGTCCGTGTAAAGAATGGCCGAGACCGCGCAGTCGTTGACGATATAGTCAAGCTCGGCGGGGGTAAGGCGCCAATTCAGCATGACCGCGATCGCCCCCATCTTGGCGAGCGCGTAATAGGCCTCGATATAGTGATGCCCGTTCGCCATCAAAAGGCCGACGCGCGCGCCGGGCATAATCCCGGCGCCCCTCAGGCCATGCGCCAGGCGGTTGGCGCGGTGCTCCAGCGCCTGATAATCATAACGCACGCCTTGGCCAAGATCGACGATGGCTTCAAGACGCGGGCTGAGGCGCGCCCGCTCCGACAGGATTTGTCCAACATTATGAAGCATAGTCCTCCCCCAGCCACCCCTGACGGCGCCTATGCCGGCGCCTTTCCCCAGCCGTCGCGACGGCGCCGCCTGTGCCCCTTCACCAGTCAAGCCATAGCACTGTGCCGTCCCCAGCAGCATTCAATGCTATTTTTGAAATATTTTGGGAAGGATATCTCGTGATATTCTAGCTTCAATAAGCCGCCTCGAGCCGCGCCAGCATGGTGGCGACCGGGTTGATCGCCCGGCCATTGCCACCGGCGGCGGCGTCCAGCATCACCTGCTGCAAGCGCAAGGCCCGGTCATAGAGGGCCTGGCTGCGCAGCGAAAGGGACGCCGCCATGGGGGGAAGCGCGCGCAGGTCCTTGACCTCGGTCTTGCGGCACAAGTCCGGATCGCCCAGGCGGCGCGCCGGGGAAAGTCCTTCCACCTCGCTCAGCTCGCGGTTGGCCACCGCCTTGCGCACCATCAGCCAGGAGATCACATGCATCAGCCGCGTCGAGATCCGCAAGCTTTCGCAGGTGTACATCAGCCGGTCGATGGCGCTGAGGCGCTGGCGGTCAGTTTTGCTGTGCACCGCGAAATAGCCGCGCGCCTCCTCGGCCAACTCGAGCGATTCCCGATAAAGACGATCCACCAGGACGGCATTGCTCGGCGCCATCGGCTTCATAACCCACTCCCCCATGACAAACCCAAGGACGCGACCATTAAAAACCCGCTCGTAACTATGACATAAATCCTTTGTTAACCAAAGCCTTGCCTGGCCCTTGAAGCGCCTTGTCCCATCCCTATCTAAGAAACGTCCAGGCGCCACGAAGGGCCTGGACATGGGTCGGGCCCGGCCCATGGGGCGGGCCTTGGTGGTTAACGCATATCGCTTCTGAAGGAGGATATGACCATGCGTGCTTTCGATTTTTCTCCCCTGTTGCGCTCGACCGTCGGTTTTGAAAACCTCAACCGACTCGTCGATTTCGCGTCCCGCATCGAATCGGGCGATGTCAGCTATCCCCCCTATAATATCGAGAAGCTGGGCGAGGACGCCTATCGCATCTCGATGGCGGTCGCTGGTTTTAGCCGCGACGAGCTCGATGTCACCGTGAAAGAGGATGTGCTGATCGTCACCGGCCAGTCGGCGACGCCGGACGAGGAGCGCACCTTCCTCCATCGCGGCATCGCCAAGCGCGCCTTCGAGCGCCGCTTCCAGCTTGCCGACTCGATCAAGGTGACGGGCGCGGCTTTGGCCGACGGCCTCCTCAACATCGCCTTGAAGCGTGAGGTGCCGGAGCACAAAAAACCACGCCAGATCGCGATTTCCAGCGAAGCGCCAGGCAAGGCGCAAATCCTCGAGGGCGAAAAGGCCGCCTAACGCCATGCCAGCCGGGGGTGCGGCGCACCCGCGCCCCCTTTATCCTTTTTCGCCATGACGCAAGGCTTGGCCAGAAAAAAGTGCGGGCCGCGGTTGGGAGCCGCGGCCCGAGGCTACAGGGAGGCGTCATACAGAGAGTTGGATGAACGTGTGTTGTCGCTGCACCCAACGCTGCTGACTATTCCAGACGCCCGTTAAGAAAGTCCTAATGGGCTGTTGCATGTCTAATTATTTTTGCGAAACAGCGCTTCGGCCACCACCCGGGTCGAGGTTTTCGCCTTGATCGCCGCTTCCGCCCGGCCGATTTCCGTGCGCAAGGCGGCGATCCGTTCGTTGAGCGCCGCCACCGAGAAAGGCTCCAGATCCTCGCGCGCCAAGGCGCGCAACGGGCTATCGGGGCGCGGCGGAAGGTCATCAAGGTCCATGGCCATCTCCCAACTCTGCTTCGCTGCGGCGAACGGATGATGGAGGAAACTTGCGCGACCTGTCGCGCCGCGTCAATATCACGCCCCGTAGGGGGGGCGGCATGACCAACACCATGCGGGCGATCGAAATTACCCAAGTAGGCGGGCCGGACGTGTTGCGCCTTTGCGCCAGGCCGCGCCCCCAACCGGGACCCGACGATGTGCTGATCGCGGTCGAGGCAGCCGGGGTCAACCGCCCCGATGTCCTGCAACGCCAAGGGCTTTATCCGCCGCCGCCAGGGGCTTCGCCATTGCCGGGGCTTGAAGTCGCCGGCCGCGTCGTCGCCGTCGGGCCGAAAGTCCAGCGCTTTTCCCCGGGCGATGCTGTCTGCGCCCTCGTTTCCGGCGGCGGTTACGCAGAATACTGCCTCGCCCCGCAAGGCCAGACGCTTCCCGTGCCCAACGGGCTCGGCATGGTGGAAGCCGCCTCTTTGCCCGAGACCTTTTTCACCGTCTGGTCCAATGTGTTCGACCGCGCTTATGCCGACAAGGGCGATCAGTTGCTGGTCCATGGCGGCACCAGCGGGATCGGGACCGCCGCCATCATGCTGGGCACGGCCTTTGGTCTTAGTGTCTACACCACGGCCGGAACCGACGAAAAATGCGCGCGCGCCGAGGCGCTGGGCGCCGCGAGGGCCATCAATTACCGCACGGAGGACTTCGTCGCGGCGGTTGCCGAAATAACGGGAGGGCGCGGCGTCGATATCGTGCTCGACATGGTGGGCGGCGAATATATCCCACGCAACCTCGCCTGTCTTGCCGAAGGGGGCCGCCATGTCTCCATCGCTTTTCTGGGCGGCGCCAAGGCCGAGGTCAATTTCCTGCCGGTGATGCTGAAGCGGCTTATCCTCACCGGCTCGACGCTGCGTCCGCGAAAGCCCGCTTTCAAGGCGGCGATCGCCGATCAGCTCTATCGCCTGGTCTGGCCCCTCATCGAGGACGGCAGCATCAAGCCGGTGATCGACAGCACCTATCCCCTGGCCGAGGCCGAGCACGCGCATCGGCACATGGAAAGCAGCCAGCATGTGGGCAAGATCGTGCTCTCCATTTGACCTTATGGGCGCAAGCGGATATGGAAACCCTCGTCAACTGCTCACGGCCGCCCAGGCGGTGAGCGGGCGGTCTTGCAATCGGCAGCCCGGCCGGAAAAGCCAGCATCCCTGCAAGCCGTCGGTCGGCGGTCGCTCTGCGGCCGGCGCACCGGACATAAGGTCCGTTGGAAGGAATGGTCATGACACAGCCCTTGATGCCCTTGGCGACCGCTGCTTGGCTGATCGACAACACCACGCTAAGCTTCCGGCAGATCGCCCGGTTTTGCGGGTTGCACGAGTTGGAGATCCAAGCCTTGGCGGATGAATACCCGTCCAAGATCGTGGGGCTTGACCCGGTGCAGAACGGCCAGCTGAGCTGGGAGGAAATCGAGCGCTGCCAAGCCGACCCGGCGGCCGACCTCTCCCTTCTTGCCGGCGCCGTTCCGGAGCAGAAACGGACCAAGGGCCCGCGCTATACCCCGGTCTCCAAGCGCCAGGACAAGCCCGACGCCATCGCCTGGCTGTTGCGCCACCATCCGGAATTGTCGGACGCCCAAATTGGCCGCCTGGTGGGCACCACCAAGACGACCATCCAGCAGATCCGCGATCGCAGCCATTGGAACATGGCCAACATCAAGCCGCAGGACCCGGTCGCCCTCGGCCTGTGCGGCCAGAAGGACCTCGATCAGGCCGTCCTGCGCGCCGCCAAGCGCCAAGGCGCGACGCTGGAAGAGGCCACCACCAGTGGCGGCGATATCCCCGAGTTCGCCCCGCCCGTGCGCGTGGAGGCAGACGCGGGCGAAGACGCCTGACCTCCCCACGGCAGTGGTTGACGATGGTGAAGGCCGCGCTCCAGCGTTGCGGCCTCCATGGAAGTTTCGAAACGGGCTCTTAGTGATGCGCGAGCCGCGTCAGCGCCTCTTTGATTCGCAGCTTTTCTTTCTTCCATTCGCTCAGCTTGATGGTGTCGGGGGCGGGTCTTTGTATTTCTTCGGCGATCATGGCCTCAAGGTGGGAGTGTTTTTGTTCCAATGAGGCCATGTGCGCATGCTGAGCCATTGAGCATCCTCCTCAGAGTTGAGATGGCATGGTAGGGAATGGAGTAGAGCATGATTTGATGAAAAAGTCATCAATGGACCGAAAACGGGGCGGTTTGCCGCTATGATATTGCGCGCAATCGCAATAACTTGTCGCCAGAGGTGAGCCATGGGCAAAAATGCGAGGGACAGGACCGCGCCACGGCGGCTTATCGTCGGCATTTCCGGGGCTTCCGGAGTCGCCCTTGGGGTGCGAATCCTGGAACTGCTCCGCGCTAGCGCGGTGGAAAGCCATCTTATCATCAGCAAGGCCGCCGAGCTCACCCTTGCGCGCGAAATGGACTTGAAGGGCAAGGCCATCGCGGCCCTTGCCGATACCGTCTATCCGCCCGGCAACGTGGGGGCGGCCATCGCTTCCGGCTCCTTTCCCACGCTGGGCATGGTCATCGCTCCCTGCTCCATTCGCACTTTGGGTGAAATCGTCACCGGCGTCACCTCGAGCCTCATGAGCCGCGCCGCCGACGTCACTTTGAAGGAGCGGCGGCGCCTCGTCCTGATGGTGCGCGAGACCCCCTTGCATCTTGGCCATTTGCGCAGCATGACGGCGGCCAGCGAGATGGGGGCGATCATCGCCCCGCCAGTGCCTGCCTTCTACGCCAAGCCCGCCAGCATCGACGATATGGTGACCCAATCTGCCGGGCGGGCGCTGGACCTGCTGGGCGTGGACTGCGGCATCAAGCGCTGGGGGGAGGATTTGGCGACCCTATGAAGTTAGTCGAGTTGGCGCAAAGCCGCGAGCAAATGGTCGATCGCCGGGGCGGCGGCGCCTTCGCTCATGCCCAACCGACCCACCAGATAGTGCCGCAAGGCCTGGTGGGCGAGCGCCAGGCGATCAATGGCGTCTTCCTGCTCGTTGGCCGTCTTGGCATCCTCCTCATCCAGGATGAGCGCTTGCTCATCTTCTTCCGCCGCCAGCTCCGCCGCCTTTAAAGCCGCATAGGTCTTCGGCGTTTGCCGCACGGCGTGGCGCAGGGCGCGCAAAGGCACGACCGCCGCCCGGTGCCAAGACGCGGCCCGCGCCTCGGCCGCAGCGAGGGCGGCGCGGTCGGTCGCCTGGCCAAGGCGCCAAGCGCGCCAGCAGCACCAGAGGATGAGATTGACATTGGCCTCAGCCTCGTCCTGGAGCGCAAGGCATGCGCGCGCCACCCCTTCAAGTCCATAAAACTCGAGAGAAAAACGCCAGAATGCCGCAACCGCCTGGGGCGCCGGGCTGGGCCTTTGACGCGCTTCATCCGTCATGGCACAAAGCTATCCCGGACGCGCCGAATGTGCTATATTTTTGCGCTTACGAACAGTGGGCAAGGTTTCAGTTTTTAGAAGAATCCATGGACGAAAAGGCAATGCGTGCCCGATTGCGGGCATTGATCGTGGAGCACCGTGATCTCGATGCGGCCATTGCCGCGATGGCGGACGATATGGGCTCCGACCGGCTCCAGGTCCAGCGTCTGAAAAAACGCAAACTAGCGCTGAAGGACGAGATTTCCCGTATCGAGGACATTTTGGTCCCCGACATCATTGCGTGAGCGCCGGCGGCTAGAGCACGTTCATCTCAAACAGAATCGGTGAACGTGCTCTAGAAGTCTTGATTGATCGCGTTTTAAAACCTCTAAAACCGCTCACACTTTTTTTGAAAACGCTCTAGCCTCTGCCATCCTGCGCCTTGAGGTCGCGCTTATGGGCGTACATCCGCCGGTCGGCGCGCGCGAGCACCTCCGCCGGCTGCTCGCCCGGGCGGAAGGTATAGGCGCCAAAGGCGACCCGGACGGGGATTTCCGCGCCCTGAAAGAGAGGCGGGCTCTCGGCGATGATCTTGGCGAGCTGTCCGCCCTTTTCCAGGGCAAGCCGCTCGTCGGCCTGGGCAAGGAGAACCGCGAACTCATCGCCCCCCAGCCGGCCCACCGAATCCGACTGGCGGACATTGGCCAAAATGGTGTTGGCGACATGAATGAGCACGGCATCCCCCGCGGCATGGCCATAATGGTCATTGATTTTCTTCAAGTCGTTGACATCGAAGTAAAGAAGGCTTGCCGGCACGTCATAGCGCTGGGAATAGGACATGAGGCGCGTGATGTCGCGCACGAAGGCGCGCCGGTTGGCGATCGGCGCCAGGGGATCGAGATCGGCGAGCTTTTCCATATCCGCCAAGCGGCGGTTGGCGGTATCCAATTCCTCGCGCAAGGCCTCCACCTCGCGCAGCAGGCTTAAGATCGCCTGCCGGACCTTGGGCGTCATTTCCTCCGGCGGAATGCCAAGGAGGCTTGCTGAATTCTGCACCGCGCTGATGGATGCGGGCGGCCCTGCGCCGTCCACCGCCTCGGCGGCGGTGACCCTCGTGACGCGGGAGGCCGGCGCGGCCGGACCCATGGGCGCTGTCTCGCGAACCTTCATTGCATGTGCCTAATGTGGCGCTCCCTCGACGCGCAGCATAAAGCCTATCCGGGCGGGGCCGTCCTCATATGCCTTTAGCGTGACGCCCGGTCACCCCGTCTAGCAGAATGGGGGGGTTTGGTGAAGACTTGGTAAATCAGCAGGCAAAGCGAGGCTTGCCAAGCAGGCAAGCGCGCCTATACTGCCGGCCTTCGCCATGGGGGCGAAGACCAGTCGAGCAGGGCCATGGACGAGCGTCAACCGCGTGTCGGCATCATCATGGGCAGCCAGTCCGATTGGCCGACCATGCGCCATGCCGCCGATATCATGGCGACGCTTGATGTCCCTTATGAAGTGAAGATCGTTTCCGCCCACCGCACGCCCGACCGGCTTTATCAATACGCCGCCGAGGCCAGCGGACGGGGCTTGCGGGTGATCATCGCCGGCGCTGGCGGCGCCGCCCATCTGCCCGGCATGGCGGCGGCGATGACCACCCTTCCGGTCCTCGGAGTGCCGGTGGAAAGCAAGATGCTGAAGGGCCTCGACAGCCTCCTCAGCATCGTCCAGATGCCGGGCGGAGTGCCGGTCGGCACCCTTGCCATCGGGCCGCCGGGGGCGAAGAACGCCGGGCTGCTCGCCGCCGCGATCCTGGCGCTGGGCGATGCGGCCCTTGGCGAAAGACTCGCCGCCTGGCGGGCCGAGCAGACGAACGCCGTTCCCCAGGCGATGGACCTTGAGGAGGAAAGCGGCCCCGACGGGGAAACCGAGCCTGGGCGCGCGCGCCATCGCCATATCACGCCATGACTCCCCTTCCCCCCGGCGCGACCATCGGCATCATCGGCGGCGGTCAGCTGGGCCGCATGCTGGCCATCGCCGCCGCGCAACTGGGCTATCGCACCCATGTCCTGTGCCCCGACCGCGACCCGCCGGCGGCACAGGTCGCCAACCATCACACCCAAGCCGGCTATGGCGAGACGGCGGCCCTTGACGCATTTGCGGCAGGCGTTGACTGCGCCACTTACGAGTTCGAGAACATCCCCGTCGCCAGCATTGCCCATCTTGCCGCCCAGGTCGATGTCGCCCCCGGCGCGCGCGCCCTCGAAATAGCCCAGGACCGTTTGCTGGAGAAGGACTTCCTGGTCGCCGCTGGCGTTGCCACCACCCCCTATCGGGCGGTCGCGGAAAAAGCCGACCTTGACGACGCCGTCGCCGCTCTTGGCCTTCCTGCGGTCTTGAAAACCCGCCGCTTTGGCTATGACGGCAAAGGCCAGGTGATGATCCGCAGCGCGGCCGATACGGCAACCGCCTGGGAAGCGTTGCGCAGCGCGCCCGGCGGGCTGATCCTTGAGGGTTTCGTTGATTTCAGGCGTGAAATCTCGCTCATCGCCGCGCGTGGGCGCAATGGCGAGGCCCGCGCCTACGCGCCCATCTGGAACACCCATGAAAACCATATCCTGGCGATATCCAAGGTGCCAGCGGACATCGCCGACAGTCATGCCGAGCAAGCGCGCGCCCACGCGCTAAACATCGCCGATGCGCTTGGCTATGTCGGAGTCCTCGCGGTTGAATATTTCGTCACCCGCGACGGGCGCCTGCTCGCCAACGAGATCGCCCCCCGGGTGCATAATTCCGGCCATTGGACCATCGAGGGGGCAAGGATCAGCCAGTTCGAGAATCACATCCGCGCCATCGCCGGCTGGCCGCTGGGCGCCACCGACACGCTGGGCCGCATCGAGATGAAAAACCTCATCGGCCGCGACGTGGATGAAGTCTTGACGCTCGCTGCCGACGAGGCTGCCCATATCCACCTTTACGGCAAGGGAGCCCCCCGCTTGGGGCGCAAGATGGGCCATGTGACCTGGGTGCAGCGCGACGAGGAGAAGAGCGCCGCTGGGTAAGCCGTTTATCTTTACGGCATTTTTTAACGGTTTTTCCGAAACAGGCTCTTAGAGCCCGCAACGGAGCTATTCGGCCTGATAGACCCGCGCGCCGCCGACCCAGGTCTCCAACACCTTGGTTTTCCATATGTCCTCTGGGTCGATGGCGAAAATGTCCCGATCGATCAGGATGAAGTCGGCCCATTTGCCGGGCTCGAGGCTGCCCAGTCGGTCCTCGGCAAAGCCGGCGAAAGCGGCATCGAGGGTGAAGGCCTTCAAGGCCTCGGCGACGGTAAGGGCTTCGTCCTTATACCAGCCTTCGGGGGGGACGCCCGCCCGGTCGCGCCGGGTGACGGCGGCGTGGATGCCGTAAAAGGGGTTGGCGGGCTCTACCGGGAAATCGGAGCCGGCGGCAAGCCGCGCGCCGGCGGCAAGGAGGGAGCGCCAGGCATAGGCGCCCTTGATGCGCTGAGGCCCCAGCCGGTCCTGCGCCATGTTCTTGTCCGAGGTGGCGTGCACCGGCTGCATCGAGGCGATGACCTCTAAGGCAGCAAAGCGGGGCATGTCTTCCGGGGCCACCACTTGCGCGTGCTCGATGCGATGGCGCAAGTCGCGTCCGTCATGGCGCAGGAGGACGGCAAAGGCGTCCAGCACCTGCCGGTTGGCGGCATCGCCAATGGCGTGGACATTGACTTGAAAGCCGCGCGAAAGGGCGCGCGCCATCTGGTTGCGCAAGGCCACATCGTCATGGAAGAGCAGGCCGCGATTGCCCGCATCGTCGCTATAAGGGGCGAGCAGCGCCGCCCCCCGGCTGCCCAAGGCGCCATCGGCGTAAAGCTTGACCGCCCGCAAGGCCAGCCGGTCCTTGGCCATGGCGACGATCGGGCCCCCTGCGGCCAGGGCGTCGAAAGCCGCCCCCGCCCCGGCGATCATGCCGTAGATGCGCGCGGTGAGCCTCCCATCGGCGGCAAATTCCTGATAGACCGCCCATTGCGCCGGGGTGACCCCGGCGTCATGCACGCCCGTGAGCCCAACCGCGGCGATGGCGCGCAGCGCCGCCGCAAGGGCGGCGCGGTTGTCCGCCATGCTGGGCGGGGGAATCTTGTCGGCCACCAGCGCCATCGCGGCATCCACGAGGACGCCGGTGGGCGCGCCGCTGTCGTCCCGCTCGATCCGCCCGCCTTGCGGATCGGGGGTGGCGCGGGTGATGCCGGCCACCTCGAGAGCGCGGGAATTGACCCAGGCGGCATGGCCGTCAACCCGCGCGAAATAAGCCGGGCGATGGCGGGTGGCGCCATCCAGCTCCTTGGCGGTGGGAAAGCGTCCCAAGCCCCAGACCACCTGGTTCCAGCCGCGCCCCATGAGCCAGCCCTTGCCGTCGCGCGCGCTGGCGCGGATGCGGTCCAGGGCGACATCAAGCGAGCCGGTGTCCGCCAAATCGATTTGCAAGGCTTGAAAGCCAAGGCCGAAGACATGGCCATGGGCGTCGATGAGCCCGGGCAAAACAACCGCGCCCTTGGCGTCATAGCGCGCCACCCCCTCGGCATAGGGGGTGATCACCGCCGCCGGGCCAGCCGCCGCCACATGGCCATCCCTTACCAGGAGGCTGTCAAAGCGCGACAAGACGCCCTCCTGGAAACCATAGCCCTTGGCGTTGGTGACGAAGATATCCTGCGCCGATGCCGGGGCAAGGGCGCAGAAAGCAAGACTGAAACCCAAGGCGATGCGCGGTATGACGGTGGCCGTCATGAGTCTTCCTTGGCAGCGCGGCCCTCGGGGATCGCCTGGCCGGAATCGCGAAAAGCCACCGCTTCGCGAAAGCCTTCCCGCTCAGCGAAGCGTTTGAACCACATCCCTTCGGGGCTATGCCGCGTGATGCCGTCGAACAGCGTCGCGATCATCTGGCTATGGGCAAGGCCCATGGCGTCGAGCGCCTGGTTGATCATCAGTTTCTGCATCATCAACTGGTTTTTCGGAACCCCCGCCATGCGGCCGGCCAAACGCTCCACAACCTCGTCAAGCTCGGCCGCCGGCACCGCCTTGAGGACAAGCCCCATCTCCGCCGCCTCCTCGCCATTGATGAGATCGCCGGTCAGCAGCATGCGCTTGGCCTTCTCGGCGCCCAAGCGGTAAACCCACATCGCGGTCGTCGGGCAGCCCCACACCCGGGCCGGCGGATAGCCGATGCGGGCCTCGCGCGCCATCACCACCATGTCGCAGCACAGGGCGATGTCCGAGCCGCCGGCGACCGCCGCGCCATGGACCTTGGCGATGGTCGGCTTATAGGAGCGGAACAGCGCCATGAAGGCATCGGTATTGGCCTTCATCATTTTATAGTCGCGCATCGGATCCCAAGGCATTTCCTGGACCCCGGGGTTGGCGCCGGGACGCTCGGCGAAGGCCGTAAGGTCATAGCCGCCGCAAAAGCCCTTGCCGGCGCCGGCAAGGACGATGACGTGAACCTCGTCATCGTCATTGGCGCGGGCGACGGCGGCTTCGATCTCGCCAGGCATGCGCTCATCGATGGCGTTGAGGCAGTCCGGGCGGTTGAGGGTGATCCGGGCGATCCGCCCATCCTTCACATAGTCGATCGCTTGAAAGCCCATGCCCCTAGCCCCGGAAGCGACGGATGAGGGACGAGGTGTCCTGGCGGGCGCCGCCCATCGCCTGAACCTCGCCGTAAAACTGGTCGATAAGGGCGGTGACGGGAAGCGAAATACCGAGCTTCTTCGCTTCCTCAAGGACGATGCCCAAGTCCTTGCGCATCCAGTCAACGGCAAAGCCGAAATCGAAATCGCCAGCGACCATGGTGCGGGCGCGGTTGTCCATTTGCCAGGATTGCGCCGCCCCTTGCGAGATGACGTCGAGAACCCTGCCGGTGTCAAGCCCGGCCGCCAAGGCGAAATGCAAGGCTTCGGAAAGGCCCTGCACCACGCCGGCGATGCAGATCTGGTTGACCGCCTTGGCGAGCTGGCCAGCGCCCGGTCCGCCAATGAGGCCTATTTGTTTGGCATAGGCCGCCATGACGGGGCGGGCGCGCGCGAACGCCGCTTCCTCGCCCCCCGCCATGATGCTGAGCTTGCCTGCCTTGGCGCCAGCCTCGCCGCCGGAGACGGGGGCATCGAGCACCTCTACCCCTAGCGCCTTGCCAGCCTTGTGAAGCTCCCGGGCAAGGCCAGCGGACGCCGTGCTGTGGTCGATGAAAACAGCACCCCTTTCCATCGCCGCAAGGGCGCCTTGCGGGCCGGTCGCGACGGCGCGCACATCCTGATCGGCGCCGACACAGGCAAAGACGAAGTCCGCGCCTTGCGCCGCCGCCGCCGGCGTCATCGCCGCCGCGCCGCCGAAGTCGCCGACCCAGCCTTGCGCCTTGGCGGGGGTGCGGTTGTAGACCACTACCTGATGGCCGGCCCGTGCCAGATGCCCAGCCATGGGATAGCCCATGACGCCTAGTCCGAGAAAAGCGATGCGCGCCATGTTTTACTCCGAATGCCGCTCCAGGAGCCTTACCATAACCACGCCCCCAGACCTAGTGGTGCGATTTCTCCAACAGATGGGAACCATCTGTTGGAGAAATC
>JBMOOS010000022.1:27540-59603 GCA_049324415.1 Pseudomonadota bacterium
CCCCCACCCCCCCCCCCACCCCCCCCCCCCCCCCCCCCCCCCCCCACCACAGGTTCAATAACTTAAGTGGTCCACTTTTCCCAAGCGGATGGATTTATCCGTTTGGGGCGGACCACTAGGCGACGGGAAAATACGGCAGCGCCCTGGCTCACAAGCCATTCATTTACCTCTTGGCGCCATAATGGCGGGTCGCGGGACAGAAACTGGCGCGCTGGCAAAGGCGGGCTTAAGGGGCCGGACCCTAATAAGGCGGCCGGTCCTTGTATTTCTTGCGCAAATCCTCACTATCGCGGGGGGTGAGGGGACCTTCTCCCGCATCCGCCCGGGGGCGCAGGCTGGCGTAGAGGAAATGGAACAGGACGACGGCAAAACCGGCAACGCCCAGGATGAGAATCAAGGTTTGCAGCATGGCGGGTCTATACCCTAAATGGCTTAACGATGGTCATAAGATGTGAACGGACGCGGGCATGAGCGGCCTTATCTTATCCATATTTCTCATCCTGGCGCTAGCCATCGCCGTAGCCCAACCTTATGTCGGCGTCCTTCTCTATGTCTGGATGAGCGTTTTTTATCCCCACCGCTGGGTTTACGGTGGGCTCGAGCTGTCCTGGTCGATGATCGCGGCGATCATCGCCGGTCTCGGCTTTCTCAACCGGCGCGAGCCCCCCGTTTTCAACCGCAGCACGATCACCGTCCTCCTGCTCCTGTTTTTCTTCTGGACGACGATCACCAGCATTCTCGCCATTTTTCAAGATGTCGCCTGGCAGCGCTGGGCGGATTTCGGCAAGGTCCTCATCACCTTTTTCATCGTTTCCGCCCTTACGGTGAACCGGTTTCGGCTCAACGCCCTTATCTGGGCCATCATCGCCGGAGCTGGGGCGGTCGCCACCAAGGGGTTCTTGCAGACCGCGCTCACCGGTGGGGCCTCGCAAGTCGTCGGCATTCCAGGCAGCTCCTTCATCGACAATAACGACATCGCCCGGCTGTTCGGGCTTTGCTTTCCCTTCATGCTGTTCATGGCGTTCCACGGCGGCACCAAATGGCTGCGCTGGGCCAGCCTCAGCCTTGCCTTCGCCGCCATCGTCGCCATCATCGGCACCCAGTCGCGCGGCGCCTTTGCGGCGCTGGCGGTGACCATGCTTTATTGGTTCTTCATTTCGCGGCGCAAGCTGGCGATGGCGGCCACCGCCCTCTCGATCGCCAGCCTCATCGGCCTTCTTCTGGTGGGCCCGTTTCGCGACGCCTGGGTCGAGCGCATGGAAACCATCGAGGATTACGAGACCGATGGCTCCTTTCAAGGCCGGGTCTTTGCCTGGAATTTCGCCATCTCGATCGCCGAGCGCAGCCCCATCACGGGCGACGGGTTCGGCGCCTTCAGGGGTGCCATCACCGACCAGGGCCGCTGGAAGGACGCGCACAGCATTTATTTCGAAACCCTTGGCGAGCATGGCGTCGTCGGCCTCGTCCTGTTGCTTTCGCTTTTTGGCTTTGGGTTTTTAAGGGCCAGGAAAATCACCAAGGTCGCCGGCAAGGATCCCAAGCTGTATTTTGAGCGGGATCTGTCGATCGCCACCCAATTTTCACTCATCTTCTTCCTCATCGCGGGCCTGGTCGGCAGCGAGACTTATCACGAACTCAGCTATCTTATCCTGGCGCTCATCGCCGTTCTCGACCATAATCTCATCAAACGCCCGCAGCTTCTGGCAAGGTGGCTGGGCGATGCCGCCATGGCGTCAAGGGGGGAAGAGGAGGCGTTGGCGGATGGGCGGGCGCTGGGCGGCATGCCGGCGGCGCGGGCGGCGCGGCGCTGACCAGTCTGTGGTAAAAGGCCAACATTTCCGGCGTTGCCGTCTTCCCCCTTAGGGCGCTTTGCTTTATCAGATGCGTGAAAAGGGAGGAAGAATACGCCCCGTGTCCCGCCTGGCCATCAAGTCCATTGCCATCACCTTAGGCATGCTGTTGCTGATCGCGGGGGCAATTCTGTGGTGGCTGCGCACATCCCTGCCCGATAGCGACCGCCGTCTGCGCCTTGCCGGCCTCGGCGCGCCGGTCGAGGTCATACGCGACGCCCATGCCGTGCCTCATATTTTTGCCGCAAGCGACAACGACGCCTTTTTCGCCATGGGCTTCGTCCACGCCCAGGACCGTCTGTGGCAGATGGAAATGAACCGCCACCTCGCCGCGGGACGCTTGGCGGAAATCGTTGGCGAGGACGGTCTTGCGACCGATGTTTTCTTCCGCACCCTGGGGCTCTACCGCGCCGCTGGCCAGGCCTATGAAGCGTTGGATGCCGCCACCCGCGCCGCTTTCAACGCCTACGCCGCCGGCGTCAACGCCTTTTTCGCCAACCGCGAGGGCGCGCTGGCGCCGGAATTCTACTTGCTGCGCCACCAGCCCGAGGCGTGGACGCCGGTCGATTCGCTCGCCTGGCTCAAAATGATGGCCTGGGACCTTGGCGGCAATTGGCGCGACGAGGCCGCCCGCATCGCCTTGCTGGCGCGCTTGACGCCGCAGCAGGCCGCACAATTCCTCCCCGCCTATCCGGGCGAGCCCAACCACCCCCCCCTCGACCTTGAAAGCCTCTATCCCGGCGTTACCTTCTTTCCCGCGCCCCTCGAGGCCGGGCCAGTCCAGGCCCGCCTCCAGGGCGATGGCATCGAGCGGGGCCTGGGCTCCAATAATTGGGTCATCGGCGGCGCGCGGACGACAAGCGGCAAGCCGCTCTTGGCCAACGACCCCCATCTCGGCCTTAACACCCCATCGATCTGGTATCTGGCGCATCTCAGCATCGCGGGCCGCAATGTGGTGGGCGCGACCTTGCCCGCCCTGCCCTTCGTCGTGCTCGGTCGCAACGACCGCATGGCCTGGGGGTTCACCAACACCGGGCCGGATGTGCAGGACCTCTTCATCGAACGCCTGGCGGACGAACGCGGCCTTCATTATCTCACCGAAACGGGGCCCAGGGAGTTCCTGATCCGTGAGGAAAGGATCGGCGTGCGCGACCGGCCGAGCGTCGTCGTCTCTGTGCGCGAGACGCGGCACGGGCCAGTCATTTCCGATGCCCTCCCCGACCTCAAGCGCCTCATCGACGCGCGCCACGTCATCGCCTTTCGCTGGACCGCCCTTGACGAGAACGACACCACCGCCGCGGCGGGCTGGCGTATTGGCGATGGCCATGACTGGCCATCCCTGCTTGCCGCGGTACGCCCCTATTATGTGCCACAGCAGAACATCGTCTACGCCGATGTCGACGGCAATATCGGCTATGTGGCGCCCGGCCATGTCCCGATCCGCAACCCGGAAAGCGCGACCATGGGTCTTGTCCCGGCGCGCGGCTGGCTGGGCAAGGACGAGTGGATCGGCGCCGTCCCGTTCGAAGGCTTGCCCCAGCGCTATAATCCCCCCGCCGCCATGATGGCGACGGCCAATGAAAAAATCGTCGGGCCGGATTATCCCTTTCACCTCACCGACGATTGGGCGCCGCCCTATCGCGGGAACCGCATTCGCCGGCTGCTGGCGGCGCGCGCCAAACACGATATCGCCAGCTTCGCCGCCATGCAATTCGATCCCACGTCCGACATGGTGGTCGCGCTGCGCGACCTGATGCTTGAAGGCGGTGCTTTCAACGGCCGCCATCAGGAGGTGCGAGCAGCGCTCGCCGCCTGGGACGGGGCGATGCGGCGCGATCGGCCCGAGCCCTTGATCCAGATGGCCTGGCACCGGGCCTTGGCGCGCCTCGTTTATGGCGACGAACTGGGCGACTTGTTCACCCGGTTCTGGCAGCCGCGGCCGCTTTTCCTTACGCGCGTGCTCAAGCGGGAGGACGGCCACGACCGCTGGTGCGACAGGGTCGATACGGCGGCGATCGAAGATTGCGACATCATCCTTGCCCAAGCGCTCGATGAAGCGATGGCCGAGCTTTCCCAGCGTTATGGCAAGAATTGGCACGCCTGGCGCTGGGGCGATGCGCACAAGCTCGTCCAAGCGCACCGGCCGCTCTCCCAAGCGCGCGGCATGCGCCGTTTCTTCGAGATCGTGCTTGAAATCGACGGCGGCCCCGAGGCCATCAACGTCTCGCCGCCGCGCTTTGCCGCCGAAGAGCCATTCTACGCTTCCGCCGGACCCAGCTATCGCGCGATCTACGACCTTGCCGATCTCGACGCCTCGCGCTACGTCATTCCCACGGGGCAATCGGGCAATCCGTTCTCGCGTCATTACCGCGATCTTGCTCCCCTTTGGCGCGACGGCCAGTACTTCACCATCGCCACCGGCCGCGCCGCCCTCAAGACCGGGGCGACGGGCGTCATGACGCTAAGCCCCCCGGAAACGCGGTGAAGCGATGCCGAAAAGCAACACGCTGGCAGTGACATTGAGCGACATTCGGGCCGCGGCGGCCAATCTCGCCGGCGCGGTGCGCCGCACCCCGTGCGAGCTCAGCCAGACCTTGTCGCATATCGCCGGCTGCACCCTTTATCTTAAATTCGAGAACCTGCAATTCACCGCCTCCTTCAAGGAACGCGGCGCATTGAACAAGCTGTTGTCGCTAAACGAGGCGGAGCGGCGCCGCGGCGTCGTCGCCATGTCGGCGGGCAACCACGCCCAAGGCGTTGCCTATCACGCAAGCCGCCTTGGCATTCCCGCGACCATCGTCATGCCGATCGGAACGCCGCTGGTGAAGATCCAGCACACGCAAGCCTTCGGCGCTCATGTGGAGGTGGTGGGCGACAAGCTGGAGGATGCCGCCGCCCATGCCCGCGCCATCGCCGAGCGGGAAGGGCGCGTCTTCGTCCACCCTTTCGACGACCCCCATATCATCGCCGGGCAAGGCACCATCGCCCTCGAAATGCTGGAAGACCAGCCCGAGATCGAGATCCTGGTCGTGCCCATCGGCGGCGGCGGGCTGATCGCCGGCATGGCGGCGGCGGCCAAGGGCCTGAGGCCGGACGTCACGGTCATGGGCGTGCAAGCCGAACTTTATCCGGCGGTGCACGCAGCGCTGAAGGGCGGCGAGGCGGGCACCGGCGGCGACAGCCTTGCCGAGGGCATCGCCGTCAAATATCCCGGCGCCGTCACCCTCGCCATGATCCGCCGCCTGGTGGATGATATCCTCCTTGTGAAGGAAGCGGCGCTGGAGCATGCCGTCAGCCTCCTCCTCAATGTCGAGAAGACGGTGGTCGAAGGGGCCGGCGCTGCTGGCCTGGCTGCGGTCCTCAGCCATCCCGAGCGCTTTGCCGGCAAGCGCGTCGGCCTGGTGCTTTCGGGCGGCAACATCGATTCGCGCCTGTTGTCATCGATCCTTATGCGCGACCTCATCCGCGAAGGGCGGATCGCCCGCTTGCGCCTCACCATGCGCGATCTGCCCGGCCAGCTTCTCAAGGCAACGCAAGTCATTTCCGATCATGGCGGCAACATCATCGATGTGCACCATAATCGCTATTTCCTCAATCTTCCCGCCAAGGGCACCTATTGCGACGTGGAGATCGAAGCGCGCGACCGCCATCAGATCGACGCCATCGTCGAAGGCCTCGACGCCGCTGGCTTCAAGGTTCAGACACTGGCCACTTCCGTACAGTAAGGGTCCGTTGGCCGCTTACGTCCCCTTAACCACCGCCTGTCACAGTGCAAGGGCACGCTTGCAGACGCGTGCTTGTCATTCCGGCATGGGGTTGAAGCGTGGCGGCAAAGTCCGAGGAACGACCGATCATCATCAAGCGGGTGAAGAAAGTGGCGGGCGGCCATCATGGCGGCGCCTGGAAGGTCGCCTATGCCGACTTCGTCACCGCCATGATGGCCTTCTTCATGCTGTTGTGGCTGCTGAACGTGTCCGATGCCGAAACCTTGCAGGGCCTTGCCGATTATTTCACCCCGAGCAACGCCTCGATGTCCAACTCCTCGGGCGCCGGCGATATCCTTGCGGGCACCGCCTTCGACAAGGACGGCGCATCAGCCGCCGCCTCGGCCAATTTGACGGTTCCAACCGCGACCACCCAAAAGGTTAACACCGAAGGCGAGGATGCTGGCGGGCCCACTCAGAACAACGAGAGCGAGGTCGTGGTCGATGACCGTGCTTGGCAAGCCAATGTCGTCACCCGCGAGGACAAGATGTTCGCCGCGGTCGAGGACAGCTTGAAGGCCGCCATCCAGAAAACGCCGGAGCTTTTACAGTATAAGGACCAGCTCATCATTGAGCAGACCCCGGAGGGCTTGCGCATCCAATTGGTGGACAAGGACCGCCGCTCCATGTTCAAGCGCGGCTCAGCCGAGCTTTACCCCTTCGCCATCCGCCTTCTGGAAACCGTCGGTCAAGTCGTGCAAAGCCTGCCCAATCGCATTTCGGTCACTGGCCATACCGACGCAACGCCCTCGGCCGCCAACGCCGACTATTCCAATTGGGAATTGTCCGCCGACCGCGCCAACGCGGCGCGGCGCGTGCTTTCGCGCGGCGGCGTCAGCCGCGATCGCTTTTCGCAGGTGACAGGCAAGGCCGCCACCGAGCCGCTGTTTCCCGACAACCCCCTGCGCGCGGAAAACAAGCGGGTATCCATCCTCATCCTGCGCGAAGCGCCGGTGGTCGACCCTAACTTCGGCCGCAAGGCGGAGTAAGCGTCGATCCATTGCACGGGGGCATGCGCTCCTCGTTACGGCCCCGGCATGAATATCCAAGGGCCAGGCCTTTTTAACCAAGTCCTTACCTTTATCGCGCTATGTCTGCGCAACGCCGCTTGGAGCGGTTCCGTATCCAGTTCGATCACGGCACTGCTCTAAAATGTTGTTTGATTGCATTTCCTTCACGAGGAAACAGTTCCCATTTCTCTCGGAAATGCTCGGGCATGACAAGGATAATAAGGCGATGGTCCCCGCGCTGGCGCAAACGCAAGAACTGCAACACGATCCCCTGGCACCGCCATCCGGCGACTTTACCGACCCCTCGGCACGCGATGCCGATCTCATCGCTTGCCTGGAAGCCTTGATGGCGGGTGACTTCAGCCGCCGGCCCAAGGGCGATGACGCCTTATCGCGCACTGTAAGAGAATTGATCGCGCGCCGGGTCGCCAGCGCCTATGGCACCCTCGACAGCCTGGTCGCGCAAACTACCACGGCGAACGAAACCGCCGTCGCCGTCGCCCATGTCCATGCCGCGGCGCGCGCCGTCGACGAGCGCGCGCGCGGCATCTCGGCGGAAGTCGATCGCCTGGTGGGCTCGGTCCGCGCCATCCGCGATTCCAGCGATGGCGCCACCGAGCGCGCCCGCTTGATGGCCGACGCCGCCGCGCAAGGCCATCGCGACGCCGACACCGCCGCTGCGCAAATGGCGCGCATCGAGGAGCTGGTGGAGCGTGCCGGACAGCAGATCTCCGCGCTTGAGGAAGCGGCCCAGGATGTCGGTTCCATCGTCACCGCGATTTCCAAGATCGCCGGCCAGACCAACCTTTTGGCGCTTAACGCGACCATCGAGGCGGCGCGCGCCGGCGAAGCCGGAAAGGGCTTCGCCGTGGTCGCCTCCGAGGTGAAAAATCTTTCCAACCAGACCGCCAAGGCAACCGAGGAAATCGCCGCCCGCATCGCCCGCTTTCACGAGATCATGGAGGCCATCGTCGCCGCGATGGCGGAAAGCGGCACCAGCGTTGCCGATGGCAGCCGGATCATCGGCTCGCTCGCCAGCGCCATGCGCGGCATCGGCGAGGAGGCCGCCTCGGTGGACAACGCCATGCGCGAGATCGCAGCTTCGGTTGCTGCCCAGTCGGAAGCCGCCGGCGCGATTGGCGGCTCGATTGGTGAAATCGCCCGCATGGCGGGGCACACGCTGGAGGAAGTCGAAGCGACGTCCAGCGCCATCGACGCAACCCTTGCCGTCACCCAGGACAGCCTCAAAATGGTGGCGTCCTACGATTTGAGCGGGGCGGCGCTTTCTCTCGCCAAGGCCGATCACGCGATTTTTAAGAAACGTCTCATCAACATGGCGGCTGGCCGCGAAAAACCCATGCGAGGGCAATTCTGCAGCGATGGCGAATGCCAGCTCGGCCGCTGGCTTGCCGCGCCCGACGCGGCGGCCTTTCGCCGCCACCCCGCGTTCAGCCGGCTGGAGACGGCGCATAAGGCCTTCCACGCCCATGCCCGCGAGGCAGTGTGCAAGCTGGAGGGGGGCAATAAGGCGGGCGCCGAGGCCGACATCGCCAAGGTCGAGGAAATCCTGACCACGCTTATGAGCCAACTCGACAGCCTCATCGCCGAGCGCGGCCGCGCTGCGCCGGCATAGGCGCCTTCTACCCGTGGCGGCAAGGGGTCGGTCCCGCCGTTAGGTCTTGCAACGCCGACATTGCATGCGGTGGCAACTCGCCCTAGCTTGATAATGGCAGTGGTTCGGGATGGAACCCGACAGCCTGCAAGGCGGTACGGGGGTGGCATGGCAGATAGCAAGAGGCGGAGCGAAACGATCAGGCACTGGCCTGTCCGACTGCCGCAGGATGCGCTGCCGCGGCTCCTTGTCATCGTCGACGCCGAGGAGGAATTCGACTGGACCGCCCCCTTCGATCGGCGCAATACTGCGACGCGTTCGATCGCCGAACAATGGCGGGCCCAGGAAATCTTCGAAGCCGTCGGTGCCGTTCCCACCTATCTTATCGATTACCCGGTGGCAACCGCCCCTCTCGCCGTCGAAACCTTGAAGGCGTTTCACGATAACGGCAGATGCCTTATCGGCGCGCAAATGCACCCCTGGGTCAATCCGCCTTTCGAAGAGGAAGTCAATATCCGCAATTCCTATCCTGGCAATCTCGCGCCTGGCCTTGAACGGGAAAAGCTCTCTCGGCTCAGCCAGGCCATCGAACAAAATTTCGGCTTTCGCCCCTGGATCTACAAGGCCGGACGCTATGGTCTTGGCCGCCATTCCGTGGCCACCCTCAAGGCGCTTGGCTATCGGATCGACATGAGCGTCGTTCCCCATGTCAGCTTCAGCGCCGATGATGGCCCGTCCTTCCTTGGCTGGCCGGACCAGCCCTTCTGGTGGGACGCTCAAAGAACGGTTCTTGAAATCCCCTTGAGCAGCGGCTTTTCCGGTCTGTTATCCGCTTATGGCGCGCCACTTTATCCTTTGCTGATGCACCCTCTTGCGCGACGCTTGCATGCTCCCGGCATTTTCTCCCGCGCTCACCTTTTGTCCCGCGCGACCCTTACCCCGGAAGGCGCGCATTGGCCCATCCTGCGCCGTTTGATGCGCAACATGGTGAAAAATGGCGTGCGCGTGTTCTCGCTCACCTATCATTCGCCTTCCCTGGGCCTTGGCCACACGCCCTATGTCCGCGATACCGTGGAAAGAGCGGCCTTCCTGGAAACCATCGGCCGTATCCTCAAGTATTTCCGCGATGAACTGGGGGGCGTTTTTTCCACCCCGGATGAAATCCACAGTCTCGCCGTGCGCCAGTCGGCAGGGCGCAACCCCTCGTAAAGAACTTTCTGGTTTTGCCCGTAAGGGCATAAGTCAGGCGCTGCGGCCGTATTTGTCTTCAAACCGGACGATGTCCGCCTCTTCCAGGCGTTCGCCGGTCTGCACCTCGATGAAAACCAGGGGCGTGCTACCGGGATTGGCGATCCGATGGCGGGCGCCCAAGGGCACGAACGCTGTCTCGTTGGCGCCCTTGCGGGTGACCGAGCCGTCCACCGTCACCTCGGCGATGCCCGAGAGGATGATCCAATGCTCGGCGCGATGATGGTGCATCTGCAAGGACAGGATCTGCCCCGGCGCCACGGTGATACGCTTGACGGCAAAGCCATCGCCCATCGCCAGCACTTCCCAGCGTCCCCATGGCCGCTCGTCGGAAGCGCCCACCTCATAGCCTTGCGCTTGCTTGTCCATCTTCCCTTGCTCCAACTCTGATCCATCCTGAGGCTAAAGGCGATATAACACCATTGGCTTAACGAAGGCCAAGGCGGCGCGTTGCATTTGCCTTCCCACAAGGTTACCCCTTGACAAGCGCGGGCAGGCTGTGGCCGAAGCAAAACAGTGCAATGGGCGAGGCGGGGATGAGGCGACACAAGGGGCGGATCCGGGCTGCCAACGAGCAAACGATCCTTCAGGCCGCCGAACAAGTCTTCGCCGAGCTTGGCTTCAAGGGCGCGACCACGGCGGCGATCGCCGAGCGCGCCGGGGTTCCCAAGGCCAATGTTCATTATTATTTCGCGACCAAGGAAAAGCTCTACCGCCGGGTGATCGAGGATATTTGCAGCGCCTGGTTCGAAGCCGCCCGCACCTTCGACCTCGACGACGATCCGGCGGTCGCGCTCAAGACCTATATCGCCGCCAAGATGGCGCTTTCCCGCAGCCGTCCCCTGGGCTCGCGCATCTGGGCCATGGAAGTCATCCGCGGCGCGCCGGTGATCGAGGATTATCTCGCAACCGCGGTCAAGGACTGGCTTTCCCACCAGGAAGAGGTCATCCGCCGCTGGATCGCCCAAGGCCGGCTCAAATCCATCGAGCCCAAGGGGCTGTTCTACATGATCTGGGCGACCACCCAGCATTATGCCGACTTCGCGGCGCAGATCGAAATCATGAATGGTGGCCGCCCCCTTTCCGACGCTCAGTTCACCGCCGCCAGCGCGCAAGTGACCGAGATCATCCTCAAAGGCGTCGGCTTGTCGCCGGCCGGCGGAGACAGGTAATAACCTGACCAATTGGACAAGATTTGTCTTGACGCGTGCCCCTATTGCGTTGGATGCTTTGCCCGTCGGCTTGAGACGCTAAAAAAAGCGCGAATATAGCCGGTGGGGAAGGAGGTCGGGACAGGCCATGGACGACTGCCTGCCCAGCAAGATGGCGAGCGCTACGTCAGCGGGGACGGAAGGTGTCGACCCTTTCGCCGACTTGCACCCGCCGCTTGGCAAGCTCAAGGCCATGACCGAGGCGAGCCGCTGCCTTTACTGTTATGACGCGCCGTGCGTGCGCGCCTGCCCCACCGCCATCGACGTGCCTAAATTCATCCATCAAATCCGCTCCAGCCATCTCGCGGGCGCGGCGCGCACGATTTTGACCGCCAATATCATGGGCGGCACCTGCGCCCGGGCCTGCCCCACCGAAATTCTGTGCGAACAGGCTTGCGTCCTCAACGCGGGCGAGGGCGCGCCGGTCAAGATCGGCGCCTTGCAGCGCCACGCCGTCGATCACCTCTTGGCGCAAGGCGGCCCCCATCCTTTCAAGCGCGCGGCCGCCACCGGCAAGCATATCGCCGTCGTCGGCGCCGGTCCGGCGGGGCTTGCCTGCGCCCACAAGGCGGCGATGCTGGGCCATGAGGTCACCGTCTTCGAGGCCAGGCCGAAACCCGGGGGGCTCAACGAATACGGCCTTGCCGCCTATAAGATGGTGGATGATTTCGCGCAACAGGAGGTGGCCTTCCTCCTCGGCATAGGCGGCATCACCATTGAATATGGGCGGCGTCTTGGCCGCGACCTGACGCTTGAAGAGCTGCGGGCGGGCCATGACGCAGTGTTTCTTGGGGTGGGCCTCAGCAAGGCCAATCGCCTCGGCCTGCCCGGCGAGGACCTTAAAGGCGTCGGCGATGCGCTTTCCTTCATTGCCGCCCTGCGCCAGGCCAAGGACAAGACAAAACTTGGCGTCGGCCGCCGGGTGGTGGTCATCGGCGGCGGCAACACCGCCATCGACGCCGCGGTCCAGGCCAAACGCCTGGGCGCCGAGACGGTGACCCTTCTCTATCGCCGCGGCGCTCAGGACATGGCCGCCACCCGCTGGGAACAAGACCTCGCCCGCACCGAGGGCGTCGTGATAAGCTTGTGGCGGCGGCCCCTCGGCTTTCTGGGCAAGGCCCATGTGGAAGCCGTCCGGGTCGAGCGTATGATGGCGCAAAACGGCGCGCTGGCCAGCACCGGGGAAGAAGAAGACCTCCCGGCCGAGGAGGTTTTGATCGCGGTCGGCCAAGGGATGGAGCGCACGGGGCTTGAGCCTTTGCGGGTGGAGAACGGCAAGCTCTGGGTCGATGATAACGGGCAAACCTCGCTTCCCGGCGTTTTTGCCGGCGGCGACTGCATCGCGAAAGGCGCGGATTTGACAGTGCAGGCGGTCGAGGACGGCAAACGCGCGGCGCACGCTATCAATGCCTATCTTAAACCCCACGCATCGGGAGGCGGTTATGGCTGACCTTGGCTGCCGCATCGCCGGGATCGACAGCATCAATCCCTTCTGGCTTGCCTCGGCGCCACCCACCGACAAGGAATATAACGTCGTGCGCGCCTTTGCCGCCGGCTGGGGCGGCGTGGTGTGGAAAACCCTTGGCCTTGACCCGCCGGTGGTCAACGCCACCAGCCGCTATGGGGTTCATCACGATGCCCGGCGGGGCATCATCGGCATCAACAATATCGAGCTCATCTCCGACCGTCCGCTTGACGTCAACTTGGCCGAGATCGAGCGGGTGCGCCGCGCCTGGCCCGACCGGGCGGTGATCGGCTCGATGATGGCGCCGATGGAGGAAGAGGCCTGGAAAACCCTCGCCATCCGCATCGCCAATGCCGGCGTCCATGGCATCGAGCTCAACCTTGGCTGCCCCCATGGCATGTGCGAGCGCGGCATGGGCTCGGCCATCGGCCAAGTGCCGGACCTCGTCGAGAAAACCACCCGCTGGGTGCGCGAGGCGGTGGATATCCCCGTCTTCACCAAGCTTACCCCCAACATCACCGACATCCTCGTGCCGGCGGCGGCGGCCAAGGCCGGCGGCGCCCATGCCGTCTCGCTCATCAACACCCTCAATTCCATCACCTCGGTCGACCTCGATCGCATGGCACCGACGCCGACGGTCGACGGCAAGGGCACCCATGGCGGCTATTGCGGCCCGGCGGTCAAACCCATCGCCCTCAACATGGTGGCGGACATCGCCAACGCTAAGGAGACGCGCGGGCTTGAAATGTCGGCGATCGGCGGCATCGCCACCTGGCGCGACGCCGCCGAGTTCATCGCCCTTGGCGCTGCCGGGGTGCAAGTGTGCACCGCGGCGATGCTCTATGGTTTTCGCATCGTCGAGGACATGATCGAAGGGCTTGGCGCCTTCATGGCTGAAAAAGGCTATCGCACGGTCGCCGACTTCCGTGGCCTGGCCAGCGCCAACACCGTCGATTGGAACGCGCTGAACCTCAATTACGACTTGAAGGCGCGGATCGACCCGGAAACCTGCATCGCGTGCGGCCGCTGCCATATCGCCTGCGAGGATACCTCGCATCAGGCGATCCGCATCGAGGCGCACCCTCAAGGCGGCCGGCTTTTCCGCGTCGTCGACGCCGATTGCGTCGGCTGCAATCTGTGTCAAATGATTTGCCCGGTGCCGGATTGCATCGCCATGGTCCCGGTGGAAAACGGCCGCCCCTCCGTCACCTGGCCCGACCATCCCGCCAATCCCTTGCGCCGCGCCGGCGCTGAGTAAGAGGACCCGCCATGCGCCACACCGCCATGCCCAACGATCTTAGCGCCTATTGGATGCCGTTCACCGCCAACCGCCAGTTCAAGGCCAACCCACGCATGGTGGTGGGCGCCGAAGGCATGTATTTCAAGCTCGCCGACGGCCGCGATCTCCTTGACGGCATCGCCGGCTTGTGGTGTTGCAACGCCGGGCACAAGCGGCCGCGTATCGTCGAAGCGATCCAGCGCCAGGTCGAAGAGCTCGACTATTCCCCCGCCTTTCAAATGGGCCACCCCAAGGCCTTCGAACTGGCAAGCCGCCTGGCGCGCTTGATGCCGGGCGATCTCGATCATGTGTTTTTCACCAATTCCGGGTCGGAATCGGTGGAAACCGCCCTTAAAATCGCCATCGCCTATCACCGGGTCCGCGGCGAAGGCCATCGCACCCGCTTGATCGGGCGCGAAAAGGGCTATCATGGGGTCAATTTCGGCGGCATGTCGGTGGGCGGCATGCCTGCCAATCGCAAGATGTTTGGCGCCCTTGTCACCGGCGTCGACCATTTGCGCCACACCCACGGTCTTGCCGAGAACTTGTACAGCCGGGGCCAGCCGGCCCATGGCGCCGAGCTTGCCGACGATCTGGAGCGCCTGTGCGCCCTTCACGACCCCTCCACCATCGCCGCCGTCATCGTCGAGCCCTTGGCCGGCTCCGCCGGCATCGTGCTGCCGCCCAAGGGCTATCTCGAGCGCTTGCGGGCGATTTGCGACAAGCACGGCATTCTTCTCATCTTCGATGAAGTCATCACCGGCTTTGGCCGTTTGGGCACGCCTTTCGCGGTGGACTATTTCGGGGTCGAGCCGGATATCGTCACCACCGCCAAGGCGATCGCCAACGGCGTCATCCCGATGGGCGCCACATTCGTTAAAAAAGCGATTTATGATGCCTTCATGACCGGGCCGGAGAACATGGTGGAGCTGTTCCACGGCTATACCTATTCCGGCAACCCCATCGCCTGCGCCGCCGCCCTTGCCACCCTTGACACCTATGAGGAAGAAGGCCTGCTCACCCGCGCCAGCGACCTTGCCGCTTATTGGGAAGACGCGGTGCATGCGCTCAAAGGCGAACCCCATGTCATCGATTTGCGCAACCTTGGCCTTATCGCCGGCATCGAGTTGGAGCCTATCGCCGGCGCCCCCACCAAGCGGGCGTTCGCGGCTTTCTTGAAAGCCTATGAAGCCGGCCTTCTCATCCGCACCACGGGCGACATCATCGCCTTGTCGCCGCCCCTCATCATCGAAAAAAGCGAGATCGACTTTGCCTTCGATACCTTGCGCCAAATCCTGCGCGCGCTCGACTGAAGGAGGCAGGCCGTGCAACGCATCGCCCATATCATCGCTGGCAAGCCATATGCTCCCCAGGCCCCGGCAACCCCGCTCTTCAATCCCGCGCCCGGCGCGCAAATCGCCGCTGGCGGCAGCGAAGTTGACGCAACAGGCGATGCCATCCTTGACCAGGCGGCAAATCCAGGCGCCCGTCTGCCATCGCCGTCTTGGCGGCTGGAAACGCTCGCTGTTTGGCGCCCATGGCATCCAGGGGTCGGAAGCGGCACATTTTTACACCCGATCGGAGACCGTGACCGCGCGCTAGTGGTGCGATTCCAACGGATGGTTCCCATCTGTTGGAGAAATCGCACCACAGACTCAATAACTTAGTGGTCCGCCGGCATTCGCGCCGGGACGCAATTCACCTTCCCCAGCATGGGGTGATGAAAAAAGATAAGGAAGGAAAAGGCCATGTCGACTTTGCGGGGCGGGCTCATTCAAATGGCGCTGAAAGCCGCGACCGACCAATCGCCGGAGGATATCCGCAAGGCGATGCTGGAGGCGCATCTTCCCTATGTCGAGGAAGCGGGCAAGGCGGGCGTGCAAGTGCTGTGCTTTCAGGAAGTCTTCACCCAGCCTTATTTCTGTCCCAGCCAGGACGCCAAATGGTACGCCGCCGCCGAGGCCATCCCCGACGGCCCCACCACCAAGCTGATGCAGGAGCTTGCCGCCAAGCATCGCATGGTCATCGTGGTGCCTATTTACGAGGAGGACGCGGTCGCCGGGGTTTATTACAACACCGCGGCGGTGATCGACGCCGACGGCCGCTATCTCGGCAAATACCGCAAGACCCATATTCCGCAAGTCGCCGGCTTTTGGGAGAAATTCTTCTTCAAGCCGGGCGCTTCTGGCTGGCCGGTCTTTCAAACCCGCTATTGCAAGCTGGGCGTCTATATCTGTTATGACCGGCATTTCCCCGAGGGCTGGCGCGCCCTGGCGCTCGGCGGGGCGGAGTATATCGTCAACCCTTCGGCCACCGTCGCCGGCCTGTCCGAATATCTGTGGAAGCTGGAACAGCCCGCCTCGGCGGCGGCCAATGGCTGCTGGATCGGCGCCATCAACCGGGTGGGCCGGGAAGCGCCGTGGGATATCGGCGAGTTCTATGGCCAGTCCTATTTCGTCAATCCCCGCGGAGAGATCGAGAAAATCGCCAGCCGCGACAAGGACGAGCTGATCGTCCACGACATGGACATGGGGATGATCCGCCAAGTGCGCAATCAATGGCAATTCTTCCGCGATCGCCGGCCCGAAACCTATGGGCCCCTCGTCGCCGGAGAGTGAACGGCAAACCAACGACCAGCCACGGGAGGAGGCTAAGGCGTCATGAACGAAGAGGCGGAAGCGGTCGTTGCCGACAGCAGCCTGTGGAACGCCGACCTGGCGCCGGTCATGGCGCAGCAGCGCCATTGGGACTGGAAGTCCTACGCCGCGTTGTGGGTGGCGATGGTGGTGTGCGTGCCCACCTATCTTCTTGCCGGCGGGCTGGTGAGCCAGGGCATGGCCTGGTGGCAGGCGGTGCTCACCGTCCTTCTCGGCAATGTCATCGTCCTCATTCCGATGCTGCTCATCGGCCATGCCGGCGCCAAATATGGCGTGCCCTTCCCCGTGCTTTCCCGCGCCGCCTTCGGCACCACCGGCGCCAAGGTGCCAGCGCTGGCCCGCGCCCTCGTCGCCTGCGGCTGGTTTGGGATCAATGCCTGGGTCGGCGGCTCGGCCATTTACGTTATTTTGAACGCCCTTACCGGCGGCGCCATCAAGGGGGCGATCATTCCCTTCCTTGGCATCGACTGGGGGCAGACCTTGAGCTTTCTCGGCTTTTGGGCCCTCCATCTTTACTTCATCCGCCACGGCACCGAATCGATCCGCTGGCTGGAGACCCTCGCCGCCCCCTTCCTCTTGGCGATGGGCCTTGCGCTTCTTGCCTGGGCTTATGTCAAAGCCGGCGGCTTTGGCGAGATGCTGAAAACGCCGTCGCAATTCGACCCTGGCGGGGCGAGGGAAGGCGCCTTCTGGCCCACTTTTTTCATTGGCCTTACCGCCATGGTGGGCTTCTGGGCGACCTTGGCCCTCAACATCCCCGACTTCACCCGCTTCGCCAAAAGCCAGCGCGACCAAATGCTGGGCCAGGCCTTGGGCCTTCCCATCCCCATGGCCTTGTTCGCCTTCATTGGCGTCGCCGTCACCTCGGCGACGGTGACGATTTATGGCGAGGCGATTTGGGACCCGGTGGCGCTCGCGGGGCGCATGGGCGGGGCTGGCGTCATCGTCGCCCTTGTCGCTTTGGTCATTGCCACCCTCACCACCAATCTTGCCGCCAATGTGGTGGCGCCGGCCTATGGCTTTTCCAACCTGGCGCCGGGGAAAATTTCCTTTCGCATGGGCGGCTACATCACCGCCGGCCTTGGCATCGCCATGTTCCCCTGGAAGCTGATGGAAACCGCCGGCACCTATCTCATCACCTGGCTGGTTGGCTATTCCGCCCTTTTAGGACCCATCGCCGGCATTCTCATCGCCGACTATTTCATCCTGCGCCGTACCAAGCTCGCCCTCGCGGAACTGTTTCGCCATGAAGGCCGCTATGGCGACAACGGCGGCTGGAACCGGGCGGGGATGATCGCCTTCATCCTCGGCACCCTTCCCAGCCTTCCCGGCTTTCTCCATGCCACCCGCCTCATTGCCGAGGTGCCGGCCTATTTCAAAGCCATTTACGGCTATGCCTGGTTCGTCGGCTTCACGGTCGCCGGGATTGTCTATCTTGCCTTAGCGCGGCGCCGATAAAAGAAGGAGATCCGCCATGTCGCTTGTCATTCGCGGGGGAACGGTGGTCAACGCCGACAGCCGCCAGCGCGCTGACGTCTATGTCGCGCAAGGGGTTATCAAGGCCGTCGGCCCCGACTTGGAGGTTCCCACCGACGCCATGGTGATTGACGCCGGCGGCCAATATGTGATGCCCGGCGGCATCGATCCCCATACCCATATGCAGCTTCCCTTCATGGGTACGGTGACGACCGAGGATTTTTTCACCGGCACCGCGGCGGGCCTCGCTGGGGGCACGACGATGATCATCGACTTCGTCATCCCCAACCCCCAGCAGCGCTTGATGGACGCTTTCCGCCAATGGCGCGAATGGGCGGCGAAGGCCTGCGCCGACTACAGCTTCCATGTCGCCGTCACCTGGTGGGACGATAGCGTCCATGCCGACATGGAGACCCTGGTGCGCCAAGAAGGCGTCAACAGCTTCAAGCATTTCATGGCCTATAAAAACGCCATCATGGCCGATGACGAGATCATGTATAATAGCTTCAGCCGGGCGCTGGAGCTGGGCGCCATGCCGACGGTGCACGCGGAAAATGGCGAGCTTGTTTTCCAGCTTCAGAAAAAACTCGTGGCCGAAGGCATCACCGGGCCGGAAGGGCACCCCTTATCCCGCCCGCCAGCGGTCGAGGGCGAGGCGGCGGGGCGCGCCATTCGCTTTGCCGAGACCATCTGCGTGCCCCTTTATATCGTTCATGTATCGACGCGGGACGCGCTCGAGGAAATCATCCGCGCCCGCAACGCCGGCCTGCGCGTCTATGGCGAAGTGCTGGCCGGCCACCTCCTCATCAATGACGCGGTCTATCGCCATCCCGACTGGCGGGTCGCCGCCGCCCATGTCATGTCGCCGCCCTTCCGCTCGCCCGAGCATCAGACCGCCCTTTGGCAAGGCCTGCAGGCCGGGCATTTGCAAACCACGGCTACCGACCATTGCTGCTTCTGCGCCGAGCAAAAAGCCATGGGGCGCGACGATTTCAGCAAAATCCCCAACGGCACCGGCGGCATCGAGGACCGCCTCGCCGTCCTGTGGACCCATGGCGTCAACAGCGGCCGGCTGACGCTGGAGGAGTTCGTCGCCGTCACCTCGGCCAACGCCGCGCGCATTTTCAACATCTTTCCCCGCAAGGGCGCGGTCCGCGTCGGCGCCGACGCCGACATCATCGTCTGGGACCCCGGGGCGCGCAAAACCATTTCCGCCAAGACCCACCATCAAAAGGTGGACTACAACATCTTCGAAGGCATGGACGTGACGGGGCTTGCCTCCCATACCATCGCGCAAGGCCGGCTGGTTTACGCAGATGGCGATCTGCGCGCCGAGAAGGGGGTTGGCCGTTATGTCAAGCGCCCTGCCTTCGCGCCTGCGTTCGACGCCCTCGCCAAGGCGAGCCAGGCGCGCCGCCCGCTGGCGGTGAAGAGACAAGCGCCTCAAGGCTGAGAACGCGCAAGACACCAACCGCCCGCCGCTATAGCAGCATAGAGCACGGCCAAGGCGGCAAGCATTTGCGCGGCGAGAACAAACACATGCCCCGGATCGTCCGGGGCGATGAAGGGTTCGATAGCCATCGGCGCGGCGAACTGGCCAAGGAACATGGCGGCGGTGACCAATCCAATCCCGAGACCCCGCTGCGCCGGCGCAACCGTTGCCATCATCCACGCGCTTTGCGCCGGCACGATAAGGCCAAAGCCACAGCCGGCAATCAGCATGGCGGCTAGCAGAACCGGGAAATCGGGAGCGAAGGCGGCGAGGGCATAGCCGGCGCCCATCGTGGCAAATATAAAGGCAAAGATGCCGGGATAGCTGAGCCGCGCCTTGAAGCGATGAAAGGTCATGGCGATGAGGGCGGCGGCAAGATTGGCAAGGCCGGTGGCAAGGCCCACCTCGCCAGGCGTGCCGGCGAAGCGCTCTGGAATGAAGAAGGGCATCTGCACCATGGTCATGAAAAACATCACCGATGCGACAAAGGCTGAGACAAGAATGAAGGTGATGGGTGCCAAGGCAAGTGTAGCGGCCGCTGGCGCGCCTTGCCTGTGCCCAGGCGCCGGCACGCTTTCGGACAGGCTGAAGACGACGCCGGGCAAGGCGATAAAGGCAAGAAGATAGCCGAGAAACGGCACCCGCCAGCCGATATTGGCAAGCGCTCCGCCGAGAAACAGAAAAACGACGCCACCCACCTTCATCGCCGCGCCTTGCCAACCGATGAAGCGGTTGCGCGCGGTGCCGCTGAAATAATCGCCGACCATGGCGACGGTCAGGGTCTTGATGCCGGCAACCGCAATGCCAAGCCCTATCCGGCCGAGCAAAAGCACCGTAAGGCTGGCGGCGAAATAGCCGGATGCGCCAGCAACCCCGAACAACAGCAAGGAGGCCACCAACAGACGACGGCGCCCCCAACGGTCGCTAAGCCAACCGGCGATGGGGGAAAATAAAAGGATGAACAGCGCCGGCACGGAAAGGGAAATGAATTTCACGATAAAGCTGATGCTCACCGCATCGCTAAACAGGGTCATGAAAGCAGCGACCACCCGGGCCACGGGGTCGCTTGGCGTGTCCCCGGCAAAGGCGATGGCGATATCGTTCATCGCTGGCGAAATAAGCGGGGTCGCCAACAAGGCGAGCGCGGTGGCGAGTAGCAACGCCGCCTTGCCATGAAAGGAGATGGCCTGAGCCGCGCCTTCAGTCGCCGCTGGCGTTTGGCCCGGCATGGCGTCCCTTAAGGCTTGGCCCCTGATGTTCCTTTTCGTTATTGGACAGGCCGTCATCGACGGCAATATTCTCGGGCTGCACGTCAAGCTCGGCGGCTTTGGCCTGCAATGCAAGGAGCGCGCCGAAGTCGCAGTCCTTATAGCCGTTGCCAATCAGCGTCTGGACAATTTCCCGGGTCAATGCCGTCAAGGGTTGCGGCACGCCCAAGGCGCGGCCAGCCTGTAACCCGAGGTCCAGGTCCTTGCGCAGGAGATAAGGCGTGAAGGTCGGCGTCCAATCGAGATTGACGAAGGCTGGTGTCTTGTACCGGGTGAATACCGAGCCCATGACCGATTTGTTGATGAAGTCGAGAAAGGCATGGCGCGGAACGCCGCCCTTTTCCGCCAGCACGGTGATTTCCGCAAGCGACTGGGTCACCACGCCGAGGAAAATATTATGGCAGATCTTGACCATGCGGGCGTGCTCGCCATCGCCGACATAAGAAACGCCTTCGCCCAACAGGTCGAGATAGGGCCGCGCCGTATCGAAAGCTTTGCGAGGCCCCGAGGCGACGATGGAGAGCTTGCCCGCTTTCACCACCTTGGCATTGCCCGAGACCGGCGCCGCGATCATCGCTGTCCCGCGCGCGCTTATCTGTTCGCGGACCATGGCGGAAGCTTCGCTCGATACACTGGAGCAATCGATCAGCAGCGACGGCGCGGCGGCGGCGCGCGACATGACGCCTTGCGCCCCGAGGACAACCGCCTTCAAGTCCTCCGAGCCCGACACCATGGTAAAGACGATGTCGCACTCGGCGAGGGCGGCCGGCTCGTCGGCAAGCTCCGCGCCATAGGCGACCAGGGGTTCGGCCTTGGCGCGGGTGCGGTTATAGACCGTGACGGCGCAGCCTGCCTTAAGCAGCCGCGCCGCCATCGCAAAACCCATGCGTCCCGTGCCAATCCAACCGATGCGCCGCGCGTTCAGTCCTGCCTGCGTCATGTGCTTGCCTTTCCAAGTCGATTATTTGACAGTCGCTCACGTGAACAGCCGAATCATTGGCTGGCCTTACGAATCCACAGTGTTTCCAGGCGCACATTGGCATCCTGCAAAAGATTGAAAACCGGACAGCGCGCCTCGGTTTCCTCGACCACAGCGCGCAACCGCGCCTCGCTTTCATCGGTCTTGACCGTGGCCTCCAGCTTGACGGTTTGGAAATGCGGCCTTATCCCGCGCACCCCTTTGCGGCCGCGAATATCGATGGTGAAGGCCGCGGCGAAATCGATCCCGCTGTAGCGAAAGCCCATTTCGGCGGCGGCGCGGTTGAAGGTGACCGATTCGCAGCCGCACAGGGCCCCCAGCACCACTTGCAATGGCGAGGGCGCGGTGCCCGTGCCGCCATGCGCCGTTGGCTCGTCCATGGCGAAACCGCCGAATTCCGCGGTGCTGACCTCGGTGCGCATGCCGGCGTCATTACGGGCGCTCAGAACCTTGCGCACGATGATGGGCTTGGTGACGTCGTGCTCGGAAACGACTGTGGTGGCCACGGCGAGTGATCCCTTTGCTGGTTCAAGCGCGGTTTTTTGCTGCAAACGTTTGCACGTTAACTTGGCGAGCCCTCATATGCAAGGCAAATCGGCGCCGCCAAGCCGAGAATATGCTATGGTCTTGACGACGGGCGGGCATCGTGGCATAGCAATCTGCAAACGTTTGCAGATTGCGCGGCGCGCGGCGGCTTATGCCATACGCGCATCGCGAAGTCCGGAGGAAGCAGCTCATGAGCCATCACGATCACGAGGGCGGGCATGGCGCCTGTTCGCAGCGCCATGCCGCCGACACCGCGGCGCATCAGCCCGCCAAAGTCTCGGAACGCCACGAGATCAAGCCGGAAGATATCGACCCGCACCACGACTGGTCGCGGCTCAACGCCCATGGCGTGATGAATGTCGACTTCGAGGAACGCGTCGATTTCCGCCGCCTCCACCGCTATCGCCTGGCGCGGGCGCGCCAGGCCTTGCGGGCTTCGCCGCTCGGCGCCCTCCTTTGTTTTGACAACAACAACATCCGCTACATCACTTCGACCGCGATCGGCGAATGGTCGCGCGACAAGTTCTGCCGCTTTGCCCTTCTTACCGGCAATGGCGAGCCGCATCTTTGGGATTTCGGCTCGGCGGCAGCGCATCATCGCATCTACGCCCCCTGGCTGCAGCCGATCTGCTGCCATGCCGGAAATGTCGGCCTGCGCGGCACCATTCCGCCCGACCAAGGCCTGGTGCAGCGGGCGGCGCAGGAAATTCACGACGTTCTGCGCGAACAGGGGGTCGCCGACATGCCCATCGGCGTCGATGTCATCGAGCCGCCGATGCTGTTCGCTTTGCAAAGGCTGGGCCTTGAGATCCGCGACGGCCAGCAGGTGATGCTCGATGCGCGCGAGATCAAGAGCCGTGATGAGATCATGCTCCTCAACACCGCCGCCGCCATGGTCGACGGCGTCTATCAGGATATCTACGAGGCGCTAAAGCCGGGGGTGCGCGAATCCGACATCGTCGCCATGGCCACCAAGCGCTTGTTCGAGATGGGCTCGGACGATGTGGAAGCGATCAACGCCGTCGCCGGCGAGCGGTGCAGCCCCCATCCCCACAACTTCACCGACCGCATCATCCGCCCCGGCGACCAGGCGTTTTTCGACATCATCCAGGCCTATATGGGCTATCGCACCTGCTATTACCGCACCTTTTCCGTCGGCCGCGCCACCGACCCGCAGCGGGACGCCTATAAAAAGGCCCGGGCGTGGATGGACAGCGCCATCGCCCAAGTGCGCCCCGGCGCCGGCACCGATCAAATCGCCCGGGTCTTTCCCAAGGCGCAAGACTTCGGCTTTGCCGACGAGATGGAGGCCTTCGCCCTGCAATTCGGGCACGGCCTTGGGGTTGCCTTGCACGAGCGGCCCATCATTTCGCGCCTTGTCTCCCTCGACCATCCGATGGAAATCAAGGAAGGCATGGTCTTTGCCTTGGAGACCTATTGCCCGGCAAGCGATGGCCAATCCGCCGCCCGCATCGAGGAGGAGGTGGTGGTCACACACAACGGCTGCAAGGTCATCACCCTGTTCCCGGCGGAAGCGTTGCCGGTCGCCAATGAATATTGAAAGGCGGGATGGCGTGGCCAACAAAAAACCCAAACCCGCCGCGCAGGCCAATGACGACATTGGCGAGACAGTGCGGCTTCGCCTTTATCGCAGCCAGCTTGAAATCCGCCATGTGGAAAAGCGCGCCTACGACCTTTTCCTGCAGAACCTCGTCAAGGGCACCAGCCATCTCGCCATTGGCCAGGAAGCCATCGCCGCCGGCTTCGCCACTGCGATGAAGGCGGACGACTGGACCTTTTGCACCTATCGCGGCCATGCCCACACCTTGGCGCGCGGCGCGACGATGACCGGCGTCCTGGGCGAGCTGATGGGCCGCGCCTGCGGCCTGATGGCGGGCAAGGGCGGCTCGATGCACCTCACCGATGTCACCAAGGGGGTGATGGGCTCCTACGCCATCATCGGTGCCCATCTGCCCATCGCCATGGGCGCCGCCTGGTCGGCGCACTATCGCGGCACCGACCAGGTCGCAGTCTGCTTTTTTGGCGACGGCACCACCAATATCGGCGCTTTTCACGAAGCATTGTCGATGGCGGCGACCTGGAAGCTGCCGGTGGTCTTCGTCTGCGAAAACAATCTTTACATGGAATATACCCCCATCGACAGCGTGACGCCGGTCGTGCATCCCGCCGCCGACCGGGCGGCGGCTTATGGGCTGGAGGCCATCATCGTCGATGGCAATGACGCCGACGCCGTCTACCGCATCGCCATGACGGCACTCGCCCGCGCCCGCGCCGGCGAGGGGCCTTCCCTCATCGAGGCCAAGACCTATCGCCATCACGGCCACTCCCGCGCCGACCCCGGCAAATATCGCCCGCCCGAGGAGGTCGAGGCCTGGCTCGCCCGCGACCCCATCCCGCGCTATCGCCAGCGCCTCATCGATTTCGGCATTGCCGAAGCGGCGCTCGAGCGCATCGAGGGGGAAGTGCGCGCCGCGGTTGATGCCGCCACCGACGCCGCCAAGGCCTCGCCGCCGCCGGCGTTGGACCTCGTATATAAGGATGTGTGGGCCGATGGAGGCTGGGCATGGCGGAACTGACCTATCGCGAGGCGGTGGCCGCCGCCATCGCCCAGGAAATGGAGCGCGACGAAAGCGTCGTTTTCCTCGGCGAGGACATTGCCGCCGCTGGCGGCGTCTTCAAGGCAAGCGTTGGGCTGTTGGAAAAATTCGGCCCCTTGCGGGTGCGCGACACACCCATCGCCGAGCAGGCCATCCTGGGCGCCGCCATGGGTGCGGCGATGACGGGCTTAAGACCCATCGCCGAAATCATGTTCTCCGATTTCCTTGCCGTCTGCTGGGACCTCGTCGCCAATGAAATCGCCAAGACGCGCTATATGACCAATGGCCAGATTTCCCTGCCGCTGGTCATCCGCACCGGCAATGGCGGCGGCTCCCGCTTCGGCGCCCAGCACAGCCAAAGCGTCGAGAACTGGGCGATGGCGGTGCCGGGGCTGAAGGTGGTGGCGCCGGCAACGCCCGCCGACATGAAGGGGCTGCTTGCCGCCGCCATTCGCGACCCCGACCCTGTCATCGTGTTCGAGCACAAGGCGCTTTATCCCACCAAGGGCGAGGTGCCGGACGGCGAGCATGTGGAGCTCCTTGGCGCCGCCAAGCTTGTGCGCCAAGGCGAGGACGCCACCATCGCCGCCCTGGCGATGATGGTGCCGCGGGCGCTGGCCGCCGCCGAGGCGCTTGAGGCCGAGCATGGGATCAGGGCAAGCGTTGTCGACCTGCGCTCCCTGGTGCCGCTCGACACCCGGACCTTGTTTGACGCGGTCGCCAGGACTGGCCGGCTTTACACGGTGGAGGAAAACCCCCGGCTGTGCGGCTGGGGGGCGGAGCTCTCCTCCCTCGTCGCAGAGGAGCTGTTTTGGGACCTCGACGGCCCTGTCATCCGCATCACCACCCCGCATATCCCGCTGCCGGCGGCCGATGCCCTGGAGGACGCCGCCATCCCCAGCGTTCAGCGCATCGTCGACACCATCGTCAAAACCATGGGCTAGAATCATGAGCGGACCCCTGATGCCGGTCAACACCGGGCTTTATATCGATGGCGCCTGGCGTCCCGCTGGCGATGGCGAAACCATCGCGGTTTTCGACCCCGCCAGCGAGACGCTCATCGCCACCGTCGCCTCCGCGACCATCGAGGATGGCCTTGCCGCGGTCACGGCGGCCCATGAGGCGAAGTTCGCCTGGGCCGCCCGCGCGCCGCGCGAGCGAAGCGAAATCCTGCGCCGCGCTTTTGAACTGATGCGCGCCCGCGGCGAGGACTTTGCCCGCCTCATCACCCAGGAGAACGGCAAGGCCTTAAAGGACGCGCGCGGCGAAGTCGCCTATGCCGCGGAATTCTTCCGCTGGTACGCCGAGGAAGCGGTGCGCAATCACGCCGATTTATCGCCTGCCCCGGCCGGCGACAAACGGATCATGGTGGTGCAGCAGCCGATCGGCGTTTGCCTTCTGGTGACGCCGTGGAATTTTCCCGCCGCCATGGCGACACGCAAGATCGGCCCGGCGCTCGCCGCCGGTTGCACGGTTGTCCTGAAGCCGGCCTCGGAAACACCGCTCACCGCGCTCGCCATCGCCGCCTTGCTGGAGGAGGCCGGCGTACCGCCGGGCGTCGTCAACGTCATTCCCTCGAGCCGCTCGGCCAAGGTGGTGGACGCCATTTTGCACGACCCGCGGGTGCGCAAGCTTTCTTTCACCGGCTCCACCCAAGTGGGCCGCGCCCTGTTGCGCCAGGCCGCCGATTGCGTCGTCGATTGCGCGATGGAGCTGGGCGGCAACGCGCCGCTCATCGTCTTTGACGACGCTGATCTCGATCAGGCGGTCAAGGGCGCGCTGGTCGCCAAGATGCGCAATGGCGGCGAAGCCTGCACTGCGGCCAATCGCCTTTATGTCGAGGACGGCATCGCCGATGCCTTCATCGCCCGCTTCAGCAAGGCCATGGGCGCCCTGAAACTGGGCCCCGGCCTTGATGAGGGCGTCGACCTCGGCCCCCTCATCAATCGCCAGGCGCAAAACGACATGGCCGCCTTGGTGGAGGATGCGCTGGCGGCGGGCGCTCAAGTGACGACTGGCGGCCACCGCCTCAACCGCCCCGGCCATTTCTTCGCACCAAGCGTCATCACCGAGGTGCCGGACAGCGCGCGCATGATGCGGGAGGAGATTTTCGGCCCCCTGGCGCCGATCCAGCGCTTTCAGGGGGTCGATGAAGCGATCGCCAAGGCAAACGCCACCGACTATGGCCTGGTTGGTTATGTTTTCACCCGTGATTTGGCCAAGGGCCTTGCCGTTTGCGAGCGCCTCGAGGCCGGCATGGTGGGGCTTAACCGCGGCGTCGTCTCGGATCCGGCAGCACCCTTTGGCGGGGTCAAGCAATCGGGCCTGGGGCGCGAGGGCGCCCGTGACGGCATGCTTGCCTTTCTTGAAAAGAAATACATCGCGCTCAGCTGGTAGAAACAGGTGGATCGAGTCATGGACGTCATCATGCCGCAACTGGGCGAGACGGTGGAGGAGGGCACCATCGCCGTCTGGCATAAAAAGCCTGGCGACAGGGTGGCGGTGGACGATATCCTCCTTGAGATCGAGACCGACAAGGTGGCGACCGAGGTGCCGGCGCTGGCCGCGGGCACGCTGAAACAAATCTTGGTGGCGGAAGGCGCAACGGTGAAGGTGGGCACCGTCCTTGCCGTCATCGCCTGCGATGACGCCGATCATGACGGCAAGCGCGCGCAAGAAACCGAAGCGCGCGCGCACAGCGATCCGGCAAGGGCGGGCGCACCGGTTATGGCTGGCAACGGCCGAGGCCGCCCGCCACGCCATGGGCCCGGGGGGTTGCCGTTGTCGCCGGCGGTGCGCCGCCTGATCGCCGAGCATGGCCTTGAACCGACAGCGATCGTTGGCACGGGCCGCAACGGCCGCATTCAGCGGCAGGACGTGCTGGCCTATTTGCAAAAACCCAAGGCCGAGCAGCCTGCGCCTTTGGACGCCACCGATCTTGTCCCCTTCAGCGCCTTGCGCAAACGCATTGCCCGCCATATGGCGGCCTCCAAGGCCACCAGCCCGCATGTGACGCAAGCCATCGAGGTGGATTTTCATGAAGTGCAGCGGGTGCGGGCGGTGATGAAAGCGGCGGTGCGGGCAAAATATGACTGCGCCCTTAGCTATCTTCCCTTCATCGCCCGCGCGGTTTGCCTTGCCTTGCCGCGCTTTCCCCATCTCAACGCCCAAGTGGAGGGCGAGGCGCTGCGCCTTCACCGCAGGATCAATCTGGCGATGGCCGTCGATCTTGATTTCGAGGGTCTTATAGCCCCCGTCGTGAAAGACGCCAATGACCTGACGGTGGTCGAGCTGGCGCGGCGGATCAGCGACCTGGCGGCGCGTGCCCGCGCCCACCGCCTTCAGCCAGACGACATGACCGAAGGCACCTATTCCATCAGCAACAATGGCAGCTTCGGCACGTTGTTCACCACCCCCATCATCAATCAGCCCCAGGTGGCGATTCTGTCCACCGACGCGATCGCCCGCCGGCCATGGGTGGTGGGCGAGGAAAAAGAGGCGCGGATCGCGATCCGGCCGGTGGGGGTTTTGGCCCAGTCCTTCGACCACCGCGCCGTTGACGGCGCTTATGGCGCTGCCTTCCTCGGCGAAGTGAAAGCCATTCTGGAAACCCGGGACTGGGCGCGGGAGTTCATCTAGGGTCCGGACCCTCGAGCACGTTCATCTCGATCGGAGTTCGCGATCGTGCTCTAGAAGTCTTGATTTGTCTCGTTTTCAAATCGCACAACCGCTCATATTTTTGCTTTAAAACGCTTTAGGCGGCGCCGTCGAGCCCCGCACGATAAGCTCCGGGGTCAATTTGATCCGCCGCGGCGGCTGCTTGTCGTCCGACAGGATTTCCAGCAGGCAGCCAGCGGCTTTCACCCCCATTTCATAAAGGGGGATGCGCACCGTGGTGAGCGGCGGCTTGAACTTGTCGACGAAGGGCATGTCGTTGAACCCGGTCACCGAAATATCCGCCGGGCATCGCAGGCCGCGCGCCTCGACCGCGTCATAGCAGCCCAGGGCGAGCAGGTCATTGGCAGCGACGACAGCGGTGAATTTCCGCCGGCGTTTAAAGAGCGTTTCCACCGCCGCCTGGCCTTGGCGCTCGGAAAAGCTGTCGGTGAAAGCGATCAGCTTGTCGTCCGCCTTGAGGCCCTGCTTGCGCATCGCCGCCTTGAAGGCCTGATAACGGTCAAAGCCGGTGGATATGGACTGCGGGCCAGCGATATGGGCGATGCGCCGGTGACCCAGGTTCGCCATATGGGCCACCGCCTGGGCGATGCCATCGAAATCATCGCTGGTGACCGAGGAGATATCGTCGCGGTCAACGGTGCGGTTGATCAGCACCAAGGCGATGCCGTCCTTCACGCACGTCTCGATCACATCATCGGCGCGGTGGGCGGTCGCCAGGATGAGGCCATCGACCGCGCGGGCGCGCATCCGCTCGATGATGACGCGCTCGTCTTCCGCCCGATTGTCCGAATCGGCCAGAATCGCGGTATAGCCCATCTTGGCAAGGGCATGCTCGATACCCCGGATGATGGGCGGAAAAATCGGGTTGGTGAGGTCGGGAATAAGAACACCGACGGTGAGCGAGCGGTTCATCCGCAAGGCATAAGCGAAGGGATTGGTCTTATAGCCCAGTTCGTCGGCGGCATGGAGGATGCGCTGCGCCACATCCTGCGACACCATGCTGCGGGTCTTGGCGTTAAGGACGCGGGATACCGTGGACAAATGCACCCCCACTTTGTCCGCGACGTCCTTCAGCGTGGCCCGGCTGCGCCTGGTTTTTTTCTTATCCCGTTGCATGATCACCCAGGTTTTTCCCTCGTCCTCCTAGCATAGATGCGATTTCCAGCAACAGCGCTATTTTCATTTCCCGACAATCTATGCTAACGTTTGCATAGATTGTCGGATGCTTCAGGAAGGGCCAAGGCCATGGCGCGCCATGAAATCGAGGTCAACGCAGCGACCCATGTCGTGGAGGGAGAGGACGATACCCCGCTCCTCTACATCCTGCGCAACGACCTTGGCCTCAATGGCGCCAAATTCGGCTGCGGACTGGGGCAATGCGGCGCTTGCACCATCCTTGTCGATGGCGTCGCCACCCGCGCTTGCGTGACCAGGCTTGGCGATGTGGCCGGCGCCGCCATCACCACGCTGGAAGGTCTTGGCGATCGCGCCGCCCCCCATCCCTTGCAACGTGCCTTCATCGACCAGCAGGCCATGCAGTGCGGTTATTGCGCCAATGGCATGATCATGACGGCGGCGGCGTTTCTCGCCGCCAACCCCCGGCCGAGCGAAAGCGAAATCCGCGCCGCGCTCGCCGACAATCTGTGCCGCTGCGCCACCCATGCCCGGATTCTCAAGGCGGTCGCGCAAGCGGCGCGGATGATGGCGCCGTGACGCCGCCTCTCATCCTTTCGCGCCGCGATGCTTTGAAGGGCGGCGCCATCACCCTTGGCTTCGCGCTTGGCGGCTGGCCCTTGCGCGCCAGCGCGCAAGGGCTGCCCGAGAGACTTGAAAAACTGCCCCGGCTTGACGCCTGGCTGCGCATCGGCGGCGATGGCCGGGTGACGCTTTTCACCGGCAAGGTGGAGTTCGGCCAGGGCATCAAGACCGCACTGGCGCAAATCGTCGCCGATGAACTGGATGTCGCCCTCGCCCGTCTTGAAGTGGTGACGGCCGACACCGCGCGCACCCCGGACGAGGGCTTTACCATCGGCAGCCTCTCGGTCCAGCAAAGCGGTCCGGTGGTGCGCCAAGCGGCGGCGGAACTGCGCCACCACCTTCTCGCCGCCGCTGGCCAGCGGCTCAACAAAGCGCCGCACCAACTGACGGTCGAGGATGGCCATATCGTCAATGGCCAGGGACTGAGCTATTGGCGGCTTGCCGCCGACCTGCCTCGCGACCTGGCGGCCAGCGGCAGCGCTGTCCCCAAGGCCGCCACCGCGCGGCGCCAGGCAGGCAAACCGCTGCCCCGCCTCGACATCCCCGCCAAGGTGTTTGGCGAGCCCGCCTTTCTCCACGACATCCGCCTTCCCGGCATGCTCCATGGCCGGGTGGTGCGCCCACCGCATTATGATGCACTTTTGGAGGACGTCGACCTTGCGCCCGCCAAGGCCATGCCCGGGGTCATCGCGGTGGTTCGCGACGGCCGCTTTCTCGGGGTCGTCGCGCAGCGCGAGGAACAGGCGGTGAAGGCGGCGGATGTGCTGGCGGCCGGCGCCCGCTGGCGCACGGATAAACGCCTCCCCGACACGGCGACGCTGACCGGCGAGCTTATTGGCCATCCCCGCGCCGAGCATCGCCTGCTTGCGGGACAGGCGGATGCGCCGCGCGGGTCGGGAACGCGCGTGCGTGCCAGCTATGTCCGCCCCTACCAGGCGCATGCCGCGCTCTCGCCCTCCATCGCCATCGCCCAGTTGAGCGAGGGCCGCCTCACCGTCTGGTCGCACAGCCAGGGCGTCTTCGGCCTGCGCGCCGCGATGGCCGACGCCCTTGCCATGAGCGTTGACCAGATACGCGTCATCCATGCCGAGGGAGCGGGCTGCTATGGCCATAACGGCGCCGATGACGCGGCCCTCGACGCCGCGCTCCTCAGCCGCGCGGCGGATGGCCGGCCGGTGCGCGTGCAATGGTCGCGCGCCGACGAGTTTCGCTGGGAGCCCTATGGCTCGGCAATGGCGGTCGAGCTTGCCGCCAGCGTCACCGCGGACGGCCATATAACCGGCTGGGACTGCGCCATCTGGGGGCATAGCCACTCCTCCCGGCCGTGGCGCCATGGCGGCAATCTGCTCGCCGCCCAGCATCTTGCCACCCCTCAAGCCCCCCTTCCTCCGGCGGACGTGCCGCCGCCCAGCGGCGGCCTTGACCGCAACGCCATTCCCTATTACCGGCTGCCCGGCCAGCGGGTGGTGAAGCGCTTCATTCCCGAAAGCCCGTTGCGGGTCTCGGCGCTGCGCGGGCTGGGCGCCTATGCCAATATCTTCGCCATCGAATCCTTCATCGACGAGCTGGCCCACGCCGCAGGACAAGACCCTGCCCTGCTGCGCCTTGCCCATCTTGAGGACGCCCGCGCCCGCGCCGTCGTCGAGGACGTGATGGCGCGCGCCGGCTGGTTCGAAAAGTCTTCCGCCCCCTATGGCCGCGGCCTTGCCTTTGCCCGCTACAAGAATGTCAGCGGCTATCTTGCCTGCGTCGCTTTCGTGCAGGTCGAGCAGGAGAGCGGCAGGATCCAGCTTGAGCGCGTTGTCGCCAGCGTCGATGTGGGCGAGGTGGTCAATCCCGACGGCCTGCGCAATCAGGTGGAAGGCGGCATCATCCAATCCGCGAGCTGGACCTTGCATGAAGAGGTCAAGGTGGCGGATGGCGCGATCGCCTCCGAAGACTGGGCCAGCTACCCGATCCTCACTTTTCCCGAAGCGCCGCAGGTCGAGGTCTTCCTCATCGACCAGCCACTGGCGCCGTTCCTGGGCGCTGGCGAAGTGGCGCAGGGGCCGGTGGCCGCCGCCATCGCCAATGCGGTGTTCGATGCGACGGGGGCGCGCCTGCGCCATTTGCCTTTGACGCCGGACAAGGTGAAGGCGGCGCTCGCCGCGAA
>JBMOOS010000023.1:0-57693 GCA_049324415.1 Pseudomonadota bacterium
CATGACCGAGCGTGACACGCTGGTTCTTGCCCTTCCCAAGGGGCGCATCCTGGCGCAGGCGATGCCGATCCTCGACGCGGTCGGCATTGCGCCGGAAGCGGCCTTTGCCGATGACGACGCGCGCCAGCTTCATTTCGCCACCAATGTGCCGGGGCTTGAGCTCATCCGGGTGCGCGCCTTCGATGTCGCCACCTTCGTCGCTTTCGGCGCCGCCGATCTTGGCATCGCCGGCAACGACGTTCTGATGGAGTTCGGCTATTCCGAGATTTACGCGCCCGTAGACCTGGGCGTTGGCCGTTGCCGCATTTCGGTGGCCGAGCCCCGCGCCCTTTCCGCCGCTGACGACCCCAAGCGCTGGAGCCATATCCGGGTGGCGACCAAATACCCCAATGTCACCAGTCGGCACTTCGCCGCGCGCGGCGTGCAGGCCGAATGCATCAGGCTTTCCGGCGCCATGGAGCTGGCGCCCAAGCTGGGCCTGGCGAGCCGCATCGTCGACCTGGTGTCCACCGGCGCCACCCTGGCGGCCAATGACCTGGTGGAGGTGGAGGTGATCGCCGAAGTGACCGCCCGCCTCATCGTCAACCGCGCCGCGTTCAAGACCCGGGCCCGCGCGCTTAGCCCCTGGATCGAGAAATTCCGCAAAGCCGCCAGCCATGCCACTTAAACTGACCACTAGCGAGGCCGGCTTTGCCGCGCGCTTCGCCGCGCTGGTCGAGGCCAAGCGGGAAGCGGAAGCGGATGTGCGCGCCACCGTTGCCCGGATCATCGATGATGTGCGTCGCCGCGGCGATGCCGCCCTTGCCGACCTGACCCAGCGCTTCGACCGATTGGTTTTGGATGATTTCGGCTGGACCATCGGCAAGGAAAAATTTTCAGTGGCGCGCGGCGCCTGTTCTTCCGCCCAGCTTGCCGCGTTGGAATTGGCGGCGGCGCGCATCCGCGCCTTTCACGAGGGTCAAAAACCCCGGGACAGGCACATAGTGGACGGCGAGGGGGTGAGGCTTGGCGAGCGCTGGACGGCGCTCGATGCCGTCGGCCTTTATGTCCCCGGCGGCCTTGCCAGCTATCCTTCCTCAGTTCTCATGAACGCCATTCCCGCACGGCTTGCCGGAGTGAAGCGCATTGCCATGGCGGTGCCGTGTCCAGGCGGGGCGATCAACCCGCTGCTCCTGGTGGCCGCCGAAATGGCGGGGGTTGACGAGATTTATCCGGTGGGCGGCGCGCAAGCGGTGGCGGCGCTGGCCCTTGGCACCGAAACAATCGCCCCCGTCGATAAAATCGTCGGCCCCGGCAATGCCTTTGTCGCGGAAGCCAAGCGCCAGCTTTTCGGCCGGGTCGGCATCGACATGATTGCCGGCCCCTCGGAAATCCTGGTGGTCGCCGACGGCGGCTGCCCCGCCGACTGGATCGCCGCCGACCTTTTATCGCAAGCCGAGCATGACCCTGCCGCCCAGGCGATCCTTCTCACCCACGACGCGGGCTATGGCGAGAGGGTGGCCGAGGCGGCGGCGCGGTTTCTCGCCACCCTTCCCAAGGCTGACCTGGCGCGGCAAAGCTGGGAGGCCCATGGCGCCATCATCGTGGTCGAGGACCTGATCGCCGACGCCCCGGCCTTGATCGACCGCCTGGCGCCGGAGCATCTTGCCCTTGCCCTCGCCGCGCCCGAGGCGTTGTTCGCGCGCGTTCGCCACGCCGGGGCGGTCTTCCTTGGCTATCATACGCCGGAAGCGATTGGCGATTATGTCGGCGGGCCCAACCACGTCTTGCCCACCGGACGGCGGGCGCGCTTTTCCTCCGGCCTTGGGGTCACCGACTTCATGAAACGCACCACTTTCATCGGCTGCACGCCAGCGGCCCTTGCCGCCATCGGCCCGGCGGCGGTGACGCTCGCTAAGGCCGAAGGGCTCGACGCCCATGGCCTGTCGGTCGCCTTGCGGCTGAAAGCTTGAGAGTTGGCTTAGTCGCCGGTCAAGATCCGCTCGATGAGCTGCTTCACCGTGGGGATGAAACCGTTGGAATAAAACGGATCCTGCTTGAACTTATAGGCATTGTGCCCGGCGAACATCAGGTTCTGGTCGACATCGCCGCCGTGGGCGATATCCTGCAGCGTTTTCTGGATGCAGAAGCTGCGGGGGTCGGCCTTGCGCCCGGGGATGGTCTCTTCCGCCTGGCTCCAATTGGAAAACTGGCACATGGACAAGCAGCCCATGCAGTCCGCCTGATCCTTGCGGATCTGCTTGGCTTGGTCCGGGGTCACGAAAACAAGCGTTTGGTCGGGGGTCTTCAAAGCCTCGCTGAAGCCTTCGCTGACCCAGGCGCGGGCGCGTGCCGCATCACGCCGGGTGACGTAGAGCGTGCGCCCCTTGACGCCGATGTCGAGCGGCGTGTCGTGATCGCCCACCGCTTCGAGGGAAAAGGCGATCTGGCGGTCCGAGCGCGCCATCAATTCGCGCAGGAAGTCATTGGCGACGGCGGAGGAATAAAAGCCGGTGGGGGAGAATTTGTGCAGCTTCACGTCTCCCGGCTCCAGGGTTAGGAGCTTGCGCTTCCACGCTTCGGAAATCTCGCTTTCCTCGGTCACCAGCGGGCGGGTGCCATATTGGAAAACGATCGGCCCCAATTCCGGATTGTCGATCCAATTGGCCCAATCGCGCAAAAACCACACCCCGCCGGCCATCACGATGGGGACTTCGCCAAGGCCCTCTTCGCGCATGTAGTCACGCAATTCCTTGACCCGGGGATAGGGGTCTTGGGGCTTCAACGGATCCTCGGCGTTGGAAAGACCGTTGTGCCCGCCGGCCAGCCACGGGTCTTCATAAACCACGGCGCCGAGGAAGTCCGCCATTTTCGAATAAGCCCGCTTCCACAAGGCGCGAAAGGCGCGGGCCGAGGACACGATGGGGTAATAATGAACCCCGTATTGCGCGGCGATATTGGCCAGACGATAAGGCATGCCGGCGCCGCAGGTGACGCCCTGGACCAGGCCCTTGGTTTTTTCCAGAACGCCGTGCAGCACCCGCTCGGCGCCACCCATTTCCCATAACACGTTGATATGAAGGGCGCCCTTGCCGGCCGCCAGCTCCCAGGCTTTTTTCACCTGCGCGATGCCGCCGGCGATGGCGTAGCGGATGAGCTCTTCATGGCGTTCCCGCCGGGTGCGGCCATGATAGATTTGCGCGATGATGTTGCCTTGAGGGTCATAGGAATCGGCGTTGACCGCCGACACCGTGCCGATGCCGCCCGCCGCCGCCCAGGCGCCGGAGGAGCGGCCGGTGGAGATCGACACCCCCTTGCCGCCCTCAACCAGGGGCAAAACCTCGCGCCCCGACATGAAAATCGCGTTCAACGCCTTCATGGCTTACTCCGATCCCAACCGTTCGGCGGCGCAAGAACGCGCGCCGCCGTCATTATCTAGTGCTGCGATTCCACCAGATGGTTCCCATCTGTTGGAAAAATCGCACCACAGATTCAACAACTTAGTGGTCCCCTTTTCCCAAACGGATGGATCCATCCGTTTGGGGCGGACCACTAGGAGTGTACAGCCGCAAGGCCAGCCTGTCTTGCCTCAATTGCGGCGGCGGCGGCGGCGCGGGCGATCGTCGCCGCCAGCATCGCCTTTCTCGGCCCCTTCGGCCGCTGCGGCGTCATCGCCCGCTTCGGCGGCGGCCGGCGCCAGCGACTCGCCGGTTTCCTGGTTGACCGCCTTCATCGACAGGCGGACCTTGCCGCGCTCGTCGATGGACAGCACCTTGACCTTGACGATATCGCCTTCCTTGACGACGTCGCCGACCTTTTCCACCCGGCGCGGCGCCAGCTCGGAAATATGGACAAGGCCGTCGCGGGCGCCAAGGAAGTTCACGAAGGCGCCGAAATCGACGATGTTCACCACCTTGCCTTCGTAAATGACGCCGACCTCGGGCTCGGCAACGATCCCTTGGATCCATTTAATGGCAGCCTTGATCGAATCAAGGTTGGCCGAGGCCACCTTGATGGTGCCGTCGTCCTCGATATCCACCTTGGCGCCGGTGACCTCGCAAATCTCGCGGATCACCTTGCCGCCGGTGCCGATCACCTCGCGGATCTTGTCCTTGTTGATCCTGATGGTCTCGATGCGCGGCGCGTGGCGCGACAGCTCGCCGCGGGCAACGCCCAGCGCCCGGTTCATTTCGGCCAGGATATGCTGGCGCCCGGCTTGTGCTTGCCGCAAGGCGACGCTCATGATCTCCTCGGTGATGCCGGTGATCTTGATGTCCATCTGCAAAGCGGTGATGCCGCGCTCGGTGCCGGCGACTTTGAAGTCCATGTCGCCCAAATGGTCTTCATCGCCCAATATGTCCGAAAGGACGGCGAATTTATCGCCCTCCTTGATGAGGCCCATGGCGATGCCGGAGACCGGCCGGCTGAGCGGCACGCCGGCGTCCATCAAGGCCAGCGAGGTGCCGCACACCGTCGCCATCGACGACGAGCCGTTGGATTCGGTGATTTCCGACACCACCCGCAGGGTATAGGGAAAGGCATCCTTTTCCGGCAACACGGCATGGATGGCGCGCCAGGCAAGCTTGCCATGGCCCACTTCGCGGCGGCCGGTGAAGCCGACGCGGCCAGTCTCGCCGACCGAGAAGGGCGGGAAATTATAATGCAGAAGGAAATGCTCGTTATAGCTGCCTTCCAGCGCGTCGATGAGCTGCTCGTCCTCGCCCGTGCCCAAGGTGGCGACCACCAGGGCCTGGGTTTCGCCGCGGGTGAAAAGGGCCGAGCCATGGGCCCGCGGCAGAACCCCCACCTGCGAAAGGATGGGGCGCACGGTGGTCAAGTCCCGGCCATCGATGCGCCGCCCGGTCTCGAGGATGGCGCCGCGCACGATGTCCTGCTCCAGCTTCTTTAAAAGATCGCCGACGAGCGTTGGATCGATCGCGTCCTCGCCCTCGCCGGCAAGGGCGTCCTTGACGCGGGCCTTGGCTTCGTTGAGCTTGGCGACGCGGTCCTGCTTGACGGTGATCTCGTAGGCGGCGCGCAGGTCGGCTTCGGCCAATTCATGTACGCGCGCGCGCAAAGCTTCGTTGTCCGGTTTCTCGGCGAGCTCCCAAGGCTCCTTGGCGGCGGCCTCGGCGAAGGCGATGATGGTCTCGATCACCGGCTGCATCATCTTGTGGCCGAACATGACGGCCCCCAGCATGACGTCTTCGGCGAGTTCCTTGGCTTCCGATTCCACCATCAGCACTGCCTGCGCGGTGCCGGCGACCACCAGGTCGAGGGCGCTTTCCTTCAACGCTTGCAGCGTCGGGTTAAGGACATAGGCGCCATCCACATAGCCGACCCGGGCCGCCGCGATGGGGCCGAGGAAGGGAATGCCGGAAAGGGTGAGCGCCGCCGAGGCCCCCACCATGGCGACGATGTCCGGATCGTTTTCCAGATCATGGCTGACGACGGTGCAGATCACTTGCGTGTCGTTGCGAAAGCCTTCGGGAAAGAGCGGCCTGATCGGCCGGTCGATGAGGCGCGAGGTCAGCGTCTCCTTTTCCGAGGGGCGGCCTTCGCGCTTGAAAAAACCGCCGGGAATCTTGCCGGCGGCATAGGTCTTTTCCAGATAATTGACGGTGAGCGGAAAAAAATCCACCCCCGGCTTGGGCGTCTTGGCGGCAACGACGGTGCACAACACCGAGGTTTCGCCCAGGGTGGCGAGGACGGCGCCGTCGGCTTGGCGCGCCATGCGTCCGGTTTCCAGGACGAGCTTGCGCCCGCCCCAATCGAGTTCCTTCTTAACGATCTTGAACATATCCAAACCTTCAAGGCCGGGCCGGGCCGCATGTGGGACCGGGCCGGACCACTGGCGGCACCCCCCATGGGCGCCGCTTCCTTCTCTTTTCTTTCGAATCAGAGTGGCGCGGAGTGTATCCGCGCCGGCTTTTTCCCGCAATCACCGAAAAAAGCGGTCTTCAAACGGACGGCATGTGGCAAGCCAGCGCCGTTATTTGCGCAGGCCCAAACGCTCGATCAGCGCCTGATAGCGCGCTTCATCAACCCGTTTCACATAATCCAGCAACCGGCGGCGCTTATTGACCATCATCAGGAGACCGCGCCGGGAATGATTGTCCTTGGCATGGGCCTTGAAGTGCTCGGAGAGGGAGTTGATGCGCTCGGTGAGGAGGGCCACCTGCACCTCGGGCGATCCGGTATCGTTAGCCGCCTTGGCATAGTCCTTGATCAGCGCCTGCTTGCGCGCGGGGTCAATCGACATCGTTTCTTTCCTTTTGCTTCTTAAGGTTGAACACGCGCACCGGCTGGAGCCGTCCGTCCTTGGCCTCGGCCATGGCGAGGGCCTCGCCCTTAAAGCTCAGGCACAAGAGGCCATCGGGGACTCCGCGATGCATGACGGGCTGGCCGGCCATGACGCGGCGGGCTTCCTCCGTCGTGACGGCAAGGGCCAGGATGTCGTCCAGCGCCGCCGTCATCGGCCGCACATAGTCCGTGCGCGGCGCGGCCTTATGAACCATTTCCGCAAGCGTTTCCAGCGAAATCGCATCCGCAAGCCTAAGCCCGCCGACGCCGCTGCGCGCCAGTTCGGCGACATAGCCGTAAGTGCCAAGGGCGACCCCTAAGTCGCGGGCAAGGGCGCGCACATAAGTGCCCTTGCCGCAGGTGACGTGAAAGCGGGTCTCGATCTGCGGGTCCGCATCGGTTCCCTGGCGGGCAAAGGCCATCACCTCGACCGCGCGCGGCGGCAGGTCCACCGTCTCGCCGGCGCGGGCAAGGTCATAGGCGCGCGCGCCATCGACCTTGATCGCGGAAAAAGCCGGCGGGACTTGCTGAATGACGCCGGTAAAAGCGGGCAAGGCCGCCTCGATGGCGGCGGCGGTCGGCCGCTTGGCGGAGCGGGCGATGACCGCGCCCTCGGCATCGTCGGTCGCCCGCGCCTCGCCCCAGCGCACGGTAAAAACATAGCTTTTCGGCCGGTCCATCAGGAAAGGCACCATCTTGGTCGCTTCGCCCAGGGCGATCGGCAGCACCCCGGTGGCCAGCGGGTCGAGGGTGCCGCCATGGCCCACCTTTTGCGCGTCCAAAAGCCGCTTCACCGCGGCCACCGCCTGCGCCGAGGTCATGCCCTTGGGCTTGTCAAGGTTGATCCAGCCGGTGATCGGCCGGCCGCGGCGGCGGCGCGCCATCAGCCGTCCTCCCCCTCATCCTGCGCGCGAGCAGCGGGGCCGAGGTCCCGCGCCACCTTGGGCGAGCGCAACAGCGCCTCGATATGGCTCGCCTCGGCAAAGGAGCGATCGAGCTGGAAGACCAGTTTGGGGGTGTATTTCATCCGCACCCGCCGGCTCATCGCATGCGCCAGGGGCCCGGCCAGGCGGGCAAGCGCCAGCAAAGTCTCTTCCGCGTCCTTGCCGCCCAAGGGCATGACGAACACCGTGGCGTGGCGCAGGTCGGGAGAGACCCGCACTTGCGATACGGTGATCGAATGGGCGGTAAGCGCCGGCGCATGCACCTCGCCGCGCAAAAGAATTTCGGCGAGCGCGTGACGCAGGCTTTCGCCAACGCGCAACAGCCGCAGCGAGGGTCCGCCGCCTGCATCCCTTTTCATCATCGGCTTCCTGTTCTCAAGCCCCGGTCAGAGCACCCGCTCGCGGGTTTCCTCGGAAAACACCTGGACTTCGTCACCCGGCTTGATGTCGGAGAAATTCTCGAACGTCATGCCGCATTCAAGGCCATTGCGCACTTCCTCAACGTCATCCTTGAAGCGCCGCAAATTGGTGATCTTGCCGGTATAGACGATGACCCCGTCGCGCAGGATGCGGGCCTTTTCCGCCCGCCTTATCGCCCCTTCGGTGACGCGGCAGCCCGCCGCCTTGCCGGTCTTGCCGGCGGAGAACACCTCGCGCACTTCCGCCGTGCCGATGACGGTCTCCACCACTTCCGGCCCCAATTGGCCGGCCATCGCCGCCCTAACATCGTCCACCAGCTCATAGATGATGGCGTAATATTTGAGCGGCACGCCTTCGGCCTCGGCCATTTCCCGCGCTTGCCGGTTGGCGCGCACGTTAAAGCCGATGATGGCGGCGCCCGAGGCCTTGGCCAGCGCAACGTCGGATTCGGTGATGCCGCCGACCGCGGCGTGGAGGACGCGCACCTTGATTTCGTCGGTGCCCAGCTTGGCGAGGGCAGCGGTGATGGCTTCCACCGAGCCTTGAACGTCGCCCTTGATCACCACCGGATATTCCTCGGCCTTGGCTTCCTTCATCTGGCTGAACAGCTTTTCCAGCGAAGTGGGAGCCGCCTGCCGGTGACGCCGGGCAAGGCCCTGGCGATAGGACGAGACCTCGCGGGCGCGGGCCTCGTTCTCGACCACCGCGAAATCATCGCCCGCCGAGGGGGTGCCACTAAGGCCCAGCACCTCGACCGGCCGCGACGGCCCGGCTTCGGCGATCTGGGTGCCATGGTCGTCGATGAGGGCGCGCACCTTGCCCCATTCCGCGCCAGCGACGAAAATATCGCCCACTTTCAAGGTGCCGCGGCGCACCAGCACGGTGGCGACCGGCCCCCGGCCCTTGTCCAGCTCGGCTTCGATGATCGTCCCTTCCGCCGCCCGGTCGGGGTTGGCGGCCAGCTCCAGCACCTCCGCCTGGAGGTGGATCGCCTCCAGCAGCTTGTCGATATTGGTGCGCTTCAAGGCCGAGACCTCGACATCGAGGGTATCGCCCGACAGCGCTTCGACGATGACTTCATGCTGGAGAAGCGCCTGGCGCACCTTGTCGGGGTTGGCGCCCGGCTTGTCGATCTTGTTGATGGCGACGATGATGGGAACGCCCGCCGCCTTGGCATGGTTGATCGCCTCCACCGTCTGCGGCATGATGCCATCGTCGGCGGCCACCACCAGGACGACGATATCGGTGACCGACGCGCCGCGGGCGCGCATGCTGGTAAAGGCCTCATGGCCCGGCGTATCGAGAAATGTCACCTTCTCGCCGGTGCCCAAGGTGACCTGATAGGCGCCGATATGCTGGGTGATGCCGCCCGCCTCGCCAGCGGCGACATCGGATGAGCGGATGGCATCGAGAAGCGAGGTCTTGCCGTGGTCGACATGGCCCATGACCGTCACCACCGGCGGCCGCGGCTTTAAATTCTCGGCCTTGTCCTCCTCGCCGATGAGGCCGATTTCCACGTCCGCGGCGCTCACCCGCTTGATCTGATGGCCGAATTCGGAGACCACCAGCTCGGCGGTATCCTGATCGAGCGTCTGGTTGATCGTCGCCATGACCCCCATCTTCATCAGGCTCTTGATGACATCGACGCTCTTTTCCGCCATGCGGTTGGCCAGTTCCTGAACGGTGATCGTCTCGGGCACCACCACTTCGCGTGCCCGCTTGGGCGCGGTGCCGTCCACCTTGTGCGCCGCTTTCTGCTTTTCCCGCGCCCGGCGCAGGGAGGCGAGGGAACGCACCCGCATCTCATCCTCATCGCCCAGGGCGCGGCTGACGGTAAGCTTGCCGCGACGGCGTTCCTCCTGGCGGCGCGAAGGCTTGGGCGCAGCGTCGAGCTTGCGCTTGCCGCCCGGCCGTTTGCGGCCGCCTTCCTCCTCATCGTCGCCCGCCTCCTCGCGGGGGCGATGCGCCGGAGCGGCGGGCTTGCGCGTTTCCACTTCCTTTTGAAACGGCTCGGCGGCGACCGGCGGCGGCGGCGCTTCCTTTTGCCGGCGCGCTTCCTCCTCCTCGCTTTGCCGCTTGGCTTCGCGCGCCTGGCGCTCGCGCTCCGCCACCTCGAGCTTTTCCTGCTCGGCGCGGCGGCGCGCCTCCTCGGCGGCGCGGCGGCGTTCCTCCTCCGCCTGCTTCAGCGCCTCCATCACCGCTTCGGCGCGCGCTTCGCGCTCGCCCGCCGTCAGATGATCCGACGGCGGCGGCGGCGGGGCGGCGACTTCGACCTCGGCGACCGCTTCGGCCTCGACCGCCTCGCTGGGCGGGGTCTCGGCTTCATCGCCGCGCTTGAGGACGCGCTTGCGCTTGCGTTCCACCACCACCGCCTTGGAGCGGCCATGGCTGAAACTCTGGCGGACCTTGCCGGTCTCGACCGTGGTGCGCACGCCCAAGGTCTTGCGTCCCGAGACGGTCAGTTTTTTATCCTCGCTCATTGCGTCCTTACGCCTTCTTTTTCCGCCCCCGTTACAAGGCAAACCCCGCGATAGCGCGCCAGCCGATCCAACTCCGCGATCAGCCGCGCCGTCGCCGGCCCATGGGTGAGGGCAGCGTGTACCACATTTTCCCGGCCCAGTGCCAAGCTCAATTCGGCCCGGCCGAAGATTCGCGCCACCGGCACGCCGCGACGCATCGCCGTATCGCCAATCTTGGCTTTGCCGTCGGCCCCGGCATCGGCCGCGATCACCACCAAGGCCAGCGTCGGCGCGCCGATGAGGGCGCGCACCTTTTCGAACCCCAGCGCCACCCGGCCGGCGCGGCGCTCCAGCCCCAGGCGGCGCAGCGCCCGCTGGGCGAGCAGGCTGTCGAGGCGCGCAGCGAAATCAGGCGCGACGATGAGACGACCTTGCCCCACCTTCAAGCCCCGCGCCGCTTGCCGCAAGAGGGCGCCCGACTCCACCGCCGCCGCCAGCACCGCCCCGTCCAGACTGACCCAAACGCCGCGCCCCGGCAAGCGGCCTTCGAGGTCCGGCGCAAGCTTGCCCTCGGGATCGGCCACCAGACGCAACAGCGCGCTTTTCGGCAGGCTGCGCCGGGTCAGGATGCAGCGCCGGCGCGGATCACCTTCCTCTGCGGCGCTCTCGTGAACCCTCAAGCCTTTTCGTCTCCCGCTTCGGGGCCGCCCGCCGCCGCGTCAGCCGGCGCGCCGGTTTCTCCCTCGTCGGCGAACCAGTGGGCGCGCGCCGCCATGATGACGGCATTGCCTTCTTCTTCCGTCAGCCCGAAATTCTTGAGCAATCCCTGGCGGGGATCGATGAGCTCGTCGGTGGCAAGGTCGCCGAGGTCATCGAGGGTCTTCACCCCGGCCTTGCCAAGGGCAAGCAGCATCTGCTCGCTCAAGCCCTCGATGGTCGCCAAATCGTCGGATACGCCCAGCGCCCGCCGCTCCTCGGCCGCCGCCTGCTCCTTGCGCTCGAGGGCTTCGCGGGCGCGGGTTTGCAACTCGCGCGCCAGCTCCTCATCAAAGCCTTCGATGGAGGAGATTTCCTCCTCCTCGACATAGGCGACTTCCTCAAGGTCGGTAAAGCCCTCGGCGACGAGAAGCTGGGCCAAGGTCTCGTCGACGTCGAGCTCGGCGACGAACATGCGCGAGCGCGCCTTGAATTCCTCTTGCCGCTTTTCCGATTCCTCGGCCTCGGTCATGATGTCGATGGTCCAGCCGGAAAGCTGGCTCGCCAACCGCACATTCTGGCCGCGCCGGCCGATGGCGAGGGAAAGCTGGTCATCGGGCACGACGACGTCGATGCGCCCTTCCTCCTCGTCGAGCACCACCTTGGTGACTTCCGCCGGGGCGAGGGCATTGACGATGAAGGTGGCGGGGTCGGGCGACCATTGGATGATGTCGATCTTCTCGCCTTGCAGCTCGGAGACCACCGCCTGGACCCGGCTGCCGCGCATGCCGACGCAGGCGCCCACCGGGTCGATCGAGGCGTCGTTGGAAAGGACCGCGAACTTGGCGCGGCTGCCGGGGTCGCGGGCCACCGCCTTCACTTCGATGATGCCGTCGTAGATTTCCGGCACTTCCTGGGCGAACAGCTTGGCCATGAATTCCGGCGCCGCGCGGGAGAGGAAGATTTGCGGGCCGCGGGTTTCGCGGCGGACATCGAGAATATAGCTGCGCACCCGATCGTTTTGCCGGTAGTGTTCGCGCGGGATGAGCTGATCGCGGCGAATGACCCCCTCGGCCCGGCCGAGGTCGACCACCACATGGCCGTATTCGACTCTTTTGACAACCCCGGTGATGATTTCGCCAACCCGGTCCTTGAACTCGAGATATTGCCGCTCGCGCTCCGCCTCGCGCACCTTCTGGGTGATGACCTGCTTGGCGGCCTGGGCGGCGATGCGGCCATAGTCGACCGGCGGCAGCGGATCGGCCACCCAGTCGCCCAGCTTGGCGTCGGGTTTCATCTTCACCGCCGCTTCAAGGGTCGTCTGCAGCGCCGGGTTTTCCACCGTCTCCACCACCTCCATGAGGCGGAACAGGCGGATTTCCCCCGAGCCGCGGTCGATCCGGGCGCGGATTTCGTTCTCGGCGCCATAGCGCGCCTTGGCCGCCCGCTGGATGGCGTCCTCCAGGGCCTCGAAGACGATATCCTTCTCGATCGCCTTTTCCCGCGCCACCGCCTCGGCGATCTGGAGAAGCTCCAGCCGGTTCGCACTGACAGCCGTTGCCATAGTCTAACGCTCCCGTTTCTTTGACGCCGCCGCCGTCGCCAGCAACGCCTCGGTCAACACCAATTTGGCCTTTTCCACGCTCACGAAGGGAATGCGCACAGTCCCTTGCGCGGTGACGATGGCGATCACCCCGTCGCCATCGATGCCGTCCAGCCGCCCGGTAAAGCGGCGCTGGCCATTGATCGGCGCGCGCGCGGTGATTTTCGCCTCGTGCCCGGCATAGCGCGCGAAATCCTCCGCCCGGATGAGCGGCCGGTCGAGCCCCGGCGAGGACACCTCCAGCACATAATCGCCGCGGATCGGGTCAGCGACGTCGAGCACCGCGGAAACCTCGCGCGACAGCGTCTCGCAGTCCTCGATGGTCATGGTGCCGTCGGCGCGCTCGGCCATCACCTGCAGCCGTGGCCGCGCGCCCCCGCCGAAGGTGACCCGCACCAGGCGATAGCCGAGGTCGGCCGCCGCCGGTTCGATAAGGGCCGCAATGCGCGCTGCCGGGTCCATCCCGTCCGTCATCCTCTCCACCGCCGTGCCAGCACCTTCAAGAAACAAAAAAAGTGGGCGCCGGCCCACTTCCCAACGTCGTTCGCAATGTCGTGGAAGCAGGGGTCTTATAACGCCAAAGCCAGCGTGATTTCAAGCCCCGCGGCGCGCCATCCGTATAAAGCTGAGAAAGCTGATGGGCCGGCCGGCGGCGAGGGCTTTCTTGCCATAGCGGGTGAGCGGCCAGTCGGCGGGGCGCGCCAGCCAGTCCCGCGCTTCCTCCGCCGGCCAGGCGAAAGCGGGGTGCGCCAGCCCATGCATCAAGGCCCAGGCGGCATAGCCTGCGTCATCGGTGGCGAGGCGCAGCGCCGCCCCATCGGCCAGCACCCGGGCAATTTGATCGAGCGTATCCGGCGCGATGAAGCGGCGCTTGCCATGCCGCGCCTTGGGCCAGGGGTCGGGGTGGAGGAGGAACATGCGCCCTATGGAAGCGGTGGGCAGAACATCCAGTAAGTCGCGGGCGTCCCCCGGAAAAAGGCGGATATTTCCAAGATTTTGCGCCGCGATCTGGGCAAGGCAGCCGGCAAGGCCGTTGCGGAACGGCTCGCAGCCGATGAAGCCGATGTCGGGATGGGCGGCGGCCTGGGCGATGAGATGCTCGCCCTTGCCGAAACCCACTTCGAGCCAGAGCGCGGCCGGCGGCTTATCGAACAACCGGGCCAGCGCCAGCTCGCCTTCATCGGGCGCCGCCACGGCGATACGCGGCAGCATTTCGCGCATCAAGGCTTGCTGCTGCTGGCGCAGGCGATGCCCCTGGCGCCGGCCATGGAGCCGGCGGGGAGGCGCCGGCGTCTTAGAACCGGCCCTTGAGCTCATCGACCAGGTCGAGCCGCTCCCAGGAAAAGCCGCCGTCGGCATCGGGCTCGCGGCCGAAGTGGCCATAGGCGGCAGTGCGGGCGTAAATCGGCTTATTGAGGCGCAAATGCTCGCGGATGCCGCGCGGCGATAAATTCATGACCTCGGCGAGGACCCTCTCCAGCTTCACCGGATCGACCTCGCCCGTCTCGTGCATATCGACATAGAGCGACAGCGGCTTGGAAACGCCAATGGCGTAAGATATCTGGATGGTGCATTTTTCGGCAAGGCCGGCGGCCACCACATTCTTGGCAAGATAGCGGCAGGCATAGGCCGCCGAGCGGTCCACCTTGGTGGGGTCCTTGCCGGAAAAGGCGCCGCCGCCATGGGGGGCCGCGCCGCCATAGGTATCGACGATGATCTTGCGCCCGGTCAGTCCCGCATCGCCGTCCGGGCCACCGATTTCAAAGCGGCCGGTGGGGTTGACGTAAAACTCCTCCTCCGGGCACATCCAGCCCTCGGGCAGCTCCCGCAGCACATAGCCGCGCACGATATCGCGCAAGTCCCCTTGATCGAAGCCCTTGGCATGCTGGGTGGAAACCACGATCGAGGTCGCCCCCACCGGGCGGCCGTCGACATAGCGCAAGGTGACCTGGCTTTTGGCGTCGGGCTCCAGCATCGGTGCGGCGCCAGCGCGGCGGGCCTCGGCAAGCGCTTTCAAGATGCGGTGGGCGTAATGGATGGGCGCCGGCATCAGCGCGGCGGTCTCCCGGGTGGCGAAACCGAACATGATGCCCTGGTCGCCCGCGCCTTCGTCCTTGTTGCCGGCGGCATCGACGCCGAGGGCGATGTCGGCGGACTGGGCATGGACATAATTTTCAAAGGCCGCGTCGCGCCAGTGAAAGCCCGCTTGCTCATAGCCGATGTCCTTGACTGCCCGGCGCGCTGCAGTCTCCAGCATCTCGCCGTTTATTTCGGCAGCGCAGCGCACTTCGCCGGCGAGGATGATGCGATTGGTGGTGACCATGGTTTCCATCGCCACCCTGGCCACCGGATCGGCGGCGAGATAGGCATCGACGATGGTGTCGGAAATGCGGTCCGCCACCTTGTCGGGATGGCCCTCGGAGACCGATTCGCTGGTGAAAAGATAGTCCTTGCGCGCCACGGCTGTTCCTTAAATTTTAAAAAAGCACGATGCTCAAGGGCGGCCGTGCCACCCTTGGCATGCCGGTAAAATGCCGCGCCTTATAGCAACAGGCGCGCAGGCAAAACAAGCCCCTCCTTGCGTCCAAGACGCAAGGCCATCCCGCAACGCTAAGGCCGAATTCTGAAGGTCAGGGCGTGGCGCCGATCGCCTTGACCAGCTCGAACACCCGCTTGCGCACGCCGGAGTCGGAAATGCGGTAATAGGCGCGCACCAGTTCCAACGTTTCCCGTCGTGCCAGTTGCTCGGTCTCGAACGGCTGCGCGCCCGCATCGCTCATGCCGCGCGCCGTGCCCGCCAGCTCCGGCCCCAAATCGTCGAAGAAGAACGACACCGGCACATCGAGAATCTTGGAAAGCTGGAACAAGCGCGATGAGCCGATGCGATTGGCCCCCCGCTCGTATTTCTGCACTTGTTGGAAAGTTAGCCCCAGGGCATCGCCCAATTTTTCCTGGCTCATGCCGAGCAAGGTGCGGCGCAACCGCACCCGCGACCCGACATGAACGTCGACCGGATCAGGTTTTGATGTCACTCTTTTGGCCCTTTTTAACTCTTATATGCACTACAAGCCTCCTCATGCCCTTCCACTTCCATTGGAAGACCATGTGACCATCCTCCCTCAATGGCGGCTTGAAGAGACCTTTTAAGCCTATCCTATTTGGCTGTCCAGCGCACCGCCGCCGTCACCTTAGCATAGCCGGCGTGGAAAACTAAGGACTAGAATGAGCATGGCGAGAACAAGAAAGGCCCAGTCGCCCCACCGGGCATAGCCGGGGGCCGGCGTGAGCGCCTGCGGCAGGGGGGAGATCAGCACCCCGCTTTTCCCCAGCCCCAGCCGCTTTATCACTCGCCCCACAGGGTCGATGACGGCGGAAATGCCCGTGGGCGTCGCCCGCGCCAGGGGTAGCCCCTCCTCCACCGCGCGCAGGCGGGCGGCGGCGAAATGCTGGTGCGGGCCGATGCTCATGCCGAACCAGGCGTCGTTGGAGACATTGACCAGCCAGGCCGGCCGCAGCGCCCCGGGAGCCACCACCGCGCCGGGGAAGATCCCTTCATAGCAGATGAGCGGGCTGAAGGCGGGCAGCCCCGGCGGGGCAAGGGTCATGGGACCCGGCCCCGGGGAAAAGTCGGCAAGGCTTTGGGCAAGGCGCTCAACGCCTAAGCGGGAGAGGAGCGGGCGCAAGGGCACATACTCGCCGAAGGGCACGAGGTGGGCCTTGTCATAGGCGGCGGCGATGGTCCCTTCGCGGTCTATGGCGAACAGGCTGTTCCACGCCTGATAGGCGCCATTTTCCTCCACTTTGAAGCGCGGCGCGCCGGTGATGAGATAGCCCGGCCGGTCGATGAGCCTGGCGAGCAGATAGCGCATCCCGGTCTGCGCCTCGATGGGGTAGGCGATCGCCGTTTCCGGCCAGAGGATGGCGACGTTCTTGGCCGGCGTCGCCGCAAGGGCGTTTGCCGTCATGTCCATATAGCGTCGCAGGTGATCGAGCAGCAGCTCCTCGCGCCATTTTCGCGCCTGGTCGATATTGGGCTGCACCAGGATGAGGGCGAGGTCCTCCTGAAAGCGGGTCGGGTGCATGTTCAGCCGGAGCATGCCGCCGACGAGAAGGAGAAGAACAAGGCCCAGCCAGACGAAAAGTGGCTTTAAGGATGGGCGCGCGGCGGCGCCCGGCGGATATGTCAAGGCCGCCGGCAGGGCGGCCAGCAGGATCACCAGCGCGGAAAGGCCATAGGCGCCGATCCACGCCGCCGGCTGCAGGGGAAGGGGTGAAAAGGCAAGGGCGCTCGCTGGCAAATTCCATGGAAAGCCAGTGAAAAGATGACCACGCAGCCATTCCGCCACGCTCCAGCCAAGGGTGAGGGCCAGCACCCGGCGCCAGTTGCATGACCACAGAGCGCGCGCGATGAGCGCGGCGAGGACGCCGTAAAGGGCCATGGCGGCGGCGAGGGCGAACACCGCGATGAGGCCCTGCCCATAGGTGAATCCCTCGCGCACGGCGAAGGCATTGGCGATCCAGGCAAGGCCGCCGATAAACTGGCCGAAGGCGAACCACCAGCCGGTGGCGGCGGCGGCGCGCCAGCGCGTCGCCCCGTCGAGCAGCCAGACAAGGCCGGTGAAGGCAAGGATAAGGGCCGGGGTTATATAAAAGGGGGCGTAGGCGGCAACGCTCAAGAGCCCGAGAAGGCCGGCGGCGAGCCAGCGGCGATGGCCGTCCAGCGCCGCCAGCCAGGAAGCGATGGTGGCAAGCATACCCAAGACGCGCGATAAAAAAGCGGGCTCAGCCATGCGGCGCGGCGCTCTCCGGCTCCAGACGGTAAATGCGCAACCGCTTGAGCCGCCGGGGGTCTCCGTCAACCACTTCAAAGCGCAGGCCGAGCGGGTGATCGATCACCTCGCCAATCGCCGGCACCTTGCCGGCAAGGCGCACCGCCAGCCCGCCCACGGTATCGATATCCTCATCGTCCTCCGGCGGCAGGAGGTCGCAATGCAGCACCGCTTCGAGCTCCTCCACGGCAAGGCGCGCGTCGGCGTCATAGACGCCCGCGCCAAGGCGGCGCAGCGGGTCGGGCTCGGCCTCGTCATGCTCGTCCTCGATATCGCCGATGAACTGCTCCACCAGGTCCTCGATGGTGACGAGCCCGTCGGTGCCGCCATATTCGTCGATGACGATGGCCATGTGGATGCGCCCGGCGCGCATCTTGGCAAGCAAATCCATGACCCGCATCGACGGCGGGACATAAAGCACCGAGCGCAAGAGACTGGTCACCGTGGGCTGTGTCGTGGCGGTGGTGGCGATGGGCTTGATCACATCCTTGATGTGCACCATGCCGATCACATCGTCGAGGCTGTCGCGATAGACCGGCAGGCGGGAGTGCTCGGCCTCGCAGAAAAGCCGGATAAGGGATGAAAAATCCTCCTCGACGTTGAAAGCGACGATATCGGCGCGCGGGATCATCACGTCATCGACCCGCAACCGGCCGTTGGTGAGGATATTTTTGAGCATCATCCGCTCATCATCGCCGATGTCCGCCTCGGCCGCCGGGCCGGGCGCGCTTTCCTCGCTGGCCTCGATGGCATCGGTCAGGCTGCGCCGCAGGCTGGGCCCGGCGCCGCGGCGCGAGAACAGGGATTTCAGCCAGCCGCGGGGGGCGGCGGTGCTCGTTGGCCCGGGGTCTTCCTCGGGCGCGGCTTGGGCCGATCCCGAGGTTGGCATGTCGCTCATAGCGGACGGCCTCCCCCCCTTGCCGCCGGTCTTTCGGCATAGGGATCGGCAATCCCCAGCCCCGCCAATATGACGCGCTCGCATCCTTCCATGATCGCGGCCTCCTTATCCTCGATATGGTCATGGCCGAGCAAATGCAAACACCCATGCACCAAAAGATGGCTTAAGTGATCGGCAAGGGATTTGCCTTGGACGCTCGCTTCGGCGACCACGGTTTCATGGGCAAGGACGATATCGCCGATGAGCAGTGGCGGCTCGCCTTCCTGCCAAGGCCGGGCAAGTGCGGCCGGCGCCGCGGCCGGGAAAGACAGAACATTGGTCGCCCCCGCCTTGCAGCGATAGCGCTGGTTGAGCCGGGCCACCGCCGCGTCATCGCTGAGGACGACGGCAAGCTCGGCTTCACAAGGCCCATCCAGCCATTGACCATGGCCGGCGCCGGCAAAAGTGGCGGCAATCACCCGACGGACCTGTTGCGCGATGTCGGGCAGGCCGGCGGTCCAGCCATCACGGGCGATCTCGACGTCGATGGTCAGCATGGGGGGGCGGCGGGCTTGTCCGCCTCGCGCGCGGCGGCCTCGTCATAGGCATCGACGATGCGGCCGACAAGGGCATGGCGCACCACGTCCTCGGCGGTGAAGCGGATGACCGCGATGCCGGGAATATGCCCGAGAATCGCCACCGCGTCATGGAGGCCCGAGCGGGTGCGCGGCGGCAGGTCCACCTGGCTTGGATCGCCGGCGATCACCATCCGCGCATTATGGCCAAAGCGGGTGAGGAACATCTTCATCTGCATGCGGCTGGTGTTCTGCGCCTCGTCGAGAATGACGAAGGCGTTGGACAGGGTGCGGCCGCGCATGAAGGCAAGGGGCGCAATTTCGATCTCGCCGGAGCGAAAACGCCGTTCCACCTGGTCCGGCGGCATCAGGTCATAAAGCGCGTCATAGAGGGGGCGCAGATAAGGGTCCACTTTCTCGCGCATGTCGCCAGGCAGGAAGCCAAGGTTTTCGCCGGCCTCCACCGCCGGGCGAGAGAGGATGATGCGCTCGGCCCGCCCTTCGAGGAGGGCGGCGACCCCTTGCGCGACGGCAAGATAGGTCTTGCCGGTGCCTGCCGGGCCAAGGGCGAACACCATCGGCGTGTCGGCGAGGCGCGCCATATAGGTTGCTTGCATGACGGAACGGGCGGTGATCACCCGCCGCCGCACCGCAAGCCGGGCTCGCTCGCCCGGAGCCGGAGCCAGGCCCGAATGGCGCGCGGTGGCGGCGCTGGTGGTCTCGATCTGGCTCCGCTCGGCCATGCGGATGGCGCCATCGACATCGCCCGGCTCCACCTCGAGGCCGTTTTCCAAGCGCGCATAGAGCTCTTCCAGCACCCGCCGCGCCGCCGCCGCATTGGCGCTTGGCCCTTCGATCACCACATGATTGCCGCGGGTGTTGATGCGCACCCCGAGGCGATGCTCGATTTGCGCCAGATTTTGATGATACTCGCCGAACAAGGGCACCAGAAGCTGATTGTCGGCGAAGGCAAGGTCGATGCGCGTGGGACCGTTTTCAAGGTTCAGCGCGGCGACATCGGCGGAAGCGTCGCTGGTCAAGTGCTAGGCGCTCCCCGCTGACGCCAGGCTGGGCGCGGCGTTTTTTCCATCGACCGTCAAGTCTCCCGACAGCATCTCTCCGGCAAGGCTGTTGGCGCCCGCCGCGACAATGCGGACGGCCACCATGTCGCCGATTCGGTCAGCATAGGCCATCCCCGCCGTGCCGTCCATATGAACGGCCTGCATATAGGGGCTGCGCCCGACCCACTGGCCAGCCTTGCGGCCGCGCTTCTCGATGAGAACCGGCAGCGTCCGGCCTATGCTCGCCTGGTTAAAGGCGCGTTGCTGGACGCCAAGCAGGGCTTGCAGGCGATGCAGGCGCTCGGCCTTCACTTCCTCATCCACCTGTCCTGTCATCTCGGCCGCCGGGGTGCCGGGCCGGGGCGAATATTTGAACGAATAGCATTGCGCATAGCCGACGTCCTCCACCAAGGCCAGGGTGGCGGCGAAATCCGCCTCGGTTTCGCCGGGAAAGCCGACGATGATGTCGGAGGACAGGGCGATATCGGGCCGCGCCCGGCGCAACTTGGCGATGATCGCCAGATAATCGGCGACGCGATGGCGGCGGTTCATCGCCGCCAGCACCCGGTCCGAGCCCGACTGAACGGGCAGATGGAGATAGGGCATGCACTGCTCCACCTCGGCATGAACCGCGATCAAGGCATCATCCATGTCACGCGGGTGCGAGGTGGTGTAGCGCAGGCGCGCCACCCCCTCGATGCCGGCCAGGCGGCGGATGAGGCCGGCAAGGTTCAGCGCCCCGCCTTTTTCGTCGACCCCGTGATAGGCATTGACGTTCTGCCCCAACAGGGTGATGTCGCGGGCGCCGCGCGCGGCGAGGGCGCGGGCCTCGGCCTCGATGGCGGCGACCGGACGCGACGTTTCCGCGCCGCGGGTATAGGGAACGACGCAGAAGGTGCAGAATTTGTCGCACCCTTCCTGGATGGTGAGAAAGGCGGTGGGGCCCACTGGCCGCGCGATTTGCGGCAGGTGGTCGAATTTGCTCTCGGCGGGAAAGTCGGTGTCAAGGACGCGGGGCGCCCGGCCTTGCCGCCGCTGATCCTCGGCGGCGGTGAGCATGTCCGGCAAGCGGTGATAGGCCTGCGGCCCGAACACCAGATTGACCGCCGGCGCGCGGGCGAGGATTTCCGCCCCCTCGGCCTGGGCGACGCAGCCGGCGACCGCGATCAGCCGTTCGCCCATGCTGGCATCGGGCGCGGGCAAGCGGCGCAGCCGGCCGATGTCGGAATAAACCTTTTCCACGGCTTTTTCACGGATATGGCACGTATTGAGGATGATCAGCGTCGCCGCCGCCGGATCAGCCGTCTCGTGGTAGCCCTGCGCCGCCAGGATCTCGGTCATGCGGGCGCTGTCATAGACATTCATCTGACAGCCATAGGTCTTGAGGTGATAGGTCTTTTTCACGCCCTTGTTCCGTATTTTCGCAGGCTCTCTTTCAGCGGACCAGTAGGGGCCGCGAGGTGATGCTGTCAAGCATCGGGCGCGGTGCAGGCCCGGCCGCCATTGGCCTGACGCAGGCTTTGGCCGATCACTCCCTCGCAATGCTGCGCCAGCGCCTTGCGGCATGCGAAGTCTTGGGGCCGCACCGGCTGGTGAAAATGCAGCAGAGCTTCGATCCGGCCAAGCCTTAGAACCTTCTTGAAATGCGGATTTAAATCCTCATCGCCCACCCAGGCAAGCTTGGCGCGCATGGCGCGGCCCATGGGGATGTTGTTAAGCCGCGTATAGGCCAGCGTCACCGGCTGGACCTTAAGGTCGATACCGCGCGCGATGGCCGCCTCGGCAACGCTGAACAGCGCGCTCTTGAACGGCAAAAGACGATTGCCGTTGGAGGTCGTTCCCTCGGGAAAAAGGATCACCTGATCGTTGGCCGCCAGCCGGTCGATGATTTCATCGCGCTGGTCCATGCTGCGATGACGCCGATCGCGCTCGACGAAGATGGTGCGCTGCAACCGGCAAAGATATTTGAACATGCCCCATTCGTTCATGTCGGCGCGGGCGACGAAGCTGCCTTCGACGCGGCTGCCGATGATGGGAATATCCAGCCAAGACATATGGTTGGCGATATAAAGCACGGGGCCGCGCTGCACCGGCGCGCCAAGGGTGCGCACGCGCACCCCGATCAAGCGGCAGATGGTGCGGTGGATGAACCGCGGCATCGGCCCGCACAAGCGCGGCGCGAATGTCAAGAGGACCGATTGCGGCGGCGTCAGCACGGCGATCGTCGCCGCGGTGCCTGCGAGCACCCGCATCGTGCGCAGGTCCAAGGTCCATGGCCGCAGCACCAGGGACAGGAGATTGTTGTTCTCGCTCATGGCCGCAGCGGGCAGCGCTTATGGCTTGCCACGCCGGCGGCGGCCATAAAGCTCCATGCGGTGATCGACGAGCTCATAGCCAAGCTCTTCGGCGATCCGGCGTTGCAGGGTTTCGACATCGGCATTGTGAAATTCCAGCACCTCGCCGGTCTCGACGTCGATGAGGTGATCGTGATGATCGTCCGTGGCTGGCTCGTAGCGCGCCCGCCCATCGCGAAAATCCAGCCGGTCGAGAATGCCCGCCTCCTCAAACAGGCGCACCGTGCGATAGACGGTGGCGATCGAGATATGGGGGTCGACGGCGATCGAGCGGCGATAGACCTCCTCGACATCGGGATGGTCATGGGACTGCGACAGCACGCGGGCGATTACCCGGCGCTGGTCGGTCATGCGCATGCCCTTGTCGGCGCAGAGCTGCTCGATATCGATGGTGGCCGCCGTCTCCGACATGATGCCTTCTCGCCTCGTTTCGCTAAACCAGCATCCAAGGATGGGGCAAACCACCCCCTCGGGTCAAACGAAACGCGCAGTGCGGCGGAACGGACCAAGCTCCGCTCCGCCGTCCCTGCTGCCTTGCCGTGCTCAGCGCTTGCGGCGGCCGGTGCCAAGGCCGATCTTCTTCGCCAGCTTGCGGCGTTGCTCGGCATAATTGGGCGCCACCATGGGATAATCCGCGGGCAGGCCCCAGCGCTCGCGATATTCCTCGGGCGTCATATTGTATTGGGTCTTGAGATGCCGCTTCAGCATTTTCAGCTTCTTGCCGTCCTCAAGGCAAATGACATGGTCCGGCGTCACCGAGCGCCGTACCGGCACCGCCGGCTCGGGCCGCGGCTCGGGCTGCGGGCTGGGCGCGGCCAATTTGCTGAGCGCGCCATAGACCTGCTCGATAAGGCCGGGCATGTCGGAGACGGCGACAGTATTGTTGGAGACGTGCGAGGAAACGATGTCGGCAGTCAACGACAGAAGGTCTTCCGCATTGGGGGCAGTGGTGTTCATGGCGATACAGTCCTGAAATACCTATTACACTTAAGAGTTTTGCCGATAGCCACGGCATAAATAAGCTTCCTGCCGCAATATTCAATGAAAAAATAACGGCATGGTGTCGATTATTGTTTCCATTTCATATGAGGATAATATGTTTTACTGTCGGCTGACCTGTCTGCAAAAAAGGAACCTATGCTGTAAAAAGCAGTGATATCAATGAAATTGATGCAATTTTGTTTCCGCCTAAGCTATAACTCTCAAACAAGGTTTTTTACGCCGGCTTTTTTCGTTTCCCCATGTCATGACAAGGCTAAACTGCGCCAATTGCCAAGGTCGAGGGAGTAGGTAATGGCGTCCGCTTGGCCGCCGCCCGGCAGCCGATAATAGCCGGCGCGCCGGCCGCGGGGGACAAAGCCCTCTTTGCGATACAGCGCTTGCGCCGCCACATTGTCCGCGCGCACTTCCAGATGAAGGATACGGCAGCCCGCCTCCCGGTTGATGGCGATGGCGTCAGCCAAGAGGGGCTGGCCCAAGCCCTGGCCCCGCCAGGCCGGGGAAAGGCCGATGAGAAGCAACTCCGCTTCGTCGACAACCTGGCGGGTGAGGGAAAAGCCAAGCGCCGCCGCCGCACGCGTCATCACCCGCGCCTTGACGCCGGGAAGGGTGAGGGCAAGCGCCAAGTCCTCCGCCGACCAGCCCTCGCCGCCCGCCGGATCGAAGCAGGCCGCGCAAAGCGTGCGCAACACCCCATGGCCGGCCGGCCCCAGGGTGGTGAAATAGAGGGGCGACGCGCTCATGGGTGCAATCGTTGGCGCAGTGTCGACACCGGGTTCAGGGCGGGCAATTTCGCATCGGGCGGGCGCAGATAGAAGGGATGGACCTCGCCATGGGGACGCGCTGGGCGGCCCTGCGCCACGCGCAGCATGGTCGCCGCCCGTGGCAGCGGGTCGGCGGGGCTGACGGCGGCCGACCCTTTATTCCCAACGAGCGCCGCCGCCGTACCGGCAACAAGAGCGGCCGCCTGGGCGCGGCGGCGGGCCTGCGCAAGGGTGAGCAAAGCTGGCGCCGTCTTGGCAACGGGCAAGGCGCCGGCCGTCATGGCGAACACCTGGCCATAGACTTCGCCGCGGCGGGCGTCTTGAACCACCAACAGGGTTCCTGCGCCTTGTGGCCAGGCAGCAGCGGCTTGCGCTGCCACCACCTCGAGGCTGGTGAGGCTCACCACCGGAATGGCCAGCGCGCAGGCAAGGCCACGGGCGGCGGCAACGGCGATGCGCACGCCGGTGAAGGAGCCGGGCCCGTGGATGACCGCCAGCGCGGCAAGCCGCGCCATATCCGTGACCCCAGCGGCCTCCAGGGTCTCGGCGATCATCGGCAGCAAGGCCTCCGCCTGGCCGCGCGCCATGTCGCGGCCGCGCTTGGCAAGGCAGCGCCCATCGGCGCCGAGCGCCACCGAGCAGCGGGTCATCGCCGTATCGAAAGCAAGAACCAGCATGGCGACCTTCTCGGGACTTTGCTTATAAAATCCGGCACGCCTCGTCGAAATCGAGCCGCGGAGCGCGGGCAAAGAGGCCTTCCCCGCTGCCATGGCCGATGGCGCACAAAAAATTGGAACGGATGTCCGTGCCAGCGAAAAAGGCGGCATCGACGGCGGCGTTGTCGAAGCCGGACATGGGCCCGCAATCGAGGCCCAGGGCCCGCGCCGCGATGATGAGATAGGCCCCTTGCAGGGTGGCGTTGCGAAAGGCGGTGGCCTCTGCCACCTTGGCATCGCCCGCGAACCAGTCGCGGGCCTTGGGGTTGTGCGGGAAGAGGCGGGGGATCTTATCGTAGAATTTCATGTCCTCGCCAATGATGGCGACCACCGGCGCGGTGAGCACTTTTTCCTTGTTGCCGGGCATAACGCAGGCCGCCAGCCTGGCCTTGGCCGGCGCTGACTTCACAAAGCAAAAGCGGGCCGGGGAGCAATTGGCGCTGGTCGGGCCCCAGCGCAGCAAATCGTAGATCGCCTGGATTTGCACATCGCTCACCGCTTCATCGGTCCACCGGTTGTGCGACCGCGCGGCGCGGAAGATGGTGTCAAGATCCTTGTCGCTCAAAATATCGGCCATGGGTTATGATCCGTTCATGAAATTGGCCCTCCGCCGCTTCGTCCATAGCATCCCTGGCTTCCTTACAAAAGCCGGGGCCGTGTTGGCGCTCGTTTTTTTGCCAGCGGCACAAGAGGCGCAAGCGGATGCCCCTGAGGCGGTGATCCTCGTTTACCATCGCTTTGGCGAAGACGATGTGCCGTCAACCAGCATCCGCCTGGCGCAACTCGAGGCGCAGCTCGACTGGCTTGTCAGCGCTGGCGCTTCCTTCCCTTCCCTCGACACCGTGGTTGCCGCCTTTGAAACCGGGCGCCCCCTCGCCGATTTTTCGGTGGTGTTCACGGTTGATGACGCCTATCGCTCGGCAGCGGGGGAAGCCTGGCCGCGTTTAAAGGCGCGCGGCATTCCCATGACCCTTTTCGTCGCCACCGACGCCATCGACGATGGCGCCCAGCGGATGCTTGACTGGGACGCCTTGCGGGCGCTTGCCGCCGACGGCGTCACCCTTGGCTTTCACGGCGCCGCCCATGGCCATATGGCCTTCATGGACGAGGCCGCCGTCAAGGCCGATTTCGCCCGCGGCCTCAAACGCATGACAAAGGAGCTGGGCCGCGCCCCCGCCCTTTTCGCCTATCCATACGGCGAATATTCGCTTATTTTAAGGGAAATGGTGAAGCGCGCGGGCTTTAGGGCCGCCTTCGCGCAAGTCTCTGGCGTCGCCAGCGCCGCCCAGGATCGCTACGCCCTGCCGCGCTTTGCCATCAACGAGGCCTATGGCGCGCTCGCGCGCTTCCGTCTCATCGCCCGCGCCCGCGCCCTGCCGGTGGCCGCGGTGATGCCCGCCGATCCCCTGATCACGGGCGCCAACCCACCCGATTTCCGCTTCCGCCTTGGCGCCGGCGCGCCAGCGCCGACGCGCATCACCTGCTATCCCTCGCACCGTGCTGGCGCCGCGTCCCTGCAGCCCTTGCGCAATGGCTGGCTGGCGGTCGATTTGGCGACCCCCTTGCCGTTGGGACGCTCGCGGATCAATTGCACCGCGCCGGGGGCGCAAGGGCGCTGGTATTGGTTCGGCTGGCCTTTTCTGCTACCCGGTGGGCCGCTGGATTAGAGTGGGTAGGGGCAGGCAAGAAAGCCTGCGCTTATACCGCGCGCACCTCGATGACTTCCGGCACATAGTGGCGCAACAGGTTCTCAATCCCGTTCTTCAGCGTCATGGTGGAGGAGGGGCAGCCCGAGCACGCCCCCTGCATATGGAGATAGACGACCCCCTTGGAGAACCCCTGATAGACGATGTCGCCGCCGTCCTGGGCCACGGCGGGCCGCACCTTGCTGTCGAGGAGGTCCTTGATCTGGTCGACGATGGCGGCATCGGCGGGATCATCGGCTACGCCCGTCGCCGCGCCCTCGGCGACCGCCGCTTCAAGCAGCGGCGCGCCGGAGCTGAGATGATCCATGATGAGGCCAAGGACTTGCGGCTTCAAGGCCGCCCAGTCAGCGCCATTTTGCGTCACCGAAATGAAGTCGGCGCCGAAAAACACTCCCGTCACCCCCTCAAGGGTAAAGAGGTCCCGCGCCAAGGGCGCGGCGGCGGCGGCTTCGGCATCGGGAAAATTCGCCGTGCCGTGCGCCATCACGGTCTGGCCGGGAAGAAATTTCAGCGTCGCCGGATTGGGCGTGCGCTCGGTGGCGATGAACATGGCCAGCCTCCTTGAAAGCATCTCTTAAACATCGCGTCTTGCGCGTCTATGTGGCGATGGGCCTCGCTCAGGTCAAGCTAATTTGGATGGAATCGGTCGGATTTCAGTCACACCATGGCGTCGATCCGCTCCTGGCTAAGGCTGCCGGGAACGATCACCACGGGGCAGGGCAGGCTGCCGGCGATCTCGCCGGAAAAATAGTCGACGAGGGGACCTGGGCTCTTGCCTTCGGCGCTGGCTCCCAGAATGAGGGCAAAAACGTCCGGGTCACGGCGCAACACCTCGAGGAGCTGCTCGGCCGCGTCGCCCTCGCGGATTTGCACTTCGGAATAAAGCCCCACATGCTGGTAGATGCATTCGGCAAGATGGGTCATCAGCGCCTCGGCTTGCGTCCAGGCTTCGTCGCGCATGACGTCCTCGACCGCCATCCAGTGCATGAAATCGACCCGGGGCAGAACGTAAAACAGCATCACCCGCCCACCGATGGTGTGGGCCGCCCGGCCGGCGGCGAAACGGATGGCGAGGGCGCATTCCGGGCTGTCGTCGACGACGACGACGAATTTGCGATGCCGCGCCCCTTGGGCGGCCTGCAAGCGATCGAGCGCGAAGCTGCTACTGTTCATGGGCCGCAGTCTGCCCGCTCACAGGGCGTTGGGCAAGCGCGGCGATAGGGACTGGCTATTTTTCAAGGATATTGGTGATCTCGCGCAGCTGGGTGCGGGCGCGCATCAAATAAAAGCCTTCCGCCAACAGATGGTTGGGCAGAAACTGGCTGTCGGCGGCGCCGTTCACCACCATCCAGGGCCGCATCGCCTGAAGATCGGCAAGGCTTTTCTTGGCCGCCGCCCAGACATTGCCAAGGCCGCGGTTGGCCAACACCTCGGCGAAATCCTCCTCCAGCCCCTGGAGCACCATATGAACGGCATAGGCGCGGCCCTTGACGTCGTAGAACAGATCATCGCCGGCAAGGTCGAGAAGGTCGTCCGACCGGGCGGCGACATGGGCGTCGATGGAAGCGGACGCATCACCCAGATCCAGCGCCAGCTTGTTCAATGTCGCGAGAAGATTATCGGCGCGGCGCTCGAACGCCGCCTCGCCCGTCGCCACCCGGCGGTTATAGGCGCGCAGGGCGCTCAGCGCCTCGCGATAGGCGCTCTCCGAGGACTGGCGCGGCAAAAGGCCGGCAAGCACCCAGACATCCCCTTGATAATTCAGCTTGGAAACCGCCGTCTCAAGATCGGCGTCGGCGGCGCTGGAGCCCCGGTTGCGGCCGATCTGGTCGCGCATTTCGGTGATGAACAAGGTGAGCGAACGGCGCATGCCCTGTTGATAATTGGGCATGTTGTCAAGAAGGGCGGTGGGAAAGAAAAAGGGGTCGTTGGCGACCCAGCCATGGCGGTTGACCTCGCGGTCGATGAGGCCGATGACAAGGGCGATGGCGCGGCTTTCGCCAGCGCTTTCGCCCTCGGGCCGCGGCGTGAAGGCGAGGTTGTCGTCAATTTCGTGCACCACCACCATGCCCAGCGCGTAATAGGCGGCGATAAAGACCGCGACGCCGGCACCCGCCAACGCCAGCCGGCGGCGGTCGAACCAAGCCATCACGCTGGCCGCGGCGCGGCGCCCGCCGCCGCCCAGATAGGCCAGCCAGTTGTTCAGCCAAGCCAATGGCCCACCCCTCTTGCTGCCGGCCGATCAAGGCCCTGATAAGAAGATGAGCGGTTTTACAGCAAGGTTCAAGTCGCCTGGACGAAGGCGTGGCCGAAATCAGCGGGGCCGGCGTCCATCGGCGATACGCAGACGCTTGTCTGGTCAACGCCTCAATAGCGCCCTTCGCGGTCTGGCAGCTTGATCACCACTTCCTTGGTCACCCCCGATTCGCCGGGGAAATTGGTGAACATCGCCTGCACCAGATAGGGCATGATCTCCGGCAGACGGTTATCGCGCCCGATGGAGCGCACCTCGCCTTCGAACACCACGTCGCGGGTGTTGGCGGGGTTGGGCCGCACGATGTCCATCTCCAGCCTGCGGGTATAGACGGTGTAGCTGTAGACGTCCGAGCCATAGCCATAACCAAAGGGATAGGCGCCATAGAGATAGCCGCCATGCCAATAGCCGGTATAGAAGGGGTAGCCATAGCCATAGGGCCCGTAAAAGCCGTAAAAGGCGGTGGGCCGCGAGCGAATGACTTGCTCGCCTTCGGAAATGCCGTAGTCCACCTCGACGACGAGGTCGGAGGCGTTGGCGGCATTGACCGGCTGATAGCCAAATTTGGTCAACTCGCCGCGCACCAGGGCGGCATATTGCTCGAATTCCAGGCTGCCGCGCTTGGCGGGGTCCTTGGGCACCACCGCGAAGGTGGCGCCGGGGGCCACTTCGTTGAGGCGATGAAAGCGCGCGACATCGGACTTGAAGCTGCTGGCGCACGCCCCCAGCGTGATGGCGAGCAGTGCAAGGATCGCCCATTTGATGCGTGTCATATAGCCGATTCCCTTACCATTCATGTCATGCCCCAAAGCTTATCCATGCGACCGATAGCATACAACACCCCCCTGAACCGCACATTAACCTATGTCAAGCCCAGCTTGAACCTGTCGCGACCTCCATGCGCGTTTCCAAACGGACCCTTAAGGGTGCAGGAAGCCGACGATGTCCTGGGCCTGGCGCAGGACAGGCATGGCAAGGGCGCGGGCGCGCACCGCGCCCTCGCGCAGCACCGTATCGATGCCGGCGGGGTCGGCGAGCAGGCGGTTCATCTCCGCCGTAAGGGGGCCAAGGCGCGCCACCGCGACCTCGGTCAAGGCCTGCTTGAAAGCAGCAAAGCCCTGGCCTGCGAAGTCCTTGCAGACCCGCGCCCGGGTGGTTTCGGCAAGGGCGGCCATGATGGTGACAAGATTGTCCGCTTCCGGCCGGCCTTGCAGCCCCTCCGGCGTTTCCGGCAAGGGCGCGGCATCGGTGCGCGCCTTGCGGATCTTCTGGGCGATGGTGTCAGCATCGTCGGTCAAGCTGATCCGGCTATAGTCGGAAGGGTCGGATTTCGACATCTTGACCCGCCCGTCGCGCAGGCTCATGACGCGGGCGCCCTCCGGCAGGATCAAGGGCTCGACCAGGGGGAAGAAATCAACGCCATAATCGTTGTTGAACTTCTGGGCGATGTCGCGCGCCAGCTCAAGATGCTGTTTCTGGTCCTCGCCCACCGGCACATGGGTGGCACGATAGGCAAGGATGTCGGCGGCCATCAGATTGGGATAGACATAAAGGCCGGAAGAGGCGTTTTCCCGGTTCTTGCCCGCTTTGTCCTTGAACTGGGTCATGCGGTTGAGCCAGCCGATGCGGGTGACGCAATTGAAAATCCACGCCAGCTCGGCATGGGCCGAGACCTGCGACTGGTTGAAAAGGATGGCGCGCCCGGGGTCGATCCCGGCGGCCAGCAGGGCCGCCGCCGCTTCCCGGGTCGCCGCGCGCAAGGCCTCGGGGCTTTGCCACACGGTGATGGCGTGAAGGTCGACGATGCAATAAAGGCACTCATGGCCGTCCTGCAGGGCGACCCAATTGCGGATGGCGCCAAGATAATTGCCCAGGTGCAAGTGGCCGGTGGGCTGAATGCCGGAAAAAACCCGCTTGCTCGGCTGTCTGGTCATCGTTTTTCCCGTTTTCTGGAACACTCGCCCACAGTCCGGGGCGTTGTAGGAAGGCGCGCCCATCCGGTCAAGCGCGGCGCTTGAAGCGGGCTTTCATCTCGGCGAGCGTGAAGATGCGCAAAGCGAGGACGGCCAAGACATAAACGATGCCGGCGGCCAGAATAAGGGCGATGAGCGCGGCGATGGCCCACGGCGCCGATGGCTCGAGCATCCCTCTCATGACATGGCTGAGAAGGATAAGGGCGAGCCCCATGATGAGCGCCGCAAGGCATATTTTCACCCCCCTTAGACGCAGGCCGGCATCAATCCTGAAATGGCCCCGCCGGCGCAAGGTGAGATAAAGCAGGCCAGCGTTGAGCCAGGCGGCGATGGCGGTGGCCAGGGCGAGACCGACATGGGCGAGGGGGAACATGAGGACAACCCCTAACACGCTGTTGGTCGCCAGCGAAGCGATGGCGATGCGCACCGGGGTCGCGGTGTCCTTGCGGGCGTAAAAGCCCGGCACCAGCACCTTGATCAGCACATAGGCCGGCAGGCCCAGCGCATAGGCGGCAAGGGCCGCCGCGCTTTTGGCGGTGGCGAGGGCGTCGAAAGCGCCACGCTCGAAAAGGACGCGGACGATGCCCTCGGGAATGAGAAGAAGGCCCGCCGCCGCCGGCAAGGTAAGAAGCAAGGCGAGCTCCACCGCCCGGTTCTGGCTGTGGAGGGCGGCGGCATCGGCTTTCTCGGCGATTTGGCGGGACAGCGTCGGCAGCAGAACGGTGCCCAGCGCGACGCCAATGACGCCGATGGGAAGCTGGTTCAGGCGGTCGCCGAAATAAAGATAGGACAGCGAGCCTTCGGGCAAGAAGCGGCTGGCAAGGATGGTATCGATGAGAAGGTTGATCTGCTGCGCCCCGGCGCCCAAGGCTACGGGCAGCATGAGGACGAGCATGCGCCTGACCTGCGGGCTGAGCCTTGGCCAGCGCAAGCGCAGGCCTATGCCGGCGCGCTCGGCGGCAAGCATCAGCCAGACGAGCTGGATCAGCCCCGAGACGGTGACGGCGATGGCCAAGGCGCGCGCCGCCGCCACTTCGCCGTCATGGAAAAACAAGAGGGCGCCGATGAGCGCAAGGTTGAGGAGCACGGGCGCGGCGGCGGCGGCGGCGAAACGGCCCAGCGCGTTCAGCGCCCCGCCCAGCAGCGAAACCAGGGAGATGAGGGCAAGAAAGGGAAAGGTGGCGCGGGTCAGTTCGACGGCAAGGGCGAATTTTTCCGGGCCGGCGCCGTAAAAGCCGCCGGTGATGGCGAGCACCACCCACGGCATCAAGGCTTCCATCGCGGCGGTGAAGATGAGGAGAATGGGCAACAGCGCCGCCAGCACGTGTTCGGCAAAGCTCCTGCCTTCGGCCTTGGACCTTGCGGCGGCGGCGGCGAACAAGGGCACGAAGGCGGCGGAAAAGGCGCCTTCGGCGAACAGACGGCGAAACAGGTTGGGGAGCTTGAAGGCGACGAAAAACGCGTCCGCCGCCATGCCGGCCCCGACATAGCGGGCGATCAGCACGTCGCGGACAAAGCCAAGAAGGCGGCTCGCCATGGTAAGACCGCCAACGGTGAGGGTGGATCTGATCAGCGACATCGGGGGTGCGACTTTCCTAGGGGCTTGCTTGGGGAAGTGAATGCGCGCGCGGCGCTGGCGCTTTCACCGCGCTCTCCTCGCCGGCCTGGATCGCTTCGAGAAGGCGGCGCTCGAGGGCGCGCAGACGGTTGCCGTTGATGATTTTTTGCCCCGTCAGGTCGGTGACGTAAAAGACGTCGACGGCGCGCTCGCCATAGGTCGCGATATGGGCCGAGGCGATGGTGGTCTTGGCGTGGAACAAGGCGCGCGTCAGCCGGTAAAGAAGCGCTGGCCGGTCGGCGGCATTGACTTCGATGACGGTGAAACGGTTCGAGGCGTGGTTGTCGATCAGCACCAGGGGCTCCACGTGAAAGACCTCGGCGCGCGGCGCCAGGCGGGGCTTCTTGGCCAGCGCCTCCTTCAAATTGACAGTGCCTTTGAGGACATCATGGATCCGGGTCTGCAAGCGCGCCAGGCGTGGCGGGTCGTCGAACGGCAGGCCGGCTTCGTCCTGGATGGTGAAATTGTCGATCGCCATGCCATCGGCGGTGGTATGGATCTTGGCGTCGGCGATGGAGCCGCCGGTCAAGGCGATAGCGCCGGCGAGGCGATAGAACAGGCCTGGATGATCAGGGGTATAGACCGCCATTAGGGTCACCGACTGGAACTGGTCGATGTGAAAATCGATGGCCAGCACATCGTCGCCCTTGCCGGCCTTGGCGATGAGGCGGGCATTGCGCTCCAGCGTCTCCGGCGTTTCCACCAGCCAATAGGGGTCCTTGAAGCGCTTGGCGTAACCGCGGAACTTATGATCGGACCAATCGGCAAGACGGTCCCGCAAGGCGTTCTTGCGCGCTTTCACCCGTTCCGCCCGGCCTTTTTCCACATGGCCCGCCACCAGGATTTCCTCCGCCGCCTCGTAAAGCTCGCGCAGAAGCTGGCCCTTCCAGCCGTTCCACACCTTGGGCCCGACGGCGCGGATATCGACCACGGTGAGGACGAGAAGCATGCGCAAGCGCTCCGGGCTTTGCACCTGCGCCGCGAAATCCTGGACCGTCTTGAAATCGGCGATGTCGCGCTTGAAGGCGGTCGCCGACATCAGAAGATGCCAGCGCACCAGCCAGGCGACCAGCTCGGTTTCGGCGGCGCTGAGGCCAAGGCGCGGACATAAGGCGCGGGCGATGTCCTCGCCGATGACGGAATGGTCGCCGCCGCGGCCCTTGGCGATATCGTGCAGCAAAACCGCGACATAAAGCGCCCGGCGCGAGACGATTTTGTGGATGATGGCGGTCGATAGGGGGTGGTCGGCCTTGAACTCGCCTTTTTCGATGCGCGCCAGAAGGCCGATGGCGCGGATGCTATGCTCGTCCACCGTATAATGGTGGTACATGTCATATTGCATCTGCGCGACGACGCGGCCGAAATCGGGCACGAAACGGCCAAGGACGCCGGCCTCGTTCATCATCCGCAAATAGGTTTCAGGATCGTTTTTGGAGGTGAGCACCGCCATGAAATGGGCGTTGGCTTGCCTGTCCTCGCGGACCTTGGCGTCGATGGCCTTGCGGTCGCGCCGCAAGCGCCGCATGGCGTTGGGATGAAGGTCGAGACCATGGGCATCGGCCAGGGCGAAAATCTCCAGCATGCGGGCGGGATGGCCGGTGAAGAAGGCTTTATCGGGCACGGTGATGCGCCCTGCGTCCAAAATGAAGCCGGAGAGATTGCGCGGCCGGCGGCGGAGGCGGGGCAGGCGCAAAAGCGGCTTTTTCTGGTGGCTTTCCTGCAAATGGGCGCAGACCACGCGGGTGAGGTCGCCGACCCTTTTGGCGGTGAGGAAATAATGCTTCATGAAGCGCTCGACCCCCCGCTGGCCCGGCCGGTCGGCATAGCCGAGGCGGCGGGCCAGCTCGGGCTGAACGTCGAAGGTGAGGCGCTCCTCGGCGCGCCCGGCAAGGGCGTGCAAATGGCAGCGCACGGTCCACAAAAAAGCCTCGGCATTGCGAAACAGGCGCAGCTCGCTGGCGCTCAGCACCCCCTTTTCCACCAGCATCGCCACATCGTCGACCTGGTAGACATATTTGGCGATCCAAAACAGGGTATGAAGGTCGCGCAAGCCCCCCTTGCCCTCCTTGAGATTGGGCTCCACCACATAGCGGCTGTCCCCCAGCCGCTTGTGCCGGGCGTCGCGTTCGTCGAGCTTGTGCGCCACATAGTCGGCCGCCGTCCTCGCCAGGATCTCCTTTTCAAAGCGCGCCTTGGCGGTGCTGTAAGTGGCGGCGTCGCCTTCAATGAGGCGCGATTCCAAAAAGGCGGTGCGCACCGTGATGTCGTCGCGGGCGATGCGGACAAGCTCGGCGACGGAGCGGCTGGCATGGCCCACTTTGAGCCCCAGATCCCATAATAGATAGAGGAGGGTCTCGATCACCTGCTCGGCCCAGGGCGGGCGCTTATAGGGGGTGAGGAACAACAGATCGACGTCGGAATGGGGGGCAAGCTCGCCGCGGCCATAGCCGCCGACGGCGACCATGGCCAGCCGCTCCGCTTTGGTGGGGTTGGCAAGCTTATGGACCCGGGTCGTCACCACTTCCCAGGCAATGGCCAGCACCTGGTCCATGAGAAACGACAAGGCGTGCACCATGCCGCGCCCGCCAAGGGCGTGGGCCTCGGCGCGGCGGCAGACTTCCGCCTGGCCGGCGGCCAAGGCGTCGCGCAAAGTGGCGACGAGCAGGGCCCGCGCTTGTTCACGCTCGAGCGTGGGGAGCTGCGCATCCAACTTGGCGGCGATGGCGCGGCGGTCGATGATGGCGCGGCGCTTGGCGATGGCGATGGTCAAGGCAGTGGCTCCAGCAGCTTGCCCGCCCTCATAGCATAGCGGGGCTTAGTCTTGCGACCGGGCTTTGAGAGCGTAGAGGAGATCGAGCGCCTGGCGCGGCGTCAGCGCGTCGGGCTCGACATCGGCCAGCATGGCGCGCAAGGGATCGCTCTTAGCCTCTTGGACGGCGGCTGAGGGAACTGCGGAAAACAGCGGCAGATCGGCGCCCAAGGCTGCGATGGCCGGGTTTCCCCCACCGCCCGCTTCAAGCCGCGCCAGCACCTCGCGCGCCCGGGCGATAACGGGCGGCGGCAGGCCGGCAAGGCGCGCCACCTGGACGCCATAGGAGCGGTCGGCAGCGCCCGGCGCCACTTCATGGAGAAACACGAGGTCGCCCTGCCATTCCTTGACTTTCATGGCGTGAAGGGCGAGCGCGTCGAGGCGCGCGGCAAGCGCGGTGAGCTCGTGATAATGGGTGGCGAAGAGAACCCGGGCGCGGTTCACGTTATGGAGGTGCTCGATCACCGCCCAGGCGATGGAAAGGCCGTCGAAGGTGGCGGTGCCGCGGCCGATTTCATCGAGAATCACAAACGAACGTTCGGTTGATTGATTGAGGATGGCCGCGGTCTCGACCATCTCCACCATGAAGGTGGAGCGCCCATGCGCAAGGTCGTCGGCCGCGCCAACCCGGCTGAAAAGCTTGTCGATGACGCCGATATGGGCGCGGCGGGCGGGCACGAAGGCGCCCATTTGCGCGAGAAGGGCGATGAGCGCGTTTTGCCGCAAGAAAGTGGATTTGCCCGCCATGTTGGGGCCGGTCAGCAGCCACAGGCGGCGCTCGGGCGCCAGATCGCAGTCGTTGGCGATGAACGCCTCGCGCCCCCTTTGGCGCGCCATTTCCACCACCGGGTGGCGGCCCTTCTCAACCGTGAAGGCAAGGCTGTCATCGACCTCTGGCCGGCAGTAGCCCTCCCGCGCCGCAAGCTCGGCAAGCGCGGCGGTGACATCGAGCGTCGCCAGCGCGCCAGCGCAGCGCAAGATGGCCTCAGCGTCGGCCAAGACCTTGGCCGCCAGCGCTTCGAACAAGTCCAATTCGCGGGCCAAGGCGAGGTCGCCGGCTTCGCCGATGCGGCTCGCCAGTTCAGCCAGTTCAGAGGTGGAAAAGCGCACCGCGTTGGCCAGCGTCTGGCGATGGATGAAGGTGGCGTTAAAGGGTGGCGCCATCAGCTTGTCGGCGGCCTTTGCCGAGAGATCGATATGATAGCCCAGCACGTTGTTGAACTTGATCTTAAGGCTCGCGATCCCGGTCTCATCGCGATAGCGCGCTTCCAAGGCGGCGATGAGGCGGCGGCTTTCGTCCTTGAGCGCGCGCAACTCGTCCAAGGCGGCGTCATGGCCTGGGGCGATGAAGCCGCCATCGCGGGTGATGAGCGGCGGCTCGGCCACCAGGGCCTCATTTAAAAGGTCGATCAGCGCGCCATGGGCGCCGAGATCGGCTTGGGCGCTTTGCAGCCCCGCCGGCAAGGCGAGTTCCGCGCGCGCCGCCGCTTCGAGCTGGCCGCCAATCGCGCCGCCCCCAGCCAAACCCTGGGCAATGGCGGCAAGATCGCGCGGCCCGCCCCGGCCCAGGGACAAACGGGTAAGGGCGCGTTCAAGGTCGGGAACGGCGCGCAAGGCGCGGCGCATGTCGTCCCGCAGCCGGCTGTTCTCGATCAGCGCCGCCACCATGTCGAGCCGGGCGTTGATGGCCTTGGCGTCCAAGAGCGGCGCCGCCAGCCGTGCGGCGAGGAGGCGGGCCCCGGCGCCGGTGAGCGTGCGGTCGATGGCGGCAAGAAGGCTGCCGGCGCGGGTCCCGGCAAGGGTCGTGCTGAGCTCAAGGTTGCGCCGGGTGGCGGCATCGATGCTCATCACCGTGCTGGCGTTTTCCCGGCGCGGCGGGCGCAAATAAGGAAGGCGCCCTTTTTGCGTTTCCATGACATAGGCGATGAGCATGCCGGCGGCAGCGAGCTCGGCGCGGGCAAACGCGCCAAAGCCCTCAAGGGTGGCGACGGCAAAAGCCTCCCTCAGGCGGGCTTCCCCCTTAGTACTGTCGCACGCCGCGGCCGGGCGCGGGGTCAAGCTCTCCCGCCAGTCGGTCAGCGGCCGGACAAGCGCCGGATCATCGGCAAGGCTGTCGGGGATGAGGATTTCCTGGGGGCTAAGCCGGGCAAGATCGGCTTCCAGCCGGGCAGCGTCGCTTTCCTTGACGTGAAAAGCGCCGGTCGACATGTCGAGCCAGGACAAGGCCAGCATCGTCTCGGCGCGGGCGATGGCGGCGATATGGTTGGCGGCGCGGGCGTCGAGAAGGGCGTCCTCGGTCAGCGTTCCCGGGGTCACCAGGCGCACCACCGCCCGCTCCACCACCGCCTTGCTGCCCCGCTTCCTGGCTTGCGCCGGGTCTTCCATCTGCTCGGCGACGGCAACCTTGAAATTGCGCCGGATGAGCCGGGCGAGATAGGCGTCGGCGGCGTGCACCGGCACCCCGCACATGGGAATATCGGCGCCCAGATGCCGGCCGCGCTTGGTCAGGGCGATATCGAGCGCCGCGGCGGCGGCGAGCGCGTCGTCGAAGAACAGCTCGTAAAAGTCGCCCATCCGGTAAAACAGGAGATAGCCGGGATGGGCGGCCTTGATTTCCAGATATTGCGCCATCATCGGCGTCGCGCCCTCGGGCACGGCCTCGCTTTTCGGCTTGGCTAACTGGTGCGCTGTCATCCTGCCATCTTACTGATTTCTTTAGAGACCATCTTGGGTTGTCGCGCTAAGCGTTCTAGGATGCTTGGCTGGGTTTGTCACGGTGCCATAAGGGAGAAGCATCGCATGGCCGAAAAGGGGGCGCGTTTTTCCGACAAGGAAGCGCTGTTGTTCCACGCCGGGCGACGCCCCGGCAAGCTGGAGATCGTCGCCTCCAAGCCGATGGCGACGCAGCGCGACTTGAGCCTTGCCTATTCCCCCGGCGTCGCGGTGCCGGTCAAGGCGATCGCCAAGGACCCCGATGCGGCCTACGACTATACCGTCAAGGGCAATCTGGTCGCCGTCATCTCCAACGGCACGGCGATTCTCGGGCTGGGCGCCCTGGGCGCGCTCGCCGCCAAGCCGGTGATGGAAGGCAAGGTGGTGCTGTTCAAGCGTTTCGCCGATATCGACGCCATCGACCTGGAAGTCGCCAGCGAGGATGTGGATGCCATCGTCAATTGCGTGGCGTTGCTCGAGCCGTCCTTTGGCGGCATCAACCTTGAAGACATCAAGGCGCCGGAATGCTTCATCATCGAGCAGCGCTTGCGCGAGGCGATGAACATCCCGGTGTTCCACGACGACCAGCACGGCACCGCCATCATCACCGCCGCCGGGTTTTTGAACGCCCTTGCCATCACCGGACGCGACATCAAGACAACCCGGGTGGTGATGAACGGCGCCGGCGCCGCCGCCATCGCCTGCGCCGAGCTCATCAAGGCCATGGGGCTGCCCCACGACAACCTTGTCATGTGCGATTCGCGTGGCGTCGTCTACGAAGGACGCGAGCAGGGCATGAACCAGTGGAAGTCGGCCCATGCGGTGAAGACAGAGGCGCGCAGCCTTGCCCAAGCGATGGCCGGCGCCGATGTCTTCATCGGCCTATCGGTGAAAGGCGCCGTCAGCCAGGAGATGGTGCAGGCGATGGCCGACAAGCCCATCATCTTCGCCTGCGCCAACCCCGACCCGGAAATCGCCCCCGAGGAGGTGGAGGCGGTGCGGCCCGACGCGATCGTCGCCACCGGCCGTTCCGATTACCCTAACCAGGTCAACAATGTGCTGGGCTTTCCCTATATTTTCCGCGGCGCCCTCGATGTGCGCGCCACCACCATCAACGAGGCGATGAAGATCGCCGCCGCCGAGGCCTTGGCCGAGCTTGCCCGCGCCGATGTCCCCGACGAGGTGGCCGCCGCCTATTCCGGCGAGCGGCCGCGCTTTGGCCCCCATTACATCATCCCGGCGCCCTTCGACCCGCGGCTGATCGAGTTCGTCCCGCCGCGCGTCGCCGAGGCGGCGATGACGAGCGGGGTGGCGCGCCGGCCGATCATCGATATGGAGGGCTACCGCACCGAACTCAAGACCCGGCTCAACCCCACGGTGGCGACGCTGACCTTGCTTTACGAGCGCGCCCGGCTGCGCCCCAAGCGGGTGGTCTTTGCCGAGGCGGAGGAGGAAAAAGTGCTGCGCGCGGCGATCGCCTTTCGCAATGACGGCTATGGCACGCCAGTCCTGGTCGGCCGCGACAATACGGTGAAAGAGCGGCTGTTGAAGCTGGGCTATGCCGAGGAGAAACTGGAGGTCCACAACTCCCGCCTGTCGCCCCATGTCCGCGAGTTCACCGACTATTTGTACCAGCGCCTGCAGCGCCGCGGCTTTCTTTATCGCGACTGCCAGCGGCTGGTGAACCAGGACCGCAACATCTTCGCCGCCTGCATGGTCGCCCTTGGCTATGCCGACGCCATGGTCTCCGGCGTCACCCGCCATTATTGGCAGACCTTGTCGCGGGTCATGCAGGCGATCGACACCAAGCCCGACCATATCGCCTTTGGCATGCATGTGGTGGTGGAGCGCGCCCATACCCTGTTCATCGCCGATTCAACGGTCAACGAGCGTCCCGACGCCGCCGACCTTGCGGATATCGCGGTCCAGGCGGCGGCGACGGTGCGCAAGCTGGGCCACGAGCCCCGCGTCGCCTTTATTTCCTATTCCAATTTCGGCAACCCTTCCTGGGCCTCCTCGGAGCATGTGCGCCACGCCGTTGCCTTGCTCGATAGCCGCGATGTCGATTTCGAATATGAAGGCGAGCTGTCGGCCGATGTCGCGCTCAATCGGGACATGTTGAAGCTTTACCCCTTTTCGCGCCTTACCGCGCCGGCCAATGTCCTCATCATGCCAGCGCTGCATTCGGCCAATATCGCGGCCAAGCTCATTAAGGAGATCTCCACCGCCCGGGTCATCGGGCCGCTGCTCATCGGCCTTGCCCGACCGGTGCAGATCGTGCCGATGACCGCCTCGGCCTCCGAGATCGTCACCATGGCGGTGATGGCCGGGGCCGAGATTGTCTGAAGAAAGGGGATGAAATGCCCAAGATCGACCGGCAGAAGCTTCCCATCGAGAGCGGCACCCGCTATCCGCCGCCCCATGACGCGCCATGCCGCGACCGGCGCTGGCAGGCCTTGGGCCAGGCGGCGGGCCTTAGCCAGTTCGGGGTCAACCTGGTGACGCTATCGCCCGGCGCCTGGTCGAGCCAGCGCCATTGGCATGCCCTTGAAGACGAGTTCGTCTATATCCTGGAAGGCGAGCTTGTCCTTGTCACCGATGCCGGGGAAGAGGTGATGCGCGCGGGCGACTGCGCGGGCTTCAAGGCCGGGGTCAAGGACGGCCATCATTTGCAGAACCGCTCCGATGAAGAAGCGGTGTTCCTCGCCATCGGCAGCCGCGACGACAAGGACCATGGGGTCTATAGCGACATCGACATGACCTTCATCCCCGGCCGCTACAGCGGCGGCGGCGGCTATCGCCACAAGGACGGAAAACCTTATCCGCCCAAAGCTTAGGTCTGTTCAGGAAACTCCCGTTCAAGCCGCGGCGACGGGGTCGTTGGCGAGACGCTCGATTGAATAGCGGTCGGAATAGCGCCGGGTGATGCGCTCCACCGGAAGCAGGATGAAAACATCGGTGGTGTTGAACTGGGCGTCCACCACCGCACCGTCGCCGACGAAACAGCCAAGGCGCAAATAGCCCTTGATGAGGGGCGGCAGGGCGCGCAGCGCTTCGCGCACGTCATAAGCATCGCGGGGAAGCTGGTTCATCGCCTCATGGCGCGCCGGCAGGGCGCGGACATAAAGGTCATCGGGCACCAGATGCTCATGATAAAGATAGGAAAGGGGCACGCCATGGCGCCGCGGGTCGGTGCCGGCGAAGGAGGCGCAGCCGAACATATAGCCGATATGGTGCTGCGCCAGATAAGAGGCGATGCCGCGCCACAGCAGGTTGATGGTCTGGGCGGTGCGGTAGTCCTTGTGGACGCAGGAGCGGCCCAGCTCGAGAAGCTGCCGCCCGGCGCCGATCCTTTGCTGGAAGGTCGCCGATAGAAGCGGCGTCAGGTCATATTCGCTCGCCGAATAAAAACCCCTATAGGCTTGCGCCACCAATTGCCGCAGCAAGCGATAGGTGCCCACCACCCGGGGGCCGCCCGGCTTGTCATGATCGATGACCAGAAGATGGTCGCAGATCATGTCATAATCATCGACATCGCGCCGGGCGCGCGCCATGCGGGCGTCGGGGATGGCGTCCATTTCTTCATAGAAAATACTGTAGCGCAGCGCCTGGGCGGCGAGGATTTCCTCCTCGGAAGACGCGAGCCGCACATCGAGCGAGCCGTTCTTGGCATAAAAGGGGGCGTTCGCCAGCGTCTGCGCGGCCACCACCGTCGAGCGATAGGATGCGTATTTCATGGCCACTCTCTTATGCGCCTTTGCGGATGGTTTTATGACAGTCTTATGATTGTCCGCTTATTTCTGCTTGTTATTCTCCGTCCTCGCAGCCGCCGCCTTCTTGTCAACCGCCCCGGCGGGCTGGGCATCATGGCTGGCCGCAACGCTGGCCCTTATGGGCAAAACCATGGCGCAATCGGGCGCAAGAGTCAAAGCGCCTGTGGCACCGCTGGGCGCACGCATTCGGCGCTTCGCCGCAGCCGGGAACAAGCCGGCGACAGAGTGGGGTCAAAACCAAAACATATAGGCTAATCAGTTGATTTATTTTTGTTTTCTGACGGCACACCAAGCAGATCCCGGCGCCACATGAGGAGAAATAAAATAAGACCCGGCAAGGCCGCCACGGTGGTGATGCCATAAAACAGCGGATAGCCCACGGCATCGATCAGGAAACCGGAAGGGGCGGTCAAAAGCCGGCCGACAATGGGCGCCGCGGCCGAGAACAGGGCATATTGGGTGGCGGTATAGGCAAGGTTGCACAGGCTTGACAAATAGCCCACCACCACCACCCCGCCAATGCCGCTGGCCAGGCTTTCAAAGGCCATGGTGAAGGCAAGAAAGGCGTTGGAATGGCCAAGGAGGGCGAGAAAAGAAAAGCTTAAATTGGAAATCATCATGAGAAGAAGGCCAAGGACCATGGTGCGGGCCACTCCGAAACGGGCGTAAAGAACGCCGCCCACCGCGGTGCCGATGAGCAGAAAGAGGGTGCCGACGGTAACGTCGTAGGTCGCCACCTCCTGCTTGGTGAAAGCGAGCCCGACCAGAAGGTTGCGCAGCATCAACTGGCCCATGGTGTCGCCGATTTTATGGAGGAGGATGAAGGCGAGGATGACGAAGGCGCCGCGGCGCTGCAAAAACTCGACAAAGGGGTTGAGGATTTTCTCCCGCAGCCCTTGCCGCCCCACCACCGCCATGGCGGCGCGGTGCGCCTTGGGCTCGCCGAGATAAAGCGCCGCGGCAAGGGCGAAGACGACAAGGCTCGCCGCGGCGATATAGGCAACGGTCCAGCCAAAGGCGGCGGCGAGCAGCAGCACCATGGTCGAGGCGGCATAGCTTCCCATCCGCCAGCCATAGTTCGCCATGCCGGCGCCGGCGCCCATTTCCGAAGGGGTCAACACCTCGATGCGGTAGGCGTCGATGACGATGTCCTGGGTGGCGCTGGCGAACGCGACGAGCAGGGCGCACAGCGCCGTCCAGGCAAGGCGGTTCACCGGGTCCGAGGTGGCAAGGAGAACGATCGCGACGACAAGAAGGACGTCGGCCACCAGGAGCCAGGCGCGGCGCTGGCCGATAAGCCGGGACAGTCCGGGAATGGCGATCCCGTCCACCAGCCAGGCCCACAGGGGTTTGAGGTTGTACATGACAAGAGCCAGGGAGAAGAGGCCGATGGAAGCGCGGCTCACCTCCAGCTCCGACAACCATTGGGTGAGGGTCGCCGCCACCAGCGTGTAGGGAAAGCCCGAGGCGATGCCAAGGCCGAGCACGGCGATGAGCCGCGGGCGTGAATAAATGGCAAATCCGCTTTTGCGGGCTGCGCCGGGCGACGGCTCGGTCATGGCTTGGGACCTTAGCCAGCCTTGCCGTCGCTGGCGAGACCCATTTTCCCCTTGGAGCTCAGAGCCCGGCGTCCTTACACCACTTCGTTGACGCCTGCGGGCTTGTTGGTGTCGCCGGTCTTGGGCGCCTTGGCGACGCCCACCATGGCGGGGCGCAAAAGCCGGTCCTTCAGCACATAGCCAGGCTGCATCACCTCGACCACGGTGCCTGGCGCCACCGCGCTGGTTTCCACCTCGAACATCGCCTGGTGGAAGTTATGGTCGAACTTCTCGTCCTTGGGGACGATTTTGCGGATGCCGTGCTTGTCGAAGCTGGCCAGAAGCTCGCGCTCGGTCATCTCGACGCCGGCGAGCACGGTGGCGAAGCCCTCGTCGGCGCGCTGCGCCTCGCTCACCGCCTCGAGCGCCCGGCGCAGGTTGTCGGCGACGTTCAAAAGATCGCGGGCAAAGCCGGTGATGGCGTAAGTGGTGGCGTCAGCGCGCTCCCGCTCCGCCCGGCGGCGGACGTTTTCCGTTTCGGCGACGGCGCGCAAAAGGCGGTCCTTCAACCCCGCCACCTCGGCCTCGACCGCCTTCAGCTTGGCCTGCGCATCCTCGGCCAGCGCCGCTGCGTCCTCGGTTGCCATGTCCGGCGCTTGCGGCGCGATATCGGTGGCCTCGATCTCGGTCTTGTGATCCTCGTTCATGACGCTTGCGTCACCCTCTTCCTTGCCTTCATAACATTTGACTGAGCAGCCGGGCGGTAAAGTCCACCAGCGGCACCACCCGGGCATAGTTGATCCGGGTCGGGCCGATGACGCCGATGACGCCAACGATCTTGTCCGTCCCGTTGGGATAGGGCCGGGCAATAACCGAAGAGCCCGACAAAGAAAATAGATTGTTTTCCGAACCGATGAAAACCCGCACCCCTTCGCCGTCGCGCGCCAGTTCCAGCACCCGCATCAGGTCGCGCTTGGTCTCCAGGTCGTCGAACAGCCGGCGGATGCGCTCCAGATCCTCAAGCGCATGCACGTCCTCAAGGAGATTGGCCCGCCCGCGCACGATCAATTGGTCGCGGCTTTCCTTGGGGCCCGCCCACACGGCAAGGCCGCGCTCGACCACCGATGTGGTCAACTCATCGAGCTCGGCCCGGCGGTTGCGGATTTCCGCCTCGACTTCGGCGCGCGCTTCCTCAAGCGTGCGCCCGGCCAGCCGGGCATTCAAATAATTGGCGGCCTGGGTCAGCGCCGAGGGAGGAAGGCCGGGAGCAAGCCGGATGATGCGGTTTTCCACCGAGCCGTCCTGGCCAACCAGGATGGCGAGCGCCCGGTCGCCGCCTAACGCCACAAATTCTATGTGGCGCACGGCGACGTCGGTCTTGGGCACCAGCACCATCGCCGCCGTCTGCGAAAGCCCGGACAAGGCATCGAGCGCCTCCGCCAAAACATCCTCCATCTGCCGCCCTTCGACCCGGAAACGCGCTTCCAGCGCCGCCCGTTCCTCGGACGCCAAATCGCCCACTTGCAGCATGCCATCGACAAACAGCCGCAAGCCCACCTCGGTCGGCTGTCGCCCGGCCGAGCTGTGGGGCGCGGCAAGAAGCCCCAATTCCTCAAGATCCGCCATGACGTTGCGGATCGAGGCGGGCGACAGCCCGATGCCGGGCTTGCGCGAGATGGTGCGCGAGCCCACCGGCTCCCCGGTCGCCAGATAGGTTTCGACGATCTGGCGGAAAATCTCGCGGTTGCGTTCGTTGAGCTGGCGAATATCCATGGTATCTTTACGTCGTTGAAGTCCGGGCAGAATGTAGGTACGCCCCCTCCCAAGGTCAACGCATGGGCCCCGACAAGGGTGGACGTGAGGGGAGCGGCGCGCTACAAGGCCCGCCCTCGACCACTGCCCAAGGACCCCAAGCCATGCGCCCATCCGGCCGCGCCCCCGATCAGATGCGCGAGATTGAATTCACTCCCGGCTTTGCCAAGCACGCCGAAGGCTCATGCCTCGTCAAGTTCGGCGATACCCATGTCCTGTGCACGGCAAGCCTTGAGGAGCGCCCGCCTGCTTGGCTGCGCGACAGCGGCCGCGGCTGGGTGACGGCGGAATATGGGATGCTGCCCCGCGCCACCCATCAGCGCACCATGCGCGAGGCGGCGCGAGGCGGGCAATCGGGTCGGACCCAGGAAATCCAGCGCCTCATCGGCCGCGCCTTGCGGGCGGCGACTCGGCTGGAGCTCATGGGCGAGCGCCAGATCCGCGTCGATTGCGACGTCCTGCAGGCCGACGGCGGCACCCGGACGGCGGCGATTTCCGGCGGCTATGTGGCGCTTGCCCAGGCTTATCGCCACATGCTGGGGCAAGGCTATATCGTGCAGAACCCGCTTATCGCCCAGGTAGCCGCCGTCTCCTGCGGGATATATGACGGCCAGCCGGTTCTCGACCTTGACTATGCGGAAGATTCGGCGGCGCACACGGACGCCAATTTCGTCCTTGCCGACAAGGGCCTTCTCATCGAGGTCCAGGCAAGCGCCGAAGCCGACCCTTTTAGCGAGGAGCAGCTCTTGCGCCTCTTGCGTTTGGCGCGGATCGGCTGCAACGCCATCTTCGCGGCGCAAAAGGCGGCGCTCGCGGCGATAGCCTGACATGCCGCGCCGGCTTACCGAAAAACGCCTGCTGGTGGCCAGCCATAACCCCGGCAAGGTGCGCGAAATCGCCGATCTGGTGCGCCCCCTTGGCATCGCCGTCGTCGCCGCCGCGGACGTTGGCGCGCCGGAGCCGGAGGAAAGCGGGGCAAGCTTTCGCGACAACGCGGTTTTGAAGGCGCTGAGCGCCGCCCGTCACGCCGGGCTGCCTGCGCTGGCTGATGATTCCGGCCTGGTGGTACCCGCCCTTGGCGGCGCGCCGGGGCTTCATTCCGCCCGCTGGGCGGGGCCGGGCAAGGATTTCGCCAGCGCCATGACCCGGCTGTGGCGTGCGCTTGACGATGCCCAGATACCAGCGGACGGGCGGCAGGCTCATTTCGTCTGCGCCCTCGCTCTTGCCTGGCCCGATGGCCATGTGGAGGCCTTCGAGGGGCGCATCGACGGCCGGCTTGTGTGGCCGATGCGGGGGACCCGCGGTTTCGGCTATGATCCCATTTTCGTGCCCGAAGGCCACCAGCTCACCTTCGGCGAGATGGACCCGGAGGTCAAACATGGCCTGTCGCACCGCGCCCGCGCCTTTGCCCAGCTCCGCGCCGCCTGCCTTGACTGAAGCGCCGCGCGCGCTTTACGTCCACTGGCCCTTCTGTGTCGCCAAATGCCCTTATTGCGACTTCAATTCCCATGTCCGCGCCAGCATCGACGAGGATCGCTGGCGTACTGCCCTCCTTGCCGAGCTCGACCATTGGGCCGATAGCCTCGACCCAAAACCCCTTGGCAGCATTTTTTTCGGCGGCGGCACGCCTTCCTTGATGGCGCCGGCGACGGCAGCGGCCGTCATCACCCGCGCGGCGGACAAGTTTGGCCTTGAGAGGGACGTGGAAATCACCCTTGAAGCCAACCCCTCGAGCGCCGAGGCGAAAAAGTTCCACGCCCTGGCGAGCGCCGGGGTCAACCGCTTGTCCCTGGGGCTGCAGGCGCTTGACGATGACGCCCTTGCCGCCCTTGGCCGGCCCCATGATGCGCGCGCCGGCCTTGCCGCCCTCGATGCCGCGCAAGCGGCGGTACCGCGGGTGAGCATCGACCTCATCTACGCCCGCCCGGGGCAAAGCCTTGACGACTGGCGGGCGGAGCTTGGCCGGGCGCTTGACTTCGGCACCGAGCATCTTTCGCTTTACCAGCTTACCGTCGAGCCGGGGACTGCGTTCGCCACCCTTCATGCCCGCGGCGACCTTGTTCTTCCCAACGAGGATCTTGCCGCCGATCTTTTTGCCCTGACCCAGGAGATGACCAGCGCCGCCGGGCGCCCGGCCTATGAAATATCCAACCATGCGCAGGGCGGGGCGGAGAGCCGGCACAACCTCGTCTATTGGCGGGGCGGGGCTTATCTCGGCATCGGCCCCGGCGCCCATGGCCGGCTGCTTGATGGCCAGGGCTGGCAGGCAAGCCAGGCCGAGCGCTTGCCGGAGCGCTGGCTGAAGGCGGTCGAAGCCCGGGGCCACGGGACGGCGGCGCTCCAGGCCATCGCCCCTTCGACGCGGGCGCGCGAGATGCTGCTGATGGGCCTGCGCCTTACCGAGGGGGTGGACTTAGGTCTCATTGCCAGGGCAAGCAACGCCCCCCTTGATGCCGTCATCGACGCGGCGGCGGTCGACGAGTTGAGACGCTTAGGCCTTATTGCCAAGAGCGGCGCGCGCCTTGCCCTCACCAGAGCGGGCCGGCCCGTGCTCAACGCCGTGCTGGCCCGCCTGCTTAATTGAGGAGCCCGATATGGGCCGGGCGGACGAAGCTTTGCGGCGCCGGGGAAACCACCTTGAAGCCCTCGGGGCGGATTTCAAGGACGGCAAAGCCCCACTCGGCGATGCCGTCGGGGGCAAAGCGGAAAATCCCGCCGATCCCGGCAAAGCCGTTGACGTCGGTGAGGGCGGCCGAGGAAAAGCGTTCCTCGACCATGGGGTTGCGGGCCAAGAGGGCAATGAGCGCCATGGCGTCATAGCCCAGCGTCGCCACCCGGGCCGGCGGGCGGGCAAAGCTTGCAAGATAGCGGGCGGCAAAGCGCCGGTAGCCTTCCTCCGGCGGCGCCGCGAACCAGGCGCCGTGCAAGGGCGGCTCGCGCACCAGGCCGGGATCGTTCCACAGGCCGGTGCCAAGAAAGCGGATTTTCTGCGGATCCACTTCGTAAATGGCGAGAAGCGGCGCCAGGGTGCGCAAAAGCTGGCCGCCCTCGGCGATGAGGATGGCGTCATAATTGGGCTGGGTGAGGGTTTCCTGGTTGGCAAGCCTGTCCAGCATCTCGAGCGCCAGATCGTCGTTAAGCTCGGCGAGGAACGCCCGTTCCTCGGCGAGCCAGCGGGCGCGCTTGGCATAGTCGGCGATGGTTTTCACCGGCTCCGCCAAGCCTTGGGCGCGGCGCTGGTAAAGCTCGATCGCCCGCACCTCGCCGCGCGCTTGCGCCATGCCGGCGGCAAAGCCGCGCAGCACTGCCTCGCCATAGTCGCCTTCCGGCACCAGGGCGGCGATGCGGCCAAGCTGGCGCACGCCAGCGGCATAGGTGACGACCCGCGCCACTTCCTGCGCCGGCTGAAGGCCCATGAGATAGACCCCCGGCGCCGCCGCCAGGGGGTCGTTGGAAAAGGCGATGACCGGCACCCCGGCGGCCCTGGCCAACGGCGCCACCGCTTTCACCGAGCCGGAAAAAAGCGGACCCAATATGACATCGGCGCCGGCGGCGATGGCGGCGCGGGCTTGCGCCGCCGCCGCCTCGGGGGTCGCCCTGGTGTCATAGACATGGATTTCCAGCCGTGGGTCGCCAGCCTCGAACAACGCCATTTGCGCCGCATTCAGCAAGGCTTCGCCAAGGCGCGCGTACTGGCCGCTGCGCGGCACCAGAAGGGCGACATGGACAAGGTCATGGAGAGGCACGGGTGCTGTCGGATAAGCCGGGGTCATGGCCATTGGTGGCGGCGGCGGCATTTCGCTTGACGGCGCCGGCGCCGCGCAGGCGGCGGCAAGCACGCTGACGAGCGCCAGCCAGGAAAACACCCCTTTGCGAGCCTTCATCTTGACCCCGTCACCTTTTGCCCCATGTTCATTTCGTCCCCCGCCCAGCGCCCCATGCTTGCGCAAGATAGGCGCGCCATGCAAGCGTTGGGCACGCCGCCTATGCCCATGGAGCGCCCATGACCGATGCCCTTGTGCCCGGGCTCTATATCATCGCCACGCCCATTGGCAATCTGGGCGATGTGACGGTGCGGGCGCTCGATGTTTTAAAGCGCGTTTCCATCATCTATGCCGAGGACAAGCGCGTCACGTCCCGTTTGCTCGGCCATTATGGCATTTCGACGGCGTGCGCCGTCTATCACGAGCATAACGCGGCGCGCATGCGCCCGCGCATCCTTGCCCGGCTGGAGCAGGAAGCGGTCGCCCTCGTCGCCGACGCCGGCACCCCGCTGGTCAACGACCCGGGCTACAAGCTGGTGCGCGAGGCGCTCGCCCGCGGCCACCGGGTGACCAGCCTGCCCGGCCCCAGCGCGGTGATGGCCGCCTTGACGCTGGCTGGCCTTCCCACCGACCGTTTCCTGTTCGCCGGTTTCGCGCCAGCCAAGGCAGCGGCGCGGCGGCGCTTCTACGCCGACCTTCTGGCCGCCGGGACGACGACGCTTGTCTTCGAGGCGCCACACCGACTGGCGGCCAGTCTTGGTGACCTTGCGGCGCTTGCCCCCGAGCGGCCGCTCGCCATCTGCCGCGAGCTGACCAAGGCTTTTGAGGAGGTGCTGCGCGGCACCGTCGAGGCGGTGCGCCAGCGGGTAGCGGCGCATCCCTTGAAGGGCGAGATCGTCCTTGTCATCGGCCCCGGCGCCAGCGCTGGGGGGCGGCAAGTCGATTGCAACGAGGCGCTTAGGGAAGCGCTTCAGACCATGCGCCTTAGGGAAGCGGTCGCCCATGTCGCCGCCACGACCGGCCTTCCCCGCCGCGAGGTTTACGCCCGCGCCCTTGCCCTTAAGGAACGGTCATGAGCGGGGAGCGGCGCAAGCGCGAGGCGCGGGGCCGGCAGGCGGAGCGCTGGGCGGCGCTTTACCTGCGCTGCAAGGGCTATCGCATCCTTCACCAGCGCTACCGCACGCCGGTGGGCGAGCTCGACCTCATCGCCGTCCGCGGCCGCGCCCTGGTGTTCATCGAGGTCAAGCGCCGCCCCCGGCTGGAGGAGGCGCTGGCCGCCGTCACCCCCCGCCAGCGCCTGCGCCTGGCCCGCGCCGCCGCCTATTTCATCGCCCGGCATCCCGCCATGGCGAGCACCGAGACGCGGTTCGACCTTCTCGCCCTGGCGCCGGGGCGCTGGCCGCGCCATAGTGTCAACATCCATGTCGCCGGCAGCGATTGATTGCCAACATCGATTGATCGATTGAAGGAACCGACGCTCATGACCTTGAAGGTCGCCATTCAGATGGACCCCATCGAGACGGTGGACATTCTTGCCGATTCCACCTTCGCTCTGGCGCTCGAAGGGCAGCGGCGGGGGCACCGGCTGTTTCACTACCTGCCGCGCGACCTCAGCTTTAGCCAAGGCCGGCTCTTCGCCCGCGGCCGCGCCCTCAACGTGCGCCCGCAAAAGGGCGATCACGCCACCTTGGGGGCGGAGGAGGTGATCGACCTGGCCAGCTTCGACGTGGTGCTGATGCGCCAGGACCCCCCCTTCGACATGGCCTATATCACCACCACCCATCTGTTGGAGCGCATCCACCCCCGCACCCTGGTGGTGAACGACCCCGTGCATGTGCGCAACGCCCCGGAAAAGCTTTTCGTCACCCATTTCCCGGCGCTGATGCCGCCCACCCTCATCAGCCGCCGGCGCGAGGATATCCTCGCCTTCCGCGACCAGCACCGGGACATCATCATCAAGCCCCTGTTCGGCAATGGCGGGGCCGGCGTGTTTCGCATCAAGCCCGATGACGAAAACCTCAACGCCCTCATCGAGCTTTACACCCAGTCGATGCGCGAGCCGATGATGGTGCAGCGCTATCTGCCGGAGGTGCGGCGCGGCGACAAACGCATCATCCTCGTCGACGGGGTGGCGCGGGGCGCGGTCAACCGGGTGCCGGCGGCGGGCGAGGCGCGCTCCAACCTCCATGTCGGCGGGCGGGCGGAAAAGGCGGACTTGACCCCACGCGAGGAAGAGATTTGCGCCGCCATCGGGCCCGCCCTTAAGGAACGCGGCCTGATTTTTGTCGGCATCGACGTCATCGGCGATTACCTCACCGAGATCAACGTCACCTCGCCCACCGGCATCCAGGAGATCGCCCGCCTGTCGGGGCTTAACCTTGCCGCCGACATCTGGGACGCGATCGAGGCGCGGCGCTGAAACGGGGTTTCCCGCTCAGCGCTCGGAAAAGGCGGTGTCGAGCGCATTGTAGACCGGACGCACGAGATAGCCGAGAAGACTTTTCTCGCCCGTCTTGATGTCGGCGATAAGGGTCATGCCGGGGGCCACCAAATAATGCGCCGCCTTAGGCCCCACATAATTGCGCTCCAAGAGCACCCGGCCGCGGAAATAGGGGTTGCCTTCCGCGTCGAGAAAGGTGGCGGCGGAGACATAATCGAGGGTGCCGGGGATGCCGCCGTAACGGCCGAAATCATAGGTCGCCACCTTGACGATGGCGGGCTTTCCCACTTTCACATGGCCGATGTCCCGCGGCGAGATGCGCACCTCGGCGACGAGCGCGCCTTCGTCGGGCACCATTTCTGCGATGAGCGCGCCCGGCGGCAAGACGGCGCCCACCGCCTTGATGGCCAGGCCCTTCACCGTGCCGGCGACCGGCGCAGTGACGACCAGGCGGGCGACCCGGTCCTCGAGCCGCTTCACCTCCTCGGCGACCTCGAGCCGCTCGCTGGCGATGGTGCCCAGCTCGGCCAAGGCCTCGCCGCGCAGGCGGTTTTCCAGCTCAAGATAACGGCTTTGCGCTTCGGCGAGCATGGCGCTGGTGCGCGCCTGGTTGCTCACCACCTGGGCGAGCTGGGTCTGGGTGCGATTAAGCTCGCGCTTGCTGGCAAGATAGACGAGCTTGGAGCTTAAACCCTTTTCCACCAGTTGGCCGCGCAACGCCACTTCCTCGGCGATGAGGGCGACCTGGGCCTTCAGCATCTCTTCCTGGGTTTTGAGGCCGTCCAGCTCCTTATGCTGCTCGGCGATCTGGTTGCGCACCACCTCAAGCTGCGCGTCGCGACCGCGGATCTGGCTTTGAAAAATCGCCGCCTGGTCATCCTTGAGGCCGTCATAGTCCTCGGCCAGCGCCGAGAAGTCCAAATCGCCATCGCGGGCGAAAGCGCGCAGCCGCTTTTCCTGAAAGGCAAGGCTGGCGTGGCGCGCCCGCATGCGCGCAAGGTCGGCGAGAAAGGCGGTGCCGTCGAGCGCCACCAAGGGCTGGCCGGCCGCCACCCGGTCGCCGTCGCGCACCATCACGCGGGCCACGATGCCGCCTTCCAGATGCTGCACCGGCTGCACGAAGTTGATGGGCAGGATTTCGCCCGGCGCCGCGGTTTTTTCCTCGAGCTTCACCACCGCCGCCCAGATGAGGAACGCAAAGACCAGTCCGGCGCAGATCACGATGGTGAATAGAACGGCGCGCGGCGGCCCGCTCTCCTCAAGCATGACGGCGCGGGCGAGATATTTGCCCGGCCTTGGCGCCAGCAAGCCAGCCAGGCCTTCCGCCAGGCGCTTGCGCAAGGGGCGGGCTTTTTTCCTGGCCACGCTGGGATGATCAAGGGCTTGAGTCATGGGGCACTCCCGTGCAAGGCGGCCAGCATTTCGTCCGGCGCGCCAAGGCCGCGCATCAGGGCGTTATCGAGCACCAGAACCTGGTCGCACAGCCGGACATGGCTTGGCCGATGGCTGACCATGATCACCGTCGTCTTGCCCTTGAGCGCCTTGAGAAGAGCGATGAAGGCGCGATCGCCCTCCTCGTCGAGCGAGCGGGCGGCTTCGTCGAGCAAAAGAATCGGCGACTGGCGCAACAGGGCGCGGGCGATGGCAAGGCCCTGGCGAAAGCCATAGTTGAGCTGCTGCATGCGCTGGTCGCCAATGCGGGTGGCAAAGCCTTCGGGCAAGCTCTGGATCTGCGCCAAAATCCCCACCTGCTGGCAGGCCTCGGCAAGCGCCGCGTCGCTGGCGGTGGGCTGGCCCAGCCGCAGGTTCTGGGCGATCGTGCCATGGAACAGCTCCACCTCCTGCGGCACATAGGCGATCGTCTGGCGAAGCTCGATGGGGTCGATTTGCCGGATATCGACGCCGTCGATGGTGACAAGACCCGCCTGCGGCCGGTAGAGCCCGGCGATGATGTTGAGAACCGTCGACTTGCCAGCGCCGTTGCCGCCCATGATGGCCAATGCACCGCCCGCGGCAAGGGTAAAGCCGACCCCCAGCAGCGCGGGGTCGGCATCGGGACGGTAGCGCAGCGAGACCCGGTCGAAGGCGACCTCGCCGGCAAAGCGCCGGGCGAGCCGGTGGGTGGCAGTCTCGCGGCGCTCCACGGGCAGGGTCATGAGATGGTTGATCTGCCTTAACGATAATTTTATCTGCTCGAAGCGGGTGAGCGTCAAAAACAGGCTTTGCAGCGGCGCCAGAACCCGCCAGACAAGGGCCATGGTGGCGATCAGCGCGCCAACGCTCATCGCGCCATCGACAACCCGCGCGACCCCGAAGGCGATGGTCGCCACCCCGGCCCCCATCATGATCGCCTGGGCCAACGTCTGCAGAAGAAAAGACATTTGCGCGGTATGGAAATGGGCGAAGCTCGCGGCCGCCGACATGTCGCGATAGCGCGCCGTCCATAAGGGCTCGGCGGCCAGTTGCTTGATGGTGCGCACATTGGTCAGCATTTCCACGAGGAAACCGTGGCGGGCGGCGCGGCTGCGCGACGAGGCGGCGACGCTGCGTTTCAAGCCGGGCAGCAAAAACCCGCCCACCGCCCCATAAAGGCCGATCATGGCGATGGGAATATAAGCGATGGGCCCGGCGATGAGCGCGATGACGGCGAGGAACAGGATGACGAAGGGCAGCTCAAGCCCGATGCTCACCAACGGTCCGGTGAACAGGTCGCGGATCGAATCGAACTCGCGCAGGCGGGCGGCTTGCGCGCCGACGGTGGCGTTCTCCGTCGCCGGCGGGCTTAAGGACAAAAGCTGGCGGAAGGTGCTGGTGGCAAGGATGTTCTCGACCCGGCCGCCAAGATGGGCGGCGAGCCTAGCCCGCAGGGCGCGCAGCGCCAGCTCGATGACAAGGGCAATCGCCACCCCGGCCGCCAGATAGGCGAGCACCATGCGCGACTGCGCCGGGATCACCTGGTCGTAAATGGCCATGATGTAGAGCGGCACCACCAGCGACAAAAGATTGAGGGCGAAGGTGGCGGCGAAAAGGAGGGTGAGGGTCCGCCGGAAGCGGCGTAAAAGGTCGCTGGTCCAGCGCGTGCTTTGCGGTTTGCGCCCTGAGTTTTCCTCCTCGATGCGGGTGATGAGGAGATAATCGCCGCCCGCGCCATCGTCGGCAATCACCCTTTCCTGCCGGGATGCGCCGTCAAACAGGCGCCAGCCGTCATCGGCGCGGCCCAGGACCACCATCGCCCCGGACACGTCAAGCCGCAGGCAGGGGAGCAAGCGCGGGTCGATCTCGGCGAGACGGCAGCGGGTGGCGTGGCTGGCAAAGCCCAAATAGGCAAGGACGTTGCGCAAATCCTCAAGATCGAGGTCATTGGCGAAATGCGGCAGGCTTTCCGCCAGCTCCCGCAAGGAGCCCCGCCAGTCCAGGGCCTTGAGCAGGGGCATGAGGCAGGCGGCATAGGAGGACGAGGCTTCAAAGCCGCCAAAGCCGCCATGGCGCAAGGCCTCGCCCAGGCCATCGCTCGATTTCAAGGCTAGCCTGGGCGCCGTCTTGAAGGCCTGGCTAAGCCGCGCCGACAGGGCGCGGACATCGCCTTCCTGGCTGCTCGCAACGCTCATGGCATCGCCCCCTCGCGGCGCGGCGCGGGCGCCAGCGTGGCAAGCCTGCCGTCACGCAGCTCATGGATCTCGTCCGCCACCCGCAACAGCGACGGCCGGTGGGTGACCATCACCACGCCGGCATCCTCGCGTGCCGCCAGCAGCAGGTGCTTGAGCCGCTCATCGGCAGCCATGTCGAGGCCGGAATTGGCCTCGTCGAACAGGATGACGCGGGGCCGGCGCACCAGGGCGCGCACCATGGCGATGCGCTGGGTGACGCCCGCGGCGATGGTGTTGACCGCGCTATTGCCAACGATTGTCTCGAAGCCATCGGGAAGGCGGGCAAAGACCGCGTCAAGACCGAGCACAGCGGCAAGCCGCAGCGCTTCTTCCTCATGGTCATGGCCGGCAAAGCCGGTAAGATTGTCCAGCACGGTGCCTTGAAAAAGCACGGCGCGCTGCGGCAGATAGGCGATTTGCCGGCGCATGCTGGCAAGATCGAACAAGGCCGCCGCCTGGCCGTTCAGCAGCACTTGCCCACGGCTAAGCGGCACCCCCGCCATCAACGCCCACAACAGCGTCGACTTGCCGCTGCCGTTGCGTCCTTGGATGGCGATGAGGCGACCGCGTGCGACCGTCAAATCCACCGCATCGAGCACTGGCGCCGCGGCGCCGGCGAAATGCACCTGCGCATTAGCAAGGCACAGCGTCTCGATGGGCGGCGCGGGGGGGCGATGCCCATCGGTTCCCGTTTCTGGGGCAAGGGCGCTGACTTCGGCAAGCTGGCCTTCGGCGATGCGGATCGATTGAAAGCGGGTCCAGATGCCAAGGGCGCGCAGCACTGGCTGGACCGTGCGTCCGGCAAGGAGGGTGCACGCGGCAAGGGCGCCGACGCTGATCCGCCCGTCGATGACGTAAAGGCTGCCGATCGAGGCGACGATGACCATGGTCGCCTGACCGAAGAGGGCGCCGACGCCTTGCGCGATGCCGCTCCAATAGCCGACATCGTGACCCGCCCCGGCGCAGCTTTCCATCAAGCGCTCATAACGGCGCTGCATCAGCCGCTCCATGGCGAGCGCTTTCACCGTGCGGATGCCGGAGAGCACCTCGATGATGAAATTATAGCGGCGGTCGTCGAGCATGCTGCGCGCGGCGAGGGCCTGGCGCAAATGATGTCCGACCCAGAGGGCGGCGGCGGCGAAGACGACCATCAGCAGGGTAGGCACGATGACGAGGGAGCCAGCGATCAGCCCCAAAAGCCCGAGAAAAAGCACGGCAAAAGGTATGTCGACCAAGGCAAGGCTTGCCTGGCTGGCATAAAAGTCGCGCACCGGATCGATGCTTGACAAGCGATCGAGATGCTTGCCCGCGGGCACCGCCTCGATGCTGTCGAGGTCGGCTTTCAGGATACGCGCCACCGCCTGCATGCCGGCCGCATGCTCATACTGCGCCCCGGCCCAGCCGGCGATCAGCGAGCGCGCCATGCGCAGCACGGCGTCGAGGATGAGCGCCAGCAAAAGGCCGACGATAAGGAGCGAGAGCGTCGAAAAGGCCCGGTGCGGGATGATCCGGTCATAGACCTGCAGCACCACCAGGGGCAGGGCAAGGGAAGTAAGGTTAAGGGCAAGGGAAGCGGCAAGCACGTCGCGGCGGGCCAGCGGCAAATAGTCGGCCCACAGCCGCGCTCCTTCATGAGCGAAGTGAAGCCGGCGCGCGACGCGATCGCTAAACCCTGGCCGCCCTGCCTCCACCGTTCCTCCATCGCACAGGCTCTTGGCGCCGGGCGGTCGAGCGCCGCGCCGGCTTACCCGAGGCGATTAGCCGGTTTGTCTTGAATAAGCGTTAAATTTTACGCAAATTGCGCCCATTACAGCCTCCGCTTAACTGCTGTGGACGGCGCTAAGCGCATTTAATTTCTAATCTTTTTAAGAATTGCTTCAAATACGACACGTTAAGGTAAGCGCTGCGTTAACGCTGTCTTTTGAGACTCGATTCACCGATCTTTCCTAAAATTCTCCCCACCTTAGCCATTCTCACGCCCATGGCGCCGCCGGGAGGGAATGCGCGACAAGAGCGGGGACATTTCACCATGGCAACCAAGCACGCGGGCAACGGGCGAGGCGCAGCGTCAAGCGATGCGTTTTTTGGGTTGGACGAGGCGGCGCGCGCCGCTAGGCCGAAGGGCGATGAGGATGTCAGCCTAACTTCGCCCATCGATGATCAAGGCGAGGACGACGTCACCCTCGGCAACCTTCATCTGGGAAGCGCCGGCGGGAAGGGCGGAAATGTTGGCGCGACCGCTGGCGAGGCGACACGCGACAGCGTGCTCCCGTCCGAGGATACCAGCCTTGCAGAGCCTGGCTCGGCACGGCGTTTGTTCGCCGCCGCGGGCCCGGAAAATACCGATGCCGCCCATGGCGATGCGGCCAACCTTGCACAAGAGCAAGCTAGCTCCTTAAGCGAGGCTGATGCCGTTAAAGGCGATGTCGCTGCATCGGTAACGCGGGCAAATGCCACCCTGCGCACATCTCTTGATCCTTCAGGCCAAGCCACAAATCCCGATGATGCCGGCCTTGAGGCCGCGCCCAGTCCGGAGACGGCATTTGCCAACGGGATGACGCTCGATCCCGCCCTGTTGGCGGTCGATGACCGCTTCTCGGGGCGCGAGGACGAGCCCATCAGCGGCAACCTCCTGGCCAATGACCTGGCCGGCGACGGCGCCGTGCTGTCGCTTGCCCCCGGGGAGTACGACACGGCGCAAGGCGGGCGCATCATCGTCGATGCCAATGGCAGCTTCACCTATGTTCCGGCCGCCGATTTTTCCGGCGCCGACAGCTTTAGTTATGCCATCACCGATGGAAACGGCCTTATCTCCCAGGCGACCGCTTATTTCGACATCGCTGCGGTGAATGACACTCCGGCCGCACCGGAAGCGCCAAGTAAAGACGGCGAAACGCAGGCCGCGCCCGAGAAGTCCGAGGTCGAACAACCCGCCGCCGACACCCCGGCCGAAGCGGCCAAGCCCGCCGAAGCCGCTCCCGCCGCGGAAGAGAAGAAGCCCGAAGAGAAGAAGTAAATCCGTCGCAGCCTCGTGCTGCGTGGCAAGAGCCGGCCCGCGGGCCGGCTCT
>JBMOOS010000024.1:0-57313 GCA_049324415.1 Pseudomonadota bacterium
GGCTTTCAGATCTGGTATTCCAGCCAGACGCTTTCTTCGAGGGCTTGCGCCGGCTGGCGGCCACGCTTGGCCATGTGGCTGTAAAGCGCGCGGATGCATTTGCTGGCGGTGGCTTGGAACCACCAGGGGCAGGCGGCGTGGACAAGGCAGGCCAGGCCGCAGGTCAGCATCCGCCAGCCATACCAGCCGGCATGGGTCATATGCTCGGCATAGCTTTCCCCGACCTCCCGCAAATGCGCGGTGAAATACCCCATGCTACTAAGCTCCCTTGGCGTCTGGCTTTGCCGTAACTATAGCCAAAAGCACCGCCATTAACAGCCTTGCTCAATAGGCAAGGGCGAGGGTGATAAGAAAGCCGGCGCCCGAAGGGCTGTCGCCGCCGAGCTTTGCCCGGTATTCCACGCGCAGATCGAGGGCGGAGGCCGGCGCCCGGCCTTGTCCTTCGTTGAAACGATAGCGCAGCCATAGACCAGCGCCGCCTTCAACGAGGCTGGTGGTGGCGCCGGCCTGCTGCACCACCCCCGACGCGGCGGCAAAGGGGGTCAGCATCCAGCGCCCCGCGCCATCGAGCCGCCAGCCATGGCCAAGCCGGGCATCGCCGGTGAGAAAAAGGTCGGGATCGGCGGGGTTGATGAGGGCGCCATCGAGATAGATGGACCAGAAGGGCCAATCGCCGCCCTCCGCTGGTGGCGCATAGCCGGTCCCCATCGACCAGGCGGCGCGGACCATCCAGTCGTTGCGCGCCGCCGCGCCGAGGGCCACCAGCCGCTCCAGCCCCACACTCAGATTTTGCCCCGGCAAGGGGCGGGCGCGCACGCCGATGCCGGCTTGCAGGCTGTCGCCATCGGGGTCGAGCGTATCGCCGGCATAGCCCCACAGGCCGCGGGCAAAAAAAGTGAGGCGATGGCGGTTGGCGGCATGGCCGAGCTCCGGGCGCCAGGCGGCTTCAAGCGCCGATTGCGACTGGCCGAGGCTGGCGCCGAGCGCGGCCAGCTCCAGCCTATCCAGGGCTTCGCTGCGCCAGGCCGTGTAGGCGGCAAGGCCGAAGCGCTTGTCTAGGTCGCTGACCTCGCGCTCGAGCCCGATGCGCTCCGCCGGGGCAAGGCCGCCCAGCATGAGGGCATGGCCAAAGGCGCGCACGGCGCCGCGGTGGTCGCCCATCTGCTTTTTCAAATAGCCGACTTGGCGTTGGATCAGGGATTGATCGGGATTGGCGGCAAGGCTTGCCTCGAAGGCGCGCAGCGCCGGCCGCGTCTCGCCCCTTTGCAAGGCGGCATAGCCGATGGCGTTGTGGTCCGGGAGGGCAGACCCCGCCGCCAGGCTGGCAAGGCCGATGGTCAGGGGACGCGGGCGCGCGGCTTGTTTTGCCGGGCGGCGCGGCGGCACCGGCCCGGCATCGTGCCACAGGGGGGTGAGGGTCAGGCGTGGCGCTTGCGGCGTATGTGGCGGCGGTGGCAGCGCCTCGCTCCACAAGGCGATCGGCGTCAAGCGCGGCGGCGCTGGTGTTGCCAAGGGCGCTTGCGCGCTTATCCGCGGCGCGTGGTCGGCGTGACTGCGAAAGCGTGTCCATTCATCTTCGAGATAGCGCGCCGCCCATGGCAGAACGACGGTCGCGAGGCCGCCGATGAAGATGAGGGAAACCGCCCGCCGCAGCGATGTGAGGATAAGGCGCGGCATGGCTCAGAGCCCGGGCGTTGCCGTCTCCCGCGCCGGCTGGCTAGGAAAGGCGTGCTCGGTCTTGTCCCAGGGGACGGCGCGGCGGCGCACCAGCGAGACCAGGAACAGGCGCAAGGCGCGCAGGCTGGCGATGAAATTGATGAGGTTGGCGGCCAGCATGCGCAGCGCCGACAAGAAGGCCTGGCGCGGCCCGTAGACGCGACCCACGCACAGCGCCCGCTGGAGCAGCCGGTTCGCCAGCAACGCCACATTGGCGATGAGGAGATATTCCGTGATGCCGCCAGCGGTGACAAGGCCTGGAAGCGTGGGGAACGCCGGCCATAAGCGCCGCAAGACCATGAATAAGAGAAGGTTGAAGGCGAGAAAATAAGCGGCGGCCGCGATTTGCGCGGTAAAAAGCGCCTTGCGGTCGCGCCACAGCATATAGCGCTGCCAGCGATTGCCACGCCAGCCAAAGCTGACCCAGCCCTGAAGGGTGATGCCCAGCAGCCAGCGCGCCTTCTGCCGCACCGCCGGCCCCAGCCGGGTGGGGAAATATTCATGGGTCGCCGGCGCCGCGCGCTGGCGCGCGGCATGGGGCATGCGCACGAAAACCGTGCGCATGCCGCTTAAGCCAAGCGCCAGGGCAAGGTCATAGTCCTCGGTGACGCTGCTGGTGTTGAACGGCGCGCCGCCCCGCTGCCTGGCGGCCTTTGCGAGCGCGGCGGCGGCAAAGGCGCAGCCCACGCCGGCGCTAAGGGCGGCGCCGGTGAGCGCCTCGCGCACCACCAGGTCCTTCACATGGGCCTCGGCGAACTCGTCGGCATAATGGCCGCCAACGAGGTGGAGCCCGGGGCGCGAAAAGGGCACGACCGGCAACTGCACCATGGCCTTGCGCGGGATCAGGTGATTGAAGATCCAGCCCTCCCAAGGGTGGACTACGTCCTCGGCATCGTGCAGCACGATGATATCGGGCGGCGCTGCGTGCTTGACGGCGGCGCGATAGAGCGCGTTCAAGCAATCCGCCTTGCTGGTCGGGCCGGCATGGGGAACGGGAATGATGTGCAAGCGCCGCGCCGCCAGCGGGTGGGTGGCGCGCACCGCCTCGGCTGCCGTCCTGGTCGCCGGGTCGTTGGGATATACGCCGACGAACAAGGCAAAGCGCGGATAGTCATAGTGGCAGAGAAGGTGGTTCAGCATGGCGCCGATGACATTGGCTTCGCGCCAGGCGGGAATGAGAATGGCGATGAACCGGGCCGGCGCGCCATGCCGTAGATCGCTGGCGGTGATGCGCGGAAAGCGGCGATAGATGACGGCATGGCGATAAAGTCGGCGCAGCCAATAGACGGCGTCGATGAAGCAATCGTCGAGGGAAGAAACGAAAATCAAAAAGGCGACCATGCTGATGGCGATTTTGATGACGAAGAAATAGCCGGCGATGAGATCCACCATGCTGGGATCAAGGGGGCTCATGACGGCGCTCCGGCAAAGCTGTCCGCCGCGGGAAGAAGCGGGGCCTTCCTGGTGTGCCAGCGCCGCAGAGCCTTGACGATACGTCCGGCGGCGTGGCCGTCGCCGAAGGGATTGTTACTCGCCGCCTGCACCAACGGTTGGTTTAAGAGATCTTGCGCCGCCGCGAAAATGGCGGCGGCGTGCGCGCGGCACAGGCGGGTGTGGCCAAGGTCCAGGCTTTCGTGCCGTTCGGTCTTGTCGCGCATGATGACGAGCGGCGTTGCGAAACAGGCGGCCTCCTCCTGAACGCCGCCGGAGTCGGTGATGGCAAGGCCGCTGCGCCGCAGCGCCGCAAGGAAGGCGCCATAGGCAAGGGGCGGTGACGTGCGGATATGGGGATGCGCCGCGAGGCGGTCACGGACACGGTTTGCAACATGTGGATTGCCGTGAACCGGAAACAAAACATCAATATCCGGCCGCGCGGCGACCAGGCTTTGCAAGGCGCGGCACAGTTGGTCGATGCCATCGCCCCAGTTTTCCCGGCGATGACAGGTCACCAAGACCTGGCGGCGATTTCGCTGTCGCGCAAGGGTGTTGTGCGGCCCTTGCCCGACCACGGCGCGGACGGCATCGACGATGGTGTTGCCGGTGACCGCCACGCGGTCTGGATTGACGCCTTCGCGGAGCAAATGCCGCGCCGCGGCCGGGGTCGGCGCGAAATGGAGCGTCGCCATATGGGCAATGAGGCGGCGGTTCATTTCTTCTGGAAAGGGGTTGCCGGGATCGCCGCTGCGCAAGCCCGCCTCGACATGGGCGACGGGAATGCCGGCGTAGAAGCCGGCCATGGCGCCGGCGAGCGCGGAATTGGTATCGCCCTGGATAACGATGAGATCCGCCTGCGCGCCATCAAGATGGCTGGCGATGCGATTCATCAAGCCGGCGACCACTTGGCCCAGCCCCAGGGTGCCGGGCGCGAAATCGAAGACCGCGTCGGGAACGATGGCCATGTCGTGCGCCGCCTGGCGCGCGAGTTCCCGATGCTGCCCCGTCAGCATGAAGCGCACATCGAGCGGCGCGAATAAGTCAGTTTCGCGCAAGGCGTGATAAACCGGCCCGAGCTTAATCACCTCGGGCCGGGTTCCGGCGATAAGGCAGATATGCATTTTTCGTTCTTGGTCAGCCCCCTGACACGCGTTTAAGCTTAGAGCGTTTTCGAAAAAAAATGTGAGCGGTTTTGCTGGGTTCGAAAACGCGATCAATCAAGACTTCTAGAGCCACGTTCAACGACTCTGATTGAGATGAACATGCTCTAGGCCACTCTGGGAAGAGTGGCTGGCTCAATAACAAGATGTGGCCCAGAAATTCCCCAGTTCTCCCGCATTCTTGCGATGCCTTTCGGGGTTACGCGCACAGAAAACGCCACCACTTCACACTCGCCCTCCCAATGGGGAAGGCCGAGAACGGTAAGATCCCATCCGGCGCTGACCGCGCCCGGCAGCAAGAGGGTGGTCATGACCCCAGCCACTTCCTCAACGCCCATCAAATAGAGCGCCTCCATCATGCACAGCTGGAGCACCCTGCGCGCCAGATGCTGGCTGGGCTGGGACAGGTCCCGGTTGCAGCAAAGCCGGTTGAATTCCCAAACCGTCGGGCCGGCGGGCGGGCCATCCGCGAAAAGGTGGGAAAAGGCGTCGTGGATGAGGCTTGGCGCCAGGGTCGATGCCATGCGCAACGACCCCGCTTGGACGCCCCCCTCGTCAAGGGCGATGAGATAATAGGTCTCATCATGATCGTAGCGGTCAAACTCCTGATCGCCCTTGACCGGCAGCGGCCAGTTGAGCCAATCGACGAAGACCCGCTTGCGCTGGCGGTGCATTTCCTCAAGATGATCGCGACAGGATGCCCGATTCTCAGGGCTCACCAACAATACCCGCACGCCATTTCTTCCCCTTGCCTGTGTTATCAAGCGGTATCATCGGCAGGGCGGGCGGTCATGGCTAGCGCGCCAACCGCCCTACTTGACAGGACAAGAAATTTATGCCTCGCCGACGGCGGCGTCTCTAAGCATTACGGCCGGTGGCAAAGCGGGATAGAAGGAAGGCGAGGAATTGCTCCGACTCCGCCGTCTGGCATTCCTTGTGCCAGCGCGCGGCGGCGTTGATGAGCATGAGCTTGAAATCGACATCGCCAATGGCGGCGTCATGGCGCGACGCGCTAAGGGCATGAAGTTTCAGCACTTTTGGCATGTGCGCCGTCCATGGTCACTTGATGTTCCGCCAGCATGGCGCGCAGAACATCCGTCAGTATTATGAATTTACGCCAAATTTTCAACGCGGTGCAAGGATAAGCTGATAAGCTTCACCAGCCAATCGTCTTTCGCGGGCATGGCTTTCAGCCAGCCCGGCGCCGGCGCCACCGCAGGCAAGCGCCAACGCAAACTCCCAGGAGGAGAAGCAGCAGCCCTCCTGGCGCTGGCACCGGCTGCGGCAGGACCAAGATCAAGGTGGACGCGCTCACCATCACGTCCATGAAGATAAAGCGCAGGAACAACTCAAACTGGCCAGACGTCAAAAGGGAAAGATTGCCGGGCGTCAGCGCGTCGGGGGAAGAGGCGAGGCCGGTGGCGAGGAAAATTTCCTCGCCATTCAGGTTGACGACCCATTCTACGGTCAGCAGGTCAGGATCGACGTTGAAAAAAGAACCCGTGCCATCGAGCGAAAATAACGCGCCGGCAAAGACCGTGTAAGGACCGCCGGCATCGGGGGTGAGAATAATCTCACCGCCATCGCCACCACCGTCAGCACCGCCGCCACCACCGTCAGCACCGCCGCCACCATCGGCACCACCGCCGCCACCGCCATCAGCGCCGCCGCCACCGCCATCAGCGCCGCCGCCACCGCCATCAGCACCGCCGCCACCGCCATCAGCGCCGCCGCCACCGCCATCAGCGCCGCCGCCACCGCCATCGGCGCCGCCGCCACCGCCATCGGCGCCGCCGCCATCGGCGCCGCCGCCATCGGCGACAGGGCCCACGGGGCCAAACCCGCCGCCGGGCGGTCCAGGCACTGGCGACGGCGTGGCAATGGCCGGCGGCGCGCGCGGCGCGATGGGCTGAACGGTAGGTGGGGCAAGGCGGTTGAGCAGTCCGCCCGCCGTCGCGGCAAAACCGGCGGCTGGCGCCGTTGCCGCAAGCAGCGCGGCAACCCGGTCGGCAAGGGCGTTTTCCAGCGCCGTGGGGTCGCTCAGCCCGGCGATGACCGCGGCGATGACGGTTTCCTCGCCTGCCGCCAGGTCGAAGTCCACTTGCAAGCGCCCGTCGGTGATGGCCGCCCGGGCGGCAAGAATGGTGCCGACAAACGCCGAGGGGTCGCTGGCGGCATTGCCGAACAGCATGTCCTGCGCCGGGTCCATGTCGCCGGCCGCGCCGCCGCCAATGATGGCGATCCCGGCGGCGTTCAGCCTGGCGCCTACCAGCGGGTCATGCTCGCGCAAGTCGATCAGCCGGGCGCTATGCCCTCCAAGCCGCACGCCAAAGCCAAAGGGGCGGTCAAGCGCAACGCCGTCGAGCTGCGCCGGGGCAAGGATATAGAGGCGATAAACGCCGTCGGGCAGGCTGGGATAAAAGCCGCGCGCGCCCACAAGGGCATCGGCCAGCATGGCGGGATAGCCAAGGCCGTCCACCGCGCGCACGCCCGGGCCCACGATATATTGGCTGTCGGCGCCGATGCGCATGAACTCCGAATAAGGCGGCTTGTCGCGGGGGCCGAAGTCCCATCCCGCCTGGGTTTCGGGAAGATCGAAGTCCTGTCCGAGGATGAGCGGCATGACATAGGCGCCGCCGACCGCCTTGGCGGCCGCCCCCAGGATCCGGTTGGCGGCGTCGGCAAGGGCGAGGAAGTCCCCCGCGATCGCGCTCTCGCCCAGGGCGTCGAGCAGCGCCAGGGCACGCGCCTCGAGGCGCTCGAGATCGCCCGCGGCGGCGTCGAGATAGGCCTCGAGGCGGGCAAGCCCCTCGGGGTCGCCGACAAGGGCGCCCGCCAGCGCTTCTTCCTTGCTCGCCGCGCGCAGCAAGCCTCCCGCTGGCGTCACCACCGGCGGCAAGGGCTCATCAGGCCGCACCGCCGGGCGTGGGCCAGCCGCCGCGCCGGCCATCACGGGAGCGAGCGCATCGAGCTTGCCGCGCAACCGCGCCACCACCTGCGGGATGGGGTCCGGGGTTAGCAGCACGCCGTTAAGAAGGGTGGGCGCGCCATGAACGGCGATAAAGCCGAGGTCTAGGCGCTGGTCGTCGACCGTCACCGGCACGATGACGGCAACCCCCTTGCCTTCATCCGGGGAAGCGGCGAGCGCTTGCGCTTCTTTTCCCCTGACATGGCGCACCACGCCTTTTTCGTTCAAGGAGAGCCAGGGGCGGTCCTTATCCTCAGGCGCAAGCGGCCGGCTAACGCCGTTCTCGGCGCGCAGCAGGGCGCCAAAGGGCGCGGCGGCGCCAGCCTCCCCGGGCCGGCTGCGGGCCATCAGCAGCACCCGATAACGGCCTTGCCGGGCGGGCAGCGACACGCCATCGAGGCCCAGCGCGCCATCGTTGAGGAGGCGGCTTTCCTCGCCGTCGCTGAAAAAGGCAAGCCGTGCCGCATCGCCATGGACGGCGCTTTCGGAGGGGCGCTGGAACCCTGGCCGGGGCGGCTTTGCCGGCGGGCCGATGTCCCAACCGGTGGTCCCCGTTTCAGGCCGATAAGCGTCATCGAGCTTGAGCGGCAGGATAAAGGCGGCATCAGCGATGGTGTCAAGGGCCTGGGCGACGAGATTGGCGGCGCGCGCGATGGCGGCGCTTTCCGCGCCTTGGCGGCGCGCCCGCGCCAAGCCCTCGACAAGGGCATCGCCGCGCTGCTCGAGGACCTGGGCATCGCCCGCCGCGCCGGCAAGATAGGCCTCAACATCGGCGCGAGCGGCACGGCCGCCTTGCAAGGCCGCCGCCACGACAGCCTCCTCCTCGCCGCGCAACGCGGGTTGACCGGCGCGGATATCGTCCGCCGGCGGCGGGGCGATCGTCTGATTGGCCCGCGCCACCGCATCGAAGCCTGGCGGCGCTGCAAGGGGCAGGCGTGGCGCGCCCTCCTCAGGGGGTGCTACGGTCTCTTCGAGGCTGGCCAGCCAACCCTTATCCTCCGCCTGGAACAAGCTGCGCCCGCCAAGCAAGAGAATGGCTTGCACGGCGCCGGCAACCAGCCCCAATGCCAGCAGCGCCAACAGCCAGCGGCGTCTATTTTCCTGCCTAATCGCCTTCATGGCGGGCACACGCAACCTTCCGACCCTGCTCCACGGCGTGGGTTTTCCCACGTTTTCGAGGCCCAAAGTGACACATTTCCCACCTGTTGCGCCTGCTCATATGTCGAATTTTTTTACGCATTTTAAGGATGCGGCCGAAATTCACGGCAATTTCACTTATTCTTTGAGTTTAGGGAAGCAAATATTGGGCCAGAAAAACGAATTGGCGGCCCTAAAGGCGTATCGGGAAGCGCCCGCTTCCCTCAGCCTTTGCCATGATGGCCATCAAGCGCCTCGTCAAGGGCGGCGCCAGAGCGCAGCTCGACGATGTGGAGGGGGGTCTGGCCAGGATTTTCCAAGCCATGGAGGGTGCCGCGCGGGATGAAGACAGACTCGTTCTCATGCACGGCGATGGTCGCCTCGCCGCGGGTGACGCGGGCGGTTCCCTTGATCACGATCCAGTGCGCGGCGTGATGGTCGTGGCGCCGCGGCGATCGCTTGCCGCCGGGATTGACCACCAGGCGCCTGGTCTGGAAGCCGGGGCCGGAATCGGTGATCTGGCAAGAGCCCCACGGCCGGTGGACCGTCAGGTGGCTGAGATGCTCGCGGCGGTTGCCTGCCTTCAACTGCTCGATGATCGCCTTGACGTCCTGCGCGCGCTCCTGCGCTGCGACGAGGACCGCGTCGGGGGTGGCGACCACGATGGCCTTGTCAAGGCCGATGGCGGCGAGTGCCGGGCCGTCGCTGTAAAGGAGGCTGTTGCTCACCTCATGGGTGAGAATGTCGCCCTTGCAGGCATTGCCCTTGGCGTCCTTGGCGCTCACTTCCCACAGGGCGGACCACGAGCCGACATCGGACCAGCGCATGGCGGCGGGGACGACGCTGGCATGCCGGGTTTTTTCCATCACTGCGAAATCGATGGAATCGGCGGGGCTGGCGAGAAAGGCCGCACGGTCGGGGCGAAGAAAATCAAGCTCCGCCGTGGCGCTCGCCATGGCGTTGCGGCAAGCCTCCAGAATCGCCGGGGCATGGCGCTCCAGCTCCGCCAGATAGCGCGCGGCGCGAAACAGGAACATGCCGCTGTTCCATAGAAACACGCCGCTTTCGAAATAGGCTTGCGCGGTTTCGCGATCGGGTTTCTCGACAAAGCGGGCGACCCTTTGGCAGCCGGCGACCCCCGGCTCGGCGGGGCCGGCCTCGATATAGCCATAGCCGGTTTCCGGACGGTCCGGCTTGATGCCGAAGGTGACCAGCCGGTCATGGCGGACGACCGCCAGCGCCGCCGCCTCGACAGCGTCCAGGAAAGCCTTGCCATCGCCGATCACATGGTCCGAGGGCATGACGAGGAGGATGGCATCCTCCTCGGCGGCACGCGCGGCCAAGGCGCCCAGCGCGATCGCCGGGGCGGTGTTGCGGCCCGCCGGCTCGAGCACGATCGCCTGCGCGTCATAGCCGATGGCGCGAAGCTGCTCGGCGATGAGGAAGCGGTGCTCGTCGCCGGCGACGAGGATGGCCTTGTGGAACCGCCTGCGGTCGGCGACCCGCGCCACCGTCTGCTGCAGCATCGTCCGCTCGGCGTCAGCAAGGGCGAGGAGCTGCTTGGGGTGCGAGGCCCGCGAGACCGGCCACAGGCGGCTGCCGCTGCCCCCGGAAAGGATGATCGGCCAAATCTTGCGCATCGGGGCGGTTCTCCGGCTGGTCATGTGACGGTCCGGCGCGCCGCCGTCAAGACAAGGGCGAGAGCAAGGGCGCCGACAAGCAGCGCGCCAGCGACGAGGCGGCGGGCACGGTCGAGATCGGCGGGCTCGGCCAGGCTGCGCCCGTCGCCGATCGGCGGCGCGGTGATGACCCGCTCCATGTCATGTTGCCGTCCGCCCATTTCAAGGCCAAGGGCGCCGGCCATCGCGCCTTCGAGCCAGCCGGCGCTGGAAAGGGCATGGCGCCGCGCGCCCCGCCAGGCGGTGCGCAGGCTGTCGTAGCTGGCCTTGGGGCCGAATTGCAGCGCTGCGCTGGCGAGGAAGAAAAGCGCGAGCCGTGCCGCCGGCCATTGCAGCCAGAAGCTCAAGCGCTTGAAAGACCAGCCAAAGCCCTTGGCTTGCGCGGTCCGGTTGCCGATCATGCCATGGCCGGTGGCGATCACCTTGTAGGCGAAGGCGCCGGCAAGGCCGAATAGGAGAAAATAAGCGAGGGGCGCCACCACGTCGCGGGAAAAGCTCTGGACCAGGTTGCGGATCCCGGTGCGGACGATGGCGCTGTCGTCCAAGGTGCCGGTTTCCTGGGCGCTCATCAGGGCAAGGGTGGCGCGGGCCTCCTCCGTGCTGCGCGCCATGGCCGCCCGCAAGGCGCGCATTTCATCCATCGCGCCGCGATAGTTGATCTGGGTGCTGAGGACGAGGGCCGAGGCAAGCCAGCCATAAGGAGCGGCATGGAACGCCCAGCCAAGGCCAAGACCGCCCAATATGGCGGCGCCTACTAAGGTGAGCAGCACGGAGACGCCCTCGAGGCGCAATTCCTTGATGCTCAGCTCCTTGCGGTTATAGCGCCTGTCGAGGATGTCGATGGCGCGGCTGGCAAGCGCGTTGGGCGTCGCAAAAAAACGCCCCAACCGATTGTTGCTCCACAAGATTGCATTCATGCCGATGGCGAGGAAGGCAACCCACGGCCGCTCCGCCAAGCCATCAAGATAATGGGTGAAAACGAGCATGGGCTCAGCCGGCAAGGCCATGGGAAGGGGGCCGCCGCGCCGGCAATTCGTCCATCAGGCGGTGGCGCGCAGCCTCGTCCAGGCTGGTCCACTCGGCGATTTCCATCGCCGTGCGCTGGCACCCCAGGCAATAGCCGCTCAAAGGGTCGATGCGGCAGACGTTGGTGCAGGGCGAGATCGTCATCAACAACCCGAAGTTTTTTCCCGTGGCGGCGGCGCAAGGCCGGTTGCGGCGGCCGCCATAGCCTGCCTACGGGTTTTGCGCTTTTGCAAGGACTTTATTAACCGATTCAGAACCAGTGCGTGCCAATATGGTCCGGCGGGACGTGTGAATATGGAAAAAGCCGCCCCTTGGCGTCACGGTTTTTCTTCGGGGACGATACGCCATTATCGGCGGGGAGCAGCGGCGTCGGGCAATGAATCGGGAGCGGTGATGGCAAGCGTTGTATCCATATCCAGGCAAGACGCCAAGGACCGCGGCCAGGATGGAGAGTTGGCGGCGATCTATAACGCCCTGTTCGAGGTCATCGACGCCCGCAGCGAGGAAGAACGCCGCGCCGCCTTCACCCTGCGTTATGAAGTCTATATCGCGGAGACCGGCTTTCTTTCCGCCGATGACAATCCGCCAGGCCTTGAGACCGACGCCTTGGACGCGCGTTCCGGCCACAGCCTTTTGATCCATCGGCCGACCGGCTGCCTTGCCGGCACCATGCGCATCATCCCGCCGCAAGCGGGCGCGCCAGGCTGCGGCCTGCCGGCGCGCCAGGCGGCGGCGGCGCTGGACCAGCTTGACGATGCCATCTTGCCCAAGGCCCGCACTGGGGAAATCTCCCGTTTCAGCATTGCCCAGCGCTTTCGCCGCCGCAGCGGCGATGGGCTTTATCCCGATGTCTTTGAGCGCAGCGCCGCCGCCGCCGCCGACCCCCGGCGGGTGATCCCGCATATCGCGCTGGGGCTGATGACCGGGGTTTTCGACCAGGTCTTGAAATTCGGCCTCAGCCATCTGTGCGCCATCATCGACCCGGCGCTGCTGCGCTTGCTGCGCCGTCTCGGCATCGAGTTTCAGGCGGTCGGCGCGCCGGTTGAGTTCCATGGCCTGCGCCAGCCGGTCTATGCCCGCTGCCAGGACCTGGTGGCGCATCTGCGATTCGCCCGGCCGGAAATTTACCGGGTGATCTCCCGTGACGGCCGGCTGGCATTGCCGGAATAGGCCATGCCGCTCGCCCCACAGGATTTTTCCGCGCCGCTGGCGCCCGCCGCCCTGCCGCAGTGGGCGCGGCCGATTTTTGACTATGACGAGGCCTTTCGCCGCAATATCGGCTGGCTGACGGAGTGGGAGCAGCAATTGCTGCGCGCCAAACGCATCGCCATCGCCGGCATGGGCGGGGTTGGCGGCATTCATCTGCAAACCCTGGCCCGGCTGGGCGTCGGCGCCTTCTCCATCGCCGACATGGATCGTTTCGAGCTTGCTAATTTCAACCGCCAGGCCGCCGCCTTCATGGACACGCTGGGCGCGCCCAAGGTCGAGGCGGCGGCGCGCATGGCCCGCGGCGTCAACCCCGAGCTTGACCTGCGGCTGTTCCCGGAGGGCGTCACCGAGGGCAATCTCGACGCCTTTCTCGACGGCGTCGATCTTTATGTCGACAGCCTCGACTATTTCGCCTTCGCTATCAGACGCGCGGTCTTCGCCCGCTGCCGTGGCCTTGGCATCCCGGCGGTGACGGCGGCGCCCATCGGCATGGGGACGGGCTATCTCGTCTTCACCCCCGACGGCATGTCCTTTGAGGACTATTTCCGGCTGAACGACGCGGCGCCGCGAAATTGGCCGACGGATTTTCTTCTTGGCCTTACTCCGGCGATGCTGCATCGGCGCTATCTTGCCGACCCCAGCCGGGTGGATCTCGCCGCCCAGAGCGGGCCTTCCACCGCCATCGCCTGCCAGCTGTGCGCCGCCGTCGCCGCGGCGGAAGGGATCAAGCTGCTGCTGGGCCGCGGCAAGGTGCGCCCGGCGCCCCACTACCGTCAGTTCGACGCCTACCGCGGCCGCTTCGTCAGCCGTCGCCTCCCCTTTGGCAACGGCGGGCCGGGGCAAAGGGTCAAGCGCTTTCTCGCCGCCCGGCTGGCGACACGCCTGTCGCGCGCGGCCCGCCCGCCCGAGGCGCCCTTGCCCCGCGAGGCGACGGCGATGGACCACATCCTCGAGGCGGCGCGCTGGACCCCGAGCGGCGATAATAGCCAGCCGTGGCGGTTCGAGATCATCAATGAGATGCAGCTTTGCATCCATGCCGATCTCGAAGCGGGCAATGTCTATCAATATCGCGCCAGCGAGCCCAACTGGCTGGCCTTGGGGATGCTGTTGCAGAGCATCACCTTGGCCGCCCGCGCCCACGGTCGCGAGACGCGCTGGGCGCTGGCCGAGGAAACCCCGGCAACGGCGCGGATCGAAGTGACCTTCACTCCAGCGACGGTGGTCAAATCGCCGCTTCTCGACTTTATCAAGGTGCGTTCGGTGGACCGCCGGCCCTACCGCCGCCAGCGCCTGACGCAGGCGCAAAAGGCCGCGCTTGAGCGCGCGGCGGGGGAGGGGCTCAGCATAGACTGGCGCGAGGGGTTCAGCGAGCGCATGGCGATCGCCGGCCTGACGGCGCGCGCCAGCGCCATCCGTCTGCGCATTCCGGAATGCCATCATGTGCATCGCCAGGCGCTTGACTGGACGGGGCCTTATTCGCGCACCGGGCTGCCTGGCGCGGCGAGCGGGATCAATTGGCTGTTGCGGCCGTTGATGCGCTGGGCGCTTCACAGCCATGGACGGATGATGCTGCTGACGCAATGGCTCAAGGGACGCTGGCTGGCGTTCATCGACATGGACTGGCGGCCGGCCTGGGGGTGCGCCGGCTTTGCCGTCATTCGCCAGGCCATCGCGCCGCCCGAGGCGCTGCGCGCCGTCGATCGCCTCGTCATCGGCCAGCGCTTGATGACGGTGTGGCTGGAAGCGACGCGCCTGGGACTGGCTTTCCAGCCCAATATCGCGGCCATATGCTTTGCCCACCATGGCCGCGATGGCGGCGCATTCACGAAAGACCCGGCAGCGCGCCGATGGGCCGGCAGGCTCGCCGCGCGCTTTGCCGCGCTGTTTCCCGATTCGCCCTCTTGCGTGGTGTTCCTGGCAAGGCTTGGGGTGCCGCGCAGCAGAGGGACGGCCAGCCGCTCGCTGCGCCGGCCCTTGAAGGCGCTGGTGGTCGGCGACCGGCGCCGTGGCGGACGGACACAGGCAACGGAGGGATCGGAAGCTTAATTTAGAATTTAATTTGCGATCCATGGAGACGATTCTATGGTCCGGCGACGGTTGTTCGTGCGTTGTCAAAGACATCCCGCCAGCGCGAGGCGCAGGGTGGTGAGGTAAAAGGGTTGGCGCTCTGTTCCGCCTGCCCTTATCGTGGGGGATTGAGGGTCTAGGACGCGGATGCTGCGGATTTTCAATCATTATGTTCCGAAGTCGCTGGTCGTCCTCGGCGCGGTCGAGTTCGCCGTGCTGGCGGCCGCGGCGGAAATCGCCGCGCGTCTGCGGATCGCCGCAGTCAGTGACGAGATTGGCCCCTTTTCCGAGCGGCTGCCGGATATCCTTGCCTTCGCCAGCGTGGTCTTTGTCGCGATGCTGGCCGTCGGCATGTACCAGTCCGACTGCTGCCGCGATTTGCGGATGACCTTCATTCGCCTGCTTGCGGCGTTCATCGGCTCGGTCACCGTGCTCGCCGTCGTTTTTTACCTTTTCCCCGACCTCAAGCTGTGGCGCAGCATGGCCATTCTCGCTTATGCCCTCGCTGCGTTGGGCATCATGGCGGCGCGGCTCGTCTTTACCCGGGTTGCCGACCTTAGCCTTTTCAAATGGCGGGTCATCGTCTTGGGCGCCGGCCCCCGGGCCGCCCGCATCGGGCAGTTGGAGAAGGAAAGCGCCTCGGCGGGTTTTCGCGTCATTCACTATATCCGCATGCACCCCAATGAGCAGGCGGTCAGCGATGCCCGCGACCGCAGCGAGATCAAGCGCCTGTCGGCCTTGGTGGCGCAGGACAACATCGATGAAATCGTCCTTGCCAGCGAGGAGCGGCGTGGCACCTTGCCGGTCGCGCAACTGATCGAATGCAAGCTGCGGGGCACCCGGATCGCCGATGTGAGCAGCTTCCTTGAGCGGGAAACCGGCCGGGTGGCGCTGGACGGCCTGCAGCCGAGCTGGATCATTTTCTCCGACGGCTTCAAATTCGCCCAGCGGGCCAATGAAGCCACCAAGCGGCTCCTTGACGTCGCTGCCAGCCTGACGCTTTTCGTTTTCACCCTGCCCATCTTGCTGATCACCGCGATGGCGATCAAAGTGACGAGCAGAGGCCCGGTTTTCTACATGCAGGAGCGGGTTGGCCGCTATGGGCGGCCATTCAAGGCGATCAAGTTCCGCAGCATGCGCGTCGATGCCGAGCAGATCTCGGGGCCGCAATGGGCGGCCACGAAAGATCCCCGCATGACCGCCGTCGGACGCCTGATCCGCGCCATCCGGATCGATGAAATTCCGCAAATCCTCAATGTCCTTAAAGGCGATATGAGCTTCATCGGCCCACGGCCGGAACGCCCTTTTTTCGTCGCGCAACTGGAGCGCGAGCTGCCTTTCTACGCCGAGCGCCATGCGGTCAAGCCCGGCATCACCGGCTGGGCGCAGATCAACTACCCCTATGGCGCCTCGGTCGAGGACGCCAGGCACAAGCTGGAGTACGACCTTTATTACGTGAAAAACTTTTCCGTGTTCTTCGACTTGCTTATCCTCATTCAAACCGTGCGGGTCATCTTGTGGCAAAATGGCGTAAGATAGGCCGCCCCGCGCGACAAAGCGGACAGTCAGCGGACAGCCATAGGGAGCAAGGGCCCTGAGCGACGTCGGTTTGGTTTCCCATGCTTTGGCGGCGGTCGCCTTCCTTGGCTTGACCGTGCTGTTGCTTTTGAGCCTGCGCCGGGAATGGCCGGCCTATGGCCTGCTCGCCGCCTCCGTGGCGACCCTTGTGTGGGCGGTCGTTTCCATTATGAGCGCCTACGCGCCGCCATGGAGCGCGTTGGTCTCGCCCGCCGAGACCTTGCGCTCGGGCGCCTGGATCGCCTTTCTCGTCATCCTCATGTGGCCCCACTGGCGCCTGGCGGAGCGGGTGAGCTACAGCTTCGTCCTGTCGCTGGTCATCTGGTTCGTCTTCGCCTTCCTGCTGCTCCTCGACATCGTCGCCATATTCGGCCTTTTGCCCAGCGAAAGCGCCGCCATCGCCAAGGTCATCGAAGCCTTCATGGCGGGACGGCTCATCAGCTCGATCGGCGGTCTTGCCCTGGTGGAAAACCTCTACCGCAGCACGGCTTCGGATTCACGCTGGCAGATCCGCCCCTTGTGCATTGGTCTTGGGGCGCTGTTCGTCTTTGATATCTTCATGTACGCCGAAGGCACGCTTTTCCGCGCCATCAACCCGGCCTTGCTCGACGCCCGCGGCGCGCTTTTCGCCCTCGGGATGCCGCTCATCGCCCTGTCGGCGGCGCGCAACCCAGGCTGGAAAAGCGACATCCAGGTTTCCCAACGGGCAGTGTTCCATACCGTCTCGCTGGTCGCCACCGGCATTTACCTGCTGGCGATGTCGGCGGCCGGCCTTTACCTCAAGGAGTTCGGCGGCCAATGGGGCGAGCTGTTGCAGATCACCTTTGTCTTTCTGGCCCTCGTCGCCCTGGTGTTTTTCGCCATGTCGGGCCGGGCGCGCGCCTGGCTGCGGGTGGTGCTGGCGAAAAATCTTTTTACCCATAAATACGATTATCGCGCCGAGTGGCTGCGCTTCATTCGCACCCTGTCCACGAGCGACAGCGGCGAAGCCTTGGAGCGGCGCGTCATCAAGGCGGTCGGCGATTTGCTGGACAGCCCGGGGGGTATTTTATGGCTGCCCGACGAGCAAGGCACTTACCTGCCCGTCGAGCGGTGGAATTTTCCCAAGGCCCCGCAAGGAGAAGAACCGCCGGAAAGCCCCTTCATCGCCTTTCTCGACAGCCGGCAGTGGATCGTCAACTTCAACGAAATCCGCCAAGGCAGCATGGTTTATGGCGATCTTGCCTTGCCCGTCTGGGCCCAAGGCGACGAGCGCTGCTGGGTGGCGGTGCCGCTCATCCACCACGACATCCTCATCGGCTTCATGGTGATGGAGCAGCCGCGGGCGGCGCGGGCGCTCAACTGGGAAGACCACGACCTTCTGAAGACCGTGGGTCGCCAGGTGGCAAGCTATTTGGCGGAACGGCAATCCCAGGACGCCCTGGCGCAAGCCGCCGAGTTCGACGCCTTCAACCGGCGCTTCGCCTTCATCATGCACGACTTGAAGAATTTGGTCAGCCAATTGTCCCTGCTTGCCCGCAATGCGGAGCGGCATCTGGACAATCCCGCGTTCCGCGCCGACATGCTGGCGACGCTGCGCGCCTCAGTGGAGCGCATGAACAAGATGCTGGCGACGTTGCACCGCCAGGTGGAGCCGGTACGCCATGGCGAGGCCATCGATTTGTCCGCCGTCCTTGGCGCGGTTTTCAGAGCCAAGCAGCCGTACTGGCCGGAGCTTCGCCTGGTGGCGGACGACGCGACGCTACGCGTCAGGGGCAACCGGGAAGGGCTGGAGCAGGTCTTTTCCCATCTGGTGCAGAACGCCATCGAGGCGTCAAAAGAGGGCCAGGCGATCGAAATCAGGGCGACGCCGAACGGACGCCTGGTCGAGGTCGCAGTGTGCGACAATGGCTGCGGCATGAGCCAGGAGTTCATCAGCAACGACTTGTTCAAGCCATTCCGCTCGACCAAAAGCGAAGGTTTCGGTATTGGTGCCTTTGAATGCCGCGAGCTTATCCGCGCCATGGGCGGCCAGCTCGCCGTGCGCAGCGCCGTGGGGCAGGGAACCTCGATGGTCGTCACCTTGCGCGCCGCCGAGGACGATGAGGCTGATCGGGGATGAATATGGCGGAAGAGAAACCCAAGCTCCTGGTGGTCGAGGATGATGAAGGCCTCCAGCGCCAACTCAAGTGGAGTTATGAGGATTATGCGGTTCTGACCGCCAAGAATTATGACGAAGCCATTGCCCATCTGCGGGCCGAGGAGCCCAAGGTGGTGACCCTTGACCTCGGCTTGCCGCCCGACCCGGACGGCACCAGCGAAGGCTTCAAGGCGCTTTCCGAAATCCTGCGCCTGGCGCCGCACACCAAGGTCATCGTCGCTTCCGGCCATGGCGAGCGCGCGAGCGCCCTCAAGGCGATCGCCCTCGGCGCTTACGACTTTTATAAAAAGCCGGTGGATTTCGACGAACTGGGGCTGATCGTCGACCGCGCCTTCCGCTTGCGGGCGCTGGAGGACGAGAACCGCGCGCTCGTCCTCCAGCGTCAGCGCATGCCCCTTGAAGGCCTCATCACCGGCGCGGAAAGCATGCTGCGCGTCTGCCAGGTCATCGAGCGGGTGGCCCCCACCGACGTCTCGGTGATGCTTTTGGGCGCCAGCGGCACGGGCAAGGAACTGCTGGCGCGCGGCCTCCATAGGGGAAGCCTGCGCTGTGAAGGTCCTTTCATCGCCATCAATTGTGCGGCGATCCCGGAAAATCTTTTGGAAAGCGAGCTGTTCGGCTATGAAAAAGGGGCCTTCACCGGCGCCGTGAAGCAGACCGTCGGCAAGATCGAGCTCGCCCAGGGCGGCACGCTTTTTCTCGACGAGGTGGGCGACCTGCCATTGCCCCTGCAGGTCAAGCTGCTGCGTTTCCTGCAAGAGCGGGTGATCGAGCGCATTGGCGGGCGCAGGGAAATCCCCGTCGATATCCGCATCGTCTGCGCCACCCATCAAGAGCTGCAGCAGCTGATCGCCGAGGGCCGGTTCCGCGAGGACCTTTATTATCGCCTGGCGGAAATCGTCGTCGAGATTCCCGCCCTGGCGGCGCGGGAAGGAGATCCGGTCCTCCTGGCGCACGCGTTTCTCAATCGCTTCGTCAAAGAGCACGGCCGCACCTTGCGCGGCTTCACCCAGGATGGCTTGGCGGCGATCGCCGCCCATCCCTGGCCGGGCAATGTGCGGGAGTTGGAAAACCGGATGAAGCGGGCGGTCATCATGTGCGAGGGGGGGCGCATCTCCGCCGCCGATCTCGACCTTGCGCCGCGCGAGGCGGCGGCGCAAGCGCTCAATTTGAAACAGGTGCGGGAGGAAGCGGATCGCCGCGCCGTGCGCCGCGCCCTCGACCTTTCGCAAGGCAATATCTCACAGGCCGCCAAGCTGCTCGGCGTCAGCCGGCCGACATTTTATGACCTTATCAAGCATCATGGTATAAGGACCTGACGCCGGCCCTAAACGCGCCTATCGCCCCATGGAATTTACGAGGACCTGCCATGCCCACCGCCCCTTCAACCCTCTGGCGCCGCGGCCTGAGCGCCGCGGCAATCGCCCTGGCGCTGTCCATCGCGGCGGTGCCGGCCGCCGCGGTCGACGTTCAGCAATCGAAAAGCTATGTCGAGCAGGCCAAGCGCCATCTTGACCGCGGCGATGCGCGCGCGGCGCGCATCGAATTGCTGAACGCGCTGAAAGCGGACCCCAAGAATCGCGAAGCGCGGCTGCTTCTGGCCGACCTCTATTTAAGGGCTGGCCAAGGCATCGCCGCGCAGGCGGAAATCGAAGCCGCGCGCGACGCCGGCGCGGCGCGGGACGCAACCAGGGTCGTCATGGCCAACGCCCTCATCCTGCAAGGCCAGAACGATCGCGCGCTCGAGGAGCTGGCGATGGACAAGGTCCCGCCCGAGCAAGCGGGCGAGGCCTATCGCTTGCGCGCCGTCGCCCTTTACAACAACGCTGATGCCAAGGGCGCCCGCACCGCCCTTGCCCGGGCCGAGGAAGCCAGCCCCAACAACCCCGACATCAAGGTCGACCTGGGGCGCATGCATTTGCGCGCCGGCGAGATCGAGGCGGCGAGCGAATCGGTGAACGCCGCGCTTGCCCTTAACCCCAGTCATCTGCCGGCGCTTTTGTTCAAGGGTGAGCTAGTGCGCCTTTCGCAAGGCCTTGAGGCGGCGTTGCCCTATTTTGAGCGCGCTGTCGAAGCCGATGGCGCCAATGCTTTGGCGCGGCTGGAACGGGCCGCGACGTTGTTGGACTTGAAACGTGACGAGGAAGCGCAACGGGATATAGATTTCATCTACAAGCGCGCCCCCGAGCATCCCATGGCGCACTATCTGTCGGCGGTCATGCGCGCCCGCAAGAACGATTTTTCCGGCGCCAATGAACTGATGAGCCGGACCCAAGGGGCGCTCGACAATTATTTGCCGGCGGTCCAGTTCCAGGGGTTGATCGCCTATCAATTGGGCCAGTTCGAGCAAGCGGCGCTGCACTTGGGCCGCGTCGTCAAGGCGATGCCCAACAATCTTATCGCCCGGCGGGTTTATGGCGCGACTTTGCTGCGCCAGGGAAATGCGGAAGGGGCGATCGCGCAGCTCCAGCCGCTGGTCGACGCCGGGCAGCGCGACACCGCGCTCCTGGCGCTCCTCGGCATGGCCTATGGCCGCGCCGGGAAGTTCGACGAATCGCTCACCTACATGGAGAACGCGGTGGCGCAGGCGCCGGACCAGACCGCCTTGCGCGCGCAACTGGCGGCGAGCCGGCTTGCCCTCGGCGACCCGCAGGCCGCCGCCCGCGACTTGCAGGATGTCCTCAAGGTCGAGCCGGACTCGCTCAATGCCCTTGTGATGCTTGCGCTCATCGACTTGCGGGCGCAGCGTTATGACGCGGCCATGCAGACCGCGCAACGCATGATCAAGGCCCACCCCGACCTTGCCTTGCCCTACAACATGCTGGGCGCCGCCTATCTCGGCAAGGGCGATCTTGCCGCCGCCCAGCGCTGGTTCGAAACCTCGATCGAAAAGGACCGCGATTACAAGGAAGCGCGGCGCAACCTCGCCCAGCTGTTCGCGGCGCAGAAAAAATACGACGAAGCACGGCGTCAGTATCTGCGCATCCTCGAAAGCGACCGCAGCAATGTCCCCGCCATGGTTGCCCTGGCCGACCTCGCGCGCAATGAAGGCAAGCCCGCCGACATGATCGACTGGCTGAACCGCGCCAGCAAGGTCGACCCGACGCAAATGCCGCCGCGCGTTGCCTTGGTCAACGCCCTGATGGCGCAGAGCCAGACGGCGCGGGCCCTTAACGAAGCGCTCGACATCGAAAGGGATTTTCCCAAGAACCCTCAGGCCAAGGAGCTGCTTGGCCGGGTCCAGCTCAGCGCCGGCAAACCTGGCGACGCCATAACCACCTTGCGCGCGCTTTTATCGATGACGCCGGACAATATCGGGGTTTACCGGCTGCTCGCCAACGCGCAGCTCGCCGCCAAGGATAACGACGGCGCGCGTACGACGTTGCGCCGCGCCTTGACCTTGAAGGGAAGCGAGGCCGATATCCTCACCGATTTGGTGCGCCTTGAGGCGACGGTTGGCAATTTCGAGGCGGCGCTCGGCTATGCCAACCAGCTCAAGGGCAAATTTCCAGGCAAGGCGCTGGGCGACTTGACGATCGGCGATATTTATTTCGGCATGGGCGATTTCGCCAAGGCGGCGGCGGCTTATGAGGCGGCGCGCAAGAACGAAGGCTTGACCCGGCTCATCGCCTTTAAGCTGCAGTCCGCCTATGGGAGCGGCCAAGCCTATGACAAGGCCGAGGCCGTGCTCAAGGCCTGGCTGGCGTCAAACCCCGAGGACAGCGACGCCGCGCTTGCGCTGGCGACGGTTTATCTGCAGGCCGCGGATTACCCCCAGGCAAGCGCCGTCTATGAAGCGCAATTGGCGAAAGGCGGCGCCAATCCGATTCTGCTCAACAATCTTGCCTGGCTCTATCAGCAGACCGGCGACAAACGCATGTTCAAGACCGCGGAGGAGGCCTATGAGCTCAGCCCCGAATCGGGGCAGGTCCTCGACACGCTGGGCTGGATCTTGGTCAAGGAAGAAGCCGATTTGAAGCGCGGCCTGGTGCTCCTCCAGCAGGCCGCGCAGGCAATGCCGCAAAGCACCGAGGCGCGCTATCACCTTGCCTACGCGCTGGCGCGCAACGGGCGCAAAGAGGCCGCCATCCGCGAGCTTCGCGCGCTGCTTCAGGACAGCACGAGTTTTTCCACGCGGCCCGAGGCCTTGAGCCTGCTCAAGCGCTTGGAAACGACCGGCGGCAATTGACCTTGGGCGTCGTGGCGGGCGAGGCGGCCATGGTCCAGGCACGCCCCCTTTTGCTCCATGTCTTTCACGGCTTTGGCATCGGCGGGCAGGAAGTGCGGGCGGCGCAGTTGATGAACCGGCTGGCCGGCCGCTACCAGCACCGCATCCTTGCCTTGAACGGGGTCAGTGCCGCCACTGGCCGCCTCAGCAAAGACGTCGATTATGAAATCCTCCCCGCTCCGTCGCTGGCGGGGCCGCTGCCGCGCCGCCTCCTTGGGCTGGCCCGCTGGCTCAAGGCGCAAGCGCCCGACTTGCTGCTCACCTATAATTGGGGAACCATGGACTTCGCGGCGGCCAACGCCTTTCTCGCCCGCCTGCCGCATATCCATCACGAGGACGGCTTCGGCATCGACGAGGCGCGCCGGCAGCACCGCCGCCGCATCTGGTTCCGCCGCCTCGTCCTGCCCCGGGCGGACGCGGTGGTGGTGCCCTCGCGCACCCTCGAGCTGGCGGCGCTGGATATCTGGCGCTTGCCGCCTTCCCTTGTTCATTATATCCCCAACGGGGTTGAAATCGACGCCTTTCTGCCGCCCCGCCCGGACGCCATACCGGGCTTGGTGAAGCAGGAAGGCGATATCGTCGTCGGGACCTTGGCCAGCCTGCGCCGGGAGAAGAACCTGCCCCGCCTGGTGCGTGCCTTCGCCGCCGCCTTTGCAACGACCGCCGCCGCGAAACTGGTTATCGCCGGGGAAGGGGATGAACGGGACGCCATTCGCGCCCAGGCAAAAGCGTTGGGCATCGAGCACCGCGTGCTGCTTTCCGGCTATTTGGCGCGCCCAGCCGACTTCGTCGGTCTTTTCGACATCTTCGCGCTGTCCTCGGACACCGAGCAGTTTCCCATCAGCCTGGTGGAGGCGATGGCCGCCGGCTGCGCCGTTGCCAGCACCAAGGTCGGCGATGTCGCCGACATCCTGCCGGAAAGCCAGGCCCCCTATATCGTCGCGCCCGACGACGAAGCCGGCCTTGCCGAGGCCTTGCAAAGGCTTGCTGCCGATGGCGATTTGCGCCGCCGCTTGGGCGCCGAAAACCGCGGCAAGGTTGAAAGGACCTATGACCTTTCCCGCATGGTGGCCCGGCATGACGCACTCTATCGCCAGGCGCTGGCGCGTTAAATTTCCGGCAATTCTGTGTTTTCCATGGTCTTTTTAAGGTCCTGCAAAGCGCTGGAAAGGCGCCGCGCGGTCACCGGCGCGGCAAGCGCGCCGTCATCCGCAAGACTTGCTTGCAAGGCGCGGCTGGTCTCGCGCATGCGCTCGGCCAGGGTGATGAAGCGCTCCACGGTCTCGCGGCTGGCGCGCGCGGCGGCGGCCATGTCCTCGACGGCGCGGGCCATCGCCTTGGCGGCGGTATCGTCATCCTGCAGCGCCTTGAGCACCGCTTCCTGCTGCGTTTGCACCCCGGTAAGGCTGGGGAGCAGTTGAGAAAGAACATCCTCCAATTGATGGCCGAGCGCATCCAGGCGTTTGACCATCGGCTCGAGGCCGTTTTTCACGAAGTCGCCATGGCTCTTGGCAAGGCCTTGCCCGGTCTTGACGTTGTCCTTGACCGCTTGGCGCAAATCCTCGGCCGCCGCCTCCACCGCCCTTGCCATCGCCAGCGGCGGGCTGGCCGCAACGTCGAGCGCCCGCACGGAAGCGGCGATGTCGCAGAGCAGGCCCAGCATCAGCGGCATCGGCGTTTTCTGATACACCGCGTCAAGCCGGGCGGCAAAACGCAAGGCCTGACCTTGCCGCGCGCTCGCCAAAGCCTCGACGATGAAGACGCCGAAGACGGCGCTGGCGGCGCAGAGACTGAAGGCAAGCGTTCCCTTTTGCAGCGCGCCAAGCAATGGCGAGGGAACGGGGAACAGCCAGTTCTTGAGAAACAGTGCCAGCCCCGTCAACAGGACGCCCAGCGCCAGCGCCCAATAAAGGCCGGGCATCAAGGATTTCTGCTGAAGCTTTGGCGCGGCGAAAAAACGTTCGGCCGGACAAGGGGTGAAGGTCGCGCCGTTTTCCTTGGCGTCCTCCCCGGCAGGAAGGGCTTGGAAGGTCGCGGCATAGGCCTGCGCCGCCGCGCGGTAGGCGGCGTTGTCGGCCACCGCTTTTAAAAGCAGGTCGGGGGAATGGGCAAGCTCTTTATGGCGCGCCTGCAACGCTTCGAACTGGCGGCTGATGTTTCTTAAGCGCAGGCTGTCGGCAACGGCGAGGGGGAGGGGGCCGAACACGACCGCGGCGATGAAGAACAAGGCGGTCTCCATGGCGAGGAGCCCGGTGCCGCTCACCAGTTCGGCGAACCAGGCGCCGCGTTCGGGACCCGCCGCCAGGGCTTGCGCCGCCAAGGCCATCGCCAAAGGGGCGAGCAGCGCCGCGGTAAGCCCCGCAAGGGCAAGTGAAACGATCACCCAGATCCAGCGCAGCACCGGTTTTCCCCCTTAAGCTTGCCGTCCCGCCCTGAGGCACGCGCGCGGCATAGTAGCGAAGTTCGCCTTAAAGCCCAATCATTCTTGCGGTTTCAAGGATTGCTCAATAGGTTAAGGGCTATTTCGGGGGCGGCGGAGCAGCCGGCATTCAAGGCGCAACTCTTGAACATCCTTACCTTTTCCACCCTTTATCCCAACGCCGCGATGCCGAATTTCGGTGTTTTCGTCGAGAACCGGCTGCGCCATCTGGTGGCCTCCGGGGCGGTGCGCGCGCGGGTACTGGCGCCGGTGCCTTGGTTCCCGCTGAAAAGCCCGCTGTTCGGCGCCCGCGCCGCTTTCGCCCGCGCGCCCCGCGCCGAGACCAGGCACGGCCTTGCGCTCAGCCATCCGCGCTATCTCGTGATCCCCAAGCTGGGATGGGGCTTGACCCCCCATATGCTCTATCGCGCCGCTCTCAGCGAAGCGCGGCGGCTCATCGCCGGGGGCTATGATTTCGACCTTATCGACGCGCATTATTTCTATCCCGATGGCGTCGCCGCGGTATGGCTGGCGCATGCCTTGGGCAAGCCGGTGACGGTGACCGCGCGGGGCACCGATATCAACTTCATTCCCCGATACCCCAAGGCGCGGGCGAAAATCCTCGCCGCGGGCCGGGCGGCCTCGGCGATGATCGCGGTCAGCCAGGCGCTGAAAGACGAAATGGTGCGCATCGGCTTGCCGGAGGATCGCATCACCGTGTTGCGCAACGGCGTCGACCTCACCCTCTTCAGCCCGCGCGAGCGCGGGGCCGCCCGGGCGCGCCATGGCCTTGCGCGCCCGACCCTTCTCAGCGTCGGCGCGCTCATCGACCGCAAGGGTCACGACCTCGTCATCTCCGCCCTGCCGGACTTGCCGGATATGGATCTGCTGATCGCCGGGGCGGGGCCCGAGGAAGGGGCCTTGAAGGCGCTCGCCCGCGCGCTCGGGATCGATGAGCGCGTGCGCTTCCTCGGCGCGGTCCCCCATGGCGAATTGCCGACGCTTTATTCCGCTGCCGATATCATGGTCCTTGCCTCCAGCCGGGAAGGTTGGGCCAATGTGCTCCTCGAAGCGATGGCCTGCGGCACCCCGGTGGTGGCCTCGAATGTGTGGGGCGCGCCGGAATGCGTCGCCAGGCCGGAAGCCGGGCGGCTGATGGCCGAGCGCACGCCGGCCGGCATTGTCGAGGCGGTCAGGGATCTGCGCGCCAATCCGCCGAGCCGCCAAGAAACCCGGCTTTACGCGGAAGGGTTCGGTTGGGAGGAGACCACCCAAGGGCAAATCGCTTTGTTTCGCAGTCTTTTAGGCTAGAGCGTTTTCAAAAAAAAGTGTGAGCGATTTGGGAGGTTTTAAAACGCGATCAATCAAGACTTCTAGAGCCCGTTCACCGATTCTGTTTGAGATGAACGTGCTCTAGTGTGGCGATGACACGATGCTCTTCTGGCGAGGCTGCGCAAGAGACTTTATAAGCTTGATAAGCTTGCCTGGCCATGGGCGCTCAAGGGATGGGGTTGGTTCGTGCGTATCTTGTTGATAACAGGCTATTTTCCGCCCCACTGTCCGGCCGCGACGACGCGCGCGCCAAGCTTTGCCCGCTATCTTCTGGGGCAGGGCCATGACGTGCGGGTGCTCTGCCCCGACCGCACCAAATATGAATCAGTGATCAGCGCCGGCCTGCCGGCAGGCCGGGTGCATTATGTCCGCCTGCCCGATGTCGATGCCTGGATTCGCCGCCTCAAGGACTGGCTTGGCCGCGGGCGGAGCAGGAAAGCGTATGACATGGGGAAGGCGCGGGGAGAAAGGCCCCCCGCCCTGGCCCGCCCGGCGGGCGTCATGGCACGCTTTCGCGCCAAGGCCGCCAGTCTTTATTATTCGCTCGCCTATTTCCCCGACCGGCAATGGCCGTGGATCAGGCCGGCGCGGCGCGCCGGCGATGCCCTGCTGCGCCAGTGGCGGCCCGACGTCATCTATGTCAGCGCCCCGACTTTTTCTCCCTTTTTCGTCGCCAGTTACCTCCATCGCCGCACCAATATTCCATGGGTCGCGGAATATCGCGACGCCTGGGTGCTGGAGCCCAATTACAGCCACCCCTGGCTGCGCCGCGTGGTGGAGCGGTGGCTGGAAAAACGGGTCACTGCCAGCGCGGCGATGGTGGTCTGCGTCACCGCCCAGACCGCGAAACGGATGGCCGCTTACCTCAAGCGGCCGACGCTGTGCGCGCAAAACGGCTATGATCAGGAGGATTTCGACGCCCTTCCCCCGCCCGCGCCGCTCGACCGCGAGCGCCTCACCATCCTTTACGCCGGCGCCGTCTATGCCGGGCACCGCGACCCGACGCCGCTGTTTGCGGCGTTGGCGGCGATGGGCGATGGGCGCAAGCGCTATCAGGTCATCGTCCACACTGGCGAGACCGAGATCGTCGCCGCCCAGGCCGCCCGGCTGGGGGTCGAGGACGTGGTCGCCATCGAGGGCCTCATTCCCCGGCACCAGGTTTTGGCGCGGGAAATGGCGGCGGACGTGCTGCTGCTGTTGCGCGGCACCGGCACCCACGAGGACAGCGTCGTTCCCGGCAAGCTGTTCGAATATATCGGCGCCCGGCGGCCGATCCTTGCCCTGGGCAGCACCACCGGCGAGGCCGACGACATCATCCGCGACCAGGGCTTCGGCTTCGTCAGCAAGGAGGCGGGCGAGATCGGCGTCCAGCTTGAGCATTGGCATGCCGAGAAAATGACCCATGGCGGACGCTTGCCAGCACCGCCGGGCGATGCCGGCCATTTCACCCGGGCGCGCCAGTTCGCCATCGTCCTTGAGGAATTGCAGCGCCTGACGGGGCTTCAGCCGGAAGGCATGGCGCGGGCAACCTCCTCAAGATAACCCACCGTCGCCCCGGCGACCGCCTGGCGCCAGGCTTCGCTGGCGAACACATGGTCGGCCCCTGGGATGGCCACGCGCCGCAGCCGTCCCGCCGTCATCGGCGGCCGCCAGGCGGGATGGTTCGCCAGATAGCTGTCGCAGGCCTGGCGCACCAGATCATGCTCGCTGGCGAGGTAAAGCGCCGGGTGGGGGAGGGCGGCAAGACCCGCCGCCATGGCGCTGGCAAGGTCCCCTGAGGCGGCGCCCGGGCGCCCGGCTTCGCTCAAGGTCGCCCGCGATTCGCGCCAGGCCTCGCCCAGCCGCACCGCGCCTGCGATGAGCCGCCGCCAGAAATCGGCGCTGAGGAAGCGGCGGCCATAATAGTGGACAAGACGGGCCCGCGCTTCCAACGGGCCATCGCCCAGCCAGGGGTTGGCCAGCACCGCGCCGGCAAGATGGGTCATGCGCGGGGCGTGGAGGAGAATGGCGCTCGCCCCCTCGCACAGCCCCCAGGCGACAACCCCGTCGAGGCCAAGGGTGCGGGTGAGGAAGGCCTCGGCGGCGACCAGGTCCTCGGCCAAGGCGGGGAGCCCGCCATAGACGCCGTCGCTGTCGCCGACGCCGCGCCAGTCGAAGCGCAGGGCGGCAAAGCCGGCCGCCGCCGCGGCGCGGGCAAGATGCACATATTGGCGATGCGCGCCCACCCGGTATTGCGGCCCGCCGACGAGGATGAGAAGGCCGAGGCGCCGCGGTCGTGGCGGGCGATGGAGGATGCCGAGCATCGTCGCCTCGCTGTGAGGGATTTGGCCCCAGGGGATTTGGACGGCCTCCTCGCTCATGGCCGGGCGGCCTCGGCAGCGCTGCTGGTGACGCAAGCGGCAAGGGCGGGCGCTGGGGCGGGCTCGTTCTGCGCCCAAACGCGGGGCGCGATGATACGGTGACAAGCAAGCGAGGGCGCGATGGCGTCAAGGGCCTCGCGCGTTTTGATGTCCTGGCGGCTGGGCGGCGTGGTCGCCGTGTCGGCGCATTCGATCAGCGTCACATGAGCGCCGATCCGGGGCGGCGGCACGGCCTTGCCAAGGGCGTCGGTCAAGACGGGGGAAAGGCCATAGCCGGCGACCTCCACCATCGCGCCATGGGCCAGCGCGTCCTCAAGCCTGGCGGGTGGGGACGCCATTTCCTCCTCATGCCGGAGAAAGCGGTCCCGCGTCGTCTTGATGCGCAGGAACTGCCGCAAGGCGGCGGCGCCGTCCAATTGTGGCGCGACGAGAATGATATGGCGCACAGGGAGGCTAAGCCGTGGCAGCGTCTCAAGAGCCAGCAGGGCGCCGAGCCGCAGGGCGACAAGGATGAGCGATTCGGCGCCTTGTTGCGCAAGATGGTGGGCGGCGGCGGCAATATCGTCGCGCCATCCTTCCCAGGTGGCGGCGGTGAAATCGCCGCTGCTGTCGCCGGTCCCGGAAAGATCGAACAACAAGCTGCCAAGACCGGCCGCTGCCAAGGCGTTGGCGCAATCGTGCAGCAAGCGGCGGCTGCGGTTCATTTCCTCGGCGAAGGGCGGCGCGAAAAGAACAACCGTCCCCCGCGCCGGCCCCCGCGCGAGGCAGAACAGGCGTTTTTCCCCCACGGGGAGGAAAAAAGGCCGTAAGCCGGTCGCCGGCGCAGTCATTTCAAGCGGCAAGGCTGGTTTTTCGCGCGATGAAGTCGCACAGCGCGCCGAAGGAGGCGAAGGTTTCGGCGCTGATCTCATCGTCGTCGATGATGATGTCGAATTCCTCCTCGATCGCGGTGAGCAGGCTGGCGACCGCCATGGAGTCGAGCTCGGGCAGGGCGCCAAGAAGGCCGCTGTCGGCCTCAAGCCGGTCGGCGCGGGCGCCGATTTGCAATACCGTGCCAAGGAGCGTGCGTAAGCTATCGGCAATCGTCATGTTTGGCTTAACCATTTTGATGATTTAACGGACCCGATTGCCTTATACCGGCAATGACGGGACGCGCAAAGACGGAAGCGGGATGGCATGACGCGCTGGTGGCGGACCTTGGCGAGGAGCATCGCGGCGATTGGCTGGCGGGCAACGGCCTGTTACGCCCTCGACCGGGCGCTGCGCCGGCTGCGGCTGGGGACGGTGCATCGCTACGCCTTCCTGGTCCAGCCGCTGGCGGCGCTTGCCATGCCGCGGGACTATGCTGTGCACGCGCTCACCAGCCCCGCGCAATGCCAAGCGCTTCTCAAGCTTGAAAGGGAAGTCGCCGCCTATCGCCTCGCGCAAGGGGGGCGGTGCATCGCCGCCTTTCATAAGGAGGAGGCGGTCGCCGCCCTCTGGTTCGTTGCCGGCGGATATGAGGAGGATGAAGTGCGGGCGCGCTACGAGCCTTGGCCGGCGGGCGCCGCGGCTTGGGACTTCGGCGTCTGGGTCGCTCCCCGCCACCGCATGAGCCGCGCCTTTGCCGCCGTCTGGGCGGGGGCGAGCGCGGCCATGCAGGCGATGGGGGCGCGCTGGAGCTTGAGCCGTATCTCGGTGTTCAACGAAGCCTCGGTGCGCGCCCATCGGCGCCTGGGCGCCCGCGTCATCGGCCATGCCACCTTCGTGCGGCTGGGCGAAGTGCAATTGGCGTTGGCCAGCGTGCCGCCTTATGCTCATCTCTCGCGCCATCGACGGCAAAGGCCGGTTTACCGCCTGTCGGCCGTGGCAAGCACCGTGGACAAGGGCGGGGAGGCGGCGCCGTGACGCACAATCTGGCCGGGCTGGTTTTCGACAGCGCGCAAAGAACCCCCGATGCGCCGGCGCTCTTCGACCGGCGCGGCGCCATGACTTATCACGAACTCGCCGCCGCCGTGGCCGGCTCGGCGGGCTGGATGGCCGGTCTTGGCCTTGAAAAAGGCGCCCGTGTCGCCCTTTTTCTTCCTAAGCAGCGGGAGACGGTGATCGCCCTTTTCGCCGCCGCCGCCGCCGGGCTCACCGCGGTTCCGGTCAATCCCGGGCTCAAAGCCGCGCAGGTCCTCCATATCCTCCATGACAGCGCCACCAGTCTCCTCGTCACCAGCAGCGACCGGCTGCGCGCCTTGGGACCGCTGCGCCAGCTTAGCCCCCATCTCAGCCATGTTCTGCTCACTGGCCCGCGGCTCGACCAAAGCAAGGACATGCCGCCCCTTTTCGGATGGCAGGATCAGCCTTGTAAGGGAGACATAAAAATCATAAATACCAACCCGTTGGCGGCCATTCTTTATACTTCGGGCAGCACTGGCCGGCCCAAGGGAGTGATGCTCAGCCATGACAATCTGCGCCTTGGCGCGGACAGCGTCGTGCGCTATCTGGAGAACGGCCCCGAGGACCGGATCCTCGCCCTGCTGCCGCTCAGCTTCGACTATGGCCTCAATCAGCTGACTTCGGGCTTTCTCGCCGGGGCGCAGGTGGTGTTGCACGATTATTTCCTCGCCCAGGACGTGGTGCGCGCAGTGGAGCGGCACGCCATTACCGGCTTGGGCTGCGTCCCCCCCCTATGGCATCACCTGGCGGCGCAGCCCTGGCCGCCGGCGACGGCGGCGCATCTGCGCTATATCACCAATTCCGGGGGCGCCATGCCGCGCCCCTTGCTGGAGCGGTTGCAAGCGATTTTTTCGCGGGCGAAAATCTATCTCATGTATGGTTTGACCGAAGCCTTTCGCGCCACCTATCTCGACCCCGCCCTGGTGAACGCGCGGCCGACTTCCATCGGCAAGGCCATTCCCCATGCCGAGGTCTTGGTGCTGCGCCCCGATGGCAGCGAATGCGCCGTCGACGAGCCGGGCGAGCTGGTCCAGGTGGGGCCCTTGGTGGCGCAAGGCTATTGGCGCGACGAGGCGCGCACTGCGGCGCGCTTTCGCCCGGCGCCGGCGGCCTCGCGTCTTGCCAAGCCGGGCGAGCGCGCGGTGTGGTCGGGCGACAAGGCGCGGCGCGACGCGGATGGTTTTTTCTATTTTCTCGGCCGCGACGACGAGATGATCAAGACCTCCGGCTATCGGGTGAGCCCGACCGAGGTGGAGGAAGCGGTGCTGGCAAGCGGCCTGGTCGCCGAGGCGGTGGCGCTGGGGGTGGCCGACGAGGTGCTGGGGCAAAGCATCGCCCTGGCCGCGGTGGCGGCGCCTGGCCGGGCGGCGGACGATGAGGCGCTCCTTGGCCACTGCCGCAAGGTGCTGCCCAGCTATATGGTGCCGGCAAGGGTGCATTGGCTGGCCGCTCTGGCGCGCACCGCCAACGGCAAGATCGACCGCGCCGGCGTCGCCCGGCGCGTGCGGGGAGAGGCGGCATGAATGCGCGCGGGCCAAGGGTGCATGCCCCGATCCTCGCCTTCGGCCGGATGGGGGACGCGCTCAGCATTGCCGGCAAGCCCGCCAGCGCCTGGGTCGCCGAAGCCGGCGGGACGCCGCTTTTCCTTTATGAGCGCGCCTTTCTCGACCAACGCTTGGCGCTTCTCCGGGCGGCGATGCCGGCGGGGCTGGCGATCCACTATGCCGTCAAGGCCAACCCTTTTCCGCCCTTGGTCGGGCATATGGCGTCGTTGTGCGATGGCCTCGATGTCGCTTCCGCCGGCGAGCTGGCGCTGGCCCTTGCCACGGGCATCAAGCCTCATGCCATAAGCTTTGCCGGCCCGGGGAAAAGCGAGGCGGAGCTGGCCGAGGCCGCCAAGGCCGGGGTTGTCATCGTCCTTGAGTCGGAGGGCGAGATGCAGCGCCTGGCGGCCATCGCCTCCACATTGCAAGGGCGGCCCAAGGTAGCCTTGCGCGTCAACCCGGATTTCGCCCTCAAAAGCGCCGGCATGCACATGGGCGGTGGCGCCACGGCCTTTGGCGTCGATGCCGAAACGGCGCCCCGCCTGCTTCGCGCGCTGGCCGATTTGCCCTTGGATTTTATGGGATTGCATATTTTTGCCGGGTCGCAAAATTTGAACCCCGAGGCGATCATCGAGGCGCAGGCGCGCACGCTCGACCTGGCGCGCCGGCTGTCGCGCGATTTTCCCCGGCCGTTGCGCTGGCTCAATATCGGCGGCGGCTTCGGGGTTCCCTATTTCCCCGGCGACATCCATCTCGACATCGCCGCCGTCGGCGCGGCGCTGGCGGCGCGCTTGGCCGCGCACAAGGCCTGGTTGCAAGACGCCGAGGTAGTGTTGGAGCTCGGGCGCTATCTGGTCGCCGAAGCCGGGGTTTATCTGACCCGGGTCATCGACCGCAAGGTCTCGCGCGGCGTGGTTTTTCTCGTCACCGACGGCGGCCTTCATCACCAGCTTGCCGCCTCGGGCAATTTCGGCCAAGTCGTGCGCCGGAATTACCCGCTGGCGGTGGCGACCCGCTATGGCCTTCCCATGGCGGAAGAGGTCAATATCGTCGGCCGCCTATGCACGCCCCTGGATCGCCTGGGGGACAAGGTGGCGCTGCCGCGGGCCGATGTGGGGGATATCATCGCCGTGTTCCTGGCCGGCGCCTATGGCCTTAGCGCCAGCCCCACCGGCTTTCTCAGCCACCCCGCAGCACTAGAAATGCTTGTGTAGGCGCAAGGCGTGGCGATTATTTTCGGAAATTAAGGTTAAATTGAAAGATTTCAACGGTCTCGGCCACCGCGCGGGCTTCAATTCGTTGAATAGCGTTGGACAAAAAACCGCGCCAGGCCTAGTCTTTGGTGCAATCAGGGATCGCGTGCGCGTTGCCGTGAAAATTGGGGGACAATGCCTTAGCGCATTGCAGCATGAGGGGAAATGGCCATGAGCAACCCACTGTATTCTTTCGTTAAGTTCGTTATCGGCCTGGCCGTGGCCGGGGTTCTTGCCAGTTGCGGCGGCGCCGGCGGACGCCTGCCGTCGGCGCAGTTCGTCTCGCCCAACGAGGGCCCCGGGCCTAATTACATCATCGGCCCGCTCGATAACCTGCAGATCTTCGTCTGGCGCAACCCGGAGCTGTCCACCAGCGTGACGGTGCGCCCCGATGGACGCATCTCGGTGCCGCTTATCGAGGATTTGGCGGCGACCGGCACCACGCCCACCGGGCTTGCCCGCAATATCGAGGACAAGCTCAAGGTTTATATCCAAAATCCCATCGTGACCGTCATCGTCAGCGCTTTTCAAGGGCCGTTCGCGCAGCAGGTGCGCGTCGTCGGCGAGGCCGCCAACCCGCAGGCCATTCCCTATCGCGCCAATATGACGCTGCTCGACGTCATGATCGCAGTGGGCGGCATGACGGAATTCGCCTCGGGAAACCGCGCCCGCTTGATCCGCTTCGACAATGCGACGGGACGGCAGACGGAATACGCGGTGCGCATCGACAGCTTGCTCAAAGACGGCGATATCTCGGCCAATGTGCGCATCGAGCCGGGTGACGTCATCATCATCCCCGAGAGCTTTTTCTGAAGACGCGGACGGGCGAGGCTGGAACGAAGCTGGAATCTTCCGCTCATCGCCCGTGCGCGCCGCGTTTTAGGCATGAACCGATTGGTAATGCGCGCGCGTTAATATGGAGGGAACGGCCGGCGTGGCGACGCGCGCGCGGCCAGGTTTTTTCCCCTCGCCCTGGCGCCTGTGGCGGCGGAACGCAATAGGCCGCTGCCGGTGCCGCGATGATATGGAGCTGACGCATGGACGCGATCCTGGAGCAGGTGAGATCCGTCACCTACGGGATGTGGCGCAAGAAATGGTATGGCCTGGCGGCGATCTGGCTTGTCTGCGCCATCGGCTGGATCGCCGTGGGCCGCATTCCCGACCGCTATGAGGCCTCGGCCCGGATTTACGTCGACACCAACTCGGTCCTGCCGATGCTGCTCAAGGGCTCGGTGGGCGGCAATATTTTCGGCCAGGTGGATGCCATGCGCCGCACCCTCATCAGCCGGCCCAACCTGGAGAAGGTCATTCGCCGCGTCGATCTGCATTTGATGGTGGAGGACGAGGTTGGCCTTGAGCGGCTGGTCAATGAGCTTGAGCGGGACATCACCATCTCCAGTCAGGGGGCCGATCTTTTCAGGATATCCTATGTTTCCGGCGACGCGCGGCTTTCCGATCGCGAGCGCGCCGAGCTGGCGCGCCGGGTGGTGCAGAATCTGATCGCGATTTTTTTCGAATCCAATATTTTTCAAAATCGCAACGAACTCACCGAAGCGCGCCGCTTCCTCGATGAGCGGATCGCCGAATACGAACGCCAACTGGAAGAGGCCGAGCGCCGCCGGGCGAAATTCGAGCAAGACAATCTGGGCTTTCTGCCACGCGACCAGAATTACGCCCAGCGCTTGCAGCAGGCGCGCCAGGATCTGGCGCAGGCCGGGGACGAGATTCAGGAAGCGCAGCTGGTGCGCGAGGAGTTGAAGCGCCAGCTTGCCGGCACCAAGCCGGTCTATGACGCGGGCGCCGCTGCAAGCGCTGGCAGCTTTGCAAGCCCTCTTGCCATGCGCATCGCCAGCATCCAGCAGCAGATCGATGCCCTGCGCTTGCGCGGCTTTACCGACAAGCACCCCGATGTGGTTTCCGCGCAGGGCCAGCTTGACATGCTGAGGCAAGAGGAAAAGCGTCTGATGGACGGTTCCGACACGCCGTTGAGCGCGACGTCGAGCCCCCTTTACGAGGAGATTCGCTTAAAGCTCGTCGACGTGGAGACCAATCTCGCCAGCCTGCAAGGCCGCCGCGCCAAGCTGGAGCGCCAAGTCAACGATCTGCTGGCGCAGGCGCAGACCGTCCCGGAAATCGAAGCGGAGATGCTGCGTCTTGATCGCGACTACAATATCGTCAAGCGCAAATACGAGCAGCTTCTGGCCAGCCGCGAGGAAGCGCGCATCATCCAGGACGTCGACACCAAGACGGAGAAGGTCAATTTCCGGATCATCGATCCGCCCGAGGTGCCGCGGGTGCCGGTGGCGCCGAAACGGGAACGCCTGCTTACCCTTGTCCTGGTGCTGGGGCTGGCGGCGGGCGGCGGCACCGCCTTCCTGCTCAGCCAATTGCGGACCACCTATTTCTCGGCGCGCAGCCTGCGCGAGGCGTTCGCCCTGCCGGTCCTCGGCACGGTCTCGGCCATCCTGTCCGACCAGCAGCGGGGCCGGCGGCGGCTGGAAGTCGCTTTGTTCTGCGTCGGCATCGCTGCCGTGTTCATCAGCTATGGGCTGGTGATTCTGTTCGAGCTGCGCACGGGCGCGATGATGGCGTGAATTAGGGAAGGCTTAGGGGGAAAGGCCTTAATATCCGCATGGTTGACGCGGCAGACTATCGGAACGCCATTGGCTCCGGGACGGCCTAATAAGGATGTGGTCATGGATTTCATAGAGCGAGCGGCCAAGAAATTGCAGGCGCAGGAAAAAACCTCGCTGCTGGAGCGCGCGGTGGAGCGCATCGCCGACGCGCCGCCGGCAAGCCGCGCCGAGGCTGGCGAGCGGCCCGTCGGGCGGCGCGAGGATCAGGCCCAGGCGAAGCGCAGCCGGCGCGGCATGATCGACCTTGTCAGCCTGCGCGCCCGCGGCTTCATTGTCCCGGAAGCGCCGCCGACGGTGACGGCGGAGGAATTCCGCCTCATCAAGCGCGGCCTCCTCCTCAAGGCGGCGGACAAGGGACGCGACGCCTTGTCCAACGGCAACATCATCCTGGTGACCAGCGCCCAGCCCTCCGAGGGCAAGACATTCTGCTCGGTCAACCTTGCGCTTTCCATCGCCAGCGAGCGCGATTACACCGTGCTCCTCGTCGATGCCGACTTCGCCAAGCCGGAAGTCCTGTCGACCCTCGGCCTGCAAGGGGACAAGGGCCTCGTCGACGTGATCGCCGACCCCTCCATCGACCTTGCCGACTGCCTCATTCGCACCAACATCGAAAACCTTGCGGTGCTGCCGGCGGGCCGCCAGCACCATTTGACGACGGAGCTGCTCGCCAGCGACCGCATGGGCAGCATCGTCGCCGAGTTGGCGGCGCGCTATCCCGACCGCATCATCATCTTCGATTCTCCGCCGGCATTGGCGAGCAGCGCGGCGGCGGTGCTGGCGCTGCATGTCGGGCAGGTGGTCTTCGTCGTCGAATCCGAGCGCACCTCGGAAGCGCAAGTGCGCGAAGGGATTAAGCTCATCGAGGGGTGCAAGAGCATCAACCTCTTGTTGAACAAGACGCGGTTCAATTTCGCCGAGCATAAATTCGGCACTTATTACGCCTATGAAGGACGTAGCTGAAGAGCACGCGCACAAGGCATGGCGTCGGGCGAGGGGGGAAAGGTGATGACCACGGCTAGATCGAAGCTATCGCTGCTTGCTATGACGACATCGCTCTTCAGCCTTGATCAAGCCTTGGCGCAAGTGCGTATCGAGCCGAGGCTGGAAGCGCGCGCGACCTTCACCGACAATCTTCTCCTCACCACCACCGACAAGCAGGCCGACATAGTCCTGCTCGGCAGCCCCGGGGTCGCCATCACCGCCGAGCGGCAGCGGCTGCAGGCCAATATCAGCTATGATTTGCAGGCTTTCCAGGCCCTTGACGAGAGCTCGCGCAACGATATCCGCCACCAGCTCAGGGGCGTCGTCAATTCCGAGGTCATCCGCAACACCTTCTATATCCGCGCCTCGGCCTTCGTCGGCCAGCAGTTCGCCAACGTCTCGGGCGCGATTTCGCGCAACCAAGCCAATTTCACCCCCAACCGGCGGGGGGTGCAGAATTTCTCCGTCTCGCCCGTATTACGCCGCGAATTCGGCTCCTTCGGCACCGGGTCGCTCAGCTACACCTTCGGCTATAACAATATCGACAACAAGGATAACGGGGTCGCCATCATCAATTTCAACGACGCCATCAGCCACCGGGCCAATGCGCGGCTGGCGAGCGGCGCCCGTTTCACCCGCCTTGCCTGGTCCTTGAACGGCACCTACGGCAATGTCCAGCGCAGCAACAATTTGGGCTATGAAGCCTATACCGCCATCGCCGATCTTTCCTATGCCTTAGGGCGGACGCTGCAACTGGTGGGAAGCGGCGGCTATGAGGATATTTCCGACACCTCTCTTTTGCGCCAGCAGCAAGGGGCCATCTGGGACGCTGGCCTGCGTTGGCGCCCCGGGCCGCGCCTCAGCCTCGAAGGGCGGGCCGGCCGGCGCTTTGGCGGCACCACCTATTATGGCGACCTTGTTTACAAATTCGACGAAAAGCACAGCATTCTCGGGCGTTATTCGGAGGATATCCAGGTCTTTGGCCGCCAGTCCCTGCTCGATCTCGACCGTATCGTCGACGTGGTGGGCGGGGTGCCGGTGGATGACAATGGCGTGCCGGTGGACGTAGGCGCGCCCGATTTCGATTTCACCAATTTCGCCTTTCGCCAGAAACGCGGCACCTTGTCGCTGCGCCGCGAGACACGCAAGATCGCGACCACCGCCCGCGCCTTTTGGGAGCGCCGCTTGTTTTCCGGCCGCGCGGTGCCGCAGGAATCCTGGGGCGGCGGCCTTGGCATCGATTACCAGATCGATGCCCGCCAGTCCCTTAATCTCGCCGGCAATTACCGCAATACATCCAACAGTCTTTTCGGGGATTCGCAATTCATCGCCGGCACGATAAGCTATGCGCTGCGTTTGAGCTCGCAAGTCTATGCCGATGCGCGCTATGTCCGCTCGCAGCGGCTGCGCAGCGACTTTGTCGACCTGACGGAGAACGCCGTAACCATCGGCGTGCGGGCAACCTTTTGAAAAGCGCCGCGCGGGGCATGCCGGTCCAGGCAAGGATATTGGCCCGCGTCAGGATATTGTAATGTACGCTGAATTCTACAAGCTTTCGGGTCGCCCCTTCCAGCTCACGCCGGATCCGCGTTTTTATTTTGAATCGCGCACCCACCGCAAGGCGATGGCTTATCTTACCTATGGCCTCAGCCAAGGCGAGGGCTTCATCATCATCACCGGCGACATCGGCGCCGGCAAGACCACCTTGGTTGGCCATTTGTTCGAATCTCTGGATAAGTCGAAATTCGTTTTCGCCAATGTGGTGACCACCCAGCTCGACGCCGACAACACCTTGCGCATGGTCGCGGCCGCCTTCGGCATCCGTCCCGAAGGCCTTGATAAATCGACCATCCTCCAGCGCATGGAGCAGTTCCTGCGCCGCCAGCAGGAAGCGGGCCGGCGCAGCCTCCTCATCGTCGATGAAGTGCAGAACCTTCCGATCAGCGCGCTGGAGGAGTTGCGCATGCTGTCCAATTTCCAGGATGGCAACCGCGCCCTTCTTCAGGTTTTTCTCCTTGGCCAGCCGGAATTTCGCGACAAGCTCGCCCATTCCGAGGAGCTGGAGCAATTGCGCCAGCGGGTGATCGCCACCCATCATCTGGAGCCCATGGCGTTGGAGGAAGTGGGTGAGTATATCCAGCATCGGATGCGCCTCGTCGGCTGGTCCGGCGATCCTGAATTCACCGACAGCGCCTTTGCCAGCATTCACCGTTTTTCGGGCGGGGTGCCGCGCCGCCTCAACACCCTGTGCGCCCGCATCCTGCTTTACGGCGCGCTCGAGGAAGTGCACCGCATCGACGACAAGGTGGTGACCGAGGTCATCACCGACTTGAAAATGGACAACACGCCCACCACGGGTCCCAAGCACGGGCTTGGCGGTGACATGCCCTTGAGCGGCGTCGGCCCCTTGGGCGGCGGCATGAAGTCCAATGTGCCGCCCAAGGTGCGCGCCGACCGGGCCGCCGCGGCGCGCGCCAACGGGCTCCTTGGCGATGGCCTGGACGCGGAGAACATGGCGCGCCGCGTCGAGGTTCTCGAGCGTTACGTAAAGTTCCATGACCGGGCGCTCAAGCAGACCCTCAATATTCTTTCCGACTGGTTGGAATCGGATAGCCGGAAAAATGCCGACTGACATCCTGCCGCCACGCCGCACCGCCGACGGGCGCATCCTCAATGGCATGTCCGTCGATGTCGAGGAGTATTTTCAAGTCGGCGCCTTCGAGGGCTGCATCGCCCGCGCCGACTGGTCCGCTCATGAAAGCCGGGTCGTCCTGGCGACGGAAAGGATCCTCGCGTTGCTGGCCAGCGCCGGCGTCAAGGCCACCTTCTTTTGCCTCGGCTGGGTGGCGGAGCGTCAACCGGCGCTCATCCGCCGCATCGTCGCGCAAGGTCATGAGCTGGCCAGCCATGGCTATGACCACCGTCGCGTCTTCACCTTTAACGAGGCGGACTTTCGCAATGATGTGCGCCGCACCCACGCCGTTTTAGAAGATGTCGCCGGGGTTGGCGTGCGCGGCTATCGCGCGCCCAGCTTTTCCATCGACCATCGCTGCCCCTGGGCCCATGACGTCCTGCTGGCCGAGGGCTATGCCTATTCCTCCAGCGTCTATCCCATCCGCCACGACCATTATGGCATGCCGGAAGCGCCGCGCTTCGCCTTCCGTCCCATGGGCAAGGGCATCGTCGAAGTGCCGATGTCGACGGTGGAGTTCGCCGGCAAGCGCATACCGTGCAGCGGCGGCGGCTTTTTCCGGCTGTTTCCCTATGGGCTGTCGCGCGCCTTGCTGCGCCGGCTCAACGAGCGCGATCGGGCCAGCGGGATTTTTTACCTCCACCCTTGGGAGGTGGACGCCGAACAGCCGGTGCAGCGGCAAGCGCCCTTGAAGTCGCGCCTGCGCCACTATGTCAACCTTGCGACGACCGCGGACAAGCTGGCGCGCCTTCTTGCCGATTTCGCCTGGGACCGCATGGACCGGGTGTTCCTTGCCCCGGCGACGCCATGAAGGCAGCCGCGATGCCATTGCCGGTGAGCGTTAAAAGGCTGGCCTGGGAAGAGGCGGCGCGCTGGGACGCCTTCGTCGCCGACCACCCCGCGGGCACGCCCTTTCACCTCACTGCCTGGGGGCGCGCCATCGCCGCCACCTTCGGCCATGACTGTCATTATCTTTATGCCGAGCGGGATGGCGCGGTGGCGGGGGTGCTGCCGCTTATCCACATCAAAAGCCGGATTTTCGGCAGCAGCCTCATCTCCGTCGCCTTCGCGGTCTATGGCGGGCCCTTGTTCCATGATCCGGAAACCCATCAGGCGCTGGAGGCCGAAGCGGTGCGCTTGCGCGACGCGCTGGGGGCGAGCCTTGTGGAATACCGCGCCATCGATGGCGTGAGCGCGGCGGCGACGACCAATGCCACGCGCTATGCCACCTTCGTCCGCGCCATCGACCCCGACCCCGAGGTCAATATGAAGGCCATCCCCCGCAAGCAGCGGGCGATGGTGCGCAAGGCCATCGGCCTTGGCCTTGAAGCCCGCCTGGACGAGGCTTTCACCGACCATTACCGGCTTTATTCGGAAAGCCTGCGCAACCTCGGGACCCCCAGCTTTCCCGCCCGTCATTTCGCCAATCTCAAGCGCTTTTATGGGGACGACTGCGATGTCTTGACCGTCACCCATCAAGGCGCGCCGGTGGCGAGCGTGCTGTCGCTTTATTTTCGTGGGACGGTGCTGCCGTATTATGGCGGCGGCGGCGCGCTGGCGCGCCAACTCGCCGGCAATGACTTCATGTATTGGGCCTTGATGGAGCATGCCCGGGCGCGCGGCTGCACGCTGTTCGATTTCGGTCGCAGCAAGGTGGGGACCGGCGCCTACGCCTTCAAGAAAAACTGGGGCTTTGAGCCGCGGCCCTTGCATTATCAATATCTGCTGGCGCCGGGTGCGGCGGCGCCCGACCTTAACCCCCTCAACCCCAAATATCAGCGCATGATAAAGCTTTGGCAACGCTTGCCCCTTTGGGTCGCAAACTGGGCGGGGCCGCTGATCGTTCGCTCCTTGGGCTAAACATGGGCGACATTCTTTTCCTTACCCACCGCATTCCCTATCCCCCCAACAAGGGGGATAAGATCCGCTCTTATCATCTCCTCCAATTCCTGCGCCGCCTTGGCCCGGTTCATCTTGGCTGCTTTGTCGACGACGCCGAGGATTGGGCGCATGTCAAAGCCCTTGAGGCCTTGTGCGCTGCCGTTCATTGCGTGCCCTTGGGCCGGCGCTGGGCGGCGCTCAAAAGCGGGCTGGCTTTTTTCACCGGCGAGGCTCAGTCCGTGCGTTTTTATGGCCATGATGCGATGCGCAACTGGGTGGAGGCAACGCTGGCGCGGGAAAATATCGACAGGCTGGTGGCCTTTTCCTCGACCATGGCGCCCTATGTCCTGCCGTATAGGAGCAACAACCGCCGCCTGGTCATGGATTTCGTCGATGTCGATTCGGAAAAATGGCGGCAATACGCCCAATGCCGTCGGGGACCGATGCGCTGGCTTTACCGACGCGAGGCCATGAAGCTCCTTGCCTTCGAGCGGTTGGTGGCTTCCCAAGTCGATGCCAGCCTCTTCGTCTCCGAGGCCGAAGCCGCCCTCTTTCGTCGGCTGGCGCCGCAAGCGCGCGACGTCCATGCCATCGCCAATGGCGTCGATGCCCGCCATTTCGACCCCGCCCAGGTGACGGCGGCGGATTTGGGCGATGGTCCCGTCCTCGTTTTCACCGGCGCCATGGACTATTGGGCCAATGCCGACGCCGTTACCTGGTTCGTCCGGGAAAGTTGGCCCCTCGTCCTGGCCCGCCACCCTTCAGCGCGGCTTTATATCGTCGGCGCCAAGCCCTTGCCGGCGGTGAAAAGCCTGGCGCACGCCGCCGGCGTCGTCGTCACCGGCCGGGTACCCGATGTCCGTCACTATTTGAAGGCTGCCCGCCTTGCCATCGCGCCGATGCGCATCGCTCGCGGCATTCAGAACAAGGTCCTGGAAGCGATGGCCATGGCGCGGCCGGTAGTGACCACCAGCGCTGGCCTTGAAGGCATCGACGCGCCCCCCGGCGAGGCGCTTTATGTCGCCGACGAGGCGGCGGGTTTTGCGCGGGCGGTGGGCGCCCTTCTTGAAGACGCGCCAGCAGCCGAAGAAATGGGCGCGCGCGCCCGCCGCCTGGTCTGTGCGCGTCATGACTGGCATGCTAGTCTGGCGCCGTTAACGCGCCTTCTGGGCGGGGAAGGGGCGGGCGCCGACCCACGGCATTCACCCGGCGCGCGGGAAGAAAGACAGGTACTGGGCCGATGATGGAACACCGCGACATGAGCGCGCTTGCCGCCGATCACATGGATAAGGCCGCCTGGCGCGCGGCCGCGGCGGCTTTGGCGCTTGCCGGCGCCACTGCCCTTATTTTGATGCGCGATGCGCTCAGCTCCATGGTCGGCACGTGGTGGAACTCGGTCACCTTCAACCACATCCTGCTGGTGCCGGCGATCCTCGCCTGGCTGGTCTGGCAGCGGCGCGGCGTGCTGGCGGCGGTCCGTCCCCGGCCGTGGGCGCCGGGGCTGATTGGGGTCGCGGCGGCGGGCGGGGTGTGGTTCCTGGGGCGGATCGGCGATGTCAACGTGGTCCAGCAATTCGGCCTCGTCTTCACCCTGCAGGCGCTGGTTCTCACCCTGCTTGGCCCGCTGGTCGCCCGGGTGCTTGTCTTTCCCTTAGGCTTCATGCTGTTTCTCGTCCCCTTTGGCGAAGGGCTCATCCCCCCGTTGCAGGACGTGACCGCGCATTTCATCGTCAAGGGCCTGCAGCTTTTAAACATTCCGGTTTATCTCGACGGTTATTTCCTGATGACGCCGAGCGGCAATTTCGAAGTCGCCGAAGCCTGCTCGGGGGTGCGCTATCTCATCTCCACCCTGGTGCTTGGCATTCTCTTCGCCAATGTCGCCTTCAAAAGCCCGTGGCGGCGCGCCGTCATCATCGCCTTATCGATCATCATCCCCATCATCGCCAATGGCCTGCGCGCTTTGGGCATCGTCTATATCGCCTATCTCACCGACAACGAATATGCGACCGGGGTCGATCATCTCATCTATGGCTGGATCTTCTTCGCCTTCGTCACCATCTTTCTGCTGATCGTCGGCATGAGCTTTTCCGACAAGCCGGCAGGCGCGCCGGCCGTCGATACCGCCACTTTGCCGCCGCAACCCGCGCTGCCGGCAAGGGGGAGCGCAGCGCTGGGCATCGGCTTGGCCGCGCTGGCGCTGGTCGGGGCCGGGCCCGCTTACGCCGCCCTCATCGCCGCGCGCCAGCCGATGGCGCAGGTCGAGACGTTCGCGGCGCTGCCGCCGCCGGCTGGCTGGCAAGCCGTCCCAGCGCCGGACGACTGGGCGCCGCGCTATGCCGGCGTGGACGCCGAAAGGCTGGAGCATTTCGGCAAGGGCGGGGCGACGCTGTCGCTCTATCGCGGCCGCTACAACAAGCAGACGCCGGAGGGCGAGCTCATCGGCTATGGCAACAGCGCCGCCGCGCCGCTCGAGCGCTGGGTGCGGGTCGCCGCGCGGGCGCGCACCGTCGATTGGGGCGGCGTGCCGACGCCGGTGATCGCCATGCAGATCAATCAGGGCAATGCCATGGTGCGCGACGCTTGGCAGGTCTATTGGGTCAATGACCGGCTGCTCGCCAACGATCTTGCGGCCAAGGCCCATGGCGCGTTGGCCAAGGCTTTCGGCGGCTCCTTGGCCGCCGGCACCGTCGTCATTTCGGTTCCGCGGCGTTTCCACGGCATCGGAGCGCAAGAAGAGCTGGCCGCCTTCGCCGCCGCCCTGCCGCCGGTCGCCGCGCTGTTGTCGCCGCCGCAAGCCATGGACGAGGGCGGGAAATAACCATGTGCGGTATCGCTGGCATTTTCGATTGTCGCGGCGAACGCTCCATCGACCGGTCGATCCTTGTGGCGATGACCGACAGCATCGCCCATCGCGGCCCCGACGGCAGCGGCCATTATGACGCCCCCGGCGTCGCTCTTGGCCACCGCCGGCTGTCGATCATCGACCTTGGCGGCGGCGCCCAGCCGATGCACGATGAAGCCGCCGGCACGGTCGTCACCTTCAACGGCGAGATCTATAATTTCCGCGAGCTGCGCCATGAACTGGAAGCCAAGGGCGCGCGCTTTGCCACCCGCTCCGACACCGAGGTTCTGCTTGCCGCCTACCGCCAATGGGGCGAGGACTGCGTCGCTCATTTGCGGGGCATGTTCGCCTTCGCGATCTGGGACGCGCCCCGGCAGAAGCTGTTCCTTGCCCGCGACCGGTTGGGCAAGAAGCCGCTTTACTACGCCATGCTGACTGGCGGCCTGTTCGTCTTTGCCTCCGAGATGAAGGCGATCCTCACCCATCCCGCCGTGCCACGGGTTCTCGACCCGCAAGCTGTCGAGGACTATTTCGCGCTGGGCTATGTGCCGGATCCCAAGACCATTTTAAGCGCCGTGCGCAAGCTGGCGCCGGGGCATGTCCTCACCCTTGCCCGCGATGGCGCGGCACTGGCGCCGCGCCGCTATTGGGATCTGCGTTTCGATAAGACCGTGCCGGGCACTCCGGCAGATCTCGCTGAGGAGTTGGTGGCGCGCTTGCGCGAAGCGGTGCGCCTGCGGCTGATCGCCGATGTGCCCTTGGGGGCGTTCCTCTCCGGCGGCGTTGATTCCAGCGCCGTCGTCGCCATGATGACGGAATTATCGGATATGCCGGTCAACACCTGCGCCATCGGTTTTGACCACCCTGAGTTTGATGAAACCGAGGAGGCCCGGCGGGTCGCCCGCCTGTTCCGCGCCGATCATCGGGAGCGGCAAGTGGCGGTCGAGGATTTCGCGCTGCTTGAGACCTTGGCCGGAGTCTATGACGAGCCTTTCGCCGATGCCTCGGCGCTGCCCACCTACCGGGTCTGTGAACTGGCGCGCGAGCAGGTGACGGTCGCCCTTTCCGGCGATGGCGGGGACGAGGTCTTCGCCGGCTATCGCCGCCACCGCCTGCACATGGCGGAAGAGCGGGTCCGCCGCCTGCTGCCGCTGGGCCTTCGCGCGCCTCTCTTCGGCCTCATGGGCCGGCTTTACCCCAAGCTCGATTGGGCGCCCCAGGCGTTGCGCGCGAAATCCACCTTCCAAGGCCTGGCGCGGGCCAGCGCCGAGGCTTATTTCAACAGCGTCGCCATCACCTTGGCGGACGAGCGCCGGCGGCTGTTCAGCGCTGCCTTCCGCGTTAGCTTGCAAGGCTATGGCGCCGAGGAAGTGATGCGTGCCGCGATGCGCGACGCGCCGGCGCAAGACGGGCTGTCGCTCATTCAATATGCCGACATCAAGACCAATTTGCCGGGCGGTATCCTGGTCAAGGTCGACCGCGCCAGCATGGCCCATGGCCTGGAAGTGCGCGCCCCTCTTCTCGACCACGCGTTCGTCGAATGGGCCGCGTCGATCCCGGCGGCGCTGCGCCTCAATGGCGGCGAAGGCAAGCTGCTGTTCAAGCAGGCGATGCAGCGCTTTTTGCCGGACGATGTCCTTTACCGGCGCAAGATGGGGTTTGCCGTTCCCATCAGCGCTTGGTTTCGGGGACCTTTGCGGGGGCGGATCGCGCAGGCGCTGCAAAGTCCCCAGTTGCGCGATACTGGCTATTTCGACGGCGTTGCCCTGGCAGCCATGCTGAAGGAGCATGTCGAAGGCAGGCGCGACCATGGCCGCACGTTGTGGTCGCTGCTGATGTTCGAAGCCAGCCTGCGCCGCCTTTTCACCGCTTGCGAAAGCGCGGTGGCGTGAACCGCTGGGCCTTCCGTCTGGCCGCCGGCCTTGCCCTGGCGAGCGGACTTCATCTTGCCGGGCACGCGCAGCAAACGGAGAACGGGTTGGTCGCCCTCATCCCTCAGGTCAAGCGGGCAATCGTCAGCATCGCGACCTATGACCCCTTGCGCCAGCCGCAGGTGGTGCCCCTTGGCACCGGTTTCGTGGTCGCCGACGGGCGCCACGCGGTGACCAACATGCATGTGGTGGACGCCAGCGCCGCGCTTGCCGCAGGGGCGGCAAAACTGGTCGCCCTTGCCGGCAGCGGCGCTGCCCCGGATATCCGCATGGCGACCCTAGTGGCAAGCGATCCCGACCACGACCTGGCGTTGCTTGGCCTGGAGGGGGAGCCGCTTCCTCCCTTGCCCTTGCGCCAAGGCGAAACGCCGGTCGCCGAAGGCACCGCCATCGCCATCACCGGCTTTCCCATTGCTCCGGTGCTCGGCCTTTACCCCGCGACCCACAAGGGCATCGTCGCCGCCATCGCCCCCAACGCCACGCCGCAGGGGCGGGCCAGCCAGTTGGAAAACGTCCTGCTGCTGCGCAGCCGCTTTGACGTCTATCAATTGGATATCGTCGCTTACCCCGGCAACAGCGGCAGCCCGGTCTATGACATCGCCAGCGGCGAGGCGATCGCCGTCGTCAACAGCACCTTCGTCAAGGACACCAGGGAGATCGGCATCAGCAACCCCAGCGGGATCAGCTACGCCATACCGATAAAATTCGTCAATCAGATGCTGCGCAGCGCGCGTCTTGCCCGCTGAGGCGAAACGGCGGAAGGGATGCCGCTGGAAGCGGACAGGTCACTGGGGGGCGTCGTCGGTTGTGGGCGCAGCGTTTTTTTCAGAGACTGGGTTGTTTGCAGAAACCGGCGTTTCGGAAGTCGACTGACCGCGGGCAGGGCCCGCCGCCGGGGCGATGTCGGAAAGCCGCTTGAAATCGTCTTCCGCGGCGATGGTCGTTGGCGATGGGGTCACCATGGTTTCGCCGTCCATGCCGCGAACGATTGCATAAATGGACACAATAGCCGCCACCCAACCGAGCGCGGCGCCGGTCACCACGACGAAAAGCGCTTTTCTGGGTGACCACCGGCCTGAGGCCTTTGTCTGCATATCCGCTTGCATCCTGCCACCATTTTTTTTCGCGTTCATACAAGAACGCTGGTTTTTGGTTAATAAACAGTTAATCGGGCCCAATCACAAGCCCAGCTTCGCGAAACAGCGCCTTCACCCCCGGTGGCATCGGTTCCGCCGCCGCTGCGATGCCATGCCCACTGCGCCTTCAACCAGACAGCAGCGGGCGACGCCGCAACAGCGTAAATTTCCCAAGCAAATCTCAGGCCAGGCAAGGTAAATTATTATGAATCAAAGAGTTGAATGGACCCACGCAAATGGCGGCTTATCATGGCTTCGCTATTTGTAAAAATTTTCGACGCACAGTCGCGCGCTGCCCGCGGCGACAGGCAGCAGCGAATCGGTCCACCGAAAATCACTAGCCCAGCTTATGCCCCGGCTTCTTGATCCAAGGCATAGCCGGCCGAGCGCACGGTGCGAATCAGGTCGGCTTTACCGCCGGCGTTCAACGCCTTGCGCAGCCGTCTGATATGAACATCGACGGTCCTGAGCTCCACATAGACGTCGTGTCCCCAGACCGCGTCGAGCAATTGCTCGCGGCTAAAAACCCTGCCGGGATGTTCGAGGAAGTGGCGCAGCAGGCGAAATTCGGTGGGGCCTAGCTTGACTGGGCGATTGCCACGCACCACTTTGTGCGCCCCCGTGTCCAGTGTTAGATCGGCATAGCCCAGAACAGCGCCAGCCAGGGCGGGGCGCGTCCGGCGCAGCACCGCCCGGGCGCGGGCGATGAGCTCGCGCGGCGAAAACGGCTTGGTGATATAGTCGTCGGCGCCGGTGTTAAGGCCGCGGACGCGATCGGCTTCCTCGCTGCGGGCGGTAAGGATGATGATCGGCACTTGGGCGGTCTCCGGCCGGCGCCGCAACTGACGGCAGACTTCGATGCCGGAGACATGGGGGATCATCCAGTCGAGAAGGATGAGGTCGGGCGGCGCTTCGGTGGCGAGCAGCAAGGCTTCCTCGCCATCGGCGCAAAGCGCGACGTCAAAGCCCTCGCGCGCCAGGTTATAGCGCACCAGTTCGGCGATATGCCCGTCATCCTCGACCACCAGGATTTTCGGCGTCATCCGTCTCGCGCCCTCACGCTTTTGGCGGCGTCACCATGGCGAAAGCGGTGTCGTCCTGCTTTGGCCGCGCCGGGTCCATCATCTTGCCGGTGACGCTGTAATAGACGATCTCCGCGATATTGGTCGCGTGGTCGCCGATGCGCTCCAGATTCTTGGCGATGAACAGAAGGTGGGTCGCCGGGGTGATGGTGCGCGGGTTCTCCATCATATAGGTCAAGAGCTCGCGAAACAGGGCGTTGTAAAGATCGTCCACCTCGCGGTCGCGCTCGCGCACCTGGAGGGCCTTCGCCGCGTCGCGCCCGACATAGGCGTCGAGCACCTCCTTCACCATTTGCATGGCAAGCCGCGCCATCTGCGGCAGGATCACCATCGGCTCGATCGGCTCGGCCTGGGCGAGCACGGTGGTGCGCTTGGCGATGTTCTTGGCATAGTCGCCGGTGCGCTCGAGGATCGAGGAGATTTTGAGGGCGGCGATGATGTCGCGCAAGTCATCGGCCATGGGCGCACGCAGGGCGATGAGCTGGATGGCGTTCTTCTCCGCTTCCGCTTCCAACTGGTCGATCGCCTGGTCGCGCTCGACCACCTTGAGCGCGGCCTCTCCGTCGCGTTTCAGCAGGGCGTCGACGGCGGCGTCGATCTGCGCTTCCGCAAGGCCGCCCATCTCGCTCACCGTGGCGCGAAGCTGGTTGATCTCCTGGTCATAGGCCTTAACCGTGTGCTTGTGCATGTGCGTCTCCTGGCGCTGGCGCCATGGCGTCAGCCGTAACGGCCGGTGATGTAATCCTTGGTGCGCTCTTCCCGCGGGCTGGTGAAGATTTCCGCCGTCGGGCCGCTTTCGATCAAGTCGCCAAGGTGGAAAAATGCAGTGCGCTGCGAGACCCGGGCGGCCTGTTGCATGTTGTGGGTGACGATGACGATGGCGAAGCGCCCGCGCAATTCGTCGATCAGCTCCTCGATCTTGGCGGTGGCGATGGGGTCGAGCGCCGAGCAAGGCTCGTCCATCAAGATCACCTCGGGATTGACGGCGATCGCCCGGGCGATGCACAGGCGCTGCTGCTGGCCGCCCGACAGGGCGGTCCCGGGATCGCCCAGCCGGTCGCGCACCTCCTCCCACAAACCGGCCTTGGTGAGCGCGATTTCCACCATCTCGTCGAGCGCGCCGCTGCTCGCCGCCAGGCCATGGATGCGCGGGCCGTAGGCGACGTTGTCATAGATCGATTTCGGGAAGGGGTTGGGTTTCTGGAACACCATGCCGACCCGCGCCCGCAGTTGCACGACATCGACGGCGCGGCTGTAGATGTCCTCGCCATCGAGGGTGATGGCGCCCGTGACCTTGGCGCTCGGGATGGTGTCGTTCATCCGGTTGAGGCACCGCAGAAAAGTGGACTTGCCGCAGCCCGAAGGGCCGATGAGCGCGGTCACCTCATCCTCGTGGATATCGAGATCGACGCCGCGGATGGCGTGCTTCTCGCCATAATGGACGTGCACGTCGCGGGCGGTCATCTTGGGCGCGCGGACGCCGGTCATGGGTCGGCTTTCCACTTGTTTCAGCATGGCGGCGTTGTCTTCCATCCTACCAGAGTTTCTCGAATTTGTTGCGCACATAGACGGCAAGGCCGTTCATCGCGATGAGGAAGACCAGAAGCACCAGGATGGCGGCGGAGACCTTGGCGAGAAAGGCCCGCTCCGGGCTGTCCGACCAGATGTAGATCTGCACGGGAAGGACGGTCGCCGGGTCGGCAAAGCCATGGGGCACGTCGGCGACGAAGGCGACCATGCCGATCATCAGCAAGGGCGCGGTCTCGCCCAGGGCGCGCGCCATGCCGATGATGGTGCCGGTCATGATCCCGGGCAAGGCAAGCGGCAGCACATGGTGGAACACCACTTGCAAGGGCGAGGCGCCGACCCCCATCGCGGCGGCGCGGATCGATGGCGGCACCGCCTTGATGGCGGCACGCGCAGCGATGATGATGGTGGGCAGGGTCATCAAGGCAAGGGTGAGGCCGCCCACCAGGGGCGCCGAGCGCGGCAGGCCGAAACTGTTGAGGAACACCGCAAGGCCGAGCAGGCCGAAGACGATGGACGGCACCGCTGCAAGGTTGTTGATGTTGACCTCGATGAAGTCGGTCATCCGGTTCAACGGCGCGAATTCCTCCAGATAGAGCGCCGAGGCAAGGCCGATGGGAAAGGCGATGATTAAAGTTACGAGCAAGGTGAGGAAGGACCCCTTGATGGCTCCCCAGATGCCGACCAGCTCCGGCTCGCGTGAATCGCTGCCGGTGAAAAAGGGGACATGAAAAACCGTTTTCACGCGGCCATCGCTCCGCAAGCTCTCGATCCAGGACAATTCCTTGTCGCTCAAGCGGCGGTCGCTTTCCGGCAGGGCGGCGCTGATATTGCCCTTTATATATTGGTCCACATCGTCGGACGCGAGCAGCCAAAAAGTCTGGGTCTGGCCGATGAGATCGGGGGTCTCCATGACCGCGTCGCGCAAGGCCTGGCGCGCGCCGTTGCTGACAAGGCCGGCGAGGGCGCGGATGTCGGCGCGGCCGGAAACCCCGGGAAAGCGCGCCATCAAGGCTTCGCGGATCAGCCGGCCATAGTCGGCGGCGAAGACTTTGTCGCGCCCCTCGGGGCTTGCCGCCGCCGCCGGCGAGACGCCGATCACCCCCTCGTCGAGATGAATGTCAAGGGCGAGCTTGGCCTGGAAAAAGCCGCCGGCGCCGCGCCAAGCGATGGAGACGAGGAGCAGGAGGAGAAAGCCCATGGCAAGGCCGATCGCCAACAGGCCGAGAAGACGGAAGCGCCGCTCGCGCGCATAGCGGCGGGCGATGCGCGCCTGCATCTGGTGCGATGTCCAGGCGGTGGGGCCGCCTGGCATGGGCTCATTCATAGGTCTCTCGGTATTTGCGCACCACTTTTAGGGCGATGATGTTGAGCATGAGGGTGGCAAGGAACAGCACCAGGCCAAGGGCGAAAGCGGACAAGGTCTTGGCGCTGTCGAATTCCTGGTCGCCGGTCAGCAAGGCGACGATCTGCGCCGTGACGGTGGTGACCGAGTTGAGCGGGTTGATGGTCAGGTTGGCGGCAAGGCCAGCGGCCATGACGACGATCATGGTCTCGCCGATGGCCCGCGAAACGGAGAGAAGAAAGGCGCCGACGATGCCGGGAAGAGCGGCCCAGAACAGCACTTGGCGGATGGTCTCCGACTTGGTCGCGCCCAGGGCGTAAGCGCCGTCGCGCATCGCCTGGGGCACCGCGGTCAAGGCATCATCGGCGAGCGAGGACATGAAGGGGATGATCATCACCCCCATCACCAGGCCGGCGGCAAGGGCGCTTTCCGAGGCGACGTCAAGCCCCACCGCTTCACCCAATTGGCGCACCCATGGCGCGACGATAAGAGCGGCGAAGAAGCCATAGACGACGGTGGGAATGCCGGCAAGAATCTCCAGCGCCGGCTTGGCCATTTTGCGAAACCGGAGGGAAGAATATTGCGTCATGTAAATCGCCGCCATGAGGCCGATGGGCACCGCCACCAGCATGGCGATGGCGGAAATCAACAGGGTGCCGAGGAACAGGGGTATGGCGCCGAAAGCCCCGGACGAGCCCACCTGGTCGGCGCGAATGGCGGTTTGCGGGCTCCATTGCAGACCGAAAAGAAACTCGCCGGGCGGCACTTGCGAAAAAAACCGCAGGCTTTCGAAAAGGAGGGACAGAATAATGCCCAGCGTCGTTAAAATGGCGATCGCCGAGGACGCCCCCAAAACCATGATGAGAAAGCTCTCCACCTTGTTGCGGGCGCGAAAGGCGGCGCCGCTGCGCAACAGCGCCCGCAGGCCGGCAAGCCCGGCGAAGGCAAGCGACAAGGCGGCGACAATGAGGCCGCCGCTGGCTTGAAGCCGCGCATAAGCCGCGGCGGCGGGGCCATAGCGGGGGTCGGCGGCGAAACCCTCTTCGCCCGCCGCCAGGCGATGGATCTGATCCAGGACCATGCGCTCTTCCAGCGCGGTGCCCGGCGCCAGATCGGCTGGCAGCCGGGAAAGGGTCATGCCATCGAGCAGGGAAGGGCCGAGCAGCGTCCAGGCAAGGATGAGGACAGCGGCCGGCCCCACCGTCCATAGGGCGACATACCAGCCATGATAGCTGGGCCGGGAATGCACCGCCTGGCGTCCGGCTTCGGCCATCCCCGCCGCCCGCTGCTGGGCAAGGGCAAAGCCAGCAAAGCCAAGCACCAGGATCATGAGAAAAGCGGTGGAGGGTTTGAGCCAGCGCGTCGGCGCGTCGGCGGTACGCAGCGCATCGCGGGGGGCGGTTTTGGTGTTGGCGCTTGTCTCCGGCGGAGCGCGCTCAGCGAGGCTGAGCGCGGTGGCGTGATAGCGCTCGCGCGCCTCCTCAGGCAATGGAATGAGACCCCTGGCGCCAAGATAGCCGGCGGGTCCGGCGGCGCGCTCGCTGGTATATTCGACGATAAAGGGGCCAAGCGCTGGCACCAGGGCCAGATGGGCATCCTTGACATAGATATAAAGCGCCCGCGCCAGGGGATAGTCGCCGGCGGCGATGGCATCAAAGCCGGGCGCCACGCCATCGATCGACGCGGCGTGCAGAAGGTCGCCGTTTTGCGCGAGGAAACTATAGCCGAAAATGCCCAGGGCGCGGGGGTTGGCGGTGAGCTTCTGGATGATGAGATTGTCGTTCTCGCCGGCCTCGATGAAGGCGCCGTCCTCGCGCACGGTGGCGCAGGCCGCCTTATAGGCGTCTTCGCCGCGCGCCTTCAAGGCGGCATAGGCGGGAAACCGCGCGCAGGCCCTTTCCATCGCCAGCTCGATGAAGGCATCGCGGGTGCCGGACGTCGGGGGCGGCCCGAAAACCTCGATCGCGAGGTCGGGGAGGGCGGGGTCGATCTCGCGCCAACGGCGATAGGGGTTGACGATGAGCCGGTCGCCGCCGGCCGCCGGCACCTCCCCGGCAAGGGCGAGGAAAAGCTGATCCAGCGTCAGTTGAAATAGCGGCGCCGCCTTGGCGTTGGCCAGGACGATGCCGTCATAGCCGATCATGATTTCGGTCACTGCCGCAACGCCGTTGCCGGCGCATTGCCGGCGCTCGCTGTCCTTGATGGCGCGCGAGGCATTGGCGATATCGGCGAAGGGGGCGCCGACGCCGGCGCAGAATAATTTCAGCCCGCCGCCGGTCCCCGTTGATTCGACGATCGGCGCGGGAAAGCGGCTGGCGCGGCTGAAAGCCTCCGCCACCGCGGTGGAAAAGGGATAGACGGTGGACGAACCGACGATACGGATTTGCTCGCGGCCGCCGCTCGCTGGACGAATCTGCTCGCGGGCGCCGCTCGCTGATGCGAAAGCCAGACTGAGGAGGGCGAGGAAGCCGATGCTCAATGGCCGCAAAACAGCGCGCACGCGTCATCCTTTCGCCTGGGCCAGGGGAAGCCGTGGCCCATGGTTTATGCCTCTGGCAAGCGTTTTAGTCGAGCAATATGACAGTCATGTTACAAGGTCGCGCGGGCAAAGCCTAAAGGAGAAAACGGGTGCGCGCGCGCACCCGTCGCATGTTTTACCCTTTACGATCCCGTTTGCAGCGGGCGCAGCGCCAAGGCATCGTTGCGGTATTTGACGCGCTCGGCCTGCGGCATGGGAATGAGGCCCTTGTCTGCAAGATAGCCATAATCGCCCCAGGCCTTGTCGGCGGTGAATTCAGCGATGAATTCCTTAAGGCCGGGGACCGAGCCCACATGCTGGTTCTTGACGTAGACGAACAGCGAGCGCGACACTGGATAGGCGCCGGCCGCGATGTTGTCGAAGGTAGGGGCCACGCCATCGACCACGCTGCCCTGGAGCTTGTCCTGGTTTTGCTCAAGAAAGCTGTAGCCGAAAATGCCGATCGCCTCGGGGTTGGCGGCGAGCTTCTGGACGATGAGGTTGTCGTTCTCGCCGGCCTCGATGAAGGCGCCGTCCTCGCGCAAGGTGGCGCAGGCTGCTTGATGCGCATTCTTGTCGGTCTTTTCCAACGCCTTGAGAGCGGGAAAGGTGCCGCAGCCGCCTTCCATCGCCAATTCGGTGAAGGCATCGCGGGTGCCCGAGGTCGGAGGCGGCCCCAGGACTTCGATCTTGATGTTGGGCAGCCGCGGGTCGATCTGCCGCCATGTGATGTAGGGATTGGGCACCAGCTTTGCCCCATCGCCGCCCGGCGCCGGCACGTTCCTGGCCAGCGCCAGATAGATATCGCGCAGGCTGAGCCGATAGGTGGGCGCCGCCTTGCTGTTGGCAAGGACGATGCCGTCATAGCCGATCTTGATCTCGGTGATCGCGGTGACGCCGTTCTTGGCGCAGAGCTTGACCTCGGAGTCCTTGATCGCCCGTGAGGCGTTGGAAATGTCGGGGTGCGTGTAGCCGACGCCGCCGCAGAACAGCTTGAAGCCGCCGCCGGTGCCGGTCGACTCGACGATCGGTGCCTTGAACCTGGTGGTTTTGCTGAATTCCTCGGCCACCGCGGTGGCGAAGGGAAAGACCGTGGACGAACCGACCATGCGGATTTGCTCGCGCGCCTGCGCCCACGCCCCGCTGGTCGCCGCAACCGCTGCGAGCGCCGTGGCCATGCTTAGTGGTGCGATTCCAACAGATGGTTTCCATCTGTTGGAGAAATCGCACCACAGATTCAATAATTTAGTGGTCCACTTTTCCCAAACGGATGGATTTATCCGTTTGCGGCGGACCACTAGAATTGCCTTGCTCATATCGCTTCTCCCAAGTCGACATGCGTCATCTCGTGACGCTTGGCGCGTGCGCACGTCTGCGCCGCTCGGCGCTTGGCTTAATGGGCGGGCATTACGGATTGATGACAGTTTCATGATCCGGCGATGACGCATCACCGGTCATGGCCGGCAGGGTGAACGCCACCGTCGTGCCCTCGCCAAGCGTGCTCTTGATGGCGAGCGTTCCGCGGTGGCGCTCGACGATGTGCTTGACGATGGCAAGGCCAAGGCCAGTGCCGCCCAAACGGCGCGAGCGCGCGGTATCGACGCGGTAGAAGCGCTCGGTAAGGCGTGGAATATGCTCTGGCGGGATGCCAGGACCCTTGTCGCTGACCGCGATGCGCACCATCGCCTTGCCTGCGGCCGTGGCCTCTTGGCTGGCGGCGATGCGCACCGGCGTGCCGCTATGGCCGTATTTGATGGCGTTGGAAATGAGGTTTTGCAGCACTTGGATGATTTGGTCGCGCTCGGCGCGCACCGGCGGCAGGTCCTTGGCCACCTCGATGTCAAGGACGCGGCCATCTTCACGCAAGGCCACGGCCAAGGCGCCGCCGACGGCAGCGATGAGGTCGGCGACGATGACCTTGCCGCTTGGACCGATGTGCTTGTCGCGCTCGATCTGGGAAAGCGACAGCAAATCATCGACCACCCGCACCATGCGGCGCGCCTCTTCGTCCATGATGGCGAGAAAACGCTTGCGCGCCGCCGTATCGTCACGCGCCGGGCCTTGCAAGGTTTCGATGAAGCCGATGAGGGAAGTGAGCGGCGTGCGCAGTTCGTGGCTGGCGTTGGCGACGAAATCGACGCGCATTTTTTCCGCCAGCTTGACCTTGGTGATGTCGCTGAACACCAGCACCACATGAAAGGGGGAGGTCTCGCCATCGCCCCCGGCCTCGCCTTCAAGATCGCCGAGCGTGTTGACGATCATGGCGGTGCGCAAGACGAAATGCCGCGGCGGCGGCACGTTCCACAAGATCTCCCGCTCGGCCGGCTTGCCGCTTTCCAAGGTCTCCTTCACCGTCTCCAGCACGGTGGGCTGGCGCAGCGTCATGAAGATATCCTGGCCCATGATGGCGGGGCCAAACAGCCGTTGCGCGGCGGCATTGGCCTCGACCACCAGACGGCGGGCGTCGATCATCATCAAGGGGTCGGCAAAGCCCTCGATTAATCTCGAACGCAAGGGCGCCCGCAGGCGCAGCAAGGCGCGCTCCTGCGCCCGGGCGTGGCGCGCCGCCTCGCTGGCGACCAGATCGAGGTCGCGGTTGTGATGCTTGACCAGAAGGGCGCCGGCCAGGATCGCCGCCGCCAGCAAGGCGATGGCGAGGCCAGCATGCAGCCAGCCCAGGCCGACGCCCAGCGTCAAGACAAGGCCGGCGAGCCCGATTGCGCCAAGAATGGCGTAATTGAAGCGTTGCTGGCGGCGGCGGGTGAAACCGTGATGGCGCCCGCGACCGGAAGCAGGCAAACCCAGCATCGTCACGCCCTCCAGCTTGCTCAATCCTTGCCTCCCTCCCGCGGCGCCTCCGCCTGACCGGCGAAAAAGTCCAAAATTATCGTGCCAAAAACATCCAGAGTCCGTCGAAATTTCTTACATTTTCCTACAGGCGCTGACCAGAAGATCGCGTAATGCATTGAAGTCATTTAATTTTTTTTATTGGCGTAATTCCTGCATAAAAAATAAGACGCAATGCTATTTTGCCATCGCGCGTCGAGTGCGCTAGGATGGCTCTATTGTTGGGGGAAGTTGCCTGGTGAACGATCAAGTGGGCGATTCACAGGAAAGCCGGGGCTCACAGGAAAAGCTGGGTGAGAGCCAAGGCCGCGGCGCGGCCCGCCGGCGGCTGTTGCAGCTTGGTGCCCTGGCCGTGCCGGCGGCGATAACCTTACGTGGCGGCGCGGCGTGGGCGGCCTCGATCCATTGCCAGATCCACATTCCCGCCATGAACAGCAATGATTATCCGGAGCATGATAACCCCCTGGCGACCAACCATCACGGCGGCGGGGATGATGGCGGGCATGGCTATCCCATCCCCGCGACCGACGTTGACGCAGCGCATATCATGTCCGGCGAGGCTTTCCTCGAGCCGGCGCAATGGCGCTATTTGCACCAGATACAAAACGGGCAGGAAGGCTTTTCCTGCATGCAGTCTATGATGATCGCCCATACGGGCGGGCAATGATGATCGCCCATACGGGCGGGCAATGATGATCGCCCATACGGGCGGGCAATGA
>JBMOOS010000025.1:0-3133 GCA_049324415.1 Pseudomonadota bacterium
GAAAACGCTCTAGCGGGCCGCGCTTATTTGGGCGCGATCACCATGATCATCTGGCGGCCTTCCAGCTTGGGCATGGCTTCCACCTTGGCGTAGCCGGAGACATCGCCCTGGACGCGCTCAAGAAGCTGGAGGCCCAGTTCCTGGTGCGCCATTTCGCGGCCGCGAAAGCGCAAGGTCACTTTCACCTTGTCGCCTTCCTCGAGGAACCGCTGCACGGCCCGCATCTTCACCTCATAGTCATGGGTGTCGATCATCGGCCGCATCTTGATTTCTTTGACATCCTGGGTCTTTTGTTTCTTGCGGGCGATCGCCGCTTTTTTCTGCGCCTCGTATTTATACTTGCCATAGTCGAGGATCTTGCACACCGGCGGCGCGGCGTTGGGGGAGACTTCGACCAAGTCGAGACCCGCCTCGGCCGCCATCGCCAGGGCATCGTTGATCCCGACAACACCGTGATTTTCCCCCACATGATCGATGAGGCGCACTTGGCGTTCACGAATCTGTTCATTGACCCGGGGCCCGCCAGTATTCTGGGGAGGACCGGCGAAATCGCGCTTACGTATGGACTATTCTCCTGCTCTTGTTTCCTAAAATCGCTCTTGTCTCAACGCTGCAAACAACGCTCCCTCGCCGTCCCTTGGCCGGGGCGACGCGGCGCGCGCTCTAAGCTACGGCTATCGGCCTTCCCCCTGCCAGCGCGAAGTCACGCCGGTGGCCGCGCTTGGGCCGACAGTCTATCGACGGCGGCTTCCAGCGCAAGCACTTCTTGCGCTTCGCCGCCAAGGCGCCGCAGCGCGACGCGCCCTTCCTCCGCCTCGCGCTTGCCGACGACGAGGATAACCGGCACCTTGGCGTGGCTGTGCTCGCGGATCTTATAATTGATTTTTTCGTTGCGCAGATCCGCCTCGGCACGCAAGCCGGCGGCCTTCAGCCGCGCGACAACGCGTGCGGCATAGTCGTCAACCTCGGAGACGATGGGGGCGACCACCACCTGGCGCGGCGCCAGCCAAAGCGGAAAGCGGCCGGCATAATGCTCGATGAGGATGCCAAGGAAGCGTTCCACCGAGCCGAAGATGGCGCGGTGCAGCATCGCCGGGCGATGCCGTTCGCCATCCTCGCCGACATAAGAGGCATCGAGCAGTTGCGGGAGCATGAAATCGAGCTGCAGGGTGCCGCATTGCCAGGTCCGGCCGATGGCGTCGCGCAAGTGGAACTCAAGCTTGGGTCCATAAAAGGCGCCTTCGCCGGGCGCGAAGTCGAAGGCAAGGCCGGTCGCCCGCAAGGCGGCCTCGAGAATCGCCTCCGCCCGGTCCCAGACCGCATCATCGCCAGCGCGCAAGTCCGGCCGCGTCGCCAGGCGAATGCCCACGTCCTCGAAGCCGAGGTCGCGGTAGACGGCATGAAGAAGGTCGCAAAAAGCGGCGGTTTCCGCCGGGATCTGCTCTTCGCTGCAGAAAATATGCGCGTCATCCTGGGTGAACTGGCGCACCCGCATCAGGCCATGGAGGGCGCCATGGGGCTCGTTGCGGTGGCAACAGCCGAATTCCGCCATCCGGATGGGAAGGTCGCGATAGCTTTTGATGCCTTGCTTGAAGATCTGGATATGGGCCGGGCAGTTCATCGGCTTCAAGGCCATGAGGTTGGCCTTGCCGGAAATCACCGGCTCGTCTTCCTTAAGCGAAGGCACCTCGTCGGGAACGACGAACATGCTTTCGCGGAATTTCGACCAATGGCCCGATTGCTCCCATAATTTGGCGTCGAGAAGCTGCGGCGTCTTGACTTCCCTGTAGCCCGCGGCGCCCAGCCGCCGGCGCAGATAGCCTTCCAGCGCCAGCCACAGGGTATAGCCGTTGGCATGCCAAAAGATCGAGCCCTGGGCTTCCTCCTGGAGGTGAAACAAGCCCATCTCCCGGCCCAGCCGGCGATGGTCGCGCTTTTCCGCCTCCTCAAGCCGGTTAAGATAGGCCTCGAGCTCCTTCTTTTCCAGCCAGGCGGTGCCGTAAATGCGGCTGAGCATGGCGTTCCGCGCATCGCCGCGCCAATAGGCGCCGGCGACCTTCATCAGCTTGAAGGCCTTGGGCAGCTTGCCGGTCGAGGGCAGATGCGGCCCGCGGCACAAATCGAGCCAGTCGCCCTGGCGGTAAAGGGTGATGGTCTCCTGGGCGGGGAGGTCGGCGATGATCTCCGCCTTGTAATGCTCGCCCAGGTCTTTGAAATGGGTGATCGCCTGGTCGCGGTCCCATACTTCGCGGGTGATCGGCGCGTCGCGCTCGACGATCTCGCGCATGCGCGCCTCGATCGCCGGCAGGTCATCGGCGGTGAAAGGCGTATCCCGGGCAAAGTCATAATAAAAGCCGTCCTCGATCACCGGGCCGATGGTGACCTGGGTCCCGGGATGAAGCTCCTGCACCGCCTGGGCCAGCACATGGGCCGCGTCATGGCGAACCAGTTCGAGCGCGGCATCGCGATCCTTGCTGGTGACAATGGCGACCTTCGCGTCCTCCATGAGGGGGCGTTTCAAGTCCCACAACGCGCCGTCGACGCGGGCGGCGAGCGCCGCCTTGGCGAGGCCCGGGCCAATGGCCGCCGCCACATCGGCCGCACTGGCCCCGCGCGGCATGGCGCGCACGGAACCGTCGGGCAGGGTGATTTGAATGGAGGCTTCGGCCATAATCGGGTCTTTACGTCAAGGTCAACTAAAAAAGCGCGGCACACACTCGTGTGGTGGATTTGAAGTTCGTTACATGATTGGGGTCCGCTCGTAAACGAACTTCAAATCCAAAACCACACGAGATTCAATCGATGACGAGTGTCCTTGCGAACCGTTAAGTTCGCTTGCGAGCGCGCCCCCATATAGAGCGAACTTAACGATTCGGGACACTCGTGTGGTGGATTTGAAGTTCGTTACATGATTGGGGTCCGCTCGTAAACGAACTTCAAATCCAAAACCACACGAGATTCAATCGATGACAGTGTCCTTGCGAACCGTTAAGTTCGCTTGCGAGCGCGCCCCCATATAGAGCGAACTTAACGGTTCGGGACACTAGGGTCCGGACCCTAGTTTTTGCCGCGCTCAAGTCAAGCCTCACGGCTTGTTTGCAGGCGCGGGATGGCTATGCTTGTCCCGATGATG
>JBMOOS010000026.1:0-51945 GCA_049324415.1 Pseudomonadota bacterium
CATCAAGCCTTGCTGGCCCTTATTTGTAGGGCATAATTTAGCATGAAAAACCTATGGTCCGGCAAAAAAACGCCCGTGCCTGGGGTTTGCCAGGCACGGGCAGCCAACAAGGGGACATCCCCCCAGGGTCATTACAATGCCCATCCATATGTGATCGGGTGGGATATGAATGGGCCGCTCGATGCAAGCGCGTGGCACCCTAGCGCCGTCCTATAGCGTGGTATTGTATGAATGCGACAGGGTGCAAACAGGAGCGATGGCCAGTCGGGCGCAAGGCGCGGCGTCCCTGCCTTGCCCTTCGCCTTTGCGCGCTCCTCGTAAATCGCCTATGAGGAAAGCTTAATGCGCGGCTAACAGGCGCCATGGATCGATGAACGCGCTGTTGATTTTGATCCCCCTTGCCCTCTTGCTTGGCCTTGCCGGCCTTGCGGCGTTTTTATGGTCGCTCAAGGCCGGCCAATATGACGACCTCGATGGGGACGCGGCGCGCATCCTGATGGAGGATGATGCGCACGAGGCGGCCAGCCTTACTCCTGGCGAACCAGGTCGCGATAGGCATGCCACGTCGCATGGCCGAGAAGCGGAAAGGTGAAGACAAGCCCGACGAACAGCGTCGCGATGCCGATGGCGGTGAAAAGGGCGATGAGCAGCGCCCAGAGCAGCATCGGCCAGAAGTTCCGCTTCACGGCGTTGAAGCTGGTGGCGATGGCGCTGACCGCGTCGATGTCGCGCTCAAGCAGCAGGGGCACCGACACCGCGCTCATGGCAAAGACGAGGAAGGCGATGGCCCCGCCGATGGCGGTGCCCACCAGCAACAGCGACAGGCCGTGCCCGGTGAACAAAAGCATTGGCAGGAAATCGGCGAGCGGCGGAAAATCCTGCGTTCCCCAAAAAAGGGCGAACAGCAGGGTGGCGATGCGAATCCAGGCAAGCAGGACCAGCATGAGAAGGACGCCAAGAAAGGCAAGCTGCGTCGGCGACTTGGTGGCGACTAGAATGATGTCCCGCGCCCGCGCCTCCTCTCCCGTCTCGTGGCGGCGGCTGAGCTCGTAAAGGCCGACGCCAAGCATCGGACCCACCAGCATCAACCCGCCGGCCAGCGCCAAGGCAAAGGCGGTCATCTGCGCACGGGTCAGGGTGAAAGCGACGATGGCGACGGCTATGGTGAAGGCAAGGCCGTAGCCCAGGCTCAAGCCCGGCCGGCGCGTGATGTCGCGCGCCCCGGCGGCAAGCCAGGTCCATGGCGCGTCCAAGGGCACCGTAGCGATGCTCAGGCCAGCAGTCGCGCTGCTGCCGCTGTGGCTTTGCGTCATCATAATCCCCCCCTTTCGCCTTAGCCCCCACGCGCCAAGGCAATAGCCCAAGTCTCAACCTATCACCTCTTGCCGGCGGACGGAATGCCCGGCTATAACCCCGCGCCATGGCAAAAGCCCTTGCAGTCCCGCGCGTCGGCATCGTCTCCCTGGGTTGCCCCAAGGCCTTGGTCGATTCGGAACGGATTTTATCGAAACTGCGCGCCGAGGGCTATCTCATCGCGCCTTCCTATGACAAGGCCGACGTGGTTCTCGTCAACACCTGCGGCTTTCTCGATTCGGCGCGCGCCGAATCGCTGGAAGCGATTGGCGAAGCGATCAATGAAAATGGCCGCGTCATCGTCACCGGCTGTCTCGGCAGGGAAGCGGAGCTTATCCGCGCCGCCCATCCCAAGGTGATGGCGATCACCGGGCCGCAGCAATATGAAGCGGTGGTCGATGCCGTCCACCAAGCGGCGCCGCCACCCCATGACCCCTATCTCGATCTGGTGCCACCGCAAGGGGTCAAGCTCACTCCGCGCCATTATGCCTACTTAAAGATTTCCGAGGGCTGCAACCATCGCTGCAGCTTTTGCATCATTCCCCATTTGCGCGGCGATCTGGCGAGCCGGCCGGTGGCCGCGGTGTTGCGCGAGGCGGAGAAGCTGGTGGATGCGGGGGTCAAGGAACTCCTCGTCATTTCCCAGGACACGTCGGCCTATGGGGTTGACCTGCGCCACCGGGAAAGCGCCTGGCGCGGCCGTCAGGTGCGCGCCCATATGACCGACCTTGCCGCCGCCCTTGGCGATCTGGGCGTTTGGGTGCGGCTCCACTATGTCTATCCCTATCCCCATGTCGACGAGGTCATCGGCTTGATGGCCGAGGGCCGGGTGCTCCCCTATCTCGACATCCCCTTCCAGCACGCCGCCCCTCAAATCCTGAAGGCGATGCGCCGCCCGGCCAATCAGGAAAAGGTCCTGGCGCGCGTGCGCGCCTGGCGCAAGGCGGTGCCCGAGCTCAGCATCCGCTCCACCTTCATCGTCGGCTTTCCCGGCGAGACGGAAGCGGATTTCCAATATCTCCTCGACTGGCTGGAAGAGGCGGCGCTGGACCGCGTCGGCTGCTTCAAGTTCGAGCCGGTCGCCGGCGCGCCGGCCAACGCCCTTGCCGGAGCGGTGCCCGAGGACGTGAAAGAAGACCGCTGGCACCGCTTCATGGCGGCCGCGCAAGCGATCAGCGCCGCCAAGCTCAAGGCCAAGGTGGGCAAGGTCATCGATGTTCTGGTCGATAAGGTCGACGCAGGCCAGGCCATTGGCCGGAGCAAGGGCGACGCGCCGGAGATCGACGGCGTGGTCCACGTCGGTGAGGCTGGAGACGCCGCCCCAGGCGACCTCCTTTCCGTGCGCATCGAAGCGGCCGACGCCTATGACCTCCATGGCCGACGCGTGGCGCCGCTTCAATAATTTTGTCGTTCGGAAAACGACGAAACGTGGCGAAAAGCGGATAGGGCGCGGCCCGTGCTCATAGCCATTTGCGCGCGCAACTGATATATCTAACAGATATATAACAGGCTCAAAGGCCATTCCTGCGGTGAGACGCTTGCCGGTCTCCGGCGCGACGCGACGATAGACCTGTTGTGAACCCGTAAGGAACCCGCCATGAAAAGCCATGCCCCCTTGAAATCCTCTTTGCAATCCATATTTGCCGCTGTGCTTGCCAGCGCGATCCTCATCAGCCCTCAGCTCGCCAATGCCGATGCCCGCGGCGATGCCATCGCCATCGACGATTGGGCGCGCAAGATCGAGCGCCGCCTCGTCGATAAGACCAAGCCCTATTCCAGCATCGTCGCGCAACGTAAGATCCGCTCGACCGAAGTCGCCTTCACGGTGGCCCGCGACGGCACGCTACGGGATGCGGAAATCCTGCGCTCGAGCGGTGATGCGCGGATTGACGCCAAGACCTTGAAGGCGGTGGAGCGCATCGCCCCCTTGCCCAGCGTCCCGCCAGCGCTGGATGGCGAGACGGTGAGGCTGAGCGCCGAGCTCGTCTATTCCCTAAGCCCCAAGGTCGAGGTGACCATTGGGGACGCAAGTCTTGCGGACGCCCGCTATTGATATCGCTTGCCCCCGCGCCCGCGTCGTCCCTACTCTAACTGGCGGCGCGGGCGCTGACGATGAAGGCAAGGCTGGGGACCAGCACGCCCTCTGGTCCATGGAACGCTTGCAAGGCGGCGGCGAGGGCCGCTTCCACGGCGTCTCGCACCGCTGCAGGCGTTTGTGCGAAGAATTGCCCGACGGCCTGGGTTTCCAGATAGAACCGGGCGGCCTCGGCGGGGCTCGCGCCTGCGCCGCCGACCGGCAGCATGCCGCGCCAGGGGGTGATCTTGATGGCTTTAAAGCCCGCTTGGGAAAGAAAGCCGCGGATATAGTCCTCCTCTTCAAAGGCGAAGGGGCCGGGGGTGCGCGCTGGCACATGGGGCAATTCGATGAATTGGCGCGCGACTTTCATCGGGGTCATGATCCAGGCATTTTCCACTCTCGGCCCCCAGCAGGAAAAGACGAGCCGCCCGCCGGGCTTCAAGGCGGCGCGAAGATGGCGAAAGGCGGCATAAGGATCGCTAAAGAACATCACCCCGAAGCGTGAGAAAAGCAGATCGAAATGCGCTTGCGGCAAGGCCGCCGTGCTGGCGTCGCCCTCGATGAACGTGACATTGCCAAGGCCCGCGCGCGCCATGGCGGCCCTGGCGGCGGCAAGGAGGGGCGGCGAAATGTCGAGCCCCGTCACCGCGCCGCCTGGCGTCACGGCGCGGGCCAGCGCCAAGCTGGTGGCGCCGGCGCCGCAGCCCACGTCGAGCACCGTTTCGCCTGGGGCAATGGTGGCGGCCTCAAGGAGCGCCGCGCCGACGGGGGCGATCATCGCTTGAAAAATATGGTCCTTGGCGACCCAGGTTTCGCCCAAGGGGCCAGCCCAGAGCTCGGCCTGGCTTGGCTCTACCGTGTTCATGGATGTCTCTCTTCTTGGTTCTTGCGCGCATGTTTGGCTATAACCGGCCGACCCTGCGGAAGGCTGCCCTAATCATGCGCCAATTGCCATCGCCTTATTTCGTCCATCGCGCCCGCCAGGCGGTTCCCATTCACGCCCTGGCGGCGCAGGATTTCGCCCGCTGGCGTAAAGCCGCACCGGCGCCCCAGCGCGCCTGGGTCGCGGCGCAACGCTTCACCCCGGAGGAAGGGCGCACTCTTCTGCTCCCCGATGGGCGCGGGGGCTTGAGCGGCGTCCTCCTCATCCTCGGGCCGGACCGCGCCGCGCCCTGGTCCTGGGCCGGGCTACCCGCCGTTTTGCCCGCTGGCGCCTATCGCCTTGCCGCCCCGCTTGCCGGCGATGAAGCGCTGGCCGCTTGCCTGGGCTGGGCCTTGGCGCAATACCGCTTCGACCGTTATGCTGCGGCGCCGGCAGGCATGCCATGCAAGCTGGTGCTGCCTTCAAACGTCGATGCGGCGGAGCTGACGCGCCTCATCGAAGCCACCACGCTGGTGCGCGATCTCGTCAACACCCCGGCCAATGACATGGGCCCCAGCGCGCTGGAAGCGGCGGCGCGCGCTATCGCCCGGCGGCACCGCGCCAAAATCACCGTCACCACCGGGGAGGCACTGCTCGCCGCCGGCTTTCCCGCGATCCACGCCGTCGGCCGCGCTGCCGCCGAGGCGCCGCGTCTCATCGACTTGCGCTGGGGCGCACGCACTGCCCCCAAGCTCAGTCTGGTGGGCAAGGGGGTGTGCTTCGACACCGGGGGGCTTGATCTTAAAACCGCCAGTGGCATGCGGCTGATGAAAAAGGATATGGGCGGGGCGGCGCATGCCCTTGCCCTTGCCCATCTGGTGATGGACGCGCGGCTGCCGGTGCGCTTGCGGCTCCTCATTCCGGCGGTGGAAAACGCCGTCGATGGCAAGGCCTATCGCCCGGGCGATGTGATCGCCACCCGCAAGGGGCTCCGCGTGGAGATCGGCAACACCGATGCCGAAGGGCGGGTGGTGCTCGGCGACGCGCTCGCCTTGGCGGACGAGGAAGCGCCCGATCTTCTCATCGACTACGCCACCTTGACCGGCGCGGCGCGGGTCGCTCTTGGCCCCGATCTGCCGGCGCTTTTCACTGATGACGAGGATTTGGCGGCAAGCCTTGCCGCCACCGGCCAGGCGGTCGCCGATCCCCTGTGGCGGCTGCCCTTATGGATGCCCTATGGCGAGGATTTGAAAAGCGCCATCGCCGACCTTCTCAACGCCGCCGACACTCCTTTTGCCGGGGCGATCACCGCCGCGCTCTATCTCAAACGCTTCGTCGAAAAAGCCAAGTCATGGGCGCATCTCGACATCTACGCCTGGAACCCCGGCAACCGGCCGGGCCGGCCCAAGGGCGGCGAAGCGATGGCCTTGCGCGCCGTCTATGCCCTCCTCAAGGCGCGCTTTGGAGCGGCCGAATCATAACGGGGCCGTTTCGATTTAACGGCTTGTTTACCATGACAAGGGATGCTCGCCGGGGACGACTGACAAGGGAGCGCCCGTCATGCATGAAAATTATGCCGAGCTTTTCGCCGGCGAGCACACGGTGGATTACCTCAATGTCTGGAAGCGGGCGTTGATCGCTGCCGTGCATTCCGACAAGCCCGATCTGACCAGCCGGCAAATGGCCTTGATGCTGATCGTCTATCTGGAAAACGGGGCGCATACGGTGCGCGGCCTTGCTGCCCGGCTCAAGGTCGCCAAGCCGGTTATCACCCGGGCGCTCAACGCGCTCTCCGCCTATGGCTATGTGCGGCGCAAGACCGACGAGGCCGATCGGCGCAATCTGTTCGTGCAAAGAACGGTGAAAGGTGCTGTATTCTTGAGCGAATTTGCTGATTTCATCGCCGGCAGCGCGCAACGTCATGAAGCCAATGAGCTCGCCCCCGCCCCGCAGCCCCAAGGCGCCATCGCCCTCGGCCTTTAGCGGAATGGCCGAAAAGGCCCTGGATCCGCGCACCCACGCCGCTCGGCCCGATCTCGCCGACGCCCGGCTTGAAGGCCGGGTTGCGGCGACCCGCTATGTGCTCCCGATGCCCGCCGCCTGCCATGCCAGCGCCGCGCCCCTCTTGCACGCGCCCGATGACGGGGCGATGCAGGTCTCCGAACTGCTGTGGGGCGAGGCGGTCGATGTGTTCGAAAGCCGTGACGGTTGGGCCTGGGTGCAGGCGCTGCACGACCGTTATGTGGGCTATGTCGCGGCGGCGGCCTTGGGCCCGCGTTTTAAGCAGACGCTCACCCATCGTGTAATAGCGCCTGCGAGCCACCTCTATCCCGAGCCCAGCGTCAAGGCGCGGCCCATCAGGCCGCTTTTTGCCGCCACCCAGCTTGCCATCGACGAGACGTTGAGGCAAGGCGGCTTTGTCGCCGTCGCCGGCGGCGGCTGGATCGCCGCCGAGCATGTGCGCCCGCTTGGCCAGCCGATGGAGGATGGGACGTCGATGGCCGAACGGCTTTTGGGCGCGCCCTATCTGTGGGGCGGACGCACGGTGCGCGGGCTCGACTGTTCCGGCCTGGTGCAAATCGCCTTGGCCGGGGCCGGCATCGCCGCCCCACGCGACTCGGACCAGCAGGCGGCCTTGGGCGCGGATTTGGGTGCGGATTTGAGCGTGCTGAAGCGCGGCGATCTGGTATTTTTTCCCGGCCATGTCGGGCTCATGGTGGATGAAAGCCACATCATCCATGCCAACGTCACCCATATGGCGGTGACCATCGACCCCCTTGCCCAAGTGATTTCCTGGGTAAGGCGCCGCCACGAGGCGCCAGTGACGGCGCTCAAGCGGCTTGCGCCGTCCGCCTGATCCAGCGTGCTATCGCCTGCCTATTCCGGGGTCTCGCTGGAAGCCGTCGGCAGGGGCGGCGCGTCGGGGGAATTGGCACGCAGGAACTGGATGAGGCGCGCCCGCTCCTCCGCCTTGGCAAGGCCGGCAAAGACCATCTTGGTGCCGGGCGCATAGTCGCGCGGGGATGCAAGGAACGCGTCAAGGGCGTCATAGGTCCAGGCGCCGCCGTTGCCCGCCATGGCGGGGGAATAGGCAAAGCCCGGCTTGGCGCCCACCTTGGCGCCGACGACGCCATGAAGATTGGGCCCCACCCCATTGCGCCCGCCTTCCTCGATGCTATGGCAGGCCTTGCAACGGTTGAAGACCTGCGCCCCTTGTTCGGCGCTGGCTTGTTCCAGCAGGGTGGCAAGGCTGGGCTCGCTTTCCTGTTGCGGCGCGGGGGGCGTTTGCGCCGCCGCTTCCGTCACCGGCTCTGCGGTTGCCGCGCTTTCCTCCACCGCCGGCAGGGGCGGCGCGTCGGGGGAATTGGCGCGCAGGAACTGGATGACGCGCGCCCGCTCGCTCGCCTTGGCAAGACCGGCGAAGGACATCTTGGTGCCGGGCACATAGTCGCGCGGGGATGTAAGGAACGCGTCGAGGGCTTCATAGGTCCAGGCGCCGCCTTTGCCCGCCATGGCGGTGGAGTAGGCAAAGTCGGCGGCATGGGCCACCTTGGCGCCGACGACGCCGAAAAGATTGGGCCCCACCCCGTTGCGCCCGCCCTCTTCCACCGTGTGGCAAGCCTTGCAGCGGCTGAAAATCTGCGCTCCCTGGTCAGCGGTGGCTTGCGCCAGCAGGGCGGCAAGGCCGGGCTCTTTTTCCTCCGCGGGCGCGCTCGCCGCCTCTTGCGCCGCCGGCTCGGCGAGGGCAATGGGATAGGCATCGGTGGTCGGCGCCTCGTGCTTGAACAGCACGTCCTCGGTAAGGATGCGGATGACCATGACAACCAAGGCGGCGGCCAGAACGCCGCCAGCGATTTTGTTCCATTCGAACGAATTCACAGGGCCCACCTCGCATATTTACCAGCCGGAAAGTTGCGGCACATTACTGACGCCTCGCCGCCCATGCAAGGACCATAAGGCCGCAGCTTAAGGATTTGCCAGGGGGAGATTGACAACGCGGCTTGCCGCCACCCATAGTCCGCCGCCAAGATGAGCGCCCCCACCGCCAGCCTGGACGACGCCGATGCCCGATAAGCCCCAACCAGCCGCCAGCATCATCGCCTTTCAAGGCGCGCCGGGCGCTTATTCCCATCTTGCCTGCAGGGAAATGTTCCCTCAATTGGAAGCGCTGCCGACCCCCTCTTTCGAGGACGCCTTCGCCGCGGTGGAGGAAGGGCGAGCCGAGCTTGCCATGATTCCCATCGAAAACAGCCAGGCGGGGCGGGTGGCCGATATCCATTTTCTGCTGCCGGAATCAAAGCTCCACATCATCGCCGAGCATTTCCACCGCGTGCAGCACTGTCTTCTCGCCGTGCCGGGCGCCGATATCCGGGACATTCGAGCCGCCTTGAGCCACCCCCAGGCGCTCGGCCAGACGCGAAGCTATTTGCGCTCCAAGGGGATTGCCGCGCGGGCGCATCAGGACACCGCCGACGCCGCGCGCGCGGTCGCGGAGCTGGGGGATAAAAGCCTCGCCGCCATCGCCTCGCGCCTTGCCGCGGAGATTTACCGCCTTGCCATTCTTGACGAGGATATCGAGGACGCCACCCACAACACCACCCGCTTCGTCGTCCTTGCCCGCGAGCCGCGCCAACCCGAGGCAGAGGCCGGACCCATCATGACCTCGCTGTTCTTCGCCGTGCGCAACGTGCCGGCGGCGCTTTACAAGGCGCTGGGCGGCTTTGCCACCAATGGCGTCAACATCACGAAATTAGAAAGCTATTTGCGCGACGGCCAGTTCGTGGCGGCGGAGTTTTACGCCGACATCGAAGGCCATCCGCAAGACCCCCATGTGGCGTTGGCGTTGGAGGAGCTGCGCTTCCACACCCGTTGGGTGCGGGTGCTCGGCTCCTACACCATTCGCCGCGACCGCCACACCGGAGCGATGCGGGAATAAGGCTCAGGACGCCTTGGCGAGCTGCTTTGCCGCGGCCGCTTCGATTTCCGCCGCTTTCTTTTCCACCAGCGTCACCAGGTGGTCGAGCATTCGGGCGTCGTCGATATGATGGTCGGTGACCCCCGACAGATAGACCATATGCTTGCCATGGCCGCCGCCGGTAAGGCCGATGTCGGTCTCGCGCGCTTCCCCGGGGCCGTTGACCACGCAGCCGATGATGGACAGCGACAAGGGGGTGTTGATGTGCGCCAGGCGCTTTTCCAGCACTTCCACCGTCTTGATGACGTTGAAGCCTTGGCGGGCGCACGAGGGGCAGGAGACGATGCGCACCCCGCGATGGCGGATGCCTAAGGATTTCAGGATTTCAAAGCCGACCCGCACTTCCTCCACCGGGTCGGCGGACAGGGAGACGCGGATGGTGTCGCCAATCCCCGCCCACAGCAGCATGCCCATTCCGATCGAGGATTTGACGGTGCCGGAAATAAGGCCGCCCGCTTCGGTGATGCCGAGATGCAAGGGATAGTCGCAGGCTTGCGCCAGCCCTTGATAGGCGGCGACGGCGAGAAACACATCGGAAGCCTTGACCGAGATCTTGAACTCGCGAAAGTCGTTGTCTTCGAGGATCTTCGCGTGCTCCAGCGCCGATTCCACCATCGCTTGCGGGCACGGCTCGCCATATTTCTCCAGCAAATGCTTCTCAAGGCTGCCGGCATTGACGCCGATGCGCATGGCGCAGCCATTGGCCTTGGCGGCGCGCACCACTTCCTTCACCCGGCTTGCCGCGCCGATATTGCCGGGGTTGATGCGCAGACAGGCAGCGCCAGCGTCCGCCGCTTCCAGGGCCCGTTTGTAATGAAAATGAATGTCGGCGACGATCGGCACCGTGGCGGCGCGGCAAATCTCCTTCATCGCCGCAGTGGCCGCTTCGTCGGGGCAGGAGACGCGCACGATATCGGCGCCGGCTTCCTCGGCGTGGCGGATCTGCGCAATCGTCGCCTTAGCATCGCCGGTGATGGTGTTGGTCATGGTCTGGACGGCGATCGGGGCGCCGCCGCCAACGGGCACTTTGCCAACCATGATCTGACGGGACTGGCGGCGGTGGATGTCGCGATAAGGGCGCACGCTCATGGAGCAAAGCCTCATGATGATCGGGTGTCGGCGCATCGGCACGCCATAGGCATGGCCGTGCAGGCGTCGCCACCATGGCGAAAGACTAAGGCAAACTCAAGGAAAAGCCGCCGCCGCGGCAAAGGGAAGAGCAGTTTAGCTGCGGTCGCTGCTGGCGATTTGCCGGCGCCACGCGGCAGGGTCGAGCGAGACATCGCGGCGCACCCGGCCGGGCTTGCCCAAGGGCCCGCTCGTCCATTCGCCAATGCGTAAGGCAACCCCGCCGGCGTTGCCGGTGGTGAGCACGACATTGGCGGTGGTCTCGGGCGTATAGCGCCGCCCGGCTTCCATGACCCCGGTGTAAAGCACCCGTTCGCCCTGGGTGATGTGGATCCAGGCATCTTCCAGGACTTCCACCATCAGCCCGGGGACGGCCATGGCTTCATCCCTGTTGGCGATGCTGCCTGCGTTTGTCTTTGCGGCCTTGGGCGCGCCCGGGCTGGCGTCTGGCGCGGCCATGGCCGGAACCGCCGCGCCGCCGCCGGAAGCAGGAAGGATGGCCTCGATTTGCCGGCGATGATCCGAAGCCGTAACCTGCGGCGCCGCGAGGGCCGCCGCCGGCTGATAGCGCGCTTGAGGGAGAATCCTGTCGGGCAAGGCGGGACGCACCGCCTCCGCCACCGACTGTTCGGCAAGGCTGAACCACACGGAATAGCCCATCACCGTGACGATGAGGCCAGCGAAAATCATCGAGCGCGAGGGCAGCTTCGATTCGGCGGGCGGTTCGCTCAAGCGAAAAACCGGGGTCGCCCGGCAAGGCTTGGCCTCGCATTTATAGCGATTGACCACCTCGCCCTCGGGCAAGGCCAAATGGCGGGCATAAGCGCGGACAAAGCCCCCCGCATAGGGGGGGCCTGGCAGGTCTTCGAAACGGTCGGCTTCCATCGCTTCGAGAAAATGCCGTGGGACCCTGATGGTCGCCGACACCGCGCCGATGCCCAGCCCCTTGTCAAGGCGCGCTTGGCGCAGCAATTGCCCCAGGGATGGTTGGAAGCCTTGGTCCTGGGATTGCCGGTCCAGGGCGCCTTGGCTCACCGCTTCGGCCTTGGGATTTTTGACATTATTCTTGATAGCGTTTTCGGCCATGGCACCACCGTCCTCGTTCACACCCGTTCACGAGGCAAGGGTCGCTTGTCGATCAAATGCCGGGAACCGATTCTCGCGCCCACCAGCCCCACATCCGCCGTGCGCGCATCGCTTGCGTTCCCATCGAGCCCAGCGATGACCCCACCAGTTGTTATCAACAAGTTATGCACAGAAAGTCAAAAAGAGGTTACCAGAGAGAGTCAAGGGTGAAATCCGCAACTTTAAGAAAAATCAAAGGATTCACACGGGAATGTTGTGAGCTTCGGCGAACTCTATGGCGTAACTCCTGACGCTGTGGTCGGCCTTGCGCAACAGCGACTCGGCAAAACGCCGCGTTGCGCCATAGTCGAGCGCGCGCACCAGCAGCTTGACGGGGCCAATGGCCGCCGGCGACATGGAAAGCCGTTTCAAACCCAGGCCAAGCAACACCATGGCTTCCAGCGGACGGCCGCCGATTTCGCCGCAGAGGGAAACATCGACCCCCCTTTTCTCGCAGGCCACCACCACCGAATGGATGAAGTTGAGCGCTGCGGGCGAGAGCAGGTCATAGCGCTCGGCGAGCTTGGGGTTGGAGCGGTCGGCGGCGAAGAAGAACTGCAAAAGGTCGTTGGTGCCGATGGCGATGAAATCGATGCGCGGCAGCAGGCTGTCCAGTTGCCAGGCGAGCGAGGGCACTTCCAGCATGACGCCGATGCGAAACGGGTTGGGCAGCGGCCAGCCCAGGCGGCGGGCAAAGCTCAGCTCCTGATCGACGATGGTCCTGGCGGCGTCGAACTCCGCCACCTCGGCGACCATCGGGAACATGAGGTCGAGACGCCGCCCGGCGGCGGCGCGGATGAGCGCCCGGGTTTGCAAGCGAATCAGCACCGGGCGTTCGAGCGCCACCCGCACCGCGCGCCAGCCCAGCGCTGGATTTTCTTCTGCCGTGTTGGCCGACACATAAGGCACCCGCTTGTCGCCGCCGATGTCGACGGCGCGGAAAACCACCGGCCGGCCCTCGGCGCCGTCCAGCACCTCGCGATAGAGCGCGGTCTGCGCCTCGAGCCGCGGCAAGGTCGAGGACACCATGAACTGAAACTCGGTGCGAAAAAGGCCGATGCCGCTGGCGCCGCTGGTTTTCAGGCTTTCCAGATCGGCCTTCAATCCGGCGTTGATCATCAGGTCAATGGCGACCCCGTCCTTGGTGACCGCCGGCTGATCGCGGATTTCGGCGTATTTGACGCTGCGCGCCTCTTTGAGCGCGATCGCCTTTTCATAGGTCTCGATGAGCTGCGCGGTGGGGCGGACAAAGACCTGGCCGTGCTCGGCGTCGACGATGATGGGATCGCCCGCTTCGATTTCCTCGCCCGCCTCGCGGATCCGCCCCACCACCGGGATGCCCATGGCGCGGGCGATGATGGTGACATGGGCGGTGGGCGAGCCTTCCTCCAGCACCAGCCCACGCAGGTAACGGCGGTCATATTCCAGGAGCTCGGCCGGCCCCATGGAGCGGGCGATGAGCACGCTGTCCTCGCTCAGCCCTGAGGCGGCGGCCGAGGCCATCTGGCCCGAAACGATGCGGATCAGGCGGTTGGCGAGGTCGTCGAGATCGTGCAGCCGTTCCAGGAGATAAGGGTCGCGCGTCTTGCCCATCGAGGCGCGGGTGCGCTGCTGCACCCGCTCCACCGCCGCTTCCGCGGTCAGGCCTTGTTCGATCGCGGCGTCGATGCGCGCCGCCCAGCCCTGGTCGAAAGCGAACATCTTATAGGTTTCCAGAATATCGCGATGGTCGCCGGCGTGGCCGACATCGGTCGCCGCCATCATCCGGTCGATTTGCGCCCGCATGGCGCGGAAGGCGGCGCGGATGCGCTCCTTTTCCTTGTCCACGTCGTCGGCGACGGTCTTGGCGATGATGACCCGCGGCTGGTGAAAGACGGCGACGCCTTGGGCGATGCCATCCACCAGGCGCTGGCCCTGGAGGGTGCGCGAGGGCCGCCGTCCGGCAAGGCGCCGGGCGGCAAGGGCGCTATCGACCAGGCCGCCAACGCCCAGGATTTCGGCCAGGACCATGGCGACGGTCTGCAGCGCTTCCGCTTCCTCGGCGTCAAAGCTGCGGGGTTCGACCGTCTGGATCGACAACACGCCGATCGGCTGGCCGGCGCGCAAGATGGGGACGCCAAGGAAAGAATGGTAAAGATCCTCGCCGGTCTCCGGCCGGTAGGCAAAATTGGGGTGCTCGCGCGCCTCGGCAAGGTTGAGCGGGGTGCCCGTGGCGGCGATGACGCCAACCAGCCCCTCGCCGACCGCCAGGCGGGTGTGGTGCACCGCTTCCTGCTTCAAGCCTTCGGTGGCGAAAAGCTCCAGGACGCCCTCGGGGGTGACGGCGTAGATGGAGCATACCTCCACATGCATGGTCTCGGCGATCTGGCGCACGACAAGGGCGAGCCGCGCCTCGCCGTCGCTCTCCTCCGCCATCAGCCCATGGAGGCGGCGCAGAAGCGCGCGGGGCCCGGTTCCGGCCGAAGCGATTGCCACCATCACGCGGCCTCGTCTTGGTCCAAAAACGCCGCCGCCTGATCGACAAGCTCCTCGATGATTTCGGCGGTCGACTGCTCGCACTTTACCATACCGACACTTTGCCCGGCCATCAAAGAGCCTGTGGCGATATCGCCGTCGATGACCGCCCGCCGCAACGCCCCGGCCCAGAAATGCTCGATCTTGAGCTGCGCCTCCTCCTGGCCGAGGCGCCCGGCGCGAAAGTCCTCCAGCACTTGCCGCTGGCAGGCCATGAAGTCCTCGGTGCCTTGATTCTTGAGCGCCCGCACGGGGATCACCGGGAAGCGCGGGTCGAGCTGAACCGAGGTCACGGCATCGCGCGCGGCGGCGCGGATGAAGGCCTGCTTGAAATCGGCGTGGGCGACCGATTCGCGGGCGCAAACGAAGCGGGTGCCCAACTGGCAGCCGGCGGCGCCCATGCGCAAGTAACCAGCGATGGCCTCGCCGCGGCCGATGCCGCCGGCGACGAAGACCGGCGCATCGCTGACGTGCGGCAGGATTTCCTGCGCCAGAACCGAGGTCGATACCGGCCCCACATGGCCGCCCGCCTCATGGCCCTCGATGACGAGCGCGTCGACCCCCGAGCGCACCAGCTTTTTGGCCAGCGCCACCGTCGGGGCAAAGCAGATGAGCCTGGCCTCAAAGTCCTTGATCGCGGCGATCGCCCAGGCTGGCGGCAGGCCGCCGGCGAGCACCACATGGCTGACCCTGGCCTCGGCGCAGACCTTGATAAGCGCGTCGAGATCGGGGTGCAGGGTGATGAGGTTGACCCCGAAGGGCTGGTCGGTCAGCGCTTGCGTTGCTTTAATTTCAGCGCGCAGAAGCGCCGGCGTCATCGCGCCGCAGGCAATGACGCCAAAGCCGCCGGCGTTGGAAATGGCGGCGACGAGGTTGCGTTCCGACACCCAGGTCATGGCGCCGCCCAGGATGGCGTATCGGCTGCCCAGAAAGGCGCAGCCGCGTTGCCACAGGGCGGCAAGCCTGGCGTGGCCGCGGGTGGGCGCAGCTTTGGTCGCGCGGTCCATGGGCTCAGGCATCGAGGCCATAGGCGCTGTGCAGCGCGCGCAAGGCAAGTTCGGTGTATTGCGCGTCGATCAGGACCGAGATCTTGATCTCGGAGGTGGAAATGACCTGGATGTTGATGCCTTTCTCGGCCAGCGCATGGAACATCTTCTGGGCAACGCCGGCATGGCTGCGCATGCCGACGCCGACCACCGAAATCTTCACCACGTCGGCGTTGGTAAGAAGCCGGCCATAGCCGATCTCGCCTTTCGCCTTTTCGATGACGTCGATGGCGCGCATGAGTTCCGCCTCGGGGACGGTGAAGGTGACGTCGGTCGTCCGCCCGTCGTGGGAGATGTTTTGCACGATCATGTCGACATTGATGTTGGCCACCGCGAGGGGGCCGAAAATCGCCGCCGAGACGCCCGGCCGGTCGGGCACGTCGATGAGCGTCAGCTTGGCTTCCTGCTTGGTATAAGCGATACCGGTGACGAGTTCCTGTTCCACGATCTCATCCTCATCGACCACCAGCGTGCCGGGCTTGTCCTCGAAGGCGGACAAGACTTGCAGCCGGACCTTTTGTTTCATGGCGAGCTCGACCGAGCGGGTCTGCAGGACCTTGGCCCCGAGGGACGCCAGCTCGAGCATTTCCTCATAAGTGATGCGCGCGATCTTGCGCGCCCGGGCAACGATGCGCGGATCGGTGGTGTAGACCCCATCGACATCGGTGTAAATGTCGCAGCGCTCGGCCTGCAACGCCGCCGCCAGGGCGACCGCCGACAAGTCCGAGCCGCCGCGGCCCAAGGTGGTGACGCGGTTGTCGGGGCCAAGGCCTTGAAACCCCGGCACCACCGCGACCTGGCCTTCGCCAAAGCGCTGCTCGAGAACGCGCGTGTCGATTTCAAGGATGCGCGCCGCGCCATGGGCGCCGCTGGTGCGCACGGGGATTTGCCAGCCTTGCCAGGAGCGGGCGGAAACGCCGATCGACTGCAAGGCGATGGCGAGGAGGCCGGTGGTCACCTGTTCGCCGGTCGCCACCACCGTGTCATATTCCCGGGCGTCGTGGAGCGGCGCCATGTCGCGGCACAGTTTCACCAGACGATCGGTCTCGCCGGCCATGGCGGAAACCACGACCGCGACCTCGTGGCCGGCGTCCACTTCCCGCTTGACGCGCGCCGCGACGTGGCGGATGCGGTCCAGCCCGGCGACCGAGGTGCCGCCAAATTTCATCACGATGCGCGCCATCGCTGCTTGCCCGCGCTTTCTGTTATCGTTGCATAAATCGCTCGCTTGATAGGGGCTTTGCGCCCTTTAGGCAAGCGACAGTCCGTGCTATGACGGCAAGCAAAGGCAGGAATATGACAGCAGCACGCCAGCGCGATCTTTCCGTGGACAGGGCCGAGATCGACAAGTTCGAGGCGATGGCCGCCCAATGGTGGGACGAGGCCGGACCGATGCGCCCCCTCCATGCCCTCAACCCGGCGCGCCTTGAATTTGTCCACGCGCATCTGTGCCGTCATTTCGGCCGCGATGCGCGGGCGCTGCGGCCGTTCTCCGGTTTAACGGTTCTCGATGTCGGGTGCGGCGGCGGCCTTTTAAGCGAGCCCATGGCGCGCCTCGGCGCCACGGTCACCGGCATCGATGCCGGGGCGCAGAATATCGCGGCGGCCCGGCGCCATGCCGAGGCGATGGGCCTTGCCATCGATTATCGCGCCATCACCGCCGAGGCGCTGGCCGGTGAAGGCGCGCGCTTCGACGCCGTGCTGGCGATGGAGATCATCGAGCATGTCGCCGATGTCCCCGCCTTTCTCGCCGCCTGCCGCGCCCTCGTGCGCCCGGGGGGGGCGATCGCCACCGCCACCTTGAACCGCACCCTGCGCTCTTATCTGATGGCGATCGTGGGCGCTGAACATGTGCTGCGCTGGCTGCCGCCCGGCACCCATGATTGGGATAAATTCCTCACCCCGGAGGAGTTGGAAGCGCATCTTCAGGTCGCGGGCTTTGAGCCGGTCGCCCGCGAGGGCCTTGTCTTCGATCTTGGCGCGCGCGCCTGGCGCCTTGGCCGCGACACCGCCGTCAACTACCTCGGCTTCGCCGTCGCCGTGTGAAGGGCGCGTTCGCGCCGCGCAACCGGGCCCTTAACTGTCCAGCTTGCGTTTTCGCTTGAAGTCCGGCAGCGGCAAAAGGTCGATGCCTTCCTCGATCAGGGCCTTTGCCTCTCTTGCCGAGGCTTCGCCATAAATGCCGCGCGTCGGCGCCTCGCCATAATGGATCTTGCGCGCTTCCTCGGGGAAGCGATCGCCGACATCCTCGAAATTACCCCTGACGTGACGCTCGAGCTTGGCAAGGAGCGCCGCCGCCTCGCGCGCGTCGCCGCCCGCGACGGGCAGCTTCTCGGCGCTGTCTTTTTGGTTGGACTTGCGGCCCAAATGGGGGGCCATCACCGCTTTTGCAATGGCGCCATCGCCGCAGATCGGACAGGCAAGCAGATGGCGCGCCCGCTGGTCCTCATAATCGGCGGAGGAGGCGAACCAGGCCTCGAACACATGCGCCCGCCCGCACTGAAGGTCAAAGACGATCATGGCGCCGCCGCGGTGAACTGGCGCTCGTGACGAAGCGCCGGGATGCGCTGGCGCGCGGCGTCGACCTCGGCAAGGTCGAGCGTCGCTTGAACGAGACCCACCGCTTCGCCGCCATCGGCTATCACCTCGCCCCAGGGGGAGACGATAAGGCTATGGCCATAGGTCTCGCGGTTCGATGGGTGCCGTCCGGTCTGGGCCGGCGCGAAAATAAAGCAGCCGGTCTCGATCGCCCGCGCCCGCATCAGGACATGCCAATGGGCCGCGCCGGTCTGCCGGGTGAAGGCGGCGGGTACCGCGATCGCCCGGGCGCCGGCTTGCGCCAGGTGGCGGTAAAGCCCGGCAAAGCGCAGGTCATAGCAAATCGTCAAGCCGACAAGGCCCCACGGGGTCGGCGCGACGACGGCCGCCTCGCCGGGGCGGTAAAGGCGTGATTCGCGGTAGCTTTCGCCATCCGGCAGGTCCACGTCGAACATGTGGATCTTATCATAGCGGGCGGCGATGGCGCCGTCGGGAGCCAGCAAGAAGCTCCGGTTGACCACCGCCTGCGCCGCGACGCGGATGGGCAGGGAGCCGATGAGCAGCCAGCGCTGAAGGGTGCTGGAGAGGGCGCGAAAGGCGGCAAGGGCGGGATCGTCTGTTTCGGCCTTGGTGGTGGCGAGCAGGGTAGTGCGGCTTTGCGTTAAAAGGCTGGTCATCTCCGGGGTGGCGATGAGCGCCGCGCCATCCCGGGCGGCGGCGCGGATCAGCCCGCTCGCCATGGCGATGTTTTCCGCGACATCCTCCGAAGCGGTCATTTGCACCAGGGCGAGAGGGAGGTGGTTGTGCATCTTGTCAGCCGTCATTGCTTAGCCGGCGAGCAAGGCGTCGAGCTTGCCCGCGCGCTCCAGGTCGTAAAGTTCGTCCGAGCCGCCGACATGCGCCGCGCCAACGAAGATTTGCGGCACCGTGCGGCGGCCGCCGGCGCGCGCCATCATCGCCTGCCGCGCCGCCGGGTCCATGGTGACGTCGATTTCCTCGAACGCCACCCCCTTCTCTTGAAGCAAGCGCTTGGCGCGCGAGCAGTAGGGACAGAGCATAGTGGTATAGATGGTGACCTGCGCCATAAACCTTGTCATCCAAAGACTTGAGCCCCGGCGCTTTATAGAGCAACATCGCTTGGCCGGACAACCCGCGCCAGGGTGACAAGGTCGATGCCGCACGCCCCCGCCCGGCGCAGCGCCTTGGCGCAGGCTTCGGCGGTGGCGCCGGTGGTAAAGACATCGTCCACCAGAAGAACGCGCTTGCCGGCAAGCCATGAACGAGAACGCTCGGCGACGGCGAAGGCGGCGCGCACATTGTCCCGCCGCTGGCGGGCGCTAAGGCCGCCTTGGCTGGGGGTTGCCCTTAGCCGAATGAGGGCATCGCGCCACAAGGGCCGTGAGACTTGTCTGGCAAGCGCCTCGGCAAGAAGCGCCGACTGGTTATAGCGTCGCCGCCACAGCCGGCGCCAGTGCAAGGGCACCGGAACGATGATATCGGCCTCGGCGGCAAGACCCGCGGCGGCGCGCGCCAGCCACTGCCCCAGCCCGCGCGCCATATCGGTGCGGTCGCCATGCTTGAAGGCAAGGATGAGGCGGCGCGACAGGGCGTCATAGACGAAAGCGGCGCGCGCCCGGTCGAAAGCCGGCGGACGGGCAAGGCAGGCGGCGCAGAGCTGGCGGCCAGCGATGGCGAAGTCAAAGGGCAGGCCGCATTGGTGGCACAGGGGTGCGGTGATGAGGGTGAGCTGCGGCCAGCAGACGCTGCACAGCCGGCCCTGGACGTCAACCAGCTCGCCGCAGGCATAGCAGCGCGGCGGCAGCACCAGGTCGAGGACACACCCGGCGCCGCGCCGCCAGCCGGCGACGCCATTGGCCAGGGCGACGGCAAGGCGGTTTTCCCCGTTCATGGGGGTTTAGTCTAAAGCCTTTCCCAAACCCCGTCGAGCCGGCATAGTCCGCCCCATGACCACGCCGTCCCTGTTCGACCGCCGCGCCTTGCGGCGCAACCGCGCCCGCGCCGCGGCCTTTGGGCCTCGAGGCTGCTTTCTTGCCGCCGAGGTGGCGTGCCGCCTGGAGGAGCGTTTGGCAGACATCAAGCGGACCTTCACCCGCGCCCTCGTTCTTGGCCCGCCCGACCTCATCGCGCCGCCCGCCAAGGCGGTCGTGCGCGCCGACCTCGTCGCCCATGACGGCAAGGTCGATATGGTGCTGGATGAGGAAGCGCTGCCCTTCGGACAAGCAAGCTTCGATCTTGTCATCAGCCTCATGGGCCTTCATTGGGTGAACGATCTTCCCGGGGCGCTGGTTCAATTCAACCGCGCGCTGGCGCCAGACGGCCTGTTCCTCGCCGCCCTGTGCGGCGCCGGCACGCTGGAGCGCTTGCGCCAGGCCTTTCTTGCCGCCGAGGCGGAACTGGAAGGGGGCGCCAGCCCCCATGTCGCTCCCTTCGCCGAGGTGCGCGATCTGGGCGGCCTGTTGAGCCGCGCCGGTTTTGCCTTGCCGGTCGCCGACGTCGATCATATCGATGTCCGCTATCGCGACGCCTTTGCCCTGATGGCCGATCTGCGCGGCATGGGCGAGGCCAATGTCATGCACAACCGCCGCCGCGCCTTTGCCCGCCGGGCGACCTTCTTGCGCATGGCGCAGCTTTATGGGGAAGAGGAGGGTGCTAAGGATGGCGCCATCAGCGCCCGCTTCTCCATCGTTTATCTGACCGGCTGGGCGCCCGCCCCCGGCCAGCCGCGCCCGGCGCGGCCGGCGCGCCTTGCCGATGCCCTGGGCACGGTCGAGCAGTCTGCCGGGGAGAAGGCAGCGCGTTAGGAAATAGCGTTAAAGGGCGGGCGCGAGATAGTCCTTGAGCATGGCGATGAGCGGCCGGTCGGCGGGCGGCATGGGATAATCGCCCAGCCTTTCCGGCGCCACCCATTTCAGCGCCTGGCCCTCGCGCGAGTGGGCAACCCCCGACCAGCGCCGGCACAAGAACAAGGGCATCAGCAGATGGAAATCGCGATAGGCGTGGGAGGCGAAGGTGAAGGGCTGCATGCATTCAAGGCAGGCCTTCACCCCCAATTCTTCTTCGAGCTCGCGCACCAGCGCGGCTTCCGGGGTTTCGCCCGCTTCCAGCTTGCCGCCGGGAAATTCCCACAGGCCGGCAAGGGGCTTGTCCTGAGGCCGCTGGGCAAGGAGCACGCGGCCATCTGCGTCAAGAAGGGCGACGGCGGCGACAAGGACGAGGGGCTTGGGGCTGGCGGTCATAGGCTTTGGGCAAAGGCGCGCAGGTCGGCCAGGAACAGATCCGGCTCCTCGAGGCTGGCGAAATGGCCGCCGCGCGGCATGTCGGTCCAATGGGTGACGTTATACCCCCGCTCCACCATGGCGCGGGGTGGAAAGGCAAGAAGATCCTTGGGAAAATTGGCGACGCCAACCGGCACCTTAACCCGCTTGCCCGGCGGCATGGCAAAGCCGCCTTCGGCGAAAAGGCCGCGGTAAAGCCAGCTTGCGGTGGCGAAGGACCGGGTGGTCAGGTAAACCATGATATTGGCCAGCAGCCAGTCCAGGGAAAAGGGCGGGTCGCTGGCGCCTTTTTTCTGGTCGCCCCCGCTCTTATCGCCCCAGGCGCAGAATTTTTCCGCAAACCAGGCGGCGACCCCCAGGGGGCTGTCCATCATGGCATAGGCAAGGCTTTGCGGCTTGGTCGCCTGGAGGTAAAGATAGGCGGTTTCCTGTTCGCGCAGACGGCCGGCGCGCGCCAGCCACGCATGCTGCGCGTCGTCGCGCGGCGTCATGTCGGCGCTGCGCAGGCCATAGCCGTTGATATGGATGGCGCGCACCGCGGGCGCTTCAAGGCCAAGAAAAGCCGAGATGAGACAGCCCCAGTCGCCGCCTTGCGCCAGATAGCGGGAATAGCCCAGGACATCGGTCATCAGCCGGTCGTAAAGCCGGGCGACGCTGCGCGGCCCCATCGGGCTGGCCGGCTTGTCTGACCAGGCATAGCCGGGGAGCGAGGGGGCGACCACGTGAAAGGCCGGCTGGGCCGGGTCTTGCGGCGCCGCCAAGCGATCAATGATGTGGGTGAACTCGAGGACCGAACCCGGCCAGCCATGGCTGATGAGGAGCGGGATGGCATCGGCGCGGGGGCTGGGGCGGTGGATGAAATGAAGGGTAAGGCCCCCCGCCACCGCCGCCCGGTAATGGGGGTGGCGGTTGAGCGCGGCGACCGCCGCCGGCCAGTCGAACCCTTCGAGCCAATAGCCTTGCAGCTTTTTCATATAGGCCTGGTTGGCGCCATAGGCCCAGCCGGCGTCCGCCGGCTCCTCGAACCAGCGATAAGCGGCGACGCGGCGATGGATCCAGGCTGCCTCCTCTTCATGAAGCGGCACCGCGAAGGGCTCAACGGCGCTCATGCGGCGGCCCTTGCCTTGGCGTCGGCAAGCACCATGGCGGCGGCTTTTTCCGCGATCGCCACGGTGGGGGCGTTGGTGTTGCCGGAAATCAGCGTCGGCATGATCGAAGCATCGACGACGCGCAGCCCGGCAAGCCCCCTCACCCGCAAGCGCGGGTCGACCACCGCCGTCTCGTCGATCCCCATCTTGCAGGTGCCTATGGGGTGATAGATGGTCTCGGCCGCGGCGCGGATGGCGTCATCGAGGGCGCGGTCGTCGCCAATGTCGATGGCGGGCCACATTTCACGGCCGCGATAAGCATCGAGGGCGGGCTGCGCCATGATCTTATAGGCCATCCGCACGCCAGCGCGCAGCACCGGCAGATCGCCCGGCGCGGAAAGATAACCGGGGTCGATGATGGGCGGCGATGCCGGGTCGGCGCTTCCCAGCCGGATCTTGCCCCGACTGTCGGGGCGAAGCTGGCAGACATGGACCTGGAAGCCATGCTGGGTGGTCAGTTCGGCGCCATGCGCCTTGCCCCACCCGGTCATGAAGTGAAGCTGGATGTCGGGCGCCACCAGCTCTGGCCGGGTTTTTAGAAAAGCGCCGGCGGGGGTCGGCATGTAGCGCCCGGTGCCCTGGCGGCGCAGCATCCAGTTCAGCAGCACGAAAGGCGAGCGCCAGGCGGCAGAACTGGCGTTGGCGGTGATCGGCTTGGTGCACAGCCATTGCAAGATGACGTCGAGATGGTCTTGCAAATTGGCGCCGACCCCGGGGATGTCGGCCACCACCGCGATGCCGTGCTCGCGCAGCGCCGCCGCCGGGCCAAGGCCGGACAGCATCAGGATTTGCGGCGAGTTTACCGCGCCGCCGCACAACAGGACTTCACGCGTTGCCGCCGCCTCCGTGACCTTGCCGCCGCGTCCATAGCGAACCCCTGAGGCGCGCCGGTCCTCGATCAGCACCTTGTGCACCAGCGCCCGGGTGATGATGCGAAGATTGGGCCGCTCGCGCACGGGGTCGAGATAGCCGCGCGAAACGCTCCAACGCTCGCCGCGATGGGTGGTGGAATCATAAGTGCCGACGCCCTCCATCTGGGCGCCGTTGAAATCCTCGGTCAATCCATGGCCCGCTTGCATGCCCGCCTTGAGAAAGGCATCAACGAGGGGGCTGGGGTTGACGTCGCGCGCGACCCGCAAGGGGCCGCTGGCGCCATGGAAGGCGTCCTCGCCCCGCTCATGGGCTTCGCAGGCGCGAAAAAGCGGCAGCATGTCGTCCCAGCCCCAGCCGGTGCAGCCCATCTGCGCCCAGCGGTCATAATCGGACGCATGGCCGCGGATATAGACCATGCCGTTGATCGAGGAGGAGCCACCCAAGCCCTTGCCGCGTGGCCAAAAAAGCCGCCGGTCGTGCAAATGCCGTTGCGGCGCGGTCCAATAGGCCCAATTGTATTTGGGCTTGTCCGGAGGCACCAGCTCGATCAGCCCCCCCGGCATGCGGATGAAGGGGGATTTGTCGCCGCCGCCAGCCTCGATGAGGAGGACGCGGCAATCAGGATTCGCCGACAAGCGGTTGGCAAGCACGCAGCCCGCCGACCCGGCGCCGATGATGATATAATCGAAAGTCCGCGCCATTGGCCCATCCTACCCTTGCTGGCACATATTTTGCCCAGTACAAACAATATTCGCAGGCAAAGGCAAGCGCGCTCGTTGTCGCGCGCCGGGCAAGGATGGCGGGGGATATGATGCGCAAGGGCTTAATGGGATTATCGGTCATGCTCGCCCTGGCCGTTGCGGGCTGCGGCGAGGAGGCGGCGAAAAGGCAAAGCGAGGGACCGGCCAATATCGTCCTCATCGTGGCCAATGATTTGAGCCCGGCGCAGATTTCTCCCTATGGCGGAGCGATTCCCACCCCCAATCTCGACCGCCTGGCCAGCGAGGGGGTTTTGTTCACCAAGGCTTATGCCGCGGCGCCTTATTCCGGGCCGTCGCGCGCCGGCCTGTTGACCGGCCGCCACCCGGCCCAGTTCGGCTACCAGTATGACAACGGCCCCGGCATGCGCGATGCCCAGGAAGGGCTGGGGCTGCCGGTGGACGAGCCCATTGTTGCGGAGGAACTGGCGGCTGCCGGTTACGCCACGGGCGGTTTCGGCGTCTGGCATTTGGGCGGCCTGAGCCGCTTTCACCCCCTGGCCCGGGGCTTTGACAGCTATTTCGGTGTGTTGACCGGTTATACGCCCTATTTGCGGCCCAGCAGCGAGGGCTTCGTCTTTGCCCCTACCCCGGGCATTCCCATCCCCCCGGCGCGCGGCCTTATCGAGACCTTCGTCGTCAAGAATGTGGACGCCGATGACATCCGCGACGATGAATTCTTCACCGACACGCTGGCGCGCAAGGCGGACGCCTTTATCCGCGCCAAGGCGGCGGCGGGTGAAAAATTCTTCCTCTATCTTCCCTTCAACGCGCCCCACACCCCCCTCACCGCGCCCCGGCGCTGGCACGATAAATTCGCCGATATCGACGACGAGAAAGCCCGGGTCTACGCCGCCTTGGTGGCGACCATGGACGAAGCGGTGGGAAGGGTGCTCGCCGCCCTCGACGAAGCCAAGGTGGCGCGCAATACCCTCGTCATCTTCACGTCGGCGACCGGCTGCGACGGGGAAACCGGTTTATGTTCCTGCACCGCATCCAAGGGCGGCAAGGGCAGCGTCTTTGAAGGCGGCCTTAACATGCCCCTCATCCTGCGCTGGCCGGCGCAAGCGCCGCAGGGCGAGCGCTATGACGGGCTTGTGAGCCTCATGGACGTGGCGCCGACCATCCGCGCCGCCGCCGGTTTGCCGGCGGTGCCATCAACGCTGGATTCGGGCCGCGATCTGATGCCTTATCTCACCGTTGATGCCCGCGGCGCGCCCCATCGCGAGCTGTTTTGGGCGGCGCCGCCGGTCGCCGCCGTCTTGAGCGAGGATTGGAAGCTGATCCACGACGCCGGCACCGCCCAGACGCTGCTCTACGATCTGCGCAGCGACCCGGCGGAAGCGTTCAACCTCGCCGCCACCCGGCAAGACCGGCTGCTTGATCTGCGCGCTATTCTGGATCCGAGGGTCACCAGTCTGCCTGCGGCCTTGTGGCCGCCGCGCCGCCTCGAGACCCGCGAGATATGCGGCGTCGCCATGACGGCGCCGGAATAAGCTTGCCATCACACGGTGGTGGCAAGCCCGCCATCCACGGGGATGACGGCGCCGGTCACATAAGCGCCGGCTTGCGAGGCAAGATACAGCACGACCCCGGCCATGTCGGCGGGCGCGCCGATGCGTTTTAGGGGCACGGCGGCGCGTATGGCATCGCCCGCGGCGGCAAGCGTTGCCGCCATCATCTTCGATTCGAACGGCCCCGGGGCCACCGCATTGACGGTGAAATGGCGCGGCGCCAGGAACTTCGCCATCATCCGCGTCAAGTGAATGACGCCAGCCTTCGACGCGGCGTAGGAGTAAGTCTCGAGCGAGGAGACGCGCAGCCCATCGATGGAGGCGATATTGATCACCCGCGCCGGGTCGTCTTTGCTGGCGGCGGCGGCAAGCAGCGGGCTCAGCTTCTGCGTCAAGAACATGATGGGCTTCATGTTGACGTTCACCACCTTGTCCCAGCCCTCCTCGGGAAAGTCGTCAAAGGACGCGCCCCAGGTGGCGCCGGCATTGTTGATAAGGATGTGGAGCTTTTCCTCGCGCGCCGCGATCGCCTCGGCAAGGCGCGTGATCTCGGCCATGTGCGAAAGGTCGGCGGGCAGCGGGACGCAGGCGCCATAACGGGAAAGCGCCGCCGCCGCCGCCTCGCAGGCCTGAGCCTTGCGCGCCGTGATATAGACCTTGACGCCATTCTCGATAAGCCCGCGCGCGATCATATGGCCGATGCCGCGCGAGCCGCCGGTGACCAGCGCCACCTTGCCGGCGACGGAAAAAAGCTCGGCGATTTTCATGGATGATGTCCTTTCCTCAATTGCTGCAGCCAGTGGCGCAGCGCCGTGCCGATCGCTTCTGGGCTGTCTTCCTGGATGAAATGGCTGCCCTTGACCGTGACCTCGCTCTGGTTGGGCCAGGCGCGGCAAAATTCGCGCTGGCGGCCCGCCAGGATCGAGCCTGGCTCGGCATTGATGAATAGTTTGGCGATCGGCGCCTTGGCAAGCCAGGCGCCATAGGCGGCAACGATGTCATGCACATCGGCGGGGGTGCCGTCGATGGGAATTTCCCGCGGCCAGGCGAGCATCGGCCGGCGATCCTCGCCGGGCGTGGTAAAAGGCCGGCGGTAGGCGGCGTGCTCCTCGGGGGTGAGCGGGCGCAGGATGGCCTTGGGCAGGATCGCTTCGATGAAAAGGTTTTTTTGGAGGATCATTTCCTCGCCGGCGGGCGAGCGCAGCGCTTCGAAAATGCCCCGCGCCGCTACCGGCCAGTCGGCCCAACGCACGGGCATGACGATGGCCTCCATATAGGCAATGCCGGCGACCCGCGCTTGATGGCGGCGCGCCCAGTCGAAACCCAAGGCCGAGCCCCAATCGTGAAGGACGAGAATAAGCGGGCCTTCGGGAATGACGGCATCGATGAACGCCTCGAGAAAGGCCGCGTGGGCGACGAAGCGATAGCGCTGCGGGTCCTCTCCGGGGAGCTTGTCCGAATCGCCCATGCCGATGAGGTCGGGGGCGATCGCCCGCCCCAGCCCCGCGACATGGGGCATCACATTGCGCCACAGATAGGACGATGTGGGGTTGCCGTGAAGGAAGAGAATGGGCGGCCCTTCGCCCATTTCCCGATACGCCATGGTGTGGCCCAGGACGGGGACGGTTTTTTTCGCGGGTAGGGCGTTGTCCATGTTTTTTCCTTCTTCAGCCGACCTCGCCGGCGGCGCGGGCGCGCGCGATGCGGGAGGTCTCGGCGAGGGTGATGCGCCGCGCCGCCAGGAAAAGGCAGGCGATGACGATGGGGGCGGCCAGCAGCATGGCGAGAAGGCCGGCCCGCAAGGTGCCGAAGATATCGCTCACCAGGCCGACATAAAAAGGGCCAAGGCCAAGCCCGATGATGGTGGTGCCGAGAAAATAGGTCGCCGTCGCGGCGCCGCGCATGCGCGGCAGCACCAAGTCCTGCAAGGTGGAGGCGGCGGCGCCGATCCACATGGTGGAGATGAAGTTGCCGGGCACCGAAAGGAGGTAGAACAAGGCCGCGCTCTCGGTGGAAAATTGCAGCCCGAAAATCGGCACCGGCACCGTGACCGCGGTGATGATGAGCCAAAGCCGGCCGCGCGGGTCGCGGCGGCGCCACAGGTCGGACAAAATGCCGCCCAGGGTGACACCGGCCCAGCCGGCGAGCATCGCCGATAGGCCCAGAATGAGGCCGACCCGCGCCTTGGGCTCGCCCAGCACGGTCTCGGCATAGGGCGCCGCCCAGATCCCCGCCGAATAGCCCATGAAGGAAATGAAGCCGAAGCCGATGACGCAGAGGACGAAGGCGGGAGTCCCAAAAATAAGCGCGCTCGTCGGCTTGTCACGGATGGCGAGCGCCTGCGCCCAGGAAAACACCGCGTAAACGGCGATGCCCAAGGCGATCCATTGGCGCGGGCTGCCCACGGCCAGGCTGAGGCCATAAGCGATTGCCGCAACGCCCGCCGCCGCCATGAGGTTGCGGCCGACAATCCGGCGCGAGCGGCTGATGCGCACGAGATGGAGGAGGGTGAAGGGGGGGACGACGGCGCTGAGCTCGTGCCAGAATTTGCCGAACGGGTGGGGCTCGGCGGGCGCGAATATGCCTTCCGCCATGCCGCGCACCGGCTCGCGCACCGTCAGCATGAGAAGAGCGAGCAAAAGCCCCGGAAGGCCGGCGGCGAGAAAGGCCGCCTGCCAGCCGGCGAGTCCCAGCGGCGCGGCCGCGCGCGTCGGGTAAAGCGCGTTCCAGGTTTCCACCACCCAGGCGCCGCCGAACAGGGCAAGGCCGCCGCCGATATAGATGCCGGAAGAATAGATGGCGAGCACGGTGCCGCGTTTCTCCTTGGGGAAATAATCGCCGAGCATGGAAAAGGCGGCGGGGCTCGCCGTCGCCTCGCCAATGCCGACGCCGAAACGGGCGAGCGCCAACTGGGTGAAATTGCCGGCAAAGCCCGATGCCGCCGTCATGGTCGACCACAAGGTAAGCCCCATCGCCATCAGCCGGCCGCGCAGCCACATGTCGGCAAGGCGGCCGATGGGAATGCCGAAAAGGGCGTAAAAGACGGCAAAGGCGGTGCCGTAAAGAAAGCCCATCTCGGCATCGCCCACCCCAAGGTCGGCCTTGATGTCGGTGATCAGGATGGAAAGGATCTGCCGGTCGAGGAAGTTGAAAACATAGACCAGGGTGAGAACGAACAGCACGTAATAGGCATATGGCCCGCCCACCCTTGACCTGGCTTGCGCCCCTGGCTCCCCCATGATCTCCCTTTCCGGCCTGGGTAAGTTTTATTTTTTCGAATGGAGCCGATCGCGCTGCCAATTGCAATGGAAAGTGGCGCGGGCGGATTTCTTTGCCGGCGGGAAAAGGCCTTGTGGGCGCTTTGCGCTTTGCGCCAGAGTGCGGCATTGCCTGCCTGCCGCAGCTTGAGGGAGATATATGCGATGGCCAGTTTTGAAACAGAGGGGGATATCGGCGTCATCTGGGTGGACAACCCGCCAGTGAACGCGATCAGCCAAAGCGTGCGCCAGGCCATCATCGCCGGGGTTGAGCGAGGGGCCAAGGACGGCGGCGTCAAGGCCCTGGTGCTGGCCTGCCGGGGGCGCACCTTCATGGCCGGGGCGGATATCTCCGAATTCGCCGCCGGCCCCAAGGACCCGCAGTTGTCGGACGTCATCACCGCCTTGGAGACAAGCCCCAAGCTGATCGTCGCGGCGCTGTTCGGCACCGCCTTTGGCGGCGGCCTTGAAGTGGCGCTGGCTTGCCATTACCGGGTGGCGCTGGCGTCCGCCAAAATCGGCCTTCCCGAAGTCAAGCTGGGCATCATTCCCGGCGCTGGCGGGACCCAGCGCCTGCCCCGCGTCGCCGGGGTCGATTTCGCGCTGCCCCTCATCGTTTCCGGCGACCCCGTCGCGGCGCCGCAGGCCGCCGCCGCGGGTGCCATCGACAAAATCGTCGATGGCGACGTTGCCAAGGCCGCCATCGCCTATGCCCGTGATCTTGTCGCGCAAAGGGCGCCCTTGAAACGGGCGCGGGACATCAGCCTCGACCGGCAAAAATACGGCCCTGCCTATTTCGCCGCCTTCCGCCAGTCGGTGGCGAAAAAGACGCGCGGCTACTTCGCGCCGGAGCAAGCGATCAAGGCGGTGGAAGCGGCGGTCAACCTTCCCTTCGATGAAGGGGTGGGGCGCGAGCGGGCGCTGATCGTTGAATGCTTCCGGCACCCGCAATCACGGGCCTTGCGCCATGTCTTCTTCGCCGAGCGGCAGGTGGCGAAAATCCCCGGCTTGGCCAAGGACACGGCGCCGCGCGCCATTGCCCGGGTGGGGGTTATCGGCGCCGGCACCATGGGCGGGGGGATCGCCATGAGCTTCGCCAACGCCGGCATTCCGGTCACCATCGTCGAGGCGGGCGCGGACGCCCTCGATCGCGGCATGGCGGTGATCGCCAAGAATTATCAGGCAAGCGTGCAAAAGGGCCGCCTTGGCAAGGCCGCCATGGAAGAACGCTTGGCGCTGATCACGCCGACCACCGATTATGCAGCGCTTGGCGGTGCCGACCTCGTCGTCGAAGCGGTGTTTGAGGACATGGCGGTCAAAAAGCAAGTGTTCGCCAAGCTCGACGCGGCGGTGCGCCCCGACGCCATCCTGGCCAGCAACACCTCCTATCTCGACATCGATGCCATCGCCGCCGTCGTCTCCCATCCGGAACGGGTGTTGGGAATGCACTTCTTCTCGCCCGCCAATGTGATGCGCCTTCTTGAAATCGTGCGCGCCGCCAAAACCGCGCCGGATGTTCTGGCGAGCGCGCTGATGCTCGCCAAAAGGATCAAGAAAATAGGCGTCGTCGCCGGGGTCTGCCATGGCTTCATCGGCAACCGCATGCTCACCGGCTATGCCCGCGAGGCCAATCTTCTCGTCCTCGAAGGCGCGGCGCCGGAGCAAGTGGACCGCGTGCTCTATGAGTTCGGCATGCCGATGGGCGTCCTCGCCATGGGCGACCTTGCTGGCCTTGATATCGGCTATCGCTTGCGCCAGCAGCTTTCGCCCGGGCACTATGACGCGCGCGCCACCTATGTCGCCGACAAGCTCGTCGAAATGGGGCGGCTGGGGCAAAAGACCGGGGCCGGCATCTATGATTACGCCCCGGGGGACCGCACGCCGCGTCCCTCCCCCGTGACCCAAAAGCTGATTAGGGAAGCGGCGGCGCATTTCGGCATCGCCCGCCGCGAGGTCATGGACACGGAGATCATCGAGCGCTGCTTTTACGCGCTCGTCAACATCGGCTGCGACGTGCTTGACGAGGGCATCGCCTATCGCGCCTCGGACATCGATATCGTCTATATCAACGGCTATGGCTTTCCCCCCTATCGCGGCGGGCCGATGTATTGGGCCGAGCATGAGGTGGGCCTTGGCGTCATGCTGGCCCGCATCAAGGAATTCGCCAAGCTTCACGGCGCCCGCTGGTGGCGGCCCTCGCCGCTGCTTGAACGCCTGGTGGCGCAGGGCAAGGGGTTCGATGCGCAGTAAGGCGCCGCACCGCCTTCTTTGGCATTGCCAGACCGGGGGCGCGGCCTTTAGCCTAGTGGTCCGCCCCAAACGGATAAATCCATCCGTTTGGGAAAAGTGGACCACGTAAGTTATTGGAACTGTTGTGCGATTTCTCCAACAGATGGGAACCATCCGTTGGAATCGCACCACTGGCATCCGCCCGTTCAGCCAGACGAAAGGATCCTGCCCATGCGTGACGCCGTCATCGTCTCCACCGCCCGCACCCCCATCGGCAAGGCCTATCGCGGCGCTTTCAACGCAACCCCCTCGCCGCGCCTTGCCGGCCATGCCATCCGCCAGGCGGTGGAACGGGCGAGGCTGGCGCCCGAGGAAGTCGATGACGTGGTGGTGGGCGCCGCCCTGCAGCAGGGGGTGCAGGCGCCCAACATTGGCCGCTTGTCGGCGCTTGCCGCCGGCTTGCCGGTGACCGTTGCCGGCCAGTCGGTGGACCGCCAATGCGCGTCCGGCCTGATGGCCATCGCCATCGCCGCCAAGCAGGTGATGGTGGACCAGATGGCGGTCGTCGTCGCTGGCGGGGTGGAATCGATCTCCATGGTGCAGACGCCGGCGATGCGCGTCGAGCCCGACCCCGCGCTCATCGCCCGGCACAAGGACGTCTACATGGCGATGATCGATACCGCCAATGTGGTGGCCAAGCGCTATAATATTTCCCGCGCGGCGCAGGATGAATACGCCCTTGCCTCGCAACGGCGCACCCATGCTGCGCAACAGGCGGGCAAGTTCGACGATGAGATCGTGCCCTTCTCATCGACCATGGTGATGAAGAACAAGGAGACCGGCGAGACCTCGAAAGTCGAAGTCACCTTGGAACGGGATGAAGGCAACCGCCCGGAAACAACGCTCGAAGGCCTTGCCGGTCTTGCCCCGGTGATGGGGCCAGGCAGCTTCATCACCGCGGGCAATGCCAGCCAGCTTTCCGACGGCGCCGCCGCGGTGGTGGTGATGGAGGGACGGGAGGCCGAGCGCCGCGGCTTGACGCCCCTCGGCCTTTATCGCGGCATCGCGGTCGCCGGCACCGCGCCCGATGAAATGGGCATCGGCCCGGTCTTTGCCGTCCCCAAGCTGCTGGCGCGCCATGGCCTTAGGATCGAGGATATCGGCCTGTGGGAGCTCAACGAGGCCTTCGCCGTCCAGGTCGTCTATTGCCGCGATCGGCTGGGCATCCCCGATGACCTTTTAAACGTCAATGGCGGCGCCATTTCCATCGGCCATCCCTATGGCATGTCGGGGGCGCGCATGACCGGCCATGCCTTGATCGAAGGCAAGCGGCGCGGCGCCAAGCATGTCGTCGTCACCATGTGCGTGGGCGGCGGCATGGGGGCGGCGGGCCTTTTCGAGGTGCTGTGACATGACCTACGAAACCATGACGTGGGCGGCCGCCGACGGCGTCGCCACCATCACCCTCAACCGGCCGCAGGCGCTCAACGCCATGACCCCGGCCTTTTGGCGCGAGATGCCCCTCATCTTTCAGGAAATCGACGCCCGCGCCGATGTGCGGGTTGTCGTCATCCGCTCCACCGGCAAGCATTTCACCGCTGGCCTTGATCTGAAAACCGCCGCCGGGGAGCTGATGTCCGATCCCAAGCTCGATCCGGGCCGGGCGCGGGAGCGCCTGCGGCGCAAGATCCGCGCCATGCAGGAGACTTTTTCCGTGATCGACCGCTGCCGGGTGCCGGTCATCGCCGCGGTCCAAGGCGGCTGCCTTGGCGCGGGCGTTGATCTTATCACCGCCTGTTGCCTGCGCTATGCCACCCGCGATGCTTTTTTCACCATCCAGGAGATCAACATCGCCATCGTCGCCGATGTCGGCACGCTCCAGCGCGCGCCCTACCTCCTGCCGCAGGGGATTTTGCGCGAGCTTGCCTATAGCGGGCGCCGCATGGCGGCGGAAGAGGCGGCGCGATACGGCTTTGTCAACGGCATTGCCGAGGATCATGAAAGCTGTCTTGCCATGGCTGAAGCCATGGCCCGCGACATCGCCGCCAAGTCGCCTCTGGCGATCACCGGCATCAAGCAGGTTCTGAACCAGGGGCGCGGCCGCCCGGTGGAGGATGGCCTCGACTATGTCGCCACCTGGAACGCCGCCATGCTGTTGGGCGAGGATGTGCAAAAAGCGGCGTTGGCGGCGCTGGCCAAAAACCAAGCCGATTTTGCCGACTTGGCGCCTTGAGAATTTGCCTTCCCACGGCTCTATGGATCGAGATGAAGTGATGACGATGTCGCAGTGTTTTTTGAGACTTTTGGTTTTGCCGCTGGCCTTTGCACTGTGGCTGGCGCCCGCGGCACGGGCTGGCGATTATGTGCTGGCCATCCATGGCGGCGCGGGCGGGTCGCGCGGCGATGAGGCTGGCGACGCCGCAACCAGGGCGGGGCTTGCCCGCGCCCTGGCGGCGGGCAAAGCGGTTCTTGCCCAGGGCGGCGCAGCCCGTGCCGCGGTCGTCGCCGCCATCCAAGTGATGGAGGACGACCCGGCATTCAACGCCGGGCGCGGCGCCGTCCTCGATGCCCGGGGCGAGGCGGCGCTCGACGTCTCCCTCATGGATGGGCGCGACTTGGCGGTCGGCGCGGCGACTGGCCTGCGCCGGGTGAAGAACCCGATCCTCCTTGCCAACCTCATTCTTGAGCGCGGCCCCCATGTCATGTACGCCGGCAAGGGCGCGGAAGACTTCGCCCACGCCCAAGGCATGCGGCTGGTGAAAAACGCTTATTTCGTGACGCCGCAACGCCGCCTAGAGCTTCAGCGCCTGCGCCGGGCGAGAGCAACGCCGAAAACCGACAAGCCAGGCACGGTGGGGGCGGTGGCGCTGGATACCGCCGGCAACCTTGCCGCCGGCACCTCGACCGGCGGGCTCGCGGGCAAGGCCTATGGGCGGGTGGGCGATTCCCCCATCATCGGCGCCGGCACCTATGCCGCCAACGGCGTCTGCGCGGTGTCGGCGACCGGCGATGGCGAATATTTCATCCGGGCGACGGCGGCGCGCGATATCTGCGCCCGGATTGAATTTCTCAAGGAAAACGCCGCCACCGCCGCCGAAACGGTGTTGAACGGCAAGATCAAGCCCCTGGGCGGCCTTGGCGGCGTCATCGTCATCGATGGCGCAGGCGGGGTGGCGATGCCCTATAACACCGGGCGCATGGCGCGCGCCGTCGCCCGCGCGGGCGCGGCGTTCCGCATCGCGCTTTATCCGGAGGACGGCGCATAAGACGCCTTGCCATCGACGACGAGCATTGGCCACTCGCCCGGCCGTTTCGCATTGCCCGCGGCGTCAAGACCGATGCCCATGTCGTCGTCGTTCGCCTGCGTGAAGGCGGGCACGAAGGCCGGGGCGAGGCAGTGCCCTATCCCCGCTATGGCGAAAGCGTCGCCGATGTCATGGCGCAAATCGAGGCGGTGCGCGGGCAGTTGGAAGCTGGCGCCGCGCGCGCGGCGCTGCAGCTTCTGCTCGCCCCTGGGGCGGCGCGCAACGCCGTCGATTGCGCGCTGTGGGACCTGGAGGGGAAATTGCGCGGCCAGCCGGTCGCCGCCCTTATCGGCGGTGCGCCGGCGCAGCCCGTCATCAGCGCCGAGACCATCGTCATCGACGATGCGGGCGCCATGGCGGCGGCGGCGCGGGCGCTCAATGACCGGCCGCTTCTCAAGGTCAAGCTGGACGATAGGGACGTTCTTCAGCGCCTGACGGCGGTGCGCCAGGCGGCGCCGCGCCCGCGCCTCATCATCGATGCCAATGAAAGCTGGGACATCGCCTTGCTCCAAGAGGTGATGCCGCATCTCCGGCGCCTGGGGGTGGCGCTGATCGAGCAGCCCTTGCCGGCGAGCGCTGACGCCGCGCTGGAAGATTTTCCCCGCTTCGTTCCCATTTGCGCCGATGAAAGCTGCCATAGCCGGGCCGACCTTGCCCGCGTACAAGGGCGCTATGACGCCATCAACATCAAGCTCGATAAGGCCGGCGGCCTGAGCGAGGGATTGGCGTTGCTGCAGGCGGCGCGGGCGCGCGGGCTTGCTGTCATGATCGGCTGCATGGTGGCGACCTCGCTGGCCATCGCCCCCGCCTTGCTGCTGGCCGCCAGCGCTGATTTCGTCGACCTCGATGGCGCGCTATGGCTGATGCATGACCGTGCGCCCGGCCTTGTTCATGAGCGGGGCAAAATCACGCCGCCTGCCGCCGGCCTGTGGGGAGAGGGGAAATAAAGCTTTTATTCCGCCGCCTCGATATTGGGATGGCGGCCGAGAAACGCGGCGAGACGCGCCTTGACCCGCGCCCAGACGCGCCCTCCCAAGGCTTCGATATCATGACCCACACAGTACATGGCGGGGACGAACAAGAGGGTCACAAACAGGGCGAAAGCGACGCCGAAGGCCAGCGCGACCACCGTGGGCTTTAAGAATTGCGCCATGGTGGCGCGCTCCAGCATCATCGGCATCAAACCGACGAAGGTGGTGAGCGAGGTCAGAAGGATGGGGCGAAAGCGCTGCACCGCGGCTTCGACGATCGCTTCATTGGCCTTGACGCCGGCATCGCGCAGGCGATTGGTGAAATCGACGAGCACCAGATTATCGTTGACCACGACGCCCGCCGCGGCGCCAATGCCGAAGACCGACCAGGTGGTCAAGGCCATGCCGAACATGAGATGGCCGAAGACCGCGCCCATGAAGCCGAAGGGAATGGCGGTCATCACCAGGATGGGAAGGAAATAGGAGCGAAAGGCGATGGCGATGAGGCCATACATGGCAAAAAGCGCCACCACGTAAAGGCTCATCACCTCCGACCAGAATTTGGCCTCGCCCTCGGCCTGGCCGATGGCGCCACGGCTGACGCCGGGATAGCGCTTTTCCCATTGTGGGAAGAAGTTGTCGTCCAAATCGGCCATGATTTCGTGCCGGGTTTCGCCCTTGAGCTCGGCGGAGACGACGAGGGAGCGCTGCCGCTCGCGCCGGTCGATGCGCTTGATGCCGGGGGCAAAGTCAATTTCTGCGACCGCGGCGAGGGGCACTTCCCGGCCATCGCCGGTGCGCACGCGAAAGTCGGCAAGGCTGTCGAGCGAACGGCGGCTTTCCTTGGGGTAACGCACCATCACCTTGACGTCCGACCCGGCGCGGGGCAGGCGCTGGACCTCCTCGCCAAAATAGGCTTGCCGCACCTGGCGCGAAATTTCCGCAAGGCTGAGGCCAAGCTGCTCGGCGCCGGGGCGCAGGACGAGGTGCATTTCCTCCGCCGCCGCGGTGAAGCTGTCGCGCACGTCATAAACGTCGCCATAGGTGGCAAGCCTGGCCTTGAGCGCATCCGCCGCCTGGCGCAGCACGTCAAGATCCGGATGGTTGACGGAAAATTGGAGATCAGGCCCCCGATTGTTAAGGGTATAGCCGACTTCGATATTCTTGGCGTCGGGAATGGCGCCGATGAGTTCGCGCAAGCGGTCGGCGGCGTCCTTGGTCGACATGTCGCGCACTTCCGCCGGCGCCAGATGAACGATGGCGAGCACGCTGTCGGCGCGCGAGCGGGTGTACCAATTTTCGACCAGCTCGCCCGAGCCCTCGCCCGTCTTGGCGCGGGCATTGACCTCCTCCTCCAGCGTTTTTTCCGCCTTTTGCAACTGGTCGAGGATTTCCAGGGCGCGGGAATAGGGGGTGCCTTCGGCCAGCGTCACATTGACGATGATCTCCTCCGATTCCACTTCCGGGTCGAAGGCGAATTTCAGCCAGCCGCTGGAGAGAAATCCAACGCTGACGAGAAAAAGGCTCAGAAAAACCGCGGCCGTGAGGTAGCGATGCCGCACCGCCCAATCGCTTGCCGGGCGGTAGATGGTCTCGGCGAAGCTCAAAATGGCGTTCGCCAGCTTTTTCTGCAACGAACCCAGCCGCCCCAGATGCTGGCGTGGCTCCAGTTTACGCAAATGCGCCGGCAGGATGAAGAGCGACTCGACCAGGGAGAAACTTAAAGCGGCGATGATGATGATCGAGATCTGCCGCGTGACCTGGACGGCATTGCCGGTAAGGAACAGCCACGGCGCGAAGGCCACCATGGTGGTGAGCACGGCGTAAAGCACCGGCTTGGCCACCAACTGGGTCGCCAGGATGGCGGTATCGACCCCGCCCCCTGAGACATGGGTTTCACGGTGGATCGATTCGCCGACGATGATGGCGTCATCGACGACGATGCCCAGCACCAGAAGAAAGGCGAAAAGCGACAGGAAATTGAGAGATACATCGTTGGCGGGCAGCAGCACGAAGGCCCCGGCAAAGGCGGTGGCGATGCCGGCGGTGACCCACAGGGCAACCTTGGGCCGCAAGGTCGCAAGCAAGACCAGGAACACAAGCACCATGCCATAAAGGGCGGAAGAGGAGATGATCCCCATCGTGTCGCTATAGGTCTTCGAATCGTCGGCCCACAAGGCAAGGCCGACGCCGGGGGGCAGTCGTTCCTGGGCTTTTTCCAGATACTCGCGCACCGATTTCGACGTCGCGACCACGTCCATGCGTTCGGTGGTCATCACCTGAACGAGAACCGCCGGCTCGCCGTTGAGGGTCGCGAGGATGTCCACATCCTCGAAGCCATCGATGACGCGGGCGACGTCGCCGACCCGGATGATGCCGCCATCGGGGCTTTGCCGGACGATGATGGCCTCGAAGTCGGCGCGGGTGTTGGCGAGCGCGCGGGCGCGGATCTGCATGTCGCCGGTCTCGGTCTTGACCACCCCTGAGGACGCGTTGATGGACGCATTGCGAATGGCGCCCGCGACCTCGTCGAAGGTGAGGCCATATTGGCGCATGGCAAGCTCGGACAATTCGACGGAAACCTCCTCGCGGCGATGGCCGAACAATTCGACGAGCGAAACCCCGGGCAACAACGCCAGCTCGTCGCGCACCTTCTCGGCGGCGCGCTTCAGCGCCAGCTCGCCAACGCCCGCGCCATGGACGGCAAGGCGCATGATTTCGTTGCGGGTGAAGACCTCGCGCACCCGCACCGGCTCCATGTCGCGGGGGAAGGCGGAGATGGAATCGATGCGCAATTTCACATCGGCGATGAAGCGGTTCATGTCGGTCTTCGGGTTGGCCTCGATGGAAACGAAGCCGCTTCCTTCGAGGGCGCCCGAGCGAATGCGCTCGATATTGTCAAGGTCGGTGAGCGCTTCCTCGATGCGCAGGATGATCTGCTCTTCCACCTCCTGCGGCGCGGCGCCCGGCCAGGCGACCTGGACATCGACCCAATTGACGCGGAAGGTGGGCCAAACCTCGCGCTCCATCCGCAAAAAAGCCAGCAATCCCGCGACCAGGATGCCGACCATCAGCAAGTTGGCGGCGACTGGGTTGCGCGCCCACCAGGCGATGACGCCGTTCACGAGCCGCCTCCCGCGGCCGAGGTTTTCAAGGTGACGAGCCTTGCCGCTTCCTCGCGATATACCGGCTCGACCGCCATGCCGTCTTGCGCCGTGGCGAGCGGCGAGACGACGACGAGTTCGCCCTCGGCGACGCCATCGCGCAGAATCACCTGCTCCGGCGCCGCCGAAAGGACCGTCACTTGGCGCACCTCCAGCTTGTTGTCGGCGGCCACCACATAAACCTCGTCATTGGCGCGCAGCCCCGCGCGGGGGATGACATAGGCGTCGTCGACCCGCCTACCTTCGATCTCGGCGCTGACAAACAAGCCAACCGGCAAAGGGAAACCGTCATCGGCCCCCGCGCCATAAGGGTCGACCACCTCGGCGATGGCGAAGAAAAGCCGCGTTGACCGGTCGATGGCGGCGTCGGTGCGGGTGATGGCGCCCCGCCACGACCGCTTTTCGCCGGCAACGGTTGCCGAAAGCTTGACTTTCGGCCCCTTGCCATAGGTGGCGTTGAAAGCCACGGGCAGGCCCAGCATGCCCATCTGGGTATCGGTGAGGGGCAGGCGGATTTCAACGACGTCGGTGGAAAACACCTGCCCGATCTGGCTGCCGGCGCTCACCACTTGACCGATGTCCACCTGCTTGGCGCGCACATGGCCGGCAAAGGGCGCGCTGATCCGGGTGCGGGCGAGGTTGAGCCGCGCGTTCGCCAGATCGGCTTGCGCGGCCTTGAGACGGGCGCGCGCTTCGTCAACCTGCGGCTTGCGCAGCCCCAATTCGGTGGGCTCCTCCTTCTCCAGCTTGTCCCATTGCCATTGCTTGGCGACGATGGCGGCATTGGCTTCCTGGCGCGCCAGTTCAAGCTTGGCGGCCGCAACCTCCGCTTGGGCCGCGACCACTGCCCGCTGATAATCGGCCTCCTCGATGCGCACCAAGGTCTCGCCCTTCTTGAAAATGCCGCCCTCGGCGAAATTCGGCGCCACGTAAACCACGCGGCCCGTGACCTGGGGGATGAGGCTGATTTCGGTGCGGGGGCGCACCTCGCCTTGGGTGGTGACCGCCAAGGTCACCGCTTCCTTGCGCGCCGGCTCGACAAAAACGGAAAAGGCCCGCGTCTCCTGCTCGACCTTCTCCGGATCGGGCTTGCTGGCATGAAGGCCGATGAAGGCGGCAACGCCCGCGCCCAGCACGAAAACCGGTGTCGCGATGGTGAGCAGTCGCTTCACAATGAGACTCCCCCATTCGATGTCCGCTAAAGGACCATCCTCTTTCAAGATGCGGCGGCCGCCCTCAAGGATGCGGGGCCACCATCATCCCCATCGAAAAACGCCCATAACGCGGGCTACGCAACACATATCTAGTTCTAAGATTGATATATATCAAATAAATATATCAAGTCCAGACATAACGCCAGAAAAAATAACGCCAGCGCTTTTCCCGCCAGTAAAGCGCGCCAACCGCCGCCGATCAGTTTACTTGCGGCGGGCAGTGTAAGGAACAGGATATTCGGTTACCTTTTGGTTGAATTCGTCAAAATTCAAGCCTTCAGCGCCTTGTCGCCGACAAAGGGGTTGGCGGCGCGCTCGCGGCCAAAGGTGGATAAAGGGCCATGGCCGGGAATAAAAGTCACATCATCGCCCAGCGGCCATAATTTGTGGGTGATCGAGCGGATGAGGGCGTCGTGGTCGCCGCGGGGAAAATCGGTGCGCCCGATGGAGCCCTGGAACAGCACGTCGCCGACCAGCGCGAGGCGCGCTTCCTTTTGGAAGAACACCACATGGCCGGGGGTGTGGCCCGGACAATGATACACAGAAAACCATAGATCCCCGACGCTTACTTCATCGCCATCATCAAGCCAGCGGTCGGGGGTGAAAGGCCGGGCGGGCGGAAAACCGTAAGCACGGCTGTGCTCGGCCAATTGGGAAATCCAGAAAATATCCTCCTCATGAGGCCCCTCCACCGGCACGCCCACGCGCGCCGCCAATTCGGCAACGCCGCTGCAGTGGTCGAGATGGCCGTGGGTCACCAGGATCTTTTCCAAGTGAAGGTCTGGCTTTTGCTGCGCCAGGGTGGCAAGGAGCTTGTCCACCTCGCCGCCGGGGTCGACGAAGGCGGCGCGGTTGGTCTTGGTGCACCATAAAAGCGTGCAGTTCTGCTGAAACGGCGTTACCGGCACGATAACGGCCTTCATCGGTTGCAGTGCGGACATGCCGTTCTTTCAAGCCTTATGAGGTCGGGAGGCCACCTCTAGTGGTGCGATTCCAACAGATGGTTCCCATCTGTTGGAGAAATCGCACCACAGGTTCACTAACTTAAGTGGTCCGCTTTTCCCAAACGGATGGATTTATCCGTTTGGGGCGGACCACTAGCAAAGGCAGACCGAGCGTGCCACCTATTAGAGCATGTCATCAAGGCGCTGGCACCACCACCGTCCCCCCCTTCATGACGAAAATGACGCGCTCAAGCTGCGCCACGTCGGCAAGGGGATCGCCGGCGACCGCGATAATGTCGGCATAGCGCCCTGGAGCAAGGCTGCCCACATTGTCCGCCTGGCCCAAGGCTTGCGCGGCGACGATGGTCGCCGCTTGCAAGGCCTGCAACGGCGTCATGCCGAAGCGGACCATGCGCGACAATTGCCGGGCGTTGTCGCCGTGGGGATACACGCCGGCGTCGGTCCCCATCACCACCTTGACGCCAGCCTTGACGGCGCGGGTGAAGCTGTCGCGCTGGCGGCTGCCGACTTGCCGCTCCTTGTCCAGCGATTCGGGCAGAATGCCCGCCTTTTCCCCTTCCGTCAGGATGAACTCGGTGTTGTAGATGTCCATCGACAGATAGGTGCCTTGCGCCTTGGCCATGCGAATCGCTTCCTCGTCGAGGAAGCTGGCGTGCTCGATGGTGTCGATGCCGGCGCGAATCGCGTTCTTGATGCCCTCGGTGCCATGGGCGTGGGCGGCGACCTTGAGGCCGCGGGCGTGCGCCTCCTCGGCGATCGCCGTCAATTCCTCGACCGTGTATTGCGGGGCGCCCACCTGGGTGCCCTTCGACAGCACCCCGCCGGTGGAACATGTCTTGATGAGATCGACGCCATATTTGATATTGCGGCGCACCGCCGCCCGCGCCGCCCAAGGCCCGTCGGCGACGCCTTCGCCGGTCGCTTTATACTCCGCCGGCAACAGATTGTTGTCGGAACAATGGCCGCCGGTCATGCCGACGGGCGGGCCTGAGACAAAAAGCCGCGGTCCCATCACGTCGCCCTGGGCGATGGCATCGCGCAAGGCGACGTCGCTATAGCCAGCGGCGCCGACATTGCGCACGGTGGTGAAGCCGGCGCGCAAGGTCTTGGCGGCGTTGGCGACGCCGTTGATCGCTTCGCGCGGCAGCGAGACGGCGAGGGCGCGATAGCCATGATCGTCGTGGTTGCTGGTGAGGTGGGTGTGCATGTCGATGAGGCCCGGCAGGATGGTGACTGCGCCGAGGTCAAGGCGCTGCGCGCCTTCAGGCATGGCAAGGCTCGCTTGCACTCCCACCGCTAGGATGCGCTCGCCCTCGACGAGAAGGGCGGGGTTGGCGACCATCCTGCCTTGCGCCACGTCGAGCATGGCCTTGGCGGTCAGGTAAAGACTCTCGGCCTGCGCCGCCGATGAGGCAGCGGCGATGGCCATGGCAGCGATGATGCGTCGCATGAGTTCTTATCCTTCTCCCCTCCATGACGGCCGGCACATTAGCATCAAAACAGCGCCGCCTGCCAAGCCGCAAGGAAGAATACCCGCGGGCCGGGCGCCGGATGGCCTTGCCTGCCTTGTCGCTTTGCCGTAGTTTCTGGCGGTGGGAAATACAACCTCTCACAGCCGAATCGGGATCGGTCGTGACCACGCTGGAAGGCCAGAATTTCGAAGCCGAGGTGACCGTGCGCTGCCTTTCCTGCGGGGTGCGCGACAAGACCCTTTGCGGCGCCTTGGAGTGCGAGGAACTGGTGCACATCAACGCCATCGCGACGGCACGCGCCTTCGCGCCCGGCGACAGGCTTCTGGAGGAAGGCGAGGGGACATCAAGCGTCTATAATGTCCTTGGCGGGGTCGTCCGCCTGTCGCGCCTGCTGCCTGACGGGCGGCGGGCAGTGGCCGGCTTTCTGTTTCCGGGTGATTTTCTCGGCCTCACCATCGATGTCGCCTCGCCGCTCACCGCCGAGGCGGTGACCGCGGTCGAGACCTGCCGCATGGAGCGCGCGCGTCTCAACGCGCTGTTCAAGCGTTATCCAAAGCTAGAGCATCGCCTGTTGTCGATGACCATGAGCGAGCTTGCGGCGGGGCGCGAGCACATGGTCCTGCTGGCGCGCAAGACCTTGCGCGAGCGGATGGCGACGTTCCTCGTCACCTTCGCCGACCGCCTGGCTGAGGACCCGGCGTATCCGACGCTTTTGAAACTGCCCATGGGACGCGCCGACATGGCCGACTATTTGGGCGTGACGGTGGAAACCATCAGCCGCTGCCTGGCGGCGATGGCGGAGGAAGGGCTCATCACCCTTCTGTCGCCGCGGCGGATTAGCCTCAACGCCATGGAAAGGCTGCGCGCCATCGCCGAGGACGGCGCGGAGGGATGAGGCGCGCAGGCTGGGGGCAGTCCGGGGCTTCAAGAAATAGCGGTCGGCGAAAATTTCGGGGCGGGGAAATCCCAGGCCGTAAAAATCCCGGACAATGAAAAAGTCCTGATTTTTTGCGAATTTGACTTAGGTCAATTCATTTTGCGCGGGTTTCCAATAGCGTCTTTCTTACACGTCAATACAACAGTAACGACGTGATGCGTGGGAATACCCCAAGCAGCCGATCCCAACCTTCGGCACCGCTGGACAAGCGCCAGCGGTGCCGAGTTTGCTTGGCTCATGTCCTCAATGGGGGGATGCGCAATTTGAGGCCCGGATAGACCCGGGACGGAGCATCGAGAACCGACCGGTTCGCTTCCCATAACAGCGCCGCGTGGTCGCTCACGCCATAGAAGGATTGGGCGATGCTGTCCAGGCTGTCGCCCCGCACCACGGTATAATATTGCGTTGCGGAAGCGCTTGGCGCGGCCACGCGCAACTGGTCATCGACCTGTCCGATGCCCTTGACATTGCCAATGACAAGAATCGCTATTTCCTTGTCTTCCTGCGTCCGCGCGGTGCCGCTGACGATGGCCCGCCCGTCCTCGATGGCAAGGCCAAAATCGTCGATTTTTACATCGTGCCGGCGCAAACGGTTGACGATGGCCTGGAGGTCGGGTTCTTCGCCCTTGCCAGTCTCCTTGAGAAGACGCTCGCCCGCGTCGCGCACAAAATCGATCAGTCCCATTCATGGCTCCGCAAAGGCCAGGCCCCAGCACCCGGCGGCTTTCAATGCCTTGGCGAATAGCCTGGGGTTCATGCGACCGTCCCATCCGTTCCCGCGCGGCAAAACTGCGGAAAAGCATGGGTTCAGCCGCGCGACGGCACGCCATCGCCATCACGGAAGACAAAATAACGCCACTTGGTTACGCACTTGAGGGCCTCGCCAAGACCGCAAAGCCGTTACCCTGTATGCCCTTATGAATACAACCATAAGATGTTGTTCGCTATTTTTGAGGGAATTTAGTTGTATAAGGGTTAAAATTTTCGCCGCCAGAGAAAAGAAAAAACGGGGGCGGCGATGTCCCATCCCATTGGCGAAAAAACAATCAACCGCTTGATTCTGGTGTCCCGAATCGTAAGTTCGCTTCATGAGCGCGATATCGATCATGAAGCGAATTTCTGACCCACGACACGAGAGCGTCTTCCAACCGAGGAAGTAGCGGTTGGTTATGGAAAATACGGTGAAAACAAGGATCTGGAGCAAAAGAGCGAGTCCTCCAAGGCGCCTTTTGCCCCAAGAGACGCCAGGCACGAAATAGCGCAAACCCATGACTTCTCTTGCCCCTAATACGCCCGTGCTCGTTGGCGTCGCCCAATATGGCGATCGGGACACCCCGCCCGAGCGGGCGCCAAGCCCCCTCGATATGCTGGCGCGCGTGGCTTGCCAGGCGCTTCAAGACAGCCATGCTGCCGGCGACTTGTCGGACTGGATCGACGCCATCGCCGTGGTGCGCAGCTTTTTCGATTCCGCACCCGCCTACCATATCCCAGGGGTATCTTATGGAAATTTGCCGCTGAGCCTGGCGCGCCGCCTCGGCATTACGCCAAGCCGCTATTTTTATCCCCAAGTCGGGGGCAATACGCCGCAGTGGCTGGTGAATATTGGCGCCGAAATGATCGCCCGCGGCGAAGTGCGCGCTCTTCTCATCGCCGGGGCGGAAGCCATGCGCACGGCCAAGCTTGCCCGCGAGGCGGGCCTTGCCCTCGATTGGCGGGACGAGCCCGGCGGCGCCTATGAAGCCATTGGCGATGCCCGGCCAGGGGTATCGGCGCATGAAATGGCTCATGGTCTGGGCTTGCCGGTCAATACCTATCCCCTGTTCGAGAACGCGCTTGGCCACCATTACGGCCGAACCCCCGCCGCGCAGCGCCACGCCTGCGGGGCCTTGTTCGCGCCTTTTACCGAAGTCGCCGCCGCCAACCCCTTGGCCGCCTTTCCGGCGGTGCGCTCCGCCGAGGCGCTGGCGACGCCCTCGGCGGGCAACCGGATGATCGCCTATCCCTATACCAAGGCGCTGTGCGCCCAAATGTATGTGGACGAGGCCGCCGCCGTCATTCTCACCTCGGTTGCCGAGGCGCAAAAGCTGGGCGTGCCGCGCGAGAAATGGGTGTTCCTCCATGGCTGTGCCGACACGACGGAGAAATGGCTGGTTTCGGAGCGCATCGACTATCATTCCTCGCCCGCCATCAAGATTGGCGGCGCCGAGGCGCTGGCCATGGCTGGCATCGGCCTTGACGAGGTGGCCGCCTTCGACCTTTACAGTTGCTTTCCCTCGGCGGTCGAGGTGGCGTGCGATGCTCTGGGGCTCGCCCATGACGATGCCCGCGGGCTGACGGTGACCGGCGGCCTTCCCTTCTTTGGCGGACCCGGCAACAATTATACGATGCACGCCATCGCCGCCATGGCCGGGCGCTTGCGGCAAGCCCCCCAAGCCTATGGCTTTGTTTCCGCCAATGGCTGGTATCTGACCAAGCACAGCTTCGGGGTCTATTCCGCGCGGCCGCCGGCGGCGCCCTTTGTCCGCGCCCGCCCCGCCAGCTATCAGGGGGCGATCGATGCCATGCCGAGCCCGCCCTTCGTGGAGCAAGCGTCGGGTACCGGCAAGGTCGAGACCTATACCGTTGTCTATCAAAAGGACGCGCCAGCGCTGGCCATCTTCATTGCCCGGTCGCTGGACAGCGGCGCGCGTTTTCTCGCCACCGCCCGCGATCCTTCCATATTGGCGCAGATGATCGACCAGCCGGTGATTGGCCGGCGGCTTGTCGTCACCCATGAAAGGGGGCGCAATCAGGCGGCCTTTGCTTAGAGCCCGTTTCGCAAAGGGCTCATAGGAGCCGGGCCCTGGGAAGCCGCCCCCTCCCCATGGTTGCAAAGCCGGCGAAGATGCGCCAAGTCTTGGCCCGCAAGCAAAAGGCGAAAAGGAAACAGCATGGGTGATTGGGGCGTTACGTCGGAATATGGCGTCTTGCGCGACGTATTGCTGTGCCGGCCTGACCATTATCGCTGGGAGGCGGTGAACGCGGTCGCCAAGGCGACATTGGCGGCACAGACCCCCCTCGATAGCGCCCGCGCCCACCGGCAATATGAAGGACTGGTGGCGACGCTGGAGCAAGCGGATGTGGCCTGTCATTTCCTTGAATTGGAACAAGGCCTCGCTTTTCAGTGCTTCACCCGCGATTCCAGCCAGATGACGCCCTGGGGCGCGGTGATTAATCAACTGGCCCGCATCGAGCGCCGCGGCGAATGGTCCCCGGCGTTGAAGTTTTACGAGCGGACGGGGGTTCCCGTCTGGCGGCACGCCACCCGCGGCACCCTCGAGGGCGGTGATATCCACGTCATCCGGCCGGGGCTGTTGCTCATCGGCTATTCCGATGCCCGCACCACGCGGCAGGGCGCGGCCCAGTTCGCCCATTGGTTCGAGGAGGAAGGCTGGGAGACGAAGCTCTATCCTTTCCCCGAGCATTTCCTCCATCTCGACGTCTTGTTCTCGATGGTCGCGGAGGATTTGGCGCTGGCCTGCGTCGATGCCTTGGACGATGCGTTGCTGGGCTGGCTTTCCCGGCACGGCATCCGCGTCATCCCCGTGTCCTTCAAGGAGGCGATGCAGTTAGGGTGTAACGCCCTTGCCTTGGGAGACCGCCGCGTCGTCTCGCCCAAGCATAACCGGCGGGTGAACGAGGCTCTGCGCGGCGAGGGTCTTCACGTCCTCGAGCCGGAGCTCGACTGCTTCACCCGCGGCGGCGGCTCGGTCCATTGCCTCACCATGCCGCTGCGCCGCGACCCGGTTTGAAAAAGACGGGCTCTTAATTTTGTACCGCCAAGGCGTTGAAGTCGATGTCGAAGGTGGCAAAACCAGCGGCATCGAGGCCGGTATGGCGCACCCCCGGCAGGCGGGATAGCGCTGCCACCGCCTGGGGGCTGGCCTCATAGGCGACGCGCGGGTTGCCGGGGAGGGGCTTGAAGCGCCAAGTCCGGTTGCCCATGGGCGCGACCGTCCCCTGGCCGCGGATATAATCGGCAAGAACCTGGCGCACGGTTTCGGTCCCCTTCAACACCACATTGGTGCCATCAAGGCTGGGAAAGCCGCCGCCGCCATGGGCGCGGTAATTGTTGGTGGCGACGATGAAGCGTTGCTCGGCGGTGACCGGCGCGCCGTCATAGGTCATCTCGACGATGCGGTGGACGCCCGGCTGCGCCACCTCGCCATCGCGGCCATAGCGTTGGGGTTGGGATAGGTCGATGGCATAGGAAAGCCCATCGAGGATATCGAAAACATAGCTCGGCACCCGGCGGTCCACCAAGGGCTGGGTCGAGGCCGTTTCGCTGTCGATGCGGTTGAAGACGCGGGTCGACATTTCCAGCCATTCGCGCACCTGCGCCCCGGTCATGACCACGGCGGCCACCGTGTTGGGATAGACATAAAGGTCGGCGACATGGCGCAGGCTGAGGGGCCCGGCGGGAATGACGGTATAGTAATCGGGCCCTGGCCGCCCGCCCGCCTTGAACGGGGCGACGGCGGAAAGGATGGGCAGCCCTTCATAGTCGGTGCCGGCCAGCGCCTTGGCGACATAGGCGCGCTGCGCCGCGGCGATGAGGTCGAGCGCGGCTTCGTCCCTTAAAAAAGCGGCATAGGTGTCAAGGGGGACCTTCGTTTCGCCCACCGGCTCGGCCATGAAGGCACGGGTGCGCTCGTGATAAGGGGCGATGAGGGCGGCGATTTCGCCATCGGGCGGCACCGCCCTGCCTTCCCTTGCGATGGGCCGCGCCTCGGCCCGCGCCGCCGCGACGCGCCAGGCGCCGCTGTCACGGGCAAGCTCAAGGTCGATGACCCCCAAATGGCTGCCGAAATTGCCGGCCATCACCACCGGCTTGCCGTTGATCGTGCCTTGCCCGATATCGGCGCCCGGAAAGCCCGCATAATCAGGGCCGGGAAAGACATTGTGGCTATGGCCGGTGACCACCGCGTCGATGCCGTCCATGGCGGCGAGGGAGGCGCCCGCCTGCTCGGCGCCGCGCACATGCCGCGCTGGCGACAGGCCGCTATGGGCCACCGCGATGATAAGATCGGGCTGGCGCGCCTCGATCTCCGGCAACCAGCGCTCGGCGCTTTCGACGATATCGCGGGTCTTGACCCGCCCGCGCAGCTTGTCGCCGTCCCAGTTCATGATTTGCGGCGGCAGGAAGCCGATGACGGCGATTTTGAGCCTGTGGCTAGTCCCGTCGCGGGCGACAAAGCCGCGCTCCAGCATGGCGTAGGGCGCAAACAGCGTCTCATCGTTGCTGGGGTCGTCATCGCCATCATCGATATAGACATTGGCGGAGAGGTAGGGAAAGGCGGCGCCGGCCGTCGCTTCGGCGAGGAATTCGAGGCCATAGTTGAATTCATGATTGCCCGCCGCCGCCGCGTCATAGCCCAAGGCGTTCATGACCACGAAAGCGGGATGGGCTTGCCCGCGCCCGCGCGCCACCACCTCATCGCCCATGGGCGAACCCTGGATGAGGTCGCCGGCATCGACGAGCAGGGTGTTGGGCCGCTCGGCCCGCGCCTCGCGGATAAGGCTTGCGGTGCGCACCAGCCCGACCCCGGGGTCAACCCGGTCTTGATAATAGTCATAGTCGGCAAGATACATGTGGAGGTCGGTGGTGGCGAGGATGCGCACATCCAGCCGCGCTGCGTCTTCGCCGCCGCCACAGGCGGCAAGGATGAGCGCCAAGGCCAGCGCCGCATAAGGCCTAAGTCTGAAAAATATGTGCACGAACCGCATCTCCTTGTGCGCCATCCTCGAACAGACTCTAACGGCGGCGCGCCCGTCGCGCCAGCCGCACCGAATGGGCGGTATCGGGGAAGTCGCTGAATACGCCATCGACGCCCATATCATAAAGCCGCGCATATTCATCGCGCGGGCTTTCAACCCCCGGCGGCAACTGGTCGTCGCGCAAGGTCCAGGGGTGGACGAAAAGGCCCGCTTCATGGGCCGCCTCGACAAGGCCGGAGGAGCGAGACCGGGCATCGAAAAGAAGGCCCTTCCACGGGCCGATGCCGCTGGCAAAGCCCGCGATTGCCTTCAACCGGCCAGGCGTCACATCGGCGTGCTCGTCAAGAAGGAGCATCAGCCGCACCGCGCTGTGCTGGCGCAAGCGTTTAAGAATGTCTTCCTCGAACGACTGGATGATGATGGGCGCCCCGGCATCGCCCCAGCCCTGCGCGGCAAGGCAGGCGAGGAGGGGGGGCAGAAAATCAAAGCCAAGGCGGGCAAAGGCGCCGGGCGACTTGGTCTCGGGATAAACCCCGATGGGCCGGCCCAGGCTTTGCGTCAGGCTTTTGGCGAGATTAAGCACTTCATCGAAGGTTGGGATGGTAAAGCGGTTGTCGGCGGCGGGCGAGCGGCCGGGGAAGGCCTGGCGCGCTTTCAGCGTCTTCAATTCGGCAAGGGTGAAATCCTCGGCGAACCAGTCGCCCTCGTCATGGCCGGGCTTTGTTGTTCTACGGTTTGCAAAGGCCGGCCGGTCGGCGACGTCGGTGGTGGCGGCAAGGGCGCGGTCGTGGCGGGCGACCAAATGCCCGTCCTTGGTGAAGACAAGGTCGGGCTCGATGAAATCGGCGCCCATTTCCGCGCCCAGGCGATAGGCCTCCAGCGTATGTTCGGGCAAATAGCCGCTGGCCCCGCGATGGGCGATGACCAGCGGCCAGGGGCTGGGCGCGGCAAGGGAGCTCGCCATGGCGGCCATCCTTTCCGATAAGGCGCCCACCACGCTGGCGGCAAGCGCGTATTGCAGGAAGAAACGGCGGTCTTGCGGCAACACGGGTGCCGCAGAACTTGCGCGGCGCTGAGCATCAGCCCAGGGATCAGGCTTCGAGAAGCGGGCCGACACCGGCCATGTCCTGCGCCATGGTGGTAAGGCTTTTTTCCCGCGCGATGGTGAATTCTTGCCCCGCCACGCTGTCGAGGAACCAGAAGTCGGCGCTCGCCGCTTGCCGCGTCAAACTCAAGGTCAGATAGCCACGCCGGGCGGTGTCGGCCCAGACCAGCTCGTCGCTCGCTTGCCGCAACGCCTCGGCGATGCGCGCCGGGTCGGCCGGCAGATAGGTCTCAAGGCCGGGGGAGGTGACGCTGGGGGTGGCGAATTCAGCGGCGGCGATGACGCCATTCTGCTTGAGGTTGAAGGCCCAGCCATTATGGCTGTCGCCAGCCAAGACCAGCGCGTTGTTGGCGTGCTCCAGCACATCGGCGAGCAGGCGCCGCCGGGCGGCGGGATAGCCGCCCCAGGCATCGAGGTTGAGGGGAAGGCCGAAGGGGCCAAGGGCGAGCAGGCCCTTTATCCGCTCGGCGGCGAATTGCGGCTCGGCTTCGAGAAGCGCCTCGCCATCCTTGGGGATGTTGAGGTTGCCCATCACCACCTGCTGGCCAAGGACCTGCCAGGTCTGTCCCCGCGCCTTGGAGGCGGCAAGCGTTTCCCTAAGCCAGGCTTCTTGGCGCGCGCCGAGCATGGTGCGCGCCTCCTCGCCCAGCTTCTCGGCGCGGAAGCGCGCGATATCGGGCACCGGCTGCGCGCCCTGGGGAGCGTTGGCGGCCATCGCCTCCGGCTCCAGATCCACGGCATAGGAAAGTTGCCGGTCGCGTCCGATGAGGCGGGTATCGAGCATGATAAGGCGCGCCAGGTCGCCAAAGTCGAAAGCGCGGTAAATCGCCTCGCGCGGGCCGGCAGAGTTTTCGCGGATGGGCATCCATTCCATATAGGCTTGCACCGCCGCGGCGCGGCGTGCCGGCCAGTCGCCTTCGCCGTCATTATGGTTCTCGGCGCCGTCCCGCCAGGCGTCGTTGGCGATTTCATGGTCGTCCCAGATGGCGATGAAGGGGTGGGCGGCGTGCGCCGCCGCCAAGTCCGGGTCGGCGCGGTAGGTGGCATAGCGGGCGCGATAGTCGGTTAAATGGATGCTTTCGCCCGGCGGGGCGACCACCCGGCCGCCGGCCTCGATGTCCGGCGCGCTATAGTGCCCACGCGGATATTCGTAGATATAATCGCCCAAATGGATGACGGCGTCGATGTCTTCGCGCTGCGCGATATGGCGATAGGCGTGGAAAAAGCCGTAGGGATAGTTGGCGCAGGAGACGACCCCAAGGCGCAGCCGGTCAACGGCGCCGACGGGCAAGGTCCTGGTCCGCCCCAGGGGGGAGACATGGCCGCCGGCGCGAAAGCGGTAGTAATAGCGGCTGCCGGGAGCAAGGCCGGAGGCGTCCACCTTCACCGTGAAATCCCGCGCCGCGCTGGTCTTGGCCGCGCCGCTGGCGACGATGGCGCTGAAGTCCCCGTCCTTGGCGACTTCCCAGACGATATCGGCAAGGCCGGCTTCCGGCATCAGCCGGGTCCACAGGATGACCCGGTCGGCCAAGGGGTCGCCCGAGGCGACGCCGTGGCGAAAAGGCCCCGCGGCACTTTGCGCAGTGGCGCGCAGCATGCCGAGCGCCGGCGCGCCGGCGAGCATTTTAAGCAGCCCCCGCCTTTTGATGTGCCAGGATGGCGCGTTGATCTTCGGCGGTTGCAGCATGGCTGTGGTCCCCTCGCCTTAGGGATGAAAGTTGCCAGACGTTAAGCCGAGCCAGGCTATGATGCCAAGCGGCGATTTGCGGCGCGGCCTATTTGATGAGCTTTGAAATGGCGCGGAAGCGCTCGGTGCCGGCGACCCGTGTCCACTCGAACAACACCATCTCTGTGCTGGCGACATGGGCCCCGGCGCGGGCAAGGCGGTCCAGCGCCAGGCGGTGGTTGGCGGGCGTGCGCGAGGCAACGGCGTCGGCGACCACGGTGACGTTGTGCCCCTGGGCGATGAAATCAAGGGCGGTCTGAAGGACGCAGACATGGGCTTCGATGCCGGCGAGCACGAGATGGTCGCGCCCGTTTATGGCAAGGCGTGCCACATGGTCGCGAATGGCGTCATTGCGGGCGGCGGAAAAATGCATTTTTTCAAAACGCGGCGCATCGGGCGCCACCGCGCGCAAGGGGGCAAGGGTCGCTCCCAGGCCCTTCACATATTGCTCGCTCACCGTCACCGGCACGCCAAGGATGGCCGCGCCGCGCACCAGCCGCAGGGCGTTGGCGCACATCGCTTCGCCGTCATGGATGACGGGGAACAAGCGTTCCTGCACGTCGATGAGCATCAAATGCGCGGTTTCAGCCTGATGCAGCATGGCCTTCCTCTTTCCCCGCCTTGAGCTTAGCTAGA
>JBMOOS010000027.1:0-49329 GCA_049324415.1 Pseudomonadota bacterium
CAGGCCGATCTGGACGCTTGGCTCGTCCACTACAACACCGAGCGGCCCCATCTCGGCTACCGCAATCAGGGCAGAAGACCCATCGAAACCATCAACCTATTCGTAAGCCAAGAAGCTTAAGTGGACAGATCGTGCTGGACGACGTGCCAAATGAACGCAAACCCCATGGGCACGATGAAGGCCAGCGCGGCGGCAAAGGCGGTTTTCGTGGGTGGGTCCCACTTGAGGCTGGCGTAAACATAATAACGGACAAGAAAGGCGAGCGTAGCCGCCTCCACGGTCATGAGGCCATCCGTCAGCACGGCATGATGTTCGCCACTCATTGCCGATGCCGGCATCGCCGCCCCGATCGCCAAGCCGCTGGGGGCCGAAAGCATGCGGCCTAGAGTCGCTGCAAAAATGAGCCACGGCCATTGCGTCGTCGGCCTGGCCAGCAGACAAGCGAAAAGAAGCGCAACGGGCAGGGACAAAACCGGCGCCATGTCCGGCGCGAGATGAGGGGAGATGTCGACAAGCCCGACGAAAAAAAGAGATACGCCCAAAACGGCCGCCCGGCGCCCTCCGGCAAGGCTGACAGCCTCAGAATAAACCTGCTTGAAGGGGCTAGAGAAGCGCCGCGCCTGGTTTATCCCTAAAGCTACTCTAGACATAATCTAATCCGATACGCATACGCTACACATGTCCGTGCCTGACAAAAGGGCGCCGATGGGGATCGGACACGTTCTATATTGAGCTTACACAACTTAAGTTGCTTACAAGTTAATTTATGCTACCTATGCGGGCCATAAGGGATATCCCCTATTTCCATATGGAGGGGCCGCGTGGGCGGCGGGACGGCAAGTGACGGCGCCAAAGCCTCCCCTGCGGCATATTGGGTCTGGACTGGCTTGCGCGATCGATTAATCTGTGGCCCGCGCCGCCGAGGAAGGCGCAGCCAGGCACAGCATCGGGGGCAGCATGAAAATCGCCGTGATGAAGGAAATCCGCGCCGCCGAGAAGCGCGTCGCCGCCACGCCCGAGACGGTGAGGAAGCTTATCGCCTTGGGGGGTGAAGTCGCCGTCGAGGCGGGGGCCGGGCTCGGCGCCAGCATTCCCGACGCTGCTTACCAGGAAGCCGGCGCGCGCCTGGCGCCAACGGCCAGCCAAGCGCTCGCCGGCGCGCAAGTCATCCTCAAGGTACAAGGGCCCGAGGCAAGCGAACTATCCGGCTATCCCGAGGGCGCCCTCCTCATCGCCATGCTGAGCCCCCATGGCGCGCGCGAGGCCATCACCTCTTATGCGGCGGCGCGCCTTACCGCTTTCGCCATGGAGTTCATGCCGCGCATCACCCGGGCGCAAGCGATGGACGTCCTGTCCTCGCAATCCAACCTCGCCGGCTATAAGGCGGTGCTGGATGCCTGCGCCGAATATGGCCGGGCGCTGCCGATGATGATGACCGCGGCGGGCACCATCGCGCCGGCCCGGGTCTTCGTCATGGGCGCTGGGGTCGCCGGCCTGCAGGCCATCGCCACCGCCCGCCGGCTGGGCGCCATCGTCACCGCCACCGACGTGCGGCTTGCCGCCAAGGAGCAGGTGGAGAGCCTGGGCGGCAAATTCGTCATGGTCGATGACGAGGAAGCGCGCGAGGCCGAGACCGCCGGCGGCTACGCCAAGGAAATGTCGGACGCCTACAAGCAAAAGCAGGCCGCCCTCATCGCCGAGCATATCAAGAAGCAGGACATCGTCATCACCACCGCCCTTATCCCTGGCCGGCCGGCGCCGCGCCTGGTCACCGCCGGCATGGTCGCTACGATGCGCCCTGGCTCGGTGATCGTTGATCTGGCGGTGGAGCAGGGCGGCAATGTGGAAGGGGCAAGGCCGGGCGAGGTGGCGGAGGTGGGCGGCGTCAAGATCGTCGGGCACCGCAATGTGCCCTCGCGCCTCGCCGCCGACGCGTCGGCGCTTTACGCCAAGAATCTTCTCAATTTTCTCACCCTTCTCATCGATCCAGACGCCAAGGCGTTGAAGATCGATTGGCAGGACGAGATCATCAAAGGCACGCTCGTCACCAAGGATGGCGCAATCGTCCATCCCAACCTGCAATAAAGGCCGGTCCATAATTCCCGGCCCGTAGTTCAAGGAGAAGAGGCGATGGAAGCAGTCAGCCCGCTCATTGGCCAGCTTACGGTGTTCGTGCTCGCCATCTTCGTCGGCTATTATGTCGTCTGGTCGGTGACGCCGGCCTTGCACACGCCGTTGATGAGCGTCACCAACGCCATTTCCTCCGTCATCATCGTTGGCGCCCTGGTCGCCGGCGGGCCGGCCGGCTGGTCGGTAGCCAAAGCCCTGGGGCTGATCGCCATCGCCCTGGCCAGCGTCAACATCTTCGGCGGCTTTGCCGTCACCCAGCGCATGCTGGGCATGTACAAGAAAAAGCAGAAATAGGAAGGGTCGCCGGGCCATGCTGGAACTTCTAGGGGCCGCTGGGGGCTTGAGCGCGCCGTCATCAACGCCCGCCAACATCACCGCGCTCGCCTATCTGGTGGCGGGGGTCTTGTTCATCCTCGCCTTGCGCGGCCTCTCCAGCCCGGAATCGAGCCGCCAGGGCAACATGTTCGGCATGCTGGGCATGGCGATCGCCATCCTCACCACCGCCCTCAACCCGGAAGTTATCGGCTATAGCGAAATCCTCATCGCCATCGCCATCGGCGGCGGCATTGGCTATGTGATCGCCCAGCGCATCGCCATGACGGCGATGCCGCAGCTCGTCGCCGCCTTTCACAGCCTTGTCGGCCTTGCCGCCGTCGCCGTCGCCGCGGGCGCCTTCCTCCACCCCCAGTCTTTCGGCATCGCCGATGCAGCAGGGCAAATCTTCACCGCAAGCAAGATCGAGATGAGCCTGGGCGCCGCCATCGGCGCCATCACCTTCTCCGGCTCGGTGATCGCCTTTCTAAAGCTCAACGGCAACATGTCGGGGGCGCCCATCCTCCTGCCGGCGCGCCATCTGATCAACCTTGCCATCGGCCTTGCCATCCTTGGCCTCATCGCCTATTTCCTCGGCGACCAGGCGCCTTGGGTCTTCTGGGCGATCATCGCCCTTTCCTTTGCCATCGGCTTTCTCTTGATCATTCCCATCGGCGGCGCCGACATGCCGGTGGTCGTCTCCATGCTCAACAGCTATTCGGGATGGGCCGCCGCCGGCATCGGCTTTACCCTCGCCAACACCGCGCTCATCATCACTGGCGCCCTGGTCGGCTCGTCGGGCGCCATCCTCAGCTACATCATGTGCAAGGGGATGAACCGCTCCTTCATTTCGGTCATCGCCGGCGGCTTCGGCGGCGATGGCGGCGGCCCGGCGGGACCGAAGGTCGACCGGCCTTACAAGCGCGGCTCGGCCGACGACGCCGCCTTCATCATGAAGAACGCTTCCTCGGTCATCATTGTCCCGGGCTATGGCATGGCGGTCGCCCAGGCCCAGCATATCCTGCGCGAGATGGCCGACATGCTCAAAGCGGAAGGGGTCAGCGTCAAATACGCCATCCACCCGGTGGCGGGCCGCATGCCGGGGCATATGAACGTTCTCCTCGCGGAAGCCAATGTGCCCTATGACGAGGTGTTCGAGCTCGAGGACATCAATTCCGAATTCGCCCAGGCCGACGTCGCCTTCGTCATCGGCGCCAACGACGTCACCAACCCGGCGGCCAAGACCGACCCCGCAAGCCCGATCTACGGCATGCCGGTCCTCGACGTGGAAAAGGCAAAGACAGTGCTGTTCGTCAAGCGCTCCATGGGCGGCGCCGGCTATGCCGGCATCGAGAACGAGCTTTTCTTCCGCGACAACACGATGATGCTGCTGGCGGACGCGAAAAAGATGGTGGAGGAAATCGTCAAGGCCCTGGGGCATTGACGCCATGACCGCCCCGGCGCCGGTCAAGCGCTCGGTCACCATCGCCGGGCACCGCACCTCGCTGTCGCTCGAACCGGTTTTTTGGGCAGCGCTCAAGCGCGCGGCGGCCGAGGAAGGGATGAGCATCAACGCCCTCATCGCCCATATCGATAGCGGCCGGCCGGGCAATCTGTCGAGCGCGGTGCGGGTCTGGCTGTTCGAGCGGCTGCATGCCCGCACCGAGCGGCGGCGCTAATTCTGCGGTGGCGGCGCGGCGGGCGGGGGCTCGGCGGGCGGTTTCTTCTTCTTGGCAAACAGACCTTCAAGCAAAAGATCGCGGATTTCCTCCTCCGGTTTTTTCGGCGCCGGCGGTGGCGACGCTTGGCTGGACGGGGCGTCCGCGGTGGGCTGGGACGGCGGCGGCGTCGCGGGTTCGGAAGCGGGCGACGACGGGCTCGTTCCCGGGGTCTTGCCGCCGGAAAGCAAGTCTTTCAGCCCCACCCCTTCGCCGCGCACCACCCCTTTCAGCACGGCAGCCCCGAGGCGGGTCGCCATATATTGCTGCAAGGCCTTGGTTTGATAAGCGATTTCGGGGCCTGAAAGATTGCCCTTCATGGTCACCCCGATGGGCGGCGCCTGGACATGGTCGCGCAAGCGGAACCCGCCCTTGGCGTCCACCGCCCAGGCCGGCAGGTCGAGGCGCGCGTCGAGCGTGACATCGGCGCCGCCATCGATGTCGGAGACCATGTTGGCGGTGCGCGCAACCCCATCCTTGACACTGAAATCGACGGCCATGGTGCGATAAGCGGTCTCGCCGCCGCCAAGGGCGGCGCCCATGAGCCGGAGAAAATCGTTGATGGTTTCAAGCTGGCCGAGTTTTTGGTTGATGCGCGCCATGTCGACCCGGCGAATGACGCCATCCTTGACAGTGAGGCGGCCGCCGCCGCCCAGCGACGCCACAAGCGCCTTTTGCGTTAGCCCCTTGCCCTCGAAGCGGCCGGTGAACGCCATGGTCCCGGTCATCGGCGCCATCGCGGCCAGCGCTTGCGTCGCTTGCGCGAGCGAGGCTCCGTCCAAGTCCATGCTGAAGGCGTATTGCGGGGTGGCGCTAGCGTCGATGCTGGCGGCGATTTTCGCATTGCCGCCAAACAGCCGGCCCGAAAGCGCCTCGACCCGCGCTGTCGGGCCTTGGCTGGTGAGGATGAATTTTGCCCCTTCCAGCCGATAAACGTCAAAAATCAGCGCCTCCGTCTGGAGCTGGAGGCGGCCATCGAGGGTTTTAAGAAAGGCCCAGTCCATGGCCTCTTCCGACCAGCGCGCCGTCCCGCCCTGCGCCGCCGCCGGCGCCGCCCCGGTTTCGGCGGGCGGGAGGAAAGCATTGAGGTCGAGCACGCTGGCTGCAAGGTCAAGCGTTGCCACCGGTACCTCCCCGGCTGTCTCTATCCGGCCGCCGCCGGCAAGGCTGGCCGGCCCCAGGACGGCATCAAAGGTTTCGATGGCGACCGTCCTGCCATCGCCGGCGAGCTTGAGGTCAAGGCTGAACGCGTCCGAAGCCTCGCGCGCCGGGGCAAAGTCAAAGCCGAGGTCGCGCACAAAGGCGGCGAACTTGGGGGCGCGGGCATTGATGGCGGCGCTGAAGCGCCGGGCGTCTCCCACCCCCTTCTGGTCGAGGCTGAGGGTGATGGCGCCCCTGCCCGCGGAAATCTGGCCGGCGGCGACCAGGTCATCTGGCGCGCCCTTAAAGCGCAGGCTTATCTTCAAGGGCTGGCCGGCGCTTGTCCCCGCCGCGTCGCGCAGGCCGAATTGCGCGAGCAGGGCGGCAAGGCTGTGATGACTGGCCTCCAGCGTCAAATCGACGGCAGGAGCATCGGCGTCGAGATTGCGCAGCCGACCACGCGTCGTCGCTGCAAGGCTGCCGACATTGGCCCTTATGTCGATGCCCAAATCCTTGAAACTGCCCGCCGCCGTGCCGGCAAGCTGGAAGGGGCCGGTCGCCGCCAGCGCCGGCGGCGGCGTCATGCCGGCAAGGCGCGCCAGGCGGTCAAGGCCAGCGCCGGCGCCCTCCAGCGCCAGATCGAGCTTGGCGCCGCCGTCGAGGTCGCGCACCGTCCCTTTGAGCGCCAGGCGGGCATCCCGCGCATCGCCCAATGCCGCCTCGGCGATGGTGAAAACCCCTTGCACCAGGGTTGCGCGCAATACCGCTTGCTCGAAGGTCTCGCCACCCCGGCCGAGAGCGCCAACCCGCAGCTTGACATTGGCGGCGAGCGCGCCAAGGTCGGGCGCGGACGGCACGGTGGAGCGCGGCGCGGCATTATCGGCCGCGGGCAAATAACGGTCGATGTCCAGTCGATCGATCGCGGCGTCGATGGATATGGCGGGGCGGGCGCGCAGGCCATAGCCCAGGCTGCCGACGAGCCGGCTGTCATCGAGCGTCGCCTTGACATCGGCAAGCTCTATCATATCGCCGCGCAAGGCGATGGCTCCTTCAAGGGCGAAACGGCCCAGCGCATTTGCGGGCAAGCGCGCCACCGCCTCGCTGGCGAAAGCCTTGGCAAGGGCGCGCGGCGCGGCCGAGGTGATGTTTAGCGTGCCCTCAAGCGCGGCCATGCCGTCGACCGGGAACAGGCGGGCTTTCATCCGCGCCCGGCTATCCCCGGCCAGGGTCACGGCCACATCGTCGAGGAAGAGCGCGCCGTCGGCGAGCCGCGCCCGAATGCCAAGGTCGCGCGGCTCCCCCGGAACGCCGGCCAGCGCCGCGATGGTAAGCGTGACATCGGCTTTGCCTGCGCTGAGCAAGGGCAGGGGGAAAGGCCCGACGGGGGGCGCATCGTCGCGTGGTGGCGGAAGCAAGTCACCAATATCGAGGCGGGAAAAGGCAAGCGCCAGGGTGATGGCCAAAGGCCCGCTCACGTCCACCACGGCCTTGCCGGCGCCTTGGCTTTTGCCCACGCCCAACGCCATGTCGGTGAGGGCGAAACGCGCGCCCCTTTCCGCCTCAAGCCGGCCCACGAGTTGCAAGGGCCTATCGGGCAAGCTTTGTTGCGCCGCGCCCTTGCCGCCGCCAAGGGCATTGGCGAGGCGGGCAAGGCTGGGGCTTTCCAACGTCACGCGACCGTTATAGCCCCCGTCCTCCTCGACCATGCCATCGAAGGCAAGGCTTGCCGCCTTATCGGCGAGATTTGCCTTGAGGAAAAGCGGCGCCCCAGCCTCGCCCAGACGCCCGGTTTTCACCTCCGCCCGGAACGGCAGCGCGCCATAGCGCAGCGCGACGCGCCCGGAAAACGGGCCCTCCAGCGAACCGATGGCAAGCCGCGCGGCGATATCCTCGAAACGCAAGGGCGTGGCGCCGGGGGCGGCGATATAGGCTAGAACGCCGTCCTCGATGACGAGGTCATCGATGCCGATGGCGGGCGTTTTTGCCGGCGCGTCCGCCACGCCTTCTGCCATCCGCCAGTTGCCGCGCCCGGCGGCATCCTTTTCAAGAAGGATGTGCGGCGCTTTGAGGACAAGCCGCTTCACTTCCACCTCGCCGGCAAGCAAGGGCAAGAGAGCCACCGCCACATGGAGGCGCGCGATGCGCACCATTGGCGCTGGCGAAAAGCCCGGCGCATTGGCAATAGTGACGCTGGCGGCTGCAAGATGCGGGGTGGGCAGCACGGCGAAGGACAGATCGCCGTCGATCGTCACCGCCCGGCCGGTGGCATCGGCCACCAAGCCGGTCACTGCGCCGCGATAGCGGTTCCAGTCGACAAAGCTGGGGGCGACCAAGGCGATGGCGAGGATAAGGGCAAAGGCTAAACCGGCGATGATGAGGCTTTTGCGCATGCGCTTCCTTCCCGCCTTAACGGCGAACAGCCACCGGTGTTCTCGATAGGTTGGTTTCGCGACGGAATTATGGTCAAACAAGGGGTGGCGGCAAATACGGCCACCGGCGACCTGGCACCTTTGGTTGAAAAAAAACGAACCCATGACCCTGACCCAACGCTCAAAACGCCTCGTCGCCGCCTTGCGCCGGCTGCAAAGCCCGGCCCAGGATCCCTTTACCGCCGGCCTTGTCGCCGCCGCGGTAGGGCTTGTCGTCGGCTATGCCGCGCTTGGTTTTCGCCAGGGCATCGCTTTTGTCCAATTGCATGGCTTTGGCACCGCCGCCGATGACATGATTGTCCATGCCCGCGCCCTTTCCTGGTATGTGGTGCTGCTGACGCCGGTCGCCGGCGGTTTCGTCGTCGCGGCCATGCTGCGTCTCTTCCTCCACGGCAAGGCGCCCCATTCGGTGGCCGAGGTCATCCAGGCCAACATGGTGAGCGCCGGGCGCATCCGCTTGCGCGATGGCGCGGCGAGCGCCGTCGTCGCCATGACGGCGCTGGGCAGCGGCGCCTCGGTCGGGCGCGAAGGCCCCATCGTCCATTTGGGCGCGACCCTTGCCGCTTTCCTCGCCCAGCGTTTGAAGGCGCCTCCCGCCATGGCGCGCACGTTGTTGGGCTGCGGCGTCGCCGCCGCCATCGCCGCTTCTTTCAACGCACCCTTGGCCGGAGTGTTCTTCGCCCTCGAGGTGGTGCTCGGCAGCTACGCCATTTCCGCCTTCGCCCCCATCGTCATCGCGGGCGTCATGGGCACCATCGTCACCCGCATCCATGTCGGCGACTATCCGGCTTTCTCGATTCCCGACTATGCCTTGGTGAGCTTTTGGGAAGTGCCGGCCTTTCTTCTCTTGGGGGGGGTGAGCGCCCTCGTTGCCGTCGCCTTCATGAAGGCCATCTTTTTCGCCGATACCCAGCTTGCCAGGCTGCCGTTGCCGCGTTGGACCAATCCGCCTCTTGCCGGGCTTGCCGTCGGCGTCCTCGCGCTTGGCCTTCCTGAGCTGTTGGGCGTCGGCTATGGCGCCACCGACGCGGCCTTGAAGCAGGCCTATCCCCTTTTCCTGCTTCTCGCCCTGCTTGCCGGCAAGCTTGTGGCCAGCGCCCTGTGCCTCGCGGCCCGCTATGGCTCCGGGGTCTTTTCGCCCTCGCTTTTCCTTGGCGCCATGACCGGCGGCGCCTTCGGCATGGCGGCGGCCATGCTTTTCCCCACCCTTGCGGCAAGCCATGGCCTCTACGCCATCGTCGGCATGGGGGCGGTCGCCGGCGCCGTCCTCGGCGCGCCGATTTCCACCGTCCTCATCGTCTTCGAGCTCACAGGCGATTATCAGGTCACCCTTGCCCTGATGGCGGCGACGGCGACCGCCAGCGTGATTAGCGCGCGGTTCTTCGAGACCAGCTTTTTCCACCTCCAGCTCAAGCGTCGGGGGCTCGCCGTCGATGGGGGCCGCGCCCGCCTCGCCTTGCGCCAGCGCCGCGTCGACAGCGCCATGGACGAGGAATTCCTCATCGTCCCGGAAGACGCAACCCTTGCCCGGGTGCGCGCGCTGCTTGCCCGACTGACCCGCGGCGCCCTCATCGTGGTGCGCCAGGGCGGCACTTTTATCGGCGTCATACGGCCGCGCGACATGAGCGAGGATGTCACCGATGCCAGCCTCGACAGCCTGGTGCGCGCCGCCGACATCGCCCGGCCGGTGAAATCCCTGGTGCTGGCCAGCGACAGCCTCGATGCGGCCCTGTCATTGATGACCGCCTCGGGCGAGGACATGCTGCCAGTCCTTGACAGCCTGGAAAGCCGGCGGGTGAAGGGCGTTGTCCACAAGGCGGACGTGGTGATGGCTTTCAACGCCCTGCTGCTGGAAGCGGAGCGGGAAATTCAAGGCCATGTCTAAAAATATGTCTTAACCCTTATCATCGGGCGCCGCCATGCTATATGGCATGGCCATGAACGACCCCTTCGACCTTGCCGGCGACATTCCCTTCACGGCGGCGCCCCATCGGCCCCCGGCGGCGGGCGAGGCCGCTTACCTTGCTGGCCTTAACCCCCGCCAGCGGGAAGCGGTGGAAACCACCGAGGGACCGGTGCTGCTGCTGGCCGGGGCCGGCACCGGCAAGACCCGAGCGCTCACCACCCGCCTTGCCCATTTGCTTGCCACCGGCAAGGCTTACCCCAGCCAGCTTCTCGCCGTCACCTTCACCAACAAGGCGGCGCGGGAAATGCAGGACCGGGTCGGGCGCATCATCGGCGCCGCGGTCGAGGGCATGCCCTGGCTTGGCACCTTCCACGCCATCGCCGCGAGGATTTTGCGCCGCCATGCCGAGCTCGTCGGTCTCAAGGCCAATTTCACCATCCTTGACGCCGACGACCAGGTCCGCCTGATGAAGCAGGTCCTTGCCCTTGAAAACATCGATGAAAAGCGCTGGCCGGCGCGGGTCCTCGCCGGCCATGTCGACAGTTGGAAGAATCGCGGCTGGACGCCGGAGCAGCTTTCCGGCGCGGCGGCGGGAGACTTCGCCGAGGGCCGCGGCCCCCGCCTTTACGCCGCTTATCAAGAGCGCCTCAAGGTCCTCAACGCCGCCGATTTCGGCGACCTTCTCTTGCACACCATCACCATCTTCCAGCGCCATGGCGACGTGCTGGCGGACTATCAGCACCGCTTCCGCTATATCCTGGTGGATGAATATCAGGACACCAATGTCGCGCAATATCTGTGGCTGCGCTTGCTGGCGCAAAAGCACAAGAATATCTGCTGCGTCGGCGACGATGACCAGTCGATCTACGGCTGGCGCGGCGCCGAGGTGGGCAATATCCTGCGTTTCGAGAAGGACTTCCCCGGCGCGAGGGTGATAAGGCTCGAGCAGAATTACCGCTCGACCCAGCATATCCTTGCCGCCGCCTCGGGGCTGATCGCGCAAAACGCCGAACGCCTGGGCAAGGATTTGTGGACCAGCGGCGCGGCGGGCGAGAAAGTCGGCGTGCGCGGGGTGTGGGACGGCGAGGAGGAAGCGCGCGCCGTCGGCGCCGAGATCGAGGCGGCGCGGGGCGCTGGCGCATCGCTGGCGACGATGGCGGTGCTGGTGCGCGCCGCCAGCCAGATGCGCGCCTTCGAGGACCGTTTCCTCACCATCGGGCTGCCCTACCGCGTCATTGGCGGCCCGCGCTTTTACGAGCGGCGGGAAATCCGCGACGCGCTGGCCTATCTGCGCATCATCGCGCAAAGCGACGATGACCTGGCGTTCGAGCGCATCGTCAATGTCCCCAAGCGCGGGCTGGGGGATAAAACCCTGCAAACCTTGCACGCCCTCGCCCGCCGCGGGGGGACCAGCCTCATGACGGCAGCGCGGCATGTCAGCGAGACCGACGAGCTTGGCGGGCGCGCCCGGGAAAGGCTCGCTGCGGTCATCGCCGATTTCGACCGCTGGCGGGCGATGATCGCCACCACCCCGCACCCCGAGCTTGCCGAGATAATCTTGGACGAGTCGGGCTATACCGCCATGTGGCAGGCCGACCGCTCGGCCGATGCCGCAGGCCGGCTTGAAAACCTGCAAGAGCTGGTGCGCGCGATGGCGGAATTCGATAGCTTGGGCGGCTTTCTCGAGCATGTGAGCCTGGTCATGGAGAACGAGGCGGGCGGCACTGGCGATAAAGTCTCGCTGATGACCCTCCATGCCGCCAAGGGGCTGGAGTTCACCCATGTCTTCCTCCCCGGCTGGGAAGAAGGCCTGTTTCCCAACCAGCGCGCCATCGACGAAGGCGGCAGCGCCGCCCTCGAGGAAGAGCGCCGCCTTGCCTATGTGGGGCTGACCCGGGCGCGCCGCCACGCCCGCATCTTCTTCGCCGCCAACCGGCAGCTCTACGGCAAATGGCAGGCGGCCCTGCCCTCCCGCTTCATCGAGGACTTGCCCCCGGCGCATATCGACCTCCTGGCCGCGCCCGGGCTTTACGGCGCTTCCCGCACCCCTTGGCACGCGCCGGCAAGCACGCCCCGAAGCCCCGCCGGACGGAATCCGGCCGGGCAACCCCGCCGCTGGGGCACGGTCATCGCGGGCGAGGCGCAAGAGGTGCGTCTTGCCGCGCGCGCCAGCGCCTTTGCCGTCGGCGAGCGGGTGTTCCACGACAAATTCGGCTATGGCGCGGTCGAGGAGGTGGACGGCGACAAGCTGACGGTGAATTTCACGACCTCGGGCCGCAAGCGCGTGCTCGACAGCTTCCTCGCCAAGGCCTGACGCGATGGCCGGCTGGAAAGCGCGCCTTGTCCTGCCGCGCGAACGCGTAGGGCTTGCCGAAGACGTCCTCGAAGCCCATCATGTGGCGGGCGTAGCGCCCTCGATCGCGGCGTTCGCCGATACCGACAACCCCGCGCTTTATGTCCTTGAAGCCTATTATGTCGAGGCGCCGGACGCAGCCCTCCTTCGCGCCGCGCTCGCCATCGCCATTGGCGCGGCGGCGGATGGCCTCAGCGTCACCCCCCTGCCCGCCACCGACTGGGTGCGCTTAAGCCAATCCCTGCTGCCGCCGGTCACCGCCGGGCGCTTTCACGTCCATGGCGCCCATGCCGCCGGCACCCTGTCCCCGGGCCAAATCGGCCTTCTCATCGAGGCCGGCCAGGCCTTCGGCACCGGACGGCACGAAACCACCCAAGGCTGCCTCATGACCCTTGATGCGCTGGTGGCAAATTTTCCCCTCAGCCATGCCCTCGATATCGGCACCGGCTCCGGCGTCCTTGCCTTTGCCATCGTCAAGGCCTGGGGGGTGCCCGTCGTCATGTCGGACATCGACCCGGTGGCCATCGCCACCGCCCAGGCCAACGCCCACGCCAACCGGATCGCCCTCCTAGACGCAGTGGACCAGGCCGGGGTGTTGCCGGTGGTGGCGCCAGGCCTTGACGCGGCCATCATCAGGGCGCACGCGCCCTATCCCTTGATTGTCGCCAACATCCTCGCCGAACCCTTGATCGCGCTGGCGCCCGCCATCGCCGCGGCGGCGGACCCCAAAGGGCGCCTCATCCTCTCCGGCCTTCTCACTGCGCAGGCCGACGCCGTCATCGGCGCTTTCGAGACCCTAGGCTGGCGGGAAGAAAAAAGGGTCAGGATCGGTGATTGGCCGACCCTGACCTTGAGGTGGGGTTGCTAGCAGTTGGCTAGCTTGGGGAGGGAAAACCGGCCACGCGAGCAGCCGGCTCTCGGGGTAAATCCGTCAATTCAAGCCGCGAGCCCAAGGCTGTATGTCCGGCTGCGCGCCCGTTCGCGGCGGCGCATCAGCCGCGCCTTGGCCGGCAGCTGGATGGCGTCGGGCCGTGGGCCAAGCACGTCCTTCAACGCCAACGCGCTTATATTGCGACGCACAATATCCTTCGGCTGGCCTGACATTTGGCCCACGTCATGAAGCAAATCCATGAAGCCATAGGAAGGAGCGGCGTTCAGCTCCATGGCGCGGCGCAGTCTGGCAAGGCTCAACATCGTCTAACTCCTGAAAAATCCTGCCTTTGATGCGCTTTATCTAGGAATCTCCCAGGCTTGGAACCAGAGCATAAAACAACATTTCAGCCATGCAGTTTCTGCATGAAACAAAAACTTAACTTAAGATAAGGATATGTGTGCACTGCAATAATAATTGCCCGGCTCAGTGCCTCTTCGCGCCTCTCAGCGCGTTGGGCGACAAGCTTGGGGCTTGTTTATTGCTCCAAGATTGCCCGCCAGGCATCCTCGTCGATGACCTTGATGCCAAGCGCGGACGCCTGCTTCAGCTTGCCGCCGGCGCCGGGCCCGGCGATGATGAGGTCGGTCTTGGCGGAAACCGAGCCGGCGACCTTGGCGCCCAGGCTTTCCGCCTTGGCCTTGGCTTCGGCGCGGCTCATGCTGGTCAAGGCGCCGGTAAAGACCACGGTCTTGCCGGTGAGGGGGCTGTGCCGCGTTTCGACAAGGAAGGGTGTCACGCTGACCTGGGTGAGCAAGTCATCGACCGCCGCGCGGTTGTGGGGCTCGGCGAAAAAGGCGGCGATCGCCTCGGCGACGACGGCGCCGATACCGGAAATCGCTTCCAGCTCCTCGCGCGCGCTTGCCGCTTCCATGGCCGCCAGAAACGCTTCGATGGTGCCATAGGCCTTGGCGAGGTCGCGCGCCGTCACCGCGCCCACATGGCGAATGCCGAGGGCGTAGAGAAAACGATCAAGCCCGATGCGCCGCCGCGCCTCGATGGCGGTGAGAAGATTGGCGACCGATTGCGCGCCCCAGCCTTCGCGCAGCATCAAGTCACCGCGCTTTTCATGCAGGCGGAAAATGTCCGCCGGGCCGTCGATGAGCTTGTCGGCCCAGAAGGCGCGGATGTGTTTTTCGCCCATGCCTTCGATATCGAAGGCGTTGCGCGAGACGAAGTGCTTCAGCCGCTCCACCCGCTGGGCGGGACAAATGAGCCCGCCGGTGCAGCGCCTTATCGCCTCGCCCGCTTCCCGCACGGCGGCGCTGCCGCAAATCGGGCAAAGCTGAGGGAAGACGAAGGGCGCGGCGTTTTGCGGCCTTTTAGCAAGCACGGGGCCGAGAATTTGCGGGATGACGTCGCCAGCGCGCTGGATCGTCACCCAATCGCCCACCCGGATATCCTTGCGGGCGATTTCATCCTCGTTATGAAGGGTGGCGTTCGCCACCATGACGCCGCCGACCGAGACCGGCTGCAGCTTGGCGACCGGGGTAAGGGCGCCGGTACGCCCCACCTGGATGTCGATGCCAAGGAGGGTGGTGACGGCTTTTTCCGCGGGGAATTTATGGGCAAGGGCCCAGCGCGGGGCGCGCGCGACAAAACCCAGCCTTTCCTGGAAATCGAGCCGGTCCACCTTATAGACAACCCCGTCGATATCGTAATCGAGGGCGGCGCGCGCTTCTTCTATGGCATGGTAGTGGACAAGCGCCGCATCAATGTCGTCGCACAGCTTGAACAGCGGGCTGACGGCAAAACCCCAGGCGCCAAGCGCCCTTACCACCTCGCTTTGCCGCGTCCCAGGAAGATCGGATGCCTCGCCCCAGCCATAGGCGAAGAATTTGAGGGGCCGCGCGGCGGTGACGCGCGGGTCCAGCTGGCGCAGACTGCCGGCGGCGGCATTGCGCGGATTGGCGAACAGCTTTTCCCCCCTGGCCTCCTGCTCGGCGTTAAGGGCAAGGAATGCCGTCTTAGGGATATAAACCTCGCCGCGCACCTCGAATACCGACGGCATCGCCGCCACCGTCTTGGGGATGTCGTTGATGGTGAGGATGTTGCGGGTCACGTCCTCGCCCTGCTGGCCGTCGCCGCGGGTGGCGCCCAAGACCAGCGCGCCGCCCTCATAGCGCAGGGACATGGAAAGGCCATCGATCTTCGGCTCCGCCGTCACGGCAAGGGGACCTTCGTGTTTGAGAAAGCGGCGGACGCGGGCGATGAACTCCACCACCTCCTCGTCGGCGAAGGCGTTGTCCAGCGACAGCATCGCCCGGGCATGGCGGACCTTGGCGAATCTGCCCGACGGCCGGGCGCCCACCTTGAGCGACGGGCTGTCGGCGCGCCGCAAGTCGGGAAACCGCGCCTCGATCGCCAGGTTGCGCTGGACGAGCGCGTCATAGGCGGCATCGGAAATCTCCGGCGCATCCTCTTGATAATAGAGTGCGTCGTGGCGAGCGATGTCATGGGCAAGGCGCGCCAGCTCCGCCTTGGCCTCAGCCTTGTCGAGCTTATCGACCGGTTTTTTCGAGGCTTCGGCCATATCAGGTGGCGCCCGTCAACAGGCTGGCGGCGGCGGCCCGCGCCTCCTCGGTGACCCGCGCGCCCGACAGCATGCGCGCCAGCTCCTCCCGCCGCGCCTTATCGTCAAGGCGGGTGATCCGGGTGAGGCTGTGGCCCCTGCCGTGCGTTTTCTCGATCCGCCAATGGACCCCGGCGCGCGCCGCCACCTGGGGCGAATGGGTGACGACGATGACTTGCCCGCCTTGCGCCAGGCGGGCGAGGCGCTCGCCGACGGCGCTCGCCGTCGCGCCGCCGACGCCGCGATCGACCTCATCGAAGATCATCGCCGACGCCGGGCCTTGCGCGGCGAGCGCCACTTTGAGCGCCAGGATGAAGCGGGCCAGCTCGCCGCCCGAGGCGATCTTGATGAGCGGGCCGAAGGGAGCGCCGGGATTGGTCGCGACCTCGAAGGCGACCCGCTCGCCGCCGCTCGCCGACCAGCTCTCCTCGCCAAGCGGCGCAAGCCGCGTGCGAAATTTCGCCTTGTCGAGCTTTAAGGGGGCAAGCTCGCGATTGACGGCGGCGTCAAGCCGGCGCGCCGCTTCCTCGCGCGCCGCCGTCAAGGCCGCGACCGCTCCATGAAAGGCGCGGCGCGCTTTCTCGGCTTGCTGCGCGAGCGCAGCCATGCGCTCAGCCCCGGTATCGATGGCGGCAAGGCGCGCCGCCAAATCTTCCCGCAACGCCGCCAGTTCGTCGGGCAAGCAGCCGTGCTTGCGCGCTTGGGCGCGGATGTCGAACAGCCGCACTTCCACCGTTTCCAGACGCTGCGGGTCAAAGGACAGCCGCTCCATCGCCGCATCCAATTGGTGCACCGCCTCGGCGGTTTCCTCCGCCGCGCGGTCAAGGGCGGCAAGCGGCTCCTCCAGAACCCCTTCGGCTTTTTCCGCCAGCCGCTCCAGCCGACGCAAGGCGCCACGCAAGACCGCGTCGATGCCGCCATCGGCGGACAGCGTGGCCGCCACCTCGCTCAAGCCCTCGGCCACCGCCTGGCCTTTCAGCATCAAGGCGCGCTCTTGGGCAAGCGCCGCTTCCTCGCCCGGCCGCGGGTCGAGGCGGGCCAACTCTTGCCCCGCGTGACGCAGATAATCCTCCTCGCGCTCGGCCTCCTTTTGCCTTGCCTGGGCCGCGTCAAGGGCGGCAAGCGCTTCTTGCCACGCCTCATAGCGCGTGGCGGCGGCATCAAGCAGCGCCTGATGGCCGCCAAAAGCGTCGAGCAGCGCGCGGTGGCCGGCGGGATTGACAAGGCCGCGATCGTCATGCTGACCGTGAATCTCCACCAATTGCTCGCCAATCTGGCGTAACAGAGTGGCGGAGACCGGCTGGTCATTGATGAAGGCGCGGTTGCGCCCGTCAGCGCTTATGACGCGGCGCAGCAAAAGCTCGCCGTCAAAGGCGATGCCCTGGTCGCCCAGCAGGCGCGCGACTTCATGATCCGTCGGCAGATCGAAACGTGCGGTGACGCTGCCCTGGTTGGCGCCCTGGCGGATGAGCGCGCTGTCCGCGCGAGAGCCCAAGGCGAGGCCGAGCGCATCCAAAAGGATGGATTTGCCGGCTCCGGTCTCGCCCGTGAGCACGCTCAAGCCCGGTCCGCAGTGGAAGTCCAGACGGTCGATGAGCACGATGTCCTGGATGCTAAGGCTCGACAGCATGGCGCGCCGTCCCGTTTCAACGCCTGTGGCGAAGGATGCTCAAGACTTGTGCAAAAGCTTGTAGCAGCGCTGATACCACTTGTTGTCCGGAAAATTATAGCCAAGGACGGCGGCGGCCTTCACCGCCTCCTCGCGCACGCCGAGCGCGAGATAGCTCTCCGCCAGGCGATGCAGCGCTTCGGGCACATGACTGGTGGTTTCATACTCCTCCAGCACCCGGCGAAAGCGGATGACCGCCGCCAAATACTGTCCCTGCCGCTGATAGAAGCGGCCGATCTCCATTTCCTTGCCAGCCAGGTGATCGCGGGTGACGTCGATTTTCAGCCGCGCATCCTCGGCATAGGCGGTGCTGGGGTAGCGGCGCACCACCTCCTCGAGGGCGGCCAGGGCTTTTTCCGTGCTTTTCTGATCGCGCTGGACGTCGATGATCTGCTCATAATGGCTGATGGCGATCAAATAATAGGCGTAAGGCGCGTCCTTGTTGCCGGGATGGAGGGCGAGAAACCGCTCGGCGGCAAGGATGGCGTCGTCATATTTATTGGCCTGATAATAGGAATAGGCCGACATGAGCTGGGCCCGGCGCGCCCATTGCGAATAGGGATGCTGGCGCTCGACCTCGTCGAAGAAGGCCGCCGCCTCGGTAAAGCGGCTGCTGTGCAGGCGATCCTTGCCCATGTTGTAAAGCGCGCCGACGTCGCGGGCGACGAATTTGCGCTCCCGCTCGCCGCCGCCGCACGCGGCAAGGCTAAAAAGCGCGGCAAGCAGCACCAGGGTCGTGCCAAGAGAGCGAATGCGGTTTGCCGACATGAAAATGTCCTGTCCTGCCAAAAAATCACGCCTCGTCACGGCCTTGCGCCGCGCCGGCGCTCTTCTTTTAGCGGTCAGTCAGGAAAAGGCCAAGCATACTGTTATTTTGGCCGCGGAATGGGGCAAGGATGGGACCGGCGGCGCTCACCGGTTTTGACCGAGGAGCGCCGCCGGCTCGTGCCCAGGAGGAAGGCCCATCAAGGGATAAGCGGGCTAGTTCGCCTGATTGCGGAAAAAGGTGGGGATATCGATTGGGTCTTCCTCCTTGGGCGGCGCCGGCCGTTCCTTGGGGTCGACCCGGCCGAACAGCGACTCGGGGGAAATCCCACGCGCCCTCTCCTGAGGAGCGGCCTCCGCCTCCGCCGTCCGGCGGCGTTGCCCGAAGCCCATCTTGTCGAGAAGGGACGGCGTCGCCGGCATCTGGGCGACCCGCCCGCCTCCGCGACCGGCCGCTGGCCGCATGGCCTCGGGCGCCATGAAGACCGGTGCGGGCGCTTCCTGGGCCGCCGGCCGACTAAGGGGCTCGGATGACACTGGGGCGGCTTCGGCACGCGCCGCCACCGGCGTTGCTTGCGGCGCTGGAGTGTTTTGCGGTGGGGGGGCGGCCTCCATCACCAGCTCCGCTTCACTCGGATCGTTTTCCACAAACGCCGGCCCGGCTGCTTGCGCCGCCGGGGACGCCGACGCCGGGCTTTCCGGCATGGCGCGCGTCGACACCAGGCGGGGACGCTGCGGCTCGGCCATCACCCCTTCCGCCGCCTCGATGCCGGTCGCCACCACGGTGATGCGGAACTTGCCGTTGAGGGTCTCGTCGAACGCCGCGCCGAAGATGATGTTGGCGTCGGGATCGACTTGATCGGCGATATGGGTCACCGCCTCGTCCACCTCCATCAGCTTCAAGTCATGGCCGCCGGTGATGTTGATGACCACGCCCTTGGCGCCCTTGAGGCTGACCTCATCGAGCAGCGGGTTGGAAATCGCCGCTTCGGCAGCGTCGATGGCGCGGCGATCGCCCTCCGCCTCGCCGGTGCCCATCATCGCCTTGCCCATTTCCGACATCACCGTGCAGATATCGGCGAAATCAAGGTTGATGAGGCCTTCCGCCAGCATGAGGTCGGTGATCCCCCGCACCCCCGAATGCAGCACCTGGTCGGCCATGGCGAAGGCGTCGGCGAGCGAGGTCGTCTCATTGGCCATGCGGAAGAGGTTCTGGTTGGGGATGACGATGAGGGTGTCCACCGTCTTTTGCAGCTCGGCGATGCCGCTTTCCGCGAGCGCCATGCGGCGGCGGCCCTCGAAATGGAACGGCTTGGTGACGACGCCAACGGTAAGGATGCCGCGCTCGCGCGCCGCGCGGGCGATGACCGGCGCCGCCCCGGTGCCGGTACCGCCGCCCATGCCGGCGGTGATGAACACCATGTTGGCGCCGTCGATGAGGACGGAGATGTCCTCCACCACTTCCTCGGCCGCCTCGCGCCCAACTTCCGGACGCGCGCCCGCGCCCAGCCCACGGGTCTGATTGATGCCAAGCTGCACCCGCTGCTCGGCCAGCGACCGCGCAAGCGCTTGGGCATCGGTGTTGGCGGCGATGAAGTCGACGCCTTTAAGGCCAGCGGTGATCATGTTGTTGACCGCGTTTCCGCCGGCGCCGCCGACGCCGATAACGGTAATCTTCGGGCGAAGCTCGGTGAGCTCCGGTTTTTCAAAATCAATGGACATCTGGGCCTCCTCCTTGCCTCATCTCTTTCGTTCCGCCGGCGGCAAAACGGCGAAGCGGCGGGAACACGGAATGCGCCTGCTCCCCTTGGCGCTCATAAAGCCTCGCGCAGCCACTGCACGATGCGTTCCGGCCAGGGACGGCCATGGTCCTGCCCGTGCGTGCCTACATAGTCCTCGACGCTCGCCGGCTGGGCGGCGTGCAGCAGCGCGCCGACGCCGGCGGCGAAAGCGGGGCCGCTGGTGGCCTCGGCAAGCCCCATCGGGCCCAACGGAAAGCCGAAGCGCACGGGGCAACGCAAAATCTCCTCGGCGAGATGATTGATGCCCGACAGGCTGCTTGCCCCGCCGGTCAGCACCACCGTTCCCGTCTCGCGCCCCAAGAAGCCGGCGGCGCGTAGCTTGTCGGCAGCCAGTTCCAGGGTTTCCTCGACCCGCGGCCGAATCAGCCCCGTGAGCTGCGACTTGCGGATGCGGCCGCCGCTTGCCGGCGAAGACGGCTCGGCGAGCGGCGTCACCTCGACAACCTCGCGGTGATCGGCGGCGCATTCGAGCACCGTGCCATAGAGCGTTTTCAGACGCTCCGCCTCGGCGAGCGGGGTGGACAACAGCTTGGCGATGTCGCGGGTGATCGCCGCGCCGCCCAGGGGAAGGACGGCGCAGTCGACCAGCTGGCCGCCGCAGAAAATGGCGATCGAGGTCACACCGCCGCCCATGTCGATGCAGGCAACGCCAAGGTCCTTTTCTTCCTCGTGCAAGGTGGCGAGGCCCGCGGCATAGGGCGCGGCGATGAAGCCGGCGACATTGAGATGGCAGCGCTGGATGCAGGTCTCCAGATTCTGCAATGGCCCCGCTTCGGCGGTGACCATATGGAAATCGACGCCCAGGCGCTCGCCGAACATACCCTCTGGGTCGCGCACGCCAAAAGCGCCATCGACGCTGTAGCAGGCAGGCTGGGCATGGAGGACGGCGCGCAGCTCGCGGGCGACCTGCCGTCCGGCGAGGCGCAGCACCCGGTCGATATCGGCTCGCGCCACCGCATGGCCGGCGACCGAGACTTCGACGGTGAGCAGCGCCGAGGCAAGGTCGCCCGCCGTTGTCACCACCATAACGTCCTCGATGGTGCGCGAGGCCATCGCCTCGGCCTGATGAACCACATGGCGGATGGCGCTCTCGGCAGCCGCCATGTCGGTCACCGTCCCCGCCTTGATCCCGGCGGAGACATGATGGCCGATGCCCTCGATATGAATTTCGCCGCCATCATCGCCGCGGGCGATGAAGCAGCACAATTTGCTGGTGCCGACATCAAGGACAGCGATGGTCGAGGGCATGGCGCGCGTCATCGGTCGATTGCCTTTCAACCTCCTCGTTGTTCGCGGGCTCATGTGGACTGGCCGGCGTCATGCTGGCGCGGCAAGGCTTGCCCCTTGGGCGGGCGCACCACCAGCATGTCGGGCAGGCGTAGGTCGAGGCGGGCATAGCCCTGCTCCAAGATGCCGGCGCGCGCCTGCAACGCGGCGAAACGGCGCCAGGCGTCTTCCGGCGCCTCCTCCGGCAGGCTCAAGACAACGCCATTGTCGAACTTCAAGTCCCAGCGGCGCTCGCCCACCCGGGTCGCCGCGGTGACCCGGGCGGCAAGCCCAGGCGCCAGCGCCAACAGCCGCGCCAGCGCGTCCGCCGCCGGCGGCGCCCCGGCGCCCACCACCAGCGGCAACTCGGGAAACGCCTCGGGCGTGGTGTCGATGATGGCCTCGCCCGCCCGGTCGATAAGACGGATCCGCCCTTCGTGCTGCCACAAGGCGAAGGGGACATGCTCGCTGATAACGATGCGCAGGGTGCCCGGCAGGGTGCGGCTCACCATGGCCTCGGCGACCCACGGCAGGGCTTCGATGCGCGCCCGCATGACGGCAAGGTCCTGGGCGAAGATGGCGCGGCTGGCATCAATCTTGGCGGCGGCAAGGACAGCCGCCGTGCCCGAGCGCTGGGCGCCTTCCACGGTCACTACCGCAACGCCGAAGCCAGCATCGATTGCCGCCCGATTGAAGAAGGCGTCGGCCTGTATTGCCAATGCTGCGGGACCGCCCAAGGCGGCAATGCCGACCCCGGCTGCAGCCAACGCGCCGCCGCCGCCTAGAAAGCCCAGCGTCAGAAGCAGCACGCGTCCGCTGACGCGGCGGGGCGGCCTGGCCCTTGCGGCGGTCTTAGGTTTTTGCCGAGTTGTTTTTTTCGCCGTCATGCCGCCACTCCCGACGAGGCCAGAATGCGGCCCACCAAGGCGTCGAAACCGATGCCGGCATGGGCGGCGATTTCGGGCACGATGGACAAGGGCGTCATCCCGGGCTGGGTGTTGACTTCCAGAAGCACCAGCCGGCCTGGTTCGCCCCCGGTGTCGTCATAGCGCAAGTCGGCCCGGCTGACGCCGCGGCAGCCCAAGGCGCGGTGGGCGGCGGCGGCGATGGCCATGGCCTCGGCATAGGCTTCTTGATGGATCGGCGCCGGCATGAAATGGGCGGTGACGCCAGCGGTGTATTTGGCGTCATAGTCGTAGAAGCCGCGGCTGGGGCGCAGCTCCAGGACGCCCAGCGCCTCGCCGTCGAGAACCGCGACCGACAGCTCGCGGCCGGGAATGAATTCCTCGGCGAGGAGCTGGTCATAGTCCCGCCATGGCCCGGGCACATCGGGAGCGATGGGGTTGGGATAGTTGGCGCCCTCGGCGATGATGGCAACGCCCACCGACGAGCCTTCGTTGCGCGCCTTCAGGACATAGGGCCGGGGCAAGGGATCGCGTGAGTAAACATCCCGCGGCGTCACCAGCACGCCATGGGCCAGCGGCAAGCCGGCAGCGGCGAACAGCGCCTTGGCCAGGGGCTTGTCCATCGCCACCGCGGACGCGGCGACGCCGGAATGGGTATAGGCGATGCCCAGCACTTCAAGAAGGCCTTGCACGCACCCGTCCTCGCCCCAACGGCCATGCAGGGCGTTGAAGACGACATCGGGCTTGAGGGCGGCAAGCCTTGCCGCCAGGGCGCGATCGGCGTCCACCACGCTGACCCTGTGCCCCAGCCGTTCCAGCGCCGCGGCGCACGCCCGGCCCGAGGTCAACGACACCTCCCGCTCCGCCGACCAGCCGCCCATCAACACTGCCACATGGAGGGAAGCGCTCATCGCCGCGCCCCTTGCGGCCGGCCGATGCGGCGGATTTCCCATTCCAGGTCGATGCCGGTTTTTTGCTTCACCCGCTGGCGCAGCTCCTCGCCCAAGGCTTCAAGATCGGCGGCGCGCGCGGCACCGGTGTTGATGAGGAAATTGCAATGCTTAGGCGAAACTTGCGCGCCGCCCCGGCTAAGCCCGCGTCCGCCCGCCTGGTCGATCAGCACCCAGGCCTTGTGGCCGGGCGGGTTTTTGAAGGTGGAGCCGCCGGTGCGGGTGCGCAGCGGCTGGCTTTCCTCGCGCGCCGCCGCGATGCGGTCCATCTCCGCCTGGATCGCCGCCCCATCACCGGGCGCGCCGGCAAGCACCGCCTCGATGACGACGCTGCCCTGGGGCAAAGCGGCCTGGCGATAGGCAAAACCAAGATCTGCGGCCGGCAAAACATGGCGCTCGCCAGCACGGTCGAGAAGGGTGGCCTCGACAAGGACATCGGCCATCTCGCGGCCATAGGCGCCGGCGTTCATGGCGACGGCGCCGCCGATGCTGCCCGGCACCCCGCGCAGGAATTCAAGGCCGGCAAGGCCATGGTCGCGGGCCTTATTGGCGACCGTGATGTCGAGCGCGCCAGCGCCCACCCGCAAATGCGTGCCCTCAACCTTGATCCGCGAAAACGCCTTTCCAAGGCGGATGACGACGCCTTCAACCCCGCCGTCGCGCACCAAAAGATTGGAGCCGACGCCGATGACGGTGAGCGCCACATGGGGCGGACAGGCGCTCAAAAAATGCGCCAGATCCTCGGCATCGGCCGGGTGATAGAGAACCTCCGCCGGGCCGCCGACACGAAACCAGCTATAGCCAGCGAGCGGCGCGTCCGTCTCATAGCGGCCGCGCGCCTCCGGCAGCCGATCGCGCAAATGGGTGCTGTCGCGGCGCGCCGGCATCATGGCTTTCCCCCTTCGCCGACAAGCGCCGCCAAAGCGTCGGGCAGGTCGTGCGCCCATTGAGTGATGTCGCCGGCGCCGAGACAGACGACGAGGTCGCCCGCTTTTGCCTCGGCGGCGATGACGCCGGCGAGGGCCGCCGGCCCATCGAGCGCCATCACCCGGGGATGGCCATGGGCCTTGAGCCCGGCGACGAGATGGTCGCGGTCGGCGCCCTCGATGGGCGCTTCGCCGGCGGCGTAAACCGGCGCCACCACCACCGTATCGGCTTCGTTGAAGGCGGTGCAAAATTCCTCGAACAGGCTTTTAAGGCGGCTGTAGCGGTGCGGTTGCACCACGGCGATGACGCGCCCGCGCGCGGTTTCCCGCGCCGCCGAAAGGACGGCGCGGATCTCCACCGGGTGGTGGCCATAATCATCGATCACGGTGATACCGCCGGCATCGCCCGTCCTGGTGAAGCGGCGCTTCACTCCGGCAAAGCCGGCGAAGGCGCGGGCGATGCTTGCCCGGTCGATGCCCAATTCCTGACCGACGGCGATGGCGGCCAGGGCATTTTGCACATTGTGCCGACCCGGCATGGGAAGGATGAGGTTATCAAGATGTTTGGGCGCGGCCCCCGGAGCCGGCGTGATTTCGACCGCGAAATGCGCTTCGCCATCGCGATAGGACAAAGCGGTGCAGCGCACGTCGGCGACGGGGGAAAAGCCATAAGTGATGACGCGCCGGTCGGTGATTTGCGAGATCATCGCCTGCACCACGGGATGATCGATGCACAGCACCGCCGCCCCGTAAAAGGGGATGTTCTCGGCAAAGGCCATGAACGCCCGCTTGATCGCGTCATAGTCGCCGTAGAAATCGAGATGCTCGGGGTCGATATTGGTGACGACGGCGATGGTCGCCGGCAATTTGACGAAGGTGCCGTCGGATTCGTCGGCCTCGACCACCATCCATTCCCCCGCGCCAAGCCGCGCGTTGGTGCCATAGGCGTTGATGATGCCGCCATTGATGACTGTGGGGTCGAGGCCGGCGCCATCGAGAAGGGTGGCGATGAGCGAGGTGGTGGTGGTCTTGCCATGGGTGCCGGCGATGGACACGCAGGATTTAAGGCGCATCAGCTCGGCCAGCATCTCGGCCCGGCGCACGACCGGGATTTTCGCTTCCCGCGCTGCGACGAGTTCGGGATTGTCGCGCTTCACCGCGGTCGAGACGACGACGACCCGGGCCGCGCCAAGATTTGCCGCCTGATGACCGATGGCGACGCTTATCCCCAGCGTCCGCAAGCGCTTGACATTGGCGTTGGCGGCGATGTCGGAGCCCTGCACGTCATAGCCCAGATTGTGCAGCACCTCGGCGATGCCCGACATGCCGATGCCGCCGATGCCGACGAAGTGGATGGTGCCGATGTCCCGCGGTTGACGCTTCATCGCCCATCCCTTCCACGCAGGCCCATGGCGTATTCGGCAAGGTTGGCAAGATGCTCGGTCGCCCACGGCCGCCCCACGCTGCGCGCAGCATCGGCCATTTCGATAAGCTGCGCCGGCGCGGTGGCCAGGCGCTGCACATGCTTGGCAAGGGCAATGGCGGTGAACGCCCGCTCGCGCATGAGGACTGCACCGCCGGCGCCCACCAGCTCTTGCGCGTTGGCGCTTTGGTGGTCGTCCATCGCCGCGGCGAAGGGCACCAGGATGGCCGGCCGGCCGGCGACCGCAAGCTCGGAAAGGGTCGAGGCGCCCGCCCGTGAGATCACCAGATGCGCCCAGCGCAACCGCGCTGCGATATCGTCGATGAAGGTGGCGAGCTCGGCGGCGATGGCCTCCCCGGCATAGACCGCGCGCACCGCCTCGATATCCTCCGGCCGGCATTGCTGGGTGATTTGCAGGCGGCGCTGCAGGCCGGGTGGCAGCATCCGCATCGCCGCTGGCACCACCTCGGAGAGGACGCGCGCGCCTTGGCTGCCGCCCAGGACAAGAACGCGCAAAAGACTGTCGCGCGAGATGAGGGGATAAGGCTCGTCGCGCAAAAGCGCGATGGCGGGGCGCACCGGATTGCCGGTGAGCGCCGTCTTGCCAAGATGGCGCGCCGCCAGGCGGCGGGTATTGGGCCAAGCGACGGCGATAGCCTTGGCGCCGGACGCCATCAGGCGGTTGACCCGCCCCAGCACCGCGTTCTGCTCATGAAGGCAGTAGGGCACCCCCTCGGCCCGGGCGGCGAGCAGCGCCGGCAGGGCGGGATAGCCGCCAAAGCCGATGACGACGGCGGGGCGCGTGGCTGCGATCATGGCGCGCGCCTGGCGCTTGCCCCGGCGCACCGCCAGGGCGGTCGCCGCCGCGCGGGCGAGGCCGCCCCGTGTCGGGCTCGCGGCATCGATGACGCCCACCCGCACCTCTTCGGAAAGGCCGGGCCAAGCATGACCCCGCGCGTCGGTGACGAGATCGACGCTGTGGCCGCGCGCCAGCAGCGCGTCGGCCAGCGCAAAGGCCGGATAGATGTGCCCGCCAGTGCCCCCGGCGGCGAGCATGATATGGCGCCCGGGCATCGTCATGCCGGCCGCCGCCAAACGGTGGTGGCGCGCCCGCGCAAGAAGCGGTTGCGGCGGGTCAGCGCCAGCAGAAAACCCATCACGATCGAAAGCCCCAGCATCGAGGAGCCGCCATAGGAAACAAAGGGCAGCGTCATCCCCTTGGGCGGCATCAGGCCAAGGTTGACCGCCATGTTGATGAAGGCTTGCAGGCCGAACTGGGTGAGGAGGCCAGCGACCGCGAGGAAGGCGAAGGGGTCGTCCTCGTCAAGAAGCCGCGCCAGGCCGCGCACCACGATGGCAAGGAAAATGCCGATGAGGATGATCCCGGCGATGAGGCCGAATTCCTCGCCTACCACCGCGAAGATATAATCGGCATAAGCATCGGGCAGCACTTTTTTCACCTCGCCGCCCGAGGGGCCGGTGCCGAAGACGCCGCCATTGCGAAAAGCGGCCAGCGATTTCTGCAATTGGAAGGAATCGCCCGAGGCGGGATCGATGAAAATCTGAATGCGGTTGGCGACATAGGGGAGCGCGAAATAGGCGAGCGTCAGAGCGGCCACCGCGAGGAAGGCAAGGCCAAGGAAAAGGACGAGCGGCGCGCCGGCAAGAAACAGCTCCATCGCCCAGATGGCGCCGATCAAAAACGACTGGCCGATATCCGGCTGCAGCGCCAGGGGCACGACCGAGAGCAGCGCCAGCAGCGCCGTCTGCTGGAATACCGGCGCCGTCGGCTCGGCATGGCGGCGCGCCAGGATGGCGGCGAAGACGACGGCGGCGGCAGGCTTTAAGAATTCCGACGGCTGGAGGCTGAAGCCGCCCAGCGATAGCCAGCGCGCCGCGCCCTGGCGCTCGGGGCCGAAGACCAGCGTTGCCACAACCAGCACCAAACTGGCGGCGAACAAGACCACGGCCAGACGTTGGATCTGCCCGCGCGCCATCAGGGAAAGACCGAGCGCGATGGCGATGCCGAGGGCGGCAAAGGCCGCTTGCCGGGTGACGAAATGGAGCGCGCCAAGCCCCAGACGCTCGGCCGCCGGCAGGCTCGCCGAAGCGGCGATCACCAGCCCGGCGATGGCAAGCAGCACCATCGCCGCCAGGGTCCAGCGGTCGACCGTCCACCACCAGCGCGACAGCAGCGAATTGTCGGTGCGGGCAAAGGGGATCATAGGGCCCCCTTTTCCGCCCAGGCCTTGGCCAGCGTCGTGAAACGCGCGCCCCGGTCGGCATAGTCGCGAAACTGGTCGAACGAAGCGCAGGCGGGCGACAACAGGATGACGCCGCCCTGAGCGCCGCAGTCGGCGATCGCTGCCCTCACCGCGGCTTCCAGCGTGCCGCAGCGCGCCAACGGCACGCGGCCTGCGAGCGCCGCGGCGAACTGCGCTTCGGCGGCGCCGATGAGATAGGCTTTTTCGACATGGCCCAGCACCGCATCGAGGGCGCCGATGCCTTCCCCCTTGGCGACGCCGCCGGCGATCCAGCGCACCCGGGCAAAAGCGGCGACCGCCTTTGCCGCCGCCTCCGGGTTGGTGGCCTTGGAATCGTTGATGAAACGGATGCCCCGGGCCTCGGCCACCGGCTCGGTGCGGTGCGCCAGCGCCTGGTAGGTCTTGAGGCCGGCATCGATGGCGGCGCCATCAACCCCCAAAAGCCGCGCCGCCGCCGCCGCCGCCGCCACATTCTGGGCATTGTGCTGGCCGGCAAGGCCGGGCCAGTCCGTCTGGTGGGAAAGAACCCGCGCCGCGCCCGTCAAATCATCGATGAGCGCGCCGTCGACGACGGCGACGCCGCCAGCGACCGCCCGCGCCGCCGAGACCGGCACGACCCGCCGGCCGAGCTGATCGGCAAGGCGCCGGCAGGGTTCGTCATCGAGGGCGATGATCGCCACCTGCTCTGGCCGTTGCATGGCGAAAAGATGCGCCTTGACCGCAGCATAGTCCTTAAAGCTGCCGTGACGGTCGAGATGGTCGGGCGTGATGTTGAGGAGGATCGCCACCTCGGCGGCAAGGCTGATGGTCTGCTCGATTTGATAGGAGGAAAGCTCCAGCACATAGACCCCACCCGGCGCCAGCGGGTCGAGCGCCAACACCGGCGTTCCGATGTTGCCGCCAATGGCCACCGGCTTACCCGCCATGCCGAGGAGATGGCCCAGCAGCGCCGTCGTCGTCGATTTGCCGTTGGTGCCGGTGATGGCGGCCACCGCGTGGGGCCCCAAGGCCTCGCGCGAGCGGGCGAAAACCTCCACATCGCCGAAGATCGGCAGGCCGGCCGCGCGCGCCGCGGCGACGGCGGGGTGGGGTTTGGGATAGGTCGCGGGAATGCCCGGGGAGAGGACCAGCGCCTCGGCCCCCTGCCAGCCGCCCGCCAAGGGGTCGGCAAGGGTGACGCCTTCGGCGCGCGCCATGTCGCGGGTGGCCAAGGCATCGTCCCAGGCCTGCACCTTCGCGCCCGAGGCGCCGAGCGCGCGCGCCGTCGCCATGCCGCTGCGGCCAAGCCCCAGAACGGCGATGGTCTTATCCTTGAAGGCGGGGGTTGGGATCATGGCCGTCACCGCAGCTTCAAGGTGGAAAGCCCGATGAGGGCGAGGATCACGGCGATGATCCAGAAACGGATGACGATGGTCGGTTCCTTCCAGCCCAGATGCTCGAAATGATGATGGATCGGCGCCATGCGGAAGATACGCTTGCCGGTGAGCTTGAAGGACGCCACCTGAATGATGACCGAGACCGTCTCGAGGACAAAGAGCCCGCCGACGATGCCGAGCACGATTTCGTGCCGCGTCACCACCGCGACCGCGCCCAACGCGCCACCCAGGGACAGGGAGCCGGTATCGCCCATGAAGACCATCGCCGGCGGCGCGTTGAACCATAAAAAACCGAGCCCGGCGCCGATGATGGCGCCGCTGAAGACGGTCAGCTCGCCAGCGCCCTTGATCGCCGGAATGGCGAGGTAATTGGCGAAGACGGCGTTGCCCACCAGATAGGCGATGAGGGCGAAGGTGGCGGCGGCGATGATGACCGGCATGATGGCAAGGCCATCGAGGCCGTCCGTCAGATTGACGGCGTTGGCCGCCCCGGCGATGACGAAGGCGCCAAAGGCGATGTAGAAAAGCCCCAAGTTGAAAACCAGGTCCTTGAAAAAGGGAAGGTGGAGGGTGGCATCGGAAACCGAGACGATCCACCAGGTGGCGGCGGCGGCGATGGCGAATTCAAGGGCAAGGCGCATCCGCCCGCTGAGCCCCTTGTGCGTGCTGCGCGTTACTTTACGGTAGTCGTCGGCAAAGCCGATGAGGCCGAAGCCGCCGGTGACAAGCAGGCACGCCCAGACATAAGCGTTGCCAAGATCGGCCCATAACAGCACGGAAACGAACAGGGCGAGCAGGATCATGGCGCCGCCCATGGTGGGGGTCCCGGCCTTGGCGATGATATGGCCCGCTGGACCATCGTCGCGGATGGGCTGGCCATTTCTTTGCCTTGCTTTCAGCCAGCGGATGATGGCGGGACCGCAAACAAAGCAGATGAGGAGCGCCGTCACCACCGCGCCGATGGTGCGGAAGGTGAGATAGCGAAAGACATTAAAAAGCGGCACATGATCCGCAAGGGGAACGAGGAAATGATAGAGCATCCTAACCCCTCCCCTCGCGCGCGCCGGGGCGCACCGGCTGATGCACGCCAGCGGCGAGCCACGCCACAAGGTCGGCGAGCCCCATCGAATGCGATCCCTTCACCAGCACCACGTCGCCCGGCCGCAGCAGGTCTTTCAGCGCTTCCCGCGCCGCCGCGGCGTCGGCGAGGCAAAGATGAGCGGTCTCGCCGCCCAATGCCTCGGCAAGATGGCGCATCTGCGGCCCCACCGCGATGACGTGCGCGACCCCGGCGGCGCGCACCGGCTGGGCCAGCGCCGCATGGGCGGCGGGCGAGGCCGCGCCCAGCTCCTTCATGTCGCCGAGGACGGCGAGGCGCCGGCCGCGTCCCTTGGGCGTGGTTTGTCCCAACCCCTCCAGCGCAGCGCGCATCGAGGCCGGGTTGGCGTTGTAGGCATCATCGATGACGAGGATCTCGCCACACCCAAGGCGCGCCGGCAAGCGCTGGCCCCGCCCAGGCAAGGCCCGCACTTCGGCAAGGGCAAGGCCGGCAAGGCCAAGGTCGCCATCGAGCGCGCGCACGGCGGCAAGGACGGCAAGCGCGTTCATCACCCAGTGCCGGCCGGGAACGCCGATCTTGAAGATGAGTTTCTCGCCCATGATATCGGCGGCGACGCAGCTCATGTCCTCGTGCAGCGCCACGCGCTCGGCGACCACGTCGGCGCCGGGCTCGAGCCCAAAGCTGATGACGCGGGCAACGCCGGCCTGTCCGGCGGCGGCGGCCAGGCGCGCATAATGCCGGTTGTCGCGATTGATGACGGCAATGCCCGGCGCTTTAAGGCCAGCGAAGATTTCCGCCTTGGCGTCGGCGATCGCTTCCTCGCTGGCGAAGAATTCCTGATGCGCGGCGCCAACCGTGGTGATGACCGCCACCTGGGGGCGCACTTGCCGGGCAAGGGCCGCCAGCTCGCCGGCATGGTTCATGCCCAGCTCGAAAACGCCGTAATCCACGCCGGGCATCATGCGCGCCAGGGTCAAGGGCACGCCGATGGCGTTGTTGAAGCTTTTGACGCTGGCATGGGTGGGACCGAGCCGCGACAGGCAGCGATGGAGCGCGTCCTTGGTCCCGGTCTTGCCCGCGCTGCCGGTCACCCCGATGATCCGCGCGCCCGTCCGCGCCCGCGCCGCCGCGCCCAAGGCCTCCAAGGCTTTTTGCGTGTCCTTGACGCGCAGGATCGGCCCGTTCGCGGCGGGCAGGACGGCGTCGTGCCGGGCAAGCACCGCGACGGCGCCGCGTTCACGCGCTTGCCCGGCGAAGGCATGGCCATCATGGCGCGCGCCAGGCAGGGCGATGAAAAGATCGCCCGGCTCCACCTCCCGGCTGTCGATGGCGACGCCATAGGCTTGCCAGTCGGTGGGGCCTTCACCGCCGGTGGCGCTAGCGATCTTAGCGCCGGTCCACAACACCGGGGCGGCGGACGAGGCGCGCGGCATGGTGGCGCCCGCCGTCATGCCGCGCCCTCCATCGCGGCAAGCGCCGCACGGGCCGCTTCAAGGTCGGAGAAGGGAAGGGTTTCCCCCCCCACCTGCTGGCCGGTCTCATGCCCCTTGCCCGCGATGAGCACAATATCGCCGGCGGCGGCGGCGGCAAGGGCGGCGGCGATCGCCGCCGCCCTGTCGTCATATTCCAGGGCGCTAGGACAGGCGGCGATGATGTCGCCGCGAATGGCGGCGGGGTCCTCGCTGCGCGGGTTGTCGTCGGTGACGTAAACCCGGCCCGCGAATTCGGCGGCGATGGCGCCCATTTGCGGCCGCTTGCCACGATCGCGGTCGCCGCCGCAGCCAAAGACGAGGTGGAGCCGCCCCTTGGCATGCGGCCGCAGCGCGCCAAGGGCGTTCGCCAGTCCATCCGGGGTATGGGCATAATCGATGATGACCTCGGCGCCGCTGGGCGTCGTGCCGACCCGCTCCAGCCGCCCCGCAACGCCGTTTAGGCGGGCAAGGGCGGGGATCACCTGCGCCGCCCTTCCCCCCAGCGCGATGAGAAGGCCGGCGGCGACGAGGGCGTTGGCCGCCTGGAATTCGCCGATGAGGGGCAAGTCGACGCCAAATTCCTGGCGCCCGACGCGCAAGTGCAGGCGCTGGCCGCCAGGCCGTGCCGTGCGCATCAAAAGGGTGATGTCGCTGCCGCGTCGGCCGACCGTCATGATGCGCATGCCGCGCGCCCAGGCGACCGCTTCGAACTCGGCGGAAAAGCTGCTATCGGCGTTGAGCACTACGGTGGCGCCCGGCGGCAGCACTTCGCCCACCAGACGCAATTTGGCGTAAAGATAGTCCTCGAGCGTCTCGTGATAGTCGAGATGGTCGCGGCTGAGATTGGTGAAGGCCGCCGCCTGCAGCCGCGCCCCATCGACGCGGAACTGCTTCAGCCCGTGGCTCGAGGCCTCGAAGGCGGCATGGCTGACGCCTTCATCGGCAAGCCGCGCCAAGGCCTCGTGCAGGGTGATGGGGTCGGGCGTCGTCAAGCCGAAGGGCCGGGGCACGCCATCCACATTGACCCCCAACGTGCCGATGCTGGCGGCGCGATGGCCGACGAGCGTTGCTAACTGGCGGAACATATCCACCACCGAGCTTTTGCCATTGGTGCCGGTCACCGCCGCCAGGTGCGCCGGCTGGCGGTCGTAGAAGCGCGCCGCCAGGCGCGCGAGGAGGCGGCGCGCGTTGGCGCCCTCCACCACCAGCGCGTCAGTGGCGGGACGCGGCGCGCCTTTTTCCAAAAGGATGACCCGCGCGCCGCGCGCCACGGCGTCGGGCACGTACTGAAGCCCGTCCTCCCGCGCGCCCTTAAGAGCGGCGAACAGATAGCCGCGCCCTACTTTACGCGAATCGAGCGCCAGCCCCTCGATCATGAGATCGGGAAGGCCGGGTTCGTCGAGGAGCTCATGCAATGTCTTGGCCATGGCCAGCATCGTCACAGTCTTACCTTTGCCGCCGGGCGCTGGTGGACAGGACCAGGCGCTCCAGCGTTACATCCACATCCCGCGGCGATGGCGCAACGCCAAGCAGCGGCGCAGCGCGCAGGACGACGTTGCGCACAATGGGCGCCGCCATCCAGCCAGCGCCGGCAAAGCCCATCGTCTCCTTCGATGGCTTGGCTTCGTCGAGCATCGCCATCACCACATAGCGCGGGTCGTCCATCGGAAAAGCACCGAGGAATGTGGTGATGTTGGCATGGCGCTGATAGCTGCGGCCGGACGCCTTTTCCGCCGTTCCCGTCTTGCCGCCGATCCGGTAGCCGGGCACGTCGGCATTGCCGCCGGTGCCATCCGTCACCACCAGGCGCATCAACTCCCGCATGGCGCGGCTGGTTTGCGCCGCGATGACCTGACGGCCGACTATGAGGCCAGCTTCATCATCATCGGCGAGCAATGTGGCTTGAATGAGGGTGCCGCCGTTCAAAATTGCGGCAGCCGCCTGCGCCACGTGCATCGGCGAAACCGCCAAGCCGTGGCCATAGGAGATGGTCATCGCCTTAAGCTCGCCCCAGCGGCCCCAGACTTGCGGGGACGCGGTCTCCCGCACTTCCAGGGCAAGGGGCTGCAAAAGGCCGAGCGCATCGAGAAAGCGCCGCTGGCGCTCCGGCCCCATGGCGAGGGCGATGCGCGCGGAAGCGATGTTGGAGGAGTGGATCAGCACTTCCGGCGTCGTCAGCCAGCGGTTTTCCGGGTGGTCATCGCGAATGCTGTATTTGCCGACACGCAAGGGGGCGGTGGCGTCGAAACGATCGGCAAGGCTGATGACGCCAAGGTCGAGGGCGCCGGCAAGGGTGAAGATCTTGAACACCGAGCCCAGTTCATAAGTGGCGTTGGTGGCGCGGTTGGTCTGAAAGGAGACCGGCGACTTGCCCACCGCATTGGGGTCGAAATCGGGCAAGGACGCCATCGCCAGGACTTGCCCGTTGCGGATGTCAAGGACGATGCCGGCGGCGCCAATCGCCTGATGGCGGGACATGGCGCGCCACAATTCATCCTCGACTGCATGCTGGATGCGCAAGTCGATGGCCATTGGCTGCGCCGCGCCTTCGGCGCCAGCCGCCACCAGCCGGTCGTTGAGAAAGCCTTCGATGCCCAGCCGGCCGACGCCGTCGGCGTCGGTGAAGCCAACGGCATGGGCGGCGAGCGCGCCATTGGGATAGACCCGCTTGTAATCCTTGACGAACTCGATCCCCGGATCGCCGATGGCGTTCAACAGATAATGCTCGCGCGGCGACAGGTGCTGCTTGATCTGCACCACGCCGGCGCGGGGGGCGATGCGCGCCGCGATATAAGCGCGGGAGAATTCCGGCAGGATGGCGGCGATCTTGTCCGCCGTGCCTTGCCGGTCGATGAGCCGGCTGGGACGCACGGCCAGCGTCACCGAGGGTATGCTGGTCGCCATGAGGATGCCGTTGCGCTCGATGATATCGGCCCGCGGCGGGTGGCGCTGGGCTGGGGCAAGCGCGATGCGCTCGCGCTCGGTCGCGCCCTCGATCACGGTCAATTGGAACAGCCGGCCGGCAAGGGCGATGAAGGCGAAGACAAAGACCAGAAGCACCAGGGCCAGGCGCTCGCGCGCCGTCTCCAGCGCCGACTTGCGCTGGCCTTCGATGCGAAAGACGGCGCGCTTCATAGGCCGCGCTCCGCTTTTTGCAAGCGTGCTTGAACCTCTCGTCCATCCTCCTTGGCGCCCTCCGCCGGCAACTGCGCGACGTCGGGGTAGATCTGCGCGGGCAAGGGCGGGCGCAGATTGAAATGGGCGCCTGCCAGGCTTTGCAGGCGTTGCGGGCGGACAAGATAGGCAAGCTCGGCTTCCAGGACATGGATGGCGCCGCGATCGCGACTGATCTGGGCCAGCAGGCGCTCGGCCTGCTGTTCCTTTTCACGGGTGTAGAGGCCCAGGGCCAAGCTCCCCACGGCGGCAACAATCACCAGCAAGATGACGGTAAAGCGGGTCACGCGCATCAGGCCGCCTCCCGGGGCGCCCAGGCCGGGGCATCGGTGCGGATCGCCCAGCGCAGCTTGGCCGAGCGGGCGCGGGCATTGGCCGCCACTTCCGCCGCCTGGGGGACAAGGGCGCGGCGTTGCGGCTGGCTGAAGCTGGGCGCGGGCCCCGTGTTTGGGGACACCGGCAGGTGGCGCGAGGGACGGCGGGCGGCGGCGCGGCCGCAGCGCGCGTCGAAAAACCGCTTGACGATGCGGTCCTCCAGCGAATGGAAGCTGACGACGGCAAGCCGGCCTTCCGGCGCCAGCAAGCGCTCCGCCGCGGCAAGCCCGGCCTCGAGCTCGTCGAGCTCGCGGTTGACGTGAATCCGCAGCGCCTGGAAGGTCCGGGTCGCGGGATGGACGCCCTTGAGCGGCCGGCCAATGGCACGCTGAACGACATTGGCAAGGGCGAGGGTCCGGGTGATGGGAGCGACGCTGCGCGCCGCGACGATGGCGCGGGCGATGCGGCGGGCCTTGGGCTCCTCGCCATAGCGGTGGATGAGGTCGGCCAGCGCCGCTTCGCCATAGCCGTTCACCACGTCGCCCGCGCTTTCGCCTGCGCCCGACATGCGCATGTCGAGGGGGCCGTCGGCCTGGAAGGAAAAACCGCGCGCCGCGACATCGAGCTGCATCGAGGAAACGCCAAGGTCGAACGCCACGCCCTCCACACGCTCGACCCCGTGGCCGGCCATCAGCCGGTCCATCCGGGAAAAGCGCCCCTCGACCATGTGAAAGCGGCCCTGGGACACGGCTTCAAGGGCACGGCCGATGGCGACGGCGGCAGGGTCGCGGTCAATGCCGAAGACATGGCAGGCGGCAGCGCCAAGCAGCGCCCGGCTATAGCCGCCGGCGCCAAAGGTAGCGTCGATCACCCTTGCCCCATCGCGGGGCGCCAGCGCGGTCACCATCTCGCGCGCCAGGACAGGGATATGCGGCGCATGGGTCATCCGTTCAACCACCCAGGCTTGGCAAGTCATCGGCGAAGGTGGCGGCGTGGGCGGCATAGGCGGCGGGCTGCCAGATCTCGAAATAATGGCCGCAGCCCACGAACACGCATTCCTCGGCGATGCCGACGGCGGCCATGTAATCCTTGGGCAACACGATGCGGCCAGCGCTGTCGATCTCGACATGGCGCGCCATGCGGAACAGCCGGTTGCGCTCGCGCTGGTCCTCCGGCGTCAACGTCCGCGTCCGCTCGCGGTTCTTGAGCTCGGCGCTCACTTCCGCAAGGTCGGCCAGGTCATGGGCCTCGAGGCAAGGATATTGCGCCGAGCGGGTGACACGGATCGCCTTGATGCCGCCGTTGAGCGCCTCCACCGCCTTGCGGATGTCGGAAGGGACCGAGACGCGCCCCTTGTCGTCCACCTTGTGCGTCGAATTATCCGAATAGGACCACATGAAAGCTGACCCGGCGGCAATGCGCGCTGGCTCCCCAACGCCGCGGTTGAAAACCCCCATCCGGCGGCAAACCGGATAAAAGGATTTAACGTGCCATTACTCACAAAATCAATGACGTTCTATGACATTTGATGACATTTTATGCCATGAAGGGCTTAACAAGAGATAAATCCCCGCGATAGGCGACGGCGATGACCGAGGAAAAGCGCCTGCCACTCGCCCTTGAGCGACAAAAAGCCCCACAGTATTCTTGTTATTATTTCTTTTTATTCTTGATTTGTTCTTTTATAGCCCCTGACCTGATGGCACCCGAGGCAACGGAGGCGCCCATGGCCAAAGCATGCGCATGGCAAGCGCCATCGGCATGGGAAAAAGCGCGTGGGGCACGCGCTCCAGCGACTCGCAAGCCAGCATGGAGCGCGGCGAGATAAGGGGCAGAGGGCCTGTAAGCCGGGTTCTGTACCGCCAGGCAAAGCCTGGTGGCGATGGCCATTCCTCTAGGACCGCCGTCGCCGACGGCCTCCAGCGACCAACCCGAGCGGCGGCCATGATCCGCCTTGCGCTTAGGCCTTGAGCCCGCGCACCGCTCCTATTCGGTCTTGCTCCCGGTGGGGTTTACCGCGTCCGCGACCGTTACCGGCCGCGCGGTGCGCTCTTACCGCACCCTTTCACCCTTACCCCTTATCGCTGGACAAGGCCCAGCGATAAGGGGCGGTTTGCTTTCTGTGGCACTGTCCCTGGGGTCGCCCCCGCCGGGCATTACCCGGCACCGCGATCATGTGGAGCCCGGACTTTCCTCTCCCCGTCAGAGTGGGATACCCTCACGGGCAGCGGCCATCCGGCCCTCTGACCCAAGGCTGAAGGTAGGCATTCCAATTAGAAGGTCAAGCACCCCTTCTCCACGCCCTTGCCCTTCATGGCGCTTTGCGGCACAGTCGCGCTCCCGTGCCTCTTCAAGGATTTGTCCCATGGCCCGTGCGCTGACGACCATTTTTCTGCTTGCCGCCATGGCAACGCTTGGGGGATGCAGTTGGTTCAAGAGCAAGGACAAGTCGCCGATCGATCTTGGCGCCGTCGGGCCCCAGACCAAGGAGCAGATCGCGCCCCTGCCCAAGGGCCTCATTGCCGACAAAGCCAACAGCCTCTATTCCAGCCAGCAATTGCGCGGCGACGAGAACCCGAATTAGGGTGAGGGCCGATTAATCCAATAGCCTTAAGGCGCGGCTCGTTCCACGGTATCGACGATTTCCGATACGATGGCGGCAATGAGGCTTTCGTCCTCGCCTTCCGCCATCACCCGAATGACCGGCTCGGTGCCCGACTTGCGGATCACCAGCCGGCCTTTCTCGCCCAGCCGCCGTTCGCTGTCGCCGATGACTTGCCGCACCTTGGGGTGGGCCAAGGGATCGTCGATCGAGAACCGGGCATTTTTCAAAAGCTGCGGAAAGGGGGTGAACAACCGGCAAGCCTGCGAAGCCGGCTTGCCCGAGGCCACGATCACCGCCAAGACCTGGAGGGCGGCGATAAGACCATCGCCGGTGGTGGTGAAGTCATTGAGGATGATATGGCCGGACTGCTCGCCGCCGACATTGAAGCCTTGCGCCCGCATATGCTCGACCACATAGCGGTCGCCCACCTTGGTCCGCACCACGCTCAATCCCAGGCCTTGGAGGTAGCGCTCGAACCCCAAATTGGACATCACCGTGGTGACCAGGCCGCCCCCTTTCAGCTTTTGTGCGGCGTGCCAGGAGGTGCCGATGAGCGCCATCAACTGGTCGCCGTCGATCAAGCGGCCTTCCTCGTCGGCGACCAGCAGGCGATCGGCATCGCCATCGAGGGCGACGCCGAAATCAGCGCCCACCTCGCGCACCTTGGCGCACAGGGTCTCGGGCGCGGTCGAGCCGCAGCCCTCGTTGATATTGAAGCCGTTGGGCGACACGCCAAGGGCGATGGTCTCCGCCCCCAGCTCCCATAACACGGTGGGCGCCACCTGATAGGAAGCGCCATGGGCGCAGTCGACGACGATCTTCAAGCCGTCAAGGCGCAGATGGGGGGGGAAAGTGGATTTGGCGAACTCGATATAGCGGCCGCGCGCGTCCTCGAGGCGGCGGGCGCGCCCCAAACGGTCGGGGGGCGCCAGATGACAGCCATATTCGCCATTGTCCATCAGCGTTTCGATTTCCGCCTCCGCCGCGTCCGACAGCTTATAGCCGTCGGGACCGAAAAGCTTGATGCCGTTGTCGTGGAACGGGTTGTGCGAAGCGGAGATCATGACGCCTAAATCAGCGCGCAACGAGCGGGTCAGCATGGCGATCGCCGGGGTCGGCATCGGCCCCACTTGAATGACGTCCATGCCGACCGAGGTGAAGCCGGCGACCAGCGCCGATTCCATCATATAGCCCGACAGGCGGGTGTCCTTGCCGATGAGCACCCGATGGCGGTGGTCGCCGCGCAGAAAATAGCACCCCGCCGCTCTACCGACCCGCATCGCGACTTCGGCGGTCATGGGAAAATCGTTGGTCAGGCCCCGGATGCCGTCGGTGCCGAAATATTTCCGCGTCATTTCCCCTCCGCTTCGCTCGGCGCTGGCAAAGCAGCGTCGCACCTTATGGTTAAGGCCCGGTAACCGCCGTCATGGGGCCATCCCTTGTCCTTGGCTCATGAAGTTGGCGGCATCAGGGCAACGTCGCGCGATGCCTGCCAGACCGCCAGGGCTTGCGCGGTTTGCGCCACGTCATGCACCCGAAAAAGCTGGGCGCCCCGGGCGACCCCCAGCATCGCCGCCGCCAGCGAGCCAGGGAGGCGGGCATCAGGCGCCTCGGCCCGCGCGATGGCGCCGATGAAGCTCTTGCGCGAGGCCCCCAGCATCAGCGGCGCGCCCAGACCATGGAAAAGCGCCAGGCCATTGATGAGCGCCAGGTTATGGCGCACCGTCTTGCCAAAGCCGATGCCCGGATCGACGATGAGCCGCGCACGGTCGATGCCGGCCCGCGCGCACGTTTCCACACGAGCCTCCAAGGCGTCGAAAACATCGAGCAGGACATCGTCATAGCGCGGGTTCTCCTGCATCACCGCGGGGTCGGCGGGGCTATGCATGAGGACGGCGGGGGCGCCCGATGCCGCCACCACCGCCACCGCCTCCTTGTCGTAGGTCAAGGCGGTGATGTCGTTGACGATGACGGCGCCGGCGGCGAGCGCCGCCTTCATGACGGCGGCCTTGCGGCTGTCGATGGAAAGGATGTGGCCGGCTTTCGCCAGCCCCTCGATCACCGGCACGACGCGGGCGATCTCATCGCCTTCCCACACCGGCCTGGCGCCGGGCCGGGTCGATTCGCCGCCTATGTCGATGAGCGCCGCGCCGGCCTTCGCCATGGCCTGGCCATGGGCGATGGCGGCGGCGGCGGCGTGATAGCGGCCGCCATCGGAAAAGCTGTCCGGCGTGACGTTGAGGATGCCCATGATGCGCGGGCGGGAGAAATCGAGCTTGACCCCGCCCGGCAGGGCGAGCGCCGGGCGGGGCGCCGTCAAGCGTTCGAGCAACAGGGCCGCACGCGCCTGCTGGTCGTCTGAAAGATATGAAAAAGCCGCTTGCGCTTCGCCGACCGGCACCAGCGCTTGCCACTGGCGCGCGCCATAGCGCGCGGCGATGAGGCGAAGCATGGAGAAATGCAAGCCGGTGCCGGCAAGCGGCAGGGTCGCCTGGACGCTGTCCGGCGCGGGATCGCAAATGCCTTCGGGTAGGAGATAAAGCGTTGCATCGGGGCTGACGCGCTGCAAGCCGGCCGCCGTCGCCATCATCGCCCCCTTCAATGCTTACAGGCTTACATGTCAGCCTTCCGGTTGCGGCGTCGCTCCGGCGGGGCCGAAACCGTCGGATGGCTTGGCTTTCTTGCCCGCCGTCGGCACCGCCGTGGTTCCCGTCGGCTTGGGCGGCTCGCTGGCCTGTGTCGGCCGCTTGATGGGCTGGCCTGCCAACAGCGCCTTGATTTCATCGCCCGACAGCGTTTCATATTCAAGGAGCGCCTGGGCGATCTTGTGCAAATCGTCCATATGGGTGGTGAGGATTTGCTTGGCGCGGCTGTGCGCGTCCTCGACGAATTTGTGGATTTCCTCGTCGATCACCCGGGCCGTGTCCTCCGAGATGTTCTGGGTACGGGCCACCGAATGGCCGAGGAAGACTTCTTCCTGGTTTTCGCCGAATTCCAAGGGACCGAGCTTGTCCGACATGCCATAGCGGGTGACCATGGCGCGCGCCAGCCGCGTTGCGTAGGAAATATCCGAGGACGCGCCGGATGTCACCTTGTCATGGCCGAAAATCAATTCCTCCGCCACCCGGCCACCCATGGCGATGGCGAGGTTGGCGTGCATCTTCTCGCGGCTCACCGAATACTGGTCGCGCTCGGGCAAGCGCATCACCATGCCCAGCGCCCGGCCGCGGGGGATGATGGTCGCCTTGTGGATGGGATCGGAGGCCGGTTCGTGCAAGGACACCAGCGCATGGCCGCCCTCATGATAGGCGGTCAGGCGCTTTTCCTCCTCCGACATCACCATGGAGCGCCGCTCCGGCCCCATCATCACCTTGTCCTTGGCGGCCTCGAAATCGGCCATCGAGACCAGCCGCTTGCCCTTGCGCGCGGCAAGGAGCGCCGCCTCGTTCACCAGGTTGGACAGATCGGCGCCGGAAAAGCCGGGGGTGCCGCGGGCGATGACGCGGGCGTCCACGTCCGGGGCGAGGGGCACCTTTTTCATGTGCACATTGAGGATCTTCTCGCGTCCGACGATATCGGGATTGGGCACCACCACCTGGCGGTCGAAGCGCCCCGGACGCAGCAGCGCCGGGTCAAGGACGTCGGGCCGGTTGGTGGCGGCGATGAGGATGATGCCTTCATTGGTCTCGAAGCCGTCCATCTCCACCAGCAGCTGGTTGAGGGTCTGCTCGCGCTCGTCATTGCCGCCGCCGAGCCCGGCGCCGCGATGGCGGCCGACGGCGTCGATTTCGTCGATGAAGATGATGCAAGGCGCGTTTTTCTTCGCCTGCTCGAACATGTCGCGCACCCGGCTGGCGCCTACGCCAACGAACATCTCGACGAAGTCGGAGCCGGAGATGGTGAAGAACGGCACATTGGCCTCGCCAGCGATGGCGCGGGCGAGCAAGGTCTTGCCAGTGCCCGGCGGGCCGACGAGAAGCGCGCCCTTGGGGATCTTGCCCCCCAGGCGCTGGAACTTTTCTGGATCGCGCAGGAATTCGACGATTTCCTGCAACTCCTCCTTCGCTTCGTCGATCCCGGCGACATCGGCGAAGGTGACGCGGCCGGTCTTTTCGGTGAGCAGCCGCGCCCGCGACTTGCCAAAGCCCATGGCGCCGCCGCGCCCGCCGCCCTGCATCTGGCGCATGAAGAAAATCCACACCGCGACGAGGAGGAGGATGGGAAGCGCGTTGATGAGAATGGCGGTGAGGAGGCTGGAGCCTTCCTGCTCCACCTTGAGCTTGACATTATTGGTGTAGAGCCGGTCGACAAGGGTGGTGTCCTGCTCGGGCATCACCGTCTTGAAATTGGCGCCGTCGCGCAGACGGCCGACGAGGATATTGCCCTTCATGTCCACCTCAGCGACGCTCCCCGCCTCGACCCGGGTGAGGAACTCGGTATAGTCCATCGGCTGCGGCGCGTTGGGGGTCGCGCCCTGGAACATATTGATGAGGACGATGATGAGGAGCAGGATGAAGCTCCACAACAGGACACTGCGGCCGAGGTTATTCACGGGGCATTTTTCCTCGTCATGTTACGGGGCGAACCGGTCGTCAACCCGTTGAGCCTAATAGATAGGCGATACTGGACGGTAAACAAGGCGCAATAAAGTCATCCCGCCACCGGCGCGCCGGCATTGAGACCATCACCAAAGCCGCCCCAGGCCGATGCGGCAAAGCGTGCCTTGAAGCCAGTATAGATATCCTGAGCGTAATAGCCAAGCGTTGGCGCCGCCACGAGTTTTTCCCCTTGCCACAAGCCGGGCTGGGTCTGGGCGATGAGGTCGGCAAGGCTTAAGTCCGCGCCGGCGGCGCGAATCTGCGCCACGCCCCCCTTCCCTACGCCAGCGACGTCGCCGGGCGGGGCGTCATCGCCAAGGGTGACCAGAAAGCGGCCATCCCACAGCCGCGCCGCGCCGCCGGGATGAAGGGCAAGGCGCTGGCGCACCGCCGCCGGCTCGCGGGTAACCAGCACCCGGCCAGCGTCTTCAGGCGCGATGAGGCAGCCGGCCAGGGTGCGCGCCGCGCCGCCGGCATGGACGAGTTCATGGAAAAGCGGCGCCAGGTGGGCGAAACGGGGCGGCAGCGGCCGGCCGCCGACGACCGCCAGCAAACGGGCGAGCAGCCGCAGCCCGCTATCCTGGGGCTCGTCCGCCAACAGATGCGCGTCAAGGCTGGCGTGGCCGCTGGGGTGAAGGGTGACGGCACGGCGCCACAGCCGGCTGGCATAGGTCTCCAACGCCTGGCGGGCGCGGGCAAGGGTGCGCGCCGTTGCCGCCAGGCGGGCGGCGTTAAGCCCGGCAAGCGGCGGGTCGGCAAGCAGGCGCCGCACCTTCACCCGGTCGAAATCGGGATTGTCGTTGCTGGGGTCCTCGACCCAGTCGATGCCGCGCGCCCTCAAAGCCGCGCGCAAGCGTTCCGGCGCCACCTCAAGGAGGGGGCGCAAGCGCCGCGGCCCGTCCCAGCGGCTTAAGGGGGGACTATTGCCCGCCATGGCGCAAAGGCCATCGACGCCGCTGCCACGGGCAAGGCGCAGGAGCAGCGTTTCCGCCTGGTCCTCCTGGTGATGGGCGAGGACCAGCCAGGGCCGCGCCCGGGCGACGCACCAGTCCTCCAGCAGCCGATAGCGGGCCTGGCGCGCCGCCGCCTGCACCCCGCTGTCGGGCTTTGCCCCCTCCCAGCGCAACACCACATGGGGGATGGCAAGGCGGGCAAGGCGCGCCGCCGTCGCCGCCACTTCCGCCGCCGTTTCCGGACGCAGGCCATGGTCGACGGTCAGCGCCGTTACGCGGGCGGCGCCAAGGGCTTCGGCGGCGAGAACCGCCATCGCCATGCTGTCGGCCCCGCCGGAGACCGCCAGCGCCAGGGGCGCCTGCATATCACCACTGCCCTTGGCCGCCGCCATGGCCGCATTAAGATGGGCAGCGAACTCCGCCGGGCTGAGGGCATCGCCGGTCATCGCCTATTTGCAGCCGATGCGCGCCCGCTCCGCCGCCGCCCGCTGCATCAGCTCGCTCGATGCATCGGGGTAGGAAGAGCGCATCAGGTCGAGGGCGCCGCAGGCATCGTCCTTTTGCTGGAGCTCGAACAGGGCGCTGGCAAGACCCAGGAGGTTCTCCGCCGCCTTGGCGCCTTGTGGGAAATCGCGCTGGCCGGCGAAGAAGGCCGCCGCCGCCTTGGGATAGTCCTTCTGCACCAGATAGGTGCGCCCCAGCCAATATTGGACGTTGCTGGCCAAGGAATCCTTGGGATATTTCTCGAGAAAGGCCTTAAAGCCCCGCTCGGCGGCGCCATAGTCGCCGCGGCTCATCTGCGCGAAAGCCGCCTCGAATTCCTTGCGCGGATCGCCCGTCGCCGCCGGCTGGGAGGGGATGAGCGGCGGCGCGCCGGCTTGCCCGCCTGCAGGGGCCCCCGAGGACGGCAGGGCCCCAGGCGCTGCCGAAGTCCCGTTCGGCGGCGCGCCGGACGCCGGCGCTGCGCCGCCTTGTTCCAGCCGGCCAAGGCGGAATTCCATGTCTTCGCGAAACAGGCGCATTTGCTCGGTCAACTGGCGCGATTGGTAGCCCGCTTCCTCGATTTGCCCGGTGAGGCTGCGCAAGCGCTCCTCCAACGCCGCGACCCGCACTTGCAGTTCGGCCAAGGCGTTGCCGCCGGCGCCCGTCGGGGTGGGCGCCGCCGCGGCGCCTTCGTTCTCGGCCGCGAAATAGCGGCTATCGCCGCTGAACACCTGGCGTTGCAGGGCGCGCACCTGGCGCTCGAGCTGGTCCACCTTGCGCGCCAGATCCGGCGCGCTTTGCGCCTTTGCCCCAGCCGGCGCCATGATGAGGAGCATCAAGGCGACGAGAAGACAAACCCAAGGCCGCTTGGCATTTCCCGTCATGGGCATGACTTAAGAACCCTCTTTAAGCTGTGCATTTCTTTCCCTGCCAGCCAGCCTTTTATGCCGGCATTGCGACAAAAATAGGCCAAGGCGTAAGAACCCGTCTTGAAACGCGCATGGGTCCGCGACGCTGGTGATTTTGGCCGCCGGCCAGGAGCGAGGAGGGCGCGATGCCGGAACATCGCAACCGACGCGCGACACAGCCGGCGGCCACAAGCGCCGCGTCCCCAAGGGGTTGACCGCCAAGGGGCGGTCAACGCGGCCTCCATGCGCGTTTCAAGACGGGCTCTAAACCCCCAAATGGCAGACGCCCCGCCCACCGAAGCCATGTCCGGTCAGACGGGGCGCCTTAACGTTGACTGCCGCGCTTTAGGGTCCGGACCCTAGAGTACTGCGGCAAACTGGGGCTTAGTTGACGGCGCCGCCCGAGGCGATGGTGGCGACCGCACGACGGTTCTTGGCCCAGGCTTCTTCCGTCGAGCGCGGATCGTCCGGCCGCTCCTTGCCATAGCTGATGGTCTGCAGGCGGTTGCCAGCAACCCCCAGCGCCATCAGATAGGAGCGCACCGCGTTGGCCCGCCGCTCGCCCAAGGCCAAGTTATATTCGCGCGTGCCGCGCTCGTCGGCATGGCCTTCGATCATGAGCGCGACCGAGGCGTTGGCGCGCAGCCATTCGGCGCCCTTGCGCAGGGTTTCGCGGGCTTGCGGCGACAGCTCGGCGCTGTCGAAGGCAAAGAACACCCGGTCGGTGCCGACGACGCGCACCAGGTCGGCGATGCTGCCGGCCGGCGGTAGAACTTCCCGCTGCTCAATGGTGTCGCGTTCGACCGTCGGCGCCTGCTCCGCCGGCGGCGGAGGCGGCGGGGGCGGCGCTTCCTTGGGCTTGGAACAAGCCGCAACGAACCCCACGCAAGCAAGCAGCGTCAGGGTCTTCAACCCAGCCAGTTTGGTAAACATCTTTATTAGTCCTTCCGCGGTTACAGCTATCCATGCCCTGAGCCCCACGTCTGATTTTCACAGCCCTGGCCCGGGTTATTTGGCTTTATCGCAAAGCCGGCCCTTGGCGCTGCACTATAGTGAGCACTTTACTTACGATCAAGGGGCGCTGGCGGCGACAAGACCCCCTTTGACGCAATTTTTTCTCCCTATTGCAGCAAGGGCGACCACGCGGGATCGGAGGCGTCATGGGGGGTCGGTACGCGGCGCTCGTTATAGCCGGTGAGATCGACCGACCACAGGCTCACCTCGCCCTTGCCGCCATTGCCGCGATAAGGCTCGGTGCGGAAAAAGATGATGACCCGGCCATTGGGCGCCCAGGTGGGTGCCTCGTCCTGATAGGCGTCGGTCAACAGCCGCTCGCCCGAGCCGTCGGGCCGCATCACCCCGATGCGGAACTTGCCCTCGGCGATCTTGGTGAACGCGATGAGGTCGCCGCGCGGCGACCATACCGGCGTGCCATAGCGGGCGTTGCGGGCAAAGGAGATCCTTTTGACGCCGCCGCCATCGGCGTTCATCACATAAAGCTGCTGGCTGCCGCCACGGTCGGAGTTGAACACCACCTGGCGGCCATCGGGTGCGTAAGATGGCGAGGTGTCGATCCCGGGATCATCGGTCAGTCGGACCACCCGGCGGGTGCGCAAGTCCATGGTATAGATGTCGGAGTTGCCAAGCCGCGCCTGGCTGAAGATCACCTTGTTGCCGTCCGGCGAGAAGCGCGGCGCGAAGGTCATGTTGGGGAACTCCCCCAAAACTTCGTGCTTGCCGCTCTCCAGGTTATAAAGATAGACCCGGGGCTGGTTGTTGTAATAGGCAAGATAGGTGATTTCCTGCTGGCTGGGGGAAAAGCGCGGGGTCAGCACCAGGTCCTTGCCGTCGGTCAGGAAGCGGTGGTTGGCGCCGTCCTGGTCCATGATGGCGAGCTGCTTGGCGCGGGCGACTTTCGGCCCGGTTTCGGCGATATAGACGATGCGGCTGTCGAAATAGCCATCCTCGCCGGTGAGGCGCTTATAGACCGCGTCGGCGATGAGATGCGCGGCGCGGCGCCAGTTGCGCGGCGGCAGGACATAGCGCATGCCGGTCATCTGGCTTTCGCCGAACACGTCCCACAGGCGAAACTCGATGCGCAGATTGCCATCCGTCTGCACCTCGAGGGCGCCGGCCACCAGGGCTTGCGCGCCGACCGCCCGCCAGATGCGGAAATCGGGACGGATGTCGGCGGCGCTCAAGGGGCGGATGAAGGCCTGCTTGGAGACCCCGCGGAAAAGGCCGGAGCGCTCGAGGTCGGCGGTCACCACCTCGGAAAGGCGGACGGCAAGCTCGCGCGCCCCCCCCGCCGGGGTCGGCGCGTCGGCGGCGGTGACGAAATCGGGAATGGCGATGGGCAGCGGCTCCAGATAGCCGCGGTTGATATCCACTTCCAGAACCGCCGATGCCGGCTGCCCCCACAACAGACCCACGAACAAAACAAGGATAAGACGCTGCAAGACTGACTGGGTCAATTGATCACCTCCCGGGGGTCGAAATTAAGCTGCACATTGCGCCATTCGGCGTACATCTCGCGCGGCAGATCATAGGGCGCGCACCGCTGCACCGCGCGACGCGCGCTTTCGGCGAAGACGCGGAACGGGGCTTGCGCCGGGTCGTTGAAACGCTGCTGGAAGGCAGGGGCGATCTGGGGCATGCCGATAATCGTGCCATCCTCGTTGAACTGCACCAGGATCTGGACTTGCATGTTGTCGATATCCCGCATGCCGGGGTCAAGCGCCCAGCATCTGGTGACCTGGGCCTTGAGAACCGCCGCCAAGGTCGCCGTCAAGCGCTTGCCATCAAGGCTTGTTGGCTGGCTTGCCCGCACTGCCTCAGCAAGCTTGTCCTGTTGCACCGGCTGGCTTTGCGCCTGCGCCTTCAAGCTCTTGTCGATGAGCGCCGCCACCCGGTCGGCGTCAAAGCGCTGGGGCGGCTTGGGCTTGACCTTTGGCTGAGCAATGGGTTTTGGCGCGGGTTTCAGCGCTTCCTTCTGAGGCGGCTTGAGCGCCGGCTTTTCCACGGGCGGGGGCTCGAGGGGCGGGGGTGGCGACGCCTCGGCCAGCTTCACTGGCGCGGGCTCGGGCGGCGGCGGCGGCGGCGGCTGGGGCTGGGGCTGGGGCTGGGGCTCTGGTTCGGGCTCGGGCGTCGGCGGCGTCGGCTCCTCGCGCACCAGCTTGGCGGGCACGCGGTTGACGCTGTCGATGCTGACCAATTCGACTTCCAGGATTTGCGGGTCGGGCGCGTCCATCTCCCGCCGCAACGCCGGCCAGGCCAGATAGCCCAGGGCGAAGGCTACAACATGGAGCAGCGCTGAGAAGACGATCCCAGTTCGCATTGCCTCGATCCGACCCCGCTCAGCCGTGCCTTGCCGCGCTATTTCGTGCGATTTATATCGGCTGTCTGGCTTTTTTCCGTCACCAGTGCGACCTTGGAAAAGCCCGCGCCGCTGATCCGCGCCACCACCGCCATCACCTCGCCATAGGCAAGGTCGCGATCGCCGCGCACATAGATCCGGGCATCGCGCCGCTCCCCGGCGATGGCGGCCAGCCGCGCCACCAACTCGTCCGCATCGACTTCAGTGTCCTCGATAAATATGGCGCCTTTGCGATCAACGGCGACGGTCAAAGGCTTGTCGTCCTCGGCGAGCGGCTTGGCGTCCGCCTTAGGCAGGTCGATGGGAACGCCGACGGTGAGAAGCGGCGCCGTCACCATGAAGACGATGAGGAGCACCAGCATCACGTCGACCAGCGGCGTGACGTTGATTTCCGACATCGGGCGATGCTTGCGCCCTGCGCCGCGGCCGTTGACATGGAGCGCCATCGCCTAGGCCGCCTTGTCTTCGAGCTGGCGCGAGATGATGGTGGAAAACTCCTCGCAAAAGCTTTCCAGCCGTTGCCCGAAGCGGCCAAGCTCGCCAGTGAGCTTGTTATAGCCGGCCACCGCCGGGATCGCCGCCAACAGGCCAAGCGCGGTCGCGAACAAGGCTTCGGCGATGCCTGGCGCGACGACGGCGAGCGAGGTGTTTTGCGAGGTGGCGATCGACTGAAAGCTGTTCATGATACCCCACACGGTGCCAAACAGGCCGACAAAGGGCGCCACCGAGCCGACGGTCGCCAAAAAGCCCAAGCGCTTTTCCATGAGGCCCATCTCGCGCTCGCGGGTCACCCGCATGATGGTGGCGATGCGGGCGGCGACGGCGGCGGGATCGAAGCGGGCCGATTTGGCCAGCGAGCGCTGCCATTCGCGCATGGCGGAGGAAAAGATGAGGGCCAGCGGGTGATCGGCCTGCTTGGCGATGGCCTGATAAAGGTCGTCAAGGGAGCTGCCCGACCAAAAGCGGTCCTCGAAAGCGTCGGCGCGCTGGCGTATCCGGCGATAGGCAATGAGCTTGTCGATGATGATCGCCCATGACCAGAAGGAGACGAGCAGCAAAAGCACCATCACCGACTTCACCACCAGGTCGGCCTGCATGAACATGCCGAAGGCGGAAAAATCATGAACCACGCCGCCAAGGTCGGTCGTCTGGGTCACCTGATCCTGCATAGCCGGTCCCGTCTATTGGTCAAAAGGCGTTGGCGCCGTGAGGCTGCCTGGTTTAGCCGCCAATGTGGCTGCAAAAAGGCGGCGCCAGCGTGGCGGCAGGCGCGCCGGCGCTAGAGCAGCGCCGAGAAGCGCCACCTTCACCTCGGCGCCGACCAGATATTCCCGGCGGCGCAGCACCCGCTGCGTGAGGGTGACGCTGGCGCCGCGCACGGCCTTGGTGAGGGTTTCGACAAGGAGCGCATCGTCAAGCATCGCCGGCCGCAGTGGCGGCCAATTGTTTGATTGGCGCGCCAAGCGCGCCGGCCGCAGTGGCGGCCAATTGTTTGATTGGCGCGCCAAGCGCGCCGGCCGCAGTGGCGGCCAATTGTTTGATTGGCGC
>JBMOOS010000028.1:0-47752 GCA_049324415.1 Pseudomonadota bacterium
TACTGTCGCAGGCGCAACTGAGAAAGCGATCTTGGCAATGCGCGCCGCAGCGTTCCGCGAGCGCCGCGCGCAACGCCTGGCGCGCGCGATACAGCCTGACGCGCAAATTCCCGGTCGAAATTTGCAGGCTTTCGGCAATCTCGGCCCGCGATTGCTCCTCGAGGTCGGCGCGTTGCAAGATGTCGGCGTATTCCGCCTTAAGCTGCGGGATGACGCTGCGCATGCAGGCGCACAGATGAGCCACGGCGGCGTCGGGTTCCTTGTCCTCCGCCGGCTCCTCGTCAGCGGCGAGATCGTCGACATCGACCGTGCTGAGGCGCCGCGCCGCGTTCTGCCGGATATGGTCGATGAGGGTGCTATGCAGCACCCGCCGCAACCAGGCATCGATGGCCTCGGGGTTATTGAGCTGATCGCTCTTCAAGACCACCCGCAAGGCGAAATTAGCCAGTACGTCTTGCGCTTCGTCATGGTCGCCAAGCCGGCGGCCCAAATAGCCGAGAAACGCCTGGCGCTGGCGTATCAGGATACGCTCAAGCAGCGCTTCGACATCGACCCGCGTCGCGGCGTCCGACGTTCTTTCTTCGGCCCTTGGAGAAGCCTTTGGTGAATGCCTGGACATCGTCTCTTCTCCCTGACACTGACTTGCATCCATCATACGGATGGCGAAGAGGTGAAGCAACGCCTCGGACGATTTGCCCGAGGCTCCGGCTTAGGAGAAAAACCTCGGCGGATGGGGCGGCGGCGAAAAAACGACGCCGTGATAAGGACCCGGAACCGTTCTTCCGTAAATGTCGGGGGAACGCGCATCCCGCTGCGTCATGCCCGTCGGCATCAAGGCTATGCATCCTGGCGCGGGCGTGTTGCAGCAGGGATGGCGCGGCATTTGCATTTGCTCAGGATTTTCCTGGTCCGCAATGGCCTGGACGACAACAGCTTCACCTGACCGGCGCTCGGCCAGCGCATCACTGCCGGTGGCGGCGCCCCCCACGCCGGTGGCCGCCATGGCGGACGGCGCCGCGGAGACGGCGCCGGCAACTTGCCCTATCGCCGTGTAAAAGAGAAGGGCGGCGACTTGCAGGATGATGATATGGCGGCGCCAGACAATCATGGCCTTGCCGATCTCCTCTTGCCGGTATGCCGGCTCCCCAGGCGTCAAAGCCTCAAACAGGCTGCCGAACGACGCTCACCGAGCACCCGCCGAACCGCGGCAGCCAGCCTTGTTGCAAGGCTAAGGCATTGCCGCGGTCCACGCTTTGATGTCGATCAACTTCCGCCATGCGGCCTTGTCAGGCGGTTGGCGATCGATCGATGCGGCGGCTCTTCCAAAGCAGGAAGACCGCCGGAATCACCAGCAAGGTCAAGATAGTAGCGCTGACCATGCCGCCCACCATCGGTGCGGCGATGCGCCGCATGACTTCCGAGCCAGTGCCGGTCCCCAGCATGATCGGCAGCAGGCCGGCGATGATCACCGAGACCGTCATCATGATGGGGCGCACCCGCATCAGCGCGCCGTCGATCACCGCTCCCCGCAGGTCGGCAAGGGTGAGGGGGCGGTTTTCTTGGGCGGCTTCAGCGGTCTTGCGCGCGAGTGCCTGATTGAGATAGACGAGCATCAGGACGCCAATCTCGACCGCGACGCCAGCCAGGGCGATGAAGCCGACACCGACCGCGACCGACATATTATAGCCCAACAGGTACAACAGCCAGAAGCCGCCGACGAGGGAGAGCGGCAAGGTCCCAAGGATGATGAGGACCGCTGTCATATTGCGGAAGTTGAGATACAGAAGCAGCATGATGATCAAGAGGGTGACGGGAACAACAAGTTTCAGGCGAGCCTTGGCGCGTTCCATGTATTCATATTGCCCGGACCAGTTGAGAGAATAACCAGGTGGCAATGCGACCTGTTCCGCCACGGCTTTTTGCGCGTCGGCCACATAGGAGCCAATATCGCGGCCATCGATATCGACATAAATCCAGCCATTGAGCCGCGCGTTTTCGCTACGGATGACACCAGGACCTCCGGAAACCTTGATCTCGGCGACGCTGCCTAAGGGTATTTGTGCGCCGGCCGGCGTGACGATAGGCAGTTCCTTAAGCCGGTTGATCGAATCGCGAATATCCCGCGGATAACGCAAGTTGACGGGGTAACGTTCCAGGCCTTCGACGCTTTCGGTGACGGTCATCCCGCCGACGGCAGTGCGAACAATATCATGCACGTCGGAGATATTGAGGCCATAACGAGCGGCGGAGAGGCGATCGATATCGATATCGACAAAGCGTCCACCCGTGACCCGCTCGGCATAAACCGAGGCCGTTCCGGGGACTTTTTTGATCACCCGTTCGATACGCTCACCGATTTTGCCAATGACGGCAAGGTCCGGTCCTGCAACCTTGATGCCGACTGGCGTCTTGATGCCGGTCGCCAGCATGTCGATGCGGTTCTTGATCGGCATGATCCAGACATTGGTGAGACTTGGGAGCTGAACAAGCCGATTGAGCTCGGCTTTGAGCTTTTCGGTCGTCATCCCTGGCCGCCATTCCTCCATCGGCTTTAACTGAATTGTGGTTTCAACCATGGTGAGAGGGGCGGGATCGGTTGCTGAATCGGCGCGTCCCGCCTTGGCGTAGACGGTTTTTACTTCCGGCACCGTCTTGATCATCCGGTTGGTCTGCTGCAATAGTTGCGTCATCTTGCCGGCAGAGATGGCGGGATAAGCGCTGGGCATGTAGAGAAGGTCGCCCTCGTCAAGATCGGGCATGAACTCGCCGCCGATTCTTTGTAGTGGCCAAATCATGCTGACCATAATGACAAGCGTAACCGCCACCATCGTTTTGGGATGTTTGAGCACCAAATCGATGAACGGCTTGTATCCCGTCATCAACCAACGATTGATAGGGTTTTTGTGCTCGGCCAGGATCTTGCCGCGAATGAAAAAGCCCATCAGCACCGGAACCAATGTAATCGACAGGCCTGCGGCGGCGGCCATGGCATAGGTCTTGGTGAAAGCCAGTGGATGGAACAGCCGACCTTCCTGGGCCTCGAGCGCGAAGATGGGCACGAAGCTCAAGGTGATGATGAGGAGCGAGAAAAATAGCGCTGGCCCGACCTCGACCGAGGCTTCTGCCACGATGCGCCATCGGTTTTTGTCGCTTAATGTTTCGCGCTCCATGTGCTTATGCATGTTTTCAATCATGACGATGGTGGCGTCGACCATGGCGCCGACGGCAATTGCAATGCCGCCCAGCGACATGATGTTGGCGTTGATGCCTTGGGCGTGCATGACGATGAAGGCGGCAAGGACGCCCAGGGGAAGGCTCAAGATCACCACAAGGGCCGAGCGCAGATGGAATAAGAATACCGCGCAGACAAGAATGACGACGATGAACTCCTCGATGAGCTTTTCGTTGAGAGTCTTCACTGCGCGCTTGATGAGGGACGAGCGATCATAAGTTTGAATCAACTCTACGCCTTCGGGCAAACTTTTTTTAAGTTGCTCAAGCTTGACCTTGACCCGGTCGATGGTGGCGAGCGCGTTCTCGCCAAAGCGCATGATGATGACGCCGCCGACCGCCTCGCCATCGCCGTTGAGTTCGCCGATGCCGCGGCGCAGTTCCGGGCCCAGGCGTACTTCAGCGATATCGCTCAGCAGAATTGGCGTTCCCATCTTGGTATGGCCTAGGGGGATGTTGCGCAGATCATCGAGGTCATCAATATAGCCGGTGGCGCGGATCATATATTCGGCTTCAGCCATTTCGATCACCCGGCCGCCGGTCTCTTGGTTGCCGCGTTGGATGGCTTCCCGCACACGGGTAAGCGGTAGGTTATAAGCACGCAGACGATTGGGGTCGACCACCACTTGATATTGCTTCACCATGCCGCCGATGGTGGCAACTTCCGAAACGCCCTCTACGGTTTGCAGTTCGTATTTGAGGAACCAGTCCTGAATGGTGCGCAGTTGCGCAAGATCGCGTTTGCCGCTGCGGTCGACGAGAGCATATTGATAGACCCAGCCGACCCCGGTGGCGTCGGGCCCGATCGCCGGGCGGGCGCCCTCCGGCAGACGTGGCGCGACCTGGCTCAGATATTCCAGAACCCGCGAGCGCGCCCAATAGATATCGGTGCCGTCCTTGAAGATGATATAAACGAAAGAGTCGTTAAAGAAGGAATAGCCCCGCACCGTGACCGCGCCGGGAACCGCGAGCATCGCCGTCGTCAGGGGGTAAGTGACCTGGTCCTCCACCACTTGCGGCGCCTGGCCGGGGTAGCTGGTTTTGATGATGACTTGCACGTCCGACAGATCGGGAATGGCGTCGAGCGGTGTTTGCATCGCGGTGTAGGCGCCCCAGCCAGTAAGAAGAAGAGCCAGAATTACCACCAGGAAGCGGTTGGTCACCGACCAGCGAATGAGATTTGCAATCATGACTTTACTGTCCTCGCTGGGCTCAATGCTGCGATGCGGTGATGGCGGTCACCAGAAGGCTGCCATCGGCGGCGCGGCTGAGGGTGAAGTTGACGTGCCCGCCGGGCTTGAGGGCCGAAAGATCGACCCCTGGGGCGACGGGAAAATCCATGGTCATCGCGGGCAAATCGAAGGCCTCGATGGGGCCGTGGGAAAGATCGACCTTGCCCTCCTGCGCTTTCACCGCGTTGAGGGTCGCCATGCCGCTGGCGGTGGCCGGCGCGGCGGCGTGCGCTTCGTGCCCGGCCGTCTCGGGAGCGGCGCTTTCCGTCACCTCCATGCGCAGGAAGCTTTCATCGAGGCTGGCTTCGGAATCGAGGAGAAACTGGCCCGAGGTCACCACGATCTCCCCTTCCTTGACGCCGGAAAGAAGCTCCACCCGGTTGCCGGATTCGATGCCGACGGTGACCTTGGCCGGGCGGAAGCGGCCTTCGCCAAGGGCGAGGACCACGCGGTTGGAGGTGCCGGAGCGGATCAAGGCCTCGCGCGGGATGGAAAGGGTATTTTCCCGCGGCTCCGCTTTAATGGCGATTTGCGCGTACATGTTGGGCTTAAGGACGATGCCTGGATTATCGAATTTGAGGCGCACCCGAAGCGTGCGGCTTTGCGGGTCGATGGTGGGGTAGACATAATCCACCTTGCCGGTCCATTTGCGCCCCGGCAGGAAGGGCAGCTCCATCACCGCCTCCTGGCCTTCGCTCACCCATTCGGCCTGATGTTCAAACACTTCGACCATGACCCAGATCGAGGAAAGGTCGGCGAGGCTGAAGACCGTGGTGCCGGGTTCGATGAACATCCCTTCGCCGACATTAAGGGCGATGGCGTAGCCGTCTTGCGGCGCCCTGATGTCGGTCCATTGTTCGACTTTTCCCGTGCGCACCAAGGTATCGATTTGCGCGTCCGTCATGCCAAGGGCGATGAGCCGCTCGCGCGCCGCGCCCGCCAGCGCCGAATGTTCGATCCGCAAGGCCTGGAGGAACTCGGCCTGGGCGTTGACGAGGGCGGGCGAATACATCTGGAAAATGAGGGCGCCCTTTTTCACGAACTCGCCGGGCGTCTTGAACAGCAGGCGCTCGATCCAGCCTTGGGTGCGCACGTTGACATGGCGCACCAGATTGTCGTTGGGCACGATATAGCCAACCGTTTCGATGGTGCGGTAAAGGGTGCCGCGGGTGACCGGCGCCGTGCGCACACCAAGTTTATTGACCCCAGCCGGGCTGATCTTGAGGGCGGGCTCAGCGCTGGCGCCGGCGTCCGACTCCTCGCCTTCATAGACCGGGATCATATCCATCCCCATTGGCGATTTGCCGGGCTTGGGGCTGCGATAGCCGGGGATCATCGGGTCCGTCCAATAAAGGATTTTCTTCTCTCCGCCGCTTGCCGGCGCGGTCTCGCGGCCGCCGGCGAAATAGGCGGCGCCATAGCCCAGCGCCGCGCCAACGACCAGCAGAACGGCGGCGATCATCCACAATTTCTTAGTCATTCTTTTCGGCCTCCAGATAGAGGAGCTGGGCCTGGGCGATGGTCTGATCGACCTCCAGCCGCAGCAAGGTTAATTCCACGTCGAGTTCGGCGAGATTGGCGCGGATGAGCTCGGCAAAGTCCGAGACACCGCTGCGGTAAGCGGCAAGCGCCGCGTCGGACGTATGACGCGCCCGGGCGACGACGATTTTCTTATAAAGATCGATGCGCTCATCCTGGCGTAGCCAGTCGGCATAGGCGCGCTCCAGCTTTTGCTGCATTTCCAAAAGCCGCGTCTGACGATCGAGGCGGGCCGCCTGTTTCTCGCGCCGCGCCGCCGCGAGGTTGCGGTCCTGGCGCTTGGCGGTGAACAGCGGCACATCGAGGGAGACGCCCAAGGACACGAGGTCGGGCGCGCCGGTGGCGGCGCGCAGGCCATAGCCGCCCTCGACCGCCCAGCCGGGCTTGTACTGCTGCCTGGCGATGTCGATGTCCCGCTCGCGGGCGTCGATGGTCGCGTCCTCGACGGCGACCGAAGGGTGCTGCACCAGCTTTGCCTCGATCACCTCGCGGGGCGCTGGCGCGGCAAGGATGGGAAGGATTGCGGGCAATGGCCGCGCCGCTTCGAGGTTCCCGATATAGCGGGCAAGGTCGGCGCGCGCGAGTTCCGCCTGGCGGTCGACATCGACCAGCCGGTCATCGAGGATGCTCAGCTCCAGCTCGGTGCGCAGAACGTCCTGGCTGGTGCTGCGCCCGGTGCCGAAGATGGCGCTGACGATCTCCGCAAGGTCGCTGACCGCCTTGCGGCTGGCCCGCACTTTTTCCCGCGCCTGGCGCCAGTAGAACAGCTCCAGCCAGGCGCTGCGGGTCTCCAGCACGATTTCCAGCTCGCGGGCCTCCAGCATCGCCAGCTCGCCGCGCCGTTCGGCTTCGCGCTTGTCCCGGGTCAGCGACAAGGTGCGCCCCCGGGGAAAGGCCTGGGCAACCCCGAATTGCAACTGGGTCATCCCTTCCTGGGTGAAGCTGAAGCTGTCGGTCGGCAGGCTCATCACGCCGACCCGCGCCATGGGGTCGGGAAGTTGCGAGTCGGAAACCGCGCGCTCGGCCAGGGCGGCGGAGCGTTCGGCGAAGCGGGCGACGCTGGGGTCGCTCGCGGCAAGCGCCTGACGCACCGCTTCATCCAAACCCAGGGGCTGGGCCTTGTCATTGGCTTGCGCGTGGGCGGAAGAAGGCGCGCCCCAGTCGGCCAGGGCAAAAGTCAAGGCAATGGCGGCGAAAAACGTGAATCGGAACATAATCGTCTCTTTCGCGGCGGGCTTCTATTCAGCCATGGTTCTGCGCGCAAAGCCGCGCGCATGGCGGAGAAACGAGGCAACAATGCTGCCTCCTGGGGTTGCTCATCAAGCGCGGGGAGGGGGGGGCTGAAAGCCTGGGCTGTGCGAGGCGGTGCCGGTGAGCGCGGCGGTCCTGTCCGCGCCGCCGCCCTGGGTGCCGAGCGGCATGACGGGCGGCATGATCGCGGCGGTCGAAGCCGCGCCGCAGGAAAGGACGCACAAGGAAGCGCAATCCTTGGGGGGCATTTCGTCCTGGCAAGGCTGCTCGGCGCTGGCCGCCGCCATATCGGCCTTGGCTGGCGCCCCCTTTGCCTGGTGGCAGGAATCGGACATCGCCGTCATGGCCATGCCGCCGACCATGGCGGCATCGGCCTTGGCGCCGGCGAAGGCATTCGCCAACGCGCCAAGCGTGATCGCCAGGATCATGAAGGTGCGGCCCAGAAGCACTTTATCCATCCCATGCCGTATACCCGGTGGGGGTATGCCAGTTTTTTCCGCCTCTCGTCAAGCACTATAAGCCCGTTTTGTTGCACAAAGCCTTAACTGCGACAAGATTGACCAGGCTTGAAGGGACTTGACCTCTTTTCCGGCTTGGCTTTGCCGTGTCTCCCGCCAAAGAGACGCCGACCGTTACAGCAGTCATGGGTTCGTTACACGGGCTCAGACTGTTGCAAGTGCAATGATAAAAATTACGGCCATGGCGCGCAGGCAACGAAAGCTTCCCTCGCCGACCAGGTGATTCGCACCAGAAATTCAACATGTTACCGGTCTTCTTGCCGCAAATGGACGTGGCTAGTGGTCCGCCCCAAACGGATAAATCCATCCGTTTGGGAAAAGTGGACCACTAAGTTATTGAATCTGTGGTGCGATTTCTCCAACAGATGGGAACCATCCGTTGGAATCGCACCACTAGGCGGTGGCGGTGGAGCCCTCGTCGCGTTTGTTGACAGCTTTGTGTTGCCCTTTTACTCTTGCAAAGAGCCTGGGGGAGTCATGATGCCGCGTTGCGTCCGGTCCGTACTTGTCGGCCTTTTCGTTTTCGTGCTGGGTCTTGCGCCGGCGCTGGCCGCTTCGCAGGGCTATTTGCACGACCATGACCGGGTGCGCACCATCGCCAATCAGAATCTTGAAGCAGCGCTTGCGACGCTCGACGCCGAGACGGACGCGGTCTTGATCAGCATCATCCGCAGCCATTTCGAAGTGGAGCCGGGCCCCACGGCGCATCACGATGGACAAAAAGAATTTTGCTGCTCCGGGGTGGGCGCCATATGCGGCATCGCGCTGTTGCACAGCCAACCCATGACATTCGCTCCCCCGCTCGTTGGTTTCGAGCGGGCGCTGAGCGCGACCGTGAAATCAGCGGTGCTTCCCGCCCTCACCCCCCCGCCAAGACCCACCGACATCGCCTGACCGGCATTTCCTTGCGAGGCAAGGAAAGCGCCCTTGCCAGCGGCCTTGTCTTACGGCCGGCCGGCGTCAGGAACCAACGCATAATCGGATAAAACCCATGGCGGGTCGCCATGGCGATGAATGAGGGCAGGATTGCCCCATGGAGGAAAAAAATGAGTTCCAAGCTTAATCTGTCGACGCTTTTGACAACGACGGCGGTGGTGGCGCTGACCAGCATCGCCGCCCATGCCCAGGAATCGGCGCCGCGGCCTGCGGCCGCCGTCCTTGAGGAAATCCTCGTGACGGCCGAGAAGCGGGAAGCCAGCCTGCAAGATACGCCGGTGTCGGTGACGGCGCTGTCCGGCGACATGCTGCAAGCCATCGGCATCACCAATTTCGAGGATTTTCAGTTCTTCGTCCCCGGCATCACCATCACCAATGATTCGATGGCGATCGTCAATGTGCGCGGTATCGGCACCTCCGCCTTTGGCGTTGCCACCGACCCCAGCGTCGCTGTCTATTATGACGGCGTCTATATCCCGCGCCCGACCACCGGCTATCAAGATATGTTCGATGTCGAGCGGCTGGAATTACTGCGCGGTCCGCAAGGCGTGCTGTTCGGACGCAACGCCACCGGCGGCTCGCTCAACATCATTTCCAAGGCGCCCTCGGATGAGTTGGAAGGCACCTTTGGCGTCACCATCGGCAATCTCGAGCGCCGCACCTTCAGCGGCACGGTCTCGGGTCCCTTGAGCGACCGGGTGCGCGCCCGCGCCACCTTGATGAAGAACGACCGCGATGGCCGCTATAAGGATATCGTCACGGGCGAGGATTATCAAAACCAGGACACCTTCGCTGGCCGCTTCACCCTGGCGATGGACGTGACCGACGCCTTCGAGACCGTCCTGCGCGCCGACTTCAACCGCGATAACGAAACCGGCTATCCCTCGACCCGCCTCAGCTATCCGGCGGAATTCGCCGCCGCCGGGGCGACCATTCCCACCCGGCCGGACGATGTCGCCTTCGATACCCTGCCGCAGAATGACGTGAAAGTCTGGGGCATCTCGGCGACCAACACCTATACGGCGAGCGCGGTGACCTTCAAGTCCATCACGTCCTATCGGAAAAGCACGGTGGCGCAGATCATCGACGCCGATGCCACCGACCTGTTCCTCTTCGACATCACGCTTGATGAAAACTCGAAGACCTTCACCCAGGAACTCCAGCTCACCAACAACGACCCGGAGCGCCTGGAGTGGATCCTCGGCGCTTTTTATCTCAATGAAAAGGGCGATGGCGGGATCGGGCTTTTCAAGCCGGCGGTCGCGATTGTGATTCCTGAGGCCAATACCACCAATGCGATGGCCGCCTTTGGTCAGGCGACTTACCACGCCACCGACCGGCTGCGGGCAACCGTCGGCCTGCGCCTTAACTATGAAAAGAAGGACTATAATTATTCGATTGCCGTCAATGGCACGGAAGTGGATGCTGGCGATCCCAAGGCGTCCTGGACCGTCTTGACGCCAAAATTTGGCATCGACTATGACTTCAATGACGACGTCATGGCCTATATCTCGGCAACGCGCGGCTTCAAGTCCGGCGGCTTCCAGTTGGGCGACGGCCAGCCTTTCAAGCCGGAGTTTCTCTGGAGCTACGAAGTTGGCTTGAAGTCCATGCTTCTGGAAGATCATGTGCGGGCGAACATCGGCGCCTTCTATTATGATTATTCCAATCTCCAGGTGGTGGAGTATATCAATGGTGTCGCCACCACCACCAATGCCGGTAAATCACAGGTCAAAGGCATCGAGGCGGAATTCGCCGCCCGGGTCGCCGAAGGCTTCGACCTCAACGCCAGCATTTCCTATCTCGACGCCACTTATAAGGTTTATTTCGACGGGCCAGTATCGCTTGCCGGCAATACTTTGCCAAACTCGCCGAAATGGAACCTCACCTTCGGCGCCCAGCACCGCACGCCGGTGGGCGATCTCGGCTTTTTGACCTTGCGGGGCGATATTGCCTGGCGCAGCAAGATCTTCTTCAAGTCCACCAATGACCCGAGATTTGCCAATGAGGACTATGCCCTCATCAACGCCCGGCTGGCGTTCACCCCGCCGGAGGAGAATTGGGAAATCGCCCTTTATGGCCGCAATCTCACCGACAAGCGGTATGCCACCTACAAGACATTAGGGGTTGGCCTTGATGCGCAAGCAAGCCCCAATTATCCCTTGGCGGTGTTGGGCGAGCCGCGGCAATATGGCGTCCAGTTGCGCTATTCATTCTGATGGGCTGTGAACCTAGTGTCCCCAATCGTCAAGTTCGCTTTATTTGGGGGCACGCGACCGCGCGAACTTAACGATTCGCAAGGACACTAGTAGCCTATTGAATATCGTGTGGTTTTGGATTTGAAGTTCGTTTACGAGCGTGCCCGCAAGAATGGAACGGACTTCAAATCCACCACACGAGCGGGGGCTGTCATTTCAAGCCCCCGCTTCTTCGTCTCATCGCGGGGTCGGGCCCTCTTTCCGGTAGAGGATAAAAACAAACGCCGGAGAGGGGGCCGCCCTTATGAACAGAAAGAGAAATCGTGCCGAGATTTTTTGTGTTTCTAGGCGCCGCGCTTTTGCTGGGCGTCATGCCGGCGCAGGCCCATGACGGCGAGCACGCCGCCGCCCCCGCCACGGCCCAGGCGAGCGCCGAAAGCGAAATCCGCGCCCTTATTCACCGGCAAGCCGCGGCCATCGCCAGCATGAGCATCGAGGGCATCGCGGCGCTGGTGGCGGCGCCCGAGCGCTTCAGCATCGTCGAGGGCGCCCACGCCAACTGGACCTGGCAGGACTATCGCGACAAGCATCTGGTGCCCGAATTCACCTCGCCCAATTTCAAGATCACCGCCTATGAGATCGGCGAGATCAAGGTGACGGTCGGCCACGACCTGGCCTTCGCGGTTTATGACTATGTGATCAAGGCCGAGGTCAAGGGCAAGGAACTGGCGAAAAAGAACTATACCACGGTGGTGCTGACCCGCACACCTAAGGGATGGCGGATCTTGCACGAGCATTCCTGAATGTCACAAGCCATGGCGGCTGTTCTTGAACAAATATTTGCAAACCCCATCAGCTTCATATCAGGCGGCGCCGGAACAACCAGGCGCCGCCTGACAACGTTATGAGGGCAATGAGCGCCATCGGCCAGCTATGATGAACAATCACGGCGGCCGGCACGTCCTTCAGAAAAACCCCCTTGGCGATGATGATGAAATGGGTGATGGGGTTGGTCTGGGTCAGCCATTGCAGCCAGTCGGGCATGTTTTCCACCGGCGTCGCATAGCCCGAGAGCAGCACTGCCGGCATCATGTAGATGAAAAGGCCGATGACCGCTTGCTGCTGGGTCGCGGCCAGCGAGGAAATGAAAAGGCCGATGCCGATGATGGCGGCAAGATAAAGGCTCATGCTGGCGAAAAGCAGGGGAAGCGAGCCGCGCAACGGCACCTCGAGCACCAGCCAGCCCAAGGCGAGCATGGCGCTCGCGCTGGCCAGCGCGATAAGGAGAGCGGGAACGGTCTTGCCGAGTAAAATCTCGAACGGCCGCAAGGGGGAGACGAGGAGCTGCTCGAAGGTGCCGAGCTCGCGCTCGCGGGCGACGGCCAGCGAGGAGACCATGAAGCCGACGACGGCGGTCAGCACCGCGAACAGCGCTGGCACCGCCGACCACAGGGGCTCTAGATTAGGGTTGAACCAGGCCCTTGAGACGACGACGGCGGGTGGTCGCGCCTGATCTCTTCCCGTGAGCTCGGCGCTATAGCCTTCGATGATGCGGATGGCGTAGCCCAGCAGGATTTGCGCCGCGTTGGAGCGCCGGCCGTCGAGCAGAAGCTGGACTTGCGCATTTTCCCCAGCGGCGATCCGGCGCGAAAAATCAGAGCCGATATGGAGGGTCATGATGACCTCTTGGGCGTCCATCACCGGCGCGATTTGCGAAGCGCTGGTCAAATAGTGGATATGCTTGAACGTCTTTGCTCCCTCGAACCGGCTCACCAGCTCGCGCGCTTCAAGGCCGCTGTCGAGATTGAGCACGGCGAGGGAGACGTTCTTGACCTCCTGGGTGATGGCGAAGGCGTAGATAAGAAGCAGGAAGGGTGGCGAAAAAAGCACCACCCAGCGAGTCTGTCGGTCGCGGGCGCTGGCAAGAAGCTCCTTGACGATGAGGGCGAGGATGCGTCTCAGCATGGCCTATTCCAGCCGCGTCCGCGTGGCGAGCGCGGTGACGAGGAAAAAGCCGCCGGCGATGCCCAGAATCCCCGCCATGTCCGGGAGGATAAGGCGGGGAACGTCGCCGGCGAGAAACAGCGTCTGCAGGCTCGAGACGAAATAGCGCGCCGGCACGGTATAGCTGATGAGCTGCAAGGGCCAGGGCATGCTGTCGATCTCGAACACGAAGTTGGAGAAGTAAAAGGCCGGCAGAAAGGCGGAAAGAATGGACGCTTGCGCCGCCACCAGCTGGTTGCGGGTCAGGGTGGAAATCAGCAGCCCTTGGCCGAGCGCCGCCCACATGAACAGCGCCGAGACAAGGGTGAGCATGAGGAAGGAGCCGCGGAAAGGCACGCCGAAGAGGAACACCGCGGTTATAAAGGAAAGGGCCATCGACCCCATGCCGAGGAGAAAATAGGGCACAAGCTTGCCGATAAGGAGCTCGATGATCCCCACCGGCGTCGCCAGCAAGGCCTCCATGGTGCCGCGCTCCCATTCGCGGGCGACGACGAGGGCGGTCAACAGGGCTCCGATCAAGGTGAGGATGATGGCGACCGAGCCGGGCACCAGGTAGTTGCGGCTGGAGATTTCCGGGTTGAACCAGACGCGCGGCGCGATATCGACATAGGCCGGCAGCAAGGACTGGCCGAGGCTGAGCGATTCCTGCGCCAGCCAGTTGACCCAGAGAATCTGCACATAGGTGCGCACCAGATCGGCGGTGTTGGGATCGCTGCCATCGACGATGACCTGAATGGGGACCGTCTCGCGGCGATAGGCTTGCGCCGCGAAGTCGGCGGGAAGAACGAGGATGGCGTGAATATGGCCGGCCACCAGCTTGTCCTCGAAGGCGCGGCGGTCGCGCGCGGTCTCGATGGCGAAATAGCGGGAGTTGATCAGCGCCGAGGTGAAGCTGCCGGTCTCCGGCGTCGGCTGCTCGACGACGAGGCCAACGTTAAAAAAGCGCGGGTCGAAGGTGACGCCATAGCCGAACAGGAACAACAGCATCAGGGGCAGCACTCCGGCGACGAGGATGCTGCTGGGGTCGCGCATCACCTGCCGGGTCTCCTTGCGGATGAGGCCAAGGATACGGCGGCGCCTGTCTTGCCTTGCGGGCGCGGCCATGCTCATGCCGCCCTCCTGTCATCGTCCTCGACCAGGGCGATGAAGGCGTCCTCGAGGCTGGGGTCGGGGCGCTGCGCGTTGCGGGCGAGGGCTTTTAGGGCGTCGGGCGCGCCGGTGGCGATCACGCGGCCACGGTAGATGAGCGCCATGCGGTCGCAATATTCGGCTTCGTCAAGGAAGTGGGTGGTGACCATGATGGTCACCCCGTTCTCCACCATGGCGTTGATATGGGACCAGAATTCGCGCCGGGTCCGGGGATCGACGCCCGAGGTCGGCTCGTCGAGGAAAAGGACGTCCGGGTCGTGCATCACCGCGCAGGCGAGGGCCAGCCGCTGCTTGAAGCCAAGGGGCAAGGTCGCGGCGTTGCTGTCGAGATGGGGGGCAAGCATGAAGGTCTCCACCATCCGCGCGATCGCCTGCTGGCGCCGCCCCCCGCCAAGGCCGTAGACGCCGGCGAAAAAGCTGAGATTCTGGGCGACGCTGAGATCCCCATAAAGGGAGAATTTTTGCGCCATATAGCCAAGCCGCCCCCGCGCCTTGCTGGGTGCGCGGGCAAAATCGAGCCCGGCGACGCGCGCCGTGCCGGAGGTCGGCGGCAACAGGCCGCAGAGCATCTTGAAGGTGGTGGACTTGCCGGCGCCATTGGGTCCGATGAGGCCGAAAATCTCGCCCCGCCGGACGGCAAAGCTGATGTCGCTGGCGGCGGTGAAACGCCCGAAGCGGCGGGTGAGCCCGACCGCCTCGACCACGGCCTCGCTTGGCCGGCCGTGGCGCGCCGTCATCTGCTTGAAGGGAGAGGCGGTCTTCGGCCCACCGCCCAGGAGGCTCATGAAGGCGTCCTCGAAACGCGCGGGCGTGGCTTCGACCCGCGCCGCCGGTCCGGCGTTCAAGGCATTGGCGTCTGGCGCCGCGGCGTTGTCGCGCAGCACCAGGCGCAGGCTGCGCCCCTGGATGACGCCATCGAGCACGCCTTCAAGCGCCAGCGCGCGGGCAAGGACGGCGCGGCGGTCGCCGCTCATGTCTTTGACCGCGTAGGTGCGGTGCGCGACGTGCTGGGTGAGCGCCTGCGGCGGGCCGTCATAAAGAAGCTTGCCTTCGCTCATGAGGAGGACCGAAGCGCAGCGCTCCGCTTCGTCGAGATAGGCGGTGCTCCAGACGACGCCGATGCCCTCCTCGACAAGCTCATAGACCATGCGCCACAGCTCGCGCCGGGAAATGGGGTCGACGCCGACGCTGGGCTCGTCGAGGAGCAGAAGTCTTGGCTTGGCGATGAGGGCGCAGGCAAGGCCGAGCTTTTGCTTCATCCCGCCGGAAAGGGCGCCGGCGAGCCGCTTGGTGAAGGGTTTGAGGCCGGTGAAGGCAAGAAGGCGGGAGAAAGCCTCCTCCCTTTGCCTGCCGGCAACAGCGCGCAAGTCCGCATAGAGCGCGAGGTTCTCCAACACCGAAAGGTCTTCATACAGCCCGAAGCGCTGCGGCATATAGGCAACCGCATGGCGCAGCGCCGCCGCCTCGTGGCGGGTATCGTAGCCGCATACCTCGAGGCGGCCTTGATCGGGGAGCAGCAGGCTGGCCATCAGGCGCAAAAGAGTGGTTTTGCCCGCGCCGTCGGGGCCGACCAGCCCCGTCACCTGGCCCGGCGCGATGCTGACGCTCAGCGCATCGATGGCGGGCGGCTTATCCTTGCCAAAAGACTTGGCCACGCCTTCGATACGGGCAAGCGGCGCGGTCATTGTCTTGACGCCTGGTCGCGGGGCTTAAGGACGACGGTCACCGGCATCCCCTGGCGCAGCCCCTTGTCGGCCTTGGCGATGATGACCCGCAAGCGGTAAACGAGGCTGGTGCGCAGCTCCGGCGTTTCCACCGTCTTCGGAGTGAATTCGGCGAGCGGCGAAATAAAGCCGACCTGGCCTTCATATGTGTCGCCGGAATCAGTGTGAACCATGGCCTTCATCCCGGTGTGGATGCGGCCGAGGTCGGGCTCGGCGACATAGGTGCGCACCCAGACCGGGGCGGCCAGGCTGAGGGTATAGATGGTCTCGCCGGCGCCGACGATGGCCCCCGGCTCACGCACCCGGGTGAGGATAATGCCGGGGCTGGGCGCGATAAGCTGGGTGTCGGCAAGCCGGCGCTCGGCAAGGCCGAGGGCGGCGCGCGCGGCGTTGAGCTCGCTGCGCGCGGCGTCGATGTCCTCCCGGCGCGGGCCGATTTCGGCGAGCTTTAGCGCCTGTTCGCGCGCCCGCAACTGGGACTTTGCGCTGTCGAGCCGGGCCTGGGCTTCGTCATGCGCCTGGTGGGAAGCGAAATCGCGCGCTGCCAGCGCCTTTTGCCGTTTCAAGGTAACTTCGGCAAGGGCCAGCGCCGCCCTGCTTTCCTGCACCAGCGCCCGCGCCTGCTCGATGTCCTCCGGGCGGGTGCCGCTTTCCAGCGCGGCAAGGACCGCTTGTTGGCGTTCGACGCGGGCGCGCGCCAGGTTTCGCTCGTCCTCAAAATCGCCTTTTTCGAGGGCCGCCACCACCACCCCTGCCTTAACGCCATCACCCTCCTCGAAGAGAACGGCCTCGACCCGCCCCGGCACCTTGAAGGCGAGGTTGACCTGGCGGACATCGACATTGCCAAGCAGCGTGAGGCTGCCCGGATCATGGTCCGGAACAGCGTCGAGATAAAGCCAGGCGCCCAGCCCGGCGCCAACAAGGGCGAGGCCAGCAATGGCGAGCGCCATGGCGATAGGCTTGGATATTGTCATCATTCCTTCATGTCCTGCTCGTCATCGAGGATGCCCCGGCCCCCGAGAAAGCCGCCCAGCTCGATGCGCGTAAGATCCCGGGCAAGCTGGTCGAGGTCGGCGTCGGGCGCGATAGAAACGGCGTAATGGATGGCGCGCTCGATCATCCCCAGCACCACCCAGGCGGCAAGGCCGGCCGGGGCGGGGCGGAAAATCCCGCGGCTTGCCGCTTCCTCGAAATAGGCGGCGAGGGCATCGATGACGCGCTGAAAATGCCGTTCCATATGGGTGCGATGGGCGGGCCCCAGGCTATGCGCCTCGCGCAGCACCAGCGCGGTGAGCGCCGGCTCGGCCCGGCAGAAGGCAAGGATCGTACGCCAGATGATGCGGAGCTGGGGAGCGACATCTTGCGGCCCCTTAAGCGCCTTGGCGGGATAGCGCTCCAGCGTCAGGTTGAGCAGCCGGCCGAAAAAACTGTCGATCAGCTCCAGGAAGGCCGCATCCTTGCCTTTGAAATAAAGATAAAACGTCCCCTGGGCGGCACCGGCGCGGCGCACGATGTCGGCGATGCGCGCCTGGTGATAGCCTTGCTGCAGAAAAACCGTGGCGGCGGCGTCGAGCAGCCTTTCGCGCATGGGGGCGGGCGCGGGCATGGGGGCTCCTACTTGATATGACTGACTAGTCAGTCATATGCGTACTTTAAAAACACCCCTCCCATCCGTCAAGGGGCCTTTGACGGATGACGGGACGAAAAAACCAGGGCCGGCGTTACAGTTTTATTGACGTTTGTGCGAGTGGCGACGCGAAATCACGGTCTTGCCGTCCTGAAAAAAAGGCTGGGATCAAGGCGCGCCCTGTAACGTCCTTCGCCGCCAAGCGTCCGTTTCATGAATGCGCGGCGGCGCATGGCGCGTCAAGGAAACCATCGGCGAGGGAGGACGGGCCCATCCGGTTTTTTTTGAATCTGTAAAGCGCATGCCCTGAACGGAGACGACCCTTCGCGAGGGATGCGGCGCGCGGCGATTGCGCAACTTCAATAACGACGGCCACATCATGCATATCGAATTTCTTGGCGGCGCGGGGACCGTCACCGGCTCGAAATACCTCATCGCCTTTTCCGGCAAGCGCTTGCTGGTGGACTGCGGCTTGTTCCAGGGCTTCAAGGCATTGCGGGAACGCAACTGGCGCGGTATTGGCATTGAACCGCGCACCGTCGATGCGGTGATCCTCAGCCATGCCCATCTCGACCATTCGGGCTATTTACCCCTCTTCAGGCGCAAGGGTTTCAAGGGCCCGGTCATCTCCACCGAGGCGACCCGCGCGCTGTGCGGCATTCTCCTGCCCGACAGCGGCTATCTCATGGAGCGCGACGCCGAATACGCCAACCGCAAGGGTTTTTCCAGACACCACCCCGCGCTGCCGCTTTACACCCAGGCCGAGGCCGAAGCCGCCCTCAAGGCCTTCGAGCCCGCCCCCTTCGGTGTGGAAAAGGACTTAGGGTCGGGCGTCACCCTGCAGCTTTTGCCGGCCGGCCATATTCTTGGCGCCGCCATCATCGTCCTGCGCCAGGGCAAGCGCAGCGTCGTTTTCAGCGGCGATTTGGGGCGCATGGCAAGCGCCACCATGCTCGACCCCACGCCAGTGGCCAAGGCGGACTATCTCATCGTCGAATCGACCTATGGCAACCGCGATCACGACCCCGCCGACCCGGAAGCCGTGCTTGAGGGCATCATTCGCCGCACCGCCGCGCGCGGCGGCACGGTCGTCATTCCGTCCTTTGCCGTGGGCCGCGCCCAGACCTTGCTCTATCATCTGGCCAATCTCAAGGAGGCCGGCCGCATTCCGGACCTGCCGATTTATCTCGACAGTCCGATGGCGATCGACGCCAGCGACATCTTCTGCCGCCATGCGGCGGAGCATCGGCTGAGCAAAAGCCAGTGCCATCGCGCCTGCGCGGTGGCGCGCTATGTCAACCGCCCGGAAGAATCGAAGGCGCTCGACGTTAACGCGATGCCCAAGGTCATCATTTCAGCCAGCGGCATGGCCACTGGCGGGCGCGTCTTGCACCACCTCAAATATTTCGCCCCGGACCCGCGCAACACTCTTCTCTTCGCGGGCTTTCAAGCCGCTGGAACCCGCGGCGCGCGCCTGGTCGGGGGCGAAAAGGAGGTCAAGATCCACGGCGAGATGGTGCCCATCCGCGCCGAGGTGGCCAATCTTTCCATGCTTTCCGCTCATGCCGACCGCGGCGAGCTGGTGCAATGGCTCGGCCATTTCCGCGCGCCGCCGCGCGCCACCTTCATCACCCATGGCGAGGAAGAGGCTTCCCATGCCCTCGCCCAGACGGTCGGCGCGCAATTGGGCTGGCATTGCATCGTTCCCGACCATGGCGCACGCTATGAGCTTAAGTAAGGGCAAGGGAGATGGAAGACGTCATGGACGTACACCCCGCGACCCGGCTGGAAGGCGAGCAGCACAAGCTGCGCTTGAAGCCGCTTGGCATAGAAACCTCGCAGGAAGCGGTGGTCTTCATGCGCGAGGACTGCCACATCTGCCGCTCGGAAGGCTTCGATGCCCGGGCCCGCGTGCTGGTGCGCTTGGGCGAGCGGCGGCTCATCGCCACCCTCCATGTCATCACCTCGGACTTGCTGTCCATGAATGAGGCGAGCCTTTCCCTTTCCGCCTGGCGCCGCCTCGACGCGCAGCCCGGCGACTGGATCGCGGTGAGCCACCCCAAGCCGCTTCAGTCCCTAGGCCACGTGCGCGCCAAGATCTACGGCAAGGCTCTTGATGAAACGGCGTTTTCCGCCATCATGCGCGATATCGTCGATGGCCAATATTCCGATATCCACCTGGCGGGCTTCCTCACCGCTTGCGCTGCCGACAAGCTTGGCCGTGCGGAAATGCTCGCCTTGACGCAGGCCATGATCGGCGTCGGCGGGCGGCTTTCCTGGCCGCATCCGGTGGTCGTCGACAAGCATTGCGTGGGCGGCCTGCCGGGCAACCGCACGACGCCGATCGTTGTCGCCATCATTGCCGCTGCTGGCCTCGTCATGCCGAAAACCTCCTCGCGCGCCATCACCTCGCCCGCCGGCACGGCGGACACCATGGAAACCCTGGCGCCGGTAGACCTCAGCCTTGCCGCCATGCGCCGGGTCGTCGACAGCGAAGGCGGCTGCGTGGTGTGGGGCGGCTCGGTGCGCCTCAGCCCGGCCGACGACATCCTGATCCGGGTCGAGCGCGCCCTCGACCTCGACAGCGAAGGCCAACTGGTCGCTTCGGTCCTGTCGAAGAAGGCGGCGGCCGGGGCCAGCCATCTCCTCCTCGACCTTCCCACCGGGCCGACCGCCAAGGTGCGCAGCCAAGCGGCGGCCGAAGCGCTGGCCGCCCACCTCATCGCCGTCGCCGGCCAATTGGGGATGAAGGCGCGGGCGCTGATCAGCGACGGCGCGCAGCCGGTGGGCCGGGGCATCGGCCCGGCCTTGGAGGCCTGGGATGTCTTGGCCGTCCTTGGCAACGAAGCCGGTGCGCCCCCTGATTTGCGCGCCCGCGCCGTGACCCTTGCCGGGGCTTTGCTCGAGCTTGCCGGCAAGGTAGAGGAGGGAAGGGGCGCGCGCCTTGCCAGCGCGATCCTTGATGATGGCCGCGCCTGGCGTAAGTTCCAAGCGATTTGCCAGGCGCAAGGGGGGCTGCGCACGCCGCCGACGGCGCGCCATCGGGCGCCGGTCACCGCCCACCATGGCGGCAGGGTAAAGGCGATCGACAACCGCTTGCTGGCGCGTGCGGCAAAGCTTGCCGGCGCGCCTGCGGCGCCGGCGGCCGGACTGATGCTGCACAAAAAGCTGGGGGATGCGGTGGCAAAGGACGAGCCCTTGTTCACCATCCACGCCGAAACCCCGGGCGAGCTTGCCTACGCCCTTGATTTCGTCGCCGCCCAGCCGCCAATCATCGCCATTGGAGAGCCGTCATGAAGCCCCTCCTTTTCGCCTTGCCGGGCAATGAGGCGCTGGCCGCGGGTCTTGGCGCGGCATTGGACCTGGAAGCGGGCGCGCTTGTCTTGCGGCGCTTTCCCGATGGCGAGGATTATGTGCGGGTCCTTTCCCCGGTCGCCGGGCGCGACGTCCTCCTTCTCGCCAGCCTCGCGCGCCCCGCCGAGCGGCTCCTGCCGCTGCTTTTCACCGCCGCCACCTTGCGCGACCTGGGAGCGGCGCGGGTGGGGCTCATCGCTCCCTATCTTGCCTATATGCGCCAGGACCGCCGGTTCCAGGAAGGCGAGGGGGTGACTTCCGCTTATTTCGCGCGGCTGCTGAGCCCGTGGCTGGACTGGCTGGCGACCGTCGACCCGCATCTGCACCGCCGGGCGTCGCTGGCGGAAATCTACAGCATTCCCACCGCCGTCGCGCATGCCGCGCCGCTCATCTCCCGTTGGATCAAGCGCTATGTCGCGGCGCCGCTGCTGGTCGGCCCGGATAGTGAAAGCGCGCAATGGGTGGCGGCGGTCGCCAGGGACGCCGATGCGCCCCATATCGTCCTTGAAAAGCGCCGCCGCGGCGATCGCGATGTGACGGTGTCGCTGCCCGACCTTGCCGGCCGGGAAGCGCGCACCCCGGTCTTGATCGACGACATCATCTCGACGGCGCGCACCATGATCGAGACCGTTCGCCATCTGCGCGCCGCCAACATGGCGCCGCCGCTGTGCGTCGGCATCCATGGCGTTTTCGCCGGCAACGCCTATGAGGATCTTATGGCCGCCGGCGCCGGGCGGATCGTCACCGCGAACACCATCGCCCACCACAGCAACGCCATCGACGTCGCGCCCCTGTTGGCGACGGCGCTCCGGCAAGCGGGTTTTCTCGCTCCCCTCAAGAGCGCGGACACGGTCCCTTGAAAGGAGCGCGCGCCATGCCGATGCCAAACCGCCGCGCGCGTGCTGGAACGCTCCACGTCAGGGACGATGCCGGTGCCGGACAGCCCGTCGTCTTCCTGCATGGCCTTGGCGGCACCAGCCGCTATTGGGCTTGCCGCCTGGCCTGCGCACCGCTTGAAGCGCGCCTCGTTCTGGTCGATCTCCTGGGCTTTGGCGATTCGCCCCGGCCGTGGTGCCGCTACACCATCGACCGGCATATCCAAGCCATCCACGAGACGATCAAGGACCTTGATGCGGCCCTTCTCGTCGGCCACTCCATGGGCGCGGCGCTTGCCCTCATCTACGCCGCGCGCTATCCGGACAAGGTGAAAGGCCTGGTGCTCATCAGCCTGCCCTATTTCCATGACGAAGCTTCCGCCTATCGCTGGTTTCGCCGCACCCCGAGCGGCTGGCTGATGACCAACATGGTGGCCGCCGCCCTTGCTTGCGTCATGACCCGGCGGGTCGCGGGCCTGTTTTTGCCCTGGCTGTTGCGGCGCTATCCGCGCGAGGTCGCGCAAGACCTGGTGAAGCATAATTTCCTTTCCTCGACGACGTCGCTATGGGAAGTGCTCTACCGTCATGATTTGCGCCAGGAGGCCTTGCGGCTTTCCCCCGATCTGCCCGTTACTTGTGTCCATGCGGTCGACGATGATACCGCGCCTTTCGCCATGGTCGAGGCCCTCGCTGCCGAGTTCCCCAACTGGCAGCTATGCGCGTTGGCGCGATCGGGGCACCATCCCTGGCTGTGGATGACCGAGACGTGCGCTGGACAGATCCAGGCCGCGCTCGCCCGGGCCGTGACGCCTGCCGCCGACGGTCCATCCCCGCCCGCCCTGGCAGCGCGCCTCAAGGGGTAAGAGAGATGGCACTCACCGGCTCTGTCCCCGAACGAGCGGCCGTCAGCGAGGCGCCGCTGCGGGGCTTGGGGATGGTTCATGAAGCAGGTCCCTATCGCGTCTTTACCGAGGGCGATGCGCTTTACCGCGCGATGCTCGCCGACATTGGGCAAGCGCAAGTCAGGGTGGTGCTGGAAAGCTATATCTTCAAGGAAGACAGCGTCGGCCAGGCTTTCATCGCCGCCTTGCGTGAACGGGCAGGCAAGGGGGTCAGGGTTGTCCTGCGCCTCGATGCCTTTGGCGCGGGCGGCGCCGTTTCCGCGGCGACCATCGAGGCCTTGCGGCGAAGCGGCGTCGATGTCGCCTGGAGCCGGCGCTGGCGCTGGCGCCGGCCTTGGCTCTATCATCGCCGCAACCACCGCAAGCTGTTGCTGGTCGATGACCGGGCGGCCTATCTCGGCGGCTTCAACATTTGCGCGGAAAATTCGTTGGCCGCCTTTGGCGCCAACCGCTGGCGCGACACCCATATACGCCTGCCATCGCCATTCGTCGCCGAAGCGCTCGCCGCGTTCGAGGATTTCCATGAGGGCCGGCATCGCTGGCAGCCGGCCGGCAAGACAAGCTCCTATGTGATGGCCAATTACGGGCGCGCCTGCCGCTATCGCTGGCGCTGCCTGCTGCACAGCCGGTTCCGCATGGCGCGGCGCAGGATATGGCTGACCTCGCCCTATTTCGTGCCCGATCGCCGCACCCAGGAGCGTTTGAAGAACGCCGCCCGCCGCGGCGTCGAGGTGAAGCTTCTGGTGCCTGGCAAAAGCGATGTCGCCTTGACCCAATGGGCGGCGCGCGCCTCCTATGCCGGCCTCATCGCGGCGGGGGTGAAGATATACGAATATCAAGACCGCGTGCTCCACGCCAAGACCATGCTGATCGACGACGACTGGTCGACCATCGGCACCTCGAACATGGATTACAGAAGTTTTTTTCATAATTTCGAGTTGAACTTCATTTCCGATTCGCCGCAGCTTAACCAGGTGTTGGGGCAAATATTCCGCGCCGACCTCGGCGCTTCCCGGCAAATCCTGGAGGCCGTCTGGTCGAAAAGACCCCTCATGGCGAAGCTCGCGGAATTCGTCGGCTGGATGGCGCGCCGCTGGCTATAGGCCGCGGGCTTGGCCAAATCGCGATGAGCGGGTCTCATCGCGATTTGCCATCGCAGGCTGTAACGCCATGCCTTTCCGGGCGTCTTTACAGAAGGGAAGGGTCGGGGTTTCGATTGGGAACCCAGCGATGGCCGCTAAGGATCCGCTTGCTCGCCAAGGCGATGGCGATAGAAGGAGAAAAGCGCATGCTTTTCAAGCTTGTCACCGCGACCCTCAACATCGACATGCTGGAAAAGGTCGAGGAGCGGTTGCGCAGCATCGGTGTTCCCGGGATCAGCGTTTCCGAAACCAAGGGCTATGGCGTTTACAAGCAGTTTTTCCATCGCGACTGGCTGACGACCCACGCCCGCATCCAGATCTATGCGCCGGAGAACCATGTGAACGACGTGGTCAAGGCCATCATGGACGCGGCCCACACCGGCCTCGAGGATGACGGCATCATCGTCGTCAGCCCGGTCGAGACGATCTATCGGATCAAGGACAAGACGCAGCTAAGCGCCGACGCCTTCAATGCACATTAGGGGGAGGCTCGAGCGCAGCCTTGAGGGTGACACAGCGCTCCGCTTTCCCCCCGCGCAGGCACTGCCCGAGCAAGGCGTGCAGGGCAAGGCGGGCAAGCCGCAGGCGGGTGGCGACGACCTTTTCCTCAAGGCCCAAATCGGCGGCGACCCAAGCCACCTCCTCGCCTTGAAAATCGACCCGTCTTAGAACCGTGGCATAGTCTTCGCGCATGGCGCTCATCAGTTTTTCCTCGAAACGCCGGCGCAGCGCCGCGAGCTCCTGGCGTGTCCCCCTGGTGACGGGGAAAAACACCGCTTCCAGTTCCTGGCACAGCAGCAGGGCCACCTCGTGGACCGTGCCAGCGGCCGCGCCGGCAGCCCGCGCCGCCTTTTGCCGCCGGCCATGCTTGCCGCCCTTGATGACGCGACGGCGCGATCGTGCCAGGCGAGGCTTGTTTGCTGCTTGATCGTTGCGAGGCCGTTTCATGCCGCCACCACAGCCAGATCAAAAAACGAACTGGATCCAATCAGGTCATGAAGATCCGCGTTTTCTAAAAAGGACGCGATAACGGGCGGGACGTTACAAAAGCCGGCGGCGGAAGAAACGGCCCTGGTGGTGCGATTTCTCCAACAGATGGGAACCATCTGTTGGAATCGCACCACTAGTACCAGAGCCTGAGCCCGACGAGGAATGACAGGTTGCCCACGTCGACGCCGTCAAGACGGGCGAAATCGGCGGTATCCCCAAGCTTGCGGTTCCAGGCGATGCCGATATAGGGAGCGATTTCCCGCTTGATCTCGTAGCGCAGCCGCAGGCCTGTCTCGAGCGTGCTGAAGCCGCCGCCGGTGCGCAGCTCCGGAATATCCTGAAACGCAATGTTCATTTCCGCCCGGGGCTGAAGGATGAGGCGCTGGGTGAAGAGGAATTCATATTCCGCCTCGATCCGGGCGGTGATGTCGCCCTGGTCGCTGATGAAGGCGGCGGCCACCACCTCGAACCAATAGGGGGCAAGGCCTTGGACGCCAATAACGCCATAGGTGCGGGATGGATTGGGCGTCACGTCGTAGCGGGCGCCGGCCTGAAAGTCCCAGAAACGGGCGATGGGGCGGCTGTAGAGGGCCTGGAACTCGGCGTCCTCGACGCCCTCGCCAAAGGTCGCTTCCCCCTCGGCCCGCAGCCACAGCCTGTTGTAGTCGTTGCCGACCCAGCCTTGGCTGTCCCAGAGAAAGCCGTCCTTGCCGTCCTGCGCGCGGTATTCCAGACGCTCGGCTAGGCCGTACCAGAAGATGTCGTTGTCGGTGAACCTGTCATTGTCGCTGGCTTCGCCGACGGCCGGACCGGCAACCACCAAGAAGAGGAAAAAAAACGCCAAGCTGCGTGAAAAACGTTCGGACATTGTTTGGGTTATCCTTGGATCAATCTGTTGACGGCGCCTAGTGGTGCGATTCCAGCGGATGGTTCCCATCTGTTGGAGAAATCGCACCACAGATTCACTAACTTAAGTGGTCCACTTCTCCCAAACGGATGGGTTTATCCGCTTGGGGCGGACCACTAGGCGAGCTCATTCCGGACGGACACCACCCGGAACATGCCGGCTTCCATGTGATAGAGGAGGTGGCAATGGAAGGCCCAGTCGCCGAGAGCGTCGGCGGTGATGTTGACCGATAGCTTGGCCCCCGGCATGACATTGACCGTGTGCTTGCGCGGGTTATGCTCGCCCGCGCCATTGTCCAGCTCCATCCACATGCCGTGAAGGTGGATGGGATGGTTCATCATCGTGTTGTTGATCATGGTGAGGCGCAGGCGTTCGCCGTATTTGAAAACGATCGGACCCTTGACCTCGGAGAATTTCTGACCGTCGAAGGACCACATATAGCGTTCCATGTTGCCGGTGAGATGGAGGATGATCTCACGCGCCGGCATGCGGGGGTCATAGGCGCCATAGGTGTTTTTAAGGTCAGTGTAGACGAGGACCCGGTGCGCCGCCTCGGCAAGCCCGGTGCCCCGTTCGCCAAGGCGGTTCATCGGCATTTCGGCGATGGCGTCGACGCCGGGAACCTTGAGGTCGGGCGGCGTCGCGCCGGTGCTGGCATAGGTGACGACGGGCGGCGCTGCGGGGGCGCCGTGCATGCCATGGTCTTGCGCCATCGCTTGACCCGTCATCGCCTTATCGGGGGGGCTAGCCATCGCCATTCCCGGCATGGCATGGCCGCTATGGGCCGAATGATCCATGGGCTTATCGCCGCTTGGCATGGGCGGCGGCGCCTTTCCCGGCGCCGGCATGGCGTGGCCGCCATGGTCCATGCCGCTCATATCGCCCATGTCCTTCATATTGCCCATGTCCTTCATATTGCCCATGCCGCTCATGCCGCCATGCGCCATCCCCATGTCGGCCATGGTGAGGATGGGGCGTTCGCGCAAAGGCGGCACCGCCGCCGCCATGCCGAGACGCGGCGCCAAAGTGCCGCGGCCATAGCCGCTGCGGTCCATGGCCTCGGCGAAGATGGTATAGGCCTTGTCGTCGCGCGGGGTGACGATGACGTCGTAGGTCTCGGCGACGCCGATCTGGAACTCATCGATTTCCACCGGCTGGACATCTTGGCCATCGGCGGCGACCACGGTCATCGCCAGGCCTGGGATGCGGACATTGAAATAGCTCATCGCCGCGCCGTTGATGAAACGCAGGCGCACCCTTTCGCCGGGCTTGAAGAGCCCGGTCCAGTTATCGGCGGGTCCGGCGCCATTGACGAGATAGGTATAGGTCGCTCCAGTGATGTCGGCGATGTCGGTGGGATCCATCCGCATCGCGCCCCAGGACAAGCGGTTTGAAATCGTCGCGGCCAAGCCATCTTGCGCGACGTCGCGGAAAAAATCGCCCACCGTTCGTTTTTCGAAATTATAATAATCGCTCTGTTTCTTGAGCTTGCCGCGAACCCGATGGATGCTCTCGAACGTCCAGTCCGAGAGCATCACCACATAGTCGCGGTCATAAGCGACCGGGTCCGGCCCCGCAGGATCGATGATCATCGGGCCATAGACGCCTTCCTGCTCCTGGAGGCCGGAATGGCTGTGATACCAATAAGTGCCGTTCTGCTTGATCTGATAGTGATAGACGAAGGTCTCGCCCGGCTTGATCCCGGGAAAGCTCACGCCCGGCACCCCGTCCATGCCCGGGGGCAAGAGGATGCCGTGCCAGTGGATGGAGGTGTCCTCGTCAAGGGCGTTGCGCACCCTGAGGGTGACCGCCTCGCCTTCCCTGAAGCGCAGCAACGGACCGGGGATGGAGCCGTTGATGGTGACCGCCCGGCCGCGCCGGCCCTCGATGGGAAGGTCGGTTTTGCCGATCACCAGGTCGAAGACGCGCCCGGCGGCGCTTTCCTGCGTGGGCGCAAGGCCGGCGGCTTGCCGCGCCCAGGCAGGAAGCAGTGCTTGCACGCCGGTCAAAAGCCCCACGGCCGAGGCTGACTGGATCAATCTACGTCGCGAAATCATGCCGATCTCCGTTAGCTTTATGATTTATGAGCGTGTTCTATTCGTGGGCGTGGGCCATCGGCCAGGCGTGCTGCTTGGCGCCATAGACCATGAGGCCGCCCAGATAACCGTTGAGTCCAACCAGCAAGGCGGTGGTGAAAAGCACGCTGCGGTAAAGGCCGCTGCCACCGGCTTGCGGCGCCCGCACCCGCTTCTCGCCCAGCCACAAGGCCAGCAACGCCAGCAGCGCGACGCCGGTTCCATTCCAGCGGTGGGCGGTGAGGACGGTTTCCTTGTCGACGATGCTGAAGCCGCCATAAAGCCAACCCAGGGCGACGGCGCCCAATGCCGCGATGGCGCCGGTCCACAAGCAAAAACGGCCGGCCGCCTGGAAAAATGACGGATTGTATTTGAGCGCCAGAAGCTCCGCCAAGGCGGCGCCGAGCAACAGGCCGATGGGAAGGTGAACCGCCGCCGGGTGGAACTTGCCCAGCCAGACGAGGAACCGTCCGAAACCGGTTTGCAGCATAGCTTCGCTGCCGCTGTGGGCGGAATGATCGTGCTCGCTCGCCGCGCCCGTCGCGGCGCTGCCGCCGTGATCATGGGGGGCGGCTTCGTCATGCCCGTGGGGCATGGCCTCGTCGTGGCCGCTCATCATGGCGCCCTCGCCATGGTCGTGCGGCGGCGCGCCTTCGCCATGGCTGTGCGCCTCCGTCATGCCTTCGGGCATGGCCGTGGGCGGCGCCATCTCCTTATCGCCAAGGGGGGCGGTTGGCGTGCCATGGTCATGGGGCGCGCCATCGCCGTGTTCGTGGGGAAGGGATTCGGGGTCGGGCGTCACGCTGGCTTCATTTTTCGCGGACGCTTTAGTCGCGGCCTTGCTGTCCGGGCTTGCCGGGTGCGCGTCGGGGTGCGCGGCGGCGGGCGCAAGCCAGACCAGGCCGAGCGTCAGGGCAAGAGCGAGAGCGCCAAACATGCTGGCGCCGTAGGAGCGGGCGTCCTTCCCAAGGGACGGATGAGCCATCTTGTGCATGTGTCTGTCCTTATGTTTGATGGGCGAAAACAAGCATCGCAAGCGCGGCGCCTCGGCGTCCACGCCTGTGCCATGGCCAGGGAGTGTCTTAGATCAGAAGCAAAATATCGAGATGAAATAACGTGCGCGGGCCGGTCCAAGGGGGCGGTGTTGCCAGGGAGGACACGAAAAACGGCCAGAGGCCGTGCGCGTTGGCGCTGCTGGCGGGAGCTGCGATATAAGCCTTGGCCCAGCAACCATCGATTGGCGTCATGCCATTTGCTTCGGCGGTGAGCGTTTTCGCCGACGCGCAATGGTGGCACCCGCCAGGCCGGTCACGGCATTGGCTGCGCTCCGGGCTGGTCAGGTGGTGAGAGGCCTGCTGAGGGGTGGCCCAAGCGGGCAGGGCGGGAAGCATGCCAAAACCCGCCGTGGCGGCACCGCCGACACAGCCACATATAATGACCGCCGCCACCGCCAAAAAGGCAAGGGCGGGCGACGCCAATCGTCCCGTTCGCAGCCTCTTCATGATCCCAACAGCATCTTTCGCTTGCGCTTTTATACCCCTCTAGGGTATCTGACGTCAAGGCGATGGGGGAATCGACACGCCTGGAGGAATGATATGAAGCGCAAGTCACTCTTTTGGTTGCCCGCGGTGGTTGTAATCGCCGCCGGATGGGCGTTCCTGCGGCCCCAGCAGGAGGCCCAGGCGCAGGAAGTGATCGTTCACAAAAGCCCGAGCTGCGGCTGCTGCGGCAAATGGGTGGAGCATATGCGCGCCGCCGGTTTCACCGTCGTGGTCGAGGACACCGATGACCTGGCGCGCGTCAAGTCGCTGTTCAACGTCCCCGACAATCTGCAATCCTGCCATACCGCTGAGATCGGTGGCTATGTCGTCGAGGGCCATGTCCCGGCCGATGCCATCCAACGGCTGTTGCAAGAACGCCCGGACGTGAAGGGCCTGGCGGTTGCGGGGATGCCGCTTGGCTCGCCGGGCATGGATCAAGGGGGCTATAAGCAGCCCTTCAACGCCATTGCCTGGGACGAGGCCGGCACCCAAAGCGCCTACGCGCGCTATTAAGGTCAGGACCCTGGCTGGGAAGTGAACGGTTTTTGCCGCACCACAGATTCACTAACTTAAGTGGTCCACTTTTCCCAAACGGATGGATTTATCCGTTTGGGGCGGACCACTAGGCGGTCTTGCCTGCCGGAAGCGTCCCTTCGCCTAGGGTGAAGAGATAATCGCGCGTCAAGGGCACGTCGTGCTGGCGGCGCGCGATCTGGATCTGGAACACCACATGGCCGCCGTGGCGGAACGCGGCTTCGCTGGCGGCAAGGTAGAAATGCCACATGCGGCAGAAGCGCTCGTCATAGAGGGCGCGGATCTTGTCGCGGTTGGCCATGAAACGCCGGCGCCAGGCCTTCAGCGTCTCGGCATAGTGCAGGCGCCAGACTTCGATATCGGTGACGGTGAGCCCCGCCTGCTCGATGAATGGCAGGACTTCCGAAAGCGCCGGGACATAGCCGCCGGGAAAGATATATTTGGCGATCCAGGGGTTTGTCGCGCCCGGTCCATCGACCCGGCCGATGGTGTGGACAAGAGCGATGCCGTCATCGGTGAGACGCTCGCGCAGGCTGGCGAAGAACTGCCGGTAATGCGGCACACCGACATGCTCGAACATGCCGACCGAGACGATGCGCTCGAAGCGCTCGTCGACGGCGCGGTAATCCTGGAGCCGGAAGCAAGGGGCGGGGGCGGCCGGGGGGGCGCTGTCTTGCGCCCGCGCAATAGCGATTTTGAGTTGTTCCTGCGACAAGGTGATGCCGGTGACCGCGGCGCCGTACTGGCGGGCGAGGTAGAGGCCAAGGCCGCCCCAGCCGCAACCGATGTCAAGCACGCGCAAGCCAGGACGCAACAGGAGTTTCCGGGCGATCAGCTCTTTTTTGGCTTCCTGGGCCGTCTCCAGGCTGTCCCCGGGGGTGCGGAAATAGGCGCAGGAATATTGTCGATCCCCATCGAGAAAAAGCCGGTACAGCTCGTCCGACAAATCATAATGATGAGCAACGTTGCGTTGCGCCCGGCGCGCCGGATTGAATTGCCGGAACCGCCGCGTCGCATACCGCAGGCGCCGCCGCCAGCGATCAATGGAGCGCTCCTTGCGGCAGGCAAGGTTGGCCGTCAGCAGGCAAAGCAAGCCGGTGAGGTCATCCTTATCGACGCTGAGCGCGCCTTCCATATAAGCTTCGCCCAGGGCGAGCTCCGGGGCAAGAACCAGGCGGCGCGTCGCTTGCGCGTCATGAAGGCGCAAGGTCACGGGCGCCACTCCGGCTTGGCCGAAATCGGCGGTCCGGCCATCGGGGAACACCACGCGCAGGCGGCCATGGCGTACAAGTTTTTCAAGAAACGATGCTAGAACCTTGTCCCACAAACGCATTTCATGACCCTCTCGCTTTGGACCCACGCCATAATCCGATCTTAAAGACGCCATGGTGGTGAGATGGTTACAGGCCTTCAGAGACGCATGTTGACGATGTTGACGCCCCTGGGCAAGCAGCTCTGCTGAGCCCAAGGGAAGGCGCCGCTATTTGCTTTTGGCGGGGTCATGGCGATGCAACTGTAACGATGGCGCCTTGTCCGCGTCCTCTTCATGCGGCAGTTGTTTGAAGCAGCGCCGCTGCCGGGACGCCATCATGAGCACGGTCTTATATTTTCTTCTCTTGGGCGGGCTGTTCTTCCTCATGATGCGCGCCGGCTGCGGCGCTCATGTCGCGGGGCATGGCGGCAAGGGGCGCCGCGAGGCGGACCCGGAATTACGCTGGGTGCCGCCGGACGAGGATCGCGACCCGGTCTGTGGTAAGATGGTCGCGACGGTGAGCGCCAAGTCCAGCGTCCATGACGGCAGCGTTTATTATTTTTGCTCCCGCGACTGCCGCGAGATCTTCGAGGCCGCGCCCGCTCTCTATGTCCGCCCAAGGGCATCGGACGCGCCACGGCAATTGGAGAACGAACATGCCTGAAGACCATGCAACCTGTCATGACCATCCCCAGCACGCGCATCAGCAATCCGGCACGCCCTTGACGGCGAGCGGCGGCGGGCGCCTGCCGGTGGTCGCCCTGGGCTGGGGGCTCAGCCTGTTCTTTGCCATCAGCTTCGTCCTGTGCGTCGCCTTCGACCTTTTGTTCCCGGGCGAGGCCATGTACCAAAGCTGGCTGCGCCTGCTTCCCGGCTTTACCTGGCTAAGCTGGCCGAGCTTCTTCCTCGGCCTTGTGGAGAGCTTTGCCTATGGCTGGTATGCGGCCCTGGTTTTCGGACCGCTCTATAATTTCTTCGCCGCCCGGGGCCGCGGCCGGAAAGCCACATGACCATCGCCGCCCGCAAGGCGCCCGCGGCGTCTCCGCGACGGAACAGGCGACGGGCGGCGCGCGTCGACGTGAAGGCGCCGGCCGCCAAAGCGCCTCTCACGCCAACGCCCGCCGCGCCGTCGCCGGCCATGGCTGGCAACCCCTGGTGGCAGGCGGCCGATTATCAGCGCGATGTCTGGCAACGCGGTATCCTTTTCTGGGACACGCTGCGGGAGCGCGCCGAGAACATGCTGGCGCACGAGCGGGCCGGCCTGCCGCCGCTCCTGGATTTCAAATACGAGCTCATCTGCGACGCGCGCCATTTCGCCCACCCCGCCAACTACGCCCTGCTGCGCATCACCGAGGTCGGCGACGCTTGCTGGGAGGACTGCGCAAACCCGGACAAGCCGCCGGTCATCGTCCTCGACCCGCGGGCCGGCCACGGCCCGGGGATCGGCGGCTTCAAGCGCGACTCGGAAATCGGCATCGCCCTCCATCAAGGCCATCCGGTCTATTTCGTCACCTTCTTTCCCGAGCCGATGCCGGGCCAGACCCTTGCCGATGTGCTGCATGCCTTGCGCCGTTTCGTTGGGGAGGTGGCGGCGCGCCATGCCGGCAAGCCCCCGGTGCTTTACGGCAATTGCCAGGCGGGCTGGGCGGTCACTCTGCTTTCCGCCGACTGCGAGGGGCTGGTCGGCCCGGCGGTCCTCAATGGCTCGCCCTTGTCCTATTGGTCGGGCGAAGCCGGGGTCAACCCGCTGCGCGTTACCGGCGGCCTGTTGGGCGGCGCCTGGCTTGCCCATTGGACGGCCGACCTTGGCGACGGCCGTTTCGACGGCGCCTGGCTGGCCCAGAATTTCGAGAATTTGCAGCCGGAAAAGGCCATCTGGGAGAAATATGCCGGGCTTTTCCACACCATCGACGACGAGCGCGAACGTTTTCTCGATTTCGAGCGCTGGTGGAACGGCTTTTATTTCCTCAGTCGGGAGGAAATCCTTGCCATCGTCGAGAATCTCTTCATCGGCAACCAGTTGGAGCAAGGCCTTTTCCGTATTTGCGAAGGCTGCGTCGCCGACCTGCGCCGGATCAAGAACCCGCTGGTGATCTTCGCCTCCTATGGCGACAACATCACCCCGCCGCACCAGGCCCTGGGGTGGATCCCGGCGGTCTACAAGGACACGGACGATCTCAAGAGCGCCGGCCAGCGCATCGTCTATCTCATCAATCCCCATGTCGGCCATCTCGGCATTTTCGTCTCCGCCAGCGTCGCCCGCTTCGAGCATCGGGCGATCCTCGAAAGCCTTGGGAAAATCGAAGCGCTGTCCCCCGGCCTTTATGAAATGGTGATCGACAACCCGACCGGCGACCCCGACTGCCATCAATCGCAATATCGGGTCCGTTTTGTCCCGCGCGCGGTGGAGGATCTTGAATTCGCCCAGCAGCCCGAGGCCTTCGCCCGGGTGCGGGCGGCATCGCAAGCGGGCGAGGCCTTTTACCGCGCCGTCGTCAGCCCCTGGGTCACGGCGATGGCCAACCCGTGGACGGCCGAGGCGCTGAAATGGCTGCATCCCATGCGGACCAGCCGCTATCTGCTGGCGGAGGCCTTCAATCCATGGATGCGCGTCGTTGCAAGCCAGGCAAAAGCGATCGCCGGTGCCCGCCAGCCACTGCCGCCCGACCATCCGCTCCTCAAAAAGGAAGGGGAATTCATCGCCGGCATGTCGGCCATGATCGAAAACGCGCGGCAGTTGCGCGATGCTGCTTATGAGCAAGTCTTCGCTCTCCTTTACGGCGCTGCCGCCGACCGCCCCCCGGAGGATGGGCCATGCTGAAGGTCATGCCGGCGCGGGCGGAAGAGCAAGCGGAGGCAGGCCCGGCGCGCTCGCCGGCGCCGCGCCCGCTTGACGTGGCGCTCCACGCCGCCCTTGCCCATTGGACTGCCGGCCTTTCGCCGGTCGCCCTGGCGCAGGCCTTCATGGACTGGGCAGCGCATCTTCTCCTGTCGCCGGATAAGCAGGTTGAGCTCCTCGACAAGGCGCAGCGCAAATGGGCGCGTTATTGGGATTTTTGCCTGCGCGCCTGCGCCGATCCGCAGTGCGCCGCCTGCATCGCGCCCTTGCCCCAGGACAAGCGTTTTCGCGGCGAGCAATGGCAGCATTGGCCGTTTCGCGGTCTTTATCAGGGTTTTTTATTGACCCAGCAGTGGTGGCATAACGCAACGACCGACGTTCCCGGCGTCTCGCGCCATCACCAGGAGATGGTCGCCTTCGCCGCCCGCCAGTTCCTCGACACGGTCTCGCCGGCGAATTTTCCCTTCACCAATCCCGAGGTCTGGCAAACGACGCTGGACGAGGGCGGCCAGAATCTGGTCCGCGGCATGGCCAATCTGGTCGAGGATGGGCGGCGCGCCGCGCGCGGCGAAAAACCGGTGGGGGCGGACGCCTTCGCGGTCGGCGCCGCGGTCGCGACGACCCCTGGCAAGGTGGTGCTGCGCAACCCTCTCATCGAGCTTATCCAATACGCGCCGGCGACGAAAGCCGTGCATCCCGAGCCGGTGCTCATCATCCCCGCCTGGATCATGAAATATTATATCCTCGACCTTTCTCCGGAAAATTCCCTGGTGCGCTATCTGGTGGAGCATGGCCATACGGTCTTCATGATTTCCTGGAAGAATCCGGGCGCGGCCGAGCGCGGGCTGGATCTTGAGGACTATCGCCGCCTTGGCGTTATGGCGGCGCTGGACGCCATCGCCGCGATCCGCCCCCGGGCCAAGGTTCACGCCGCCGGCTATTGCCTGGGCGGCACCTTGCTCGCCATCGCCGCCGCCGCCATGGCGCGCGACGGCGACCAGCGCCTTGCCAGCATCACCCTCCTTGCCGCCCAGACCGATTTCAGCCAAGCTGGCGAGCTGATGCTGTTCATCGACGAGGCGCAGGTGCAGTTCCTCGAGGACATGATGGCGGCGCAAGGCTATCTCGACACCAAGCAAATGGCCGGCGCTTTCCAGCTTCTGCGCTCCAACGACCTTATTTGGTCGAAAATGGTGCGCAATTATCTCATGGGCCGGCGCCAGCCGATGAGCGACCTCATGGCCTGGAACGCCGATGCCACCCGCATGCCCCATGCCATGCACGCGCAATATCTGCGCCGGCTTTTCCTCGACAACGACCTTGCCGACGACCGCTATCAGGTGGACGGCCGGCCCATCTCGCTGCGCGACATCCGCCTGCCGCTGTTCGCCGTCAGCACCATCGCCGACCATGTGGCGCCGTGGCGCTCGGTCTATAAGATCCAGGCCCTGACCAATGCCGACGTCACCTTCGTTTTATCCAATGGCGGGCATAACGCCGGCATCGTCAGCCCGCCGGGCACCGCCGGGCGGCATCACCAGATCGCCAGCCATGACGACATGGACGTCTATATCGATCCCGACCGCTGGCAAGCGCAGGCCGCCCATCATGCGGGCTCGTGGTGGCCCTGCTGGCAAAACTGGCTCGCCGAGCACTCTGGCCAGCCGCTTTCCCCGCCGCCGATGGGGGCGCCTGGCCATGGCTATGGCGCGCTTGGCGAGGCGCCCGGGACTTATGTGCGTGAGGCATGAGCAAGGACGGTGCGAAGATGGATGTGAAGAAGGCGCAAGGCGCGGACAAGGGGGAGCCGGTGACCATCGTCGGCGCCGGGCCGGCGGGGCTGGCCTGTGCCATTGTCCTTGCCCGCGCCGGACGCGCGGTGGTGGTGCGCGAATGGCATGGCGACGTCGGTCACCGCTTCCACGGCGACTATCAGGGGCTGGAGAATTGGAGCGACGATGGGGACGTGCTGGACGAACTGGCGCAGGCCGGTATCGCGCCCGACTTCATGCACCATCCGGTCCATCGCGGCATCGCCTATGACGCCTGGGGCGCTTCCTATCCGGTGGTCGGGCGCCGGCCGCTCTATTATCTGGTGCGCCGGGGCGGGACGCCCGACAGCCTCGACCATGGGTTGCTCGCCCAGGCGCGCAGCCATGGCGTCACGGTGCGCTTCAACGACCGGGTGATGACCACCGATGGGCCGTGTGTTCTTGGCATTGGCCCGCGCGTCGCCGCCGCCATCGCCACCGGCTATGTGTTCAAGACCCCGCTTGAAGACGGCAACTGGGTCGCCTTCAACAATGCGCTGGCGCCCCTTGGCTATGCCTATCTCCTCATCCATGCCGGGCGCGGCACGGTGGCAAGCTGCATGTTCACCGATTTCAAGCGCCAGCAGCTCTATGTCGAGCGGACGCTCGCCTTCTTCCGCGACAAGGTCGGCCTCGTCATGGACGAAGCACGGCCCTTTGGCGGCTATGCCAATTTCCGCCTGCCGCGGCGCGGCGGGCGAGGCGGGCATCGGGTGATCGGCGAGCAGGCGGGCTTTCAGGACGCCCTTGCCGGCTTTGGCATGCGCTATGCCCTGCGCTCCGGCATTTTGGCCGCGCGCAGCCTTTTAGAGGGCGTTTCCTATGAGCGCCTGTGGCGCCGCGAGCTCCTGCCGCTGCTGCGCACCGGGGTCGCCAACCGATTCATCTTCAACACGGTGGGCGAGCGCGGCTGGCGCTGGGCGCTCGAAGGGCTGAGCCGCTCCGACACCGAGCTGAAGCTGCGCCGGCTTTATCGCCCCTCCTGGCTCACCCGGCTGCTTTATCCGCTGGCTTACTGGCGCTATGCTGGGCCGCTGCGCGACCCAAGCTGCAACCATGTGGATTGCGCTTGCGTCTGGTGCACTCATGGCGGGCACGGCGCGGCGCCGGCCTGGCATCCCACATAGGGCGGGCGTTGTGGTGATGGCACGCAACGACAAGACGCGGCGATGGAATGGAACAGGATATGCCAGCGGACGCAAAGACGGGATTGCCGGCAAGCGCCACCGCGATTTGCAAGAAGCGTGGCCGCGCCATGCCCGCCGGCATGACCCGTTGGTCACGACATTGCCGGGCGCCAGGAATACACGTCAGGGATCCGGTTTGCGCCCGCCGGGTGGATATTGCCAAAGCCAGGATAAAAGCCGAATATCATGGCGGGGCGCATTTTTTCTGTTCCGATATGTGCTTGAGGCGCTTGCAAAAAGCGCCGCGACGCCAGGCGATCGATCCTGCCCACCCATGCCCCAGCGCGGTCTTTCACGGGGATAACAAAGGATATCATGATGGAAAATACCGCTGCTCGCGATAGTGCGACACCGCATTGCGACAAACACCCGTCACCGACAGCCGCCGCCAAGACCACGCGGCGCATCGATCTTGCGATCGGCGGCATGAGCGGCCGGCATTGCCCGCCGGTGGTGGAAAAGGCCCTGAAGGCGGTGGATGGCGTCAGGGCCGCGCATGTCAGCTTGGCGAGCGGCACCGCGCGCATCGAATATGATCCCGAGCGCGCCAATGCTGGGCTGCTGGTCAAGGCGGTGCGCGAGGCCGGCTATAGTCCGGGCACGGTGAAGACGCGCTTTGCGATCAAGAACATGCATTGCGCTTCCTGCGTCACCCGCATCGAGCTTGCCTTGCGCGGGACGCCTGGCGTCATCGCCGCGCGGGCGAGCCTGGGGACCAACGCCGTTGACGTGGAATACGACCCTGAGCAAGTCACCTTGCCGGCCATCCGTGCAGCGATCGCCTCTTCGGGGCACAAGATCGCCGAGCCCAAGCCGGCGGCGATCAAGGCGGCGGTCGAGGAAGACGCCGACCCCGAGGACATCGCCCGCGAGCAGGAATACCGCACCTTGATGCGCAAATGGTGGTTCGCCGCCGCCGTCTCGTTGCCGGTGATGGCGTTGAGCTACCCCAAATACATCCCCGGCCTGCGCGAGGCCTTTCCCCCCGGCAGCGAAGAGGTGCGGCTGTTATGGGCTTTCCTCGGGGTGCTGACCCTTCCCGTCATGCTGTGGTCCGGTTCGCAATTTTATGTCGGCATGTGGGACGCGCTCAAGCACCGCTCGGCCAACATGCACACCCTCATCGCCATCGGCATCAGCGCCGCCTATCTTTATTCCATCGTCGCCATCGCCTTTCCCGGCATCTTTCCCACCCCGGAGCTTGCGGAAGTGTTCTGGGACGTGACCGCCGTGGTGACGGCGCTAGTGGTGTTGGGGCTGGCGCTGGAGCTCAAGGCCAAGGGGCGCACGTCGGAAGCGATCAAGAAGCTCATCGGCCTGCAGGCCAAGACGGCACGGGTGGTGCGCGACGGCAAGGAAATCGATGTGCCGGTCGAGGAAGTCGTGGTCGGCGATATCGTAGTCGTGCGGCCGGGCGAGAAGATCCCGGTCGATGGCGAATTGACCGAAGGCGCGAGCGCGGTCGATGAATCGATGATCACCGGCGAATCGATGCCGGTCGAAAAGAAGGTCGGCGACGAGGTCATCGGCGCGACGCTCAATAAGACCGGCAGCTTCAAGTTCAGCGCCACCAAGGTCGGCAAGGATACGGCGCTCGCCAACATCATCCGCATGGTCAAGGACGCGCAAGGCTCCAAGGCGCCGATCCAGCGCATCGTCGATCTGGTGTCCGGCTATTTCGTGCCGACGGTGATGATCCTCGCCGTCCTTGCCTTCATCGCCTGGTATATCTTCGGCCCCAGCCCGCAATTCGTCTATGCGACCATCGTTCTCGTCACTACGCTCATCATCGCCTGCCCCTGCGCGCTGGGCCTGGCGACGCCCACTTCGCTGACGGTGGGCATCGGCAAGGGGGCGGAGAACGGCATTCTCATCCGTTCGGGCGATGCCTTGCAGATGTCGGAAAAGCTCGATGCGCTTATCCTCGACAAGACCGGCACCATCACCCGCGGCGAGCCGGCGCTCACCGACGTGGTGACGGCGCAAGGGGCCGATGACGGCGAGGTGCTGCGGCTCGCCGCCTCGCTCGAGCGCGGCTCGGAGCATCCGCTGGGCGAAGCCATCGTCGCGGGCGCGCAAGCAAAGAACCTCGCCCTCATCGATGCCGAGAATTTCGCCGCCATTCCCGGCCATGGGGTGAGCGGCCGGGTCGAAGGCAAGGAAGTGCTTCTTGGCAACGCCAAGCTGATGCGCGAGCGCAAGATCGCCATCGATAAGCTGACGGGCGACTGGGAGCGCCTGGCGGGCGAGGGCAAGACGCCGATGTATGTGGCGGTGGATGGCAAGACGGCCGGCCTCGTCGCCGTCGCCGATACGGTCAAGCCCGATTCCAAGCAGGCCATCGATGTCTTGAAAAAGATGGGCATCGAGGTGGTGATGCTGACCGGCGACAATCAGCGCACCGCCGATGCCATCGCCCGCGAGGTGGGGATCGACCGGGTGCTCGCCGAAGTCCTGCCCGACGACAAGGCCCATGAAGTGCAGAAATTGCAGCTTGAGGGCAAGACCGTCGGCATGGTCGGCGACGGCATCAACGATGCCCCCGCCCTGGCGCAGGCCGATGTCGGCTTTGCCATCGGCACCGGCACCGACGTCGCCATCGAGGCAAGCGACGTCACCCTCATCAAGGGCAGCCTCATCGGCGTCGTCACCGCGATCGAGATCAGCCGCGCCACCATGCACAACGTGCGGCAGAACCTGGTTGGCGCCTTCGGCTACAACACGCTGGGCCTTCCCGTCGCCATGGGCCTGCTCTATCCTTTCTTCGGCCTGTTGCTCTCGCCCCTGATCGCCGCCGCGGCGATGGCCTTCAGCTCGGTCACCGTGGTGACCAACGCCAACCGTCTTCGCTTCTTCCAACCCAGGAGGGTCGCCAAATGACACCGGATCGCTGGATCGTTCTTATCACCGGCCTTGTCCTCGTCGCCTTCATCGTCTGGTTCTTCTGGCTCAAGCGGGCCAAGGGGACGCGCGCCAGCATCGCTTCGAGCGGGCACCAGGAAGTGATGATCCTGGTCAAGGGCGGCTATACGCCGGACACCATCGTCGTCGAGCATGGCAAGCCGGTGCGGCTCAACTTCCGCCGCGAGGAAACGGCGGCGTGCTCGGAAAAAGTGGTGTTCGCCGATTTCGGCAAGAGCGCCGACCTGCCGACCGGCGAGACGGTGCCCATCGAGTTCGTGCCGGAAAAACCGGGCGAATATGACTTCACCTGCGCCATGGGCATGTTCCGCGGCAAGCTCATCGTGGAATGACGCCCGGCAAGGCGCGTGGGGGCGAGGATGCCTCTTGAAAGAGTCAAAAGCGTGCGAGGAGATGAACAATGAAACGCTTGATGCTCGTCAATATGGCGCGTGCCATTGTGTTTTTGCTTGCGGCCTTTTATGCCGCTCCGTCCTTGGCCAACGATTCTAGCGGCTATATCGTTTCCAATGATATCGCGATTTATTACGCGATCGTGCCTGCCCAGATCCTGCGCGGGCACGACAAAAGCCACCCGGAGGCCACCATGCACGGCGGCGTGCCCAAGGGAAAGCACGAGCGCCATTTGATGATCGCGCTGTTCGACGACAACAGCGCGGCGCGCATCGAGGACGCCGAAGTCACGGCGACGATCGCGGAAGTGGGCCTTGCCGGACAGACCAAGACCCTAGAGCCCTTCACCGTGTCCGGCGCCTTGACCTATGGCAATTACTTCGAAATGGACAACAATACGCTCTACTCCATTTCGGTCAGCATCAAGACGCCGAAACATGAAAAGCCGGTTCAGATAAAATTCGAATCCAAGCATTTCTAACTCGATGATGATGCACTGTCATTTTCTGCGAAGGGACAATCAGCCGCTGAAAGGCAAGGTCTATGCGCCGTTTCTATGACTGTTCGATGAGCGAGAAGTTGTTATACACGTCTTTTCTCGTCATCATGGGCACCGGTTATCTCATGGCGATGGTTTATCTTTATACCTCCCATCGCGGACATGACGGCAAGCCTGGGCTTTCGATCGAGGACATCGCCTACACCTATTACGGCAACCGCAGCGGGACGCGGCTGGAAGCGGCGGTCAGAGGCCCGATGGCCGACTATATCGCGCCGGAGGACCGCAACCAGGTGGTCGCCTGGCTCAAGTCCGGCGCGCCGGAAAAGACCTATGGAACGTCGATCCGGCCGATCCTTGAAAAAACCTGCCTTGCCTGTCACGACCCGGCCGCCGGCCTCAACATCCAGGATCTTTCCACCTATGACGGCATCAAGACGGTGGCCGAGGTGGATACCGGCGAGTCCCTCCATAGCCTGATGCGGCTTTCCCATATCCATTTGTTCGGCATCGGCCTTATCCTGCTGGGGGTGGGGATGATTTTTCGCCTCTCGGTGATGCGCCACTGGCTGAAATACACCCTCATTCTCCTTCCCTTCATCGCCATGCTCGCCGACATCCTCGCTTGGTTCCTCACCAAATGGGACCCGATCTACGCCTATACCGTGGTGACGGGCGGCGCGCTGCTGGGTCTTTCCCTGGCCACGCAAATCCTCATCTCGCTCTATCAGATCTGGTTCTTGCGCCGCCCGGCGACGGCGGGACCTTGACCATGGGAGACGGTCAGAAAACAGCATGGCGGCGCGGGCAAGCGAGGCATGACGATGAGCTCCCATGAGGGCGATAAGAAAAGCTTTTTCAAGTCGCGCGCCGGCCTCGCCTTCCTCGTGTTCGTTGGCGCCGCCGGCCTGCTCCTCATCCTCGAGCACCGCGCCCATATCCCCGGTGACTATTGGCTGCTGGGCGGGCTTTTGCTGATTTGCCTCGCCATGCACGCCTTCATGCATGGCGGCCATGGCGGCGCCGGCAAATGACAAGCGCGTGAAAGGGCGGCGTTCATGACTTCATCCTCGTCCTATGGCTTGTGGCTTCTGGTGGCGGTCAATACGGCGGTCTTCATTCTGTTCGCCTTCGCTTTCTTCAAGCCGAGAAGCGGGCGCGACTGGCGCAGTTTCAGCGCCTTTAGCGCCTTTCTCGTCGCCCTGTTCACTGAAATGTACGGCTTTCCCCTCACCATTTATTTTCTGTCCGGCTGGCTGCAAAGCCAATATCCCAGCATCGACTGGTTCGCCCATGACTCGGGCCATCTTCTCGAAATGCTGCTGGGCTGGCGCGCCAACCCCCATTTCGGGCCGTTCCATCTGCTGAGCATCGCCCTCATCGGCGGCGGCTTCTGGCTGCTCGCCGCGGCCTGGCCGGTGCTTTACCGGGCGCAAAGGGAAGGATCGCTTGCCACCGCCGGCCCTTATGCCCGCCTGCGCCATCCGCAATATGCCGGTTTCATTCTCATCATGACGGGCTTTCTTTTGCAGTGGCCGACCATCCTCACCGTCGCGATGTTCCCCATTCTCGTCTTCATGTACTGGCGTTTGGCGATCGCCGAGGAACGCGAGGCCGAGGCGGCCTTCGGCGAGGCCTATCGCGCCTACGCCGCCCGGGTGCCGCGCTTCTTGCCGCGGCTTGCCCGGGTGCGCACTTAGAAAGGAGGGGTTAGAAAGGAAAAACGATGAAAGACAATGATACGCCAACAGATGCGCCAACCCTGTCGCCGCCGGTGACGCGGCGCGACTTCATCCATGTCGCTTCCGGCGCCATGCTGGCGACCGGGGCGGCGCTTGCCGTCTGGCCCCTGGTCGACAGCCTCAATCCCAGCGCCGATGTCTTGGCCATGTCCTCGGTCGAGGTGGACTTGACGCCGGTCGCGGTCGGGCAGCGCATCACCGTCAAATGGCGTGGCCGGCCGGTCTTCATCAGCCGCCGCACGCCGCGGGAAATCGCCCTGGCGCGCGCAGACGATAACAACCCCGCGCTCATCGACCCGGCGCGTGACGCTTCCCGGGCTGAGCGCGCCGAATGGCTGGTGGTGATCGGGGTGTGCACCCATTTGGGGTGCGTGCCCCTCGGCCAGGCGCCAAGCCAGCCGCGCAGCGAATATGGCGGCTGGTTCTGCCCATGCCATGGCTCGAAATACGATACCGCCGGGCGGGTGCGCCGGGGACCGGCGCCGCGCAATCTCGATCTTCCGCCTTATGTGTTCCTTGACGACCGGCGGCTCAAGATAGGCCATGTCAGCATGACGACGGCGGCGTGAGGGATAATGGCGGCCTCGGCAATGGTTGAAGGGTGATAAGTCGTTAAAAAAGACGAGCCTTTGAAAAGGACTGGCCTTGCCGCGTGTTGCCCATCTTTTCCGCTTCGAGCAAGGCTCCGGCCTCATCATGCTGCTGGCGGCGGGGTTGGCGCTGGTGGCGGCGAATTCGCCGCTTGCCCCGCTTTACCAGGAAATCCATCACAGCCCCGTCCATCTGCGCTTGGGCGCCTTCGCCTTCAAAGCGCCCCTTGTCGAGTGGATCAACCAGGGGCTGATGGTGTTTTTCTTTCTTCTCGTCGGCCTTGAGATCAAGCGCCAGTTCATCGAGGGTCATTTCGCCACCGTGAAATGCGCGCTGCTGCCGGCTTTCGCCGCGCTCGGCGGCATGGCGACGCCGGCGCTGCTCTATTGGCTGCTCAATCAGGGCGATGCCGTGGCGCTGCGCGGATGGGCGATCCCCACGGCGACCGATATCGTGCTGGCGCTGGGGGTGCTTTCGCTGCTGGGCCAGCGGGTCCCGGCCCATCTCAGGGTTTTTCTCACCACACTTGCCATTTTCGACGACATCGGCGCCGTCGCCATCATCGGCGTGTTTTACGGGGACGGTTTTCCCGGCCCCGCCTTGTGGGCGGCGGCGCTGGCGGGGGCGGCGCTGGTCGCGCTCAACCGTTTTGCCGTGGTCGCCGCCAGCGCCTATGTCGCAGCCGGCTTGGCGTTGTGGATCGCCATGTTCGAGGCCGGCCTTAACGCCGCCCTTGCCGGTGTCGTCATCGCCTTGGCGGTTCCCATGCGGACGCGCGGCTTTTCCCCTTTGCGGGCGGCGACAAGGCGGCTTCATCCCTGGAGCATCCTTGTCATCGTGCCGGCCTTTGCTTTCTTCAACGCCGGCGTCGCCATCGACCACGCAGCCTTTGCCGGGCTTTTCTCGCCGCTGGGGCTGGGGATCGCCGGCGGCCTTTTCCTCGGCAAGCAAGCGGGGATTTTCGCCATGGCCTGGCTGGCGGTGAGGCTGGGCATCGCCGAAAAGCCCGCCACCTTGCGTTGGCGCCAGCTTTACGGCGGCGCCGTTTTGGCGGGGGTTGGCTTTACCATGAGCCTGTTCATCACCGCCTTGGCCTTCGACAATCCCACGATGGCGGCGACGGCGCGGCTGGCGATCCTAGCTGGCTCGCTGCTTTCCGCGACCGCTGGCATGCTTGTGCTCTGGCTTGGCGACCGGGTCAGCGGGCGCGCTGGTATTGCGCGTTGATGTTGTCGTGCTTTGCCTGCACGTCGGCCGGCCAGCGGCTCTTGATATAGGAAAGGACGGCGATGATCTCCTCATCGCTCAAGACGCCCTCATAGGCCGGCATGTCGCTGTCATAATCCTCGGCGATGACTGCGGCCAGGCCATATTTGGTCAAGGCGAACAGGACGGCGTCGGGATGATGCCAGGTGTGCCCGGTTTCATCATGGGGCGGCGCTGGCAGCCGCCCGCTCGCCAGGCGTTTTTGCCAGTCCGGCTGGCCTTCAAGATTGTCGCCATGGCAAGTGGCGCAATGGGCGGCGTAAAGCGCGCCGCCGCGGGCGAGGAGTTCGGCGTTTTCCGGGTCGAGCAGCGGCTGCGGCGACCGGTTCGATCCGGCCCAGAACAGGATGCCGCCGAAAATGACGACAGCCACCACCCCCGCCCAGGCGAGGGCCGATTTTACCGCCGCCGTTTTTTTGCCCTCTCTGGGGTCTTGCGCCATGGCGTTTTCTCGTTTGTCTCTTTCCAAAGGACTAGCACAAGCTTGAGTGTGCAATCCATGAAGAAACTAGTGGTCCGCCCCCTAGAGAAGGACGATGTTAAGACGCTGCAGGCTATCGGTCGCGGTCACCCCGAACATCGCTTTCATGGTCCGGGCGAAATGCGCCGAATCGGCAAAGCCGGCGGCATGGGCGGCGCTGGTGAGGGTGGCGCCGCCGGCGATCGCCATCGCCGCCAATTTAAGCCGGCGCCACAGGATGTAGCGGCGCACCGGGACGCCGATCTCGGCCGCCCATAGCGCCATGAAGCGGTTGCGCGACAGCCCCACGGCGCGTGCCATTTGGGTCGCCCCCAAGGCCTCATCCATCGCCTTATCGAGCCAAACGAGGGCGCGGCGCACGCGCCCGTCGCCCCTTGGCGGCAAGCCGAACAGCGATGCCCAGTCAAAGTTTTGCCAGTCGGGCGCGGCGAGGGCGGCAAAAAGGGTTTCCAGCGGCTGGTCCCGCGCCATCGCGGGCTCGTAATAAAGGAGCCGCACCACCTGGTCGCTCGCTTGAAGGCAATGAACCGTCTCCGAGGGCACATGAAGAAAGCGGCCGCGGGAGAAAGTGCCATCGGCGCGCGCGATCGCCACCTCGGTCGTCTCGCCATAGGCGCATTGCGCGGCATAATGGCGATGCGGCGCGTTATCGCCGGCAAGTCCGCGAAAAAGGGCGAAGGCAAAACCGATATAAAGCTCGCCTTGCCACTGCTCGGCGCCCATCTCTACCCCTTTGCCGGTGCGTTCATTCAAGCCTTTTACACCATGTTTTATGATCATGGCGGGCAAATAATGGCGGGAGAAGCGTCATGACAACCCGTCAGGCGATTTGCAAGATTGGCGCATGCGAGAAATTCTGCGGCATCGAGGTCGATGTGGTGGATGGCCGCATGGCGAAGGTCCGCTTCGACAAAACCCATCCCATCACCAGCGGCGTTGGCTGTATCAAGGGCTTGCACGTCGTCGATTATCAAAACGATCCTGACCGCTTGATCTATCCCGAGCGCAAGACCGCCAAGGGTTGGGAGCGGGTGGATTGGGATAGGGCGATCAAGGATATCGGCCAGCGCCTGCGGACGCTCGCCGACGAACATGGTCCCAACGCCATCGCCACATATTGGGGCAACGCCGCCGATTCGACCGGCATCCTGCTTGCCAATTCCCTGTGCCATGCCTTTGGTTCGCCCAATTCCTTCAACGTCCTGTCGCTGGAATATACCGATCGCGGTGCGGTCGCGGACCGGGTGCTGGGCAACGAGCATTATATCCTGCAGCCGGACGCCGGGCATGCTGCCTTTGCGCTGCTGCTCGGCACCAATCCTTACGCCACCAAGGGGATGACCCTGTTGCAGCGCCGGCCGCATGTGGAAAAGGAGCTGCGCTCGATCCGCGCCCGGGGCGGCATGCTGGTGGTGGTCGATCCCCGCCTCACCGAGACCGCGCGGGTGGCGAGCGAGCATGTGGCGATCAGGCCGGGCACCGATCTCATTCTGCTCCTGGCGATGATCCGGCGGATCTTGCGCACGGGCGCCTATGACCGGGATTTCGTCGCCGCCCATTGCCTGGGGTTAAGCGAGTGGCGCGACGTCATCGAGGGCCTTGACCTCGATGCCGCCATCGCCTTGACGGGCATCGCCCGCGCGCGGATCGAGCGGCTGGCCGACGCCTTCGCCGCCGCCGACGGGGCGTTCGCCACCTCGCGGGTAGGGGTGCAGACCAGCTTTAACACCAGCCTTACCGAATGGGCGATCATGACCTTGAACGCCATCACCGGCAATATCGACCGGCCGGGCGGTGTTTATTTCAACCCCGGCATCATCGACATGCCGGCCTTCATCAAGCGCTTTGCCCATCGCCAGAACCGCGCGCCGTCGCGGATCGGCGGCTATCCCCATATTTTCGCCGGCCCGCCGGCAAGCGTTTTCGCCGACGATGTCTTGTCCGATGACCCTCAGCGCATCCGCGCCCTTGTCGTTATTGCTGGAAATCCGGTGATCAGCTTTCCCAACACCGCCAAGATGGAAAAGGCGCTCGAGCGGCTTGACCTTCTTGTCAGCATCGACCTTTACCGCTCCGACACCGGCGCCTTTGCCGATTATAACCTGCCGGCGGCGACGATTTATGAAAAGGGCGGCCTTCACTTCATGACCACCAATTTCGAGCCCTTTCCCTTCGCCGAATGGCGGCCCAAGCTGGTGGCGCCGCGCGGCGAAGCGCGCTCGGAATGGGACATCGTCAAGGCCTTGTCGCGGGCGGCGGGAGTGCCCTTCCTCAACGAGCCGGCGGCGGACAAGGTGGCGCGGCTCCTCGATATGCTGGGCATCGGCTTTTCCGAGGACATGCTCTATCGCCATGTGCTCCCCAAGGGGCTTGGCCTTAAACGCTTGAAGCGCGCACCGCGCGGCGTCAAGCTCGGCGACATCGAATGGGGCCGCTTCCTTGAAAAGGGGCTTGCCACCCCCTCGGGCAAAATAGAATTGGCGCCCAGGGATTTCATCGCCGCCTTGCCCGCGGCGCTTGCCCGGCTGCGCCAGGATGACGCCGATTTTCCCTTGCGCCTCATCTCCGGGGCGCGGCGGCTCGAGACCTTCAATAGCTGGACCCATAATATCCCCGCCCTCATGGACAAGGTGAAGGGCAATTGGGCGACGATGAATGTGGACGATGCGGCGCGCCTGGGCATTAAGGAGGGCGACAGGATACGCGTCACCTCGAAAACCGGGAAAATCGAAATCGAGGCGCGCCTGTCCCCGGATATCAAAGAAGGCGTCATCGCCATCCATCAGTTCTGGGGCCATGTCTATGACAGCGGCATGCGCACCAGCCGGCGATATCCCGGGGTCAATGTCAATCATTTGCATGACGACCGGGAGCGCGATGCGTTCACCGCCATGCCGGTGTTCAACGGCACCGCTTGCCGGGTCGAAAGGCTGGGGCCCGCCGCCCCGGCGTCCGCCTGAACGCCCGTGGCGATGGCGCGGCCAGTGCGGGCGGCGGCGGTGCAGATGGCGGTGGGGCGTTTGCGCCCTCACATTATGCG
>JBMOOS010000029.1:0-2510 GCA_049324415.1 Pseudomonadota bacterium
CCATGGGTTGGCCACGAAAGGGCGGTCTGGTTCGTCGGCAAAGCTCGCCGGCCGCGGTGGCGGCCAGTTGTTTGATTGGCGCGCCAAGCGCGCCGGCCGCGGTGGCGGCCAGTTGTTTGATTGGCGCGCCAAGCGCGCCGGCCGCGGTGGCGGCCAGTTGTTTGATTGGCGCACTAAGCGCGCCGGGGGCCTTGGGGCCCGCCTGCGCTTTGCCTCCTGCCATCCCATCCCTTCATGGCCAACGCGATCCTTACCAGCATCCTCAAACGGTCTCTAATAGCCCAGATTGGGCCGCAGCCATTTCTCCGCTTGTTCGACGGTAACGCCGCGCCGCCTGGCATAGTCTTCCACCTGGTCGCGGCCGATGCGGGCCACCCCGAAATACGCCGCTTGGGGGTGGGCGAAATAATAGCCGGAAACCGCCGCCGTCGGCACCATGGCGAAGCTTTCGGTGAGCTGGACGCCGGCGTTTTTCTCCGCCTCCAGAAGCTGGAACAAGGCGGGTTTCGCTGAATGGTCGGGACAAGCGGGATAGCCGGGGGCCGGGCGGATGCCACGGTATTTTTCGCCAATGATGGCTTCGTTGGACAAGGCCTCGTCCGGGGCATAGCCCCAGAATTCCCGACGCACCCGCTCGTGCAGGCGCTCGGCCAAGGCTTCCGCCAGGCGGTCGGCCAGGGCTTTTAACAAGATTTCGCCATAGTCGTCATGGGCCGCCTTGAAGGCGGCGAGCCTTGCCTCGATGCCATGGCCGGCGGTGACGACGAAGCCGCCAAGATAATCGGCCTTGCCGCTTTCCCGAGGGGCGATGAAGTCGGCAAGGCACTGATTGGGCCGGCCGGCGCGCTTGGTGAACTGCTGGCGCAGGAAGTGAACCGTCGAGCGGACATCGCCGCGCTTCTCATCTGCCCACAGGACCACGTCATCGCCGAGGCTGTTGGCCGGCCAGAAGCCGATAACCGCCTTGGCGGTGAGCCATTTCTCGGCAATGATTTTATCGAGCATCGCCTTGGCGTCGGCGAAAAGCTGGCGGGCGCTTTCTCCCACCACCTCATCGTCGAGGATGGCGGGATAAGTGCCGGCAAGCTCCCAGGCGCGGAAAAAGGGCGTCCAGTCGATGCGTGAGACGAGGTCGGCGAGGGGATAATCCTCGAACGCCTTGACCCCGAGGAAGCGGGGCCGCGGCGGGCTATAGACGGACCAATCGAGGGGGCTGGCGTTGGCCCGCGCCTCGGCCAAGGGAACAAGGCTTTCCTTTTTCCCCCCGCCCTCGCGCTGGGCGCGCAGCCGCGCATAATCGGCGCGCACATCGTCCAGAAACGCCCGCCGCGCCCCTTCCGAGACCAGCGCCCCGGCAACCCCGACGGCGCGGGAAGCATCGAGCACGTGGATGGTGGCGCCGCGCTGATACTTCGGCTCGATGCGCAGCGCGGTGTGCGCCCGGCTGGTGGTCGCCCCGCCGATGAGGAGGGGCAGGGAAAAGCCCTGGCGCTCCATCTCCGCCGCGACATGGGCCATTTCGTCAAGCGACGGGGTGATGAGTCCGGAAAGGCCGACTATATCGGCTTTTTCGCGCAAGGCTGCGTCCAGGATATTTTGCGCCGGCACCATGACGCCAAGGTCGATGACCTCGAAATTATTGCACTGCAGGACAACGCCGACGATGTTCTTGCCGATGTCGTGCACATCGCCCTTGACTGTCGCCAGCACCACCTTGCCCTTGGTCTGGAGGCCGCCGCTTGCTTCCTTTTCCGCTTCGATGAAGGGGATGAGGTGGGCGACCGCCTGCTTCATCACCCGGGCCGACTTCACCACCTGGGGCAAGAACATCTTGCCAGCGCCAAAGAGGTCGCCAACCGTGTTCATGCCGTCCATCAACGGCCCTTCGATCACCGCGATCGGCCTTTCCGCGGCGTGGCGCGCTTCCTCGGTGTCGGCGACGATGAATTCGTTTATGCCATGGATAAGGGCGTGCGCCAGGCGCTTTTCCACCGGCCAGGCGCGCCAGGCGAGGTCGGCCTCGCGCTTGACGCCGCCGTCATTCTTGTATTTGCCCGCGATCTCCAAAAGCCGCTCGGTGGCGTCGGGCCGACGGTTGAGGATGACGTCCTCGACCCGGGTTCGCAAATCCGCGTCGATCTCGTCATAGACGGCGAGCTGGCCGGCATTGACGATCCCCATGTCGAGCCCCGCCTGGATGGCGTGGTAGAGGAAGACCGAGTGCATCGCCTGGCGCACCGGCTCGTTGCCGCGAAAGGAAAAGGAGACGTTGGAGACCCCCCCAGACGTCTTGGCGTCGGGACAGCGCGCCTTGATCTTACGCACCGCCTCGATGAAGTCGACGGCATAGCCGTTATGGGCCTCGATCCCGGTGGCGACGGCAAAGATGTTGGGGTCGAAAATGATGTCCTCGGCGGGAAAACCCACCTCTTGCGTCAAGATGCGGTAGGCGCGCGCGCAGATCGCCACCTTGCGCTCCACCGTGTCGGCCTGCCCTTGCTCGTCAAAGG
>JBMOOS010000030.1:0-4954 GCA_049324415.1 Pseudomonadota bacterium
GGACCACTAGTGGTGCGATTCCAACAGATGGTTCCCATCTGCTGGAGAAATCGCACCACAGATTCACTAACTTAGTGGTCCACTTTTCCCAAACGGATGGATTTATCCGTTTGGGGCGGACCACTAGTGGTGCGATTCCAACAGATGGTTCCCATCTGCTGGAGAAATCGCACCACAGATTCACTAACTTAGTGGTCCACTTTTCCCAAACGGATGGATTTATCCGTTTGGGGCGGACCACTAGGAGCGCACCGCAACGACCTCGGGCGCCACCCGGTTGGGCGCGGGTCGCGGCAGGCCGGTGCCGGGTGGGCGGTATCCACATGAGGCGCCAAACAGGCCCTTAAAAAGGACATTCAGCACCGGAACGGATGATCCTTGCCCCCCAAACAGGGGGTGTGAGGCGTCGATGCGGCATTTAGGCTGGAACAGTACAAATAACAAAAATGAGCTGATCACCTGGCCGACGCTTCGGTGGGCAGCGGAGGTGGGGGCCGATGGCGGGCACAGGTCGGCAAGCCGTACCGCAATGGGCGGCGCTATGTCTAAAGCTATTGGACGGCTTGGCGTTCAAGGCGCCGGGCAAGCCGCGTGTGAAGATCGCCTGGGCGGTGAACGCCCACAAGATCATCACGGCCTTCATCATTCTTGGCCTGATGGCCGCCTATGACAATTTCTCGCCGCCAGCATGGGTCTATCTGGCCCTGCACGGGACCTATGGCTATTGCTGGCTGATCAAGGATTTGGGGTTCCGCGATCACCTTCTGGAGGAAAAGACCAGCATCTTCGGCGCGGTCATGCTCTATGTCGGTCTCATCGGCTGGTATTGGGTGATCCCGTGGTTGTTCATCGCCCGCCATCTGGCGCCGTCCGGCTTTGATCTTTTTTTCGCGATCACGCTCCATAGCTTGGGCGTAGTGACGATGATCGCCAGTGACTGCCAGCGGCATTTCAGCTTGAAATATCATCCCGGCCTGATCACTGGAGGCATGTATCGCTATACCCGCAATCCGAACTATCTTGGCGAGACCATGTTATATTCGGCATATGCCTATCTTGCAGATCATTGGCTGGCTTGGGCGATTGTCGCTTATGCGGTGTTCGGGACTTTTCTGCCGCGCATGTATCGCAAGGACCACGCGATTTCCCGTCATCCGGGATGGGAAGGCTATTACGCCCGCACCGGTCTTTTAATTCCTTGGGCTTTGCTCAACGGTCGGGCGTTCATCGATCTGTTCCGTGAGCGCCAAAACCCGGGGTCGCGTCCGGCAAGCGATGTTGCGGGCCGGCCGTAACGCAAACTCCATCACGGATGGAGCATTGGGTCGCAGGAGGGGAGTAAGGCCATGAAGGTTTCCGACAGGGCGTGGCGGGGCGTATTTTTCATTGCAGCGGCCTTCAATATCGCCGCAGCGGCTTTTTTCGCGCTTGCCCCGGATGTCGCGCTCGCACTGTTCCAATTCCCCCCGGTGACCGGCCAGGTGGTATGGTACGCCTTGTTTTGGTGGCTCGTTGCCGCCTTTGGAATCGGCTATTATCTTGTCGGCCGCGACCTGGTGGCGAACCGCAGCATCGCCCTTCTCGGCCTGGTCGGAAAGCTGGGAGTTGTCGTGGTCGGCGCGGTTTTGTGGGGACGTGGGCAGCTTTCGTCTCCGATGGCGGCTCTCGTTGCGGGAGATTTGGTTTTTTCGGTTTTCTTCCTCTTATTCCTCTCCACGCATCCCGCGACTGCCCACGAACGCGCCATGGGTCACTGACGGCGTAGGGAGTAGTGTTCGCTGATGCTGATCGAATCCCGCTTTTTGCCGCCGCGCCTGCAAAGTACGACGCTTGCCCGGCGACGGCATCTCGAGCGCTATTTCCGCGGCCTACCGGAAAATGCCGTAACCTTGGTTCTTGCTCCGGCCGGATATGGCAAGACCACGCTGCTCGCCGATTGGCGCCGGCGGCTGCTGATGGACCGCCACCATGTCGCGTGGCTGAGCGTGGACGACGGCGACAACGAGGTCTCGCAATTCGTCGCCTATATATTCGGCGCCTTGCATCGGGCGTGGAGCTATCACGGCGAACCAAGCGAGACCGCGTTCATGTCGGCGGCCGGAAATCTTTCCCCCGACCGAGCGGCCGGATTCATCGTCAACGAGATCTCCCGCCTCGATGGCCATGTCTTCCTGCTGTTCGACGATAGCCATGTTCTGCGCTCGGACAAGGCTGTGAAAGTCATTGAGGACCTGGCGCTCCTCGCTCCGGCTAATCTGCATCTTATCCTGGCCAGCCGCCGCACGCCCGATTTTTCCTTGGTGAAATTGCGTACCGGCGGCGCGTTGCAGGAGCTGGATGCCCAGCAGATTCGCTTCAATCTTCAGGAAACGACGGAGTTTTTTCGCTTGCGCGGACACACCGCGCTGCGCCTCAGCGACATAGACCAGCTCCATCAGCTCACCGAGGGGTGGGTGACCGGGCTGTGTCTGGCCAGCCAGTCGTTGAAGAACAAATACGCCATTTCCGAGGTGGTCGAGGGATTGAGCGGGCGCAGTCAGGAAATCTCGCACTATATCAGCGAGGTGGTCCACAAGCATCTCGATGCGCGCAAGCAAAGCTGGCTGATCAAGACGGCGATGTTCGACCGGTTCTGTCCGGCGTTGTGCGACGAGGTTTTCGGCGGTTCCGACTCGGCGGCGATTATCGAGTATTTGTCCGAGAACATGCCCCTGTTCATGCCGCTTGACGACGAGCGCGGCTGGGTTCGGCTACATCGGCTGCTGCGCGACTTTCTGCTTCAGGAGTGGCAGCGCCTCGAGCAAGATGAACGCAAACGCCTTCATGAGCGGGCTGTGAAATGGTTCGCCGCGCGGGGGGAGATCATCGAGGCGATAAACCATGCCGTGGCCGCCGGCAACGAAACGGTGGCCGTCAATCTTATCGAGGGCCAGTCCCGCGACCTTGTCGCCGCCGGCAATATCCTGTTGCTCATGAGTTGGTATGAAAAGCTCCCGGCGTCGCTGTTCCGGCAACGATTCGATTTGCAGTTGAACGTTGCCTGGGCGCTGATTCTGTCGATCCGGTGCGAGGAAGCGGCACGCTATGCAGCGGAGCTGGAGGCCGAGATCGAAAACGGACGGGAGGTGGACTTTGAAAGCCGGATGGAGCTCCTCGCGGTCAAGGCGACCATAGCGGCGATCACCGACGAGCCGCGCGCCGCCATTGCCATGGCTAACCGATATCTGGCGCGTTCCAACAAGCGCGACCCGTGGGTGGTCGGCGTCATCGCCAATGTCCTTACCTATTGTCACCAGATCGGGTGCGATTATGAGCGGGCGTTGGAAGCGCAGCTCTATGTAGAGCCATGGCCGGTAACGAAGCGCAGTCCCTTCACGGTCATCTACGGCGATTGCGTGGAGGGCCGCGTCCATGAATGCCGGGGAGACACCAGGCAAGCGCTTGCACAATATCACGCGGCGCTGGCGCGGGCGGAAAATCTTGCTGGCCGGCGGTCGGTTCCAGCGGCCCTACCCGCCGCCTTCCTGGCTGCCCTTCTGTACGATATGAACAAGCCGTTTGAAGCCCGCCAGGTCATGGCCGGACGACTGGACATCGCCTGCTCGATGATACCGCCGACGCCGATTTTGCGGGGCGGGCTCGCGATCGTTCGGGCCCATATGGCGGAAGGGGACGTCGAGCGAGCGAAGGCAGAGCTGGACCATATGGAGGGGATCGCGCGCAGTGTCGGCTTCGACCGCGTCGTTGCGGCCTGCATCGCCGAGCGCGTTTCTTTCGCGCTGCAGAAGAACAACTTCAAGGAAGCCAAGTGGCATCTTGACGCGCTCCAGCCCTATTGGCGCGACGAATGCGACCCCCGCCTTCGCACGGTGGCGACGGAAATCAACAATCTGATCACGGTTGCGCGCATTCGTTATAATTGCCTGCCCGGGTCTCCCGCGGAGGCGGAGGAGGAAGCCCAGCGCTTCGTCAGCCAGGCAGAACATTTCGGGCATTTGGAAGATCAAATTCTGGGCTATGTCCTGCTGGCCCAAGCGCAGCGCGCGCGCGGCAAGCTCAACGAGGCCGCGCAGTCATTGATCGCGGCGATGCGGCACGCCATGCCAAGCGGCAAGGTGCGCATATTCTTTGACGAGCGGGCAAGCCTGCAAAGCATCGTGGAGCGCATCGCCCATGGCATAGCTGTTTCCTGTCCGGTCGCAATCGCGCATCTTGTGGACGCCCTTTGCGCGGCCCCAGCCGAGGCGAACAATAGCGCAGGAAGGGTGCAGGGCGCGTCCAGCCCCGCGCCGGGCAAGGGCGTTCACGCCTTTTTCCCCCCGCCAGCGAACGATGCGGCTCATGACACGCAGCCTCTTCCCACTGCATTAACCGACCGCGAGCTCGAAATTCTGGCCTGTCTTGCCAAGGGGATGACCAATAAGGAAATCGCCAGCGCGCTGACGATTTCCCCGGAAACCGTGAAATGGTACCTGAAGAAAGTCTATGAAAAGCTTGGCGCCGGCAATCGCGCGCATGCCGTTCGCGTCGCTCACAAGGCGCAACTTCTTTAGAGACCGTTTGAGAATGCTGGTAAGGATCGCGTTGGCCATGAAGGGATGGGATGGCAGGAGGCAAAGCGAAGGCGGGCCCCAAGGCCCCCGGCGAGCTTTGCCGACGAACCAGACCGCCCTTTCGTGGCCAACCCATGGGGGCCGCGGCGTTTATGCCCACTGGCGGCGTCGCCCCGCCTTGCCGGGGGACTTGGCCCCGCCTGCGGCGGCGCTCCTGGCCAGTGGGCATAAGCGCCAGCGGCGCGACCTCATCAGCATTCTCAAACGGCCTCTAAGAGGCCGTCTCGAAACGGGCTCTTCGAAAAACACTTCTTGTCCTCCCCCTCTTTGGGGGGTGTTTCCTCTGCCTTCCGGCATGATCATGCTCCCATAATCAGATCCTTTTCGTGCGAAACGCTAAG
>JBMOOS010000030.1:5054-64120 GCA_049324415.1 Pseudomonadota bacterium
AGAGGCCGTCTCGAAACGGGCTCTTCGAAAAACACTTCTTGTCCTCCCCCTCTTTGGGGGGTGTTTCCTCTGCCTTCCGGCATGATCATGCTCCCATAATCAGATCCTTTTCGTGCGAAACGCTAAGGGGTCGGAAGAAATGGGGCCTTTGGAACGACCTCGTCGGGGGACGTGAGACGTGCGCGAAACGCATAAGGCCAGTCAGGCGTGCGGAGTTTAGTGGGTTTATGGCGTATCGTTTGGCGCGTATCCTGTTGCTGCACCGCTGGTTGTCTTTGACGATTATCGGCGTGATCACCGCTCTGTTCGCCATGGGTTTGCGCGGCGTCGAGCTGAGGACGATTTTTTCCGATCTTCTGCCCGCCGATCACCCCTTTGTCCAAACCTATAAAGACCATCCCAATTTCGGCAATCCGCTGACCGTGACGGTGATGGTCAAGCGCAAGGGAGGCTCGATCTATACACCCGAAACGCTGGCCAAGATCTGGTCGATGACGCGCAATATCGACCTGGCTCCCGGCGTCGATCACGATCAAATTCTATCCGTCGCCACGGAAAAGGCCCGCTATGCCGAGGCCACGCCCTTCGGCATCGATACCCAGCCTTTGATGGGCGACCATCCGCCGGCGAACGATGACGAAATCGCCGAGTTCAAGCGACGCGTCGACATGGCGCCGACTGCGCGCACCTTTCTGATCTCGGACGACGAAACGGCGACGCTGATCAATGCCACCTTCATCGAGCATTTGCTCGACTATGGCGAGACCTTCGAATTTCTCCAGGCCCTGATCGAGCGCGAGCGCGACGCTAATCACGAAGTCTTCATGGCCGGCATGCCGGTTCTCACCGGCTGGGTCTATCGCCACGAAGTGCAGATGTTGGGAATTTTCGCCATTACGTCCCTGGCGCTTCTGCTTTCGCTCATATTTTACATGCGCAACGTCGCGGGGGTCGTCACTCCGCTCGCGACCGGCCTCGTCGCCGCCATCTGGGGTTTTGGTTTGGTCGGCTGGCTCGGCCAGCCCATCGAGCCTTTGATCATGGTCGTTCCCCTGCTGCTGGTTGCGCGCTCGTTCAGCCACAGCGTTCAGTTTACCGAGCGCTATTACGAGGTTTACCAACAGGTGGGCGACCGCAAAAAAGCCGCGGAGATTGCCTTGAGCGTCATGATGGCGCCGGGAGTGCTGGGCATTGTAACCGATGCCGCTGGCTTATTCCTGATCGGCATTGCGCCGATTCCGGCGATGGAGCGGTTCGCCCTGTTCTGCGGCTTCTGGGCGATATCCCTTATCCCGGCGGGCGTTTTTCTGACGCCCTTATTATTGTCGGTTTTGCCCGCCCCCGAAAATGTCGCGGCCATCACCGGCAGGACCGCTGGCAAGGGGGGACACGGCCGCATTAAAGCCATGTTGCGTGATCTCGCCCGCCTTACCTATGGCAAGTGGGCGCCGACCACGACCTTTGTCGTCGCCGGCTTGTCGGTGGCGAGCCTGGCCGTGGCCCTCCAGCTCAAGGTGGGAAACCCGGTCGAAGGCAGCAACCTTTTATGGCAAGACTCCGAATACAATCTGGCGGTCGCCGAGATTAACCGGCATTTCCCGGGGCTGAATACGCTGGAAATCGTTTTCGAGAGCAAGGATGCAAACAATCCGCTCCGCTTGGCGCGCCAGGCAGACACCTATGTCAGCATGCACAAGCTGCAATATTTTCTGGAACAACAGGCGCAGCCGCCGGAAGCGACATTGTCTTTCGCGGACTATTTGCCCGAAGCCAACCGTCTGTTTTCCGGCGGCAATCCGAAATGGGCGCCGCTCGACCCGACCGACGAAGCAGTGAACGCGGCCGCAAGCGCGGTGATGTTTGGTTCGAGCGCCAAGGCCTTTCTTCACGTAACCGATTTTGAGCAGCAAAACGCCACGGTATCGCTGTGGTACAAGGATAATAAGCAGGATACCGTCGACGAGGCGCTGCGCCAGGCAGCGGCGGCGGTGGATCTGATCGGCGCCGATCACGATACATTTCGCGTGCGCCTGGCGACCGGAACCATCGCTCTGCAACAGTCCATCAACGATACGGTGGCCCATTATCAATGGGTGATCCTCGCCCTCCTCAACGTGGTGATCTTGGTGACCTGCAGTTTCGCCTATCGGTCCGTATGGGCCGGCCTGATCCTCCTCGTTCCCGTCAATCTTTCCAATGTCCTTCTTGCCTCGGTGATGGTGGCGCTCGGCATCGGCCTTGACGTCAATACCCTTCCGATCGCGGCGATCGGCATCGGTGTCGGGATTGATTACGGCATTTATCTGCTCAGCCGCATTTGCGAAGAATATCAGGAGCACGGCAGCTACGACTCGGCCATCGTCGCTTCGGTGACGACCACCGGCAAGGCCATCTTCTTTACCGCCACGATCGTGCTGTTGGGCATCTTGCCGTGGTATTTTCTCTCCCAGCTCAAATTCCTCGCCGATATGGGGCTTTTGCTGGTGACGATCATGCTGATCAACATGGTCATCGCCTTGATCGTCCTGCCGCTGCTCATATGGCTGTTCAAGCCGGCCTTCGTTGCCTCGGACGAACTGCTGGTCGGCGACTCGGTCAATTTGTCCGACTATGTCATGCACGACGAAGAGCTCGCCGAGCTGTTGAAGAAGAATGACCGCTCGGTGGGCGCCACTGCTGACAATCATCCAGAGAAGCGGCTGCAGCGACAAACCGTTTAAGGAGCCAGGATCATGCATATCAGGAAATTCGACCGGAACTTCTCCCGCCGCATATTCCTCGAAACCGTAACCAAGGGAGTCGTCGGCGCTGGCATCCTGACGCCCCTTTGGCCGCTGATCGGAAGGGCGGCGGAGATCGACAAGGCCTATCCTGAGGAACTGCTGTCGATCGACAGCTATACCAAGGGCAAGATCAAGCCCGGCGATGTCGTTACCGCCGACAATGTCGAGCATGTAAAGGATTTGCTCGACCCGATCGCGTACCGGCACGTCACGGAAATGGGCCGGCGGATCAATATCGTCGATACCACGACCGACGTAACCAAGCTGTTTCCCCATGAATATCTTGAGGCGACATTGCGCAATCAGGGCCAAGCGCGGCTCGACGAAAGCAATAACGTCTGGACCAAGGACGGCAAGCCCTGGATCGGGGGCAACCCGTTCCCCGATCCCCGCAACGGTCTTGAAGCGTTCGCCAACCTGACCTTGAGCTGGGGCCGCCACGATCAGTCGCTTTACGCCGTGCGCGATTGGGACATCTCGCCACGGGGCGAGGTCTCCTATCAATATGACTTTGTCTGGGCTGAAGAAAACACCGTCGGCCTGTTACGCAATGAGGCCGGCCCCTATTGGGCCGGGCACGAGGACAAGCTGCGCTACCAGTCGGTCTTTTTCACGGCGCCGGCCGACGTCAAGGGCACGTCGTTTTTGAACACATGGTATTACGATCAAGCGAGGTTTCCCGAGCTTTTTGGCTATCTCCCCGCATTCAAGCGGGTCCGCCGTTTTCCCACCAATCAGCGCTTTGAGCCGCTGGTCCCGGGGATGACCCTGTTCTTGTCGGATGCCTGGGCCGCCGGCGACCCGATGTTGACCTGGGGCAACTATAAAATCGTCGATCGCAAGCCGCATCTTGGCGCGGTATCGCGGAATTGGATGGGCGACCACCCCAATTGGGAACGCCCGGTGCACGGCGGGCCCAAGGACGAGACTTTCTTCGAGGTCAATATGGAACTGGTTCCCGATGTGCTCGTCGTCGAGGCGGAACCTGTTCAATATCCTCGCGCGCCGGTCTCGAAAAAGCGCGTCTATATCGACCTGCGCAACATGATGTATGTGGCCTATAACACCTATGACCGCCGCGGCGCGCTGTGGAAGTCCTTCGAGCCTGGCTACAGCCAATATGTAAAAGGCGACCTCGTATATAGGGACGGCGCCCGTCCCGCCTGGTCGTGGACCCATGTCATGAGCCACGACATACAAGCCAATCGCATGAGTCGGTTCGTCCAAGCCAAGCAAGTGCTCGGCGGCTATCGCTCGGGCTACGGCCCGGGCAGCCTCTACGACCAGTATTTGACCATCCAGGCCATCCGCCGCCTCGGCACCTGAACGGTCACGCTGCCAAATAAGGACCGGTATGAGGCGGGCCTGGGGGGAAACCATCGAATGAGCGACCGCTGGACCATATCCGTTTGTTGCGTCAGCGCCTTGGTCGGCGTGCTTGCCGCGCCGTCCACGGGCGCGCAGACCAAAGGCGAGGTTTTGCGTCAGGGCACGGCCCACGAAGCGGTCTATGATATCGCGTTGCGTGGCAACGAGGGGATCGCCGTTGGCGCGCTGGGTGATCGCTTCATTTCCGCCGACGGTGGCCGGACCTGGTCGCGCGCGCCGCAACGCCTTGGCGACCTTGCCTTGCTGGCGGTGGCGCTTTCCGAGCGGGACGGCCTGATCGTCGGCCAGGAGGGCGCCATCTATCGGCGCGAGGGCGATCTGTGGAAGGCCGTCGACAGCGGCACCAGGCAGCGGTTGCTGAACGTGGCCTTGAACGATGGGGGCTTGGCCGTTGCCGTGGGCGGTTTCGGGACCTTGCTGCGATCCACCGATGCGGGCCACAACTGGCAAGCCGTATCGCTGGATTGGCAAGCCATCTTGGGTGATTTTCTTGAACCGCACCTCTACGACGTGACGATCAACGCCAACGGCGTGATCACCGTGGTTGGAGAATTTGAACTCATTCTTCGGTCCCTTGACGGCGGCCAGGAATGGCAGGTCGTCCACAAGGGTGAGGCATCCATTTTTGCGCTCGACCTTCTCGAGGATGGCGTCGGTTATGCGGTCGGCCAGAATGGCCTGATACTCCGCACCGGTGACGGAGGCCTTCACTGGGCGCCAAGCGACCCCGGGACGGGCGCCAACTATCTCGGCGTTCTCGTTCAGGAGGACGGCGCCGTGTACGCAACAGGCATCCGTTCGCTCGTCACCAGCCGCGATGACGGGCGAAGCTGGCAATCTCTCGCCGTCGCCGACATCACCACGGGTTGGTATCAAGCGCTGGCTGGCGGCACGGACGGCCGTATCGTCACCGTCGGCCATCATGGGCAAATCGTCGAAATATCGCCGAGCGGCGGCAGCACACCTTGAAAAAAAGGGCAGGGAGGGGAACATGCCAAGGACCATCTCAACGTCAGCGGGGCTGGGCGTTCTGATTGCAGCGCTGGCTGGAAACGCCACATTGGCCGCCGAATTCTCGGTCTCGGGTTTTATCCGCCAGGAGACATCGCTGAAATTGGCGGACGCGGAAAATCCGCTTACACAACAAGGGAACTTCTTTAACGGCGTCGAGGTTCCCCGCGATGCGTCCTTCTTCGCGCCCATATTGGGCATTCCGCCGGAGTTTCTTCAGGTCCCGGCGGTGCGCGGTGTGGAATCGCGCGACAACAGCTTCAATCAAATCGCGACGCGCGGGGAAATGGACATTCAGGCGCGGTTCAGCGACCAGCTGTCTGGCCTGATGCGGGTGCGCGGCTATGTGGATTGGGGTCTTTATAAGGACTTTGGCGACCCGAATTTCTTCAAGACCCCGTTTTACGGCAACCGAGGGTCCTTGCTGGAGATTGCCGGCGAGAATTACATGTTCGATTTGCCGGCGCTTTATCTCGATTATAATAACGGCCCCCTGTGGCTCCGCATCGGCAACCAGCAGATCGCTTGGGGGGAGGCGATTTTCTTCCGTGTCCTCGACGTGCCCAATGGCCTTGACTTGCGGCGCCACCTGATCCTCGATTGGGCGTCCGAGGAATATGCCGACGAACGGGTGCCGGCGCCTGGCGTGCGCGGGTCCTATCGGGTGTTCGGAGACTGGGAGATCGAGGGTTTTGCGCAAAAATTCTCGCCCACCATCTTGCCGCCGCCCAATACGCCCTATTCGACAATTCCCGCAGCCTTCACCGTTCAGGAAAAAGCGCAGTTCGACGCGGTTGACGATAGCTGGAATTTTGGCGGGCGGATCCAGGGCCAGATTGGCGAATTGGGCGTGCAATTCATCGCCGTGCGCCGGCGCAATCCAGACGGCGTGTTTCGCTGGGCGCGCTCGGGCGTGAATATCGACCTGCCCGGTGTTCCGGGTTCTGGCCTTGTGCTGCAGGAAACGCCGTTTTCCGTTGATCCGGTGGGCGGCGTGGTCTCGGCCCAGGAATGGTTTACCTATGCCGCCTTTGTCCGTCTCGACGGCTTGCAGGGTCTGAACGCGGCGATCGACGACTTCCAGCCTTTTACCGGGCTTATCGGCGCGTTCAACGTCGGCGACAGCCGGTTTCTCGGCGATCAGCAGCTGGATCTGTTTTTTCAATTGTCCGGCGGGCTAAGGGGTCATATCGAACGTCTTTATCCAAGGGAAACCGTTCTCGGGCTTGGCCTTAATTATGTCTTTTTCGGCGCACCAGGCTCGCTGCTGGATCAACTGGTGGTTCGCTTCGAAGGCAGCTATACGCCGGATAAGAAGTTCACCAACCCGACGCTCGGTCGGCAATTCATCGAAGACGGCGAATGGGCGTTCTTTCTTGCCCTGGAAAAATATCAGCGTTTCTCGCAGGACTTTCCCGCCACCTTCATCATCCTCCAATGGTTGCACCGCTCGGAATCCGACATGTTCGGCCGTTACCTCTCCGGCATGGGCGGCACGGTCGATCGCCTGCCGACCGGCGATAAAAGCTTCAACGCCCTGGCCTTGGCCATCCAGCAACCCTTTCCGAATTTGATCTGGCGTTTCGACCTTGCCGTGCTTTACGACCTTAAGGGCGGCGCCTTGATCCAGCCCGCACTGCGCTGGAAGCCGGTCGACCGCTGGACAGTGGAGGCCTATGTCAACATTATCGAGGGAAGCGGCAACGATAACATCATGACGACGCTCGACTGGGCCGACGAATTTGGCTTGAGGCTAAGCTATCTGTTCTAGTGTTGCGGTTCCAACGGATGGTTCCCATCTGTTGGAGAAATCGCACCACAGATTCAATAACTTAGTGGTCCACTTTTCCCAAACGGATGGATTTATCCGTTTGGGGCGGACCACTAGGCGGGGATCATGCCGTCATTCGGCTGCGCCCGTCCAAGGCTCCAAGGTTCGGCTATGCATATTAGGCGATTCGACCGGGGCTATGCGCGGCGTCAGTTCCTCGACCAGCTGGGCCGGGGTATTCTGGCGACCGGCGTTTTGATGCCGCTGTGGCGGGCACTTGCAACGACGGGCAATGCGGCTGCGGCCTATCCGCATGAACTACGCTCGATCGAGGAATACACCAACGGCGCCCTCTCCGCCGGCGACCAGATTTCCAGCGACAATGTGGACCTGGTCCGCGAACTCCTCGATCCTATTCGTTATCACCAAATCAAAGTGCTTGGGCGGCGGATGACGGTGGGTCCGACCACGGGCGACATCATGCGCCTCAGCCCATGGGAGTATGTCGAGGCAACCTTCAGGAACAAGGGCCAGGCACGCTTCGACAAGGATGGCAACGTTCGCACGCTGGACGGCCGGCCTTGGATCGGCGGTCATCCGTTTCCCGACCCGAAGTCGCCGGTCGAGGTTTTCGCAGGCCTCACCTTGAGCTGGGGCCGTCATGATGCATCCGTTTACGCGACCAGGGAATATGACATCGATGGCGACGGCCGGTTGGCCTATGAATATGAGGCCGGCTGGGTCGAGCTCGCCCCGGTCGGACGGCTCGTCTTGGAGCCCAAACCCTATTGGCCGGGCCATGAGGAGCAATTGCGCTATCAGTCGGTATTTTTCACCGGGCCCAGCGACGTGAGGGGAACATCCTTCCTCAATATCTGGCCCTATGATCAGCGCGAATTTCCCGAACTTTACGGCTATCTGCCAGCGTTCAAGCGCGTGCGCCGCTTCCCCACCAACCAACGCTTCGAGCCACTGGTTCCAGGATCGACGATCTATCTGTCAGACGCCTGGGCGGCGGGGGATCCTTATCTCACCTGGGGAAATTACCGTATTGCTCACCGCGGCCCGGCCCTTGCCGCCTTATCGGGAAACTGGAACGCGGATCATGACAATTGGGAGCAAGCAAGCCATGGCGGCGCCCGCGGCCGCGGCTTCTTCAACGAAGTCGTGGAATTGGTGCCGGAGGCCATCGTCATCGACGCCGAGCCCGTCATGTACCCAAGAGCCCCGGTGGGCAAGAAGCGGGTGTGGTTCGACGCGCGAACGCTGCTGCCCTTCGCGATGGTGTCCTTCGACCGGGACGGCAGGATCTACCGGTCCTTCGACGGGGCCTTTTCGATCTATGAAAGCAAGGGGCGCACCGTCATGGACGGCGCTCACCCCTATTGGTCGTGGACCCATATTCACGCGCATAATATCCAGACCGGGCGCAGTACCCGGATCGAACAGGTGCGCAAAATCGGCGCCGGCCACGTGACGCAGGTCAACACGCCAGGTCTTTATGAGCGTTATTTGACCCAGGCCGCTCTGCGCCGCCTTGGCCACTAGAGCGTTTTTAAAAAAAATGTGAGCGGTTTTGCGGGTTTTAAAACGCGACAAATCAAGACTCTAGAGCAGGTTCACCGATTCTGATTGAGATGAACGTGCTCTAGGGCGAGAGGCGATTTAGGAGAAATGCTGTTTTTCTCTAACTCTCTGTCTTCTATGCAGTTTCCGCAACGCTATTGCTTGATCTTGACGTCGCTGCTGAACACATAACCGGCGCCTCTTACGGTTTGGATAAGGCGTGGCGTCCGGCCAGCGTCGCCCAGCTTTACCCGCAAGCGGCGAACCTGGGTGTCGATGGCGCGATCGAAAGGCGTCCAGGCCCGACCTGCGACCTCGTCCATCAATTGGTCCCGGTTGAGCACCTTGCGGGGGTGGCGGACGAAGGTGAGAAGGAGATTATACTCGGCGGTCGTAAGGTGGCTTTCCGCGCCATCGGCCGATTCGATGGTCCGCCGGTCGGTATCGAAGCGCCAATGCCCGAAATGATATTGCGTGCGTCCGCCCTTGGGCGTCCCCGTTTCCTGATCGACGCTGAGCGTGCCTTCGGCTTCGCTCAAGCGCCTTAGAACGGCGCGCATGCGGGCGAGCAGCTCGCGCAAGTCGAAGGGCTTGCTCACATAGTCGTCGGCGCCGATCTCCAGGCCGACGATCCGGTCAACCGTGCTGGTTTTGCCCGAGACGATGATGAGGCCGAGGTTTCTCCTGCCGCCCAGGAGGCGCGCCAGGGTAAGGCCGTCTTCCGCACCCAAATTGAGGTCGAGCAGGACCAGGACGATGGATTCCTGGTCCAAGGCCTCTCGGGCGGCCTTGATGCTGCCGGCGGTGGTGACCGCAAAGCCCTCCCGGGTGAGAAAGCGGTCAAGAAGGCGCTGGATGCGCGGGTCATCATCGACGACGAGTATTCGGGTGCGCACCAGAGCCATCCCTAATCTTCGCTCAAGCCGTGACCGTAAAGACGGCCTGTCACAACTTGTCACAAACCGACGCAAAACGCGACAGTTTCCGTCATTCTGGCGTAGCGGGAGGCGTGCATTCTTCCTCACCGCCACGGCTCTTCTTGGCCGTCAAGTACGCAATGAAGCGTGTCGTCCTTAAATCGCGCGCGGGAGACCTGCCATGACCCACCTTGCCTCGACTGAATGTACATTCAATGCACCATTCCCGTCAGCCATTCGCCTGCCTTCTGCGGCTGTGCCGACCACGCACGCGGAAAAACGTCTTCTTTCCGGCGCCCCGCTTTTTCATGAAGGTGACAGAGCCCAGCATGTCTATGTGGTGACCCAAGGGATGGTGAAACTCACCAAGCTGATGATGGACGGGCGGGGCCTCATTCTCGGGTTTTTCCAGGACGGCGACGTAATCGGCCTGGCGAGCGGGGCTGTTTACGCCTATTCGGCGGCGGCGGTCACCGATGTCGTGGTAAGGGCCTATACCCGGCGCGGCCTCCTTGCCTCGCCCGGCCCAAGGCCTGGCATCGCCGGGCTTGTTCTGGAGCGGGCCTGCGATGAACTCGAGATCGCCTATGAGCATTTATTGCTGCTTGGCCTTAAGGATCCGCGCGAGCGGGTCGCCTCCTTCCTGGTCGCCATGGCGCGGCGTCGCCATGGCGCGGCGGCGTGCGAGGAAAGACAAGAAGTGTCCGTGCACCTCCCCATGACGCGGCGGGACATCGCCGAGCACTTGGGCCTCACGCCCGAGACGATTTGCCGCGTCTTCGCTCTTTTCCGCCGCCGGCATTTGATCGAAGTGCCCTCCTGCGCGGACGTCCGAATCGTCGACTGGCCGACGCTTTCATCCTATGCCGAGGGAATGATGGCCGACGATGCTTAAAAGCTGCGCCTGCCATGTAAAAAAGGCGCAAGGAAAAGCCTTGCGCCTATAGTCGCCCGCCGCGAGGGGCGAAGGGCAGGGGTTAGGTTGCCTTCACGGGGATCTTGCGCTCGCTTGCCTTGGCCTTGGCGGATTTGGGCAGGTGGATCGCAAGGACGCCATTGTGGACGCTTGCCGTCACCGCCTTTTCGTCGACTTCGCAAGGCAGGCTGAATCGGCGCTGGAAGGCGCCATAGCTGCGTTCGACGCGATGGAAATCCTTTTTTCTTTCCTCCGCCTCGCTTCTGCGCTCGCCCCTGATGGTCAAAAGACCGTCGCTCAGGGTCACTTCGACTTGCCTTTCGGTCATTCCGGGCACATCGACCATGATATCGAGCGCCTCGGCGCTTTCCGAAACGTCCATCTGGGCGAAATTCCCCTTAAGGCTGGTCTCAAAGAAGGGGGGCACGAAGCGGGTCGGCATATATCTGTTGAAGATGCGCTCCACCTCGTCATGGAGCGACTCAAGGGGGTGCCATCCGGCAAGCCCTTGCTCGCCGCCATTGCCTCTCGTCTCGATGTTCTTGCTCACCATGGCTAGACCTCCATCTCGGTTCAACCTGCACCGAAGTCTAGCGCCCGTAGCCAAGCATGGGTTGATCGCAATCATCGCCGGGCGAAGGCCCAAAAAATTGATCCGACGCAATGACGCCTACCCATGAAATTCCGATCCTACGACATGGGGGCAAGAGAGGCATTTGGGGACAAGAGAGGCATTCATGCCGGCGCCAAGAATCAAGGCCTTTTTCGACACCGTCACCAACACCGTCTCCTATGTCGTGCAAGACCCCGAGGGGAATGAATGCGCCATTATCGACCCGGTCTTGGATTATGACCCGAAGGCGGCCCGCACCCACACCGCCTCGGCCGATAAAATCGCCCATTATATCGAAAGCGAAGGGCTCAAGGTGGCGTGGATCCTGGAGACCCACGCCCATGCCGACCACTTGAGCGGCGCCCCCTATTTGCAGCAGCTCTTTGGCGGGCATATCGCGATCGGCGCCCATATCAAGGACGTGCAGGCGATTTTCAAGAAGCTGTTCAACCTTGGCGGCATGCGCGCCGACGGCAGCCAGTTCGACCACTTGTTCAAGGACGGCGAAAGCTTTCACATCGGCGGCCTGAAGGCCCGCGTCCTCCATACCCCGGGCCATACGCCGGCATGCCTGACTTATGTCGCGGGCGATGCCGCCTTTGTCGGCGACACCTTGTTCATGCCGGATTATGGCACGGCGCGCGCCGATTTCCCCGGCGGCGATGCGCGCATCCTTTATCGCTCGATCCGCAAAATCCTCGAGACGCTACCCCCAGAGACCCGGCTGTTCATGTGCCATGACTACAAGGCACCGGGACGCGAGGAATTCGCTTGGGAAAGCACGGTCGCCGAGGAGCGGGCGAGCAACGTCCATGTGCGCGATGGCGTCAGCGAGGAAGACTTCGTGCGCCTGCGCCGCGAGCGCGATAAAAGCCTGGCGCCGCCCATGCTCCTCCTGCCGGCGATCCAGATCAACATGCGGGCTGGCCGCTTCCCGGAGCCGGAAGCCAATGGCGTCTCCTACCTCAAGATCCCGCTCAATCAGATCTGAGGAGAAAAACGCTTCCGTCGATCAATGCCGTGTCTTGAGAAAGGAGGCCGAAGCGTGATGGTGCCCTTGGAAATCGTCTTCGAAGGCCTGGCGCCCGATGAGGCCATTCGAACCCGCATCGAGGAAGAAGCTGGGCGCTTGGAAAAATTCCATGGCCGGATCACCCGCCTTGCCATCGTCATTGAAGGGCCGAGCAAGCGGCGTCACAAAGGGGGAACCTATGGCGTGCGGCTGCACTTGACGATGCCGGGACATCGCGAAGTCAATATCAGCCGCGACCCCGGCCGCAACCACGCGCATGAGGATTTGGGCGTCACCATCCGCGACGCTTTCAAGGCGGCGCGGCGCCGGCTGCAAGACAGGGTGCGCCGCCAGCGCGGCGAGGTGAAGGTGCATGAGCCAGCGCCCAATGGCACCATCGCGCGGCTGATCGCGGAACAGGATTACGGCTTCATCGCCGCCGCCGATGGCCGCGAGGTCTATTTTCACCGCAACAGCGTCGCCAATGGCAAGTTCGAGGCTTTGCAGGTGGGCGAAAAGGTGCGTTTTGTCGAGGCCATGGGCGAGAAAGGCCCGCAGGCGACCTATGTCGCGCCGGCTGGCAGGTCAGCGCCCGCCGCGTCACGCGGCAAGGCGGGCGGCGGCGCGTAGCGGTCGCCATAAACGGCGTTGGGTCCATGGAGGATGCGGGGGCTCAACAGGGATGGCGATAGCGGCCCATAAGGATGCGCGCCAAGCCCTGAACCGCCTTGGCAACGGGGGAAGACAAAGGTGCGCCGGCGGTAAAGTCCGCGCCCTCGATGGTATAGATATAAAGGCGGCGTGGCAGCAGGGCGAGCGCCGCGCCCAAGCGCACGGCTTCGCGCAAGCCAAGGCCATGGCTGGAAGCAGGCGTCGGAATATACTCCCCGGCCAAGCCCATGCTGGCATGGGCGCGGATGCGCCCTGGCCGCCCGGCGGGCGCTGCGGCATCGAGGGTGACGACTTCGTCATAGGCCTGCCAGGCATCGAGGATGTCCGTCGCCTCGCCGTCCGACAAGCGGATATCACAAGCGGCACTGCGCAAATGCCCGGCGACCGCCGCGCCGGCGCCGTCATCGCCGCGATGGGGGTTGCCAAGGCCGAGGATGAGGGGGCGCGCCGTCATGGACGCTCGATGTCAAGGCGCAGAAAATGGGCGGCGCAGGAAATGCAGGGGTCGTGGTTGCGGATGGCCTGCTCGCAGCGCCAAGCGAGCTTCTCTTGCGCCTCTTCGCTATTGGCCGCCGCCACCGCCGCCACGTCGGCTTCGATGGTGGCCTGGTTCTGCGCCGTGGGCGGCACGATCCGCGCCGCCGTGATAAGGCCGTCGCCATCCGTTTCATAGCGGTGGTAGAGAAGGCCGCGCGGCGCCTCGGTGGCGGCGCAGCCTTGCAAGTGGCGGGTCTCGACGGCAACGAAGGGGGCGGCGGGCTCCTCATAGTCATCGATCAGGCGCAAGGCTTCCTCGAACGCGTAAAGCACCTCGATGCCGCGCACGAGGATGCTTTTGAACGGGTTGCGGCAGATGGCGCCAAGGCCGGCTTCGGCCGCCGCCGCTTGCACCGCCGCCGGCAGCCGGTCATGGTTGAGCGCATAGCGCGCCAATGGGCCCACCAGATAACGGCCACGGCCACGGATGGCGCTGTGAAGGGCGGTCGAATGGGGCACTTGGAACTCGCGGAAATGCGCCTCGAAATCATCGGCGGCGATGTCGAGCCCTTGCGAGGAAACGACGCGCCCCTCGTTCATGGGATAGTCCGCCTCATGGCGCAAGGCGACGAATTCATAGTCGTGCGCGCCCTCGGGAAAGGGCAGGGCGGCGAGCCAGCCCAGGGCGGCGCGCGCGATGTCGCGCCCGCGAGATAACGGCTCGCGCAAAGTAACAAGCTCGGAGCGCGTTGGCGTGCGGTAAAAGCCGCCGACGCGGACATTGATGGGGTGGACCTCGCGCCCGCCAAGAAAGGCCATCAGCTGATTGCCGGCTTTTTTCATCGCCAGCGCCTGGCGCAGCATGGCGCCATGGTCGCGCGCCATGGCGATGGCGTCGTCAAGGCCCAAAAAATCCGGGGCGTGCAGCATGTAGATATGGAGCACATGGCTGGCGATCCACTCCCCGCAATAAAGCAGGCGGCGCAAGGCGCGCAACGGCCCGTCAAGCTCTACGCCGGCGGCGCGCTCGATGGCGTGCACCGCGCTCATCTGATAGGCGACCGGGCAGATGCCGCAAATGCGAGCGGTGATGTCGGGCGCTTCGGTGACCAGGCGGCCGCGCAGCAAGGCTTCGAAAAAGCGCGGCGGCTCGTAGATGTCGAAGGCGGCGATTTCGACCTTGCCGCCCCGCAAGCGCAGGCGCAGGGCGCCCTCGCCTTCGACCCGGGCCAGACCTTTGACCTCAATCTTGCGGGTCGGCATGCCGTTCGGCCTCCTGCAAGAACGCCAGGGCGGCGGCGTTGAAGGTGGCAAAGGCGCGGCTTATGGCCGCCCGGGGGGCGCCAAGGCCTTGCCAGATGGCGGCCAGCGCCTCGGTGTTGGGGCTTTCCATGGGGCCATAGCAGCCATAGCAGCCTCGGCCATAGGCGGGGCAGATGGCGCCGCAGCCGGCATGGGTGACGGGGCCAAGACAGGCGGTGCCCGCCGCCACCATCACGCACGCCGCCCCGCGCGCCTTGCACTCAAGGCAGACGCTATGGCCCGCGATTTGCGGCTTGCGCCCGGCAAGCGCGGCGCTGATGACTTCCAGAAGTTGATATTTATTGACCGGACAGCCGCGCACTTCCAAGTCCACCTTGACATGGTCGGCGATGGGGGTCGATGTCGCAAGGCTGTCGATATAGTCAGGCCGGGCATAGACAACCCGCAGGAAATCGGCGCTGTCGCGGCCGTTGCGCAAGGCCTGGATGCCGCCGGCGGTGGCGCAGGCGCCGATGCTCACCAGGCGTTTCGATTGCCGGCGCACGGCGTGGATGCGGGCAAGGTCCCGGGCGGTGCCGATCGAGCCTTCGACCAGCGAAAGATCATAGGGTCCCCGGACATGGGCCTTGCTGGCTTCCGGGAAATGGGCGATCTCCACCGCCCCGGCGAGGTCGATAAGCGCGTCCTCAAGATCGAGAAGGCCAAGCTGGCAGCCGTCGCAGGACGCGAATTTCCAGACCGCCAGTTTCGCCTTGCGCCTTGCCATCGCCTAAAGCTCCCGCACCGCCATCAAGGGGGCCGCCCGGTCATAGGCAAGGACCGGGCCGTCCCGGCAGAGAAGGACGCCGCCCAACTGACAGCGTCCGCAATGACCGATGGCGCATTTCATGTGCCGCTCCAGCGACACGAAACAGTGCGATGGGGCAAGCCCGGCGTCAATGAGGGCCTTGGCGGTAAAGCGCATCATCACGTCCGGCCCGCACAGACAGGCAATGGTGTTGGCGGGGTCGAAGGAAGCGCGCGCGATGAGCTGGGGCACCACCCCGACGGCCCCTGTCCAGCCGGCGGTGGCGCTATCGACGGTAAGGTGAACGGCGATGCGCCCGCGGGCTTGCCAACGGGCGATTTCCCGGGAAAAGAGAACCGCCTGGGGGCTGCGCGCGCCGTAGAGCAAGGTCACGCGCTGGTCGTCGCGCGGCTGGGCCATCAAGGCGTGGAGAAGCGGGCGCAAGGGGGCAAGGCCAAGGCCGCCGGCGATGACGAGGACGTCGCGGCCAGCCATCAGTGGCAGCGGCCAGGGCTGGCCGAAGGGGCCGCGCAGACCAAGGCGCGCGCCCTTTTTCAGCCGGCAGAGGGCGCGGGTAACGGCGCCCACCGCGCGGATGGTGAAGCGCGCCGCGCCTTGTCTTTCAGGGCCGCTGACGCTGATGGGCGCTTCGCCAACGCCGAAGGCGTAAAGCATGGCGAATTGCCCTGGCGCGTAGTCCCCGGCGCCGCCGACCACCAGCGTCGCCACGTCCGCGCTTTCCTTAAAACGCCGCAACACGGGCACCACATTGGGCAGCATGGGCGCGGTGATAGCCTCGCGTCCGCTCATGGCGCGCTCTTCGCGTCAGGGCGGCCATAGAGGTCAAGCGCTTGCAGGCGCGCCGCTTCCATGCGGCGGATGAGGGCCGGCACGAAGCGCTTCATCAATTGATAGCCGACCGCCGGATTGTCCTCGAGCTTGTCGCGCAGGCATTGGGCGTTGAAGGTGATGGCGCGCACCTCGTCTTGGGCGCGGGCATCGAAGCTCCAGCGATAGGGGGGGATGAGCCAGTTGCTCCCCAGCATGTCGCCGGCGGCAAGGCTTTGAATGGCCACCGCGCCGCGCCCGGGGACATGGGTCTCCAGCAAGACCGTGCCGCCGCGCAAAAGATAGAAGCTGTCGGCGGCCCCGCCTTCCTTGAAAATCAACATGCCGGCCTTGAACACGACATTGCGCCCGCAACCGGCGATGAAGCGCATGCTGGGCGCATCCAAGCCTTCGAGAAAGGGGTGCCGCGCCATCAAATCAAATATGGTTTTCATCGGAAGTCTCCCGCGATCGCCGCCGCTTCCTCGGTGAGGTCGATGCCGGCCGGGCACCAGGCGATGCAGCGCCCGCAACCGACGCAGCCCGAGGTGCCGAATTGCTCGTGCCAGGTGGCAAGCTTGTGGGTGAGCCATTGGCGATAGCGCGCTGGCGTGCTTGCCCGCACCGGGCCGCCGGCGGCATGGGAAAAATCAAGGGTGAAGCAGGACGCCCAAAGCTGCCAACGCGCGGCGTGGTTGCCGGTGATATCGGTCTTGTCCGCAACGTCGGTGCAAAAGCAGGTGGGGCAGACCATGGTGCAATTGGCGCAGGCAAGGCAGCGGGCGGCGACCTCTTGCCAGCGGGGGTGCTCGGGCTGGGCGATGAGCCTTGCCGGCAAATCCCTGGTATCCAGCGCCCGGACCATGTTCGCGGCGGCGCTTTCCGTGACGCGGCGGGCGGCGGCCTTGTCCGCCTCCTCAAGCCTGGCCAGGGGCAAGCGGTCGCATAAAGCCTGGCCCTTGGCGGAGCCGGCCTCGATGAGGAAGCGATGCCCCCCCTCATCGACGATTTCCGTGAGGCAAAGGTCGAAGCCTTTTGCGCAGGCGGGACCTGTCTCCATCGATTGACAAAAGCAGGTGGCGCTGGGGTGGCTGCAATTGACCGCGATGATAAGCGCCTGCCGCCGCACCGCCGCATAATATTCGTCACTATACGCGCCTTCGATCAGAACCCGGTCCTGCACGGCGATGGCCGCCAGGTCGCAGGCGCGCACGCCGAAAAAGGCATGACGCTTGTCTGGTGTTGGCGCGGCGGCGGCGGTGAAGCTGGCGTTCCTTTTATCCCCCTGCCAGAGCATACGCCGCGCGGGATGCAGATAGCGCTTCCAGCTTTGCGGGCTGGCGGCAAAGGCAAAGCCATGGGGCGCGCCGGATTGGCGCAGGCGATACCGCCCGGCGTCTTGCTTATCGCGCCAGCCCCAGGGCAAGGCGCTGGCATCCAGGATCGGCTCATAGACGATGACCTCGTCGCGTACGCAAGGCCCGATGACTTCATAGCCTTGCCCGGTCAGAAGCGTGAACAGCGCGCCGAGCTTTTCATGAGAGAGAACCGCGCTTTCCAGCATGCGTTTCCTTGATGGCTTGATGACGCCCGAGCATGACAGAAAAGGCCGCTCCGGGATTTGATCGCCATCAAGGAAGAAGGACAGTCCGCATGGCAGTTTGTGCTACAATCGGCGCGGAAAGGACAGGCGATGTTGACGATTTCACCCCAGACCGTCTTTTACATCATCGTCAAGGCGCGGGAGTTCGACGAGAAGGTCGAGCCCAACGATCCCAATCCGGGCTCCAATCCATCCGATGATATGGATGTGGAAATCCTCGAGGATCGCCCGGACGATCCCACCGCCGAGGAATTAAGGGCCGCGATCGACGGCCTCAACGAGGACGAGCAGCTCGATCTCATCGCCTTGGCCTGGCTCGGTCGGGGCAGCTTCGACAGCTACAAGGAAGCGCGGGACGAAGCGGGCGCCAAGCGGCGCGAGCATACCGCGGACTATCTCATGGGCATGCCGCTGTTGGGGGAGTATCTCGAGGAGGGGCTGACGGCGCTTGGCTATGACCTTGAGGAATACGAACTCGATCGCCTTTAATGTTAAGAGCCCGCGCGGCGCTTGCGCGTATCGAACCGCGGATGCCTCGGCATCCTGGCGATCCACTATAAGAGATCGGTCCGGGGGCATTGATCGCCGTCAATCACAAGAGCGAATAGGCCGTTAGACTCGCAGCCATCGTGATGGGGAGCGACGCCGAAGAAGCCAAGCCGCGAAACGCCCTTTGGACGCGAACCGGCAAGAGCGATGGATCGGGGAAGCGATGAACCACCATGAGCGGGCCCGCGGCCCGGGCACTCGAGCGCGTAGGAGGAGACTCTCGCGTGGAAGAGTGCCGGGCGCGGGCTACGTTTTTGTGAACTACAATACGGGGGCCGCGCCATGCGGGATGCGCTGATCCTGTGGTTCGACGAAATCGGTCTTGATGACGTGCCGCGGGTGGGCGGCAAGAACGCCTCCCTTGGCGAGCTTTTAAAGGGCCTTTCTCAAGTCGGCGTCAAGGTGCCCGGCGGCTTTGCCGTCACCGCCCATGGCTTTCGCCTGTTTATCAGCGAGGCGGGCCTTGCCCCCAAGCTAGAAAGGCTGCTTGCCGGAGCGAGCAAGAAGAACCTTGCCGACCTGGCGCGGCGCGGCGCGACATTGCGCGCGCTGGTGCTGGAGGCGCCGCTCCCGGAAGCGCTGGCGCAAGGCATCCGCGCCGCCTATCGCCGCCTGGAAGAACGCTATGGCGCCAATACCGACGTCGCCGTGCGCTCGAGCGCGACCGCCGAGGACCTTCCCACCGCTTCCTTCGCCGGTCAGCATGAAAGCTATCTCAACGTCGCCGGGGCCGATGCGCTGGTGACCCGGGTGCGGCAATGCTTCGCCTCGCTTTTCACCGACCGCGCCATCGCCTATCGCATCGACCATGGCTTTGACCATATGAAGGTGGCGCTGTCGGTGGGGGTGCAGAAAATGGTGCGCGCGGACGAAGCGTCATCGGGCGTCATCTTCACCCTCGACACCGAGTCGGGCTTTCGCGACGTGGTCTATGTGACCGCCGTCCATGGCCTCGGGGAGACCATCGTCCAAGGCCTTGCCGACCCCGACGAGTTTTATGTCCACAAGCCGACCTTCACGCAGGGCTTTCGCGTGGTGTTGCGCCGCCGCTTAGGCAGGAAGCAATGGCGCATGGTCTATGGCCAGGGGCGCCAGCGGGCAACGCGCCTTGTGCGTACCCGTAAAGAGGCGCGCCAGCGCTTTTCCATCAGCGACGAGGAGGTCCTCACCCTTGCCGATTATGCGATCCGGGTGGAAGCGCACTACAGCGCCCGCGCCGGCCATGCCATGCCGATGGACCTTGAATGGGCCAAGGACGGCGAAACGGGGACGCTTTACATCATCCAGGCGCGGCCCGAGACGGTGCGCTCGCAGGAGCGGCAAAGCAAGCTTGCCGACTATCGCCTTGGGGAAAAGGGCGTGGTGGTGGCGCGCGGGCGCGCTGTCGGCACGGGCATCGCCGCCGGTCCGGTGATGGCCGTCGCCGATAAGAAGGAGCTTGCGCAATTCCGCGATGGCGCGGTGCTGGTGACCCAGACCACCGCGCCCGACTGGGAGCCGGTCTTGAAACGCGCCGCCGCCATCGTCACCGAGCGCGGCGGGCGCACCTGCCATGCCGCCATCGTTGCCCGCGAGCTGGGCATTCCCGCGGTGGTGGGCGTTGCCGAGGCGCGGGCGCGCCTTCTCCCCCTGAAGGAGGTCACGGTCTCCTGCGCCGAGGGCGAGGAAGGGCGTATTTACGAGGGACTGCTTGCCTTCACCCGGACCGGGGTCAACCTAGAAAGGCTGCCTTCGACCCAGACCGCGATGATGCTCAATCTCGGCAATCCCGACCAAGCCTTTCATTTAAGCGCCTTGCCGGCGGCCGGGGTCGGCCTTGCCCGCATCGAGTTCATCATCAGCGAGGCGGTGCGCGCCCATCCCATGGCCCTCATCCACCCGGAAAAAGTGACGGGCAATGGGACGCGCGCGGCGCTCGCCCGGCTGGTTGCCGGATATGAGGACGGCCGGGCCTTTTTCATCGAGAAGCTGTCCGAGGGGGTCGCCACCATCGCCGCCGCCTTTTATCCCCGTCCGGTCATCGTCCGCACCTCCGATTTCAAGAGCAATGAATACGCCGCCCTCCTCGGCGGGCGGGACTTCGAGGCGGTGGAAGCCAATCCGATGATTGGCTTTCGCGGCGCCGCGCGCTACGCCCACCCCGCCTATGCCGAGGGCTTTGCCTTGGAATGCGCGGCGCTAAGGCGCGTGCGCGAGGTCATGGGACTTGGCAATGTCAAGGTGATGGTCCCGTTTTGCCGCCGGGTTGGAGAAGCGCAAGCCACGCTGCGCGCCATGGCCCGGCATGGGCTCGTCCGCGGCAAGAATGGCCTTGAGGTTTACATGATGTGCGAGATCCCCTCCAACGTCGTCTCGCTCGAAGCTTTCGCCAGGCATTTCGATGGCTTTTCCATCGGCTCTAACGATTTGACCCAGCTCGTCCTTGGGGTTGACCGCGATTCGGATATCGTCGCCTTCGATTTCGACGAGCGCGACCCGGCGGTGCTGGCCATGATCGCCCAAGCGATCGCCAGCGCCCGGCGTTGTGGCAAGCCATGCGGCATTTGCGGCCAGGCGCCGTCCGACTATGCCGAGATCGCCGCCTTTCTCGTCGAGGAAGGCATCACTTCCATCAGCCTTAACCCCGACAGCCTCATCAAGACCATCCGTACCGTCGCCAGAATGGAAAAAAGGCGAGGTAAGAGGCCTCGTAAAGGCTCGCGCTAACAGATACGCGGCAATTGTTCGCCGCTCAGCCAGTCCACCAGCCGCCGGCCGCCAAACCGGGTCTTCATTTCGACGCAGCGATTGCCATCCTCGACCACGGCGCCGATGATGGCGGCATCCTGCCCTTGCGGGTGGCTGCGGACGACGGCGAGCAAGCGGTCTGCCTGGTCCGGCGCGCAGATGGCGATGAGCCTGCCTTCATTGGCCACATAAAGGGGGTCGAGGCCAAGAATGTCGCAGGCGGCCGCGACGGGCCTCGGCACGGGGATCAAAGCTTCGTCGAGCAGGATGCCAACCCCAGCGCTCCAGGCGATTTCGTTGAGCGCGGTGGCGAGCCCGCCGCGGGTCGGGTCGCGCAGGACATGGATGTCGGGCACCGCCGCGGTCATCGCGGCGACGAGGTCATGGAGCGGCGCGCTGTCCGAGGCGACCGGGGCCTCGAGCGGCAAGTCGGCGCGGGCGGCGAGGATGGCGACACCATGAAGGCCGATGGCGCCGGACACGAGGACGGCATCGCCAGGATGGGCGCGGACGCTTGACGGGGGATTGACCACATGGCCGGGCACGATGCCGAGCCCGGTGGTGTTGATGAAGACGCCATCGCCATGGCCGCGCTCCACAACCTTGGTATCGCCGGTGACGATGGCGACACCGGTAGCGCGGGCGGCGCGCGCCATCGAATCAACGATGCGCTGCAACTGCGCCAGGGGAAAGCCTTCCTCGAGGATAAGGCCGCAGCTTAAATAGAGCGGCCTTGCGCCAGCCATGGCGATGTCGTTGATGGTGCCGTTGACGGCGAGCGCGCCGATATCGCCGCCGGGGAAGAACAGCGGCGAGACGACGAAGCTGTCGGTGCTCATCACCAGACGCTCGGCGCCGATGGCAAGGGCGGCGTAATCGTCGCCCCTGGCGAGGGGGGCGTTATCGAAGGCGGCCACCATCAATTCGTTCACCAGTTGCGCGCTGGCCTTGCCGCCGCCGCCATGGCTGAGCTCGATGCGCCCCGCGCGCAGGTCAAGCCGGCGTGGGTGCAGCCGCTGCTTGCCTTGCGCCGTCTTCGACAAGGGAGCCATCAGCCGCGCTCCTCCATGGCCTTGCCGCGCTGGTAACGGTAATGGGCGGCGCACGCCCCCTCGGACGAGACCATGCAGGCGCCAAGCGGGCTTTCCGGCGTGCAGGCGCGGGCAAAGACGGCACAGTCGGCCGGCTCTTTGGCGCCGCGCAGGATATCACCGCAGGCGCAGGCCTTGTGGTCCGCTGCCTGTGTGCGGGGAAGGTCGAAGTGCAGCTCCGCGTCATGGGCGTGATAGCGGGGGGAAAGGCGCAAGGCGCTTTTCGCGATCTCGCCCAGGCCGCGCCAGGCAAAGCTGTCGCGCAAAGCAAAGACATCGGCCATCAACGCCTGCGCCTTGCCGTTGCCATGGGGGTGCACCGCGCGGGCGTAAAGGTTGTTGACCAGCGCCGTGCCGCGGTTGACCTGGCGCACCAGGTCGTGGATGGCGATCAGCATATCCACCGGCTCGAAGCCGGCGATGGCGATCGGCCGGCGATAGCGCCGGGCGATGCCGGCATAGGCCTCGGCGCCGATGACGGCGCTGACATGGCCGGGCCCGACAAAACCGTCGATGCGCGGCGCTTGCTCCTGCCCTTCGTGCGCCATGATGGCGTGGATGGCGGCGGGGGTGAGGACATGGTTGCAATAGACGAAGAAATTCCTCAAGCCGTGGCGCCTCGCCTCGATGATGGCGACGGCGGTGGGCGGGGTCGTCGTTTCAAAGCCGATGGCGAAAAAGACCACCTCTCTGGCAGGGTTATGGGCGGCGATCTCGACCGCTTGCAGCGCTGAATAGACGAGCCGCACATCGCCGCCTTGCGCCTTGGCTTTAAGAAGGGTCATGCCGTGCGAGGCCGGCACCCGCAGCATGTCGCCATAGCTGCATAAAATGGCGTTTTCCATGCCGGCGATGGCGATCGCGCCATCGAGGCGGCCGATGGGCAGAACGCAGACCGGACAGCCCGGGCCATGGATCATGCGCAGATTGGCGGGCAGCACCGCCGCAAGGCCATGGCGGCACAGGGCATGGGTATGCCCGCCGCAAAATTCCATCAGACGATAGGCGTTGCCGGTCGCCTCAGCGGCAATGGCGTCGATCAGCCGCCGGGCATGCTGCGGCGCGCGGAATTCCTCGATATACTTCATAACGCTGCCTCACGCAGAAGCTGGAGCATGCGCTCGGCCTCCTTCTGGTCGAGCTTCGATAGGGCAAAGCCCACATGAACGATGACATAGTCGCCCACCGTCACCTCATTGAGAAGGGCAAGGCTCAGCGCGATGCGCACGCCGTCGATCTCGGCAGTGGCGCTGGTCCCGTCTGTGCTAAGAATACGAGCGGGCAGGGCTAGGCACATGGCGTGCCCTCCGCTTGCCAATGCTGGGCGCAGACCCAGGCCTGCCCGAGGCTGAGGCCGCCGTCATTGGGCGGCGCCTGGCGCGGCAACAGCGCGGCGATGCCACGCGCCTTGAACCCGCTCGCAAGGGCGCGGCCAAGCACGCCGTTGGCAAGACAGCCGCCGGAAAGCAGGATCCGGGCGCCGCCAACGGCCTTGACCGCCGGCGCCGCCCAATCGACGAGGGCGGCGGCCAGGGTGCCATGGAAAAGCTCGGCCCCCGCGCGCGGGCCGCAGTCGATGAGGGCGGCGAGCAGCGGCCGCAAGTCAAGGACGCCGTCACTGATGCGCCAGCCGCCTGCCAGCACCCGGGGCCGCCGCACCAGGGCTTCGAGCCGCATCGCCGCTTCGCCTTCATAGCGGGCGAGCGGGGCCACCCCCAAAAGCCCGCAGGCGGCATCGAACAAGCGGCCGCAGGACGAGGTTTGGGGGGTGTTGACGCCGCGCTCGAGCATGGCGGTGATGAGGGCGGCATCGCCGTAACCTTTAAACCGCGCCGTGATCTCCGCCGTCCGGCGTAGGGCGTGGAGCGCCGCCGCCGCCATCCGCCAGGGCGCGCGCGCCGCCTTGTCGCCGCCGGGCTGGGGAAGGGGGAAAAGATGGCCCAGCCGGCGCATCGCCGCGCCGTCGAGGCGCAGCAATTCGCCGCCCCAGGCGGCGGCGCCGTCGGCGCCAAGGCCGAAGCCGTCGAGGGCAAGGCCGATAAGCGGGCCGTCAAGGCGATATTCGGCGGCGAGCGCGGCGATATGGGCATGGTGGTGCTGGACGGCAAGGACGGGCAGGCCCAAGGTTTCGGCAAAGCGGCTTGAGGGAAAGTCGGGGTGCAGGTCGCGCGCCACTGCCTGCGGGGCAACGCCCAGGAAATCCAGCATGCCGCGCACGCTGTCGCGGAACGCAGCGATGGTCGCGGTGTTGTCCAAGTCGCCGATATGGGGCGATAAAAAGGCTTCATCGTCGCGGGTGACGCAAATCGTCGCTTTCAGGAAACCGCCAACGGCAAGGACCGGGGGGACGGCGTGGGCAAGCTTGATGGCGCGGGGGGCAAGCCCGCGGGCGCGGCGCAGAACGATGGGGCTTTTGCCAGCAAGGCGCATCACCGTGTCGTCGCAACGCAAGAGGATGGCCCGGTCATGGTCGACAATGGCGTCGGCTATGCCGGCCAGCCGCCGCCGCGCTTCCTCGTTATCGATGACCAAGGGCTCGCCGCCCGGGTTGGCGCTGGTCATCACCAAGGCCAGGTCGAGGGGCGCGTGGCGCCACGCCCCTCCTTGAGGCGCCCCGGCGGCGGCGTGGAAGATCAGGTAATGGAGAGGGGTGTAAGGCAGCATGAGGCCGATGGTGGCAAGGCCTTCGCACACGCCCTTGGCAAGGCCGGCACGGGCGCGGCGGCGGCACAACAGGATGGGCCGCTCGGCCGACTGCAAAAGGCGTTCCTCGCCGCGCGTAAGGAAAGCGTAACGCCAGGCCGAGGCGATATTGGCGACCATGACGGCGAAGGGTTTGCCGTCGCGCTGCTTGCGCGCGCGCAGCCGCGCCACCGCTGCCCCGTTGGTCGCGTCGCAGGCCAGGTGAAAGCCGCCCAAGCCCTTGATCGCCAGGATTTCGCCAGCGGCAAGGCGCCGCGCCATTTCATGGGGCGCCATCGACAAGCGCGGCCCGCAGGCGGGGCAGGCGATGGGTTGGGCATGGAAGCGCCGGCTTGCCGGGTCGGCATAGTCCTTTTCGCACGCCGGGCACATGGCAAAATCCGCCATCGCCGTCGATGCCCGATCATAGGGGAGGGCGCGGGTAATGGTATAGCGGGGTCCGCAATGGGTGCAGTTGATGAAGGGATGCAGATGGCGCCGGTCTTGGGGGTCGAACAACTCGCCAAGGCAATCGGCGCAGACGCCGGTGTCGGCGCCGATCATGGTGGCGCGCCGGGCGCTTTTCCCGCTCGGCAGGATATGGAAGCCGTTGCCGCCGCGCGCTGGCAGATGCCGCTCCAGCGCCATGGCATCGATGCGGGCAAGGGGTGGCGGGCGCGCCGTGATGGCGGCAAGGAACGCACCCAGCGCGCCTCCTTCCGCTTCCATCAGCACCCCTTCGCCGTCATTCTTCACCCAGCCGCTGATGTGATGAAGCCGCGCCAGCGACCAAAGAAAGGGGCGAAAGCCAACGCCTTGCACCTGGCCCTTGAGGCGCACCCTGACGCGGGCCGGATGGGGGGAATATTGCGCCAGGCTTGCCATGGGGCTAAGGGGCCGCCCGAAGCTCTTGACGCGCCGCCATGAGCCAGGCGAGCCAGGCGTCCATCCCCTCGCCAGTGCGGGCGGACAGCGCGATCGCATGGATTTGTCCATTGATCTTCCGGGCGTTCTCGGCAAGGCGCGCAAGGGAGCACTCAAGATGGGGCAACAGGTCGCATTTGGTGATGAGCATGAGGTCGGCGCCCGCGAACATATACGGGTATTTCAAGGGCTTGTCCTCGCCCTCGGTCACCGCGGCAAGGACCACGCGAAAATTTTCGCCAAGGTCGAAAGCGGCGGGGCAAACGAGATTGCCGACATTTTCGATGAAAAGAAGGCCGCCCTCAAGGGGGGCAAGATCATCAAGGGCATGGCCCACCATATGGGCGTCGAGATGGCATAGCTTGCCGGTATTGATCTGCGCCGCCGCCACCCCTCGAGCGCGTAGACGCGCGGCATCGTTCTCGGTGTGCTGATCGCCAACGATGACGGCGGCGGCAAGCCGCGCCGGGAGGCGGGGGAAGGTCGCTTCAAGAAGGCTGGTCTTGCCGGCGCCCGGCCCCGACATCAGGTTGATGGCCAGCAGATCCGCCGCCGCGAAGGCGCGCCGGTTGGCGGCGGCGTGGGCATTGTTGTGGTGCAGAAGATCGCGCTCGACCGTGATATGGCGATGCGCGTCTTCGTTCGCAAGGGACGTCTTGGCGTCACAGCCGCATGTCCCGCACATCAGCAAACCTCCATGCTTTCAAGCCGCATTTCATCGCCGCGCCCGAGGATGAGCCGATGACCCTGGCATTGGCCGCAGGCCTGGCCAGGCCGGCGCACGCGGGTCATGGCATTGCAATCAAGGCACAAGGCCTCGCTTTCCCGTTCAAGGACATGGAGGACCGCGCCCTCGGCCCGCGTGCCGCGGCTTGCCGCAGCGAAGCAGAAGCGCAAGGCCTCTGGCGCGACATGGGACAAGGCGCCCAGCGCCACGTCGATGCGCCGCACATGGGCGAACGGCTCCTCATCGTGAACCTCCTCGATGAGCCGCAGGAGCGCGCTGCATAACGCCATTTCATGCATCGCTCATCACCGCTCTGGCCCCGCGACACCACGTTAACGAGCACCGATTGAAATGGCATGATTGACCCGCAAGGCGGCGTAGCGCATTGATCGAGCGCAATATCAAGCGCCGGCCCGGCGCGACGCCAAGGTTGACGCAGGCCCCCTTTTCGCCGCACTGACGAGCGGGGGTGAGACCGAGGAGGAGAAAGGACGATGGCGCGCACCCAGGCGGCCGACTATGCCGCGCGGCGGGAAGCGATCGTCGAGACGGCGGCGACGCTTTTCGCCCAGCGTGGCTTTCTGGGCGCTTCCGTCGCCGCGCTGGCGACGGCGTGCCAGGCGTCGAAATCCCTCATCTATCATTATTACGCCAGCAAGGAGGACATCCTCTATGCGGTCATGGCCTCGCACATCGATGCCCTTTTGGGCGCCGCGGAAGGGATCGCCAAGGCAAGGAGGCCCGCGCAAGCCAAGCTGGACGCCCTTGCCCACGCCTTGATGCGGCTTTATGTGGGCGCGGCGGCGCGGCACAAGGTTCTGGTCAACGATCTTGATTGTCTGCCGCCGGCGCGGCGGCGTGAAATCGTCGCCAAGCAACGCCGGCTCATCGCCATGGTGGAGGGCCTGCTTGAGGAGATCGATCCCACTCTCCCGGCGTCGCGGCGCAAGGCGGCGGCGATGCTGTTCTTCGGCATGATCAACTGGACCCACACCTGGTTCGACCCGGAAGGCGCGGTCAGCGCCGAAAGCCTTGCCGACATGGTGGCGGGCCTCATGCGCAAGGGCGTCAAGGGGCTGGTACCGGCTGAAACTTAGCCGTCATAGTCGAGCGCCACGTCGTCGGTGAGCGGAACTGCCTGACAGGTGAGGACATAGCCCGCCGCCACCTCGTCTTGGGTTAGGCCGTAGCACGCCTTCATGTCCACCTTGCCGGAGGTAAGGCGCGCCCGGCAGGTGGCGCAAACCCCCGCCTTGCAGGCATAGGGAACGGCCATGCCGGCGGCGTGGGCGCTGTCGAGGATGTTGCCCAGCCTGGCATCGAAAGCGACCTTGCGGCGCCGGCCATCGAGGCTGATCATCAGGGTTCTGCCCGCCGCGGTTTCTTGCAGCCGCGCCGCATCTGCCGTTTGCGCCGCCGAAGGCCGGCCGACGGTGAAACGCTCGATAAGGATATGCTGGCGCGGCACATCGCGGGCGAGAAGCGCGCCTTCGACCGCCTCCATCATCAGGCCGGGGCCACAGATGAAAAAGGCATCGACCGTGTCGGGCGCGACAAGAGTGTCGAGGATTTCATCGCATTTGCCGCGGTCGAGGAGGCCATGGAGCAAGGGGATGTCCTGCTCTTCCTCGGAAAGCACGTGAACGACCTCAAGCCGAGCCATATGGCGGTTCTTCAACGCCGCCAGGGCTTCGAGAAAAATGATGTCGTCCGCGCTGCGGTTGCCGTAGACGAGGGTGAAGCGGCTGTCCGGCTCCTCCCGCAGGGCGGTTTTGAGAAGCGAGAAGATGGGCGTTATCCCTGAGCCGCCGGCAAAGGCCACATAATGGCGCGCGGCATTCCGCTGGAAGGCCCAGGTGAAGCTGCCATGGGGTGGCATGACGTCGATCGAGGCGCCGGCTTCAAGGGCGGTGTTGGCCCAGCCCGAGAACACGCCGCCCGGGATCTGCTTCACCGTGACCTTAAGGACGCCTTCGTCCGGCGCGGCGCAGAGCGAGTAATTGCGCCGCACTTCCTTGCCTTCGACGGTGGCGCGCAAGGTCACATGCTGGCCCGGCTTGAAGGCGAACAGGGGCTTTAATTCATCGGGCACGGCAAAGCGCAGCGAGACCGCGCTCGCCGTTTCCCGCTCGACCGCGGCCAGCGTCAAGGGATGAAAACGTGCGGACATGGGCGGCTCTCCAATGACGGCGCGAACAGGGCTCTCAATGGCATTTGAAGCGGTCGAAGGGCTCGGCGCAGGCCAGGCAGCGCCATAGCGCCTTGCACGGGGTCGAGCCGAAGCGGCTGATTTCCTCGGTTTGGAGCGAGCCGCAGCGGGGGCAGCGCGGTGGCTCGGCGTCGCCCAAGGCGGAGCCCGAGGCGCCTTGCGATGGCGGGGCGATGCCATAGGCGCGCAGCTTTTCCCGCCCCGCCTCGCTGATCCAATCGGTGGTCCACGGCGGCGATAAAACGGTGACGACCTTGAAGCCCGTGAAACCCGCGTCATCGAGGGCTTGGCGCACGGCGTGGGCGATGACTTGCGTTGCCGGGCAGCCGGTATAGGTGGGGGTGATTTTGACCGTCGCCTGGAGAGGGTCGACGGCGCGCACAATGCCCAGCTCCACCACCGAGACGACGGGGATTTCCGGGTCGCGCACCTGCTCCAGGGCTTGCATCACCCTGGCGGTGACCGCATCGCTTTCCAATGGGGTCGCCACCGCCGTCACCAGGTGGCGCCAGGATAGGCGCGCTGGAGGAACTGCATTTCGGCAAGGAGATGGCCGAGATGCTCGGAATGATGCCCTTTGCGTCCGCCCAATAGGGCGCGGTGCGGTGCGGGGAGGGGAAGGCCGGCCTCGCCCAGCACGCTTTTTATCTGGGCGTCGAACGGCGAGCGCAACTCGGCCTTGTCGACCGCGATGCCGTCGGCGGCAAGGGCGGTCTCGACGCCATCCATGTGGAAAAGCTCCTCCACGAAACGCCAGGTCCAATCGAGCCCCTGCGTCATGCGGCGGCGCGATTCATCGGTGCCGTCGCCTAAGCGGACGACCCAATCGGCGGCAAGCTGGGCGTGATAGCGCACTTCCTTCAGCGCTTTTTCCGCGATCGCGGCAAGGCTCGGATCGGTCGACAGGCTCAAGCGCTCGAAGCAAAGCTGCTGCCAGGTGGAGAACAGGAACTGGCGGGCGATGGTCTGGGCGAAATCGCCATTGGGCTGCTCGACGAGAAGGCAGTTCCTGAAATCAAGGGCGTCGCGATGGAAGGCGAGGCGGTCGGCGTCGCGGCCGGCGCCCTCCACCTCGCCGGCATGGCCCAGGAAGAGCATCGCCTGGCCAATGAGGTCGAGGGCGACGTTGGCGAGCGAAAGATCGACCTCGATGGTGGGGGCATGGCCGCACCATTCGGACAACCGCTGGCCGAGGACGAGGCTGTCATCGCCCAGGCGCAGAGCATAATCGACCAGCCTTGCCGTGGCCTCCTTGCCGTTCTCTGCCATGCCGTGCGCGTCCATCACGGCCTCAGATATGCTTGATGTGGTCGGGGATGGAATAGAAGGTCGGGTGGCGATAGACCTTGTCCTCGGCCGGGGCGAACAGGGCATCCGCCGCGCCGGGGTCGGAAGCGGTGATCGCCGCCGAGGGGACCACCCACAAACTTATCCCTTCAAGGCGCCGGGTGTAGGTGTCGCGGGCGTGCTTCACCGCCATCTCGGCATCGGGGGCATGGACGCTTCCCACATGCTTGTGGGCCAGGCCATGGCGGGTGCGGATAAAGACCTCCCAAAGTGGCCAGTCGCTCGACATAGGGGTCATCCTTTCCATCTCATGCCGCGTGGCTGGCGGCTTTTTTCCTGGCGGCGTGGGCGGCCGCCGCCGCGCGCACCCAGGCGCCCTCTTCCCAGGCCTTGACGCGGGCCGTCATCCGCTCCCTGGCGACCGGGCCCTGGCCGCGCACCACGGCGTGAAACTCCGCCCAGTCGATGGCGCCGAAATCATAATGGCCGCGCGCCTCGTTCCATTTAAGGTCGGGGTCGGGAACGCGAAGGCCGATGGCCTCGGCCTGGGGAACGGTGACGTCGACGAATTTCTGGCGCAGCTCGTCATTGGTCTCGCGCTTGATGCGCCAGCGCAAGGATTGGGCGGTGTTGGGCGACTGCTCGTCGGGCGGCCCGAACATCATCAGCGACGGCCACCACCAGCGGTTCAAGGCATCCTCGGCCATGCGCCGCTGCGCCGGCGTCCCTTGCGCCAGCACCATCATGATTTCATAGCCCTGGCGCTGATGGAAGCTTTCCTCCTTGCAAATCCGCACCATGGCGCGGGCATAGGGCCCATAGGAGGTGCGCTGCAAGGGAACCTGGTTCATGATCGCCGCGCCGTCCACCAGCCAGCCGATGGCGCCGATATCGGCCCAGCTCAGAGTCGGGTAGTTGAAGATGGTGGAGTATTTCGCCTTGCCCGTGTGCAAAGCATCGATCATCTCTTCCCGCGACACGCCGAGGGTCTCCGCCGCCGCATAGAGATAGAGCCCGTGGCCGCCTTCGTCCTGGACCTTGGCCAAGAGCACCGCCTTGCGCCGCAGCGTCGGCGCCCGGGTGATCCAGTTGCCTTCCGGCAGCATGCCGACGATCTCGGAATGGGCGTGCTGGGAGATTTGCCGGACCAGGGTGCGGCGATAGGCCTCCGGCATCCAGTCCTTGGGCTCGATGAAATCGTCGGCGGCCACCCGCGCTTCGAAGGCCGCGACAAGATCGGCGGGCTCGGCGGCGCGCGCGGCCTCCTCCTTGGCATCCGATTTTTGCAATTGCGTGGTGTACATGGGGCTTGTCTCTTCGCTGCCGATTGCTTCAAGCTTATAATAGACCGACCGGACGGTCAATCAATTCGCGCAAAACCCTTGATGGGCTGTCAAGCCTGCGTGATGGCGTGGCAGGCTTATGCAAATCCTCAGATTGATGAAAAGAATCTTGGGCCCGATAGCGATGGCCGCGGCTTAGGCGTCAACCCGCTCCAGCACCAGGGCGATGCCTTGGCCGACGCCGATGCACATGGTGGCAAGGGCAAGCCGTGCGCCGCGGCGCGTCAGCTCCTCGCAGGCGCTAAGGACCAGCCGGGCGCCGGACATGCCCAAAGGATGGCCAAGGGCGATGGCGCCGCCATTGGGATTGACCTGCGGGGCATCGTCGGCAAGGCCGAGCCGGCGGGTGACCGCCAGCGCCTGGGCGGCGAAGGCCTCGTTAAGCTCGATGACGTCCATGTCGGCGACGCCAAGGCCAAGCCGGGACAATAATTTTTCGCTCGCCGGCGCGGGGCCGATCCCCATGATTCGCGGCGGCACGCCGGCGGTGGCGGCGCCAAGGACGCGGGCGCGGGGGCTAAGGCCATGGCGCTCGACAGCACGCGCCGAGGCCAGGATGAGCGCCGCCGCGCCGTCGTTCACCCCCGAGGCGTTGCCGGCGGTGACGGTGCCGCCGGGGCGGGTAATCGGCTTGAGTTTGGCCAAGGCCTCGAGCGAGGTGGCGCGGGGATGTTCGTCGCGTTCGACGATGAGCGGCGGGCCTTTGCGCTGGGGGATGGTGACGGGGACGATTTCGGCGGCCAGCCGGCCCTCTTCTTGCGCCCGCGCCGCGCGCTCCTGGCTGCGCAGGGCGAAGGCGTCCTGGTCGGCGCGGCCGATGGCAAATTCCGCGGCGACGTTTTCCGCCGTCTCGGGCATCGATTCAATGCCATGGCGGGCTTTGAGAAGCGGATTGATAAAGCGCCAGCCGATGGTGGTGTCATGGACCTCGGCGGCGCGGGAAAAGGCGCTTTCGGCTTTTGCCATGACGAAGGGGGCGCGGCTCATGCTTTCGACCCCGCCGGCGATGACGAGGTCGGCCTCGCCGGTCTTGATCGCCCGCGCCGCCATGGCGACGGCGTCGAGCCCCGAGCCGCACAAACGATTGACGGTGACGCCGGGAACGCCCTCGCCAAGCCCGGCGAGCAGCGCCGCCATGCGCGCCACATTGCGGTTGTCCTCGCCCGCCTGGTTGGCGCAGCCCAGGATGACGTCGTCGACGGCGCTCCAGTCGACCTGCGGGTTGCGCTGTTGCAAGGCCAGCATGGGGAGCGCCGCCAGATCGTCGGCGCGCACTGAGGCGAGGGCGCCGCCATAGCGGCCGATGGGGGTGCGCACCCCGTCGCAGACAAAAGCCTCGGTCATGGCTGCGCCTTTCCCGCTTCCTCTTCGATGACCGCCTTGCCGAGGGTGCGGGCAAGGCCTTGAAACTCGGCGACCGGCCGGCCGTCGGCGGTGCGCACGGCGACGGTGTAAACCCCGGAGCGTCCCATGCTGGCCTGTTCCCTGGCCTCGGCGACAAGCGTCTCGCCCGCCTTGGCCGGGCCCAAAAAGACGATGGAGGCTTGCGCCGCGACGCTGGCCATGTTGCGCGAATTGCAGGCATAGGCAAAAGCGGTGTCAGCCAGGGCGAAGACCATGCCGCCGTGAACGATGCCATGGCCGTTCAGCATGTCGGGCCGCACCGTCATGCGCACCCGGGCATGGCCGGCGCCCGCTTCCTCGATGCTGAGCCCCCAGGAAGGGCCGGTGCCTTCGCGCGCCAACATGGTTTGCGCCACCCGCCAGGCCAACTCGCGCTCTTGCGTCATTGCCCCATCCTCTCCTTCACCCGTGCTCCGCGTGGCTCATAGCCTTTCATAAGCGCCTTGCCAATAAACCGACCGACCGGTTAGCCTTTTATTCCTGAACCATCGCCTGAAGTATTGCTTGCGGCTGCGGGAAGGGGAAGGGCCTTGGCCTATCAAACGATTTTATTCACGCTGTCCGGCGGTATCGCGCGGCTCACCCTCAACCGGCCCGAGCGGCTCAACAGCTTCACCGCTGAAATGCATGCGGAAGTCGCCGACGCCCTTGGCAGGGTGGAAGCGGCGAAGGATGTGCGGGTGCTGCTCGTGACGGGCGCCGGGCGCGGCTTTTGCGCCGGCCAGGACCTCGCTGACCGCACAGTCGCCCCGGATGGCGTGGGGGTCGATCTGGGTGAGTCGCTGGAGATGCGCTACAACCCCCTCATTCGCCGGCTCATCGCCTTGCCCATGCCGGTGGTGTGCGCGGTCGGCGGGGTGGCGGCGGGGGCGGGCGCCAACATCGCCCTTGCTTGCGACATCGTGATCGCCGCCAAAAGCGCCAAGTTCATCCAGTCCTTCGCCAGACTGGGACTGATGCCCGATTCGGGGGGCACCTGGTTCTTGCCGCGCCTGGTCGGCGGGGCGCGGGCGCTGGGCCTGGCCTTGACCGGTGCACCCCTGTCGGCCGACGAGGCGGCGGCCTGGGGGCTCATCTGGAAAGCGGTGCCGGACGAGGCCTTGGAAAGCGAGGTCGAGGCTCTCATCGCCCAGTTCGCCGCTGCCCCGACCAAGGGCCTGGCCGCGACCAAGCAGGCCCTCCGCGCGTCCTGGGGGGCGAGCCTTGACGCCCAGCTCGACCGTGAGCGCGACGGCCAGCGCGCCCTCGGGCAAAGCGCGGATTATCGGGAAGGCGTTGCCGCCTTCATGGCAAAGCGCCCACCCCATTTCACCGGCCGCTAAGCCCATTTTTTAAAACGGAACGCCAAAATGAAGACAGCGCGACTTTGCAATTACGCTCTCGATAAATGGGTGGCGGGACAAGCAGGCCTCGCGGCGCTTCCCTCCGCCGTCACCGGCGAGGTGGTGGCCGAAATCGGCAGCGGGGGCCTCGATTTCGCCGCCATGGCGGCGCATGCCCGCGCGGTCGGCGCGCCGGCCTTGCAAAAATACAGCTTCCACGACCGGGCGCGGATGCTCAAAGCCCTTGCCCAGGCCGTCATGGCGCGCAAGCAAGAGCTTTACGAGCTTTCCTACGCCACCGGCGCCACCCAGGCTGATAGCTGGATCGATATCGACGGCGGCGCGGGCACGCTTTTCACCTATGCCTCCAAGGGCCGGCGCGAGCTTCCCGATGCGCGGCTGTTGATCGATGGCGCCCCTGAGCCCTTGTCCAAGCGCGGCAGCTTCATCGGCCAGCATGTGTTCACCCCCTTGCAAGGGGTCGCGGTGCATATCAACGCCTTCAACTTTCCCGTTTGGGGCATGCTGGAAAAGCTGGCGCCATCACTCCTTGCCGGGGTTCCCGCCATCGTCAAGCCCGCCTCGCCCACCGCTTATCTCGCGGCGGCCGCCTTCCGCATCCTGATCGAGGCCGATATCCTGCCCCAAGGCGCGCTGCAGCTCATTCTGGGCGCGCCGGGGGACTTGCTCGACCATCTGACCTGCCAGGACATCGTCTCCTTCACAGGTTCGGCGGCGACCGCCGTCAAGCTCCAGATGCATCCGGTGATGGCGCGCAACGCGGTTCGCTTCATCGCCGAGCGGGATTCCCTCAACGCCTCCATCCTGGGGCCGGAGGCGGCGCCGGGGACGCCGGAATTCGCCCTCTTCATCGCCGAGGTGGCAAAGGAAATGACCTCCAAGGCAGGGCAGAAGTGCACCGCCATCCGTCGCGCCCTGGTGCCGGCGGCTTATATCGACGCCGCGCAACAGGCCCTTATCGAGCGCCTCGACGAGGTCGTCATCGGCGACCCGCGCCTTGAAGGGGTGACCATGGGCGCTCTTGCCGGCCTTGCCCAGCGTGCGGACGTGCGGGCCAAGCTCGCGGTGCTCGAGGGTGCCGCCTGCCGTGTCCATGGCGACCCGGAGAGCGTCAGCCCCCGGGGCGCCGACGCGGGCCGCGGCGCCTTCATCGCCCCCATCCTGCTGCGCACGGACACGCCCTGGAAAAGCGACGCGGTCCACGAGGTGGAGGCTTTCGGGCCCGTCGCCACCCTCATGCCTTACAACGACCTTGACGAGGCGGTGGCTTTGGCCAACCACGGCAAGGGCTCGCTGGCCTTGTCCCTGTTCACTCACGATACGGATGCAGCGACCCGACTGGTGCTGGGGGCCGGCGCCTTTCATGGCCGGATGGTCATCATCGACCGCGATTGCACGGGCGAATCCACCGGCCATGGCGCGCCCCTGCCGATGCTGGTCCATGGCGGGCCGGGACGGGCGGGCGGCGGCGAGGAAATGGGCGGCATCCGCGGGGTGAAGCACTATATGCAGCGCACCGCCTTGCAAGGCAGCCCGCGCGCCCTTGCCGCCATCGTCCAAAGCTGGCTTCCCGGCGCGCCGCGCCCGGCAAGCGCCGTGCATCCCTTTCGCCAGCCTTTTGGCGACCTGATGGTCGGGGCCACGCTCAAGACCGCGGCGCGGACCATAAGCCTTGAGGATATCGAGCACTTCGCCCATTTCACCGGCGATAAGTTCTATGCCCACATGGATGAGGCGGCGGCCAAGGCCAATCCCTTTTTCCCCGGCCGGGTGGCCCATGGCTATTTGCTCCTGTCCTTTGCCGCCGGCCTCTTCGTCGACCCGGCGCCGGGCCCGGTGCTCGCCAATTACGGGCTGGACAATCTGCGGTTCTTAAAGCCGGTGTCGCCGGGCGATGCCATCGAGGTCGCCCTCACGGTCAAGGCCAAGACCAAGCGCAACGAGGACTATGGCGAGGTCCGCTGGGCGGTGGAACTCACCAACCAGCATGACGAGACGGTGGCCACCTACGACCTTTTGACGATGAACGCGCTTTAGCCGTCGCGCGCTGCGGCGATGGCGGCGGCGCTTGCCCTGTCGTGGTGCGGCTCGCGGGCGATGAGCCAAGCCATGTAGGCGGAAAGGACGATAAGCTCGAACCAGAAATAGCCGGCGGGCCAGCCCATGACAACGAAGATAAAAATCGCCAGCGTGCGCTGGTTGGCGCTCAAAAGCGACCAGCGGGCGATCCACCGGCGGGCGGCGTCTTGATAGACGGCAAGCGCCGCATCCCAGGACGCCGCGCTCTTTTGCCGCGCTGCTTCCAGGGCCGCTTCGGTCGCATGCTGGCGTGGCGCGACGAGGTTTTGCGCTGCATCATAAAGCCGTAGCAGCGAGCGCCATGGCGCGGCCACCAGATGGCGTTCCGCGGCTTTGTCGCCAGCGATACGGCCGGCTTTATGGCGGACATAGGCTTGCCGCCGGTCTTCGAGGGCGGCGGCCTGGAAGGCGTGGGCAATGCCCGCCGCCAGGACAAGCAGCCAAATCATGCTCCCGGTATGGTTGAAGCGAATCGCGGCCAGCGACAGGGCGATGTAAATGGCGGCAAAGGCAAGATGGTCGCACACTCCGTCGACAAGGCGGCCAAAAGCGCTTGCCCGGCCGATGAGGCGGGCAAGCTTGCCATCGGCGCCATCGAGGATATGCCAGGCGATCATCGCCGCCAGGCCCAGGAGGGCCCAGCCCCAGCTATTGCCCCGCGCATAGGCCAGCGCCGCAAGGAGCGCGGATGCAAGCCCTAACAGCGAAACCGCGTTGGGCGAGACGCGCCAGCGGGCAAGCAAGGGAACAAGGGCGGCGGCGGCGGGGTGGAGCAGCCGGCGGTTGCTCCATTCCTCGATTTCCAGGGGCCGGCTGCTTAAATGCGCTTGGGGGGTCATATCATGGAAGAATGCAAAGCCTTTTGTGTCCTATACGCACCGGCCAGCGGAAAAGCAACGCAATGCTTGCCCGGCGGCGTGGGTCGCGCTTGTGGGTCACGTTTACGCCACAATTGGACGGCTAGGAAAAGTCTTGTCCTTGCCGAAGACGCAACGAAGACGAAAGCGACCGGATGACATGGCGGAAACGGCCCTGATCGTTGTCGATGAAGCGCGCGCCGATGACCTCGCGCGCCCCGCTGCTTTATTGCGCAGCGGCGGCCTTACCATCCTTGAGCGCCAGTTGCGCCAGGTTAAGCGGCTGGGCATCGCCAAGGTTTTGATCCTGGCGGCTGATTTCGCAGTGGATGTCGAAGCCAGCCTTGCCAAGACGCGCATGGGTCCGGTGCAGCTGCGCGTCCTCAGGTCCACCATGGACCTCGCGGCGGTTTTGCCCGCTGGCGAAGCGGTGCTGTTGATCGATGGGCCGGTTTTGCTCGATGACCGCCTCCTGGATGCCGTGTGGCAAGCGCAGGCGGCCACGGTGCTTGCCGCTTTTGCCCCCAAGGGCCAAATCGCCCCAGAGCACGGCGCGCGCCGCGTTGCGCAGGAAGGGCGGCGAATCGATTTCGCCGGGGTGGCGAAGCTGCCGGGCGCGCTTGTCGCCGCGAGCGCCAGCCAAGCCGGCAAAGGCGCCCTCGTGCCCGGGCTGTTGGCCAGCGCGCTTGGCGAAAAAAATGGGCAGATCCTCGATCCGACAAGCCTGCCGCTTTATATCCCCAATCACCGCCGCGCGGTGCCGCTGCTTTGGCATCGGGTGTCCGATATGGCAAGCGCGGCCAGGGGCACGGAAAAACTCCTGGCGATGGCGCAAAAGGGCTGCCTTGATTGGCCGGCGCGCTTCTTCCACCCTCCGATCGAGGATTTTCTCACCCGCTGCCTTTTGCCTACCTCCGCAACGCCTAACCAAATCACGCTCATCACAGGGCTTTTGGGATTTTTCGTCACGTATTTATTCGCCTCTGGCCAATTGCTCGCGGCAACGCTGGGGGCCTTGCTCATCGGCCCCCTGGACGGAGTCGATGGCAAGCTGGCGCGCGTCAAGATGGCCACCTCGCGCATGGGCGAGTTGGAGCATGTTCTTGATAAGATCGTCGAATATTCATGGTATTTCGCCCTTGCTTTCGCGCTGGCGGCAGGACCTGGCGGGCGGGGGGTTTATGGCCTTGCCTTGCTGGTGGTGCTCTTTGCCTGGGCCGAGGTGGTGCAGGGCGAGTTCTTCCGCCGCATGACGGGGCGGCAGTTGGATGATGCGGGGGCTTTCGAGCGGGCCATCCGGCTCATCGCCGGACGGCGCAACACCTTCATCTGGGCGCTCTTGCCTTTCGGCCTTGCCGGCGCTTGGACGGCCGGGCTCTGGCTGCTGGCCTTTTATTCGGCCCTCACCTTTTTTGTCGCGCAATGGCGCTTCATCTTGCGCACGCGGGAGTTTTTGAGTGGCCTAAGCCCCGTTATCGCCAGGAATTTTCGTCTCAGCGCTTATTTCGCGCCGTCGAAAAAAACACTGTCATTGATAAGCAACAATGCTCATCGTGAGCATGGAGAGCTAATCTAGCCGGAACGGCGGCGCGGGATTTTTTGCAAGCAACTGGAGAAGAGAAGAACGTGGCCAAGAACAGCATCAATATCGCCATCGTCGGGGTTGGCAACTGCGCGAGCTCCCTGGTCCAGGGCCTGGCGCATTACAGCCACCCGTCGGCGACGCGGCCGATCGGGCTCATGCATGCCGTGCTCGGCGGTTATGCGCCGTCGGGCATCAAGGTGGTCGCCGCCTTCGATATCGACCGCCGCAAGGTAGGGCGCGATGTGGCCGAGGCCATCTTCGCCAAGCCCAATTGCACCACGGTGTTCTGTCATGAAGTGCCGGCGACCGGGGCCATCGTGCTGCAGGGCCCGGTGCTCGACGGCGTCGCCCCGCATATGGCGCAACATCCCGAGGACCGGCGGTTCACGCCGGCCGCGGGCCCTGGCCTTGGTAAGGCCGAGGTGGTCGCGGCGCTCAAGGCGGCGCGGGCGCATGTGATGCTCAATTACCTGCCGGTGGGCTCGCAGGCGGCGACGGAATTCTATGCCGAATGCGCCCTCGAGGCAGGCGTTGCCTTCATCAACAACATCCCCGTTTTCATCGCCAGCAACCCGGAATGGGCGGCGCGTTTCGCGGCCCGCGGCCTGCCCATCATCGGCGATGACATCAAATCGCAGCTTGGCGCCACCATCGTCCATCGCATGCTCACCGACCTCTTCAAGAACCGGGGGGTGAAGTTGCAGCGCACCTATCAGCTCAACACCGGCGGCAATACCGATTTTCTCAACATGATGGACCGCTCGCGCCTCGCTTCGAAAAAAACCTCGAAGACCGAGGCGGTGCAATCGGTCGCCGGCGAGCGGCTGGCGAACGAGGACATCCATATCGGGCCCAGCGACTATGTGGCGTTCCAGAACGACAACAAGGTCGCCTTCATCCGCATGGAGGGGCTGTTGTTCGGCGGCGTGCCGATGAACCTGGAGATGCGGATGTCGGTCGAGGATTCGCCCAATTCCGCCGGCGTCGCCATCGACATGATCCGCTGCGCCAAGCTGGCGCTCGACCGCGGCCAGGGCGGCATCGTCGAGGGCCCCAGCGCCTATTTCTGCAAGCATCCGCCGCGTCAATATACCGATGACACGGCGCGTGACATGACGGAAGCGTTCATTCAGGGCGTTGTCGAGCCGCAGCGGTGCAGGGCGTAATCCTTGCCGCTGGCGCCGGCAGCCGCCTGCAAGCCTTAGGGGGCTCAAAGCCCCTCGTCGCCTTGGCCGGTCTCAGCTTGCTGGAACGGGTGATGGCGACGGCGGCATGCGCGGGCGTCGATGCGTTTATCCTCGTCACCGGCCATGAGGGCGAGAAAGTGGCGGCTCATGGCCGCGACGTCGCCGCCCGCCGCCGCCTTCGCCTCGACATTGCGGCCAACCCCCGCTGGCGGGAAGCCAATGGCCTCTCGGTTCTCGCTGCGGCGCCCTTTGTGACAGGCGATCATTTCCTGCTCATGATGTGCGATCATGTGGTCGAGCCGGCGCTTATTGCCCAAGTGCTGGCGGCGCCCCGTCAAGGATACGCAACCTTGCTTGCCATCGACCGTCGGCTAGACAACCCGGACGTCGATCTTGAGGACGTCACCCGCGTCGCGCTGGCGGGCGACGCCATCACCGCCATCGGCAAGGGGCTGGCCCGCTATCAGGCCTATGACTGCGGCGTTTTTTGCGCCCATGAAAGCCTCTCGGGGGCGATCGAGACGAGCCTTGCCCGCGATAATGACGCCAGTCTGAGCGGCGGCATGCGCGTCCTCGCGGCGCAAGGACTGGCCCGCGCCCATGACATCGGCGCGGCTTATTGGGTCGATGTCGATGACCCCGTCGCCCATGCCAAGGCCCATGCCCGGCTCATGGATTTCGATTGGCTCGCGGCCACTTCGTGCTAGTGGTCCGCCCCAAACGGATAAATCCATCCGTTTGGGAAAAGTGGACCACTAGATTATTCAATCTGTGGTGCGATTTCTCCAACAGGTGGGAACCATCTGTTGGAATCGCACCACTAGGCAGCATGGCACCGGCGCGCTATTGCACTAGATACGGCACCATGTGAGGGGCAAAGCAGAAGGATATGGCCATCATTGTCCGATACCTCGCCGTCGTCGTCCTCGGACTGGCATGGGCGGCGCCGACTTTCGCCGCGCCATGGGCCGAGCCGGGCGATGGGCGGCTGCGCTCCGACCTTGAGCTGCTCATTGATTACGGCGTCATCGAGGGGCCGGTGACCGCCTGGCCGCTGCCCTGGGCGCAGATTGCCGCCGGCATCGAGCGGGCCAAGGAAAGCGCCGCCCTGCCGGGGCATTTGTGGTCGGCGATCCTCAGGATCGAGGCCTTGATGCCAAGCGAGGAGGCCTTTCGCCAGCCGCGCTATGAAACCTCGGTCATGGCGACCAACCGGCCAACGCTGGTGCGCGATTTCGGCGATGGCGCGCGCTCCGATGCCGAGGTGGCGATGCGCGCCGAGCGGCATTTCAGCACCACCTATGTCAGCCTTGCCGTCGGCTATCGCAGCGAGCAGCGCGGCAACGATTACCAATTCGAGCGCAGCTATATCGCGCAAGCCCTGGGCAATTGGGTGGTCTACGCCGGCTGGGTCGAGCAATGGTGGGGGCCGGGCTGGGACAGCGCCCTGATGTTTTCCACCAATGCCCGGCCCTTTCCCAAAATTGGCTTCAAGCGCCTTGAGCCGCGGCCCTTTGCCAGTAAATGGCTGTCCTGGCTTGGCGGCTGGCAGTTCGAGACCTTTGTCGGCCTTATCGACGAGCGCCGGGAATTTTCCAATCAGCTCGTGGCAGGCATCCGCCTAAGCCTGGAGCCGGTCAAGGGCTTGTCATTGGGCTTTAACCGTGCCCTGCAGCTTTGCGGCAAGGACCGGCCGTGCGGCGTTGGCACCTGGTTCGATGCCCTTGTCGGCCTCGGCAATGCCGACAATACCGGCACGTTTAACGAGCCGGGCAATCAAATCGCCGGGCTCGATTTCCGCTATGGCAACCGGTTGGGCAAGACCACTTTCAGCGTCTATGGCGAGCTCATCGGCGAGGACGAGGATAATATCGTCATCGACCAGATCAGCGTCCTTGGCGGGTTCAGCCTTGCCCGTCCCGTGGGCGATGACGGCGCCCATGTGCGCCTGGTCGCGGAATATTCCGACACCTTCGCCAACCGGTCCTTTTTCGGGCGCGAGCGGCCTGGCTCGACCTATAACAACTTCATCTATCGCGACGGCTTCACCTACCGGGGGCGGGCGATCGGCGCTTCCCTTGATGGCGATTCGCGGCTTGTTTCCCTCACTGCGACCCTCACCGACAGCCGCAACCGTCTGTTTCGCGCCGCACTCCGCCGCGCCGACATCAATGGTGACAGCGCCGGCCGCAATGGGGTGAGCCTCAATCGGGAAAAAATCGCCATTGCCGAGCTGGAAACCGAAATACCGACGCGCTTTGGCGATCTGCGCGTGCAAGCCAGCCTCATGGACGACCGGCCCGATACCCCGGGGGCAAGCCCCTTGACCGGCGGCATCGAGCTTGGCTGGCGCGTGCGTTTCTAGGGTTTGGACTCCAAGTACTGGCGCGCCAAACGCAGCGCGATTTACACCGCGACCGGGGCCTTGATCGCTGGATAGGGGGTATAGCCGAGAAGCTCGAAGTCTTCATATTTGAAGGCGAAAAGCGAGCGGATCTCGGGGTTAAGGTGCATCTCTGGCAAGGGGCGCGGGCGACGCGCTAGCTGAGTGTCGGCCTGGCTGATATGGTTGGCGTAAAGATGCACATCGCCCAAGGCATGGATGAAGGCACCGGGTTTGAGGCCGGTCACTTGCGCGACCATCAAGGTCAAAAGCGCATAGGACGCGATATTGAAGGGCACGCCCAGAAACACGTCCGCCGAACGCTGGTAGAGCTGGCAAGACAGCGTTCCTTGCGCGACTTGGAACTGGAACAGGCAATGGCAGGGCGGCAGCGCCATCTTGTCGATCTCGCCGACATTCCAGGCCGAAACGATAAGCCGCCGCGAATCCGGGTTGCGCTTGATTTCGTTCACCAGCCAGTCCATCTGGTCGATGACCCGTCCCTCGGCCGTTTCCCAGCGCCGCCATTGCTTGCCATAGACGGGGCCGAGCTCGCCCGCCTCGTCCGCCCACTCATCCCAGATGGAAACCCCGTTTTCCTTCAAATAGCCGATATTGGTCTCGCCCTTGAGGAACCATAAAAGCTCGTGGATGATCGATTTTACATGCAGCTTCTTGGTGGTCAGCAGAGGAAAGCCGGCCGCCAGGTCAAAGCGCATCTGCTGACCGAACAGCGCATAGGTGCCGGTGCCGGTGCGGTCCGCCTTGAACACGCCTTCGCGGCGGGTCTTGCCTAAAAGATCGAGATATTGTTGCATCGCTGCGCCACGAGTCCAGATGTTGCCATAGGGTGGAGCATTTCAGATCGCCAAGGTCAGCGCAAGACCACCGTCTTGCGCCCGTTCAGCAAGATCCGGCGCTCGGCGAAGGCGCGTACCGCGCGGGACAGCACCAAGCGCTCCACGTCGCGCCCGGCGGCCACCATTTGCGCCACGGAAAAGCTGTGATCGACGCGGGTCACGTCCTGCTCGATGATCGGTCCCTCGTCGAGCTGGGCGGTGACGAAATGCGCCGTCGCGCCAATCAATTTCACGCCATGGCCATGGGCCTGCTGATAGGGCCGCGCGCCCTTGAAGCTGGGGAGGAAGGAATGGTGAATATTGATGATCCGCCCGGGGAAGGCGGCGCAGAATTCGGCGCTGAGGATTTGCATGTAGCGGGCGAGGACGACGAGCTCCACCTGCTCCCCATCGATGAGGGCGCGCAGGCGCGCTTCCTGATCCGCCTTGTCCTGCGCCTCGACCGGCCAGTGATGGAAGGCAAGGCCATAGCCGTTGACAAGGCCGCGCACCGCCTCATGGTTGGAGACGACGGCGCGGATATCGATATTCAGCTCGCCGATATGGCGGCGATAGAGCAGGTCATGCAGGCAGTGGTCGAAGCGCGAGACGAGAATGAGAGTGCGCGTCGGCGTCGCCAGGCGGCGGATCTGCCAGGCCATGGCGAAAGCGTCGGCGATCTTGGCGAAAGCCTGGCGTAAATCGGCGATATCGCGTTTCTCGTTCAAGCACATGAAATGAACGCGCATGAAGAAGCGCCCGGTTTCGCTGTCGCCGAACTGGGCGCTGTCGATGATGTTGCAATCCTGCGCGGCGAGCAGGCTCGCCACGGCGCCGACGATGCCAGGCCGGTCGGCGCAGGACAGGGTGAGGATTTGCTCCACGAAGGCTTTTCCACGCTGCATTGACATTACGCTTACGCCAGCGGATATGCGATCAATTCACAATGGAGGCAAGGGCGATGAAGATTTACGGCGACGCCATCAGCGGCAATTGCCTCAAGGTCAAATGGACTTGCGACTATCTGGGGCTCGCCTATGAATGGGTCGGCATCGACCTCATGAAAGGCGAGACGCGAAGCGCCGACTTCCTCGCCCGCAACCCCGCCGGCCAGGTGCCGGTCCTCGAGCGCGACGACGGCCGCTGCCTCGCCCAGTCCAACGCCATCATGCGCTACCTGGCGCTGGGCTCTGCCCTCATCCCCGCCGACCCCTATGACGCCGCCAAGATGGACGAGTGGCTGTTTTGGGAGCAGTACAGCCACGAGCCCAATATCGCGACTTTACGCTTCCACATGAAATATCTCGGAAAAGGGCGGGCGGCGCGCGACCCCGAACGGGTCAAACGAGGAATAGCCGCGCTGGCGCTGATGGACGCGCATCTTCGGACACGCGCCTTTTTCGTCGCGGGCGGATTGACCTTGGCCGATATCGCCCTTGTCGCTTATACCCGCATGGCCGATGAAGGGGGCTTTGCCTTGCACCCCTACGCCCATGTCAAGGATTGGATCGCCCGGGTCGAAAGCTTGCTTGGGCTTGCCCCCTATCGGCCGACGCCTTGAGCCGCGTGGTTCTCTTGCGCCGCCCGGCTTTTAGAGCGTTTTCAAAAAAAAGTGTGAGCGGTTTTGCAGGTTTTAAAACGCGACAAATCAAGACTTCTAGAGCCACGTTCAACGACTCTCATTGAGACGAACGTGCTCTAGCCCTTCAACTCCGCGGGCAGGGAATGGGGGAAGATGAGGTCGATGAAGCGCTCCGCAGTCGGCTGGGGCTCGTGATTGGCCAGCCCGGGGCGCTCGTTGGCCTCGATGATGACATAGTCTGCCGCGCTGGCGTCGGGGACGATGAAGTCAAGCCCGACGACAAGGATATCCAAGGCCCGCGCCGCCTTGACCGCGGCCTCCACCAGATGCGGGTGCAGGCGGTCGGTCACGTCATGGATGGTGCCGCCGGTATGAAGATTGGCGGTCTTGCGCACCTTCAGCTCCACCCCCTTTTCCAGCACCGCGTCAAAACCATAGCCTGCCTGGGCCAGGCAGCGCGCCGTTTCCTCGTCGAGGGGGATCTGCGATTCGCCCTTGGTCGCGGCGGCGCGGCGGCGGGACTGCTTTTCGATCAGCCGGCGGATGCTGGTGCGGCCATCGCCGATGATGACCGGCGGGCGGCGCACGGCGGCGGCGACGACCTTGAAGTCGATGACGATGATGCGCAAATCCTCGCCAGCGACGAACTGCTCGATAAGAACGCTGGGGTCGACCCGCCGCGCCCGGTCGATGGCCGCCTTTATGTCCTCGATATCGCGCAGGTCGACGGCGATGCCCCGTCCCTGCTCGCCATTGGCCGGTTTCACCACCACCGATCCGTGGCGGGCGAGAAAGGCTTTAACATCGCTCGTGGGGTCTGCGCTGATCTGCGCGGGCACGAAAAGGCCGGCCTTGCCAAGAATGCGGCGGGTCACCGCCTTGTCGGCGCAGCGGCTCATGGCGATGGCGCTGGTCAGCTCGGTGAGGCTTTCCCGGCAAATGATCGCCCGCCCGCCATAGCTGAGGCGAAAATAGCCCGCCTCGGCGTCAAGAACCTCAACCGCGATGCCACGGCGGCGCGCTTCGTCGATGATGATCATCGCATAAGGGTTGAGCTCGGCATCGAAGGCAGGGCCAGCAAACAGTTTTTCATTGATGGCGTTCTTGTTTTTCAGGGTAAAGAACGGCACCCGCTCAAAGCCGAGTTTCTCATAAAGGGCGATGGCCTGGGCATTGTCGTGCAGCACGGAAAGATCGAGATAGGCGGCGCCGCGGGCGATGAAATGCTCGATCAAGCGCCGCACCAGCGCTTCGCCGATGCCGGCATGGGGGGCTTGCGGGTCCACCGCCAGGCACCACAGCGATGCCCCCTTTTCCGGGTCGTCGAAGGCGCGGCTGTGGTCAACCCCCATGACGGTGCCGAGAATTTCGCCATTCACCGCGTCCTCGGCGACGAAATGCGTGAGCACGTGACCATCGGTGCGGTGCCAGTAGAAAGTGGGATCGACCGGCACCATGACGCGCGCCTGATAGATGCGGTTGACCGCTTGCGCGTCCTCGGCATTGCATAGCCGGCGCACGGTAAAGCCGGAAAAACGCCGCCGCGCCGGCCGGTAGCCATGCAGGTGCAAGCGGAAGGTGTGGGAGGGGTCGAGGAACAGTTCCTGCGGCGCCTTAGCCAGCGCCACATGGGGTTCGCGCACATAAAAGGCGATGTCGCGCTGCAAGGGGCGCTCGCCGCGCAGCCGTTCGGCAACCTCCGCCATGCTGTCGAAAGTGTGGGCGAAGATGAGGCGTCCCCAGCCGCATTCGACGACCACATTGCGGTGCGCCGGGGCGCTGTCGGCCTTGGCCTCGGGCACGGGTTTCAAGGACTGGCGCCGCAGCTTTTCCAGCCGATGGTGGCCAGGGCGGGCACGCCCACGCTCGCTTTTTTGCATCATCGCTATAGCCCTTGCGCTTGCAGCCACAGCTCAAGCAGGCCCAATTGCCACAGCTTGGAGCCGCCGAGGGGGGTGATGTGCTGCTCCGGCGCTTCAAGCAAGGCGCGCACGGCGGCGGGCGTGAAAAGCCCCCGCTCCTGGGCTGCCCTGCCAGTCACCGCATCCTTCACCATCGCAAGGGTCGGTCCGCTGAGATATTTCAGCGCCGGCACCGGAAAATAGCCCTTTGGCCGGTCGATGACTGCGGCTGGGACAACCTTGCGGGCGACGTCCTTCAAAATGCCCTTGCCGCCGTCCTTTAATTTGAGCTCGGGAGGAATGCGGGCGGCGCATTCGACAAGCGTGTGATCGAGAAAGGGCACCCGCGCTTCCAGCCCCCAGGCCATGGTCATGTTGTCCACCCGTTTTACCGGGTCGTCCACCAGCATCACCATGGTGTCGAGGCGCAAGGCCTGATCGACCGGGGTCTCGGCCCCGGGCATGGCGAAATGCCCGGCGACGAAGGCGCGGCTATAATCCTCGGTTCGATAGGGCGGCGCGATGAGCTCCATATAATCATCATGGTCGCGGTCGAAAAACACCCGCGCATAGTCGGCGACCGGGTCGTTCGAGCCGGCCATCGGCGGATACCAGTGATAGCCGCCGAAGACTTCATCGGCCCCCTGACCGCTTTGCACCACCTTCACATGGCGTGCGACTTCCTGCGATAGAAGATAAAAGCCGATGGCGTCGTGGCTGACCATGGGTTCGGCCATGGCGGCGATGGCGTTGGGCAGTTCCGCCAGCAGCCGGTCGGAGGAAATGCGGATCTGATGATGGTCGGTGGCGAATTCTTTCGCCACGATATCGGAATAGACAAACTCGTCCCCCGCTTCCCCGCCATGGGATTCAAAGCCGATGGAAAAGGTCTTCAACCCCTTTTGCCCGGCCTCTGCCAAAAGGCCGACGACGAGGCTCGAATCGACGCCGCCTGAAAGCAAAACCCCCACCGGCACGTCGGCCACCATGCGCCGCGTCACCGCCTGGCGCAGGCTTTGGTGCACCATCTCCGCCCATTCGTCGGCCGAGAGCGCCTCATCGCCCGGCGCGCGGGCAAAACGCGGGGTCCAATAGACATGATCGCGGCGGCTGCCGTCAGCCTCGAAGACGCTGAGGCTGCCAGGCGGCAATTTGCGCACGCCGCGCACAATGGTGAAGGGCGCCGGCACCACGGAGTGGAAGGTCAGATAGTGATGCAACGCCACCGGGTCGATGCTGCTGTCCACCTCGCCCGCCGCGAGAAGCGCCGGCAAGGTCGAGGCAAAGCGCAGCACACCGAGGCTTTCGTCATGCGCGAGATAAAGCGGCTTGATGCCAAGGCGGTCGCGCGCCAGCACGACGCGGCCGCTGTCACGCTCGTGAATGGCGAAGGCGAACATGCCGTTGAAACGGGCGACGCAATCGGCGCCCCAGGCATGATAGGCCTTCAATATCACTTCCGTGTCGCTGTCGGAGAAGAAACGATAGCCTTGCTGCCCGAGTTCCTCGCGCAGCGCCCGGTAGTTATAGATGCAGCCGTTGAAGACGAGGGTGAGCCCGAGGGCGGCATCGACCATCGGCTGGGCGCCGCGTGCCGAAAGGTCGATGATCTTCAGCCGCCGGTGGCCAAAGGCGAAGCGCTCGCCCATGTGGACGCCCGCAGCGTCGGGGCCGCGCGGCGCCATGGCGTCCATCATCGACGCGATGGCGCGGGGGCTGGGGATATGGTTGGAAAAAAAGATTTCGCCGGCGATGCCGCACATGTCGTTGGTTCGCTTTTTCCGCTGTGGTTGACGCAGTGGTGCTTTCGCGCCTGCCAAATGAACTCTTGGCACCCCCGGCCTTGTCGCGGGTCTTGGCGCGCGACCAAGACGCGCCACCCGTGAAGCCGGATCATCGGCAGGCACCGTTTATGTAGGGAAGGGAGGAGAGGATGTCAAAAACGGCGCAAGCGCCAGGCACTTGGGGTTGTCTTTTTGAACAGGCCCTTAAGATTGCAAGCGTGAGAATTTTCCATGAAACAGCGTTTACTGTGCGTTAACTATATTGTCTGATCTTTCACGGTGAATGCGTGCTATAAAGGCGATCGCCATGCAGAAGATGGACATAGGCCGGTCAGGTATTTTCTTCGGTCAGAGACTGAACGCCGCTTTTCTCGTTGTCGGCTTTGCCCTGGTTCTTGCCGCGGCCTATGCCATCGGCGCCGAATCAGTGGAAAGGGAGCATTCCCCCACCCTCGTTTCCAAGGAGCGGACGCGCCCCGAAGCGCGCGTTGCCCAATTGGAAGAGCGCATCGCCATGATCGAGGCCGAGTTGCGCCACGCGCGCAACGTCCAGGCGAGCGCGCCGCTGCCGGACCAGGCCGCGCAATCCCCATCGCCAACGCCCGATGAAGCCATTGCCGGAACGATCGCGCGCATCGCCCCGGCCTCTGGCGGCGATGCCGCGCCCCAGCCGCTTTACAGCCTGCATCTGGCCTCCTACCACGCTGCGCAAAGCATCATGCCGGGATGGGAAAAGCTGCGCGCCGAGGAAGGCGATATCCTCGCCCCCTTGCGCCCCATCATTGCCGAAGTGCAGCTTGCGGGCGACGAGGGGCATTATTTCCGCCTCAAGGCGACGGGCTATGAAACGGCGCGCCAAGCGCAGGCCGCGTGCGCGCTTCTCATGGCGCGGGGACAATATTGCGCCGTCGCCGACGGGCAAGGCGTTCCTCTTAGATAAGCCGGTCTTTGCAATAAGCCGCTCTTGTCAGCGACGGTCCTTGGTGGCGGCGGTCGTGTTTTCCAACTCCAGGCACTCATCGACCAGCGCCAGCAGCTGGCGTGCCGAGAAGGGCTTGCGGATGGTGCGCGAGGCGCCAAGGCTGTGCGCCATGCGCAAATAATCGGGCACCGCGTCCTTGCGGGCGTGCGCCGGTGCGATGGGCCCGCCGGTCATGGCGATGATCGAGACCTTGCGGCTGATGAGGCGAAGGCGCCTGATGGTCTCGATCCCCTCCACTTCCGGCATGAAAATGTCGGTGAGGACGAGATCGAAGCGCCCTTGCTCGAAGGCCCGCAGCCCCTCGCCCCCATGGTGCGTCAGCGCAACCTCATGACCACCCGCTTCCAGGTGCAGCTTAAGCGCCTGGCCAACGAGGTCGTCATCGTCGATGAGTAAAATTCTCGCCATGATGTCATGGCTCCTTCCGCCGTCAAGTCTCGTGCGTTTCACGCAACACCAGCCTTATCTTGGCCGCCAGGTCCTTGCGGCGATAAGGCTTGTTGAGGAGGTGGACGTCGCGATCGAGCCGTCCGTGATGGACAATGGCGTTCTCGGTGTAACCAGAAGTGAAAAGAACTTTAAGGTGCGGGCGCAATGCCTTGGCTTCTTTCGCCAATTGCCGGCCATTGATCCCCCCGGGCATGACCACATCGGTGAACAGCAGGTCGAAATCGGCGGTCTCGTTGAGCGCGGCGAGGGCCTCGCGGCCGTTGCTCGCGCTCACCACCCGATAGCCAAGGCCCTTGAGCTGCGCCGCCACATGCGCGCGCACCAGGTCGTTGTCTTCGACGAGAAGGATTTTTTCCGAGCCGCCGGCAAGGGCGTCGTCATCGATGTCGAAATCGGTCTGCGCCGCCGCGCCGGCGGCTCTTGGCAGATATAGCTTGACCGTGGTGCCCTGGCCGGCCTCGGAATAGATTTTAACATGCCCCCGCGACTGCTTGATGAAGCCATAGACCATGGCGAGCCCCAGCCCGCTCCCCTTGCCCTGCGCCTTGGTGGTGAAGAACGGCTCGAAGACATGCGCGATGACGTCAGGCGGCATGCCGCCGCCACTATCGGATATGGCGATCATCACATAGTGGCCGGGGGTAACCTCTTCATGCCAGTCCGCGTAATTCTGGTCGAGATGGACATTGGCGAGCTCGATGGTGAGCCGGCCGCCATCCGGCATGGCGTCGCGCGCGTTGAGGCAGAGGTTGAGCACGGCCCCTTCGAGCTGAGCGGCATCGACCAGCGCCGGCCATAGCCCATCGCCGCAAACCACTTCGATCTCGATATTCTCGCCAAGGGTGCGGCGCAAAAGGCCATTCATGGCTGCGACGAGCCTGCCCACATCGATCACCTTGGGCTCCAGCGCTTGCCGGCGGGCAAAGGCAAGCAGGTGGCTGGTGAGCGCCGCCCCGCGCTCGGCGGCGGCGCAGATCATGTCGGCAAGCGTCCGCAGCCGTGGGTCCGCCGACAGGCTCTCAGCGAGCAGTTCCCCGTTGCCGAGGATGACGGTGAGAAGGTTGTTGAAGTCATGGGCGACGCCGCCGGTGAGCTGTCCCACCGCTTCGAGGCGTTGCGCATGCTGCAGGCGGGCTTCAAGCACACGGCTTTTCGTCTCGTCGGTCATGCCGCCCACCATGCGCAAGGCGGCGCCGCCTTCATCGCGGATGATGAAGCCGCGATCGGCGACATGAGCAAAAGAGCCATCGGCGCGGACAAAACGATAGGTGTCGGCCCAATAATCTTGCGTCCCCTCGATGGCAGCATAAACCCCTTTAAGAACGCGCTCCTTGTCCTCAGGGTGGAGGTGTTCGCTCCATGACCCTGGATCAATTTTAGCGGGGTCATGGCCGAACAGGCTTAAGTAGCCTTCGCTCCACCACACCTCGTCGGTTTGCAGGTCCCAGTCCCAGACCGCGTCGGCCGTCGCTTTTGCCACCAGGCGGAAGCGGTCCTCGCTTTTACGCAACGCCTCGTGCGCTTGCTGCAAGTCCGTGATGTCCTGGAAATAGATCGCCAGGCCCTCCTCGGAAGGGTAGGCGGTGGCCTGGAACCAGCGCCCCTGAGGGGGGTAACGATCGGTGACCGTGACCTTGACCTTTTCCGCCATCGCCTTGTGATAGGCCTTGAACGAGGCCATCTCGGCGCATTGGGGAAACGCCTCCCATATGACCTTGCCGAGAAATTCGGGTCGCTTGCGTCCCAACAGCCGCTCGGCCTCGCTGTTGGCGTAGGTGAAGCGCCATTCGCGGTCGAGCGTTATGAAGGCGTCGCTGATGCCGGAAAGCGTCAATTCGAAGCGCTCGGCGAGGGCGCGCGCCTGCGCTTGCGCCTGCTTGGACGCGGTGATGTCCTCCACCACCGCGGTCAGGCGCACCACCTTGCCCCGTCGGTCGCGAATCGGGGAAAGGCTGCAGCGTGTCCAGATGACCGAACCGTCGTCATGCGCATGGCACTTCTTGTGAACGAAGTTCACGCTTTCGCCCGAAGCGAGGCGGGCAAGGGCAAGACGGCTTTCCTCGTCGTCATCGGGCTGGACAAGGGCCCTTGCATCAGCGACGGAAAACCGCCGCCGCGCGGCGCCAACGATAGTCTCAAAGGCCGCATTGCCCCGCAGGAAATTGCCCTCGGCATCCAGGATGGCGATCCCGATGGCGCTGTTCTCGAAGGCGGAGCGGATGATTTCATCGGCCTCGTGCTTTTTTTCCGCGAGCAGCAGATTCTCAATCGCCGTCGCGGCGGAATTGGCGAAATGCACAAGAATGGTTTCATCGCTTTCCTCGAACTCGCCTTCGAATTTATCCGAAAGCTGGATGAGCCCGAGGTTGCGCCCCTCCCGCGTCGTCAAGGGGGCGGCGAGCCAGCCGCGCATGGGCGGATGGCGGTCTCGCGCCGCGCCAAAGCCGCGCCAGGCGGGGTGGCTTTCCAATGCCTCCTGCGTCATGCGCAGCGAACGATTTTCGCGGCAGACGAGGGCATAAATGCCCGAGCCGTCGGTCTGTTCGTCATAATCGCGCCACGCGGCGTATTTGTCCGACAGGGCGACGGAATGGATGCTCTGCGCCCATTGCTCATTCACCGTAAGGCTGGCCACCGCCTGATGGGCGCCAATGATGGCGCGCGCCTGTTCAGTGACGAGGTCCAGCACCTCTTCCTTCGAGGTTGCGGCATGCACGCGATTTGTGGCGTGCAATAAACTCAGCAGCCTTTTGTCACTCAATGGGTTTTCCGCGCGCCGCCTCTTGTCCACGGCAGGACACCTGCATTTGAGTTGTATTTCTATTATATATCATAGGGATAAGGGATAAGATAGGAAATTGCGTGCTATTCTCGCCATGCTTGCAAAAGATTGATTTATATCATTTTTTTATCGTAATAATTGTGGCGTGCAGATCGCGTCTTCATGGTGACGCGATTCATTGCGCTGCCGAGAGTTGCGCAGCTTGGGCGATGGCGGCCGTCAACACCTCCTTGGGCTGAGCGCCGACCGCCGCCAGCCGGCCAGCGAAGATGAAGGTGGGAACGCCGGTGACACCGATATTCGCCGCGGCCTGGATTTCCTTTTGAACCAGGTCGATATCGCGGTCGCTGGCGAAAAGCTCGGCCACCAGCGCGCCGTCCATCCCGGCCTTGTCCGCGATTTCGGTGAGCACCTCGACCTCGCCGATATCGCGCGCTTCCTCGAAATAGGCCTTGAACAGGGCCTCGACCACCAAGTCCTGGACGCCTGCCGAGGCCGCCCATAGGATCAAGCGGTGGGAATCGGTGGTGTTGGGCACCCGTTTGATAGCGTCGAAGGCAAAAGCGATGCCCAGCTTTTCCCCTTCCGCCGCGAGGTTGCGCGTGAGCGCCGCGATGCGTCTCTCATCGCCGAACTTGGCGCGATAGTGCGCGGCCCGGTCGCGGCCTTGACGCGGCATGTCGGGATTGAGCGCGAAAGGCCGCCAGCGCACGACGATGCCGCGGGTCTCCTCGTCGAGCGCTTGCCCAAGCCGACGCTTGCCGATGAAGCACCAGGGGCAGACGGTATCGGAGATGACGTCGATGGTCAGCATGTCCTGTTCCTCAAGGCACCGCGCCGGGCAAGGGGCAAAAGCCGGTCAGGCCCTTGTCTGTTCAACGAGATAGGCGTCGATCCGGGACGCCGGCAAAGGGGGTGAGAAAAGATAGCCCTGCACCATGTCGCAGCCCGCGCGCGCCAGGCATTCGAGCTGCTCTGTCGCCTCGACCCCTTCGGCGATGACCGCCATGTCCATGGTCTTGGCCATGGCGATGATGGCTTCCAGCATGGCAAGGCCGGAGCGGCTCGCCGGCAAGTCCTCGATGAACATGCGGTCCACCTTGAGGACGCTGAAGGGCAGATATTTGAGATAGCTGAGCGCGGAATAGCCGGTGCCGAAATCGTCGATGGCGATGCGGATGCCATGCCCCTTGATCTGCTGCATGAGATGCGCCGACCGCTCGATATCTTCCATCACCATGGTTTCCGTCAATTCGAGGATCAGCCGGCGAGGATCGAAGCTCGCGCTTTCCACCATGGCGAGGAGGCGCGCCAGCATGTCGGGACGGCGAAACTGGGATGCCGAGATATTCACCGACAAGGTCGGCGCCGGGCAACCATTGCCGCGCCACTGCGCGGCCTCACCAAGGGCGCTGCGCAGCACCCAGTCGGAAAGATCGGCGATGAGGCCGGCCTGCTCGGCGATCGATAAAAAGCTGGGCGGCGAAAGCAGGCCCCGCTCGGGGTGCGGCCAGCGCACCAGGGCCTCGAAACCGACGATCCGCCGCGTCGCCAGGTCAAGCATGGGATGGTAATGGACCGCCAGTTCGTGGCGGTCCATGGCGTGGCGGAGCTGCTGCTCGAGCGCCGCGTGCGCGCTATGGTCGGCGATATAACGCGGGGAATAGAAGCGCACCGTGCCGGCGGCGCTCTCCCTGGCTTCCGACAAGGCGGCGTTGGCCTGGCGCAGAAGCTGCGCGCCATCGGCATCGTCCGTTTGCGCAAGGCTGATGCCGGCGCGCACCGAGAGGAACTGATGGCCGTTCTTCAGCTTGAACGGCGCCTGCAGGGCCTTGACGAGCGCCTTGGCTAGGGTGCTTGCCTTCGCCTCGCTCACCGGCCCCGCCATGATCAAGGCGAAGTCGGCGCCGCCCAGTCGGCAAAGCCGGGCCTCGCGCAAGGCGTTTCTCTTCATGGCCACGGTCAAGCGGTGGGCGATGCTGCCGAGCAGCCGATCCGCCTCCGGCCGGCCGATCATGATGTTCAAGTGATCGAAACGGCTGACGCTGACGCAGATGACGGCGCAACCACTGGCCTTATTCGTCTTGCTCGCCAGCATATGGTCGATTGCCGCCCGCGCGGCGGCAAGATTGCCCAGACCCGTCACCGGGTCGATGAAATCCGCCGTCGCGGATTGTCCGCTTGCTTCCCCCGGCAAGGCGAGGGTGGCGGCAAGGCCGGTGGCATCGCCGTTGGCGTCGTGGATCACGCGAACCGCCATGCGGATCGGCACATAATGGCCATCGCGGCGGCGGGCGCGCAAGCTGAGCCGGCTTTCCCTCTGGCGCGACAAGGTACGGCGCATGGCGGCAAGGCTGGCTGTCCTGTCCTGCGGGTGGATGAGGCCGATCACGTCATCGAGCTTGAGATCGCCCGGCGCGCTTTCCAGGCCCAAGGTCTGCATCAGCGCCTCGCTCAAGACGATCACGTCGCCGCTTTGATGCCAGGTCCAGTGCAAAGGCGCCGCTGACGCGCTGGCTCTTCCAGCGCCGTCGCGGCGGGCCAGCGCGAGGCGCAGCGCCGCCATGCGCAAGGCCGGGGGGTCATCGACAAGGACATAGCCCGCGATGCCCTCCTCGATGGCGCCATCGAGGAGGGCCGCCTGTTCCTTGCGCAAGGCAAGAATGAGCGCCGCACCCGACCGCCTTGCCGCTTTGGCAAGCCTTGCCAGCCCCTCTGGATTCTTCTCGCAGGCTGCCGATATGTCGAGGATGCAGCCGCTCAAGGCGCCCCGCGCCAATTCTCCCGCAAGGGTTGCAATGTCGTTATAATGGCTTGCTGGCACGGCCATGTCGCCGAGCCATTGCGGGCGGGTCTCATGCCCGAAAAGGCCGATTTGATGGTCACTCAAAGGCACGGCCGTGGCTTTCCGCTTTTCCTCCGTCATGCTCGACTTTGCCCGCCATCTTACGGGCCGGCGCTGGCAAGGACAAGCAAAGCCCATGGTAACCGGACCGCTAACCATGCCCCTTAACAAGGCGTTAATGGCGCCTTTGATAGCGTGCTCAAGGCAGTGAATGGGACTTGGGGCCGCCAAAAGCTTTGGCGCCACCTTCATTGCGGGAGATAGGCATGTGCAGGACGCACGACATGGGCAAGGCAGAGCCACGCATGAACGTCATGCGGGGGCTGCGCCCATGAGCGAGATCCTGCACAACGCCCTTGCTGGCATGGCCAATGCCAGCACCCGCCTCAACGAGGCGGCGAAAAACATCGTGCAGGCCGCCGCCCGCGGCGCTTCCGGCGTTGACGCCCGGCAAGGGGCGTTCATTCCTTCCGGCCCCGGCGTGCAAGCGTCCGCCACCCCGGCGCGGCGGCGGGACAAGGCCGGCGAGGACAACACGGGCGTGCGGGGCGATGTCCGTGGCCAGGCGGTGGCGGCCGAGGCCGGAGGGCTTCGCTATGTGCCGTCGCTGGCGGAGGAAATCGTCCAGCTCAAAATCGCCGCCTCGGCCTACAAGGCCAACGCGGCGCTGGTCCGCACGGCGGACGAGATATTGCAAACCACCATCGACAGCCTGTCGCCGGGCGACAAGCGGCGTTGACGGGCCCTTATCCTCCTGCGAAACGCTTGTGTTAAGGTTTGGCGCTGCCTATTTTAAGGCTGCGCCGCGCCCACCTCGCAAATGAGCTGGCGGCGGCCCGCGGGAGAATGGCTCATGCCCCAGGCGCTGCAGCCCAGTTTTCATGCGCCCATGATCGACCCCTTCGGCCGGCGCATCACCTATTTGCGGGTGTCGGTCACCGATCGCTGCGATTTTCGCTGCATTTATTGCATGGCGGAGGACATGACCTTCCTGCCCAAGCGCGATCTTTTGACCCTTGAGGAGCTTGCCCGCCTGTGCGCCGTCTTTGTCGCCAAGGGCGTGCGCAAACTGCGCATCACCGGCGGCGAACCCCTGGTGCGGCGCGACATCATGTTTTTTTTCAAGGACTTATCGCGCCATTTAGAGGATGGCAGCCTTGATGAACTGACACTCACCACCAATGGCAGCCAGTTGGCGCGCTTTGCCGGTCCTTTGGCCGCGTGCGGCGTGCGGCGGGTCAATGTCTCGCTCGACAGCTTGCAGCCCGAGCGGTTTCGCGCCATCACCCGCTGGGGCCGGTTCGAGCAGGTGATGAACGGCATCGACGCAGCGCAAGCCGCCGGCCTTAAGGTCAAGATCAACGTCGTCGCCCTGAAAAACGTCAACGAGGACGAGTTCGACGACATGGTCGAATGGGCGGGACGCCGGGGCTGCGAGCTCAGTTTCATCGAAACCATGCCGCTGGGGGAGGTCGCGGGCGACCGGACCGACCAATATCTGCCGCTTTCCCTGGTGCGGGCGCGGCTTGCCCGGCGCTGGACGCTGCAGGACATCGCCTATGACAGCGGCGGCCCGGCCCGTTATGTGCATGTCGCCGAGACCGGCGGCAGGGTCGGCTTCATTACCCCGCTGACGCATAATTTCTGCGCCGCCTGCAACCGGGTGCGGCTGACCTGCACCGGGACGCTTTATATGTGCCTGGGGCAGGATGATGCCGTTGACCTGCGCGCCATATTGCGCGCCAGCAGCGATGACGCGGCCCTGGACGCGGCCATCGCCGGCGCCATCGCCCGCAAGCCCAAGGGCCATGATTTCATCATCGACCGTGCGCATAAGCGTCCCGTCATCGCCCGCCATATGAGCATGACGGGGGGCTGAGGTGTCGCGCTGGCCTTAAGCCCGTCTCTTCCCGGGGGCTAAAGGGAGCGCCGAGAAGTTTAACGGTCCGCCGCGGACGGATGCGCCGTTCGCGGCAAAGGCGCCACGAAGGACAGGGGGCACCATGGCGGGTAAGATCGCGTTCATCGCCAGCACCGCCGGGGACGCCGTCGCGGCGCGGCATGAGCTGGCCGCGCGCTATGGCAACAGGGCGCCGGAAGACGCCGACGTCATCGTCGCCCTGGGCGGCGACGGCTTCATGCTGCAGACGCTCCATGAGATGGAAGCGCTGGGCAAGCCGATCTTCGGCATGAACCGCGGCACGGTCGGCTTCCTGATGAACGAATATAGCAAGGACGGCCTGATCGAACGGCTGGCCGGCGCCGACGCGCTTGCCCTTCATCCTTTGTCCATGCGGGCGCGGCGGGTTGACGGAGGCGTCATCCAATCGCGGGCCTACAATGAAGTCTCGCTGTTGCGGGAGACCCGGCAAGCGGCCAAGATTCGCATTTCCATCGACGGCAAGGTGCGCCTTGATGAATTGATTTGCGACGGCGTTCTGTTGGCGACGCCCGCGGGATCGACGGCTTATAATCTGTCGGCGCATGGGCCGATCTTGCCGCTCGATTCAAAGATTCTCGCCCTCACTCCGATCTCCGCCTTCCGGCCTCGCCGCTGGCGCGGCGCGCTATTGCCGCAAGAGGCCACGGTCGAGTTTGGCATCCTCGAGGCGGACAAGCGGCCGGTGAGCGCCGTCGCCGACCAGACGGAGGTGCGCGACGTCGCCCACGTCGCCATCGTTCAGGACCCCAGCATTGCCGTGACGTTGCTGTTCGATCCTGAACACAATCTGGCGGAACGCATCCTGTTGGAGCAATTCATCGCCTGACGGGGGCTGGCGTGGCGGTCAAGCCGCCGGCAGGGTGAAGGTGAAGCGGCTTCCCTTTCCCGGGCTGCTCACCACCGTTAGATCGCCGCCCATGCGCCGCGCCAGTTCGCGGGCGATGTGGAGGCCCAGGCCAATGCCGCGCGTGGGGCGGGCGTAAATATCCCCGCCGGTTTGCTCGAAGCACTCGAAAATCCGGCTCTGCTGGTCCGCCGGAATGCCGATTCCAGTGTCCCATACGGTGATCGCGATGCGCGCCGCGCCATTTTCGATCCGTGCGATCTCGACCCCGACGCGCCCGCCCGCGGGCGTGAACTTGACCGCGTTGGAAAGGAGATTGACGAGGATTTGCTTGACCCGGCGGCGGTCGGCCATCACCTGCAAGGCCGGATCGACGGCGACGCCCTGCAAGGAGACGGCGGTCTTCGCCGCTTGCGCTTCGATGAGAGCGCGCGCCTCGCTCAGCACATCGGCAAGGCCGATTGGCTCGGCGCTCATGGCGATGGCGTCGCGCTCCAAGTCCGAGGCATCGAGCATGTCGTCGATCAGCGAGAGAAGGTGCCTGCCGGCCCCCAGAATGTCGTCGCAATAGCCGCGATAACGCTCGTTCAGCGTGCCGAAGGTCTGCATCCGCATGGTCTCGGCAAAGCCGATGATGGCGTTCAACGGGGTGCGCAGCTCATGGCTGACATTGGCTAGAAAAAGATGCCTTTGGTCGCGCGCCTCGCCCATTGCGGTCTCGTCACGAGAAGGCGGAGTCGCCGCTTCGCTGACGGCGACCCCGCGATAGCCCGCAAGCTCACCCGTCTCATCGAAAACGGGTACCCCGTGCAGGCGAAAAAAATGCTCCTTGCCCTCGGCGTCCTTGATGGTGAAAGGCTGGCTGCGAAAAGCGGCTTTTGCACGCTGGGCTATGGCGAACGGCATGGCGCCATCGGCGCCCGCACGAAACTGGCCGACCGTTTCCAGGGGTTGTCCAAGGAATTCGCTGGGCAAGCGGCCGAGAATGGCGGTGAAGCGCCCGGAAAGACTGGTCACGCAGGCGCGCGCATCGATTTCCCACAGCCATTCGGCGGCGGCCCGGCTGAAATCGTAAAGTTGGGCCGATTTTGCGCCGACGCAACTGGCCTCGCGCGCCATCGCGGCATGGG
>JBMOOS010000030.1:64220-139546 GCA_049324415.1 Pseudomonadota bacterium
CGTGCCGGCGGCCTCGAGGTCGTTGATCGCCTTTTGATAATTGATGTCGCGTTGCCAGACCTTAAGGATTTTGCGCGCCCGCTCCGGCGACACCGCGTCATAAAGATCGATGATCGTGTTAAGGACGTCCGGGCGGCGCACGGCGGCGGGGTTTTGCGCTTCGGCAAGCAAGAGCACGATGGTCGTCGCCTCGTTGCGGTCGATGCCGATGGCCTTGGCGGCGACGACGAAGCTTTCAAAGCCACGGTCGGAAATAATCCGCCACGCGGTGCGGAAATTGACGCCCGCGCGCTCGGCGATGCCGGCGACGAAAAGGTTGATGCGCTGCTGGCGCAGGGTGGCGATGAGAAATGGTACGGTAAGCTCGCCGGCATCGTTCATCTTGCGCGCCAATTGCTGGGCGCGCACTGCGGCGCTGTTGATTTCGGCGTGGTCCGACATGGCGCGCCGCGCCGCTTCCTGCATCGCCTCGTCAAGGGCGATGCTATCGACACTGAAATCGCGCAGCACCTTCTGACGAAGGGCGGCGGACACCCACCAATACATCTTATACGCCAGTTCCGCCGGCAAGTCGTCGCGCGACAAGAGCGGCTCTTGATAGCGGTCGACGCGGCGGCTTTCGGAAACCAGATATTGCATGGCGCGGCGCGACAGTTCAGCGTCGCCATTGCGGATCAGCGCCTCGATGACTTCCTCGCCGGCATGTTCGATCAAGGCGTCGGCGACCTCGGCGCTGACATTATGCCGGATCGCGATCACCATCCGATGCTCGTCCGAGCGCATGCGCACGACCTCGATCAGATCGGGGTCGCGCAACAGATTGCTTTTTTCGAGAAGCGGGCGGGCGATCTCGATTTCGTCATTGGCGAGCAGCTTGTGAAGCTCGGGCACCTCGACGCCGGACTTCAGCAGTGACTCGGCGAGCCATTTGCGGACGTCGGCCTCGATGGTGACGAGAAGCTTCGTCAAAATATCGGACATCAAAGCCCGTTCTTGCTCGGTCAGGCGGCCCTCCGAGGTCATGAACAAGTCGGCGATATTTTCCAAAAGCCGGGTGCGGCTTTGCGCACTTTTATCACGGGCAAGATCCAATAGCGCCATGAAATTCACATTCTGCGGATTCACGTGGCATCCCATTCCTTGCGGCAGGAGAAATGGCCCGGCGGCTGTTGGTGCGCCGGCACGATCTCATTCCACCTTAGGGCATGATAGCGCTGCGGGGCTTAAAATCATCTAAACAAAGCATCGGCGAACTTGCCATAAAACTGCTATTTTATAAAATCTTACAGATTTATCATGGGATTGGCGGCAAAATCGCCGCCCCTTACAGGAACTGCACCAGGGAAAGGCGCGAAACGCTGCCGACGACGCGATAAGAGGCCTCGAGCGCGGTGCGGTCGTTGTTGAGGCGGGTGATGGCCTCGGCGATGTCCACGTCCTCGATGTCGGCGACGAAGACCTCGAGAAAAGCGGTCTGACCGCGCTGCAGGTCCAGGACTTCGCCCAGCTTCTTGGCGTTCAGGCCATTCAATACCTGCTGGTTCTGCGCCGTCTGGATGGCGCCATCCAACTGTTGCAATTCGCCTTCGAGAAAGGTGCGCTGAGCCGCCGTCAGCGCGCCATCGATGGGCCCACCGGGGCCGGCGTTGAACTCGGCCAGCCGCTTGATCGAGGCAAAGAGCCCGCTCCCGATATCCTCGGCCAGCACGCCATAGGACAGATCGAAGCCATCGGTGACCCGGGTCGAGGCCTTGAGCTGGTCGTTGTCGAAGGCATCGCTCGCGGTCGGCAGGGCGATGAGATCGCTGAGCGTCGTCGTGTTCACCGCTGGCTGATCGCTGCGCGATCCGCTGAACAGGAACTTGCCCCCCACCTTGGTGTTCAGGGCGCTGGTGATGAGGTTGAAGGCATCGCCAAGGATGCCGCCAAAACCCACGGCCTCGTTATTGCTGATGGCCTCCAGCACGGTTTGCCTGAGGTTGCGGGCGTTCTCCAGGATGAAGTTGAGCTGGACGTCATAGGCGCTGATGGTCCGGTCGGCTTCGGCGCCGGCATTAAGATAGCTTTGCGTGCGCGCCAGCAGGGATTTCGCGCCGACAAGGGTCGAGGTCTGGCTGGCGATGCCGCGGAACTCGTCGGTTTTCTTGCCGGTGTTGACCTGCTTCTGGGCTTCGAAAATCCGGCTCTGATTGTTGAGGATGCCTTGCAGCAAGGCCTGGCTCTGGGCGAAGGAGGCAACGCGGGTCATCTCGAAGGCTCCCTATTGAACGGTGGCAAGCAAGGTGTCGTAAAGCTCGCGCGCCGTGGTCAGCAGCCGCGCCGCGGCGTTGTAGGCGTTCTGGAAAGTGACCATGTTGGACAGCTCCTCGTCGATATTGACGCCCGAGATGCTGTCGCGCCGCTGCACGACGTCGCTTTCCAAGGTCTTGGAGTCTTCCTCGGCCTTGGTGGTCCGCTCCGCCATGAGCGCGGTCTCGCCGAGCACGAAAGCGGCATATTGGGTGATGTTGGCGTTCACTTGGGTAAGGCTGCCTGCGCGCGCAAAGCTCAGCGTCGAGAGTTGCAGGTCGCGCAGGGCGGCGGCGCCGCGGGCGTCGCCCGCGGTGACGGCGCGTTGGCCTATCGCCACCGCGCGATCGAAGCGAGCGGTGGCAAGAAGCTGCGGCTGCTGGACGATGGCGGGATTGACCGTCAAGTCCCGTGCGGCATTGGCGCGCGCCCCCTGCTTGATGCCGAAAAGGTCGGTGAGGGTGACGCCGGTGCCGGCGCGGTCGGTGCTGTCGGAGACGACGCGCAGCGAAAAGGGCTGAAACCCGGCATTGGTGGTCATGTTCATCTGGCCGTTGCCATCGAGGGAGAAATTGACGAACTGGCCCAGCGCGCCGGGCGCGTTGAGGTCGGCAAGGATGTCGTTGAAGGTGGTGCCGCTGATGGTCAGCGTATAGCTGGCGATGATCCGGTTGCTGGCATCGCGCAACTCAAGCTGCGTGGTCTCGCCCGCCCCGAAGCGATGCGGATCCGTCGCGCCAAAGCCGGTCTCGAATTGGCTGGGGACTTGTGCCGTGACGAGATCGTTCATGCCGAAGAATTGAGAAAAGCCACGCCCGGCGCGGCTCGATGGCGCCGCCGGATCATCGGCGATGACGACGCCGTTGCCAGCGCTTGCGGTGAAGCTGAGCCGTCCGCCGGCCAGCGCCAAGACGCCATCGCCGGCAAGCCCCGTGTTGACGGTGGTGATGAGGTCGTCGAGCGTCGTCGTCGCCGGGAGGGCGGAAAAATCGATCGTGACTTTGCGCACCAGCGTGCCCTGGCCATCGACGACGGCGAAATCGGCGGTGCCGGTAAAGCGCAACAGGTCCGCCCCGGCAAGGCCGGTCTGCCGCCCGGCGAGGGAAGCCGGCGCTGGAATCGAGCTGTTGGCGTTGTGGATGGCGTTGATGGCGTCGGTGAATTTACGGGCGAGCTCGCCGAGATTGTCGGCGACTTGCGGCAAGTCCTTGTCGCGCAGCTCGACGAGCCCGCGCAGGCGGCCCGATAACAGGCCGCCATCGAGGACGCGGGCATCGGGCAGCAGCGCCCCGCTTTGCGGATCCACCGTGCGCATGGTGATCTGGGGAAAATTGGTCGATGCGGTGGCGACGCCCGGGGAAGTATATTCCAGCTGCCGCAAGGCCGCGTCGAGCAAGGTGACGCCGGACGAGGTGGCGACACTGATCGAGCCGTCGGCGAGCTCGATGGGCTTGATATCGATGAGCTCCGACAAGCGGTCGAGCGCACGGTCGCGCTGGTCCTGCAAGGGGCCCAATTCCCCATTGGTGATCTTGGCCTTGACGATGAGGGGGTTGAGGCGCTGGATCTGCGCCAGCGCGGTGTTGATGCTTTGCACCGTCTCGGTGATCTGGGTGCTGGCTTCGGCGCGCAGCCCTTGAACGGCCTGGGCCAAGCGATCGACTTCATCGGTGAAGCGAGCGATATCCGACAAGGCCGCCTGCCGGCGCACAAGGTCGGTCGGATCGAGGGCAAGATCGGCCATGGCGGCGAAAGCCTTGTCGAGCCGGGCGTTCAAGGTCCCTTGCGAATCGGGACGGCCCAGCAGCCCTTGCAGGCGGTCCTGAAACTCGCGCATCACTGAATAGCGCTGGGTATCGGACTTGGCGGCGAGCGCGGCGAGCTCGAGGAAACGGTCGGCGACGCGCTGGATTTCCGCGACCCGCACCCCGGCGCCCTGCGACCCGGCGACAAGGCTTTCCACCTGCACCACTTGCCGCGAATAGCCCGGGGTGTTGACGTTGGCGACGTTATTGGCGGTGGTGCGCAGCGCCGTTTGCGCGGTCACAAGACCGGTCAGCGCATTGGATAGAATTCCATTAATCGTCGACATAGCCGCCTACCACCGCTTTTGTTTCACGATCGGCAAGAAACGCGTGATGGGGGGGGTAGTTTTTGCCCCCCAATTGGGCTGGACAAACCCCGCCACATCCCATAAATCCTGCCATAAGCCTCTGACATTCAACGCTGTTTCTCGCCTTGTCTCGTCTGACCTGTCTCCCGGCACGGGGGCCCAGGAGAGCACGTCTAAATCCATATCAAGCAAAAGGCGGGCCAAGTTGTCCGGCCTCGAGGCAGGATTGGGCGATGGATGGATGCCTCCAGCCGCGGATCGTTGACGGCATTGCCGTTGCCCAGTCCCTTATCCTGGCCCTTCTCAGCTTTAGATTGAATTCGGAATATAGATTACTCTTATACCGCGCGGGCGTTGCTGCTGCGCCTTGTTTCCTCATGGCTTGGTTGAAAGCCAAGGCAAGGAAATTCCCCAAAGGCTGTTGTGGATTGGCGTTGTCTCTGCGTCTATGGGAGAAAGGGGAAAAGCAGGGGATAAAGCGCGAATGCGCGGCAAGCGGCGCCATCTTGAGCAGAACGTAGTGATTCTCGACGCCGCCGCCTATGCCCGGCGCGACAGCATCATCGCGCGCCTGGTGCGCGACCATGATGCCGCCTTGCGGCGTTATCTCAGGGTTCGCCTGACGGCGGAAGAAGACCGTGAAGATATTTTGCAGGACGTCTATTTCCGCGTGGCGCAGCAGCAAAAGTCCGGGCGCCCTCTCGACAATCCGCGCGCTTATCTGCTCAAGACCGCGGCCAATCTCTTGTGCGATCGCGCCCGCCGCCGGGCGGTGCGGCAGAGCGACGCGCATGTCCCGCTTGACGCCGCGGAGGTGGTTGAGGCAACGACTCCGGAAACGCTTTTGCAATCAAAACAGGGTATCGCGCTCATACGCGCCGCGGTTCTCGCCTTGCCGGAGCCCCAGCGCAGCGTTTTCTTGATGAGCCGCTATGGCAACAAGACCTACCGCGAGATCGCCGCTCATTTCGGCGTCTCGATGAGCATGGTGGAAAAGCATGTCGCCAATGCCCTGCGTGCGTTGCGCGCCTGCCTTGGAGATTTGGCATGAGACAGACCCCAAAACCATCTCCCTCGCCGGGGGAGCGCGTCCGCAAGGAGGCGGCGCGCTGGGCGGCGCGGGTGCACGCGGCGACGCTCTCCACCGAGGATGAAGCCCGGCTTTTTGCCTGGCTCGACGCTGCGCCGGAGCATCGCCGCGAATACCGCCTTCACCTCGATATCTGGTCGGCGCTGGCCGAAGTGGCGGATGACCATGAGGTGCGCGCCGCCACCGCCGCCGCCAGCGTGCATCCCCCGCGCCGCGGCACCGCGCTTTTCCGTGCCGCCGCGGCGGCCGCTGTCACCTTAATGCTGGCGGTCACCGCCGCCGTCATCCTTTACCAGGGGGCCTGGCGCGCCGAGGAAACCCAGGTGGCGAGCCGGGTTGGCGAAATGCGCAGCGAGGCCTTGCCCGATGGCAGCATCGTCACCCTAAATACCGGGACGGTGCTGGCGGTGAAATTCAACGCCCATGAGCGTCTTGTCATGCTCGACCATGGCGAGGCCTTTTTCGAAGTCGCCAAAGAACCCGGGCGGCCGTTCGTCGTGCGCACCGTCAATGGCGACGTGCGGGTTGTCGGCACCAAGTTCAACGTGCGTCACACCGGGCATCTGGTGGAGGTCGCCGTCGCCCAAGGCCATGTCGCGCTTTTGCCCAAGGCGGTCATCGCACAGGAACCGGTCCACCTTGTCGCCGCGCAGAAAGCCGCTTTCTCCGGCGCCGAGGACGAGGCCATCGCGGTGACGTCCATCGCCCAGGACGAGGTCGCGGCCTGGCGCAGCGGGCAAATCACCTTTGATCGGCAACCGCTTATCGTGGTTCTGGGCGAGCTCAACCGCTATTCGGCGAAGCGCCTGTTGCTGGCCGATCGCGCCTTGGCCGATATCGAGGTCAGCGGCGTCTTTCGCATCGGCAATATCGATGGCTTCATCGCCGGCCTTGAAGCGGCTTTTCCCGTGCGGGCCAGGGTCTTTGCCGACCGCATCGTGTTCGAAGCCAGCTAGGAGCCCCTTTCGAAATGGGCTCCTAGTGGTCCGCTCCAAACGGATAAATCCATCCGTTTGGGAAAAGGGGACCACTAAGTTGTTGAATCTGTGGTGCGATTAAGCACGCTATTTCAAGGCGGCGCGGCAGTTCGGCAACGCTTGGCGAAAAAACGTTCCGTTTCCTCGTCCTGCCGCCATGCCATGCTTTGGTATGCCTTGCGATTTCGCTAACCTCTGCCGGTAAGCGGTCCCCCCTCTACAACGATAAAGGATCGCAAGGGTAGGGAGACGATATGCTGAAGGCCGGCACGCGCCCGTTGCTTCTTGGCGCCGTGTTCGCAGTTCTTTTCGCTGGCATGGCCACGGCCGCCAGCCAGCAAAAAATGGACTATAACATCGCCGCCCAGCCGACCGAGAAGGCGCTGGTCGCCTTCGCCACCGTGACGGGCCTGCAAATCCTCTTCCCGCCAGATCTTCTCCGGGGCCATTTCTCGCCGCCGCTGATTGGCGCCTTCACCCAAGAAGAAGCCCTGGACCGGCTCCTGGAGGGCACGGGCCTTGCCTTCGACTATGCCGCCGAGGACGTGCTGGTGATCAGGAAAAAAAGCGATGGCGCCCATGCCGACCGCAAGCATCCCGCTGGCGCGCGCTTCGGCGCTCTCGAGGCGGCCAGGGACGCTGATGTGAGCCTGCGCAGCAACGCCCATGAAGGAACGGCGGGCGAGGGCGAGGAAATCGAGGAAATCATCACGGTCGGCACCCGTTCCAAGGGACGCGGCGCGCTCGCCACGCCGGTTCCCGTCGACGTCATGACCGAAAGCGCCATCCTTTCGACGGGCGGCAGCGAGACCGGCCGCATCCTTCAAGCCTTAGCGCCCTCCTTCAATTTTCCCTCGTCCACGATCAGCGACGGCACCGACGCCTTGCGCCCCGCCACCTTGCGCGGCCTGGGACCCGACCAGACCCTGGTTCTCATCAATGGCAAGCGGCGGCACGCCAGCGCCCTGGTGCATGTCAACACCTCGGTCGGCCGGGGAACCTCCGGGGTCGACATCAACGCCATCGTCCCCAGCGCCATCGCCCGCGTCGAAATCCTGCGCGACGGAGCGTCCGCCCAATATGGCTCGGACGCCATCGCCGGGGTCATCAATTTCGTCTTGAAGGCCCGCAACGAGGGTGGTGGCGCCAGCCTGTTTTACGGGCAAACCTATGACGGGGACGGCGACACCGTGGTCGCCAGCGGCAATGCCGGCTTTGCCATCGGCAAGGATGGCTATCTTAACATCACCACCGACTATCGCTATCGCGGGCGCACCAACCGGGCCGGGCTTAGCGCCGCGCAGCAATATCCGCTATTGCCCGACGGCAGTTTCGACCCCCGGGAATTCACCTTCGCGCGCCGTAATTTCCGCGTTGGCGATGCCGAGTCCGAGCAGGGCGCGGTGTTCGTCAATGCCGGGCTGCCGCTTGCCCCGGCGGGCGAGATTTATATTTTTGGCGGCTATTCAGACCGGGAGAACCAATCCGCCGGCTTCTACCGCCGCGCCGTGGAATTCGATCGCACCGTCACCGCGCTTTACCCCGATGGCTTCTTGCCGCTGATCAACACCGATATCGAGGATTACAGCCTGACCGGCGGCTTGAAGTGGGCATTCAACGACGGCTGGTCGGTCGATGTCAGCTTGGGCACGGGCGGCAACGCCTTTAATTTTTTCATCTCCAATTCGCTCAATGCTTCCCTAGGCGAGGCCAGCCCCACCATGGCCGACGCCGGCACCCTCAAGGTGCGGCAAAGCATTTTCAACCTCGACGCAGTGAAGACCTTCCCTTGGCATGGCCGGGACGCCACCATCGCCATGGGCACCGAGTTCCGCAGCGAAAATTACAAGATCGTGCCCGGGGTGCCGGTGTCCTATCTCGATGGCGGCGCCTTGAACAGCCAATGTCCCGGTTGCGTGGAAAACCCCATCCGCTACGCCCCCGGCTTTCAGGTCTTTCGCGGCTTTTCCCCGGCCAATGCCGTCGATGAGTCGCGCAGCAACGTTGCCGTCTATGCCGACATCGAATTGTGGCCGGGCGAGGCGCTGATGCTCGGCCTTGCCAGCCGCTTCGAGACCTATAGCGATTTCGGCGGCGCCGCCAACGGCAAGCTGTCGCTGCGCTACCAGGCGCATGATGGGTTTGCCTTGCGCGGCTCGGCGTCCACCGGCTTTCGCGCGCCTTCGCTGCAGCAGCAGTTCTTCAACAGCGTCAGCACCCAGTTCGTCGAAGTGGGCGGCGAGATCGTGGTCGAGGAACGGGGCACCTTCCGCAACGATAGCGCGGTCGCCCGCGCGCTGGGCATTCCCAAGCTGAGGGAAGAGCGCTCGCTCAACCTTTCCGCCGGCTTTGTCGCAACGCCCGCCGCCAATCTTTCCCTCACCGTCGACTTCTACCGCATCGTCATCGACGACCGCATCGTCATCACCGGCTCCTTTTCCAACGCCGATCCACGCCTCAAGGCCTTGCTTGAGGGGACCGGCGCCAGCGCGGCGCAATTCTTCACCAACGCGGTGGACACCCGAACCCGGGGGCTGGACATCACCGCAAGCTATGACATCGCCCTTGGCGGTGGCGGCGAGATAAAGCTTCTTGCGGCGGCCAACTGGACCGACACCGACATCACCGGCGATGTGGCAAGGCCCGACCTTCTCGCCGGCTTTGAGGAGACCGTGTTCACCGCCCAAGACCGCTCGATCATCGAAGCTTGGCAGCCCGCCAGCCGGGTCAACATATCGGCAAATTACACGCGCGGCCCCTTTGACCTTGTGCTGCGCCTCAGCCGTTACGGCGCCTATAAGGTCTGCGAGGGGCGCTGCGACAGGCCGGCGCCGCCGGAGCAGAATATCCAGAAGTTCGGCGCCAAGCTCCTCACCGACGTTCAGATGAGCTATCATTTTGGCGGCGGGTTCAGCCTCACCCTCGGCGCCAACAACCTCTTCGGGGTGACGCCCGACAAGAATCTCATCGGGCAGACCGGCAACGGCATTTTGCCCGGCATTGTCGAATCGGACGGGGTCTTCACATTCTCCCGCCGTTCGGCGCCCTTCGGCTTTAACGGCGGCTTTTATTACGCGCGGGCAAGCTATGGTTTTTAGCAGGGCGCAAAGCCCGCGACGCCGCCGCCCTAGCTGTGCGATTCCAACGGATGGTTCCCATCTGTTGGAGAAATCGCACCGCAGATTCAATAACTTAGTGGTCCGCTTTTCCCAAACGGATGGATTTATCCGTTTGGGGCGGACCACTAGCGTGTTAGGCTTGGTCTTATCCGTCACCGGTAGATAAGGACAAGCATTCATGACCCCAGGCCTGGCCGGCCGCCGCCTTTCCCTCGATGGTGGTTGATGGCGCCGACGCATTTGACAACGGTCGAGGTCCATCGCTGCTTTGCCGGCGGCCAGGGGGTCTATCGCCATGCCAGCCTTGCCACCGGGACGCCCATGACCTTTGGCGTCTATTTGCCGCCGCAAGCGGAGAAAGCGCGGGTGCCGGCGCTGATTTTCCTTGTGGGGGGTGACACGGCCTGGGAGGACGCGATGGTGAAGGCCGGCGCCCAAGGCTGGTGCGCCGCGGCGGGGCTTGCCTTCATCACCCCCGACGCCTGCCCACGCGGCAGTGATTTGCCAGGAGAGCGCGCGAGCGCTGGCTTCGCCTCCGGGGCCGGCTTCTATCTCGATGCGACCCGGCCACCCTGGGACCGGCATTACCGCATGGAAAGCTATGTGGCGGAGGAGCTCCCCAGCCTTGTCGCCGGCCATTTTCCCATCGACGAAGCCCGCCTTGGCATCGCCGGCCACGCCATGGGGGGGCAGGGGGCGTTGAGCTTGGCGTTGAAGCACCCCGAGCGCTTCAAATCGGTCTCCGCCTTCGCTCCCGTCTGCGCGCCCAGCCAATGCCCCTGGGGGGAAAAGGCCCTTGCCGCCTATGTGGGGCCGGACCGGGCGGCCTGGCGCGCCCATGACGCCTGCGCCCTCATCGCCGATGGCTGGCGCATCGCCGATATCCTCATCGACCAGGGGCTTGCCGACCGGTTCTTGGAAGAGACGCTAAGGCCCGAGCTTTTGGCGGCGGCGTGCGCCAAGGCCGGCATTCCCCTGCGCCTGCGCTACCAGACGGGCTATGACCACAGCTATTATTTCGTCGCTTCCTTCATCGCCGATCATGTGCGCTATCACGCAGCCCGGCTGGGCGGGAACTAGAAGATGGCCGAGCCTTTGATCAGCCTCATCGTCGCCCGCGCCGACAACGGCGTCATCGGCCGCGCCGGTGGTCTTCCTTGGCATCTGTCTGCCGATTTGAAGCGTGTGAAGGCGCTGACCATGGGAAAGCCCATCGTCATGGGCTCCAAGACCTTCCGCGCCATCGGCAAGGCGTTGCCGGGGCGCCATAACATCGTCATCAGCCGCGATCCCGCCTTTGCAGCGCCGGGCGCGACGGTGGTGGATGGCTTGGCAAGCGCCCTTGCCGCAGCGGGCTGCGTGCCCGAGATCATCATCTTCGGCGGCGCCAAGATCTACGCCCTTGCCCTGCCGCTTGCCCAGCGCATCTATTTGACCGAGGTCCATGCCCGCCCCGAGGGCGACACCCTTTTCCCCCAGCTTGGCAAGGCGTGGCGGGAGGTGGCGCGCGAGGACCATCCAGCGCAAGGCACGGCCCCGGCCTATAGCTTTGTGACCCTCGCCCGGCGCTGACTTGCCAAAATGGCAAAGAGGGGCGACGATGAGCCGGGCAAGGGTTTTCGCGCGCAGGGAGAGCCACGCATGTTCGTCTTTCACCGCTTGCTCAAGGCTATGGGCCTGGCCGCCATCCTCGCCATGGCCGCCCCGGCCTTGGCGCAAGGCCCCGATGAGGTGCTGGCTGCCGACCGCGCCTTTGCCGCCCTGTCGCGCAAAGAAGGGGCGCCCGCCGCCTTCGCGCGATATCTGGCGGATGACGCGGTCAAGCTCGACCCCGGCCGTGCCCCGGTCACCGGCAAGGCCGCCATCGTGCAAGCCATGCGCGCTGCCTGGGATCCCCGGGCGACGCTCGACTGGCAGCCCCAAGGCGGGGCTGTCGCCGCGTCGGGCGATCTTGCCTATAGTTGGGGGCTGTGGACCTATAGCGGACCGGATGAAAGCGGCGTCGTCAAAATCAGCCACGGCAAATATCTCACCGTCTGGCGGCGGGGGAAGGATGGCGCGTGGCGCGTTATCGCCGACAGCGGCAACGCTGGGCCAGCCCCCGCGGCGGGAAAATAGCGTTTGAGCCTCACGCCGGAAAAGACCCTTAGGCTGCCAACCCTGGGGGGGCGGCAAATGTGGGGCGATGAACGCCTGCTCGCCGGCTGGCGCATTCAAAGCCATGCTGGGCACGGCTATCATCGCTTGCTGGCGCTCGACAAACGGTGCTGGGCGGTGGGCGATTTTCCGCGTTGCGCCGCCCTTCTCGCAGCCCAGCGTTTGCCCCCCTATCCCGAACGCCTTGTGTTGCTTGTCCACGGCCTGGGGCGCTCTTGGGCGGCGATGGAGCCGCTTGCCCGCGCTTTGCGCGCTCATGCCATGGCGGCGGAAGCCGTCACCTATCCCTCGACAAAGGAGGATGTCGCCGGCCACGCCAGCCGCTTGATCCGGATCCTCAACCATTTGCCCGGCGCGGCGCGGGTGGACTTTGTCGCCCACAGCCTGGGCGCCATCGTCGTTGCCGCCGCCCTGGCGCGGCGGCGGGAGTGGCCGACCCACCTCGTCCCAGGCCGCGCCGTTTTCCTCGCCCCGCCCTTGCAAGGCGCATCGATGGCCCGGCTGTGTGGCAAGCTTGCGCCTATGCGCTGGCTGTTGGGCGCCTGTCTTGCCACGCTGGCAACCCCCGCGCCGCCCGTCCCGGAGGAGATCCCCTTGCTTGTCATCGCCGGGGGGCGGGGAAACCGGCGCGGCCTCAACCCGCTCATCAGAGGCGACGACGATGGCACCCTTGCGGTGGCGGAAACCCGCCCCAACCGCGCCCATGACTTCCTGCTGGTCAAGGCGCAGCACAGCTTCATCATGGGCCACCGGGCGGTGGCGCCGGCGGTCGCCGCTTTTCTAGAGCGTTTTCAAAAAAAAGTGTGAGCGGTTTTGCTGGGTTTTAAAACGCGACAAATCAAGACTTCTAGAGCCACGTTCACCGGTTCTGTTTGAGATGAACGTGCTCTAGGAAAAGGCGTGGTTTAGCTAAAACGCCGGGCGAGGGCGTCGTTATAGTCCTCGACCATCATATAGGTGAGAAGGGCGTCCACCAGCCACCACAGCCCGACGATGGCGAGCGGGATATAGCCGATGAGAATGACGCTGGTGATCGAGCCGATGACGGTCAGCCCCAGCATCATGAGCCCGGTGAAAAAACGCCCTAAGTAAAAGCGGTGCAGGCCGAAGGCGCCGAGAAAGAACCACAGAAGATAGGCGAGCAGCGCCGATTTTCGGTTGGCCTCGAAGCGCAGATGGGCCCGCATGCCAGCCCGCTCGCCCCGCCAATCGTCCCAGTCGCGCATGTCAGCCTCCTGAATCAATATATCGATATATAGCAAATCGATATATAGGAAGCAAGTTGCTCCTGTGAAGGGGCAAAAACGTGTTTTAGCCTAATCCATGACGATGCGCGGGGCCGGTTTTGCTTGTTGCCGGTCGAGGGCCGCCGCCACCTTGGTCGCGATGTCGAGGAAAGCGCGGGCTTGCGGCGAGGCGGCGTCACTGGCAAGGATGGGAGTGCCGGCGTCCGAGGTTTGCCGGATCGCCGCATGCAACGGGATCTCGCCCAGAAAGTCGGCGCCCAGCGCCTGCGCCGTCTCGCGCGCCCCGCCATGGCCGAAGATCGCCGTTGCTTCGCCGCAATGGGGGCAGACGAAGGTGGACATGTTTTCGACGACCCCCAGAATGGGGACGTTCACCTTGCGGAACATGGCGAGCCCCTTGCGGGCATCGATAAGCGCGATGTCCTGCGGCGTGGAAACGATGACCGCGCCAGAAAGCGGCACTTGCTGGGCCATGGTCAGGGCGATGTCGCCGGTGCCGGGGGGCATGTCGACGATGAGGATATCGAGCGCGCCCCAGGCAACGTCCTTGAGCATTTGCGACAAGGCGCTGGTCGCCATCGGCCCGCGCCAGATCATCGGCGTGTCCACATCGACGAGGAGGCCGATGGACATGGCCTTGAGGCCATAGGCCAGCTTGGGGTGCAGCTTCTTGCCGTCGCTGTCGGGCTTTCCCGTGAGGTTGAGAAGGCGCGGCACCGACGGGCCATAGATATCGGCGTCGAGAAGGCCGACCTTATTGCCCAGGCCGGCGAGCCCCAGGGCGAGGTTGACCGCCACCGTGGATTTGCCGACGCCCCCCTTGCCGCTCGCCACGGCGATGATGGCGCCAACGCCGGGCATGCCTCCCTGGCGCGGCGCGGCGGCTGCGGCGCGCGCTGGGCTTGCGCGTTCCCCGGTCATCACCACCGAAACCCTGGCAACCCCCGAGAGGGCAAGAACCGCCTTTTCGGCGGCCGCGCGCACCGGCTCGAAGGCGCGGGCGTCCTCATCGCCGATGTCGAGGGCGAAACCGACATGACCGTCGCGCGCCGTAAGGCCGGTGACCATGCCGGCGGTGACGATGTCCTTGCCGCCGGGGAGAACTATCTGGGCAAGAGCGCGCAAAATCCGCTCTTTCTCAAGGGTTGTCATGCTTTGCCTTTGTATCTTTGCCGACAAAAGAACGCAGCCCCGCGTTGCGGGCGGCGTCGATGGGCCCTATATAGGCGCAGGAGAGGGAGAATTCACCCGTCATCTGCGTGGCAGGATGATTTTCCATCCGTCAACGGCACCTGGAAAGGATGCGCTCATGCCTTGGCAGAACAATGGTGGCAGCGGGGGCGGCGGCCCTTGGCAGGGCGGCGGCGGCCGTAACCCGTGGGGCGGCGGCCCGCCGCGCGGTGGCCAGCGCCCGCCCGACTTCGATGACCTGATTCGCCGTGGTCAGCAGCGCCTGCGCCGCCTTTTGCCTGGCGGCGTCGGCGGCGGCACCGGGATTATGCTGATTTTACTGGTGCTCCTCGTCTTATGGGCGCTTTCGGGTTTTTTCCGGGTCAACACTGACGAGGAAGGCATCATCCTGCGCTTCGGCCGCTATGACCGCTCGGTGGGGGCGGGGCTGCACTATCATCTGCCGGCGCCCATCGAGACCGTCATCACCCCCTCGGTGACCACCATCAACCAGACCTATATCGGCTTCCGCCCCGGTCCCGACAACCGGCCGGAACTGCGCGGCTATGAAAGCGAGAACAACATGCTGACCGGCGATGAGAATATCATCGTCATCGCCTTCACCGTGCAGTGGCGCATCAAGTCAGGCGAAGCGCACAAGTTCCTCTTCAATATCGAGCGGCCGCAGGAAGTGACCATCAAGGCGGTCGCGGAAAGCGCCATGCGCGAGGTGATCGGCAACACCCCGATCCAGGAAGCGCTGACCTTCGGGCGCAATCAGATCGAGCAGGCGGTGCAAAGCCTGGTGCAGCAAATTCTCGATGAATATGAGGCCGGGGTTTCCATCACCGAAGTGAAGCTCACCGAAGTCGCGCCGCCGGCGGAAGTCAATGACGCCTTTCGTGACGTGCAGAACGCCGAGGCCGACCGGGTGCGCGAGATCAACCAGGCGGAAGCCTATCGCAACGACATCGTGCCTCGCGCCCGCGGCCAGGCCTCGCAAATGGTGGTGGGCGCCGAGGCCTATAAGCAGCAGGTCATCGCCAAGGCGCAGGGCGATGCTTCGCGCTTTGCCCAGGTCTATGAGCAATACCGCCAGGCCAAGGACGTCACCCGCAAGCGGATTTATCTGGAAACCATGGAGGATATCCTCAAGGGCATGAACAAAATCATCATCGACGAGCAGGCGGGCAAGGGGGTCGTCCCTTATCTGCCGCTCGATCAGTTGCAGGCCCGCAGCGGCCGGGGAGAGCGGCCATGACCGCCCGCTTCATCGTCATCATCGCCCTGGCGCTTCTGGCGGTTGCCGTTGTCGCCTCCACCTTCTTCCGGGTGTTCGAATATGAGCAGGCCATCGTCCTGCGCTTTGGCGAGCCAATAAAAACCATAACCGAGCCGGGCCTTAACTGGAAGACGCCGTTCATCGACGATGTCCAGATGCTCGATCGCCGGGTGCTCAACCTTGACGTGCCGCCGGAGGAGGTCATCGCTTCCGACCAGAAACGCCTGATGGTCGATGCCTATGCCCGCTTCCGCATCGTCGACCCCTTGCTCGTCTACCAATCGGTCAACAATGAAAATGGCGCCCGCGAGCGGCTTGTCCCCATCATCAAGGGTAATCTGCGCAATGTCCTGGGCAGCCAGGCGTTCAAGACCCTCCTCAGCGCCGAGCGCGCGGCCTTGATGGCGCAGATCCGCGATGGCGCCAACCGCACCGCCAAGGACATCGGCATCGAGATCATCGATGTGCGCATCACCCGCGCCGATCTGCCGGTTGCCAACAGCGCCTCGATTTTCGAGCGCATGAAGTCCGAGCGGGTGCGCGAGGCCAACGAGCTGCGCGCCCGCGGCGCCGAGGAAGCCTTGCGCATCCGCGCCGAGGCGGAGCGCGAGCGCACCATCCTCGTTGCCGAGGCGCAGCGCCAGGCCCAGGTGCTGCGCGGCGAGGGGGACGCCGAGGCTGTGAAGATTTTCGCTGCGGCCTTTGGCCGGGACGAGGAGTTTTTCGCCTTTTACCGGTCGATGGAGGCCTATCGCCAGGCCTTGGGCAATGCCGACACCACCCTGGTGCTCTCGCCGGACAGCGAATTCTTCAAATATTTCGACGCGCTGAAGCCGGCGGAACGGCGCTGAGAAAAAGGCCGGGGCCAGGAGATGAAGGATTTTTTGACCGCGCTCGCCCTTCTCCTGGTCATTGAAGGGGCGGCCTATGCCCTGTTTCCGGCCGCCATCCAGCGTCTGATGGCCCAGGCCTTGGCGCAGCCGGCTCATGTCCTGCGCGGCATCGGCATCGCGGCGACGCTGGGCGGCCTTGTTTTTCTTTGGGTGGTGCGCGGCCTTGCTTGATTTTGGCCGGGAAATCACCAAATTAGCCGGGCAAAAGCGGCGGCCGGCGCAGTTTGGCGCATTTCCAAGGGCGATGAGCGCGAAACGCTATACTTATGCCGCATTCTCGCCCTAGGCCTGCGGCCATCAAGGGGGCGATGAGACCTTAAAGTCGAGGAAAAAAACACGTGTTGACAGCTTCTTCAATCGCCTTGCGCGGCGGGCTTAACCCCCGCGCCGTCTGGTTTGCCGTCCTTGCCGGCCTCTTGGCGCTGGCCATGCTCATGCCGGCCCAGGCAAGGCCGGCGCCGGAGAGCTTCGCCGACCTTGCGGAACAGCTCACCCCGGCGGTGGTGAACATCTCCACCAGCCAGATGGTGGAAGTGCGGCGCGGGCGCGGCGTTCTTCCCAATTTGCCGCCCGGCTCGCCGCTCGAGGAGTTTTTCCGCCGCTTCGAGCCGCAGGATAATGGTCAAGAAGGCGACCAAAAGGAGGAACGGGAGCAGAATTCCCTCGGCTCCGGATTCATCATCGATCCCGCGGGCTATATCATCACCAACAATCACGTGATCGATGGCGCCGACAAGATCGTCGTCACCTTGAGCGACACGCAGGAGTATGACGCAACGCTCGTCGGCACCGATCCCGAGACCGATGTCGCGCTCCTTAAGATCGAGGCCAGCCAGCCGCTCCCTTTCGTCAAGTTCGGCGAATCCGACAAGATGCGGGTCGGCGATTGGGTGATCGCCATCGGCAACCCCTTCGGGCTTGGCGGATCGGTGACCGCCGGCATCCTCTCCGCCCGCCACCGCGACATCCGCTCCGGACCCTATGACGACTATCTGCAAACCGATGCCTCCATCAACCGCGGCAATTCCGGCGGCCCCATGTTCAACATGGCGGGCGAGGTGATCGGCATCAACACGGCGATTTTCTCGCCCACCGGCGGCAATGTCGGCATCGGTTTCGCCATCCCCTCGAGCATGGTGAAAACGGTGGCCGAGCAATTGCGCAAATATGGCAAGCCCCGGCGGGCCTGGCTCGGCGTCCAAGCGCAATCGCTGACCAAGGACATCGCCGAAAGCCAGGGCCTGGCGAAGGCCAAGGGGGCGATTGTCAGCACCGTCAACCCCGAGGGGCCGGCCGACAAGGCAGGCTTCAAGCCAGGGGACATCGTCATCGAGCTCGACGGCACGCCGGTCGATGATATCAATCACCTCTTGCATCTTCTGGCGCGCGCCGATATTGGCCGCTCGGTCCCGGTCAAGATATTGCGCGATGGCAAGGAGCGCATCTTGAAGGTGAAGCTGGGCGAACGGCCGGGTCCCGATGCGCAATTCGCCGCCGCCACGCCCGGCGGCGACGATAAGACGACCACCAGCGACCGGGCCTCGATCCTTGGCATGGAGCTGCGGCCGGTAACCCCGGACATGCGGGCCCAGATGGACCTGCCCGGCACCGTCTCCGGCGTCGCCGTCCTCAACGTCGCGCGCAATAGCGATGCTGGCAAGAAGGGCCTGTCGCCAGGCGATGTGATCGCGCAGGTCAACGGCGCCGACGTCACCTCGCCAGCGGATGTGGTGGCTCAGGTTAGGCAAGCGGAGAAACAGGGGCGCCCGACGGTGCTCCTCCGGCTCTTCCGCCAGGGCAGCTTTTTCCACACCGCGGTCAAGATCGAGGGCTAAGCCACCCTCTCTTATCACGTCGCGGGCCGGTCTTTAGGCTGGCCCGTTTATTTTGCAAAAGGGACGAAATCCTTCTTGGCGATGCCTTGCAGGTACAGCAGCGCCGTGAGGTCGCCATGGCGGATGGCGACATCGGCGGCGGCGGCGGCCTTGGGCTTGGCGTGGTAGGCGACGGCAAGACCCGCCGCCTGCAACATCAAGATATCGTTGGCGCCATCGCCGAGCGCCAGGGTCTGGTCCCGCGATAGCCCATGGCGGCGGGCAAGCCCTTCGAGGGTTTCCCGCTTGGTGGCGGCATTGTTGATGGGCGGCATCACCCGCCCGGTCAATCGGCCGTCCTTGATTTCCAGGCGATTGGCGCGGGCAACATCAAAGCCGAGACGGGCGGCGATGCGTTCGGTAAAAAAGGTGAAGCCGCCGGAAACGAGGGCGCACAGAGCACCGCGCCGGCGCATGGTGGCGACCAGCGTCTCGGCGCCCGGGTTGAGGCGGACCCGGGCGCGATAGCATTCCGCCAGGGTTTCCTCCGCCATGCCCGCAAGCAGGGCCACCCGGCGTTGAAGCGCGGCGTCGAAGTCGAGTTCGCCGCGCATCGCCGCCTCGGTGATGGCCGCGACTTCATCCTTCAAGCCAGCGAAATCGGCAAGCTCGTCGATGCACTCGACGGCGATGATGGTGGAATCCATGTCGGCGACCATGAGCTTTTTCTCGCGCCCCGCGGCGGCCAGCACGGCGCTGTCGATCGCCATGCCATCAAGGGCGCCAGCCAGTGCCTGGCGCGCCGCAGCGGCGGCAAGACCGGCGAAATGATGCTCGGTGGCTTCGCCCTCGGCCAAGCCGATGGTTGACAACAGGGTCGCTCCCGCGCTTTCAAGGGCGCGCTGGGCCGCCTTGACCGCGGCCCCATGGGCGCTGTCGAGGGAGCCCATCAAGACTGCAACAAGGGTCATGGACGGCGCCTTTCATGCCGCGAGGAAAGAAAAAGACGGTGGCGTTTATCGCAGGCCCGACGGCGGGCGGCAAGTCGGCGCTTGCCCTCGCCCTTGCCCGGCGCCTGGATGGCGTCGTCATCAACGCCGACAGCATGCAGGTCTATGCCGACTTGCGGGTCTTGACCGCCCGGCCCGGCGCCGCCGAGGAAGCAGGCGCGCCGCACGAGCTATACGGGGTCATCGACGGCGCCGAGGCGTTTTCCGCCGCCCGCTGGGCGCGGTTGGCGCGCGCCGCCATCGATGACGCGCTGGCGCAAGGCAAGCTTCCCATCCTGGTCGGCGGCACCGGGCTTTATTTCCGCGCCCTCGAGCAAGGATTATCCCCCATCCCCGAGATCCCGGCCGCCGTAAAGGCACAAGCGCGCGCCTTGTGGGCGCAGCAAGGCGAGGCGGGCGTCGCCGCGCGCTTGACGCGCCTCGACCCGGTGGCGGCGGCGCGCATTGCGCCGGGCGACAGACAACGCATGCTGCGCGCCCTTGAAGTGGCGCTGGCGACGGGCACGCCCTTAAGCACCTGGCAGCAAAAACCGGGGGAAGGGCTTGCCGCCCGCGCTGATCTTGAAATCCGCCGCCTGGTCCTTGCCCCAGCGCGGGCGACGCTTTACCAGCGGATCGACGCGCGGGTGGGGGCGATGCTGGACAACGGCGCTGTGGAAGAAGTCCGCCGGCTGATGGCGCGCCGCCTAGAGCCCGACCTTCCTGTCATGAAGGCGCTGGGCGTCAAGGAGCTCAGCGCGATGGATGCCGGCGCCCTCGACCAGACCGAGGCGGTTTCATTGCTGCAACGCAATACACGGCGCTACGCCAAGCGGCAACTGACCTGGCTGCGCCATCAATGCGTGGACTGGCATTGGCAGGATGAGAAATTTATCATTAGAGAAATAGAAAAAATCTTTTCATAAATTATTAAATAACATTTGACAGTGAAATATGGCGCTTATAAAGTGCGCTCCAATCTTGCCGGATGGGAGCGTAGCCCCCACGCTTCCAGCCGGCTTTTTGTCGCTGGGCGCCAGGGCGGCTATATGGCGTTGCAGCAAAAGGGAGTGACGAGCATGACCGGCCACCGGCGCGCCGCGCAATCTGCCGAAACCCCGCCCATGACGGGCGCCGAGGTGGTGCTGCGGGCGCTTGCGGACTTGGGCGTCGACACCATTTTCGGCTATCCCGGGGGCGCCGTCCTGCCGCTTTACGACCAGCTATTCAAGCAGAGCCGCATCCGCCATATCCTGGTGCGCCACGAACAGGCCGCGGTGCACGCGGCGGAAGGCTATGCCCGCGCCACCGGACGGCCGGGCGTGGTGCTCGTCACGTCGGGTCCCGGCGCCACCAACGCGGTGACCGGCATTACCGATGCGATGCTGGATTCGGTGCCCATCGTCGTTTTGACTGGCCAGGTGGCGACCCACCTCATCGGCAACGATGCCTTTCAGGAGGCCGATACGGTGGGCATCACCCGCCATTGCTCGAAGCATAATTATCTGGTGAAGGATGGCGAGCGGCTCGCCGACATCATCTTCGAAGCCTTTCATGTCGCCGTCTCCGGGCGCCCCGGTCCGGTGGTCGTCGACTTGCCCAAGGACATTCAGGTGGGCCCGGCGCCCTATCGCCGGCCCGCGCAAGTGGGCCACAAGACCTATCGCCCGCAGGTGAAGGGCGAGGCGAAAGCGATCGAGCAGGCGGTCGCCATGCTCGCCGCCGCCAAGCGGCCGATCCTTTATATCGGCGGCGGCGTCATCAACGCCGGGCCGGCGGCAAGCCAGCTTTTGCGCGAATTCGTGCGGCTCACCGGCTTTCCCATCACCGCGACGCTGATGGGCCTTGGCGCCATGCCGTCGCGCCATCCGCAGTTTCTCGGCATGTTGGGCATGCACGGCACGTATGAAGCCAATCTCGCGATGCACCAATGCGATGTGATGCTCTGCCTTGGCGCGCGGTTCGACGACCGGGTGACCGGGCGGATCGATGGCTTCTCGCCCGGCTCGCGCAAGATCCATGTGGATATCGATCGCTCCTCGATCAACAAGAATGTGGCGGTCGATCTCGCCATCGTGGGCGACGCTGGCCATGTGCTCGAGGACTTGATCAGGCTATGGAAGACCAGCGCGGCGCAGGCCGACGAAGCCGCGCTCGCCGCCTGGTGGCAGCGCATCGAGGCCTGGCGCGCGCGCAATTGTCTTGGCTTTGCGCCAAGGGACGATGTCCTGCTCCCGCAGCACGTCCTGTCGCGGCTTGACGCGCTGACCGCCGCCAAGGCGCCGATCGTCGCCACCGATGTCGGCCAGCACCAGATGTGGGCGGCGCAATATCTCAGCTTTGCGGGGCCCAACCGCTGGCTCACCTCGGGCGGGCTTGGCACCATGGGCTATGGCCTGCCGGCGGCGTTGGGCGCCCAGCTCGCCCATCCCGAGGCGCTGGTGCTGTGCGTCAGCGGCGATGCCTCGATCCAGATGAACATCCAGGAGCTTGCCACCGCCACCCAATATGACCTGCCGGTCAAGGTCCTCATTCTCAACAATCGCTATATGGGGATGGTGCGGCAATGGCAGGATCTTACCTATGAAGGCCGCCATGCCCACAGCTATTCCGATGCCTTGCCCGACTTCGTGAAGCTGGCCGAGGCCTATGGCTGGTCGGGCCTCGTCATCGACACGCCGGCGCGGCTTGACGAAGGGCTGAAGGCGATGCTGGGAACCCCCGGCCCGGTCCTCGTCGATTGCCAGGTGGCGCCGCAGGAGAACTGCTTTCCCATGGTGCCCTCCGGCGCCGCGCACAATGAAATCCTCTTAGGGACCGCCGGGGTGACGGGCGCGTTGTCGCGCGACGCCGAGGCGATGGTCTAGGGTCTGGATCCATGATGAAAGGGGACATGGCGGCGGGGCAGGAGGCCATCGAACGGCATACCATCGCCGTCATCGTCGATAACGAGGCGGGGGTGCTGGCCCGCGTCGCCGGTCTTTTTTCCGGCCGCGGCTATAATATCGACAGCCTCACCGTCTCCGAAGTGACGCCTGCGCACAATGTCAGCCGCATCACCATCGCCACCTCCGGAACGCCCATGGTGATCGAGCAGATCAAGGCGCAACTGGAGCGCCTGGTGCCGGTGCACAAAGTCTCCGATCTCACCGTCGACGGGCCGCATCTGGAGCGCGAGCTGGCCCTTGTCAAGGTGGTGGGGGTGGGCGAGAAAAGGGTCGAGGCCTTGCGTCTCGCCGATGCCTTTCGCGCCCGCATCGTCGATACCACCAACAAGTCCTTCGTTTTCGAAATCACCGGCGCCAGCGAAAAGATCGACGCTTTTGTCAGTCTGATGCGCGAGCTGGGGCTCGCCGAGGTCGCGCGCACCGGCGTCGTTGGCCTGGCGCGCGGCGCCGAGGCGTTGGAGAAAGTTTAGTTTTCTGGTGCGCAAGGCGCCGGGATGGGGTTATCCATAAGGCCGCTTGCCTCCCGACGATTCGGGAAGGAAAAGACGGCTTTGACAGGGAGAAAAGCCATGCGCGTCTATTATGACCGCGACGCCGACGTCGGCTTGGTCAAGGACAAGAAGATCGCCGTCATCGGCTATGGCAGCCAGGGCCATGCCCATGCCGCCAATCTGCGCGACTCGGGCGTCGCCGAGGTCGTGGTCGCCTTGCGCGCCGGCTCGGCCTCGGCGAAAAAGGCCAAGGACGCGGGCTTTAGCGTCGTCGGCAACGCCGAGGCGGCGCGATGGGCCGACATCCTCATGGTGCTTGCCCCGGACGAGCATCAAGCCGCCATCTGGGAAAACGAGGTGCGGGACAATCTGCGCCCGGGCAGCGCCCTTGCCTTCGCCCATGGCCTTAACATCCACTTCGGCCTCATCGAGCCACGCCCCGATATCGATGTCTTCATGGTCGCGCCCAAGGGGCCGGGCCATACGGTGCGCGCCGAATACCGGCGCGGCGGCGGCGTGCCGTGCTTGCTCGCCATCGCCCAGGACGCTTCCGGCAATGCCCACGATCTTGCGCTTTCCTATGCCTGCGCCATTGGCGGCGGGCGCGCCGGGGTCATCGAGACCAGCTTTCGCGAGGAGTGCGAGACCGATCTTTTCGGCGAGCAGGCGGTGCTGTGCGGCGGCCTCACGCATCTGGTGATGGCCGGCTTCGAGACCTTGGTGGAAGCAGGCTATGCGCCGGAAATGGCCTATTTTGAATGCCTGCACGAAGTGAAGCTGATCGTCGACCTGATGTACGAAGGCGGCATCGCCAATATGCGCTATTCCATCTCCAACACCGCCGAATATGGCGACTATCTCACCGGCCCGCGGATCATCACCGAAAACACCAAGGCGGCGATGAGGGAGGTCCTGAAAGACATCCAGGAGGGCCGCTTCGTGAAGGACTTCATGCTGGACACCCATGTCGGCGGCCCGACCCTCAAGGCCAAGCGCAAGCAGCAGGCGGCGCACCCCATCGAGGAGGTGGGGACGCGCCTGCGCGCCATGATGCCGTGGCTTGACGCGGGCAAGCTGGTGGACAAGACCAAGAACTGAACCCGCTGGCTGGACTGCTCACTCATTGAATCCGTGGTGCGCTTCCAACAGACAGGAGCCATCTGTTGCAATCGCACCACTGGGGGGATCGAACCACGATGATCCGGCTTGAGGGCGTTCATGTGATCCTGCGCACGCCTGAGGACGCCGACTATGCGGCGTTGTTGGCGTTGCGCACCGACCCAGAAGTCAATCGCTACACCAGCGAGCCGAACACCGACCCCGAGGCCTTCGTGCGCGGGCTCATCAACGAGATGCAGGCCAAACAGCCGGGGGAGGCGGGCCCCTCCGGCGGCTGGTATCAATATGTGATCGAGGAGCGGGCAAGCGGCAGTCTTATCGGTGATTTCGGCGCCAATATCGGCGGCCCTGGCCCGCGCCAGGCGGAGATCGGCTATCGTCTGGCGCCCGCGGCGCAAGGCCGTGGGCGCGCCACCGAGGGTCTGCGCGTCCTTCTTGCCCATCTTTTCGACGACCTTGCGCTGCACCGCGTGATCGCGCTGGCGGCGGTCGCCAATGCGCCCTCCTGGCGGCTTCTAGAGCGGGTCGGCTTTCGCCGGGAAGGCGCGTTCCGCCAAAGCTTCTGGAAAGACGGCCGCTGGCTCGACGATTATTATTATGCGCTGCTGGCGGAGGAATGGCGGGGGTCAGTAGAGTGAAACGCGGCGCTGGCGTCGGAATATAAAAAAACCAGGGAAAAACCCGGGTTTTTAACAAAGCATCTATGAGACCAATTACTTGATCTTGGCTTCCTTGAATTCCACATGCTTGCGCGCGACCGGGTCATATTTGCGGATGACCATCTTTTCGGTCTGGGTGCGGGGGTTCTTCTTGGTGACGTAGAAATAGCCGGTCCCGGCGCTCGACACCAATCTGATCTTGAGGGAGGCGGGTTTCGCCATCGCCAGTCTCCAAAAGCCAAGAAAAGGCGCAGGCCTCATCGCCGCCGCCACGAGGCGCGTACCCTACTCATCGGCCTTTCCCTGTCAAGCGGGAAATGTCCCCATGGCATGACAGGCTGGGGTGTAGGGGGGCATTAACCCTCTGTGGCTAGGCTAGTGGTCCGCCCCAAACGGATAAATCCATCCGTTTGGGAAAAGTGGACCACTAAGTTAGTGAATCTGTGGTGCAAAAACCGGATTTGGGCATGGCCAAGGCTTCTCAAGACACGCTCGCGGACGTCGATGCGGAGATGATGACCGATGTCCTTGACGGGATCGAGGACAAGCTGATGGCCCTTGACGGCCTTCTGGCAGGGATGAGCGGGGCGCAAAGCTGGGAGAACCTCGCCGAATACCGGCGTCTTGTTCACTCGCTCAAAGGCCTGGCCCGCGCCTTCGGCTTGAGCGGTCTTGCCGCTCTGTGCCATGCCTGCGAGGATGGTCTGGCGGCGGCCGAGCCGGCGGCGCGGATCACCTTGGCCAAGCGTTATCTTGAGCGCATGAAAGAGCTTTTCCTCGATATCGACAGCCGTCCATGACCTTCGTTCATGCTCCGGTTCATCGCCCACATCCACGCTGGCGCTAGCGGCGCCGCCGGCGGCCCTGGCGCTTGTCGCCGCCGGGTTTCCGCTGCGATGCTTGCCGCCCGCCCTTGGCGGCGCGCGCGCGGCGCGGGGCGTGGTCCATGCGCCCTGGGGCTTCCCCCAACAAGGCAAGGCGCAGCGCGCCCGAGACCGGCTCGGCCTGCAGCACCCGGGCGCTCACCATGTCGCCCAAGCGGTAGGCGGCGCCCGTCACCTCGCCGATAAGGGCGTGACGGGCCTCGTCATGGCGGAAATAGTCGTCCCCCAATTGCCCCGCCGGGACAAAGCCGTCGCCGCCCAAGGGCGATAGGCGGACGAAAAGCCCATAGCGGGTGACGCCGGTGATCCGGCCTTCGAACGCCTCCTCCTTATGACGGGCGTAATAGGCCGCCATATAGCGGTCGAGCGAGTCGCGCTCGGCGGTCATGGCGCGCCGCTCGGTCGCCGAGATATGCTCGGCGGTGTCGGCAAGGCGCGCCACTTCATGGTCGGTAAGCCCGTCCTCGCCCAGGCCCAAGGCGCGGATGAGGGCGCGGTGGACGATGAGATCGGCATAGCGCCGGATCGGCGAGGTGAAGTGGGCGTAGCGGCCCAGGGCAAGGCCAAAATGGCCGAGATTGTCCGGACTGTAATAGGCCTGCATCTGGGTGCGCAGCACCATGTCGTTGACGCCTTCGGCGAAATCATGGTCCCGCGCCATCTCCAGCACCCGGTTGAAGAGGGCGGGGCGGATCACCTGCCCCTTGGCGAGGCGCAGGCCGAGGCTTTCGAGATAATCGCGCAAGGCGTCCACTTTCTCCGCCGAGGGCGCTTCATGGACCCGGTAGATGAGGGGGCTCCTCTCCCGCTCCAAGGTTTGGGCGGCGGCGACGTTGGCGGCGATCATGAAGTCCTCGATCAAGCGGTGGGCGTCCAGCCGCTCGCGCAGCGTGACGGCGGCGATCTCGCCTTGATCGTCAAGCGCGACCCGGCGTTCCGGCAGATCCAGCGCCAAGGGCTGGCGCTTCTCGCGCGCCCGCTTGACGGCGCCATAGGCGGCATAGAGCGGCGCCAGAACGTCGTCCTTCAACGCTCCCGCCTCGTCGGCCGGGCGGCCATCGACCGCCGCCTGGACGTCGTGATAGGCGAGGTTGGCGCGGCAGCGGATGACGGCGCGGCTGAAGCGGTGCTTTTTAAGCCGGCCGTCCTTGCTGAAATGAAGATGCGCGGCCAGGCTGGGGCGCGGCTTGCCGGCCTTGAGCGAGCACAGGTCGGCGGACAGCGCTTCCGGCAGCATCGGCACCACGCGGTCGGGGAAATAGCAGCTGTTGCCCCGCTCCCAGGCGGCCTTGTCGAGGGCGCTGCCAGGAAGCACATAGTGGGCGACGTCGGCGATGGCGACGATGACGTGCCAGCCGCCGGCGTTGTCGGGGTCGGGGTCGGCCTCGGCCCATACCGCGTCGTCATGGTCGCGGGCGTCCTCAGGGTCGATGGTGACAAGCGGCAGGGCGCGCAAATCCTCCCGCCCGGCGAGGCCGACGGGACGCGCCGCCGTGGCTTCCCTTAGGGCGGCGGCGGCGAATTCGTGGGGAATGCCGTGCTGATGGATGGCGATGAGGCTGATGCTGCGCGGGGCGAGGATGTCGCCCAAGCGCTCGATGACGCGGGCCTGGGGCGGGCCGAAATGGCGGCGGTGGGGGGCGAGAGGCTTTACCCGCACCAACTCGCCATCCTGGGCTTCACCCATGTCGGCCGGCGCGACCATGAGGAGGGATTTGGCGCGCTTGTCCACCGGCTCGACCCTGCCGCCGTCGCCATCGCTGCGGAAAAGGCCGAGGATGGTCTCGACCTCCTTGTCCAGGCGCTTGATGATTTTCGCCTTGTAGCCCTTGGCGACGGGGGTGAGGCGGGCCAGAACGCGCTCGCCGACGCCCAGGGCGGCGGGCCGGCGCTTGCCCCGGGGATGGCCGCGTTCTTCCTCGATGCGGATTTTCGGTCCGTCGCCGTCGCCGCGCCAGGCTTCGGCGCGGCCGTAAAGGGTGCCCGCCTCGCTGACATGAATGACGGTGACGACGCTGACCCGCGGCAAGGCCTCGGGACTGTGCAGGGCCTTGCCATGGCTCTTGGCGATGGCGCCCTCGGCGGCGAGCTCGCGCAGCACCGCTTTCAATCGCGCCCGGTCATCGCCCTTCAAATGGAAGGCGCGCGCCAGCTCGCGCCGGGTGACCTTGCCTTCAGCCCTAGCGATGAAGGCGGTGATCTCAGACTTGCTGGGAAAGCCGCGTGTCGATGCGCCGGTTTTGTTGGTCACCGCCCTTTACGCCGTCTTGTCGCGGCGCCGGGGTTTCTTGGCCTTGCCTTTCGCCTTGCGCGCGGCAAGAAGCTCCAGCGCCTTCTCCAAGCTAAGGCTATCGGGGCTCATGTCCTTGGGCAAGCTCGCATTCACCTTGGCATGGGTGACATAAGGCCCATAGCGCCCGTCCATCAGCATCACCGGCTTGCCATCCTCGGGGTGAAGGCCGACCTCGCGCAAGGGCTCGGGGCCGCGGCGAGCGCCCTTGGCCCCCTCGGCCAGCAAGGTGACGGCGCGGTTGACGCCAATCTCGAGGGCTTCCTGGGTTGATTTAAGGCTCACATTCCTGCCGTCATGGGAAAGATAAGGCCCATAGCGGCCAATCGCCACCGTCATCGGCTTTTTGGTCTCGGGATGGGGGCCGACGGCGCGCGGCAGGGCAAGAAGGGCGAGCGCTTTCTCAAGGCCGAGGGTCCCGGCGTCCACATCCTTAGGCAGCGAGGCGCGCTTTGGCTTTTCCTTCTCCCCGCCTTCGCCCAGCTGCACATAGGGGCCGAAGCGGCCTTCGTGCAAGGTGACGGCAAGGCCGGTCTCGGGGTCCTTGCCCAGCGGGCGCGGGCCTTGCCCGCCATTGGCCTTGCCATTGCCGTCCGCCTCCCCCGAAAAGGGGCGGGTATAGCGGCATTCGGGATAGTTGGAGCAGCCGATGAAGGCGCCGAACTTGCCGGTTTTCAGTGACAATTGCCCGCCGGCGCATTGCGGGCATTGCCGGGGGTCGCCCCCGTGCTCGGCGGGCTTGAAGAGATAGGGGCCCAAATAGTCGTTAAGGGCGCCCAGCACCTCGGCCATGCGCAGGCCGAGGGCTTCCTCCGTCTTGGGCTTGAAATCGCGCCAGAAGGCGGCGAGCACCTGGCGCCAGTCCACCTTGCCGGCGGAAATCTCGTCAAGCTCTTCCTCAAGGGCGGCGGTAAAGCCATATTCCACATAGCGCTCGAAGAAAGTCTCGAGAAACGCGGTGACGAGGCGGCCCTTGTCTTCCGGCACGAAACGGTTTTTGTCCATCCGCACATAGCTGCGCTCGCGCAAGACCGAGAGGATGGAAGCGTAAGTGGAAGGCCGGCCGATGCCGAGCTCTTCCAGCTTTTTCACCAGCGAGGCCTCGGAGAAGCGTGGCGGCGGCTGGGTGAAGTGCTGCTCCGGCTTGATGTCGCGAATGACCGGGGTCATGCCTTGGGCGATGGCGGGCAGGCGTTTTGCGTCCTCGTCCTCCGCCGGGTCGTCGAGGTCTTCCTGGTAAAGCTTGAGAAAGCCGGCAAAGACGACGACGGTGCCGGTGGCGCGCAAGGCGGTGCGTCCATCGGCGCCGGCAAGGCCGACCGTCGTGCGCTCCAGGGCGGCGCTCGCCATCTGGCAGGCGATCGCCCGCTTCCAGATGAGCTCGTACAGCCGGCGCTGGTCGGCATCGAGGGCGTGGGCGATGCTGGCCGGGCTGCGCGCCATCACCGTGGGGCGGATCGCCTCGTGCGCTTCCTGGGCGTTTTTCGCCTTGGTCTTGTAGGCGCGGGGGGAGGCGGGGAGATAGTCCGCGCCATAGTCCTTGGCGATGACATCGCGGGCGGCGGCGATGGCTTCGCCGGCCATGGTGACGCCATCGGTGCGCATATAGGTGATGAGCCCCGAGGTCTCGCCATCGAGGGCGACGCCTTCATAAAGCTTTTGCGCCACCTGCATCGTCTTCGCTGCCGAAAAGCCCAATTTGCGCGCTGCTTCCTGCTGCAGGGTCGAGGTGGTGAATGGCGGGTAAGGGTGACGCTTGGCGGGCTTTTTCTCCACCTCGCTGACGGTAAAGCGGGTGGCGGCGATGGCGTCGCGCGCCCGCGCCGCCGCCGCTTCGTCGCCAAGGTCGAATTTGTCCAGCTTGTTGCCATCGAGGGTGACGAGGCGGGCGCTGAAGGTCTCGCCCGCGGGGGTCTCGGCCAGGGCATCGACGGTCCAATATTCCTGCGCCCGGAAGGCCTCGATCTCCATCTCCCGGTCGACGACGAGGCGCAGGGCGACCGACTGCACCCGGCCGGCGGAGCGGGCGCCGGGAAGCTTGCGCCACAACACCGGCGACAAGGTGAAGCCGACGAGATAGTCGAGCGCCCGGCGGGCAAGATAGGCATCGATCAGCGGCGCGTCGAGGTCGCGGGGGCTGCGCATCGCCTTTTGCACCGCCGCCTTGGTAATCTCGTTGAAGACGACGCGCTTGACCTCGGTGTCCTTGAGGGCGCGTTTTTTCTTCAGCACCTCGAGCACATGCCAGGCGATGGCCTCGCCCTCGCGGTCGGGGTCGGTGGCGAGGAACAGGTGTTTGGCCCCCTTCACCGCGGCGGCGATGTCGTTGAGCCGCTTCTGGCTCGCCTTGTCCACTTCCCAGTCCATGGCGAAATCATCGTCGGGGCGCACCGAGCCGTCTTTTGCCGGCAGGTCGCGGACATGGCCGTAGGACGCGAGGACCTGATAGCCCTCGCCAAGATATTTATTGATGGTCTTGGCCTTGGCGGGCGATTCGACGATGACGACGTCCATGCGTTCCTCTGTCCGCGGCTAAAAGGGCTAAGGGCAAGCGAGGCGGGGTTCTACAAGGCGCGGCGGGGGCATTTCAACCGTTTTCGCGTCCATCGGGGGCAAGCGACACCTTGTTGCCGGCATGGCGCTCCAGCCGGCCGGCGAGCTCCAGTTCCAGTAAAATGGTGGCGACAACGCCCGGCGCAAGGCCCGTCATGCGGATGAGTTCATCGACGCTAATCGCGGTAAAGCTTAGGCTTTCGGTCAAACGCGCCCGGTCTTTCTCGCCCGGCTCCAGGGGCGCGGCGGCGGCCTCGATGAAGGGCCGCTCGGGTTCGCCCGCGTCGTAGTGCCCCAAGGCTTCCAGAACCTCGATGACGTCGCCTGCCGATTGCACCAAGGCGGCGCCGCTGCGAATCAGGGCATTGGCGCCCTGCGCCCGCGGGTCGAGGGGCGAGCCCGGCACCGCCATCACCTCGCGGCCCTGCTCGCCGGCGAGGCGGGCGGTAATGAGCGAGCCGGAACGGGCCGCCGCCTCGACCACCACGACGCCGCGGCACAGCCCGGAGATGATGCGGTTGCGGCGGGGGAAATGGCGCGCCTGGGGCTGGCTCGCGGGCGGCATTTCGGAAACCAGCGCGCCTTGCGCGGCGATCGCTTCCTGAAGGGAGGCGTTTTCCGGCGGATAGGCGACGTCAAGGCCGCCGGCGACGACGGCGACGGTGCCGGTTCTAAGGCTGGCTTGATGGGCGGCGGTATCGATGCCGCGCGCCAGCCCCGAGACCACGATATAGCCAGCCTTGCCCAAACCGTCGGCGATGAGTTGCGCCATCTTGCGCCCGGCGGCGGAAGCGTTGCGCGCCCCCACCAGGGCGACGCACTGCTGGTCGAGAAGATGGCGCGCCCCCTTGAAGACGAGCACCGGCGGCGCGTCCTCGGTGGCGGCGAGAAGGCGGGGATAGGCCGGCTCGCCAAGGACCAGCCAGGCCGCGCCCAGCGCCTCGATGGCGGCTATTTCCTCTTTGGCGGCACGTTCGGAATAAGGCACCACGCGCTCTCTCGCGCCGCCGCGCCGGGCAAGGTCGGGCAAGGCCGAGAGCGCGTCGACGGCGCTGCCGAAATTGGCGATGAGCTGCCGGTAAGTGACGGGCCCCACCCGCGGCGTGCGGGCAAGGCGTAAGCGCGCCAGGCGTTCGGCGAAGGTGAGCGGGCTCGTTGCTTTCACAACGACAAGTTTTGACCGGCGGCTGACCCACAGTCAACAGGCGATCTATTTCTGGCCGATGCGCGGTTCGCTGCCTGCCCGCAGCCGGGCGATGTTGGCGCGGTGGGCCCAGACGATGAAGGCGACCATGAGGGCGACGGGGGCAATGAGCGGCGTCGCGCCAAAGCCCCACAGCAAGAATGGCGCCGCCCCGCAGGCCAGGAGCGCCGCCAGGGACGAAACGCGGGTTATAAGGGCCACCGCGAGCCAGATGGCGATGCTCATAACGGCGGTCGGCCAGTGCAGCACGGCAAGGACGCCGCCGGCGGTGGCGACGCCCTTTCCCCCTTTAAAGCGCAGCCAGAAGGGAAACATGTGCCCCAAAATGGCGGCGAGCCCAGCAAAGGCCGCCACTGCTTTTCCTGTCGGCGTCTGATCGAACAGCGCCAGGGTAAGCAAAACGGCGCCCGCGCCTTTGGCCGCGTCAAGCGCCAGCGTCGCGGCGGCAAGGCCCTTGCGCCCGGTCCTCAGCACATTGGTGGCGCCGATATTGCCGGAGCCGATCTGGCGCACATCGCCAAGCCCGGCAAGGCGGGTGAGGATGAGGCCAAAGGGGATGGCGCCGAGAAGGTAGCCGCTTATGAGGGCGAGCGTTAGCAGAAGCGGGGCGGTGGCGAAGGCTTGCGTCATCGCCGGCTAGCCCGCGACGAAGGCATCATAGCCATCGCAGATGGTGCGCCGCACCCGGCCCTGCAGCGGCATGCCGTCAAAGGCGGAATTCTTGGCGGCGCTTGCCAGCTTGTCCGCGTCAAGGGTCCATGGCGCGTCGGGGTCGAAAAGGACGAGGTCGGCGGGCGCGCCGGCCTCCAGGCGCCCCGAGCCAAGGCCAAGGAGCCGCGCCGGGTTGGCGGTGAGGCAGGCCATCAGGCTGGGCAAATCCATCATCCCGTCATGATAGAGCTTAAGGCTGGTCGCCAGCAACGTCTCATAGCCAACGCCGCCAGCCTCGGCTTGGGCGTAAGGTAAGCGCTTGTCTTCCTCGGTCCGCGGGTCGTGGCCGGAAAAGATGACGTCGATGGTGCCCGCGGCGAGGGCCTCGGCGACAGCGTGGCGATCCGCCTCGCCGCGCAAGGGCGGCGACAGCTTGGCGAAGGTGCGATAATCGCCGATCGCCAGCTCGTTGAGGACGAAATGCGCCGGCGTCACCCCACAGGAGACGCGAAGGCCGCGCTTCTTGGCGCCGGCGATGGCGGTGATGGCGGCCTGGGTGGTGACATGGATCGCATGGTAGCGCGCGCCCGAGGCTTCGACGAGATGAAGGTCGCGCTCGATCAGCATCGCCTCGGCGTAAGCGGGCGCAGCCGGCAGGCCAAGGCGGGTCGCCAGCTCGCCCTCGCTGGCACAAGCGCCGGCGGTCAGGCTTGGCTCCTCGGCATGCTGCATGATGAGCGCCCCGAACGTCGTGGCGTAGGTCAACAGCCGCAGCATGACGGCGGCGTCGTTGATTGCCCGCCGGCCGTCGGTGAAGGCGAGCGCGCCAGCCCGGCCCATGAGGCCGATCTCGGCGATCTCGCCGCCCATCAGGCCCTTGGTCGCCGCCCCCAGGGGGAAAACCCGCACATCAGGATCGTCGCGCCCCAAGCGCAGCACATAATCGACCATGGCGACATTATCGACGGGGGGAGAGAGGTTGGGCATCAAGGCGACGGTGGTGATGCCGCCGCGCGCCGCCGCCGCGCCATCGAGGGCGAAGGCGCCCATGTCGACGATGCCGGGGGCAAGCGCATGGCCGCCGCAGTCGATCACCTGCGCGCCCTTGGGCGGCTTGACGGCGGCGCCCACCTCGGCGATGCGCTTGCCTTCGATGACGAGGCCGCCGCGGGTCTCCTGGCGCGCCACCGGGTCGATGAGGCGGGCGTTCACGAGGGCGATGGTCATCGCCGCTCTCCCGCCCGCAAGGGCCGGGTCAGCACGTCAAGGCAGGCCATGCGCACGGCAACCCCCATCTCCACCTGCTCCTGGATGGCGGAGCGGTTGATGTCGTCGGCGATGCGGGTATCGATCTCGACGCCGCGGTTCATCGGTCCGGGATGCAGGATGAGGACATCGGGCCTGGCGTGGGCGAGCTTGTCCTCGCTGAGGCCGAAGAAATGGAAATATTCCTTGACCGAGGGCAGAAAAGCGCCCTGCATCCGCTCGAGCTGGAGGCGCAGCATCATGACGATGTCGGCGTCTTTAAGGCCGGCCGCCATGTCGTGATGGACCTCGACCCCCAGGCGCGCCATGTCCGGCGCGATCAAGGTCGGCGGCCCCACCACCCGCAGCCGCGCGCCGAGCGCGCCCAAAAGCAGGATGTTGGAGCGGGCGACCCGGCTGTGCAGCACGTCGCCGCAAATGGCGACGATGAGGCCGTCGATGCGCCCCTTTCGCCGGCGGATGGTGAGGGCATCGAGAAGGGCCTGGGTGGGGTGCTCGTGACTGCCATCGCCGGCGTTGATGACGGCGCAGGCCATCTTGTCGGCGAGCAGCTTCACCGCCCCGGCGCTGGCATGGCGCACCACCAGGACATCGGGCTGCATGGCGTTGAGCGTCAAGGCGGTGTCGAGGAGGGTTTCCCCCTTCTTGATCGACGAGGCGCCCACCGGCAGCGACACGGTATCGGCGCCCAGGCGCTTGCCGGCGATCTCGAACGACATCAGGGTGCGGGTCGAGGTCTCGAAGAAAAGGTTGATCTGGGTGAGGCCCTCGAGCAGCAGCGGCCGCTTGGAGGCGCGCTTGGAGAGCTTGACGTAATGCTCCGCCTCATCGAGGAGGAAAAGGATCTGCGCGGGGCTGAGCCCCTCGATGCCGAGAAGGTGGCGGTGCGGGAAAGCCGCCAGGCTAGCCTCGGTTATGGGGTCAGGATGGCTCATTAAAGCCAGCCCTATAGCCCGCGGCGCTGCGATCGGCAAGCGGGACGTTAGGTGGGGCCGCTTTGCGCTTGGGGAAAAGCCGGCGCCCTACTATCATGATGAGGACACCGCCGGCATGAGGGGCACATATGCGCCGCGCGGCAGGGGCGATGGCAGGCGCGATGGCAAAGGCGGCTGTTGAGAGAGTGAGCTTTGCGCAAGCGTGCCGGGTCTGGCTCAAGATCGGCCTGTTGGGCTTCGGCGGCCCGGCCGGCCAGATTGCCCTCATGCATCGCCTGTTGGTCGAGGAAAAGCGCTGGCTGAGCGAAAGCCGGTTCTTGCACGCCCTCAACTACTGCATGATGCTGCCTGGCCCCGAGGCGCAGCAGCTTGCCACCTATGTCGGCTGGCTGCTCCACCGCGCGCCCGGCGGGCTGGTCGCCGGCGTCGCCTTCGTGCTGCCCGGCGCCCTCGTCATCCTGGCCTTGAGCATGCTTTACGCCGGCTTCCGTGAGCTGACGGTTGTCGGAGCGCTGTTCTATGGCATCAAGGCGGCGGTGCTGGCGGTGGTGATCGAAGCAGTCTTGCGCATCGGCAAGCGCGCCCTCGGCAACCGGGCCAAGGCGGCGCTGGCGGGGGCGGCGTTCATCGCCATTTTTTTCTTCGCCGTGCCCTTTCCCCTCATTGTCCTCGCCGCCGCCCTGATCGGCTTTTGCGGCGGCCGCCTGGCGCCGGCCCTGTTCGCGCCCGGCGCTGGCCATGGGGCGCGCCAGCCCGCCAGCGCCGACGACCCCAGCGATGGCGCGGTCCATGCCCGGCCTTCCTGGCGCCGGGCGTTGCGCGTCGCCGGGCTTTGCCTTGGCCTGTGGTTTGGCCCCATCCTGGCGCTGGCGGCGACGCTGGGTCGGGACAACGTCTATGTCGTGGCGGGGCTGTTCTTCAGCAAAATGGCGGTCGTCACCTTCGGCGGCGCCTATGCCGTGCTCGCCTATGTCGCGCAAGCGGCGGTGGAGACCCATGGCTGGCTCGCGCCGGGGGAAATGCTGGACGGGCTGGGCTTGGCCGAAACGACGCCCGGGCCTTTGATCCTGGTGGTGCAATTCGTCGGCTTCCTCGCCGCCTATCGCAATCCGGGGGCGCTCGACCCCATGCTCGCCGGCGTTTTCGGCGCGCTCCTCACCTTGTGGGTGACCTTCGTGCCGTCCTTTTTATGGATCTTTCTCGGCGCGCCCTCCATCGAGGCGCTGCGCGGCCGCCAGGCGTTGAGCGCCGCCCTGTCGGGGATCACTGCGGCGGTGGTCGGCGTCATTGTCAACCTTGCCTTGTGGTTCGGCCTCCATGTGGTGTTCGCCGAAGTGGCGGAAGTGCGCGTCCTCACGCTGCGCCTGCTGCTTCCCGAGTGGCGAACGCTCGATCCCGCCGCCCTCGTTCTGACCCTGGCGGCGCTCGTGGCGATGCTGCGCTTGAAATGGGGCATGCTGGCGACCCTTGCCCTCACCGCCGCCTTGGGCATGGCTTATTTCTACGCGGTCCGCTGAAGGCGTCATATGTCGTTTTGCAAGCGCGCCAATCGATCAAGGGCGCCCTGGAGGATGTAGCTCGCCGCCATCTTGTCGACGAGCTGGGCGCGGCGCGCCCGCGAGGCGTCGGCGTCGAGCAAGGTGCGGGTGACCGCCGCCGTCGACAGCCGCTCGTCCCACATCAGGATGGGAAGGCCAAGGGGGGCGTCGAGATTGCGGGCGAAGGCGCGGGCCGCCTGCGCCCGTGGGCCGGTGCTGCCGTCCATGTTGACGGGGTCGCCAACCACCAGGCCGACGATGTCATGGCGCGCGCACTGGCTGCGCAAACGGGGCAGGTCGGCGGCGAATTTGCCCCGCTTCAACGTTTCCAAGGGGCTGGCGACGCGCCGGCCAAGATCGGAAAGGGCAAGGCCGATCGTCTTTTCACCCATGTCGAGGCCAAGGAGCCGGCCTTGCCGAGGCAGGGCGGCGGCGAAGGCCTCGATCCCCGGAGCGATGCTCATGGCGCCAGAAAAGCCGCCGTGCGCTGCCGCGCATTGTCGCGCAGGCTCATGTAGAACAAGGCATAGTCATAGACATGATAATTCTTGCCCGGCATCAACAGCCGGTCGAACGGGTCGCGCGGCGCGGGGTCAAGGTATAAAAACCCGTCCTCGCCGCATTGCGCCCCGACGAGATAAAGGATCGGCGCTGGCAGCGGCCCGTCGTCTTCCGGATAAGGAACCGAGCCGGGATTGTCGCTCGCCAGCGCTGGCGCTTCATCGGTCAGCCAAGTCAAGGGATTGACGCACAGCATGGTGGTGCGTATCCGCGAGGCGCCGGTAAGCCCCGGCAGCCCGTCGAACACCGCGTGGATGGCGGTTGTATCGCCGTCAAGGGCGAAGCTTTGCCAGGAAATGACGCAGCCGCTCGCCATCGGCGTGGCGCAAGGGGCAAGGCCGATGGCGGCTAGGTCGGCCTCCACCGAGATCGGCCAGCCGATGAGATAGGCGGCGATCATGCGCTCGGCCAATGCGGTGCCGGCGATGCGGTCGCGCAAAAGGCCGAGGGCATGGAGGCTGCCCTGGCTGTGCGCGGCGAGAATGAAGGGCCGGCCCTGGTTGCGCCGGGCGATGAAATTGTCGAACGCGGCGCGCACGTCCTCATACGCCACGCCAAGCGCTTGAACGGCGTTGGCCTTGCCTTCGTAAAAGGCGCCCAAGGTCGCCTGGCGGTAGCGCGGCGCGAAAATACGGCCGGCATCGGCAAAGGCGCTGGCTTGGTTTTTAAGAACGGCGTGATCGAGGCTGGCGCGGGCCTGCGCATCGTCAAGGGGGCCGTTCCAGGAGGCGCGCTTCAAATAGGTCGTGGGGTGAATGAAAAAGACGTCCACCTCATAAGGCGCGCGTGCCGTCGTGCCATAGGGCGCGGCATTGGCGCCGCCCGGCGCTTCCGGCAGCGCCGCCCAGCTTGCCGCGTCGTCATAGTCGGGGGCGGGCGGCAGCTTGGCGGGGTCGAAGTCCTCGCCGGGGATGAAGGCGAGCGCCATCAGCTTGGGCTGATAGGCCTCCCACAGCACGCGGGCGGTCACGGCAAGGAGGATGAGGACGGCAAAGACGATCAGGAACTTACGGGCCATGGCGGTCACTCGGCGACAGAGGTGAATATGGCCCGCCAAGGTAGGCGCACATGCAAATTTCGTCCATATATTTGCCGTCCTCATAGCGGATCGCCGCCCGCCGCCGGCCTTCCTCGACAAAGCCCAGGTCGCGGTAAAGGGCCAAGGCGGGCGCGTTGCCGGCATGGACGCTTAAGTTTAGCCGCTCGAGGCGGGGATGGCGCCGCGCCCAGTCGAGCAGCCTTTCGATAAGGGCGCGGCCAATGCCCTGGCCGCGCCATTCTTCGCCCACCATGATTCCCATCAGTATGTTGTGCGCCCGCCGCCGCTGCGCCTCCGCCTTGGTCTCGACAAGCCCGGCCAGCCCCCCGCCCGCCTCGGCCACCAGCATGACCGCGTTGTCGGCTTGCCCGGCTTGCCTTATGGCCGCCTTCTCGGCCCCGACGTCGCCGCCATATTCCCCCGGCAGGGTGTTGAGATAGTCCGACTGGAGAAGCGCCGCCCGCTTAAAAGCGGTCACCGCCCGGGCGTCGCCGGGCGCGGCGCTGCGCAAGACGACATGCGCCCCGTTGCGCGCGGTGAAGGAGGAGGGGGCAAGGATGGCCATGGCCTGCCATAGCCCTAAGTGCGGCCCGCGCCAAGGGCGGAATGCTTTGCCGGCTTGCGAGGGCGGGCGGGGCTGTGTATTGTCCGCGCCCGTTCCGTTCCCGCCAAGGATGCATGGGGTGAGCCGATGTCGGTCGATGCCGCAACCGTCAGAAAAATCGCGCATTTGGCGCGCATCCGCCTGAGGGACGACGAGGTTGCCCCCTTGCAGGGCGAACTGAACAACATCCTTGCCTGGGTCGAGCAACTGGCCGCTGTCGATACCGGCGATATTGCCCCCATGGCCTGCGTCATCGACGCGACGCTTGTCCAGCGCCGCGACGAAGTGAGCGACGGCGGCTACGCGGACAAGGTGCTTGGCAACGCGCCGCGCGCCGAATACGGCTTTTTCGCCGTGCCCAAGGTGATTGAATAGGGTCGTTGCGATGACGGACTTGCTGAACCTTTCCATCGCCGAGGCGCGCGACGGGCTGCGACGCGGCGATTTCACCGCGCTAGAGCTCGCGGAAGCGCATATCGCCGCGGTCGAGGCGGCACGCCCCCTCAACGCCTTCATCACCGAGACGCCGGACTTGGCGCGCCGCCAAGCCCGGGCGGCGGATGCGCGGCTGAAGGGCGGCGAGGCGCCCGCCATGGCCGGCATTCCCATCGCGATGAAGGACCTGTTTTGCAGCGAGGGGGTCCAAACCACCGCCGGCAGCCATATCCTGCAAGGCTTCACGCCACCTTACTCATCAACCGTCTCGGCGAAGCTGGAAGCGGCCGGCGCGGTGATGCTGGGCAAGGCCAATCTCGACGAGTTCGCCATGGGCTCGTCCAACGAGACCAGCTATTTCGGGGCGGTGAAAAGCCCGTGGCGGGCCAGGGGGTCGAACGCCGACCTGGTGCCCGGCGGCTCCTCCGGCGGCTCGGTCGCCGCCGTCGCCGCGCGCTGCGCCATGGCGGCGACGGGCACCGATACCGGCGGCTCGATCCGTCAGCCGGCGGCGTTCACCGGGACGGTGGGGTTGAAACCCACTTATGGCCGCTGCTCGCGCTGGGGGATCGTCGCTTTTGCCTCCTCGCTCGACCAGGCCGGTCCGATTGCCCGCAGCGTGCGCGACGCCGCCATCATGCTCGGCGCCATGGCCGGCTATGACCCCAAGGACTCGACCAGTATCGATGCGCCGGTCCCCGACTATGAAGCAGCCCTTGGCGGCGACATCCGCGGCCTTAAGATTGGCATTCCCCGCGAATACCGCATGGACGGGATGCCGGCCGAGATCGAGGCCTTGTGGCGGCAGGGGACGGACTGGCTCAAGGCGGCGGGCGCCAAGATCGTCGATATTGCGCTTCCCCATACCCGCTATGCGCTCCCCACCTATTATATCGTGGCGCCGGCCGAGGCGTCCTCCAACCTCGCCCGCTATGACGGCGTGCGCTACGGCTTGCGGGTGATGCCGGAGGGCGGCAGCCTCAATGACATGTACGAGGCGACCCGCGCCCAAGGTTTCGGGCGGGAGGTGCGCCGGCGGATCATGATCGGCACCTATGTCCTGTCCGCCGGCTATTACGATGCCTATTATTTGAAGGCGCAGAAGGTGCGGGCGCTGATCGCCCGCGACTTTGCCACGGCCTTCGAGACGGTCGATGCCATCCTGACGCCGACCGCGCCATCGGCCGCTTTTGCCCTGGGCGCCAAGAGCCAGGACCCCATCGCCATGTATTTGAACGACGTTTTCACGGTGCCGGCAAGCCTTGCGGGCCTGCCGGGAATTTCCGTGCCCGCCGGGCTCGACGGCCAGGGCCTGCCCTTGGGCTTGCAAATCCTGGGCCGCGCCTTCGACGAAGCGACCGTCCTCAAAGTCGCTGGAGTTCTGGAAGCGGCGGCGGGCTTTACCGCGCGGCCGGAAACATGGTGGGCATGATGAGCGCGACGAAACCCTATCGGCTGGCCGGCGCCACCGGCGATTGGGAAGTGGTGATCGGCATGGAGGTGCATGCCCAGGTGACCTCCAAGGCCAAGCTGTTCTCCGCCGCCGCCACCGATTTCGGCGCCGCGCCCAACAGCCATGTCTCGTTCATCGACGCCGCCTTTCCCGGGATGCTGCCGGTGATCAACCGGGAATGCGTGCGCCAGGCGGTGCGCACCGGCCTGGCGCTGGGCGCCAGGATCAACGCCTGGTCGCGCTTTGATCGCAAGAATTACTTCTATGCCGACCTTCCCGCCGGCTACCAGATCAGCCAGTATCAGCATCCGGTGGTGGGCGAGGGGGAAATCCATCTCGACCTTGAAGAAGGGGTCGCCAAGACGGTGGGGGTGGAGCGCATCCATCTTGAGCAGGACGCCGGCAAGTCGCTGCACGACCAGCATCCCACCTTGACGCTGGTCGACCTCAACCGGGCCGGGGTCGCGCTGATGGAGATCGTCTCCAAGCCCGACCTGCGCTCGCCCGCCGAGGCCGGCGCCTATTTGCGCAAGCTGCGGGCCATTTTGCGCTATATCGGCGCGTGCGACGGCAATATGGAGGAAGGCTCGATGCGCGCCGACGTCAACGTCTCGGTGCGCAAGCCCGGGGACGCGCTTGGCACCCGCTGCGAGATCAAGAACGTGAATTCGGTGCGCTTCGTGCAGGCGGCGATCGACTATGAGGCGCGCCGGCAGATCGACATTCTCGAGGCCGGCGGCACGGTCCATCAGGAAACCCGCCTGTTCGACCCCGCCAAGGGGGAAACCCGGTCGATGCGCTCGAAGGAAGAAGCCCATGACTACCGCTATTTCCCCGACCCCGACCTTTTGCCGCTGGTGCTCCCCGATGATTTCATCGCCGAGGCGCGGGCGAGCCTGCCGGAGCTGCCCGACGAGAAAAAGACCCGCTTTGAAACCCATTTGGGGCTGTCATCCTATGTCGCCACGGTGTTGACCGCGGAAAAGGAAGCGGCCGACTATTTCGAGGCTTTGCTTGCGGCTTTGGCCAAAGCAACGGGCAAGACGTCCGCGGCCCTCGCGCGCGCCGCCGCCAATTGGGTCATCTCGGACCTTTTCGGCGCGCTCAACAAGGCCGGCAAGGCCATCGCTGAAAGCCCGGTCAGCGCCGAGGCGGGGGCGGAGCTTCTGCGGTTGCAGGATGAGGGGACGATTTCCGGGCGCATCGCCAAGGATGTGTTCGAGATCATGTTTGAGACCGGCAAGGGCGCCGCCGCCATCGTCGAGGAAAAGGGCCTTACCCAAGTCTCCGACACCGGCGCCCTCGAAGCGGTCATCGCCCAGGTGCTGGACGCCAACCCCGGCCAGCTTGCCGACTATAGGGCGGGCAAGGACAAGCTGTTCGGCTTTTTCGTCGGCCAGGTGATGCGCGCCACCGGCGGCAAGGCGAACCCGGCGCTGGTGAACGAGCTTTTGAGGAAGGCGCTGGGGTAAGGCACCCTAAACTCAAGCGAGTGATTAGAGTGACGGACCAGACTCCTTGAACCTCGGTCCGTCACCCTCGCTTTGTGATGAAATTTAACGTTATTGAGGCTTTATTGTTTCTTCGCTTGCGGAATTGCCAACAGGGTTCTGCATGTCTTCCCCTGTTGAAATGCCCGCCTCATTGTTATCGCTTTTAGTCACATCCATGGAAGCAGTGCCGCCTTCGGTAGCCTGACTGGCGGTCGGTTTTTTTGCTATCTCAGTTAGGCCCTTTGGTACTAATGTGACATTGACATATCTTTCATACTTATTATCGGCGCCGCTGGCTGAATCAATGGCCCAGCCAATACCCCCGCCGGCAACGATGTTGCCCCAAGTGGCATCTTGAATTTCCGATTTAACGAAGTATGTGGCTGTTTCAAAACCATCCTTGTCACAAGTCACGGTGATGTCATGCTTAGTCTTTTTGATGGTTATGGTCTCAGGCGTGTCAACTTTCGCGAGCGGCTGGCCATTGCGTTCCAGCAAGCATTTAGCACCGGTAGGATTTGTGTTGATGGTTATTTCCTGCGATGTGCCAGATATGATTGACGCACAAGAGCCTAGAACCGCCATCATAGGTGCTAAAACAATTATAGACTGTATTTTCATTTTCCCCCCTCCGTTGCACTTGTAGATAAGTGCATTTTGCTATCACCTTAGGATAAAGAGGAAGCAAAAAATCGTTTCTAGGCGTGAAAAAACATTCCCCTATAACGCAGCCTATATTTTGGTTGATCGGTTAAATTTTTTCCGACGCTTGTGCGCTTGACGGTGCGCTGCCACAACATGTGGCCATGAGCGACCTCCATAAAGATGGCCGCGACCTCGCCCGCGGCGCCTTGACCGTGATGGCCGGGTTCGTGCCGCGCACCCTGGCCGGGCTCGGCTTTCTCTATGTCGCGGGCAATCTTTATGGGGCCGAGGCGCTGGGCCGCTATTATATCGTCATCGCCGCCATCGAGCTGATGGGCGCCGTCACCGTGTTCGGCGCCAAGCGCGCGCTTTTTCCCTTGCTCAACGCCGCCGAAGCGGGCGGCAAGGGCAAGGCCGGCCTCGCCGACGTCACCCTTGCCGCCCTGCTCGTCTCGCTCGGGCTTGCCCTTCCCAGCGCGCTGGGCCTTCATATCTGGCTTGCTTCCCTCGACCATGACTTGGGCCGCCTCGGCCCTTTCCTCGCCGCCCTCATCCCCATCATCGCCCTCATCGATATCCTTCTCAGCGCGACCCGCCATTGGCGCACCATGGGCTATGACGTGGCCGCCCGCTCCATCGCCTTTCCTTGGACAAGGGTCGCCGCGAGCGGGCTGTTGGGCGCTCTTGGTTTCGGCATCGACGGCCTGATGGCGGCTTATGGCCTTGCCCTTCTTGCCAGCGCCGCCATTGCCCTCTTCGGCTTCGCCAGGCTGTGCGGCATTTCTGGCCTGCGCGCCGCCCGCCCGCGCCGTGCATTGCTGCGCGCGGTGGTGCGCGCGGGCGCTCCCGTCATGCTGGTGGAGCTGATGACCACCGGCCTGCGCCGGGCCGACATCCTTCTCGTCGGCCTCATCGCCGGTCCCGCGGCGGCGGGCCCCTATGGCGCTGCCAAGGAGCTGGCGACGACGGTGGAAAAGACCCATCAGCTTTTCACCCCGGTGCTGGCGCCGGTGGTCGCCCAGACCCTGGCGCGGCGCGGCGGCGCCGAGGTGGGGCGGCGCATCGCCCAGGTGACGCGCTGGGTGCTCAGCCTGCAACTGGCCCAGTTCCTTTTTTTCTGGCAGGCGGGGGCGATCCTTCTCGGCTGGATGGGGGCCGGTTTCGCCGCCGCCGCGACGCCGCTTCTTATCCTTCTCGGGGCCGAGGTGATGCATGCCCTGGCGGCAGGCGCGGAATTGCCGGTGCTTTATACCCGGCCGTGGCTCAGCCCCTTGGTCATGCTGGCTTCTCTTGCCGCCATGCTGCTGGCCAGCATCGTGCTGATACCCCCCTATGGCGCGTTGGGCGCGGCGCTGGCGATGCTGGTGGCGATTGCCGTCATGTCGCTGGCATGCCTGAGCCTGGCCCGCCGGCTGGTGGGGGCGAACATCCTCGCCCCCAGCCTGTTGCGTCCGCTCATTGCCGCGGGCTTCGTTCTCATTCTCTTAACGCTCATCGAGGGATGGCTGGCCGCGCTTGACCCGGCGGTGCGGCTTGCCTTTGCCGTTATCCTCGCGCTAGTGCCTTATGGGGTGCTGCTTGCCCTCATGGGCCTTGCCCCCGAGGATCGCGCGGCCGTTAGCGCGCTTCTAGGGAAAAAGCGCGCAAAGCGGCGATGAGATCGCCCACCGCCGCGTCCAGGCAGCGGGCCACGGCGAGGCGGTTGCGGGTGACCGAATCGCGCGGCGATTCGGCGAAGGCAACGGTGGCCGTGCAGGCAAAGTCCCCGGTCCAGGCGGGGTCCTGGTGGCGATAGTCCCGAAGCCGTGCGTGGAACGCGCCGCGCGCCGTCATCGCCAGCCCCGCCGGCGTGCTTTCCATGGCGCGGGTTTCGAAGCTGAGGATGTAAACCGGGCTGAGCGCGGCATCGAAGCGGCGGATCGCCGGAAAAAGCCCCTCCATCTCGATGCCGAGCGCTTCGGCGGACACCGCGCCGCGAAACAGGCTGCCGCGCTGCACGTCGCCCTTGATTTCCAGCTTGCCCACATGGCGGCACACGGTGCAGTCGGCAAGCGCCGCCATGGCCGTTGTCGGGCTGAGCAAAGGGCCTGGCGGGGCGCTGGCGCACGCCCCCAGCAAAGCCATCAGCGCGATTGCCCCCTTCGCCATGCCCCCTCTCACGCCAACGAGGCAAAGCCTAGCATGGTGGTTCCGACAAGGCCATGATTTCTCCCCGCCTTTCCCTACGTTCATATCCTGCGCCATGGCTTGACAGCCCCGCCGCCAGCCGCTGAAGTCCGCCCATGCATCATGACAAGCAGGAAAGGCTCGAACGGCCATGGGCAAGCGTCTTGGCATATTGACCGGCGGCGGCGACGTGCCGGGGCTTAACGCCTGCATCCGCATGCTGGTGGAACAGGCCCATGCCCGGGGCTGGCGCACCCTCGGGTTCCGGCGCGGCTGGGCGGGACCCTTGTCGATCGACGTGAGCGACCTCGAAGCCAGCAGCGCCGCCCATATCATGGCGCTGGAGCCCGCCCTGGTGCGCACCATCGACCGCGCCGGCGGCACCATGCTCCACACCTCCCGCGTCGATCCGCGCTGCCTCAAGCCCGATGAGCGCGCGGCTTATCCCGCGCTTGCCGATGCTCGCGCCAATGACGGCGGCGGTTTTGACGCCACGCCCCATATCTTGAAAGTCCTCGATGCCCTTGGCATCGACGTGATGGTGACCATGGGGGGCGACGGCACGCTGCGCTATAGCGCCCATTTATCGCGCCTTGGGGTGCCTGTCGTCACCATCCCCAAGACCATGGACAACGACGTCTTCGGCACCGATTATTGCATCGGCTTTTCCACCGCCGTGTCGCGCTCGGTCGAGGCCATCACCGCCCTGCGCACCACCGTCTCCAGCCATGAGCGGATCGGCGTCATCGAGCTTTTCGGCCGGCGCAGCGGCGAGACGGCGTTGATGGCGGGCTATCTGTCGCAAGTCGACCGGGTGGTGATATCCGAGGTGCCGGTGGCGCCCGACAGGCTCGCCGACCTCCTGGCCGAGGACCGGGCGCGCAATGCCCAGAGCTATGCCATGATGGTGGTCTCGGAAGGGGCGCATCTGGCCGGTGAAGCCGGGGCTAAGGACATCGCCATGTCGGCCTCGACCCGCGCCTCCGTCGGCATCGGCCGGCGCCTCAGCGACCATATCCGCGCCCGCACAGGCCAGGGCACCGTCCTCCAAGAGCTTGCCTATCTCATGCGCTCGGGCGCGCCGGACGCGCTCGATAAAATGGTCGGCATGGCGTTCGGCACCCTTGCCATTCAGTTGATCGAGGCGGGTCGCGACGGCGTGATGACTGCGGTCGTCGACGGCAACTATGAAGCGGTCGATGCCCAGCTTGTCGCCCAGGGGTGCAAGATGGTCGATGTCAAGGCGCTTTACGACCCCCATGCCTATCGCCCGAAAATCGCCGCCATTCTGCACAAGCCGATGTTTCTTTATTAACCTTCGCTGCACCATGGCCTGTCTCGTTCCGGCACAACCATGGCGTGTCATTAGGAGTTTATTAACACCCCTCATTTAGGCTATAGCGTGCCGCATGGTGTAGCCGCGCGGCCGGCGTCATGGGATGAAAGCCTTGCCTGCCAGCCTGCAACGCTTGGCCCGATCAATGCCCACGGTGGTACCGCGGGCGAGCTTGGCCGTCGTTTCCGCCCTGTTCCAGCAGGATCCCGCCCTTTCCCTTGTGGTGGTCGCCGCCGATGGCGGCCGCCGGCCGTTGGGGCTGATCCCCCGCGCCGCTTGCCTTGAAAGGCTCGCTGCGTCCTCGCCAGGAGGCGGCACTGCCCAAGAGCTGGCGCAGCGCGATGTCCCCATCCTCGATGCGGGCCTCATGCTTGACGAAGCGCTCGCCGTGTTGGCGGCCGAGGGTGGGGACGCCTGGTCCACCCACGGCATTATCGTCACCAAATACGATCTTTATCTCGGCGTCGTGCCAGCGCCGCGCATCAGCCACTGGCTGGCGGAGCGGATGGCGCGGATGCGGGCCGACCGCGACGCGGCGCGCCGGGCGCTGGCGCAGGCGACGGAACAGCGTCTCTTCTTTCTCGCCAACATGGGCCACGAGCTGCGCACCCCCCTTAACGCCATCATCGGCTATGCCGACATGATGCAGTCCCAGGCCCATGGGCCGCTCGCGCCGGAACGCTATCGCGATTATGTCGATGCCATGCACGGCGCGGGCGTGCATTTGCTCAACATCATCAACGCCATCCTCGATCTTGCCAAGATCGACGCTAAATCGATGCGATTGCATGAGGAAAAGGTCGCCTTGTCGACCCTCGTCGATGGCGCGCTGACGATGATCCACAGCCTTGCCGAGGACAAGGGGGTGCGGCTGGTGGCGCGGCTGCGCCCGGATCTGCCGAAGGTGTTCGTCGATGAGCAGATCGTGCGGCAAATTTTGCTTAATCTTTTGTCCAACGCGGTCAAATTCTCGCCCCCCAAGGCCAAGGTGACGGTGGCTGGCGAAATCGGCCGGCGCGGCACCGTGCGCCTGGTGGTCCAGGACCAGGGCCCTGGCATCCGGCCCGAAGACATCGAGAAGATCATGCAGCCCTTCAAGCAGGTGGAGGACGCGGGCGCGCCGCGCAAGCTCGGCACCGGGCTTGGCCTTAGCCTGGTCAAGGCCTTCGCCGAACTGCACGATGGCAATTTCCAGTTGCTGTCGAGCACGGGCAAGGGCACCCGCGCCGTCGTCACCTTGCCGGCTTCCCGCGTCTGTCGCGACAAGCCGGGCGGCCAGGGCGAGTTCATCTTCACCCGTCCCTCCTTGCACGCTTGAGCTTTTCTCCGCTCTCGATCGCCAATTCCCGCCGGTATTGGCGTTAACGAAATGTTCAGCGCCTCTTCGCAAAGTTTTCTTGCTGCAGAACGCGAGTCGCGGGACATGATCCTGCGGGCTGGAAAAAGGGAGTAGGGGCATGGGTGTGGAGGATCAAAATTTGAGTGGCGCGGTTCTAAGCCGCTTGCGCGACGCGGAAGCCGGCAAGACGGAAGCGCTCTATAATCTGGGATTGTTGTATTCCACCGGCAACCAGGTCGAGCTCAATTATGTGGAAGCGCATAAATGGTTCAATCTGGCGGCGCTGCGCGGCCTCAAGCGCGCCGTCATCGATCGCGAGGAACTGGCGCACGACATGTCGGCGTTGGAAATCGCCGAAGCGCAGCGCCAGGCGCGGCAGTGGTTGGCGGCGCATTAAGGCCTGAACCCCTGGAGGGCCCGCGCCGCGCGTCCTTGACAGCGGCAAAGCAGCGCGGTGCCTGCAACGCCGCTTGATTTTGCCGCGCGGCTGCGCCACTAGGGCGCATGGCAACGGCTTCTCATGGCTCCATCGATTTGGGCCGTCATCACCGGATGATCGCCCAGGCGAAATACGCGGATGAAAACAGCGCGGTTCTTTCCTTGCTGGAGCGCGCCCCGCTGAGCGAAACCGCCCGGGCCCGCGCTCTTGACACCGCGCGCGCCATCATTACCGCCTCGCGCGCGGCGACGGGCGAGCAGGGCACGCTCGATGCCTTTCTCCAGGAATTCGGCCTGTCCAATGAAGAGGGCGTCGCCCTCATGTGCCTTGCCGAAAGCCTCCTTCGGGTGCCGGACGCACAAACCGCCGACAGACTGATCGCGGAAAAGATCGCCTCCGGCCAATGGGCGGCGCACAAGGGCCAGTCCCGCTCCCTGTTCGTCAATGCATCGACCTGGGCGCTGATGCTCACCGGCCGGGTGATCGGCCTCGACGCGGCGGCGATCCGCGATCCCGGCGACCTCATCGGCCGCCTGGTCCACCGCGCAGGCGAGCCGATCATCCGCCAGGCGCTCAAGACCGCGATGCGCATCATGGGCAGCCAGTTCGTCCTCGGGCGCGGCATCGAGGAAGCGTTGGCGCGGGCGGGGGCAAGGCTCGCTTCCTTCGACATGCTGGGCGAGGGGGCGCGCACGCAGGCGCAAGCGGAGCGCTATTTCGCCGCCTATCAAAACGCCATCGCCCATATCGGGGGGGTGGACAAGGGGCGCGCGCCCGAGCACAGGCATGCCATTTCGGTGAAGCTGTCGGCGCTGCATCCGCGTTACGAGGAAGCCAAGCGCGGCCGCGTCGAAAGCGAGCTTTACGCAAAGCTTGAAAGCCTCGCCCGCCAAGCGGCCGGCCTTGGCCTCAACCTCACCGTCGATGCCGAGGAGGCCGACCGCCTCGAGCTTTCCCTCGATCTTATCGAGCGCATCGCCCGCGCCCCCGCGCTTGCCGGCTGGGACGGGTTCGGCCTTGCCGTCCAGGCCTATGCCAAGCGCGCCCCGGAAGTCATCGACTATGTGGTGGACCTTGCCCGCGTTACCCAGCGCCGCCTGATGGTGCGCCTGGTCAAGGGCGCCTATTGGGACAGCGAGATCAAATGGGCCCAGGAAAAGGGTGTCGCCGACTATCCGGTGTGGACCCGCAAGGCGACCACCGATGTCTGCTATCTGGTCTGCGCCGAGAAGCTCCTGGCGGCGGGCGCGGCGATTTTTCCGCAATTTGCGACCCACAATGCCATGACCTTGGCCAGCATCCTGGAAATGGCGGCGGTCGACCAGCCGCTGGAGTTCCAGCGCCTCCACGGCATGGGGCGGCTCCTTTACAAGGTGGCGGGCGAAGTCGCCGGCCGCCCCTTGCCGGTGCGCGTCTATGGCCCGGTGGGCAGCCATGAGGATCTTTTGCCCTATCTCGTGCGCCGGCTGTTGGAAAATGGCGCCAATTCCTCCTTCGTCAATCGCTTTCTCGACCAGAAGGTGGCGGTGGAGGAGGTGGCGGACGACCCCTTCGCGGTGGTGAGGGCGGCGCGGCCCAAACGCCATCCCGGGATCGCGCCGCCGCCGGCGATGTTCGGCCGCCACAGGCGCAACGCCAAGGGCTTCGATCTTGCCAGCCGGGCAACGCTTGGCCGCCTTGAGGAAGCGGTGGCGCAAAGCCGCGCTGCCACGCCCTTGGCGGCGCCGATCATCGCCGGCGCGAGCCCGAAGGGCGAGGGCGCGCCCAGCCTTAACCCCGCCGACCATGGCGACCCGGTGGCGCGGGTGCTGAACACGACGCCGGCGCAGATCGAGGAAGCCCATGCCCGGGCGCGGGAGGCCCAGCCGGCCTGGGACGCGCTTGGCGGGGAAAAGCGCGCGCTTCATCTCGACCGCGCCGCCGACCTGTTGGAAGCGGAGGGCGAGCGCTTGATCGCCCTCATCGTCCGGGAAGCGGGACGGACCTTGCCGGATGCCGTCGCCGAGCTGCGCGAAGCGGTGGACTTCTGCCGCTATTACGCCGCCGAGGCACGCGCCAAGTTCGCCGCCCCCATCCTCCTTCCCGGCCCGACGGGGGAGGAGAACCGCCTGTCGCTTCATGGCCGCGGCGTCTTCGTCTCGATCGCGCCGTGGAATTTCCCGCTCGCCATTTTCGCTGGCCAGATGGCGGCGGCGCTGGCGGCCGGCAACGCCGTGCTCGCCAAGCCGGCGGAGCAGACGCCCCTGGTCGGCGTCGAGGCGGTGAAGCTCTTTCACCGGGCAGGCGTGCCCGCCGACGTGCTGCACGTCCTTCCCGGCGATGGCGCGACGGGGGCCGCGCTGGTGGGCCTTCCCGGCATCGATGGCGTTGTTTTTACCGGCTCGACCGAGGTCGCGCGCCGCATCAATCAGGCCTTGGCGGCCAAGGAGGGGCCGATTGTCCCGCTCATCGCCGAAACCGGCGGGCAGAACGCCATGGTCGTCGATTCAACGGCGCTGCTTGAGCAAGTGACCGATGACGTGGTGCGCTCGGGCTTTTTGTCGGCCGGCCAGCGTTGCTCCTCGCTGCGCCTCCTCCTGGTGCAAGAAGATATCGCCGATAAGCTCATCGCCCTGATTGCCGGAGCGATGGCGGAGCTGACGGTGGGCAACCCCGCCCATGCCTTCACCGACATCGGCCCCATCATCGACGGCGAGGCCTTGGCGCGGCTCGAGGCGCATGTCGCACGCATGGAAAATGAGGCGAGGCTGCTCAAGCGCGTGGCCTTGAGCGCAGAGCTCGAAGGCACCTATTTTGCCCCCACCCTGGTGGAGATCCCTGACCTTTCGGTGTTGCCGGGCGAAGTGTTCGGCCCCGTCGTTCACCTCAAGCGCTTCAAGGCGGCGAAGCTTAAGGAAGAGCTTAACGCGCTCAACGCCACCGGCTATGGGCTCACCTTCGGTCTTCACAGCCGGATCGATGGCCTCGCTGATGACTTGGCCGCCATCTGCGGCTGCGGCAATATCTACGTCAACCGCAATATGGTGGGCGCGGTGGTGGGGGTGCAGCCCTTTGGCGGGCGCGGCCTTTCCGGCACCGGTCCCAAGGCCGGCGGGCCGCATTATCTTCTACGTTTCGCCACCGAGCGGGTGGTCACCGTCAACACGGCGGCGACCGGCGGCAATGCCGACCTTTTGCAGCTTAGCGTGCCGGAGGAAGGCTGAAGGAAAGCGGCAAAGCGTCGCGCGGCTTTGGTATTAGCGCGCGGGGATGCCGGTATAGGCGTTGAGCGCTTGTTCGGCGGCCGCGACCTCGCCCATGGCGGCCTGGAAATAGTCGTTGACCGCGCGTTTCTGGCTGGGGGGCACGCTGGCGGGATCGATGGCGCGCAGGGCCTCGGCCTTGCTGCTGAACGCGGTGACCGTCGCCTTGATATAGCCTTGCATGCAATCCTGCCAGGCGTTGCCGTCGCGGTGGAGTGGGGCAAGCTGGCTTTTGGGCGTCGCCGCGGGGTCATAGCTTGGCGCCGCGCCGCAGTCAGAGGCCGGCACCGGCGCGGCGATGAGCGCCGCCACTTTCTCATTGGCGGGCGGGGCCTTGTAGATATCGATGAGGTCGACATCGAAGACGAGCGTCGCGTTGGGCGGAATGGGCCCGGTGCCGTCCGCGCCATAGGCGAGGGCGGGGGGGATGGTGAGCCGCCATTTCGAACCCACCGGCATGCGCAGCAAGGCCTCGGTCCAGCCGGCGATGACGCCGCCGACGGGAAAGCGCGACGGGTGGCCGCGGCTATAGCTTGAATCAAAGACCGCGCCATCGGCAAGGCGGCCTTCATAGTCCACCAGAACCTCGTCCTCAGGTGTCGGCCGGGCGCCATCGCCAGCGGTGAGGACCTCGATTCTAAGGCCGCTTTCCAAGGTCACGATCTGGCCTGGGGCCAATGGGGGGTAGTCGGGGGTGGACGCGGCGGCGGTGGCGGAAGCCGTGGCGGTCTTTTCCTCGCCGGCTGGCGTGGGCCGGTTGTCGGACGGCTCCGACCCGCAAGCGGCAAGGCCAAGGGCAAGAAGGCTTAAGTAAAAAAGCCGCCCCAAAGGGACGGCTTCACGGCGGACGGCGACAGGCATCGGCTTAACGGGCCGCGAGGCCATCGCGCTCGGCCCGCTTGCGCTCCAGCTTGCGCGCCCGGCGCACGGCGGCGGCTTGTTCGCGCGCCTTCTTTTCCGAAGGCTTTTCATAATGCCGACGCAGCTTCATTTCCCGGTAAACGCCCTCGCGCTGCAGCTTTTTCTTCAGCGCGCGCAGGGCCTGATCGACATTATTGTCGCGAACGATGACTTGCATGCGGGTCTTACACTCCTTTTCCTTAAAAATGACCCGGCCACAAACCCAATGACCTGGCCAAGAACCGGTGGCTAAGCTCAAGCTCGACGGGGCCCAGCCAAACGACTCCGTTGTCTCGCTCCACCAGGGCGAGGCGCTCCTCTAGCAAAGCCGACGATGCTTGTGAAGGCCTTTTATAAGGCGCACAAACAACCCATGCGTCCATACTATACCGAACGCATGACCCTTTACGGGTTTCCTTTAGCACGAATGAGCGCCCAAACGCAAATTCCTCGCCTCGCGCCGACCGAACACTATATAAAGGCTTGATGAAGGACAGCGGATAGCAGTCATGATGAAAACGCCGGAAGAATTGCGCCCAGAACTCATCGCCGCCGCCTTGCCCCACGTCGCCTTCGATGGCTGGACGATGGCCGCCCTCAAGGCCGCCGCCGCCGACCTGGGCGTTGACGAGGGGGTGGCGCGGCTTTCCTTCCCCGGCGGCGGCATCGACATGGTGGACGCCTATTTCGCCCAAGAAATCGCCGCCATGGAGGCCGCCCTCGCCCAGCGCGGCCTCGATAACATGAAAATCCGCGACCGCGTCACCACCGCGGTGCGTGTCCGCCTCGAGATCGCCAGCGCCCATAAGCAGGCTGCCTTGCGGGCGAGCCATATTCTGGCCCTCCCCCAGCATGGCGGGCACGCCGCGCGCATCTTGTGGCGCACGGTGGACGCCATGTGGCGCGCCGCCGGCGATCGCGCCACCGATTTCAACCATTATTCCAAGCGCGCCATCCTCGCCGGCGTCTATGGCGCGACCTGGCTTTTTTGGCTGAACGATGCGTCCCAGGGCCATGAAGCCACCTGGGCCTTTCTCGACCGCCGTATCCAGGAGGTGATGGCAATCGAAAAAGCCAAGGCCGAATGGCGCAAGACCAGGGCGCGGCTTCCCAGCCTCAGCCGTTTCTTGGGGCGTTTGCGCTACCCCGCCGCCTAGTGGTCCGCCCCAAACGGATGAATCCATCCGTTTGGGAAAAGTGGACCACTAAGTTATTGAATCTGTGGTGCGATTTCTCCAACAGATGGGAACCATCTGTTGGAATCGCACCACTAGAGCACGTTCATCTCAATCAGAATCGGTGAACGTGGCTCTAGAAGTCTTGATTTATCACGTTTTAAAACCTCCAAAACCGCTCACACATTTTTCTGAAAACGCTCTAGAAAATATAGGTCGGTATGGGCCCCCGCCTGTCATTTTTTCCTGGCGAATGCCTTTTGAACTTCATCGACATAAGCCGATAGCGCCGCCAGCTCGACCGAATCCCAGGCAAGGGGTTTTGCCGCCATGGGGGAAACCATGCATAGCTGCACCATCTGTTCGGTAGTCACTTGTTGAAGGCCGAACATGTCTTTGCCCATTTGCACGAAATGGGGATAGGGCGTCTTGAAGGTGTCGGCATAGGACGCAAGGCCTTCATGGCAGCTATTGCAGCTCAAGCCATTGGTCGAAAGGGAGGTGTCGCTGAAAAGTGTCCGCCCGCGCGCCGCCAATGCCGCCTGGTCGCCGCGATAGACCGTGCTGCCCTTGGGCCGGGTGATGTCTTTTCTGCTATAGCTGGATTCAGCCTCCGCTTCGGCTTCGCCTTTCCCTTCAGCTTCAGCCTCGGCTTCACCTCTGGCTTCCGCCTTGCCTTTTCTTGCCTCCGCTTCACCCTTGGCTTCCGGTTGGGCGGCGGCAAGCTGATAGGCGGCGATGCCTGAAGCGTTGGATGGAGAGGCGTCATCGCTCGCTGCTTGAACGCCGCCGGCGCTCGCTAAAACAAGGGGCGCGGAATAAAGCAGGCTGCGTGAAAGCTTGGCGAGAAGACGTTGGCGCTGGTCCTGACGGTCGGGCATGGCGATCCTCCCAAAATTTTACATGCAAAACTTGACTCCATTGCCGCCGCCAAAACAAGAGCGCGCGCGCCCACATTTGGTCACATCCCTGCGAGGGGGGCGTGAGAAAGGGCGATTTGCAGGCGCGCGCGCCTTGACAGAGTGAAGTCCAAGGCGGCCAAATCCAATAAATCCTTTAAAGGAAAGGTTGGGGGGGGCTTAATGGCTAAACACCCATCTGTAAAAAAGCGCCGCTATTGGCTGGCGGGCGATCGCCATCCCGGCCAGGATGCTTTTTTCGTCGCTGCGCTTGACACAAAGCTCTGGCGGCCGGGCGACGCGCGCCATTGGGATAGCTGCTGGTGCACCGGCATGCCCGAGGCGGATGTCTTTGCCCGATTGAGCGCGACCAAGACGATCAACCATATTCCCGGCAATAACGGCCTTACGGTCAAAAGCTATCTTCATCAAACGCTTGCGGCGGCGCGGGCGCGGCTCGCCGGCGGGCCTCATGCCGGGCGGATGGATTTTTTCCCCCGCGTTTACGCCATGCCGGGGGATTATCACGCCTTGCAGCGGGCGGCGGCGCGTAACCGGGAAAAACGCTGGATCCTCAAGCCGAAGAATTCCTCGCGCGGGCGCGGCGTGCGGGTGCTGGGCGACGTTGCCAGCGTCCCCCTTGGCGCTGAATGGATGGTGCAGGAATATCTTGACCGCCCCCATCTCATGAACGGGCATAAATACGTCCTGCGGCTTTATCTTCTCATCACCTCGGTCGAGCCCTTGCGCGTCTACCTCTATCATGAAGGCTTTGCCAAGCTGGCGTCCGCGCCGTTCGACCTCGATGACGTGGATAACCTTTTTTCCCACCTCACCAATCCCGATATCAACGCCGAGAATAAAGACGCCGAGGCGCCGGTGGTGTTCATCGGTCTTGCCCGCTATCGCGCTTGGCTGCGGGGGCAAGGGCATGACGACGCGGCGCTGTTCGCGCGCATTCATGACCTTGCCAGGCTGCTTGCCATCGCGGCGCGCGAGACCATGCGGACGCGGCTTGCCGCGATCAAGGCGGATACCCATGGCTGTTATGAGCTTCTTGGCGTCGATTGCCTCATCGATGCCGACCTTAAGCCTTGGGTGCTGGAGTGCAACCTCAGCCCCTCCTTGGAAGTGTGCGCCGCGCCCGAGGACGGTGGCGACTTCGAGAAAGCGACCAAGCGGCAACTGGTCGCCGACATGGTGGCGCTTCTGGGCCTTAACGAGGCGCCCGCGCCGCGCCAGGCGTCCACGCCCATGGCACGCCAACGGGCGGCTTTCCTGAGGGAAGAAAAAAACGCCGGCGGCTTTCTCCGCTTGATCCCCAGCGCCGACGCCTTTGCCGATTTAAGCCTTTTCCCGGTGCCGCGCCATGCCGATGTCGCCCAGGCGGAGTGGGCGATGGCTCGGCCCGCGCCGCCTTTCCCGCTTGCGGTGGCCGCGACGCATGAACTGATCGACGCGGATGGACTATCGCTCTACAACGAAATCGGGGGCAGGCTTTATACACCCCAGGATGTGGCGGCGTGGGTCTGGCTCAAGGTGGCGCAAGGCGGCGACCCCGACGGCATCGTGCGCGACATGCTGGCGCAAGGGGAGGGGGCGGTGAACGCGGCGGACGCTGAGACCCAGCAGCGCGCCCGCGCCCTCGTCTGGAACATGGTTGCCGACTGGGGAGAGGCCGGTCTCTTGCGCCCGGCGAACTGGCCGAGCGTCGCGGCTTTGCCAGGCGCCGTCGACGAGGGGGGGTGGCAAGGCGAGGACGGGCTCGTCATCGGCGCGGCGCGGCGGCGCATCGTCCATGGTTGCCCGGCCGCGGCGGCGCGTCTGCGCGCGGCCTTCGCCCCCGCCTTGACAGCGCTCGACGAGCATCACGCCCAAGCCGCGATTGGCATCATGCCCGCGCCGCTGGGTTATGCCATCGCCCAGGACGCGTGCGTTGTCGCGCAGGGCCTTGGCCTTGGCGAATTGGCGCCCGCGCTTTGGCGCATGCTCATCGAACGGGCGCCGGGCAGGGATGATGTCGCGGCCGTCCGCGCCGCCCTGGTGCCAGTGGGTCCGGGGCGGGCGGTGGTTGTCGCCAGCCACCGGGAAGGGGGCTGGGATGGCTTGGCGCTCGCCCTTGCCAGGCGCTTGGGCCAGGGCCATGCCGGCGCCGCGCTGCTGCGCCGCGATGGCAAGGCGCAAGGCTTGCCCTTGCCCTGCCGCATCGCCGAAGAGGATGCGGCCGCCCCCAGCCCAGAGGCGCTTATAAAGTTTTCTCATCATGAGCATCTCTGGCCGGACGGCGCGGCTGGACGCCTCATCCCGGCAGCGCAAAACATGGCCAATAAGAGTTTCGAGATTGCCGCCGTCATCGTGCCAACGCGGCAAATGAACGACGGTAGAATGGCAACACCACAAACCCTGCCGCCGCGCGCGGCACTGCCGTTCCTTCTTCCCTTATGTCATCGCCAAGGGGGTAACCCCTTGACCGGCGCGGCGGTTGGCTGGCTTGCCGATTGGCTGGCGCGGCGGCGGGTCTGTCTCATCGCCGCGGCCAACCTGTGCCGCGCCGCCGACGCGCTATCACGGCTTCTTTCCGACCTAAGCGGCACGAAACTCGTTGAGGAACTTCTCGACGCTGGCGCGCAATGAAGCCGCCTTTTCATTGAGCGCGCCCGCCGCCGTCTGCACTTGCCCGGCGGCGGCGCTGGTCTGCACGGCGGCGCCATTGACTTCCTCGATATTGTTCACCACCTTTTGCGTGCCGCGCGCGGCTTCCTGGACGCTGAGGGAAATCTCGCCCGTCGAAGCGCTTTGCTGCTTGACGGCGGCGGCGACCGCGCCGGCGATCTCATCGATATGGAAAATCGCCTCGGCGACGGTGCGGATGCTGTCCACCACGTCCGCCGTCGCCTCTTGCATGGCGGTGATCTTGGCGCTGATTTCACCGGTCGCCCGCGCGGTCTGGGTGGCAAGGTTCTTCACTTCCGAGGCGACCACGGCAAAGCCCTTGCCGGCCTCGCCGGCGCGCGCCGATTCGATGGTCGCGTTGAGGGCCAGAAGGTTGGTCTGATTGGCGATGGCGCTGATCAATTGCACCACGTCGCCCACTTCCTGGGCAAGGCTGTCGAGCTGGCGGATGTCGCCATCGGCCTTCTTGGCGCGCTCGGCGGAGGCCGAGGAAGCATCGCTCACGCTGGCGATCTGGCGCTGGATCTCGCTGATCGAGGCGGAAAGCTCCTCCGCTGCCGCGGCGACGGTTTGCACGCTGTGCGCCGTGCTGCCGGAGGCTTCGGCGGATTCGCTCGACCGCTGGGAAGTCTGATGCGCCACCGCGATGAGCTGACGCGAGGTGGCGTCGAGCTCGTGCGCGGCGCGGCTGACCACGGCGAGGCCGTCGCTCACCGCCTTGTCGAATTCCCCGACCAGCGCCTCGATGCGCTGTGCGCGGGCGGCGCGCTCCTGGGTTTGCCGGCGCTCCCGCTCTGCCATTTCCCGCCGCTCGGCAAGGGTGCGCTGAAACACGACCATGGCCTCGGCCATGTCGCGGATTTCGTTGCGGCGGCGCACCTCAGGGATTGCCACATTGGCCTCGCCGGCGGCCAGCGCGTTCATCGCCTTCGCCATGCCAACGATGGGGCGGGCGATGCCCCGCGCAACCCAGATGCCAAAGCCGCCGGCGAGCAAGAGCACGCCAAGCGCGAGCATAAGGGTGTTGGTCTTTATGTCCTTGACCGCGGCGAAAAGCTCGGCCTTGCCGATCTCCACCACCAACGCCCAGCGCACCCCAAGAAAATCGACCGGACCATAAGCGGCAAGCGCGTCGGAGCCGTCGAGGGACGCGATGGTGGTGGTGCCGAGCTCGCCCGCCAACGCGCGCCCGACGGCCGTGTTGTTGATTTGCTTGACCGCCGAACTGTCGCCGGCGCCGGCGCGCAACTGATTGCGGGCGATGCGGTCTTGTCCAACGAGATAGGTCGCGCCGCTGTCGCCAAGGCCGGTTTCATTGCCAAGGACCCGGTTCATCTTCATCGTCGAGATCTGCAAAATGATGGCGCCAAGAACCCGCTCGGACTCATCGAGGATGGGCGAGGCGATGAAGGCGGCAAGGGCCCCGTTGCTTGGCTCATAGGGGGCAAAATCGGTAAAGGTGATGCTTCCCTTTTCATCCTCGGCGAAGGCGGCTTCATAGACCTTGGCAAGGGAGGTGTCATGCCACGGCCCGGCGAACAGATTCGTCGCGAAATCCGCCTGCTTTTGCAAAGTGAAGACGATATTGCCCATGGCATCGACCAGGATGACGTCGTGATAGGCCTTGTGTTTTGCCTGGTTGTACAGCCATTCATAATGGCGCGCGTGGACGCGGCTGTAAAAGGAGCCATCGCCCGCGTCCCGAAGGTTGAGCCGTTCGGGGGCGGCATAAGGGTTATCGCCGATATAAAGACGTTGTAGCGTCGCTTCGGCCTGGTCGCCCAGATCCTGCCGGGCGGCGATGAATTCGATCATGGCGTCGCGCGTCAAGGGGCTGGCGGCAAGGATCGTGATGTCGCTCTTGATGGATTGCAGCAAAGTCAGCAATTCATCACGGCGCGCGGTTTGCAGAGTGACGAGGCGCTCGGTGGCGGCGTTCGCCAAGGCCTCTTGCGACAAGCGCGAGGATACCAGGCTGACCATGATGATCGCGGCGAAGGCAACGACGATCAGCACGAAGGGGATATGATAGGAAAGGGAAGCAAGCCGCCACCGTTTTAGGCTTAACCGCATATCCATGGTCTTGTCGTTCCCGGCTATGGTAGGGGGAAAAGTCACCAAGAAAAATGCGCCACTATAGGTTGCGTTTAGGTTAATTCTATACAATTTAAAATAGTATATATTCCCTATCGCCCCCCTGCCTTCCAGAATCCAAAGCCTTTCCTCGCCGCGCGGCGGCGCTCCTCAAATATGTCCTATATCCTGCGGTGCTCGCCTGCGCGGCTCCTGCTCGGATCAGCAAAATCTTCGGTATTTAGAGGTATCCAAATCGCACCGATAAGGCGGACAGGGAGCAAGAGGGCCCGGCCAAAGCTGACTTGCCACAATGATGGGCCATCTCGCCCCCTGTCCGTTTTTTGCGCGCGGCGTCAGACGGCGCTGGCCGCCGTCACCGCCTTGGGCTTGTAGATAAGGGCAAGAAGAATGCCGGCGACAATCCACATGACGAGGGAAAGGACCGTGTTCAGCCCCGCCTCCGCCAGTGGAATCGGCAGGCTGACGCCATAGACCCAGTCGATGCTGGCGATGAGGGCGCCCACCCACAGGCCGTAACGCACGCCTTCGCTGACCCCCTTGTTTTCATAATTCTTGGTGAAGATGACGCAAAACAGGCTGACCTGGACCAAATAGCCCAAGAGCATCCAGGGCATCACCGCGCTCATTTCCGCTTTCGGGCGAAATACCGCCATGAAGGCGCTGAGCTGGTCAACGAACAAGGTTTCGTAAAAAAGATAGGCAAGGCCCCACAATACGAAATAAATCACCACGATGGCGATCACCAAACGCTGTATGTTCATGACGTCCCCCTCTTATTATTACGGGTCGGCCCCACGCCGACCTGGAAGACGAAGCCTACACCCGGAAGGGACTGGGTGCCAAATTTTCAGCTATGCAGCATCAACACCGGGATGTTGGCCCTGGTCAGCATGTGGCGCGTGGCGCCGCCGAAAATAAGCTCGGCGAGGCGCGGCCGGCTATAGGCGCCCATCACCAAAAGATTGGCGCCGGCGTCCCGATAGAGGCGGACCAGATCAGGTCCGGCAGCGCCATCGGGCAGACTCAAATGTCCGGCGGCGATGCCGTGATGGCGTAGATAATGCGCCATTTCGCGCGCCGAGGGACCAGGGCGGGCCTCGCGGCCGATGGAGAGGAAAGTCACCGCCCGGGCGACTTTCAAGATCGGCAAGGCGGCATGGACGGCGCGCGCCGCCTCGCCCGACTTGTTCCAGGCGATCGCCACATGTCCGCCCAGCGAGGTTGTCTTCTTTTGCGGCAAGACGAGGACGGGGCGCTGGGCATGGAGCAGCGCCTGGGTGAGGAACAAGCGCGCCCGCCGCCCGCCGCCCGCCTTCTCGATCGGGCGGGAGACCACCACCATGTCCGCCAGCGGGCCGATGATGGGCATGACGTTCTCGGGGGTGCCGACCCGCTCCTGCCAAAGGGCGACGGGCGAAAGGTCCTTTGCCGGCTTTTTGGCAAGCTCATAGCCATGGGCCTTGGCCATTTTGGCGAACAGCGCCCTTGCCGACTGGCTGAGCCGCGTCGCCTCCTTTTCGCTTAAGGCCGGCCAATCGCCGTCATCGGCGATGGTCAGGGGCAGGATGGCGCCAGGCAAACGCGCCCTTGCGCGGCGCTCGGGCCGAATATGCGCGCCCACCACATCGGCGCCCATGGCCTGGGCGAGCGCGAAGGCGGCATCGAGGGCGACCACACATTCCGGCCGGTCGGCCACGGGAACCAGGATAACGCGCATGCCCCACTCCTTATGGTTCAAGTTTCACTGGACAAGCTTAAGGCCTTTTGCCGCCAAGGCAAAGCCGCCCCGTTGCCGCAGACGGGGGATTGTCGGCCACCGGTCTTGCGCGCCCGCGTGCCGCGTGCTTTGCTATGGCGCAAATGACGCGGGAGCCACTCATGGGCCTTTACGCTGAGCGGATTTTTCCTTGGCTTTTGGACATGACCTTGCGTGGGCGGGAAATCGACGCCCTGCGCGCGGCCGCGGCCGGGGCGGCGGCGGGACGGGTGCTGGAGATTGGCTTTGGCACCGGCGCCACCTTGCCCTTCTACACCGACGCGGTGGAGGAGCTTATTGTTCTTGAGCCTTCCCAAGGGATGACAGCGCGCGCCCGAAAACGCATCGCCAAGGCCGGGGTCGCCGTCACCCTCGTCCCCGGCGCCGGCGAAGGCCTACCCTTTCCGGATGCCCATTTCGACGCGGTGGTGGTGACCTTCACCCTATGTTCGGTGAGCGATCTTGACCAGGTGCTCGTCGAGGTCCGGCGGGTGCTCAAGCCCGGCGGGCGCTTCCATTTCGTCGAGCATGTGGCGAGCGAGGCGCCTGGCCCCCGCCGCTGGCAGGAGCGGCTCAATCCCATCCAGCGGGTGGTGGGGTGCGGCTGCAACCTCAACCGGGAAACGGCGGCGGCGATAACCCAGGCGGGGCTTGCCATCACGGCGGTTGAGCGGCGCTTCGTGGAAAAGGTGAACCGACTTTTCCGACCTCTGGTGCCGGTGATCGTCGGCCAGGCGGTCAAGCCTTAGCCGAGGGCCGGGCGGCGACCGCTTCGTACCAACGCTGCGTGTGGACGTGGTTCTCGGCAGGCTTGAGCTCAACCCAGCGGGCGAAGGCGCAAGTGACATAGGCGGTGATGTCGGCGATGGTGAAACGCGGGCCGGCGACAAATTCCGATTGAGCGAGGCGCTGGTCAAGGTCGGCAAAGAAACGCTCGGTCAACACCCGGCCACGCGCTGCCAGCTCCGACGATTGCGGCAGCTTGCCGATGACGCCGGGCACCGCGCGGTCCTTAAAGAAGGGGGAAGAATTGCGGAAGGCGAGGGCGACGGAGGCAAGGCCGTCGAACTCCATCTGCCGCTGCCAAGCCTCGATCAGCGCCTTGTCCTTGGCGTCCACGCCCATCAGCGGCGGGTCGGGGTAAATTTCCTCGATATAGCGGCAAATCGCCACCGATTCGCCAATCGCCGTGCCATCGTCAAGCACCAAGGTCGGCAACAGCCCGCGCGGATTGACGGCGAGATAATCGTCCTTGAGATTTTCACCCGCGACGATATCGACCTCGATTTTGTCCACCTCCACGCCTTTTTCCGCAAGGAACATACGCACCCGGCGGGGATTGACTGCCTTGGTCATGTCGTAAAGCTTCATGGGGGACCCCTTTCAAACGGTCTCTCAGACCCGCGAGACTAAGCGGCATGCCCGATCGCGGCAAGCCTTGAGGAGGATTTTCCCCAGGATGGACGATGAGGTTGGCGTGGGATGCTTTGTGCCCAAGATTACGCTCAAGATCGCCTTGCCGGCGCCGTCCTTGCTGCCCTTGGTCCTTGAGCCCTGACCCGAGGCCGGGCCGGAACAACGGTGCCGTCAACACAAGAGCCGACAAGTGCGTCGGCGCTTGCTGCGCAAATGCTGAAATTAGGCTAAAGCATTTTTCCATGAGGGGGGTCTTTGCCATCGATCTGCGCACCCTGGCGCTGCTGCGCGCGGCGCTGGGGTTGTTAATTCTTGCCGACCTCATCAACCGCGCGCCCGATTTGACCGCCTTTTATTCCGACTATGGGGTGTGGCCGCGGCCGGCGGCGATGGCTTTTTCCAGCCCCTGGCGCTGGTCCTTGTATTTCCTTTCCGGCGAGCCGGCGATGATCGCCCTCCTCTTCGCCGTGCAAGGCGTGGTGGCGCTTTTTCTCATCCTCGGCTACCGCAGCCGGCTGATGACGTTTTTAAGCTGGCTTTTGCTGGGCTCCCTCGCCAACCGCAACCTCGTCATTCAACAGGGGGGCGACCAGTTGCTGGGCCTGCTGCTGTTCTGGGCGATGTTCCTGCCCTTGGGCGCGCGCTGGTCGGTGGATGCCGCGCTGCGCCCGGAGAGCGCGCCCTTGGGCGAGGCGCGCCATTTCTCGCCAGCCACCATCGCCATCCTCGTGCAAGCCGCCTCGGTCTATTTTTTTGGCGCCCTATTGAAGGACTCGCCGATCTGGATGCCCCGGGGGGAGGCGGTTTATTACGCCCTTCACCTCGACAGTTTCGCGACCCCCATCGCCGTCTATTTCCGCGCATTCCCAATGCTGCTCCAGGGCCTTACCTATTTCGTCTGGACCCTTGAGCTCATCATGCCGGTCCTCATGTTCTCGCCCCTTTTCCACCTGCCGCTGCGCGTGCTGGGGCTTAGCCTTCTCATCGCTATGCATCTGGGCTTTGCCGCCTTTCTCCATATCGGGCTGTTTCCCGCCATCTCCATCGCTTCGCTCCTCCTCTTCCTGCCGACGGAAGTTTGGGACCGCCTGGAAGCCCGGGTCTTTCCCCCACACAAGCGCGCCATCACCCTTTTCTATGACCGCGGTTGCGGCGTCTGCGCCAAGATTTGCCGGCTGTTGCGCGCCTTTGCCCTCACCCGCGACAACGCCATCCGTCCGGCCCAGGACGACCCGGCGGCGGCGGCGCTGTTGGCGCGCCATGACAGTTGGGTGGTGCGTGCTGGCGATGACCGGCAGAGGGTGAAGTGGGAGGCCTTGGTGTTCGTGCTCAAGCAATCCCCCTTGACCTGGGGCCTGGGCGCGCTGGCCGGCATCCTGGCGCCCGGGCCCCTAGTGGTCCGCCCCAAACGGATAAATCCATCCGTTTGGGAAAAGTGGACCACTCAGTTAGTGAATCTGTGGCGCGATTTCTCCAACAGATGGGAACCATCTGTTGGAATCGCACCACTAGTGGTCCGCCCCAAACGGATAAATCCATCCGTTTGGGAAAAGGGGACCACTCAGTTAGTGAATCTGTGGCGCGATTTCTCCAACAGATGGGAACCATCTGTTGGAATCGCACCACTAGGCGCACGGCTTTATGACTGGATCGGCCGCCAGCGCCCCGCGATGGGGCGCCTTGCCGCCCGCTGGCTGCCCGAGCGCACGCCCTATCAGGGCCCGGGCCGCTGGGAAGGCGCCCTTGTCACCGGCCTTTTCCTGTTCGTCCTTGCCTGGAACGCGAGCACTTTGCCCAAAGTGGGCTATCGGATGCCAGGCATGGCGCGCAATTTTGCCATCGCCCTGCGCCTCGACCAGTCGTGGCGGCTGTTCGCGCCCCATCCTTATCGCCAGGACGGCTGGTTCATCATTCGCGGCGAATTCACCGACGCCAGCCCCATCGATTTGTGGACAGGCCGCGTCGGCGAGCCGCCCCGCGACAAGCCAGAACCGCCCTATGGCTGGTTTGGCGACTATCGTTGGCGCAAATATTTCGAGCGTATCGTGCAAAAGGACTACCGCGGAGCGCTCCACGAGCTCGGCCGCTCTTATTGCCTCACCTACAACCGCTACCGCCCGGCCCGCCTGCCGCTGGCACGGCTTGAAATCATGTACATGCGCCAAACGACACCGCCGCCGGGGGAAAGCGCGATGCCGCCGGAAGCCATCCGCCTGCTGAGCTGGAATTGCCTGGCGCACTCATGACGGGTGGTATGCCAGGGATTCGTATCGAAATATGAAAAAAATGCAAAATTAAATATTGCTTCTGAAGAATATTTCCTTATATGGTCCCGATGGTCGGTTTTTTGGAGGTCTTTCGGTGACCAAGCCTTCGTGCCTGCGACGACGCTGACGTGAAACCCGCTTATGCCTAAGCGGCGCGGCGTTTGTTATCACCCTTCGGGCGCAAAGGACCCCTTTAAGATGATTTCTATTCAACCCGGCATGGCCGCCGACGCGGCGGCGTTGGAAGCGCTGCTCGACCTTGCTTTCGGGCCGGAGCGGCACAAAAAAACCGTCTACCGGCTGCGCGCCGGGGTATCGCAGATCGAAGGCCTGTGGTTCGTCGCCCGCGCGGGCGAGGCCCTTGTCGGCTCGGTGCAATATTGGCCGGTGCGCATCGCGCCCGAGGACGGCGGCGCGGCCCTTCCAGCCGTGCTGCTGGGCCCCATCGCCATTGCCCCTGCCTTGCGCGGCCTGGGCATCGGCCAGGCGTTGATCGAAACCTCGCTCGCGGTTGCCGCCAGCCTGGGGCATGTTCAAGTCCTGCTGGTGGGCGATGAGCCTTATTACAGTCGGATGGGCTTTTCGGCGCGCGCGACTTTGGGCTTAAGCTTGCCTGGCCCTTATGACCCGCGGCGGCTGCTGGCGCGCCAGATCGCACTGGGGCCGGCCTTGCCGGCGGCGGGCGCGGTGCTAGCGGCTTTCCCGGTACCAGGCGAGGCCGAGAAGCCCAAGCAGCAGCCCCAGCGCCGCCCAAGGCGGCAGCAAGGGCCGCTCGCGCACCCGCACGACCCGGCCCGCGTCGTTGGCCTGTAGGCCAATCCAGCCTCGCCCCGCCTTCACCCCGTCGCGGGCCACCCGGCGCAGGCTGGGGGTGCCGGCCGTTGCCCACAGGACGCCGCCGCCGGTCGCTTGCGCCAGGGGGGCGACGATATCGCCGCGCGGGCGCAAGTCGGCGAGCTCGCGGGCGTTGACCCGGCCGGCGGCAACGAAGGCGGTGCGCACGCCGTCGCTCAGGCGGTAAAGGCCGGGCTCCTCCACCGCAAGCCGCGCCGTGCTGCGCCCCTCGCCGGCGGGGGCGAGGGTGAGGCTGGAGGTCGCGCCATCGGGCGCCGTCACCGTCACCACGCCGCCTTCGCTGGCGAGGCTCTGCCGGGTGACGGTCACGGCGCCGCCCTCGGCCGCGGCGTGGAGGGCTTCCTCCTCAAGATCGGGCTCCTTCATCAGCCAATGGATGAGCCGGCGGACGAGCTCGCCATAAGGGCCGCCGCCTTCCACCTCCTTGCCCCATAGCCAGGACTGGTCGGACAGCAGCATGGCGACGCGGCCTTCGCCAACCCGGTCAAGGATAAGCAGCGGCCGTTCCTCGACCCCCGTCATCAACACGTCGCCGCGCGCGTCCACGGTCTCGACCAGGCGATACCACGGTCCCCAGGCCTCGCCCTCGCGCCACAGCGCCGGCAGCACGGCGGTCACCGGATGGCGGGCGCCGATGGCGGTCAAGGCAGGGCGATAAGGGCGCTCGATGACCCGGCCCGAGGGGCGGGCCGGCAAAATCTCGGCAAGGGGGGTGTTGGCGAGGCTTTGCACCTGGGTGAATTCCGGCCCCACCGCGACCAGAACGGCGCCGCCGCCGCGCACGAAGGCCGCCAGATTGGCAAGGTGGCGCTGCTCGAGGGCCACCCGCATCGAATAGCGGTCGAAGATGACGAGGTCGAATTGGTGCAGCTTTTCCTCGAACAACTGCCGGGTGGGGAAGGGGATGAGGGACAATTCCTCGACCGGGGTGAAATCCTGGCTCGAGGGCAGGCGCAAGATGGTGAAATGCACGAGGTCGACCCCGGGGTCCGCCTTCAAGGTGGCGCGCCACAGCCGCTCGCCCTGATAAGGCTCGCCGGATATCAGCACCACCCGCAACCGGTCGCGCACGCCGCTTAAGGAAAGCACCGTCCGGTTGTTGGCCTGGCTCACTTCATCGCTGAGCGGTTCGACGGCGATGTCCACCACATTCTGCCCCCGGTGCTGGGGGCGGAAACGAATGGTCTCGCGTTTGCCGGTATGGACGGTCATGGCGCGTTCGGGGCCGCCGTCCACCGACCAGGTGACACGCGCTGCCGTGGCCTTGGCGCCGGGGCCGTCATCGACGCGGAATTGAATCTCGGCGTCCTCGCCGACGAGGCCGAACTGCGGCGCCCGCTCAAGGACGAGGCGGCGGTCCTTAAGCGCTGTATCGCCCATGAGCAGCAGGTGCACGGGCGCGGACAAGGCGGTGAGCGCCGCCCGACGCTCCGGGTCATGGGCCAGGCCGTCGGTCAGCACGACGACCCCGGCGAGGCGGGCGCGCGGGATGTCGGCGAGCGCGTCGCGCAAGGCGCGGAACAAGGGGGTCCCTTCGTCCTCAAGGCTTGTCGCGGCGGGCCCCAGGGTCACCCGCCGCCATTCTATCCCGGCAGGGGTGGCGCCGGGTGCGCTTAAATGGTCGGCCATGGCGCGAGTGGCGGCAAGCCGGCCGGCAAGGCGCTGGCTGTCGCTTTCATCGACGAGCATGAGGGCGATGTCGGTTGTCGGCTCGCGCTCGACCTCGGTCCATACCGGCCGGGCAAGGGTGAGGATGAACGCGGCAATGAAGGCGGCGCGTGCCCATCGTCCGCGCCTTTGACGGCGGGGATGGAGCGCCAGCGGCGCCGCCAAAAGGAGGGCGATGAATAAAAGCCATGGCCAGCCAAGGAGGGGCGCCAGGGCGATGCTGGTCGAAGCGTTCATTCCGTCAGCGCCCCAGCCGGTCCATCAACGCCGGGAGATGCACCTGGTCCGCCTTGTAGGTGCCGGTCAAAGCGTACATCACCACATTGATGCCGAAGCGGATCGCCAATTCCCGTTGCCGGTCGATGGCAAGGCCAAGGGGCGCGGCCGTGCCCGCGCCCTCGAGGCCCCACGCCGCGGCCCAATCGTTGCCGCCGATGATGACCGGGGACACCCGGCCATCCTCGCCCTCGGTGCCGTCCTCGACCCACACCGGGCGATCGATGAGGCGGCCGGGAAAACGGTCGAGAAGGTAAAAGCTGTGGGCAAGGACATGAGACTCGGTGAGCGGCGCGAGGCTGGGGATGTCGAGCCCCCCCGCCACCCTTTGCAGGGCGGCGCGGATGGCGGGGGCATCGATGGGGAGGGCGTCGCGGGCGTCGATGCCAGGGCCGCTGTCGAACAGGATGAGGCCGGAATGGCGCAGATAGCGGTTGAGGTTGCGCACGCCAGCATCGCTCAAGCCAGGCGCCTCGGCAAGGATGGGCCAGTACAGCACCGGATAAAGGCCAAGGCCGTCGTCCTCCGGGCGCACCAGAACGGGCGGGTCGGGCCAGACCGAGGTGCGCTGGCGCAAATAAAGGCTGAGGCCGCGCAGGCCGGCAAGGCACGCCTCGTCCACCTGCCGGCGCCCGCTGGTGACGCAGGCCAGGCGTATATTGGCGGCGCCTTGGGCGGTGGCGAGGGGGTCGCGGGCGTGCGCCCTGTCCAGGGGTAGGATGAGCATCATGGCGAGCAGCGGCAGGGAGAGGAGCCGGCGGGACGAGCGCCGGCCCGGCATGCCAAGCTGGCCGCGCAAGGCAAGGCTGACAAGCCCGTCGGCAAGGACAAGCCCGGCCGCCAGGAGGAGGAGCGCCGGCATGAGGTCGCGCCCGCCGTTCGTCATTGGCCGCGTGGCAAGGCCGTCCGCCGCCTTGGGCATCGGGGCGAAGCGATAGGAGGGGGCAATCGGCCCCCGGGGGGCGGCGAGATTGACCGCCAGCGTCATGCCGTCGCCATAATAGCCCGGGGGGGTCTGGGGCGTGGCGGTAACGGCGCTCAGCGCCTCTTTGCGGATGGGCGCGATGCCGGCAAGGGCGGGGACAAGGGCGCCAAAGCCGTTGAGATGGCGCAGCGGCTGCAGCACCGGGGCAAAGCCGGCGTCGGCCCCGCCGCTCCGCCGGGCCAGCGGCAAGATGCGTTGCAGCATCTCGACGAAGGTGCCGGAAAGCACCAGGTTTGACCAGTCGGGATTGGCGGTGGTGTGGAACAGAACGAGGCGCCCGGCGCCGCGCCGGTCGGCGGTCACCAGCGGGGTTTCGTCGGCAAGCCTTGCCCAGGTCTTGGCGGCAAGGTCGAGCGAGGGCCGCGCCAACACCTGGCGGCTGACGCTAAGGTCGGGCGCGGGGACAAGGCCGGCGAAGGGCCCGTCCTCGGTAAAAGCGCCAAGCGGCTGCGGGCGCGCCCAGGAAAGGGCGCCGCCCACCGCCCGCTCGCCCAGGCGCAAGGGGACCGGCAGCAACGGGTCCGGGTCGTCGGGCGCGGGGTCGGCGCCGGCAAGCCGGGGCCCGGCAAAGCGCAGCAGCACGCCGCCCGCCTCGACCCAGGCCTTGACCGCCGCTTCATCGGCCGGCGCCAGCCGGCGCACGTCGGGAAGGATAAGCAGGCTCACCTTGTCCTGAAGCAGGCTTTCCACCGAGCCCTCGCGCAGCGCGGCATAGGGGAGAAGGGCGCGGCTGAGGTAAAAGCGGGCGGCGCGCAAGGGCTGGCGCTGTTCCGTCGCCTCGATGTCGAGGATGCCGACCAAGGGCCGCGCGTTGCGTGCGTCCAGCAAATACACGGCGCCGGCATGGCTTTCCCCAGCGATGCTCAGTTGAGCGAGGTCGCCACGGGCCTCGGGGGCAAGGGCAAGCCGCGCCGCCGCGGTCTCGGCGCCGGCCATGAAGACGAGGCTTGCCCGGCCGAGGATGTTGCCGCCCGCGTCAAGAGCATTCACTACAACTTCTTGGGCAACGCTTGTGCCGGGGCGGACAGCCTCAAGGATAAAGTCAAGATCGGCGGCGGCGACCTCGCGCAGCGCCACCATGGGGGCCGCGCCGTCGCCGACCCGGGTTGCCGGCCCCAGCCGTTGCAGCGCTTGGGCAAGCGCATCCGCGCCCTCGCCGCCCACGCCGTCGTCGATCCAGAAACTGGGCACAGTCCCTATCCCGTCGCTGGCGGCGATGGCTGCGGCCAGGTGGGCTCGCGCCGGCGGCCAGGGCGCGGGCGCAAGGGCGCGGATGCGGGCCCGCGCTGCAACTGGCGCGAGGGGGGAAAGCATGGCCTCAAGCCCGCCCTGCGGCCAGTCGCCGGGGGGCGGCGCGCTTGCCGTGAGGATGACCGGGCGTGCCGCCCGCGCCGCTTCATCGACGATGGCCAGCGCCGCCTCCTGGCGTTCGGCCCAGCGCGGCGCTGCGGTCCAGCCATTGTCGATGACGATGAGAACAGGCCCCTCGCCGGCCAGCGGCGCTCTCGGGTCGAAAAGCGGCTGGGCGAGGGCGAGGATAAGGAGAGCGGCCATGAGGAGGCGCAACAGCACGAGCCACCAGGGGGTGGCGCTGCTCGGCGGCTCGCTCGGCGCCAGCGCGCTGAGCAGGCGAATGGCGGGAAAGCGCACCCGCCGCGCCTGCGGCGGCAGGGCGCGGATCAGCCACCAGATGACGGGCAGGGCAAGAAGCGCGGCCAACAGCCAAGGGTGGACGAAGGCGACGGGGCCGAGGCTCAGCATGACGGCGCGGGCGCGGGCGACGGGGCGAAGGGGCGCCCCGCGATCTGGCTCGCCGCGGCGAGGAGGGCGGGCGCCACCCCATGGTCGGTGCGGTGGGTGGTAAAGCTCCAGCCAAGCGTGCGGGTGAGCGTGATGAGCGCTTCGCCCAAGGCGGCGAGGCGGGCGCGGTAAACGCCGCCCAGCGCTTGCGCCCGCTCAAGGGTCTCCGGCGCTTCGCCTTCCAGCCCTTCGAACACGAGGCGGCCGTGATAGGGAAAATCTTCTTCCGCCGGGTCGAGAACGCGCAAAAGATGGCCGGCTATGCCGCGCCCGGCGAGGGCGCGGACGAAAGGAGCGGTGTCTTCAAGGGGGTCGAGAAAGTCCGAAAGCACGACCACATGGCTGCCAGCGGGCAGGATCGGGGGCGCTGGTCTTGCCGGCGCGCCCTCTTGCGTTGCCAGCATTTCGGCGAGGCGGACAAGGCCGAAACGGCCGGCGCGCGGCTTGGCGGCGTCCCCGAGCAGGCCGACCCGCTCGCCGCCCCGGGCGAAAACACAGGCAAGGGCGAGCGCGATGAGCCGGGCGCGCGCCGCCTTGGTCGGCCTGTCGGGGCGGGAGGCAAAGGCCATCGACGGCGAGGCATCGCACCAGAAATAAAGGTTTTGCGCCGCTTCCCATTCCCGCTCGCGCACATAAAGCGTGTCGGAACGGGCGGAGCGCCGCCAATCGACGGCGCTCGCCGCGTCGCTCGCGCTATAGGCGCGAAACTGCCAGAAGCTGTCGCCTTCGCCCGCCCGGCGGCGGCCATGGGTGCCGCGGACATGGCTCAATTGCCGGCCCCCCGCCGCCGTCATCGCGCCGAGGCTGGCGGCGGCGTGCTCGGCCTGGCGCAACAGGGTTTCGGCGGTGGGCGCCACGGGCTACCTCAAGCGGGCGATGAGGACGGCGATCACGTCCTCGATGCGCCGGCCCTCGCTGCGCGCGGCGAAGCTGAGGGCCATGCGGTGCTTGAGGACGGCGGGCGCCAGCGCTGCCACATCGTCGAGCGAGGGCGACAAGCGGCCGTCGAGCAAGGCCCGCGCCCGCGCCGTCAGCATCAGGGCTTGCGCGGCGCGCGGCCCTGGCCCCCAGACAATGTCGCGCTCATCGATATCCTTGCCGCCATCTTGCGGGCGGGCGGCGCGCACCAGGTCGAGGATGGCGTCGACCACGCTGTCGCCGACCGGCACATGGCGCACCAGGTTTTGCATCATCTTGAGCTCGCCCGGCTTGAGAACAGGCGTGGCTTCGGGCGTTGCCGCGCCGGTGGTGGCCAGCAGCATCGCCCGTTCGGCGGCGCGCTCGGGATAACCGACGTCGATCTGCATCAGAAAACGGTCGAGCTGGGCCTCGGGCAGCGGATAGGTGCCTTCCTGCTCGATGGGGTTTTGCGTCGCCAGGACATGAAAGGGCTCGGGCAGGTCGTGACGCGCGCCAGCGATGGTGACGTGATGCTCCTGCATCGCTTGCAGAAGTGCCGACTGGGTGCGCGGGCTGGCGCGGTTGATTTCGTCGGCCATCAGGAGCTGGGTGAAGACCGGCCCGCGCACGAAGCGGAAATGACGCCGGCCATGCTCGTCCTCTTCCAGAATTTCCGAGCCCAAAATATCGGCGGGCAAAAGGTCGGGGGTGAACTGCACCCGGCCCTGAGACAAGGCAAGGACGGTGCCCATGGTTTTCACCAGCAGAGTCTTGGCAAGCCCCGGCAAGCCGACAAGCAGGCCATGGCCGCCCGCCAGCACGGTGGTGAGGGCCAGCATCACCACCTGGTCCTGGCCATGGACGATCCTTGAGATTTCCCGGCGCACGGCGGCGAGCCGCTCGACCGCGCCATCGGCCTCGGCGACGATGAGCGCGGGGTTTACATGCTCCTCGGCCATGGCGGTTGGGTTTTCCTGATCGGCCATCGGGCCCCGCTCCTTAAAATCGCATGCCGGAAATTGCACGGCCAGTCTATGCCAAGCAGCGATAGGTTATTATATAGGGGACATGGTTCGGCAAGCCCAGGCGGCAATAAAATCGATGATTGAAACGCGCTCCGCGATAAAATGTGCAAACGCTTCAAGAGCGGCATGGCGGCTCGGCCTCGGCTTGGCGCAACGCTTTTTTCCGTTTGGCCATGCTTGAGGCGATGCGGAGCAACCGGCTCGATCGCGCCTGGCTTGCCGCGCGGCTCGCCGCGGCGCGGACCGGTCCGGACCGGTCCGACCTTGACCTTAACCCCCATCTGGCGCCGCTTTACCCCGAAATCGCGGCGGCTCGCCCGGCGGCGGTGCTGGTTCCCCTCATCGACCACCAAGAAGGTGCTTCGGTCCTTCTCACCCGGCGCACCCATGACCTTGCGACCCATGCCGGCCAAATCGCCTTTCCCGGCGGGCGCATCGATGCTGGCGATGAAAGCCCGGTCGCCGCCGCTCTGCGCGAGGCCGAGGAGGAAATCGGGCTTTCCCCCGCCGCCGTCGACGTGGTGGGCGCGCTGGCGCCTTATCGCACCGGCACCGGCTATCTCATCACCCCGGTGGTCGGACTTATCGCTCCGTCCGCCCGCTTCGTCGCCAACCCCGCCGAGGTCGCGGAGATTTTCCAAGTGCCCTTAAGCTTTGTCATCGACCGCAACAATCGCCAGCAGCATAGCCGGCAATGGCAGGGGCAAAGCCGGCATTTCCATGCCCTGCCCTATGGCGACTATTATATCTGGGGGGCGACCGCGGGGATGCTGGTCAACCTTGCCGACCTGTTGCTGGACGGATGACCATGGGCCTTATTTTGCTACGCCTCTTTTTATTCCTTTTACCCCTGGCGATGCTGCTTCTATGGCTTGGCGCGCGGCGGCGGGCGCAAGCGGGCGCGGGCGGCCTTGCCGCCGCCGACAAGCGCATCCTGCTGGCGCTCGGCGCCCTGTTCCTGGCTCTTATCGTCCTTGCCGGAGTTTTGTCGATGGATGATAGCGGCGCGCCGGGCAGCATTTATGTTCCACCGCGGGTGGTGGACGGCGAATTGGTGCCCGGGCATTTCGAGGCGCCGGAAAAGGCGGACGAGGGAGAGCTTGAGGGAAAGGACGGGTCTTGAGCATCCCCCCCAGCGATCAATTGCCAGCGCAGGACTGGCTTCTTTGGCCGGGGACGCAGCGGGTGATGGCGCTTCTTACCGCGGACGGCGGCGCGGCCCGTTTCGTCGGCGGCGCGGTGCGCGATGGCCTGTTGCGCCGTCCCGTCAAGGACGTGGACGTGGCAACGCCGTTGCGCCCGGAGGAAGTGATGGCGCGCCTTGCCCCAGCGGGCGTCAAGGTGATCCCCACCGGTATCAAGCATGGCACGGTGACGGCGATCGCCGACCACCGGCATTTCGAGATCACCACCTTGCGCCATGACGTGGAGACCTTCGGCCGGCACGCCCATGTCGCCTTCACCGATGATTGGAAGGGCGATGCGGCGCGCCGCGACTTTACCATGAACGCGCTCTATGCCGACGATGAGGGGCGCATTTACGATTATTTCGGCGGCGCCGCCGACGCCCGGGCTGGGCGGGTGCGCTTCATTGGCGAAGCCTGCGCGCGCATTGCCGAGGACGCGCTGCGGATTTTACGTTTTTTCCGCTTTCACGCTAGCCACGGGCGCGGCGCGCCCGATGCCGAGGGGCTCGCCGCCTGTATCGAGGCCCGGATGAGCATGCAGGGCCTCAGCCGCGAGCGGGTGCGCGACGAGTTGATGAAGCTGCTGATAACGCCCGACCCGGCGCCGACTTTCGCGCTGATGCTGGAGCATGGCATCTTGGAAGGCGTTGTCCCCGAGGAGCGCGACCTTGCCGCGCTGCGCCGCCTGGTCGCGGTGGAGCGCGCTGCGCAGGAAGAGGACGCCTTGCGCCGGGTGGTGGCGCTGTTGCCGCGCGCCCCCCAGGTCGTGAGCGCAGTCCTGCGCCGCCTCAAATTCTCCAACCGGGAGATAAAACGCGGCGCCCTCATGGTGGAGGCGATGCCCGCGGTTCACCCCAAGCTTGCACCGAGGGAGGCGCGGGCGGCGCTTTACCGCCTGGGCGGCGAGGCCTTCACCGACCGCCTGCTGCTTGCCTGTGGGGTAAAGGACGACCCGGCGCCGCTCCTTGCATTGGCGCGCGATTGGCAAAAGCCCGTCCTTCCCGTGACCGGCGGCGACCTTGCCCGCGGCGGCCTTGGCCAAGGCCCCGAGGTGGGCCGCAAATTGAAGGCCCTCGAAGAGGCCTGGATCGCCTCCGATTTCACCCTTGGCCGCGATGAACTGCTCAAGCTTGCGCATAAGCGGGCGTGAAGAATTGTCAAAAGTCAATGCCGCCCTTTCCCAGGGGCCCTAGCCTTGAACGGTGATTGTTCAAGGAGAAAAGGGATGCAACGCATTCTCGTGTGGGATTTGCCGATACGGCTCTTCCATTGGCTTTTGGTGGTCGCGGTGTCGGTTTGCCTCGTCACCGGCGAAGCGGAAGGGGCGGCCTATGCGGCGCATGTGGCGGCGGGCTATGTCGCCTTGGTGCTGATCGGCTTTCGCCTCGTCTGGGGCGTCATCGGCAGCCGCCATGCCCGTTTTGCCGATTTCCTTTATCGGCCGGCGGAGGTTGGAAATTATGTGCGCGGCCTTCTGCGCGGCGCGGCGCGCCGCTATATCGGCCACAATCCGCTCGGCGGCCTGATGGCGGTGACGCTGATCCTTGTCATCGGCCTTGCCGTGCTGACCGGCATGTTCGGGGCGGAGGAAGGCGCGCCGCTATGGCCGCTGCCGGCAGGCTGGGGGGTCGATGTCAAGGCGCTGGGCGAGGCGCATGAGGTGCTGGGCAACCTGAGCATCGTCCTTGTCGGCCTTCATATTCTCGGCGTCGCCGTCGACTATGTCCTCACGCGGGAAAACCTGGTGTGGCCCATGGTGAGCGGGCGCAAGGAAATGGATGAGGCCACGGCGGCGCACGAGCCAGCCTTGGTCGGCGCCTGGCGGGGCGCGGTGATGGGGGTTCTGGTGCTGCTCGGCGGCGCCTATCTTTTCGCCAACACCGACTTTGCCCAGCTCGCCGCGCAGCAACAAGAGAATGACGATAATGACGATTAGACCGAAGGCAAACGGTTATAAGACCGGGTTGGCGCGGGCCTCCTCATAGTCCCGCGCCAGGCGCTCGACCAGCGCGGCGACGGTGGGCGTATCCTCGATCTGGCCCACCCCTTGACCAGCGGACCAGACCTCCTTCCAGGCTTTTTTTCCTGTCTCCTCTTTCCGCGCGCCCTCGCCGTGGCCACGCCGCGCCGACAGGTCCATGTTGACCGTCTTGGCGGCGCCGGTCTCCTGAACGTCAACCCCGGCGGCCTCCAGGCTTTGCCGGAGGAAATTGCCGCTGATCCCGGAAATCTTGTCGGTATAGACGATATCGGCCGAGTTCGCTTCGATGAGCATGCGCTTATAGGCGTCATCGGCCTCCGATTCTTGGGTGGCGATGAAGCGGGTGCCCATATAGGCCAGATCGGCGCCCAGCACCTGCGCCGCCCAAACCGCGCGCCCGTCGGAAATGGCGCCAGCAAGGATGATGGTGCCGGCAAAGCGCTTGCGTAATTGCGGGATGATGGTGAAGGGGTTCATGAGGCCGGCATGGCCGCCGGCGCCGGCGCACACCATGATGATGCCATCGACCCCGGCCTCGATCGCCTTTTCCGCGTGGCGCAGGTTGATGACGTCATGGAAGACAAGGCCGCCATAAGCGTGGACGCGGGCGGCGATGTCGCCGGGATGGCCGACCGAGGTGATGACCAGCGGCACCTTATGGGCGTAGGTGATGGCCAAATCCTCCGCAAGGCGGCTGTTGGAGCGGTGGACGATCTGGTTGACCGCGAAAGGCGCGACCAGGGCGTCGGGATGGGCCGCCCCATGCCGCGCGAGGGCGGTTTCGATCTCGCCGAGCCAGGCGTCGTATTGCGCCGCCGGGCGGGCGTTGAGGGAAGGAAAGCTGCCGATGACGCCCGCCTTGCAGGCGGCGATGACCAGCCTTGGCCCGGAGACGAGAAACATCGGCGAGGCAATGACCGGCAGACGCAATTTTCCGCTGAGCGGGGAGGGAAGGGGCATGGGCTTTCAGTCCTGGACTTTCTAAAGACGGGCGTTGGCGTACTTAAGCAGCTAGTGGTGCGATTCCAACAGATGG
>JBMOOS010000030.1:139646-273946 GCA_049324415.1 Pseudomonadota bacterium
GGCAATGACCGGCAGACGCAATTTTCCGCTGAGCGGGGAGGGAAGGGGCATGGGCTTTCAGTCCTGGACTTTCTAAAGACGGGCGTTGGCGTACTTAAGCAGCTAGTGGTGCGATTCCAACAGATGGGGACCATCTGTTGGAGAAATCGCACCACAGATTCAAATAACTAAGTGGTCCCCTTTTCCCAAACGGATGGATTTATCCGTTTGCGGCGGACCACGAGTGGTGCGATTCCAACAGATGGGGACCATCTGTTGGAGAAATCGCACCACAGATTCAAATAACTAAGTGGTCCCCTTTTCCCAAACGGATGGATTTATCCGTTTGCGGCGGACCACGAGTGTCCCTGGCCGTTAAGTTCGCCATATTTGGGGGCGCGCGACCGCGCGAACTTAACCATTCGCAAGGACACTCGTCATCAATTGAATCTCATGTGGTGGATTTGAAGTTCGTTTACGAGCGGGTCCCCAAGAATGGAACGAACTTCAAATCCACCACACGAGCCGACGGCCTTGCAATCGGCAACGCCTCTCTCTATACCCTATGGGGGTATATAGTCTGGACTGGAAAATGAGCGCGTCATGAGCGAACAGTGCTGTCATCACCATGCCCATGGTCACCCGGCGCAGCCGGCGAGCCCGCCGCCCGCCAATGCCGCCGATCTTATCTACACCTGCCCGATGCATCCGGAGGTCCGGCAAAAAGGGCCGGGAAGCTGCCCCATTTGCGGCATGGCGCTGGAGCCCGAGGATCCCCTGGCAGAGACCGGGCCGGACCCCGAGCTGATGGACTTCACCCGCCGCTTCTGGTGGGGGCTGATCCTTGCCCTGCCGGTTCTAGCGCTCGAGATGGGCGGTCATTTCCTGGCATTGGACCGCCTCGGCTGGTTGACGCCGCAAGTCAATCAATGGCTGCAATTTGCTTTTGCAACGCCGGTGGTGCTGTGGGCCGGCTGGCCGCTTTTCGTGCGCGGCGCGCAATCGCTGCGTGGCCTCAACCTCAACATGTTCACCCTCATCGCCTTGGGTGTCGGCGTTGCCTATCTTTATTCGCTCACCGCCCTGGCGGCGCCTGGTGTGTTCCCCCCCGCCTTTCGCGGCCAGCACGGCGTGGTCGCGGTTTATTTCGAGGCCGCCGCGGTCATCACCGTCCTGGTGCTGTTGGGCCAGGTGTTGGAATTGCGCGCCCGGGCGCAAACCTCCAGCGCCATTCGCGCGCTTCTCGACCTGACCCCCAAGACCGCCTGGCGGGTGACCGACAAGGGGGACGAGGAGGTGGCCTTGGACGCGGTCCTGGTCGATGACCGCCTGCGGATAAAACCGGGGGCGCAGGTGCCGGTGGACGGCGAGGTCGTCTCCGGCGCCGGCACCGTTGACGAGGCGATGGTCACCGGCGAGCCGTTGCCGGTGGAAAAAGCACCGGGCGACGCCGTCATTGGCGGCACCGTCAATCAAAGCGGCAGCTTCGTGATGCGGGCAAGGCAGGTGGGCGCCGACACCCTGCTCGCGCGCATCGTCGCCATGGTCGCCAAGGCGCAGCGCAGCCGGGCGCCGATCCAGCGCCTTGCCGACGTGGTTTCCGGCTGGTTCGTGCCCGCCGTGGTCATCGTGGCGGCGCTCGCCTTTCTCGCCTGGTGGCAGCTTGGCCCTTCGCCATCGCTGGGCTATGGCCTGGTCGCCGCGGTATCGGTGCTTATCATCGCCTGCCCCTGCGCCCTGGGGCTGGCGACGCCGATGTCGATCATGGTGGGCGTTGGCCGGGCGGCGCGCGAAGGGGTTCTCATCAAGGACGCCGAGGTTCTGGAGACTTTCGAACGGGTGGACACGCTGGTGGTGGACAAGACCGGCACCTTGACCGAAGGGCGGCCGCGGCTGGTCACGGTCATCGACCCGGAAGGCGCCCCCGATGCCCTGCTGCGCCTTGCCGCCAGCCTTGAGCGGGGGAGCGAGCATCCCCTGGCCCGCGCGCTGGTGGAGGCGGCTGCGGAGAAGGGCCTCGCCCTTGATGGCGAAACGGATTTCGCCGATCATACCGGCAAGGGGGTGAGCGGCACGGTGGACGGCCATGAGGTGGCGGTGGGCAACGCCGCCTTGATGGCGGAGCTCAACATCATCATCGAGGCCCTCGAGGGCGAGACCCAGGCCTTTCGCGCCCAAGGGCATAGCGCGGTCTATGTGGCGGTGGATGGCCGCTTGCGCGGCGCCTTCATCATTGGCGATGCCATCAAGGCCTCGACCCCGGCGGCCTTGCAGGCCTTGGCCCATGAAAAGGTGAAGGTCATCATGCTGACGGGCGACGCGGAAACGACGGCGCGGGCGGTGGCGCAAACGCTGGGCATCGCCGAGTTTCGCGCCGGCGTCCTGCCCGAGGACAAGGCGCGCCTCGTCGAGGAGTTAAAGCGCGCCGGCCGCCGCGTCGCCATGGCAGGCGACGGGGTCAATGATGCGCCGGCGCTCGCCACCGCCCATGTCGGCATCGCCATGGGCAGCGGCACCGATGTCGCGATGGAGACCGCCGGGGTGACCCTGGTGAAGGGCAATCTTGCCGGCATCGTCCGGGCGCGGCTGTTGTCGCGGGCGGTGATGCGCAATATCCGGCAGAATCTGTTCTTTGCCTTCATCTACAACGCCGCCGGGGTGCCGGTGGCGGCGGGGGTGCTGTATCCGGTGTTCGGGCTTTTGCTGTCGCCGATCATCGCCGCCGCGGCGATGAGCCTGTCCTCGGTCTCGGTGATCGGCAACGCCTTGCGCTTGCGCACCGTGCGGCTTTAAGGGCAGGGCGGACACGGCCTCGCCTGAAGGGGGGCGCCTGTGCTATGCTGCCGGCCAACGCCGGCGGGGCAAGGGGGAGGGGTCGCGAACATGTCGGGGATAAGGCCCTGGATGCGCGACCCAAGCCGTATCGTCCTCTTGGCGCCCCTGGTTTTCGCCCTGCATGTCGCCGAGGAAGCGCCCGGCTTCGTCGCCTGGTTCAACGCGCGCGTCGAGCCCGATATCACGCCGCGGCTCTTCGCCTCGGTCAACATGACGGCGTTGTTCATCACCCTCGCGGTGGCGGCGCTGGCCGCCGGCCTGCGCGATCGGGCGAGCATTCTTCTCGCCTTCGGCTGGCTTGCCTTGCTGTTCTTGGCCAACGGCGTCTTTCACATCGTGGCGACGCTGGCGCAAGGCCGCTATGCCCCCGGTGCAGCGAGCGCGGCGCTGCTTTATCTTCCCTATTTCGCCTGGCTGTTCGAAGCGGTCGCCCGGCGCTTTGCGATGGCCCGCGGCCTGCTTGCCGCCGGCGCCATCGCCGCCGGCATTCCCATGTTCGCCCATGGCGCGCTCATCGTTTTTTTCGGCACCCGGCTGTTTTAGCATTTGCCCGTGCTGGCCGGGCGTCTAGGGGAAAAGACGAGGTTCAGTCCCACTTGGCTTGCGGCGGCAGCGACATCAAGATGGCGTCGGGATTGCCGCCGGTCATGAGGCCGAAGCGGGTGCCGCGGTCATAGACCAGGTTGAACTCGGCATAAAGCCCGCGATAGCGCAACTGGGCCTCGCGCTCGCTCGCCGTCCACGCCCTGTCCTTATGGGCGCGCACCAGTTGGGGATAGATGTCGAGAAAACACTCCCCCACCGCGCGGGTGAAGGCGAAGTCTTCCTCCCAGTCGCCGGAATCGAGATAATCGTAGAAAATGCCGCCGACGCCGCGCGGCCGGTTGCGGTGCTTGATGAAGAAATATTCATCGCACCAGGCCTTGTACTGCGGGTAATAATCCGTATCGAAGCGCTCGCAGGCGGCGGCCAACGCGGCATGGAAAGCCGCCGTGTCGTCGTCGTTGGGAAGCGCTGGGTTAAGGTCGGCGCCGCCGCCGAACCAGCTTTTGGTGGTGACCAGAAAGCGGGTGTTCATGTGCACCGCCGGCACCAGCGGCGACTGCATGTGGGCGACCAGGCTGATGCCGGTGGCGTAAAACCGCGGGTCGTCCTCGGCGCCGGGGATCTGCTTGGCGAAGTCAGGGCTGAAGACGCCGTGGACGGTGGAGATGTTGACCCCCACTTTTTCGAAGACCCGGCCCTTCATCACCGCCATCACCCCGCCGCCGCCGGGCGCTCCGGAAGGGTCGGTCCGGGTCCAGGCCTTGCGGATGAAATGGCCGGCCGGCTGGTCGGCAAGGGGGCCTTGATGGTCGCGCTCGATGGTCTCGAAGGCGTCGCAAATGCGGTCACGCAAAGTCTCGAACCAAGCGGCGGCGCGGGCCTTGCGTTCATCGAGCGTCACTGCCTCGGGCAAGGGCGAGGCGGCGGGCTTGACGAATTTTCGCGTGAGCGGATCCATGAATGTCCCCAAAGCCTAAAGCGTGCAAACTGTCGCACTTTAGTCGCCCCGGCAAGTCCGCAAATTGACCTATCGCAAATCGCCCGCTCTTAGGCCTCCCGAGGAACCCCCTTGAGGCGCGCGCCATGCCCCGTTAGCCTGCCCCGGTCGATGACATGTGGGTTGAAGGGGTGATGGGATGAAGGGGTGGCGGCGATGCGCGCTGGGGGCGGCGTTTTCCTTTTTTGTCATGGCGGTCGCCGGCGCGCGGGCGGCGGAGGATTTTTTCCCAAGCGTTGAGTACGACCCCGCCGTCCCCACGCCCGCCGGCTTTCTCGGCCACGAAATCGGCGCCATCCTTGCCCGTTATGATGAAGTGACCGGCTATTTGACCGCACTCGCCGCCGCCTCGGAGCGGGTGAGCGTCGAGACCATCGGCCGCAGCCATGAAGGCCGGCCCATCCTTCTGGTCGCCATCACCGCGCCCGAGAACCAGGCCCGCCTCGCAGCGCTCAAGGCCGAGCATGTGGCGCGCCTCGCGCCGGGCGCCCCAGCCGGCGACGGGCCGGTGGTGACCTGGCTCAACTATGGGGTCCATGGCGATGAAATCAGCGGCATCGAGGCGGTGCTCGGCATCGCCTATCACCTCGCTGCGGTGCGCGATGCGGCCTGGGACGCCATTTTGCGCGACAGCGTCATCCTCAACATCGTCACCCTCAACCCCGACGGGCGCGACCGTTCGGCGACCTGGTACAACATGTACAACGCCCGGGTGCCGGTTGCCGACCCCTTCCACCGCGAGCATGAGATTCCCTGGCCGGGCGGGCGCACCAACCACTATTGGTTCGACATCAACCGGCAGTGGCTGCCGCTGACCCAGCCCGAAAGCCAGGCCTTCATCGCCGCCTATCACGACTGGAAGCCCCATGTGGTGGTGGACTTTCACGAGATGGCGGCCGATGACACCTATTATTTCCATCCCGGCGAGGCGGGCCGCACCCATCCGTTGATCCCGGCGGCGGCGGAAGCCTTGCTGGACGCCCTGTCGCGCTATCCGGCGCAGCAACTGGACGCGGAAAAGCGCCCCTATTTCACCGCCGAGCGGTTCGACAATTATTATCTCGGCAAGGGCTCCACCTACCCCTCGGTGACTGGCGGGGTGGGCATCCTTTTCGAGCAGTCGGGCTCGGAAGGCATCGCCATCGACAGCGCGCACGGGCCCCAAAGCTATCGCGAAAATATCCGCCAGCACATGAATTCAGGGCTCGCCATCATCCGCGGCGGCCACGCCCTGCGCGCCAAATTCCTCAGCTATCAGAAGGATTTTTTCGAAAGCGCCTTGAAAGACGCGGCGAAAGCGCGGGACAAGGCCTATGTCTTGGCCGCCCCCGGCGACCCGGCGCGGGCGGAGGTTTTCCTCGCCATGCTGAAGCGCCACCATATCGATGCCTATGAGCTTGCCCGCGACGTCTCGGCGGACGGCGTCGATTTTGCCGCCGGCAACGCCTATATCGTTCCCACCGCGCAGCCGCAACACCGGCTTATCCGCGGCATTTTCGAAGTGCTCACGCAATTTCCCCGCGACAGCTTTTACGACATTTCCGGTTGGACGCTGCCTTATGCCTATGGCCTTGACTTCGCGGCGCTGGCGCAAAGGGACTATGACAAAAAGCTCCTCGGCGCGCCGTGGACCGCGCCGCGCAAACCCGCCGCATCGCCGCCCGCCGAGGGCGGTGCTGGCTATGTGCTCGACTGGCGCGGCTATTACGCGCCGCGCGCGCTTTACCGCCTGCTCGCCGCCGGGGTGCGCGCCCGCGGCGCCACCCAGGCGATGACGCTGGCGACCGGGGAAGGGCCGGTCACCGTCCCGGCCGGCGCCATCGTCGTCTCGCCGGGCAACAACAGCCCCGCGGTGGCCGCCGGGCTCATGCCCCTTTTGGCGCAGATCGCCAGGGAGGACGGGGTGAACATCCACGCCGCGGTGAGCGGCCTTACCCCTGCCGGCCCCGACCTTGGCGGCACCAGCCAGCACAGCTTTTACCTGCCCCGCGTCATGATGCTGACCGGCGATGATTTCAGCGTCTATGACGCCGGCGAGATGTGGTATCTCTTTGACAAGGTGATGGCGATCCCGCTCGCCATGCGGGACCGCGCCGATTTCGCCAGCCTGCCCTTGCACCGCTATACCCACCTCATCCTGCCCGACGGGCGGCCGCGGCTTGGCGACGATGCGGTGGACGCGCTCAAGGCCTGGGTGCGCGCCGGCGGCGTCCTCATCGCCACCCAGCGGGCGGCCTTGTGGGCGGCGGAGAAGGGCTTTAGCCAAACCAAGCCCCTCGCTCCCCCGGCGCAGGCAGAGGGCGCGCCGATGCGCCTTGACTATGGCGACAAGGCGGAGCGGGAAGCCATCGCCCGCATCGCCGGCGCGGTGTTCATGAGCGAGCTCGATATCACCCACCCCCTCGGCTTTGGATTAAGCGGCCGCCGGCTTGCCAGCCACCGCGACAACGAGCTGTTTTTCGCCAAATCCCCCAATCCTTACGCCGCGGTCGCCGCCTATGCGGCGCGGCCCTTGGTCTCGGGCTATGCCTCGGCCGAAAATCTTGCGAAAATGGCGGGCACGCCCAGCCTGGTGGCGGAACGGCTGGGGCGCGGGTCGGTGGTGCTGTTCGCCGATAATCCCGCCTTTCGCGGCTATTGGCTGGGGACCCACAAGCTGGTGATGAACGCCATTTTCTACGCCAAGGCTTTCAGCGCCCCGGAATGAGCTTTGCGAAAGTCACGCCGGCTGAAGAGTGGACCGCCGCAGCGCTCTTTCAAATTTTCCGTGTCGAACTTTCGGCTTCGTGCCCAGGGTACGGCAACTAAGACCGCAAATTTCGCGCCGCTTGTGTAATATTTCAAGGGCATCGAGCGCGGCCCGAATGGGCGCCTTTGGGGATCGCAAATCATGCGGATGGGCAAGGTCACCCTTGACGATAAATATATGCTGGAGCGCGGCCAGGCGTTCATGACCGGCATCCAGGCGCTGGTCCGCCTGCCGCTGGTGCAGGCGCGGCGCGACAGGGCGGCCGGCCTTAACACCGCCGGCTTCATTTCCGGCTATCGCGGCTCGCCGCTGGGCGGCTATGACCAGGAGCTGTGGCGGGCGAAGAAGCACCTTGACGCCCACAATATCGTCTTTAAACCCGGGATCAACGAGGACCTGGCGGCGACCGCTCTCTGGGGCACCCAGCATGTGGGCTTGCGCCCCGGCGCCAAGGTCGATGGCGTGTTCGGCATCTGGTACGGCAAGGGGCCGGGGGTCGACCGGACGATGGACGTGCTGCGCCACGCCAATGCCGCCGGCACCACCAAGCATGGCGGCGTGCTCTGCGTCGCCGGCGACGATCATGGCGCCAAGTCCTCCACCCTGCCGCATCAGACCGACCATAATTTCATGGCCGCCTTCATGCCCTTTCTCTATCCGGCGAGCGTCCAGGACTATGTGGAATATGGCCTTCTCGGGCTTGCCATGTCGCGCTTTGCCGGCGCCTGGGTCGGCTTCAAGGCGACGGCCGACACCGCCGAATCCTCGGGCACCGTCAGCCTCGCCCCGGAACAGCGTGAAATCATCCTGCCGGAGTTCGCGATGCCCGAGGGCGGGCTCGGCATCCGCTTGGGCGACGTTTGGCGCGAGCAGGACTGGCGGCTGCAGCGCTATAAGGGCTTTGCCGCCCAGGCCTTCGCCCGCGCCAACCGCATCGATCGGGTGATCTGGGACAGTCCCGACCCGAAGCTCGGCATCATCTCCACCGGCAAGTCCTATGCCGATGTGATGCAGGCGATGGACGAGCTCGGCATCGACGAGGAGCGCGCCGCCGCCATCGGCTTGCGGCTTTACAAGGTGGGCATGCCCTGGCCCCTCGAGCCCGAGGGGGCGCGCCATTTCTGCGAGGGGCTCGAGGAAGTCCTGGTGGTCGAGGAAAAGCGCGAGTTCATCGAGCATCAGCTTAAATGGCAGCTTTACAACTGGAAGGAAAATGTCCGCCCGCGGGTGGTCGGCAAATATGATGAAAAGGGGGAGTGGCTGCTTCCCGCCGAGAACGAGCTGACCGTCGGCCAGATCGCCCATGTGATCGCCGCCCGCATCAACAAGCTCCACACCTCCGAGCGCATCAAGGAGCGGCTCTATTATTTTTCCGAGCGGGCCAAGCGGCGCGAAAGCTATGTGCCGCCGATCTTGCGCAAGCCCTATTTCTGCTCCGGCTGTCCCCACAACACCTCGACCAAGGTGCCGGAAGGCTCGCGCGGGCTGGCTGGCATCGGCTGCCATATCATGGCGATGTGGATGGACCGCGAGACCGACGTTTTCACCCAGATGGGCGGCGAAGGCGTCACCTGGGTCGGCGAGGCGCCCTTCGTCGCCGACAGCCATGTGTTCGCGAACTTGGGCGATGGCACCTATTTCCATTCCGGCCTGCTCGCCATTCGCCAGGCGGTCGCCGGCGATGTCAACATCACCTACAAGATCCTTTATAACGACGCGGTGGCGATGACCGGCGGCCAGCATGTGGACGGCCAGCTCAGCGTGCCGCAGATCGCCGAGCAGCTTCTCGCCGAACGGGTGAAGACGGTGGTCGTCGTCTCCGACGATGTGGAGAAATACAAGGACCCCAAGGCGGCGAGGCTGCCCGCCGGCGTCGCCGTCCATCACCGCGATGAGCTGGAGCGCATCCAGCGCGACCTGCGCCAGCGGCCAGGGGTCAGCGCCATCATCTATGACCAAACCTGCGCTGCGGAAAAGCGCCGCCGCCGCAAGCGCGGCACCTATCCCGATCCGGCGACCCGCGTCTTCATCAACGATCTGGTGTGCGAAGGCTGCGGCGATTGCTCCGACCAGTCGAACTGCGTCTCGGTCGAGCCGTTGGAGACCGAATGGGGCCGCAAACGGGTGATCAATCAATCCACCTGCAACAAGGACTATTCCTGCGTCAAGGGCTTTTGCCCGTCCTTCGTCACCGTCCATGGCGGCGACGTGCGCAAGCCCGGGGCGGTCGATGCCGGCGATGTCCTCGCCAGCCTCCCCGAACCGGAGGTGGCGGCCTTGGGCGAGGATTACAACATTCTTGTCACCGGCATCGGCGGCACCGGGGTTCTCACCATCGGCGCCATCCTCGGCATGGCGGCCCATATCGAGGGCCATGCCAGCCGCATCGCCGACATGACCGGCCTTGCGCAAAAGGGTGGGGCGGTGTTGAGCCACGTGCGCATCGGCCGTTCGGCCGAGCATTTGCGCAGCCCCAAGATCGTCACTGGCGGCGCCGACCTTCTACTCGCTTGCGATTCGGTGGTTGCCGCCGGGCAGGCGGCGATCGACCTGTTGCACAAGGAGCGCTCCGCCGCCATCGTCAATTCCCACATCACCCCGGTCGCCGACTTCGTGCGCAACCGCAACCTCGACTTTCGCGAACACCAGGTGGAAAAGGCGATCCGCGCCACCAGCTTGAAGGACGCCACCCACTTCATCCCGGCGACCGAGGTGGCGACGACGCTGATGGGCGACGCTATCGCCACCAACATGTTCGTTCTTGGCTATGCCTGGCAGAAGGGCCTGGTGCCCCTTTCCCGGGCGGCGATCGAGGAGGCGATCAAGCTCAACGGCGTTGCCGTTGCCTTCAACCTCGACACCTTCCACTGGGGGCGGTTGATGGCCCATGATCCCGCCGCGGTGCGGGCTAAGCTGCGCGAGGGCGATGCCCTGGCCGAGGCGGCGCCACCGGCGACAGCGCTCGAGGACATCGTCGCGCGGCGGGTGGATTTCTTGACCGCCTATCAAAACGCCGCCTATGGGGCGCGCTACAAGGCGTTGGCGGCGCGCGTGCACGCTGCCGAGCAGGCGATCGATGCCGCGTCCCACGCCCTGGCCGAGGCGGTTGCCCGCTCTTACTTCAAGCTCCTTGCCTATAAGGATGAATATGAGGTCGCCCGGCTTTACACCTCGGGCGAATTCAAGCGCAAGCTCGACGCCCAGTTCGCGGGTGTTGCAAAACTCAAATTTCATCTCTCGCCGCCGCTCTTGGCCAAGCACGACCCCGTCACTGGCCGGCCGCGCAAGATGGTCTTTCCCGGCTGGCTGATCTGGCCCGCCTTCAAGCTGCTGGCCCGCCTCAAGGGCTTGCGCGGAACGGCCTTCGATATATTCGGCAAGACCGTGGAGCGGCGCATGGAACGGCGTCTCGTCGCCGAATATGAAGCGGTGATCGAGCAGCTCCTCGCCGGCCTTGCCAAGGACAATCTCGCCCTGGCCGTGGAAATCGCCCGGCTGCCCGACATGATCCGCGGCTTCGGGCCGGTGAAGGCCGCCAATGTCGAGGCGGCGCTCGCCCGCCAGGCTGAATTGCTGGCGCGCTGGCCGGGGCGCGATAGGGGTGTTTCCTCATCCATGGATTCGGCCGCATGAACCAACACTGACTTGGGTCCCCTTAAAGCCTGGGATGATCTTGCCGGGCGTGCAATGAAGGATGCTAGAATGAGCGTGTTCAACAACCCGGCCTTCGATGACCATGAGGAGGTTGTGTATTGCAGCGATCCCGAGACGGGGTTGAAGGCGATCATCGCGGTTCACTCGACCGCGCTGGGCCCGGCCGCCGGCGGCGTGCGCATGTGGCCCTATGGCAGCGAGGATGAAGCGCTGACCGACGTTTTGCGCCTGTCGCGGGGCATGTCCTATAAGAACGCCATGGCGGGGCTGGCGCTGGGTGGCGGCAAGGCGGTCATCATCGGCGACCCGAAAAAGGACAAGACGGCGGACCTCATGCGCGCCTTCGGCCGCTGTGTCGAGCTGCTGGGCGGGCGCTATGTCACCGCCGAGGACGTGGGGATGTCGGTCGCCGACATGGCCCATGTCATGGAAGTAACGCGCCATGTCACGGGAACCAGCCATGGCGTCTCGGCGGCGGGGGATCCGTCGCCCTATACCGCGCATGGCGTGTTTTGCGGCATCAAGGCGGCGCTTGCCCATGCCTATGGCGATGATGCGCTTGCCGGACGCAGCGTCGCCATCCAGGGCCTTGGCAATGTCGGCTATAATCTGGCGCGCGCGCTTCACCAGGCGGGCGCAAGGCTGGTGGTCGCCGACATCATGGCCGACCGGGTGAGCCGGGCGGTCGCCGAATTGGCGGCAACCCCGGCGGATGTGAAGGACATCCTTTATGCCGATGTGGACGTCCTTGCCCCGTGCGCGCTGGGCGCCGTAGTCAACGATATGAGCGTCGATAGGATCAAGGCCAAGATCATCGCCGGCGGCGCCAACAATCAGTTGGCGGAGGACCGCCACGGCCGGCGCTTGATGGAGCGCGGCATCCTTTACGCGCCGGACTATGTCATCAACGGCGGCGGCATCATGAATTGCTCGCTGGAGTTCGAAGGGCGTTTCGTCTCCAGCGCCGCGTCGATGGCCTGGGTCGAAGGCATCGCCAAGACCCTGGCCGACATTTTCGCCGCCGCCTCGGCGCAAGGCCGGCCGACCAACGAGGTGGCCGACGAAATGGCCCGCGCCCGAATCCTCAAGGCCAAGGAGCAGAAAGCCAATCGCGCCGCCGCCTAATATTTTCAGGAGGACAAGCCATGTCCGAGCGTGTGTCCCAAGACCTTGTCAAGGACCCGATCGTCATCCTTGGTGCCAAGCGCACCCCCATGGGGGGCTTCCAAGGCGATCTTGCCGAGGTGCCGGCGCCGGTCCTTGGCGCCACGGCGATCAAGGCGGCGATCGCGGAGGCGGGCGTCGATCCCAAGGAGATAGACCAGGGCATCATGGGCTGCGTGTTGCCCGCCGGGCAGGGCCAGGCGCCGGCGCGCCAGGCGATCTTGGGCGCCGGCCTTGGCTATGGCGTCGGCGCGGCGACCGTCAACAAGATGTGCGGCTCCGGCATGAAGGCGGTGATGGACGCCCATGACCAGATTGTCGCCGGCTCGGCCACCTTCATGGTGGCGGGCGGGATGGAATCGATGTCGGGGGCGCCCTATCTCCTGCCCAAGGCGCGCGGCGGCTATCGTTTGGGCCATGGCGAGGTGAAGGACCACATGTTCCTCGATGGGCTGGAGGACGCCTATGACAAGGGCCGCCTCATGGGCACCTTTGCTGAGGATACGGCGCGCCATTATCAATTCAGCCGGGAAGCGCAGGACGCCTATGCGGTGGCAAGCCTTGAGCGGGCGCAAGCCGCCATAAACGACGGTCGCTTCAAAGGCGAGATCGTGCCGGTGGAGGTCAGCGGGCGTGGCGGGGCGCGGCGGGTCGAGATCGACGAACAGCCGGGCAAGGCGCGCCGTGACAAAATCCCGCAATTGAAGCCCGCCTTCGCCAAGGACGGCACGGTGACGGCGGCCAATTCCTCCTCCATCTCCGACGGCGCGGCGGCGCTCGTCCTCACGCGTCAGTCGGCGGCCGAGGCGAAGGGGCTTAAGCCCATCGCCGTCATCCGCGGCCATGCCACCCATGCGCAGGAGCCGGCCTGGTTCACCACTGCGCCCATTGGCGCCATCGAGAAAGTGCTTGGGAAAGCCGGTTGGTCGCGCGACGAGGTTGATCTTTTCGAAATCAACGAGGCCTTCGCCGTCGTCGCCATGGCGGCGATGCGGGAGCTGGCCCTCGATCACGCCAAGGTCAATGTCCATGGCGGCGCTTGCGCCCTCGGTCATCCCATCGGCGCCTCCGGGGCGCGGATCCTGGTGACGCTGATCGGCGCCTTGCGCGCCCGCGGCAAGCGCAAGGGGGTTGCCGCCTTGTGCATCGGCGGCGGCGAAGCGACGGCGCTGGCGCTGGAAATCGCCCGTTAAGCCAGCGTTTCCGAGCATGTTTTTTTGGGTTCGCGCCACAATCCCTGCGCGATGAGGTGGAGCTTATGGGCCTCCACCGACTTGCACGCGGCGGCAAAAAGGATCGGCTCAAGCGGGTCGTAGATTGCCCGGGCGATATCATCGGCGCGGCTGAGGCCCTGCTTCAGGCAGTCAAGGACTTGTCCTTCGCGTTCGATGCGGTGGGCGATCAAGGCTTTGATCGCCTTGTGCGGGTTGGCGATGCGGGGACCGTGACCTGGCAACAGCCATCGCGCCCCGTGCGCCAAGAGCTTGTCGAGGGACGCCATATACTGCGCCATGTCGCCGATCGGCGGGGCGATGACGGTGGAGGACCAGCCCATCACATGGTCGCCGGAGAAAATGAGATCGCCTCCCGCAAGCCTGAAGCATAGATGGTTGGGGAAATGTCCCGGCGTGTGGATGGCTTCGATGCCAAGGCCGTTAAAGGTCAGCCGTGCCCTATCTTGCAACTGATGGGTGGGGGCAAAAGCGAAGTCATAATCGGCTTCGATGGCATCGCTTTGCGGCATTGCCGGCAAGGCCCCGAAGCCGAAAACGGGGGCGCCGGTGCGGGCACGCAAGGCAAAGGCCCCGCCGGAATGGTCGATATGGCTGTGGGTGACGAGGATGGCGGCGACCTGCCGCCCGTCCACCGCCTGCATCACGGCGTCGGCATGGCGGGTGAGCGCCGGCCCGGGGTCGATGATGACCACCGGATCATCCCCCACCACATAGCTATTGGTGCCGCGATAGGTGAAGGGCTTGGGGTTGGGGGCGATGATGCGCAAGACGGCGGGCGCCACTTCCGCCGCTTGGCCATAGGCTTGGTCACCATAGCGTCTAGTCATGGCGCAAAGACATAGCGAGCGATGAAGGCCGCCAGCAATTCAACTTCGCCCCGTTTCCATTCACGATCGATTGAACGCAGCCCCCAGGAGCGCCGACAGGCTCTTATAGGTTTTTTAAACAAGCCGCAGGCACAATTTGCGCCACTTCGGAAAAGAGGACGCCCATGGACGCTTTGGCCGAGTTGGACGATAATTTCGCTTTGGTCGATGAAAACAAGGTCGAACGAGTCGTTTTGGCAAAGCGGGTTGGCCGATTCCTCGCCGAGCATGGCGATGAGACGAGCCATGCCAGCCTGGAAAAGGTGATGCGCAAGCTGTGCCGCGACGAAGTCGATGCCGTGCGCGGCGCCTTGTCCTTCGAATTGCGCCGCTGCGAACGCTTGCCGGAAGACGTGATCGAGGCCATCGCCTTCGACGATCCCGACGTCGCGGCGCCCTTTTTGCAGACCAGCCCGGCAGTCGACGACGCGATTTTGATGAAGGTGGTGAAGCGCGGCAGCAATCACGCGCAACTGGCCATCGCCCGGCGCGAGCGGTTGAGCTCCGGCGTCGCCATGGTCCTGGCCAGCCGCGGCGATGAACGGGTGGCGACCTCATTGGCGCGCAACCGCGGCGTCGATTTCAACGAGGATTTGGCGAACCAGCTCATCGCCCGCTTTGCCGATTCCACCGCCGTCATGGGCGAACTCGCCGCGCGCCCCGACATGCCGGCCGCCGTCGCCAAGAAAATCAAGGCGTTGACCAGCATGGCCGAGACCGACGAACGAAAGGGCAGTGGGCAAGCCTTTTCCATGCTGGTGGCGCGGGTGAGGGCGATGCGCCGCGCCGGCGCGTTGAGCGAGCAACGCATGCTTGGCCTTGTCGAGCTCGAAGGCCGAACCGGCCTCGAAGCCATCCTGGCGGCGTTGCTCGACCTGCCGCGTGGCGATGTCGCAGCCTTGCTGGACGGGGAGCCAAATGAAGCCCTCAAGCGCGCCGGGGTCTCCGAGACCTCGCAAGCCCGCATCGCCAAGCTTATAAGAGGGTGAAGCGCCGGGCGGCGCTTGCCATATGCTCTTTTCCCATTTCGGGACGCATCCCAACGGCAGGGACACCGTCCCTTCCCCTTGCTCATGAAATGCGACAAAGAGTGGACTTTGCCCGGCCGATTACCTATCCACGGGGAAGGCGCGGTGAAAAAGGACATGTCTTGAACGATGCCACGCCTAGATTGGGGGAGAAGGTGTTTGCCGCACGGCTCGTGGGTGCTGCTTCTTGGCCTTGCCTTGATGGCGCCGGCGCCGGCAAGCCGGGCGGTGGCAAGCGCCGGCACAGCCCAGAGCGCGCGCCAGGCGGCACCTCGGGGCGAAGTGCAAATCGTCTATCGCATCGAGCGCAACGGCCAAGCCATCGGCAGCCATCACGTCACCTTGCGGCAAAGCGAGGACGGCCTTTATAGCGTCGATATCGCCTTTTCCATTCGCGTCAAATTCGCCTTCATCACCGCTTTCAAGATGGACCACCGGGCAAGCGAAGTGTGGACCGCCGACGGCGCGCTTCTAGATTTGCGCGCGGTGACCGAGCGCAAAAGCGGTCGTTTCGACGTCCATGTCTCGGCCGCCGGCAAGGACGGCTTTCGGGTCACGGTGAATGGCGAGACGATGCCGGCGCCAGCCAGCCTGGTGCCCTCCAGCATGACCTTTGCGCAGCGTCTTTTCGATGGCGCGGTGCATCGCTTCGTCCTCCTGGACACGCTTTCGGGCGGGCAAAAACCCTCCACCATATTTTATCGTGGGATGGAAGCCGTGGACATCGACGGCCGCGCCATGGCGGCGGACTATTTCGAAATCCTGCTCGATAAGACCAACAGCATCACCCACCGCATCTGGCGCGCTGGCGACGGCAGCTTCCTTAAACTGGGCCTTGCCACCAAGGACGGCCATTATATCGAATATATCCGCACCACCCTCAGCCGGTCTCCGGCGGCCGCTGTGCCATCTTGAGACAGAAGTGTTGGAATGTGGCACGTTTCCTTGTGCTAAAACAACACGGCTGTTCCACACCTGCCCCTGTCGTTTTTTAGTAATGGATTGATTTTAGTGAGAAAAAACCTTTGGCACGGCCCTTGCTCTTTCTCTTGGCAGCTCCCCGCGCAGCCGAGTGTTGCCGATGCGTTCGAGGAGCCTCCCCCTGGCCCTTTGCCTGAGCGGGCTGGACGGGAGACTCATGGCGGCGAAAGGGTATCGCGCCGCCTCTTTTTTTGCCTTTTTCGCGCGTGATCCTGCCCTTTAAGCCGCATCGTCGCCGAACACCCGGCGGTAAATGCTATCCACATGGCGCAGGTGATGCCCTAGGTCGAACAGGGCGTCGATTTCCTCCGGCTTGAGATAGCGCGCGACATCGGCATCGGCGCGCAGGAGGGCGCTGAGTTCGCGCTTCCCTTCCGCTTCCCAGACCTTCATGGCGTTGCGCTGCACCAGGCGATAGGCGTCCTCGCGGCTGGCCCCTTTTTGCGTCAGCGCCAAAAGAACCCGCTGGGAATGCACAAGGCCCCCCATGCGGTTGAGGTTGGCCGCCATGCGCTCAGGATAGACCACCAGCTTGTCCATCAGCCCGGCAAGGCGGGCAAGGGCGAAGTCGAGGGTGATGGTGGCGTCGGGGCCGATGAACCGCTCGACCGAGGAGTGGGAGATGTCCCGCTCGTGCCACAGGGCGACATTCTCCAGCGCTGGAAGGGCGTAGGCGCGGACCATGCGGGCAAGGCCGGTGAGGTTTTCCGACAATACCGGGTTGCGCTTGTGCGGCATCGCCGAGGAGCCTTTCTGGCCGGGCGAGAAATACTCCTCCACCTCCAGGACTTCGGTGCGCTGCAAGTGGCGGATCTCGGTCGCCAGCCGCTCGATGGAGGAAGCAACGACCGCCAAATGGGTGAAATAGGCGGCATGGCGGTCGCGCGGGATGACCTGGGTCGAAATCGGCTCGGGCGCAAGGCCCAGCTTGGCGGCGACATGGGCCTCGACCGCGGGGTCGATATTGGCGAAGGTGCCGACCGCGCCCGAGATGGCGCAGGTGGCGACTTCGGCGCGGGCGGCCTCAAGGCGGGCACGGGCGCGAGTGAATTCGGCATAGGCCTGGGCAAGCTTCAGCCCGAAGGTGGTGGGCTCGGCGTGGATGCCGTGGGAGCGGCCGATGGTTGGCGTGGATTTATGCTCGAAAGCGCGCCGCTTCAACACCGCGAGGAGAGCATCGACATCGCCGATCAAAATATCGCTGGCGCGCACCAATTGGACGTTGAGGCAGGTGTCGAGGACGTCGGACGAGGTCATGCCCTGGTGGACGAAGCGGGCTGGCGCGCCCACATGCTCGGCCAGATTGGTGAGAAAGGCGATGACGTCGTGCTTGACCTCGGCCTCGATGGCCTCGATGCGGGCGACCTCGAATCCGCCTTTTTCCCACACCGCCCGGGCGGTGCCGGCAGGAATGACGCCCAGCTTTTCCTGGGCTTCGCAGGCAAAGGCTTCGATCTCCAGCCAGATGCGGTATTTGCTTTCCGGGGCCCACAAGGCGGCCATTTCCGGGCGGCAATAGCGGGCAATCATGGGCGTTTATCCACAAAATACATAAGGCGAAGGGCGGTGCGCCGTCATTTGCCACCGATGCTGGTGATGGCGCGCGCGTTGAGCGGCTGCAAGGGCCGCGCGTTCCAGCCCACCGCGTTAAGGAAAGCCGCGACCTGGCCGGCGCCGACGAAGACCGGTTCCTTAAGAACGAACCAGCTCACCCCCTCGCTGCATGGCGGGGTGGTGAGAGAGCCGGTAAAGCTGTAGGCGGCGCGCTGTTGCGGCATCAAGTCGCCCGCGTTCACCCGCACTTCCGCCGAGGCGAAAGAGCCTTGCGCCGCGTCCGGCAGATGCGCCCACAGCCGGGCAAGGGCGGGGTTGTCCGCGCCCGCCTCCATCATCACGGCGATGACGGCAAGCCCGCCCGCGGCATTGGCGTGGACGAAATGTGCTTCCATCGCCGCGTGGTGGCCGTCGATGGCGTTTTCGCTGGGGGCGTGAAAATGGAATTGCTTGAGCTCATAGCGCTCGCCCCCGAGGAGAAGGGCGCTGCCCGGGGCGTATTCGACCTCGATGGTGTGGCCGTTGTTGACGATGTGGAGGGGCGAGGGCTGATAGCCGGCGATCAGCGGGGTCGAGGCGCCCGCCGTCACATCCCCGGTGCGGATATCGACGGGCGATTGCGCCGCGCCGGCGCCGCACTGGGCGAATTCCCCGGCCAGCTCTGCCCAATGGTCCGGCCCATGGGCGCCTTCATAGGTCCAATGGGGCTTGGCCGTTTCCCCGGCCCATGCGGGCATGGCGGCAAAGGCGGCGACCATCGCCGCCAGGCAATGGGTTTTGACGACGGTGCGCATCAGCCCTCCTCACTGTATGAAGCAAAAATAGCGTCTCAGTTCGGTCCGCCGGCCCGTCCGCCCGCGCCGCCCGGCGGCGCGCCGCCGAAGCGGCCGATATTGCCGAACAACTGCTCTAGAAAGCCCATCTCGCGCGCCCGGGTGGGGGTCTTGTCGCCCACCGGGTCGACGCTGACGATGTCGTGGCGGTCGAACTTGTCGACCGCGACGACGTTGCCCTTCTCGTCGAAGCGGATGGCGACCACCTCATGCTGGATCGGCTTTGGCGTCATGAAGGCGATCTGCCGGGTCATCTGCGACACATAATACCAGGTGCGGTCATCGAAGGTGCCGGTGATCGAGGGGCGCCCCAGCATCGCCAGCACCGAGTCGCGATTGTCGACCCCGGGGCTGACATTGCCGATCATCTGCTTGTCAGCGAGATAGCCGTTCTGGTCCTTGATGGTGGTGCAGGCGGACAAGCCGAGAAACACCGCGCCGAGAAGCGCGCCCGCGACCGCCCGACATCCGCCACGCTTGAAATATCGCTGCATATTTGCCTCTATCGCGCCCCCGGATATGGGCTTAAACTTCATCCCGGCCGCAAGGTAAAGGCAAAATACGCGTGGATTGAGGCATGTTGGCTGCTTGGCGAAAGGAACGTTCGCGTCGGCTTTGTGCGGAGCAACTTTATTCCAGCGCCGCTGCCCAGGCCCGTGCCCCGGCGCTTTATTTGCGTTTCGCCATTCCCGATACCCTGGATGGCCGATTCGATGCCTTGGCGCTACATGTCGCCCTGCTTGTCCGGGCCTTGGAGGCAGCGGACGGCCGGGCGGCCGCCTTGGCGGTCAGGGTGGAGGAAGCGTTGGTCCGCGACCTCGACCGCACGGTGCGCGAGCTCGGCGTCGGCGACATGGGGGTGGGCAAGCAGGTCAAGCTGATGATGGCCGCCTATCGCGGGCGGGCGCGGGCTTATGGCGCAGCGCTGGCGGCTAGCGATGAGGCGCTCGTCAACGCCTTGGCACGCAATCTTTACCGTGGTGCGCCGCCGGCAAGGCCAGTCATGGACGCCCTCGCGCGCCATGTCCGGGCTGAGGCCGCCCATGTCGGGGCGCAAGCCGCCACCATGGTCGATGGCGCGGGGGTGGACTGGCTTGATGTGGGGCCCGTGCCATGAGCGTTTCGGAATTTTCCCGCATGGTCTTGCTTGCGGACTTGGCGCATGGCGAAATATTCAAGGAAATCCGCGCTTCTCCAGCGGAAGGCGCGGCCTTGGCGCGGCGTTTCGGCTTGATCGCCTTGGACGAGCTGGAGGCCGCCTTGAAATTGCGCGCGGAGCTGTCGGGAGTGCGGGTGACAGGCGCCGTGCGGGGCCGCGTGGTGCAGGCCTGCGGGGTGACGCTGGCGCCCGTCGTCGCCCTCATCGAAGCGCCGGTCGATAGCCTTTATGTCCGCCCCGAGACCCTGCAAAAGCACGGCCATGAGGTGGCGGAGGCGACCCCGGACGAGGAAGATGTCGAGCCCTTGTCGGGGCCTTATATCGACATCGGCGAGCTGGCGGCCCAGAGCTTGGCCCTTGCCCTTGACCCTTACCCCCGCGCCCCGGGGGCGGTTTGGCAAGGGGATGAGGCCAGTCTCTCCAGCCATCCCTTCGCGATTCTCAAGGCGATGCAAGAGAAGGGTTGAAGCAAAAAAGTTTTTGGCTATGTTCTGGCGCTCGCATTCAAGCAGCGCGTGGCCGCGGCAGGCCTGAGGCCGTGGCCCCATTGGTAATGAACGGATAGATGTCATGGCGGTTCCCAAGCGAAAAACAACGCCTTCGCGGCGCAATATGCGGCGCTCCCATCACGCGCTAAAGCCCGCTGGGCATCAGGAATGCCCCAATTGCGGCGAGCTGAAGCGCCCGCATCACATTTGCGCGTCCTGCGGCCATTATGACGGCCGCGAGGTTGTGGAGGCGCAAGGCTCCCTTTAATCTAGCCGATGGATGCTTGCCGTGCCGCCCTTTATGGGGGCAAGGCGGCGCCAAGGAACGGTTGGGGGCAGGAGGGAAGCCGTGCCACGCGAAATCGTCATCGCGCTCGATGTCATGGGCGGCGACCACGGCCCGCCCATCGTGCTGGAAGGCGCCGAGATCGCCAGTGGCCGCGTGCCGGCGGTGCGTTACGTCCTGTTCGGCGACGAGGCGCGGATGAAGGCCGAGCTTGCGCGCTGGCCGCGCCTTGCCGAGCGTGCCCGCATCGTCCATACCACCGACATGGTGCTGGGCACCGACAAGCCAAGCCAAGCCCTGCGCCGGGCGCGCGGCTCGAGCATGGGGCTCGCCATCCAGGCGGTCAAGGACGGCGAGGCCAGCGCCGCGGTCTCGGCGGGCAATACCGGCGCCCTGATGGCGATGTCCAGGTTCATCTTGCGCACCATGCCGGGCATCGACCGGCCAGCCCTGGTTTCCGCCCTGCCGACGGCGCGTGGCGAAAGCGTGCTCCTCGACCTTGGCGCCAATGTCGATTCCTCGGTCGAGAACCTCATCCAGTTCGCGGTCATGGGCGCCGCCTTCGCCCGCACCGTGCTTGGCCTCGACCGGCCGCGGGTGGCGCTCCTCAATATCGGGGTTGAGGAATTGAAGGGCACCGAGCGGATCAAGGAAGCAGGGCAAATCCTCAAGGGCACCAGCCTTCCCATGGATTTTTCCGGCTATGCCGAAGGTGACAAGATCGCCACCGGCGACTATGACGTCATCGTCAGCGATGGCTTTACCGGCAATGTCGCGCTGAAAGCCGTCGAGGGCACCGCCAAGCTGATCGCCCATTTGATGCGCGAGGCCTTCACCTCCTCGCCATGGGCGAAGATCGGCTATTTCTTCGCCCGCCACGGCTTGCGCTCGCTCCAGGACCATCTCGATCCCAACAACCATAACGGGGCGGTGTTTTTGGGGCTGAACGGCCTCGTCGTCAAAAGCCATGGCAGCGCCAGCGCCGTCGGCATTGCCACCGCCATCGGCACCGCCATCGACCTGGCGGCCGACGGCATTGGCGAGCGCATCGCCGAGGATCTCAAGAATTTCGAAGGCCATGCGGCCCTTGCCCAGAACGCGGTGGCCGAATGACCGTCACCCGCTCACTTCTGGTCGGTTGCGGCGCCTATCTTCCCCAAAAGATCGTCACCAACCAGGATCTGGCGCGCCAGGTCGATACCTCGGATGAGTGGATTGTCGAGCGCACCGGCATTCGCCAGCGCCATATCGCGGCCGACGATGAAATGACGTCCGACCTCGCCCTCGCCGCCGCCCGTTCGGCGCTGGCCGCGGCGGAGCTCAAGGCGGATGCCGTCGATCTCATCGTGCTGGCCACCGCCACCCCGGACGAGACTTTTCCCGCCACCGCGACCAAGGTGCAGGCCGCCTTGGGGCTGACCCACGGCGCGGCTTTCGATGTGCAGGCGGTATGTTCCGGCTTCATTTACGCCCTTGCCGTCGCCGACAATTTCATCAAGGCGGGGCAGGCCAGGACGGCTTTGGTGATCGGCGCCGAGACCTTTTCGCGCATTCTCGACTGGCGGGACCGCGCGACATGCGTTCTCTTCGGTGATGGCGCTGGCGCGGTCGTGCTCGCTGCCGGGCAAGGCGCAGGCAAGGCCAGCGATCGCGGCGTTCTCACCACCCGCCTCCATTCCGACGGGCGCTATCACGACCTTCTCTATGTCGATGGCGGGCCCTCCTCGACGCGTTCCACTGGCCATGTGCGGATGAAGGGCAGGGAAGTCTTCAAGCACGCCGTCATCAACCTTGCCGGGGTGGTCGAGGAAGCGCTGGTGGCGACCGGGCTTTCCATCGGAGCGGTTGACTGGGTCGTTCCCCATCAGGCCAATCGGCGCATTCTCGATGCGACGGCAAGGAAGCTGGGCCTTGATCCAGGGCGCGTCATCGTCACCGTCGAGCGCCACGCCAACACCTCGGCCGCCTCCGTGCCGCTGGCCCTTCATGCTGGCGTCAGCGATGGCCGGATCAGGCCGGGCGACCTTCTGCTCCTCGAAGCCATGGGCGGCGGCTTTACCTGGGGCGCTGCCCTTGCACGATTTTAATGGCCCCTCCCGGTTCGCGAAAGACGCTTTCCATCCCTTTGATATTGATTCGTTTTTTCGCCGCCTCTAGTCTAGGCTCCAGGGGTTCAGGGGAACGACGATGAACGGACGAACAATAACGCGCGCGGATTTGTCGGAAGCAGTCTATCAGGAAGTGGGGCTATCGCGGAACGAATCCGCCGACTTGGTGGAGGCGGTGCTGCGCGAGGTCGCCGATGCCCTTGCGAGGGGGCATAATGTCAAGCTTTCCTCCTTTGGCAGCTTCCTTCTGCGCGACAAGGGGGGACGGATAGGGCGCAATCCCAAGACGGGCGAAGAAGTGCCGATCGAGCCGCGCCGGGTCTTGGTCTTTCGCCCCAGCCAGGTGATGAAGGACCGCGTCAATCGGGAAATGCGCCGGCGCCACCAGGGCTAGAGCACGTTCATCTCAATCGGAGTCGGTGAACGTGCTCTAGAATCTTGATTGATCGCGTTTTCGAACCGCAAAACCGCTCACATTTTTTTTCGAAAACGCTCTAGTGGCTCCGGCATCGGCGACAGCCTGGCAAGACGGTGTTAGGGCCCTCGTGTCCTCGCCAAGGGTGGGGCCGTCATGGGGAGTGGAGAGTGCCAGTGGCGAGCGCGACGGAAAAGTCGGCACAAGCTTTTCGCACCATCAGCGAGGTCTCCGACGCTCTGGGCGTACCGCAGCATGTGCTGCGTTTTTGGGAGACGCGCTTTTCCCAGCTAAGGCCGTTAAAACGTGGCGGCAACCGGCGCTATTACCGGCCCGAGGATATCGATCTTCTCCGTACCATCAGCCATCTCCATTATACCGACGGCTATACCATCAAGGGGATACAAAAGCTGTTGCGGGACAAGGGGGCGAAGGCGCTCGTCACCGAATTTCTCGAGCGCGAGGGGCAAGGCCCCTTTGCCGAGCCCGGCGATGGCGCGGCGGTGGCGCCAGAGACAGCGTCCGAGGCCAACCCCCCAGCGCCCCCGACCGCGCAAGACGACCCCACCCCTTGCGACCCCAAGCAGGAGCTTGCGGCGGTGATCGCCGAGTTGCGGGCGCTGCGCGATCTTCTCGCCAAGGGACATGAAGAGCGCTGAGAGTGGTTGCCCTCAGCGATGGCCATCGCTATAGTCCGCCGCGCTTCGGCCAAGCCCGGAGCCTTCTCATGGTCGCGGAGCGTAGCGCAGCCTGGTAGCGCACTTGACTGGGGGTCAAGGGGTCGTGGGTTCAAATCCCGCCGCTCCGACCATGTTTTCAAAGACTTAGCTGGCTTCATTTGGTCCATATCGGACCGAGTTTGCAAAAAGTTTACAGTTCATGGCTTGCCAGCGCCCGCATTTATCCGGTTGGCGCGAAGGTGCCGACCAAGCGATGCGCGGGCCCGGCATAGATAAGGTGGACGAAGGTCACCGGCTGGGCCTCGCGCCAGGTCTTGCGTTCCAAAACCAGGCAGGCGGTCCCTGGGGCGAGGTCAAGGAGACCGGCCGTTCTGGGCGAGGCATTGACGGCGCTGATCTGATGCTCCGCCTTGGTCCAGGGAACATGCTCAAGCAGCCAGCTATTAGGCTGTATTTTGCAAAAATCCTGATCCGCCGCCTGCGGCACGGTCGCCAAATCAATCCAGCGCTCCTCAAGAAGCACGGGCGCGTTATCGGCGCTATGCCGGCAAACGAGATGCAGCGCCTTTTCGCCAAAGCTGGCAAGGGGGCGCCATTGGATGGCGCGGTGGATGAGCTCATAGCGATAGGCCGCGCCGCTGGCCTCGATCTCGTCCCGGATATCGCTGATGGTGAATGAGGCATGGTGCGAGGATTGCGCGGCGACAAAGCTGCCCTTGCGCCGGATGCGGACGATGAGGCCCTCTTCCGCCAGTGAAGTGAGCGCCCGGTTGACCGTCATGCGCGAGGTGTTGAAGCGGGCGCTTAAATCCTCCTCGAAGGGGATGGGGGCGCCCGGCTTCCATTGGCCGGCGGTGATCTGGCCGGCGATGGCGCGCTTGATCTGCGCGTAAAGCGGCCCCTTGCCGTCGAGCGTCAAGGCCTTGCTTCGCACTTTACGATCAGCCAAGGAGGGCATGGAGGGCCTTTCCGAAAGCGGCGCGAATGGCCTCGCGCCGCGGGTGCCGGCCTTGGCTGACCACCTGGCGGCCGGCCACCCACACATCGCGCACGCAAGCTTTGTCGCCGCTGAAAATCCAGCCATCACACCACCCATCGCCCTGCCTGGCGATCAGCGCCGGGTGCGCCTCGTCAAGAACGACGATGTCCCCCCAGTGGCCCGGAGCGAGGGCGCCGGCGGGCCGGCCCAGCGCCTGCGCCCCGCCCCGCAAGGCGGCGGCGAGCAAGCATCGCCCGGTGGAAAGGCGATCGGCGCCCAAAATATTGCGCCCGCCCTCCGCAAGGCGCTGCGTGTATTCAAGGAGGCGCAACTCCTCGGCGGCGTCGACCCGGACATGGCTGTCGGAGCCTATCCCCCAGGCGCCGCTGGCGGCCATGTAGGCGGCGCCGGCGAAAATGCCGTCGCCCAAATTGGCTTCAGTGATGGGGCAAAGGCCGGCCACCGCCTTGCTGGCGGCAAGGGCGGCGCTTTCCGCCGCCGTCATATGGGTGGCGTGCACCAGGCACCAACGGGCATCGAGCGCATGGTGGTCAAGCAGCCAGGCGACGGGCCGTTGCCCGCACCAGGCCAGACAGTCCTTCACTTCCCTCATTTGCTCGGCAATATGAATATGCACGGGAACGCCAGGGCGCGCGGCGAGGACGGCTTGCAGCATGTCCGGCGTCACCGCGCGCAGCGAATGCGGCGCGATGCCCAACCTTGCCCCAGGCAGCCCCGCAAGGTGTTTTTGGCTGGCATCCACCAGGCGCAAATAGCCATCGATATCGGTGACGAAACGGCGCTGCTCGGGGCGCGGCGGGCGGCCGCCGAAGTCGCTGTGGGCATAAAGCACCGGCAGGGCGGTGAAGCCAATCCCGGCCGCCCGCGCCGCGGCGGCAAGGCGCCCCAGCATCTCGGCGGGGTCGGCGTAAGGGGTGCCGTCGGGCTGGTGATGAAGATAATGAAATTCGCCGACCGCGGTGAAGCCGGCTTCCAGCATTTCCACATAAAGCTGGGCGGCGACCGCTTCCACCTCATCGGGCGTCAGGCGGGCAACAAAGCGATACATGAGATCGCGCCAGCTCCAGAAACTGTTCTCTCCGGGCTGGCGATATTCGGCAAGGCCGGCCATGGCGCGCTGAAAGGCGTGGCTGTGGAGGTTGGCCAGCCCGGGAATGGCGATCGCGCCGGCGCTTGAGGCGCGGCTTTCGCACGGCGCGCCGGTGGCCACGCTCTCGATGACGCCGCCATCGGTGAGCGTCACGGTCACCTTTTCGGCCCAGCCGCCGGGAAGCAGGGCATGATCAAAAAAGAGCTTGCGCATTCCCAATCTGCGTCCTTTAATATGTCTATACATATTTTGTTGACGACGGGGTGGCAAGCGAAAGTGACGGCCGAGCGCTTATGGACGGGGCTGCGCCTGTGGACCGGGACCTCGGCGCCCGTGAGCGGTCCTCATCATGCGGTGGCGGCCAAGGGCGGCCGCATCGCCTGGCTTGGCCCCGAGGGGGACGCGCCGGCGGCGCGTGAAGTCATCGACTGCGGCGGGCGCTTGGCGACGCCGGGTCTTGTCGACTGCCACACCCACCTCGTCTATGCCGGCAACCGGGTCGAGGAGTGGCGCCTGCGCCAGGAGGGGGCGAGCTATGAAGCGCTCGCCCGGGCGGGCGGCGGCATCGCGGCGACGGTAAAGGCGGTGCGCGCCGCCGATGACGACCAGCTCATGCGCCAATCCCTGCCGCGTCTGGAGGCCCTCATGGCCCACGGCGTCACCACGGTGGAGATCAAATCCGGCTATGGCCTTGATGCCGCCAATGAAGCCAAGATGCTGCGGGTTGCCCGCAGGCTGGGGGAGACCCGGCCGATCCGGGTATCCACCAGCTTTCTGGGCGCCCATGCGGTGCCGGCGGGGATGGCCGCCGATGCCTATGTCGATGATGTGTGCGAAAGGCAGCTTCCCGCCATCGTCCGCGAAGGGCTCGCCGACGCGCTCGACGCCTATTGCGAGGCCATCGCCTTTTCGCCCGCGCACGTGGCGCGGCTGTTCACGGCGGCCAAGGCCCATGGCATCCCGGTGAAGCTCCATGCCGAGCAGCTGTCCAACAGCGGCGGGGCGCTGCTGGCGGCGCGCCATGGCGCGCTTTCCTGCGACCATCTGGAGCATGTGGACGAAGCCGGCGCGCATGCCATGGCCGCCGCCGGCACGGTTGCCGTGCTGCTCCCTGGCGCCTATTATTTCCTGAAAGAGAAGACGCCGCCGCCGGTGGCGCTGCTGCGCCGTCATGGCGTCGCCATGGCGGTGGCGAGCGATTGCAACCCCGGCTCATCGCCGCTGGCCTCGCCCTTGCTGGCCATGAACATGGCGGTCACCCTCTTTGGCCTGACGCCGGAAGAAGCGCTCCTTGGCATGACCCGCCATGGCGCCCGGGCGCTCGGCTTGGCCGATGAATGCGGGACGCTGGAAGTGGGCACATCCTGCGACCTTGCCATCTGGGAGGTGGAGACGCCGGCCGAGCTTAGCTATCACCTCGGGCTCAATCCCCTGTTTCAGAGGGTTTGGCGCGGCGAGACCACCCCCACCCCAGGGGACAAGCGATGACGCAAAAAGCCATCCTCAGGCCAGGCGCGGTCTCCTTGGACATGCTGGCGCGGCTTTATTGGGAAAGCCCGGCGGCAAGGCTTGCCCCCGAGTGCCGGGAGGGCATCGAGCGGGCGGCGGCGGCGCTTAACACCGCGGCCAGCGGCGAGGCAGCGATTTACGGCGTCAACACCGGCTTTGGCAAGCTGGCCAGCACCCGCATCCCGGCCAAGGACACGGCGCGCCTGCAGCGCAACCTCATCCTTTCCCATTGCTGCGGGGTGGGTGGGGAAGCGCCGCCGCGCATCGTCCGGCTGATGATGGCCTTGAAGCTGATGTCCCTTGGCCGCGGCGCCTCGGGGGTGCGCTGGGCGTTGATTGAATTGCTGCAGGACATGCTGGAAAGGGGGGTCGTCCCCGTTGTCCCCATGCAAGGCTCGGTCGGCGCGTCCGGCGATTTGGCGCCGCTGGCCCACATGACCGCGGTCCTCATCGGCGAGGGCGAGGCGGATTTTGCGGGCGCGCGCCTGCCGGGGGGCGCGGCGCTTGAAAAAGCCGGGCTTTTACCTCTGGCGCTCGGCCCCAAGGAAGGGCTGGCTTTCATCAACGGCACCCAGTTCTCCACCGCCCTGGCGCTTGCCGGCCTTTTCGAGGCCTGGCGCTGTGCCATGGCCTCGCTGGTGACGGGCGCCGCCACGACCGACGCGATCATGGGCTCGACCACCCCCTTGCGCGCCGAGATCCACGCGCTGCGCGGCCATCAGGGGCAGATCGACGCCGCCCGCGCCCTGCGGGCCTTGATCGCTGGCTCCCAAATCCGGGAGAGCCACCGCGAGGGCGATAACCGGGTCCAGGACCCCTATTGCATCCGCTGCCAGCCGCAGGTGACGGGCGCGTGCATCGACCTGTTGCGCCAGGCGGGCAAGACGCTCATGGTCGAGGCCAACGCCGCCACCGACAACCCTCTCATCATCGGCGATGCCGGCGAAATCCTCTCGGGCGGGAATTTCCATGGCGAGCCGGTCGCCTTCGCCGCCGACCAGATCGCCCTTGCCATCGCCGAGATCGGCGCCATCAGCCAGCGCCGGGTGGCGCTCATCGTCGATCCCATGCTGTCATTCGGCTTGCCGCCCTTCCTGTCCCCCAATCCCGGGCTCAATTCCGGCTTCATGATCGCCGAGGTGACGACGGCGGCGCTGATGGCCGAGAACAAGCAGCGGGCGGCGCCCTGCTCTGTCGATTCGACACCCACCTCGGCCAATCAGGAAGACCATGTGTCGATGTCGGCCCATGGCGCGCGGCGGCTGCTCGACATGGTGGACAATCTGGGGCGCATCGTCGGCATCGAGCTGTTGGCCGCGGCGCAAGGGATCGGCTTTCGCGCGCCGCTGAAAACCAGCCCCGTGCTGGACCGCGTCATCGCCCGCTTGCGCGCCGCGGTGCCGGTGTTGGCCGAAGACCGCTATATGGCGCCCGACCTCGCGGCGGCGGCGGCGCTGGTGCGTGCCGGCGCGCTCTCGGACGCGGCGGGGCAAGAGCTTTTCCCAAAGCTCGAGGGGCGGGCATGACGCCGGTCGAAGTCAAGGAGGGCTCGGGCCCCCTCATCCTCAGCCAGCCCCATGGCGGCACCTTCATCCCTGAAGAGGTATTGAAGCGGCTCAACGCCCGGGGCCGGGCGCTGGCGGACACCGACTGGCATATCGGCCGGCTTTATGACGGCCTTGTGAGCGAGGCGACGGTGGTGCGCGCCACCTTCTCGCGCTATGTCATCGATGCCAACCGCCCCCCCGGCGGGGAAAGCCTTTATCCCGGCCAGGCAACCACCGGCTTGTGTCCCGCCACCGATTTTACCGGGGCGCCGATCTATCAGAAAGGCGGCGCGCCGAAGGAGGACGAGGTGGAGGCCCGCCGCCGCGCCTTCCACGCCCCCTATCACGCGGCGATCGGCGCGCAAATCGCGCGGCTGAAAGCCCGCCATGGCGTCGTCCTCCTCTATGATTGCCATTCGATCCGCTCGGCCTTGCCTTATTTGTTTGAAGGTCGCCTGCCGGTGTTCAATATCGGCACATATGACGGGCGCGCCTGCGCTCCCCAGCTCGGCGCGGCGGCGCGCGCCATCTGCCGCGCGACGGAAGGCTATGACCATGTTCTGGACGGGCGCTTCAAGGGGGGCTGGACGATACGCCATTATGGCGCGCCGCAGGACGGCGTGCACGCGATCCAGATGGAGCTTGCCCAGCGCGCCTATATGGAGGAAACACCGCCCTATGCCTATCGTGCGGACTTGGCGGCGCGTCTGCGTCCTCATTTGAAGGCCCTTCTTGAGGCGCTCGTTGCCTGCACCCTTAACCTGGCCCCACGATCAAAAGACTTAAAGCGAGCCAAGCCATGACCGAAGCCTGCCTATCCAATGTGCGAGATATCCGCGCCCCGCGCGGCACCACCCTTGCCTGCCGTTCCTGGCTCAGCGAAGCGCCGATGCGCATGCTGATGAACAATCTCGATACGGAAGTCGCGGAAAACCCCCATGAGCTGGTGGTCTATGGCGGCATCGGCCGCGCCGCGCGCAACTGGCAGGCCTTCGACCAGATCGTCGCGGCGCTGCAAGCCCTGGGCGATGATGAAACCCTCCTCATCCAGTCCGGCAAGCCGGTCGGCGTCTTTCCCACCCACGCCGACGCGCCCCGCGTTCTCATCGCCAATTCCAATCTGGTGCCGCATTGGGCAAGCTGGGACCATTTCAACGCCCTCGACAAGAAGGGCCTCATGATGTACGGCCAGATGACCGCCGGGTCGTGGATCTATATCGGCAGCCAGGGGATCGTCCAGGGCACCTACGAGACCTTCGCGGAAGTGGGACGGCAGCATTATGCCGGCAACCTCAAGGGCAAATGGATCCTGACCGGGGGCCTTGGCGGCATGGGCGGCGCGCAAGGCTTGGCGGCGACCATGGCGGGCGCCTCGATGATCGCCGTCGAATGCCAGCCGACGCGCATCGACATGCGCCTTGCCACCGGCTATCTCGATGAAAAGGCGCACAGCGTCTCGCAAGCGCTCGCCATGATCGAGGAGGCGCACGCCCAAGGCCGCGCCGTTTCCGTCGGCCTACTCGGCAATACCGCGCAAGTCTTTCCGCAAATGCTGGAGGCCGGCGTCCGCCCCGATATCGTCACCGACCAGACATCCGCCCATGACCCGGTCAATGGCTATCTGCCGGCGGGCTGGAGCCTTGCTGAATGGCAGGACAAGCGGGCAAGCGATCCTCAGGCGGTGGCCGCAGCCGCCAAGCAGTCGATGGCGCAGCAAGTGAGGGCGATGCTGGCGTGGCACGGCAGGGGCGTGCCGGTTCTCGACTATGGCAACAATATACGCCAGATGGCGCTGGAGGCCGGGGTCGCCAACGCCTTCGACTTTCCCGGCTTCGTGCCCGCCTATATCCGGCCGCTTTTTTGCCGCGGCGTCGGGCCGTTCCGTTGGGCCGCCCTGTCGGGCGATCCGGAGGACATCTACAAGACCGACGCCAAGGTGAAAGAGCTTATCCCCGACGATCCGCACCTCCATAACTGGCTCGACATGGCGCGTGCCAAAATCCGCTTTCAAGGCCTGCCGGCGCGCATTTGCTGGGTCGGGCTCGGCCAGCGCCACCGCTTGGGCCTCGCCTTCAACGAGATGGTGGCAAGGGGCGAATTGTCGGCGCCCCTGGTGATTGGCCGCGACCATCTCGACGCCGGTTCGGTCGCCAGCCCCAACCGGGAGACCGAAGCGATGCGCGACGGCTCCGACGCGGTCTCCGACTGGCCGCTCCTCAACGCCCTTCTCAACACCGCCTCGGGGGCGACCTGGGTCTCGCTCCATCATGGCGGCGGCGTCGGCATGGGCTTTTCCCAGCATGCCGGCATGGTCATCGTCTGCGACGGCAGCGCAGCGGCGGCGCGCCGCCTTGCCCGGGTACTGTGGAACGATCCGGCGACCGGGGTCATGCGCCATGCCGATGCCGGCTACGAGGCGGCGATCGCCTGCGCCCGCCAGCACAATCTCAACCTGCCAGGTATCCTGGACTGAGGGCCCGTGCGCCAAACCACCCATGACGTGGTCATCATCGGCGCCGGCCATAATGGCCTTGTCTGCGCGAGTTACCTTGCCGCCGCCGGCTTGCGGGTGAAAATGGTGGAGCGGCGGGCCGTGGTGGGCGGCGCCGCGGTGACCGAGGAGTTTTATCCCGGCTTTCGCAACTCGCTGGCCGCCTACACCGTCAGCCTGCTTGCCCCCAAGGTCATTCGCGACCTTGATCTTTATGGCCATGGTTTGAGAATCGTCGAGCGGCCGATCGCCAATTTCTGGCCCCTCGACGAGGCGCGCTATCTGAAGCTGCCCTTCGGGCTCGCCAATATAAAGGCCGAGTTCGCCCGCTTCTCGCCGCGCGACGCTAAGGCTTATGCCGGTTATGCCGCGGCGCTGGAGCGCGGCGCCGATATCTTGCGCCGGCTGATCCTCAAGGCCCCGCCCAATGTCGGCGGCGGCCTTGCCGATATCGTCCGGGCGGTGGGGCTGGGACGCCTGCTGAGCCGGCTTGACCTCGAAGAGAAACGTCTGCTTCTCGACCTTTTCACCAAGTCGGCGGCGGATTTTCTCGCCCCCTGGTTCGAGACGCCCGCCATCAAGGCGGCCTTCGCCTTCGATGGCATCGTCGGCTTTTACGCCAGTCCCTATACCCCGGGCTCGGCCTATGTCCTTTTGCACCATGGCTTTGGCGAGGTGAACGGCAAGAAAGGGGTCTGGGGGCACGCCATCGGCGGCATGGGGGCGGTCAGCCAGGCCATGGCGAAGGTGGCGGCAAGGCGCGGCGTCGACATCGCGCTCAACGCCCCGGTCGCCGAGGTCATCGTCGAAAAGGGCCGCGCCGCCGGCGTCGTCTTGGAAGACGGCGCGGTGGTCCGCGCCCGCGCCGTCGCCGCCAATGTCAACCCCAAGCTGCTGTTCGGCAAGCTCGTCGACCGCGCATTGCTCCCCAGCGACTTTGCCCGGCGGATGGACCATTGGAAATGCGGCTCCGGCACTTTGCGGATGAACGTGGCGCTGAGCGAGCTTCCCGATTTCACTTGCCTTCCCGGCAAGACGGCGGCGGCGCATCATGGCGCCGGCATCGTCATCGGCCCGACCCTCGACTATCTCGACCGCGCCCATGCGGACGCACGGCGTTATGGCTGGTCGCGCCAGCCGGTGATCGAGATGCTCGTCCCATCGACCCTCGACGCCAGCCTTGCCCCCGAGGGGGCGCATGTGGCGAGCCTGTTTTGCCAGCATTTCGCGCCCACCCTGCCCGATGGCGCAAGCTGGGACGAGGCGCGGGAAGCGGCGGCCGACTGCGTCATCGAGACGGTCAATGCTTATGCGCCCAACTTCAAGGCCAGCGTCATCGCCCGGCAGGTCCTCACCCCCCTTGACCTTGAGCGCGTGCTCGGCCTGGTGGGCGGCGACATCTTCCATGGGCAACTGACCCTCGACCAGATGTTCGCGGCCCGGCCGATGCTGGGGCACGCCGATTATCGCGCCCCCATTCCCGGCCTTTATCTCTGTGGCTCCGGCACCCATCCCGGGGGCGGCGTCACCGGCGCTCCCGGCCACAACGCGGCGCGGCGGATCATCGCCGATTTCCGCTGGCGGCGCTCAAGCTATTGATAATAATAAATAATCATATCGGCTGGCGGAGAGTGAAGAGCTATCCATGATTGCTGGCCACGATAAATGGCGCTTGCGCAGGCCTTGAATATATATTATTCTGATATATATCGTTCAACTACATGAGAGGTCCGAGCAGGACATCCTATGACCCCGCAATCCCCGCTGCGCACCGCAGGGCAGGCCGACGCTGGCGCGTCATCTGCGCATATCCTCGCCATGCCGACCGATTTGGAATCCCGCCCCTCGCGCTGGCGGTTCCTTGCCAGCGCCCGCCGCTGGTGGTGGCTGGTGCTGGCTTTGGTGGTTCTTGCCCTCGCTGGGGCGTGGGCGCTGAGCCGTGGCGACGGCAAGCCGGCGGCGCCGGCGGCGTCCGCTCCTCAATCCTCCGCCGCGCCGCGGGTCACGGTGATGACGCCAGGCCGGCCGGCCCTTGCCGCGGTGGTGGAGATTACCGGGACGCTGACGGCGCGCCATGAGCTGCCGGTCGATGTCGAGGGCGAGGGCGGCCGTGTCGTCGCCGTGCTGGCGGAAGCCGGCGACCGGGTTGCGGCGGGCCAGGTGCTGGCGCGCCTCAACCGAGACATCGTTGCCCAGCAAGTGGCCCAGCTTGCCGCGACCCTTGAGGAAGCCGAGGCGAACGCCCGCCTGGCCGCGGCGGAGAACGAGCGCGCGCTGTCCCTGCGCGGCAAGGGCACCCTGTCGGAAGCCGAAATCGACCGCCGCGCCGCCCAAGCGGTGACCAGCGCCGCGCGGGTCAAGATCATCGCCGCGCAACTGCGCGAGGCGCAATTGCGTCTGGCGCGGACCGAGGTGCGCGCGCCGGCGGCGGGCATTATCCTTGCCCGCGCCGTGGAAAGGGGGCAGACCGTTCTTGCCAACGGCCAGCCCCTGTTCCGCATCGCCGAGGATGGCGCCGTCGAGCTGCGCGGCGAGGTCGCGGAGCAGGACCTGCCCAAGCTTGCCCTCGGCCAGGCCGCGACCGTCACCATCTCGGGCGCGGCGCGGCAATTCACCGGCCGGGTGCGGCTGTTGGGGCCGACCATCGACCCGCAAACCCGGCTGGGCACGGTGCATGTCGCCCTCGACCCTCATCCCCTGTTGCGCCCGGGGGCGTTCGCCCAGGCGCGCATCAATGTCGGCCAAACGCACGTGCCGGTCGTGCCGTATAGCGCCGTGCAGACCGACGCCGAGGGCGCCTTTGTCCTGGTGGTTGGCGCCGACAACAAGGTGGCGCGCCGCGCCGTCCGGGTGACCGGGGCGGTCGGCGACGGCGCCATCATTGGCGAAGGCCTTGAAGGCAACGAGGAAATCGTCGCCGCCGCCGCCGCCTTCCTTCATCCCGGCGAGGAGATCGAACCGGTGCGCGCGGCGCCGACGGCGGAGGCCCGGTGATGCGCAACATTTCCTCATGGGCGATCCGCAATCCGGTGTTTCCCATCGTCCTTTTCGCGGTGTTGGGTTTTCTTGGCACCATCGCTTTCATCCGCCTGCCGATCAACAACATGCCCGATATTTCCTTTCCCTTGGTCCAGGTCATCGTCAGCCAGCCCGGCGCCGCGCCCACCGAGCTCGAGACCCAGGTTGCGCAACGGATCGAGGGCGCCATCGCCAATATCGGCAACGTGCGCAACATCCAGACCCGGATCATCGAAGGCCAGTCCTTGACCTTTATCGAATTTCGCATCGGCACGCCGGTCGATCGCGCCGTCGCCGACGTGCGCGACGCGGTGGCCAAGGTGCGCGCCGACTTGCCCGAAAGCATCGAGGAGCCGGTCGTCCAGCGGGTCGATGTGGACGGCGGCGCTATCGTTTATTACGCAGTCGGCACCACCGACATGACGCCGGAGCAATTGAGCTGGTTCGTTGACAACACCCTCGCCAAGCGCCTCCTGACGCTCAATGGGGTCGCCCAGATCAGCCGCAGCGGCGGCCTCAATCGCGAGATCAGGATCGACCTTGATCTTGCCCGCATGCAGGCGCTCGGGCTTACCGCCGCCGAAGTCAACCGGCAGTTGCGCGCCATCAATATCGATGCGCCGGGCGGTCGCGCCACCATCGGCGGCGCCGAGCGAGCGGTGCGCGTCCTGGGCGGCGCCAAAACCGCGGCGGAGCTTGCGCAGATCCGCCTTGCCCTGCCCCGGGGCGGGATGGCGCGCCTTGCCGACATCGCCAGCGTTTACGACGGCGCCGCCGAGCAGCGCAGCCTGGCCCGGCTCGATGGCCGGACGGTGACCTCCTTCGGCGTGTTCAAGGCCAAGGGGGCGTCCGACGTCGCGGTGCTGGACAGCGTGGAAAAGACCCTCGCCGAGATGGCCAAGGACTATCCCGGCATCGCCTTCACCCAGACCTTCAACACGGTGACCTACACCAAGGAAGACTATCGCTCGGCGATCAACGCGATGACCGAGGGCGCCATCCTGGCGGTCATCGTCGTGTGGTTTTTCCTGCGCGACTGGCGCGCCATGCTGATCTCGGCGCTGGCCATCCCGCTGTCCGCCATCCCCGCCTTCTGGATCATGGAGATGCTGGGCTTTACCCTCAATTTCATCAGCCTCCTCGCCTTGTCGCTGGTCGCCGGCATCCTGGTGGACGACGCCATCGTCGAGATCGAGAATATCGTGCGCCACATGCGCATGGGTAAAAGCGCCTATGAGGCCGCCCTTGAGGCCGCAGATGAAATCGGCCTTGCGGTGGTGGCGACCACCATGGCCATCGTCGCCGTGTTCGTCCCGGTCAGCTTCATGGGCGGCGTGTCGGGCCAGTATTTCAAGCAATTCGGCTTGACCGTGGCGGCCGCCGTCTTTGTCTCGTTGCTGGTCGCGCGCCTGATCACGCCGCTGATCGCCGCCTTCTTCCTGCGTCCCCATGGCCGCAAAGCCCATGCCGAGGGCCCCCTTATGCAGCGCTATCTGCGGCTGCTACGCTGGTCGCTGCGCCACCGCTGGATCACCCTTTTCGCGGGGTTTGCCTTTTTCGTCCTTGGCATCGGCCTGCTCATCGCCTTGCCCAAGGGCTTTCTGCCGCCCTTCGACAATAATTTCAGCCAACTCGAGATCGAACTGGCGCCCGGCGCCCAGCTTGAGGACACGGCGCGCGTTGCCGCCGCGGCGACCGATATTGTGCGCGCCCGGCCGGAAGTCACCAGCGTTTTCGAATCCATCGGAGCCGACGATTCGGGCGAGACCCGCACCGCGACGCTGTTCATCAATCTTGTCTCCCACAAGGCGCGGGAAAAAACCGTCAAGGACATCGAGCGCGAACTTTCCCCGCAACTGGCGGCCATTCCCGATGCGCGGATCAATTTCCGCAGCCAGAACGGCGGCTTTGGCCGCGACTTGTCGATCGTCATCGCGGGCGATGACCCGGTGCTTCTGGAGCGCACGGCGCGCCAGGTCGAAGCGGAAATGAGAACCCTTCCCATCCTGCGCGACCCCCGCATCAACGGCGATATGCCGCGCCCCGAGCTGGTCATCACCCCTCGCTTTGACCTGGCGGCGGCGCTGGGTGTCTCGGTCGCCGCCCTGGGCCAGACCATCCGCATCGCGACCATCGGCGATGTGCCGCAAAACTTGGCGAAATTTTCCTTGAATGACCGGCAAGTGCCGATCCGCGTGCGGCTGAGCGATGAGGCCCGGCGCGATCTGACGACGCTGGAGAATCTGCCGGTGCCCACCCTTGCGGGCCCGGCGGTGCCCTTGAAGGCGGTCGCCAAGATCAGCTTCGCTCAAGGCCCTTCAAAAATCCGTCGCTACAACCAGTCGCGCCGCATCGTCATCGGCGCCGATTTCAACGGCGTGCCGCAAGGCGAGGCGACGCAACGGGTCTTTGCCCTGCCGATCTTGAAGAACCTGCCCGCTGGCGTTCGCCTGGTGGAGGCGGGCGACATCGAATTCCAAAGAGAGCTGGTGCAGAATTTCCTGCTCGCGATCGTTTCCGGGACATTGCTGGTCTTCGCCGTGATCGTGCTTCTTTACAAGCGCGCCTTTCAGCCCATCACCAACATGGCCTCGCTCCTCTTGGCGCCCGGAGGGGCGATGATCGCCCTTTTGCTCACCGGCTATGAAGTCACCTTGCCGGTATTCATCGGAGTTCTGATGCTGTTTGGCATCGTCGCCAAGAATTCGATCCTGCTGGTTGACTTCGCGATCGAGGAAATCCGCCGCGGAACCGAGCGCGGGACGGCCTTGATCGAGGCCGGCCACAAGCGCGCCCAGCCCATCGTCATGACCACGGTGGCGATGATCGCCGGGATGCTGCCCATCACCTTGGGCTGGGGCGGCGATACCTCGTTCCGCGCGCCGATGGCGGTTGCGGTCATCGGCGGCCTCATCACCTCGACGCTGCTCACCTTGGTGATCGTGCCCGCCGCCTTCACCGTGGTCGATGACATCGAGCGCTGGATCGGCGCCAAGCTGGGCCGGGTGCTGACGGCGCGCGATGACGCGCATTCCGCGCCATCGCCGGCGGAATAGGCCGCGCCGGCGTTTCGGGCTCAGAGACCGTTTGAGAATGCTGATGAGGTCGCGACGCTGGCGCTTATGCCCGCTGGCCAGGGGCGCGAGGGCGGATAGCCCATTTCCATCACATTTTCATCCCCCCGGCGAAAGCCGCTGTCCTACAGCCCTTGCCTTGACTTAAGGGTGGGGCATGCCCCAATTCTCGCCCGCCTCGCTTGCCAAGCTTGCCACCTGCGACAGCCGGTTGCGCGCCATCTTTGAAAAAGTCGTCTCCAGCGCCGATTGCACCATCCTCGAAGGTCATCGCGATCAACAACGCCAAGCAGCGGCGGTTGCCGCTGGCGCTTCGAAAACGCCTTGGCCAAAATCAAAGCACAACCGGCTGCCCAGCCTCGCCGTCGATGCCGCGCCTTATCCCATCGACTGGCAGGACCGCGAGCGCATGAGCCTGTTCGCCGGCTTCGTCCTTGGGGTCGCTTTCGAGCAAGGCGTCGCTGTGCGCTGGGGCGGCGATTGGAACGGCGATTTTCGCGTAGCCGACAACAATTTTGATGACCTTGTCCATTTCGAGCTCATGGAGACCTGAGGCATGGGCGTTCTTGCCAAGCTTTTCGCCGCGCCGGCGGTCGATGCCGTCACCGCCATCGGCAATGTCTTTGACAGGCTTTTCACCTCCGAGGAAGAAAAGGCGCAAGCCGCGGCGGTGCTGGCGCGCATCCGTCAGGAGCCTTTTCTCCTCCAGGCGGAAATCAACAAGGTGGAAGCGGCGCACCGCTCGCTGTTCGTCGCGGGCTGGCGCCCCTTCATCGGTTGGGTCTGCGGCCTTGGCTTTTTATGGGCCTTCATCGGCCACCCGGTATTTGCCTGGGTGGTGGCGCTTGCCGGCCTTGAGGCAACGCCGCCCGCCATCCTCACCGACGACATGATGGAGCTGGTGCTGGCATTGCTCGGCCTTGGCGCCCTGCGCACGGCGGAAAAGCTGTCGGGCCGGGTGAAATAGCGCTAGGCTAAGGGCTTTCATATCTTGCCCCGGGAGTTCGCCGTGCGCTGGCTTGTTCATTTGCTGTTGATTGCCCTTGTCGGTTTCGCCGCGACGCCGGCCAAGGCCATCGTCGACCCGGACGTGGCGGGCGTGATCGCCGTGCCCGGCGGGCGGATCTGGTATCGGATCAACGGCACCGCCCATTTCGCCGCCGGCAAGACCGCGCTCCTCGTGCTCCATGGCGGGCCGGGCGGCACCCATCGCTCGCGCCTTCCCTTGCTGGACCTGGCCGACGAGCGCCCGGTTATTCTTTACGACCAGTTGGACAGCGGCCATGCCGACCATCCCGGCGATCCCGCCAACTGGACCTTGGCGCGGTTCGTCGCCGAGATTGACGCCATCCGCGCCCATCTGGGGCTGAGCGCGGTCATCGTCCTTGGCCATAGCTGGGGCGGCAGCATCGCCGCCGCCTATGGGGCGCGCGCGCCCCAGGGGCTGAAGGCGCTCATCCTTTCAAGCCCCTTGATTTCGACCCCGCGCTGGATCGCCGACAACGCCGCCCATGTCGCCGCCCTGCCGGAGGAAACCCGCCGCGCCATCGCCCGCCATGAAGCGGCGGGCACCACCGACAGCGCCGACTATCTCGCCGCGGTCGAGGTGTTCAACAAGCGCCATCTGTGCCGGGCCGACCCCTGTCCCATGGGCGACGCCGGCAACGACGCGCCGGCCTTCAACCGGGTCATCTACAAGGCGATGTGGGGCCCCTCTGAATTCACCGCCACCGGAAGCCTCAAGGACCTGGACTTGACGCCGCGCCTGGGCGGCATCACTGCGCCGACGCTTTATCTGTGCGGCACCTATGACGAAGCGCCCCCCGCCACCTGCCGCGATTTCGCCCGCTTGAGCCCGAACGCCGCATTCGTCGAAGTGCCGGAAACCGGCCATGCCACCATGTTCGAGGCCCGCGCCTTTTATATCCAAGCGGTGCGGGTCTTCCTGAAAGGTCTCGATTGACCCGGCCTTGCTCAAGCTGCGGCGCCATGCCGCTTGTCGTTGGCGGGCGCCTGGTCTAAGCCTTAACCCATGACGGCGTCGCTTTCCTTCACCTCCGCGCGTCCCCGGGCTATTGGCTGGTGGCTGCTTGCCGTCGCCGCCCTTGTCTTCGCCATGGTGGTGGTGGGGGGCGCGACGCGGCTCACCGAATCGGGGCTTTCCATCGTCGAATGGAAGCCGGTGACGGGCGCTTTGCCGCCGATGAGCGAGGCCGCCTGGCAGGCCGAGTTCGCCGCCTATAAGACGAGCCCGCAATACCATCTCGTCAATCAAGGCATGAGCCTTGCCGCGTTCAAGACCATCTTCTGGTGGGAATGGGGCCACCGGCTGCTAGGCCGCGCCATCGGCCTTGCCTTTCTCCTCCCCTTCCTCTGGTTCCTTCTGCGGCGCGCCATTCCCAGGGGGCTGGCGCCGCGCCTGTGGTTCATTTTCCTCCTTGGCGCCGCGCAAGGGGCGCTTGGCTGGTGGATGGTGAAATCGGGCCTTGTCGCCGAGCCGGCGGTCAGCCACTACCGGCTCGCCGCCCATCTCGGCCTTGCCCTTGTTATCTTCGCCGCGCTTCTATGGACCGCCCTTGACCTTTTGACCCAGCCGCGCCGTAGGGCGCCGGCGCGCGCGATGCAGGCCTTGGCGTGGGGCTTTCTTATCCTCCTGGGCGGGCAGATCATCCTCGGCGCCTTCGTCGCCGGGCTGGACGCGGGGCTTGCCTATAACAGCTGGCCCTTGATGGACGGGGCCTTCATCCCGGCGGGGGTTTTCGCCGCGCCCAATATCTTTGACGACACGCTTGCCGTGCAGTTCCTCCACCGCATGCTTGCCTATGCGGTCACGCTTCTCGCCGGCCTCCTTGTCATCGCTGCCTGGCGCCGGGAAAGCGATCGTCCGGCCCAGGTCCTTACCCTTCTTCTCCTGCTGGCGACGCTGGCCCAAGCGGGGCTTGGTATCGCCACCCTTTTGGCCCAGGTGCCGGTGGGGCTTGGCACCGCCCATCAAGGGGGCGCGGTGCTCCTTCTGGGACTCGGCCTTGCCCTTGCCCACCGTCAAAAAGCAAGACCAGCCCATGGCTGAGGAGATCGTCACCCTTTACGTCACCTGCGCCGACGAGGAGGAGGCGGCGCGCCTCGCCCATGCCCTTATCGAGGCCAGGCTCGCGGCGTGCGGCAATGTCGTCCCCAACATAACCTCCATCTACCGCTGGGCGGGCAAGATCGAGAAGGCGAGGGAAGTGGCGTTGCTGTTGAAGACGCGGGCCGCGCTCATCACGCCCGCCTCGGCGCGGATCCGCGCCCTGCACAGCTATGAGACGCCGTGCATCGTCGCTTGGCCGGTCATGGGCGGCGATGCCGCCTATGCCGATTGGGTGCGGGCCGAGACGGCGGGCGGCGAGCAATGACGGTATCATGATACCGCATTCATAGAAGACTGAAATTTCACAATTTTTTGGTTGACTTTGGACGGTGCGCGGCTTATTCCGCCGGCTTCTTGCCAGGAAGTTCAGGGTCAAGGTGCAGGCGATGAAAACCTATTCGGCAAAGCCCGCTGAGGTGGACAAGAAATGGCTCGTGGTCGATGCCGACGGCGTCGTCCTGGGCCGTTTGGCGGCGATCGTCGCCAACCATCTGCGCGGCAAGCATAAGCCCAGCTATACCCCGCATATCGATTGCGGCGACAACGTCGTCGTCATCAACGCGGCGAAGGTCAAGCTCACCGGGAAAAAACGCTCGGACAAGGTCTATTACCGGCATACCGGCTTTCCCGGCGGCGTCAAGGCAGCGACGGCGGGCGATATCCTGAACGGCCGCTTCCCCGAGCGGGTCATCGAGATGGCGGTCAAGAACATGATCCCCAAGGGGCCATTGGGCCGTCAGCAGATGCGGAATCTGAAAATCTACGCCGGCGCGGAGCATCCGCACCAGGCGCAGCAGCCGGTGGTCTTGGACGTGGCCGGCATGAACCCGAAAAACGCAAGGGGGCTGTGATGAGCGACGAGAAGAAGAGCCTCGAGGACCTGAAGGGCCTGGCCGAAGGCGCCGAGCCCCATGCCCCGGTCGAGGCGGTGCTGCCGGAACCGAAAATCGACGCCCATGGCCGCAGCCAGGCAACCGGCAAGCGCAAGGACGCGGTCGCCCGGGTGTGGCTGAAGCGCGGCAGCGGCAAAATAACCGTCAACGGCCGCCCGTCCGAGACGTATTTCGCCCGGCCCACCTTGCGCATGATCATCAACCAGCCCTTCCTCCTCGCTGAGCGGGTGGGGGAATATGACGTCGTCGCGACGGTGACCGGGGGCGGCCTATCCGGCCAGGCGGGCGCGGTGAAGCACGGCATTTCCAAGGCCCTTACCTATTACGAGCCGGCCTTGCGCGCGGTGCTCAAGAAGGCCGGGTTCCTGACCCGCGACAGCCGCGTCGTCGAGCGCAAGAAATACGGCCGGGCCAAGGCGCGCCGCAGCTTCCAATTCTCCAAGCGCTAAGCTTGGCTTTGCCTGTTCTGACAAAGCCGCGGCCCGTCACCGGGCGGCGGCCTTGTCGCTTTTGGAGCGCTGGCGAAGGAGCGAGAAAACGCTGGTGTCACACGATGGTGAGTTGGCGGGGCTCGAAAAGGCGCTATATGGTGCCCGTCCCAAGGGCGATGCACTTTAAAGGAATGGCATGATCCGATCTTTGCCCCATCGCGCCACTTTTTTGCTTATGGCCGCGTTGCTTGGCCTTTGGGGAAGCAGCGCAGCACGGGCGCAATATGCGCAATATCTCTCGCCCATCCCGCAAGCACAGCGCCACACCACGGTGGAGCTGTTCGCCGAAAGCGCCACCGTCGCCCCGGGAAAGCCCTTCACCCTCGCCCTCAAGATGACGCCGGAGCCGGGCTGGCATACCTACTGGTCCAATCCGGGCGATGCTGGCCTGCCCACCACCATCGCGTGGGAGATGCCGGAAGGGTTCGCCGCTGGCGCCATCCAATATCCAACGCCCGACATCGTTCCCTTCTCGGGCCTGGTCAATTACGGTTACGGCGAAACCAACACCCTTCTCGTCGAAATCACCCCGCCGCCGCGCTTGCCGGAAGGCCCCGTGACGCTGACCGCCAAGGCCTATTGGCTGGCGTGCGACGATGAGATGTGCGTGCCCGAGGAAGATGTCCTCAGCCTCACCTTGATGCCTGGCGATGGCGCCAGCGATGCCGCCTCGCAAGCTTTTTTCAAGGCCGCCCGCGCCGCCCTGCCGCAAGCCGTCGACTGGCCGGCCCGCTATTGGCAGACGGCTGAGGCCTTCGTGCTCGAGGTCGCCATCCCGCTTGCCCCCGCAGATGTCGCCAAGGCCTATTTCTTTCCCGCGCAAGGCGGCGCGCTTGCCTATGCCGCGCCGCAGCGCGTCTCCTTCACCGACAAGGGCCTTATCATCGAGACCAAAAGCGCCGGCGCGCCTTCGGCTGCGCCGCTGAGCGGCGTCCTTGCGCTCACCCCCCGCGGCGATGCAGCGCGCGTCGCCTTTCGCCTCACCGCCAGTCCAAGCCCAGAGCCCATCGTCGGCGCCGCCCGTCCGACAAGGGCGGCGGGGATGGGCCTTGCGCTTGCCATCGCTTTTGCCCTTCTCGGCGGGGTCATCCTCAACCTCATGCCCTGCGTCTTCCCGGTCTTGAGCCTCAAGGCGCTGGCGCTCGCCAAGCACGGCGTGGACGGTTCCGCCGCCCGCCAGTCGGGGGTGTTTTACACCCTGGGGATTGTGGCGAGTTTTGCCCTTGTCGCCGGCCTTCTCATCGGCTTGCGCCAGGCGGGGGCGGCGGTGGGCTGGGGCTATCAATTGCAATCGCCCCTCGTCATCGCCCTGCTGGCCTTCCTGATGTTCGCCATCGCGCTTAACCTTTTCGGCTTTTTCGAGGTCAGCGCCGGCGGCCTTGCCGGGCTGGGAAGCGGCCTGCTGGCCCGGCTTGGGGGGCGGAGCCAGGCGTTCATGACCGGGGTTCTGGCGACCCTTGTCGCCACCCCCTGTACCGCCCCTTTCATGGCGAGCGCGCTGGCCTTTGCCCTGGCGCAACCGCCGATGGTGGCGATGGCGGTGTTCCTGAGCTTGGGGCTGGGCCTGGCGCTGCCCTATCTTGTCCTTTCCATCGCCCCGCCCTTGCGCCGCTGGCTGCCCCGGCCGGGGGCCTGGATGGTCGCCTTCCGCCAGTTCCTTGCTTTTCCCATGCTGGCGACCGCCTTGTGGCTGGTCTGGGTCATCGGCCGCCAGACAGGGCTTGAAGGGGTGGTCCTCATCCTGGCCGGCTTCATCCTCATCACCTTCGCCATTTGGGCCGGGCGCCAGGCCAGGGGGCGCGGGGCGCGGGCGACGGCGATGTGGCGCATCGCCGGGGTTGGCGCGCTCATCATCGCCGCCTTGACCGCGATGCAGGCGGATTTTTCCGGCAAGCTGCAGGCAACCCCCAGCGCCGAGCTCAACGAGGAGGCCTTTTCGCCGCAGCGCCTTGCCGCCCATCGGGCGGAAGGGCATCCGGTCTTTGTCTATTTCACCGCCGACTGGTGCATCACCTGCAAGGTGAACGAGCGCCTGGCCTTGAAAACCCAGGGGGTGGCCAAGGCCTTCGAGGCCGCCGGGGTGAAGACGCTGGTGGGCGACTGGACCCGGCGCGACCCGGTGATTGGCGCAACGCTCCAGGACTATGGCCAGCCAGGGGTGCCGCTTTACCTCTATTTCCGGCCTGGCGCGGTGGAGGCCGAGGTGCTGCCGCAAGTGCTGACCCCGGGGCTCCTCATCGACCTTGTCGCGCCTCAAACAAGCTCTTAAGCCAGCTTTGGCCGTTCGTGCCAGACGTCGAGCTCGCGTTCGATCGCCGCACCGATGGCGATGAGGCGGCCTTCGTCGAAAAGATGGCCGGTGAGCGAGCCGGCGCGCGGCACCCGGTGGAGGGTCGCGCCGGCGGGAATATCGGCGGGTTTGATGTAGCTGGCAAAGCCGGTGCGCGTCGGCTGGTCGATGAAGCCGGCGCGCAAGGCCAGCGTCGGGTAGCCTGTCATGTTGCCGATGAGAAGAAGGTTGGCGGCGTAATTGGGGTGGATGATGGCGTCCACGTCGTGCATCAGGCGCGCCATCGCCGCCATCGCCTGGCGGCGCAAGCGGCCCATCTGCACCATCGAGACGGCGGGAAAATAATGGATGGTGCGAAAGATGTTGGGCCAGGCATGGTCGTCCTGCCACACCAGCATGTCGTCGCGGTCGGTCAAGCTGAGCTCCTCGAAGGCCGCCGCCGCCTCCACCTCGACGATGGCGCGCATGTCGCCATAGGCAAGGTCGGGCAAGGCGACCTCGACAAGGTCGAGCCCCGCCGCCCGCGCCGCCGCGAGCATGGCATGGTCGGTGGCGGCGACCTCCTCGCCAGCGAACCAGGCCGGGTCATAGCCGACTTTCAGCCCCTTCACCGGCAAGGCGACGTCATAGGTGAAGGGCATGTCGATGGCCGCCGGGTCGCCCTCGTCGGCGCCGTTGAGGGCCGCCAACACCAAGGCCGTGTCCATCGCCGTGCGGCACATCGGCCCGATTTTGTCGAGCGACCAGCACAGGGCCATCGCCCCGGTGCGGGCGACGCGGCCGAAGGTGGGGCGCAAGCCCGTGACGCCGTTGCGGTTGGCGGGGGAGACGATGGAGCCCAGCGTCTCGGTGCCGATGGCGAAGGAGGCAAGCCCCGCCGCCACTGCCGCGCCGGAGCCGGCGGACGAGCCTGAGGAGCCTTCTTCCCGGTTGAAGGGGTTGCGGGTCTTGCCGCCGAACCAGATATCGCCATAGGCAAGGGCGCCGCAGGTGGTCTTGCCAAGAAGCACCGCGCCCGCGTCGCGCAGGCGGGCGACGATGGGCGCGTCGGCCTCGGCCACCCGGTCCTTATAGGGCGTTGCCCCCCAGCTCGTCCTTATGTCCTTGGTGTCGATAAGATCCTTCAGGCCATAGGGGATGCCGTGCAGCGGGCTTTTGCTGCGGCCGAACTTCAAATCCTTGTCGGCTTCATCGGCCTGGGCGCGCGCAAGGTCGGCGGTGACGGTGACGAAGCATTCAAGGCCGGGCGCGTAGCGGGCGATGCGCTCGAGATAGATCTCGGTCAACTGGCGGGAGGTCAATTTTCCCTCGCGCAGCCAGCCATGCTGCCAGGCGATGGGGGCAAAGGCGATGTCCTCGTCGCTCCCCGGCTGGGCGGGCGCCGCCCGGCTGACCCGCGCGCCATTGACTTGTCGGCGCGGCTTGAAACCGGGAAGGCGGGGATCGAAGGTTTCGGCCGGGGCAAGGCTGTTGGCCGGGCGATAAGCGTGAAGGCGGCGCAACGCTTCGATCTGGTCGTCGATGATGGCAAGGCTCTGCGCCCGCTCGCCCTGGTTGAAGTCAAGGTCCATGACCCGGCCGCAAGCGGCAAGGTCGGCATCGCCGACGATTTTGGAAGCCCGGGCATGCGGCAGGGCGGCAATCCCCGCCGCGCTTAACCCCAGGCCCTTTAAAAGGCTGCGTCTGTTAAAGGTGCTCATGGCTCTTTCCCCATTGGTCTATGCGTTCAGCAGCCGCGCGGCGTCCCGGGCAAAATAACTCAAAACGCCGTCGGCGCCGGCGCGCTTGAACGCCAGCAGCGTTTCCAGCATCGCTTGCTCATGGTCGAGCCAGCCGCGCGTCGCCGCCGCCATCAGCATCGCGTACTCGCCGGAGACCTGATAGGCGAAGGTGGGGACGGCAAAGCGCGCCTTTACCCGGTGCACCACGTCAAGATAGGGCATGCCGGGCTTGACCATCACCATATCGGCGCCCTCAGCAAGGTCGAGGGCGACCTCGCGCAGGGCTTCATCGCTATTGGCGGGGTCCATCTGATAGGTTTTCTTGTCGCCCTTTAAACGGCTCCCCGAGCCGACCGCGTCGCGGAACGGGCCATAGAAGGCGGAGGCGTATTTGGCGGCATAGGCCATGATTTGCACGTTCTTGCGCCCGTCGCTTTCCAGCGCCGCGCGGATCGCGCCCACCCGCCCGTCCATCATGTCGGAAGGGGCTATGATGTCGGCGCCGGCATGGGCTTGCGCCAGCGCCTGGCCTACCAGCACCTCCACCGTCTCGTCGTTGAGGATTTCGCCGTCCGTGGACAAAAGGCCGTCATGGCCGTGGCTGGTATAAGGATCGAGGGCGACATCGGTCAGCACCCCGATTTCCGGCACCGCGTCCTTGATGGCGCGGGTCGCCCGGCAGATGAGATTGTCGGGGTTGAGGGCTTCCTTGGCGCTTGTCGAGCGCCGCTGCGCCGGCGTGTTGGGGAACAAGGCGAGGCAGGGGATGGCGAGCTTTTTCGCCTCGCGCGCGGCCTTGACCGCAAGGTCGATGCTGAGGCGCTCAACCCCCGGCATCGAGGCAACGGGGGTGGCGGTTTTCTTGCCTTCGATGATGAAAAGGGGCCAGATGAGGTCGGCGGGGGAAAGCCGGTGTTCGGCCACCAGGCGGCGCGACCAGTCATGCATCCGGGGGCGGCGCAGGCGGGTCGCGGGAAAACGAGAGGCGGACATGAGCAGAACCCTTTTTTGCAGGCGCGAGGCGCACTGTGGCCGGGCAAGGGCGGCGCTGTCAATTCATCCCGCCCTTCAACTGCCCCTTGCCGATATGCCAAGATGGGCGACCCTTGAGAATAAGGAGCCGCACCATGCGCCTCGCCATCGTCCCGTTGCTCCTCAGCCTTATCGCCGGCATGCCAGCGCTGGCGCAGGAAGAGGCAGCATGGCCTTACCCCGAAGACATCCCCACCATTGTTCCCGTAGCGCCGGCGCTCGCTGGCGAGGGCGCCCCCGATATCACGCGCTTTTTCAAAATCCGCGCCATTCAAGGCTTTGCCCTGTCGCCCGACGGGACTAAACTGGCCTTCACCAGCGATATCACCGGCGAGCCGCAACTGTGGCTGATGGCCGCCGCTGGCGGCGCGCCGCAACAACTCACCTTCGGCACCGGGGTCACCTTTTTCACCTGGACGCCCGACGGCGCAGGGCTGCTTTATGCCGCCGACAGCGACGGCGATGAACGGGAAGGCTTTACCTTCATCACCGCCGATGGCCTGAGGGAGCGTCGGGTGCTGGCCAAATCCGACGCCTTTCGCGTGTTCGGCGATTTCGACCAGGAAGGCCGCCGCTTTGCTTACGCCTCCACCGCGCGCAATGGGGTTGACTTCGATATCCATGTGGCGGCGCTGTCCGGGCGTGAGGACCGGCGCGTCCTCAAGGGAAAATTCGGCTTCTTCGCCCAAGCCTGGCAACCGGGCGGGGCGCTGCTTCTGGTCAGCGAGGCTCGGGGCGAGGATGGCAACGACCTTCATCTTCTTGACACCGGAACGGGGCGCCTTCGCACCTTGTTCGCGCCCGAGGTCGCGGCCTTCTACGGGGCTTTCCAATGGCTGCCCGATGGGTCCGGCTTTTATCTCGCGACCAATGAGGGGCGGGAGTTCGCCGGCCTTGCCTTCTATGACCTGGCCAAGGGCGCGTTTTCCTGGGTGTCGACGCCCAAGGCGGATGTCGAGGACATCGCGCTTTCGGGCGACGGGCGCTATCTGGCCTGGACCGTCAATGATATGGGCTATGCCAGGCTTTACCTTTACGACCGCGAAAGGGGCCAGCCGCTGGCCGTGCCCGACCTGCCGCCCGGGGTCTACGACATTGCTTTCGCCAAGGCGGCGCCCGTCCTCGCCATCAAGGTGAGCGGCCCGCGGGTGCCGGGCGACGTCTGGCTGTGGAGGCCGGGCGAGGACGCGGCGCGGCGCGTCACCTTTTCCGCCACCGCCGGGCTTGACATGGCCCGGATGGCGATCCCAGACCCCCATGTTTTTCCCGCCCGCGATGGCCTTTCCCTGCACGGCCTTCTCTATCTGCCAGCCAACAAGCCGGCAAACGCTGGCAAGCCGCCGGTCATCATCAAGGTCCATGGCGGGCCGACGGGCGAGGCGCGGCCTTCCTTCAAGGCCGACATCCAGTATTTCGTCGCCCGCGGCATCGCGGTTTTCGATCTGAATTTCCGTGGCTCCACCGGTTTTGGCAAAAGCTTTGCCCGGGCTGACAATAAGCGGGAGCGGCCAAAGGCGGTGCGCGACATCGTCGATGCCATCGACTGGCTGGCGACCACGGGCAAGGTCGATGCCAGCCGGGTCGCCATCATGGGTGGCTCCTATGGCGGCTATCTCACCAACGCCGCTTTAAGCGAATTTCCCGACCGTTTCGTCGCCGGGGTTTCCTTCGTCGGCGTTTCCGACTGGGTGCAGGCGCTGGAAGGCGCCTCGCCAGCGCTCAAAGCCTCCGACCGCGAGGAATATGGTGACATCACCAACCCCGAGGACCGCGCCTTCTTCCAGGCGATTTCGCCCATCAACAAGGCGGCCGCCATCACCGCGCCCATCATGGTGCTGCATGGCAAGAACGATCCCCGGGACCCGGTGAGCGAATCCGACCGCTTTGTCGCCGCCATCCGCGCCGCTGGCGGAACCGCCATTTATTTGCGTTTTCCCGATGAAGGCCATGGCATCCGGCGGCTGGCCAACCGGGTTCACGCTTATCGCCGCATCGCTGCCTTTCTGGAACAGCGCTTTGGGTTTGCCCCGGGCGCCGACCCTCGATAGAACAGCGTCAGACCCAGGAATTTGGAGGAACTTGACATGCTGACCCAGGGACATTTCATCGATGGCAAGCGGGTGGAGGGGACGTCTGGCCGTTTCGGCGCGGTCTACGACCCGTCCAAGGGCGAAGTCGCGTCCCAGGTGGCCTTCGCCTCGAAAGCCGAGGTCGCGGCCGCCATCGCCAAGGCCGAGGCGGCGTTCCAGCTCTGGTCGCGCGAATCGGTGGTGAAGCGCGCCCGCGTCATGTTCAAATTCCTCGAGCTCGTCACCCGCGAGAAGGACAAGCTCGCCGAAATGCTCTCCAGCGAGCATGGCAAGGTGCTGGACGATGCCCGGGGCGACGTGCAGCGGGGCCTCGAGGTCATCGAGTTCGCCTGCGGCATGCCCCATGCCATGAAGGGGGAGTTTTCCGACAACGTGGCGACCGGCATCGATATGTACTCGATGAGGAAGCCCCTGGGCGTGGTCGCCGGCATCACCCCCTTCAACTTCCCCGCCATGGTGCCGATGTGGATGTTCGGGGTCGCCATCGCCTGCGGCAACAGCTTCATTTTGAAGCCTTCGGAAAAAGACCCGGCGGTGCCGCTGCGCCTTGCCGAGCTGATGCTGGAGGCGGGCGCGCCGGCGGGGGTGCTCAATGTGGTGAACGGCGACAAGGAAGCGGTCGACGCCATCCTCACCGACCCCCGGGTGAAAGCGGTGAGCTTTGTCGGCTCGACGCCGATCGCCCAATATGTCTACGCCACCGGCACGGCGCACGGCAAGCGGGTGCAGGCGATGGGCGGGGCGAAAAACCACATGATCATCCTGCCCGATGCCGACCTCGACCAGGTGACCGACGCCCTCATTGGCTCGGCCTATGGCTCGGCCGGCGAGCGCTGCATGGCCATTTCCGTCGCGGTTCCGGTGGGCAAGGCCTTGGCCGATGAAATCGTCCGTCGTCTCAAGCCCCGGGTCGGGGATTTGAAAATCGGCCCTTCGCTCGACCCGTCGATGGAAATGGGCCCCCTCGTCACCGCCCAGCACCGGGACAAGGTCAAAGGCTATATCGATCTCGGCGTCAAGGAAGGGGCGAGCCTGGTGGTCGACGGGCGCGGCTATCGCTGCGCCGCCCAGGGCTATGAGAACGGCTATTTCCTCGGCGGCTCGCTGTTCGATCATGTCAAGCCCGCGCATGAGGCATATCAACAAGAGATTTTCGGCCCCGTCCTCCAGATCGTGCGGGCGGAGAGTTTCGATGAGGCGGCGCAGCTTCCCAGCCTCCATCGCTATGGCAACGGCACCTCGATCTTCACCCGCGATGGCGACGCGGCGCGCGATTATGCCGACAAGGTCGAGGTGGGGATGGTGGGGATCAACGTGCCGATCCCCGTGCCGCTCGCCTTTCATACTTTTGGCGGCTGGAAGGATTCGGCCTTTGGCGACATCAACCAGCACGGCCTGGCGGGGGTCAACTTCTTCACCAGGGTGAAGACGGTGACCTCGCGCTGGCCCACCGGGATCCGCCGCGGCGCCGATTTCAAGATCCCGACCTTGAGCTAGGAAGTCGCTCCAATAGGCCCCACGACAGCCAGTTTAGGGCCGCTTTTTGTTGCCATATCTTCGCCGCAATACCGGCCAAAAGTGCGCGGCGGTAGTACCGGGATTGGGTACATATTCCTTTGAGGAGGGGATTGATCATGCAGACCAAAAAACTCTTTGTTGTTGGGCTTTCCACCGTCGCCCTGGCGTTCATGGGGGGCGCGGCCCTTGCCCAGGGGCAAGAGACCAAGAAGCCCGACGCCCAGCACGAGGCCATGAAGCCCGCCGCCGAGAAGGGCGAGCACGCCCATGACGCCGCCAAGGTGGCGCCCGCCGCCGGCGAAAAGGCCGAGCATGAGGAAATGGGCGAGCACATGGAAAAAATGCACAAGAAAGAAGAGAAACAGACGCCGCCGAACTAAGGCCTGGCCTGTCCTTTCCACTTACACGGCCCGCCGGCGGCAAGCCTGGCGGGCCGTCTCCATATTGTTCACACATATTGCCGTCTCTTTCACCGCTCTGCTTCTTATGGCAGCATGGTTTCCTCAAGGGGGAGGAGGCCATGCCTGTTTTTTTTCGTTTCTGGCTGTTGCCGTTGTGCGGCTTGACCCTCGCTTTATCCGCGCCGGCCACGGCCGAAACCCCCGAGGCGGCCCTGACGCGCTTAGGGGTTGTCTTGCCCGTGCCCGACACGCCGGTCGCCAATTATGTGCAAGCCGTGCGGAGCGGGAATTTGGTGTTCCTTGCCGGGCATGGCCCGAGCCTGCCGGAAGGCGGCTTTATCACCGGCCGGGTGGGGGAGGATCTGACGCTTGCCCAGGGCTATGAGGCGGCGCGCCTTACCGCGATTGCCCTGCTGGCTTCGCTGAAAGCGGAAATCGGCGACCTTTCGAAGGTGGCGCGCATCGTCCGGGTCTTCGGCATGGTCAACGCCGCTCCCGGCTTTACTCACCAGCCGGAGGTGATCAATGGCGCTTCCGACCTTCTGGTCGAGGTTTTTGGGCCGGAGCGGGGCAAGCATGCTCGTGCTGCGGTTGGCATGGCGAGCCTGCCGCGCAACATCGCGGTGGAAATCGAGATGCTGGTCGAGGTTCGCGATTGAGCGTTTTACCGCAGCGGCTTTGCATTTTGCCGCTATTGCGCGCTGCTCCGTCGCAGGCGTCTTGTGGCGGCGCAACAATCTTCTCATTGACGCGTTGACGGGTGTGCCGGCAAACGCCATGCTTTCGCCACGCCTGAGCGGTGAGCGTAGAACAGCCTGGGTTATTGAGGGGAGCCGATATCATGATGAAGCCACATGCTTATTTTACTGCGGCTGCGATGATCGCCGTCAGCCTTGTCCTGCCGCGCACCGCGCCAGCGGCAGATATTCAATTGCCCTATGAGCAATTCACCCTCGATAACGGCTTGACCGTGATTGTCCATGAGGACCGCAAGGCCCCCATCGTCGCGGTCTCCGTCTGGTATCATGTGGGCTCGAAGGACGAGCCCGAGGGCAAGACCGGCTTTGCCCACTTGTTCGAGCACCTGATGTTCAATGGCTCGGAGAACCACGACAAGGAGTATTTCGAGCCGCTGGAGGAAATCGGCGCCACCGCGCTCAATGGCACCACCTGGTTCGACCGCACCAATTATTTCCAGAACGTGCCGACCCCGGCGCTCGACCTTGCGCTGTGGCTCGAATCGGACCGCATGGGCCATCTTCTCGGCGCGGTGACCCAGGAAAAGCTCGATAACCAGCGCGGCGTGGTGCAGAACGAAAAGCGCCAGGGCGACAACCAGCCCTATGGCCTTGTCGAATACCGCATGCTCGAAGGCTTGTTCCCCGTGGGCCACCCTTATCGCCATTCCACCATCGGCTCGATGGCGGACCTGGACGCCGCTTCGCTCGAGGACGTCCATGAATGGTTCAAGACCTATTACGGACCCAACAACGCGATCCTGGTTCTTGCCGGCGATATCGACGCGGCCACCGCGCGGCCGCTGGCGGAGAAATATTTCGGCGACATCCCCGCCGGTCCCCCCTTGCGCCAGTTGAAGGCCTGGGTGCCGGAGCGCGCGACCAGCACCCGCGAGGTGATGCAGGACCGGGTGCCCAATGCCCGCATCTATCGCGCCTGGACGATGCCGGGCCGCACGACGCAGGATTATGTGCGCCTCGAGCTTGCCGCGCGGGCGCTCTCCATGGGGAAAAGCTCGCGGCTTTACAAGGATCTCGTCTACGACAGCCAGCTCGCCACCGCGGTCGACGCCAGCATCGAGGAGCACGAGCTTGCCAGCATCTTCACCATCGAGATCGATGTCAAAAAAGGCGTCGAGCCGGCAACGGTCGAGGCCCGCCTCGATCGCATCCTTGGCGATTTTCTCGCCAAGGGGCCCAGCAAAAGCGAGCTTGAGCGTGGCGCCACCACCATCAACGCCACCATCATCCGCGGCCTGGAGCAGGTGGGCGGCTTCGGCGGCAAGGCGGTGGCCCTGGCCGAAGGCGCGCTTTATGCCGGCGACCCCAATTTCATCCTTAAAGCCCTTGACTGGATCGAGGCGGCAACGCCAGCGGACGTGAAGGCGGCGGCCGGCCAATGGCTGAGCAAGGGCTATTATCAACTGACCGTGCTGCCTTTTGGCGCGTTCACCGCCGCCGCGACGGGCGCTGACCGCAGCGCCATGCCAGCGGTCGAAGGCACGCCTGACCTCAGCTTCCCGTCCCTAGCGACCGACAAGCTTGCCAATGGCATCGAGGTGGTGCTGGCCGAACGCCACGCCGTGCCCGTCGTCCAAATCGCCATCCAGTTCGACGCCGGCTATGCCGCCGATCAGGGTGCCAGGCTGGGAACCGCGAGCTTTGCCATGGCGATGCTGGACGAAGGCACGCGCAAGCGCAATGCCTTGCAAATCAGCGAAGAGCAGGAGCGGCTGGGGGCGCAGATCACCGCCAGCTCCAATCTCGACACCTCGAGCGTGTCGCTGAATGCGCTGAAGGAAAATCTCGGCGCCGCCATCGACCTGTGGGCCGATATCGTGCGCAACCCCATCTTCGACAAAGCCGAGCTCGAACGGCTGCGCCAGCTGCGCTTGGCTCAGATCGCCCAGGAAAAGGCCCAGCCGGTCGGCATTGCCCTGCGCGAGCTGCCGCCGCTCCTCTATGGAGCCGGCCATGCCTATGGCATTCCCTTCACCGGCAGCGGTACCGAAGCCTCGGTGCAAGCGATTGCCCGCGACGACCTTCTTGCCTTCCAGAGCCGCTGGCTGCGTCCGGACAACGCCCGTGTTTTCGTCGTTGGCGCCACCACCATGGCGGAGATCAAGCCGCTGCTTGAAAAAGCCTTGGGCGATTGGCAAGCGCCCTCATCGCCCAAGGGCGCAAAGAACATCGGCGAGGTCGCCTTGCCGGCGGTGGGGCGTATCCTCATCGTCGATAGGCCCGGTTCGCCGCAATCCCTCATCCTCGCCGGCCATGTGGCGCCGCCCACCGGGGCGGACAACAATATCGCCATTGAAGCGATGAATGACGTCATCGGCGGTCAGTTCACCGCCCGCGTCAACATGAACTTGCGCGAGGACAAGGGCTGGGCCTATGGCGCCTTAACCTTGCTGCAAAACGCCCGCGGCCAGCGCCCCTATCTCGTCTATGCGCCGGTGCAAACCGACCGGACGGCGGATTCCCTGGCCGAGCTCATCAAGGAATTGAAAGCCTTCACCAGCGCCAAACCAGCCACCGAGGCGGAGATGGTCCGGGTAGTCAACAACGCGGTGCGCAGCCTGCCCGGACAGTTCGAGACCTCGGGCGCGGTGCTCGGCGCCTTGCTGGCCAACAGCCAGTTCGATCGTCCGCTCGATTATCAAGCCAGCCTCACGGCGCGTTTCCGCGCCCTTGGCCTGGACGATGTGCGCGCCGCCGCCCGCGAGGTGATCCAGCCCGACAAGCTGATCTGGCTGGTGGTGGGCGACCGGGCCAAGATCGAGGCGCCTTTGCGCGCCCTTGGCCTTGGCGAGGTCGCGCTCGCCAAGACCAATTGAAGCCCATGTGGTTTTGGGTTTGAAGCCCGTCTTGGGGGGGCGCAGACTTAGAGCACGTTCACCGATTCTGATTGAGATGAGCGTGCTCTAGTGGTCTGCCCCAAACGGATAAATCCATCCGTTTGGGAAAAGTGGACCACTTAAGTTAGTGAATCTGTGGTGCGATTTCTCCAACAGATGGGAACCATCCGTTGGAATCGCACCACTAGGACGCGCTTTTCACCAGGCTACCCATGCGGGCGATGACGTCGGCGGCCTCGGCCAGCATGTTGGCGATGATCTCGCGCGCGGGGAGAATTTCGTGGACCGCGCCGGCGCCCTGTCCCATGGCAAGGCAGGACCGCTCGGGGTCGAGCCCTTCGATCTGCCCGGCGATGCCGCCCATGACTCCGGCCGCGGCGGAAATCATGACCTGCTCGGGGAAACCCTTGATGTCCTGCGGCCGGGCTTCCCAGTCCCGCACATAGGCGTTGACTTTGGTGCGCATGGTCTTGCCCGTGTAGCAGCGGGTGACGATGGTGTCCTCGTCGCGCGCGGTGAGGACCGCCTGCTTGTAAAGTTCGCCGGCATGGGCCTCGGCGCAAGCGATGAAGCGGGTGCCGACCCACACGCCAGCCGCGCCCAAGGCGAGCGCCGCGGCAAGACCGCGGCCATCGACGACGCCGCCGGCGGCGACCACCGGGATGGAGACGGCGTCCACCACCTGAGGGACCAGCGCCATTGCCGCCACCTTGCCGGTATGGCCGCCGCCTTCGGTGCCTTGGGCGATGACGGCATCGAGCCCTGCGGCATCGGCCTTTTGCGCGTGGCGCACGGTGCCGCACACGTTCATCACCTTGACCCCGGCGGCTTGCAGCTTGTCCTTGATGTTGAACGGCACGCCAAGGCCGGAGATGAAGGCGGCGACACCTTCATCGATGATGATGTCGGCGGTCTTTTCGAGGGTGTCGGGAAGGGCGGCGAGGAGGTCGAGGCCGAATGGCTTGTCGGTCAGGTCTTTGACCTTTTTCACTTGCGCCGCGATGTCGGCAACGCCAAGCCCCGCCATCCCCAGGGTGCCGAAGCCGCCGGCGTTGGAAACGGCGGCGGTGACCTCGGCATAAGAAACGCCCCCCATGCCGGCGAGCATGATGGGGTGGTCGATCTGTAAAAGGTCGCAAAGCGGCGTGCGCAAGCTCATGGCCCGGCCTCCTTATTGTTCTATCCCGCGGGCAATAAAAACATGGCGGCGGGGTCTCGCCAAGCCCCCCGCTTGAGGGGTTGCGGCTAGTGTCCCGAATCGTAAGTTCGCTCTATTCGGGGGCGCGCGACCGCGCGAACTTACGATTCGCAAGGACACTAGCAATCTATTGAATCGAGTGTGGTTTTGGATTTGACGTTCGTTTACCGGCGGGCCCCAATAATGGAACGAACTTCAAATCCACCACACTAAGGTTGAGCCGCGTCCGCGGGAGGCTCGGCGTTGATAGCGCTGGACGAAAGCTGCAAGATCGCCATGATTGCAGGAGAGGCCGCAGCGGGCGAAAGGGCATGGGCATGGCGCCACCGTCTCCGTCCAACTTGGCGATCGAGGCCGCGCTGGTCTCGGGCGCGGCGCTGGTGCTTCTCGTCTATCACGCCGTTTTCCTGCGCGAGCTCAAGCGCCAGCCCTGGCGCACCGCCATTGGCGAGGCCCGGCTGCTGCGCCGCGCCTGGGTCAAGGACATGGTGGCCGGCCATAAGGACATTCTCGCGGTTCAGACCTTGCGCAACTGGTCGCAGTCGGCGAGCTTCCTTGCCTCCTCGGCGATTCTGCTGGCGATCGGCATGCTGTCGTTCCTGATGGCGTCGGACCGGGTGTCCTCGCTGGTTCATCTGGTGAACCTGTGGGGGGATCTAAGCGAGAAGCTCCTCACCGCCAAGCTGATGCTGTTGGTGGTGAATTTCCTCGTCAGCTTTTTCGCCTTCTCGATCGCCATCCGCCACTATAATTACGCGGCCCTCGCCATCAACACGCCGCAGGAAGGCGCGCGCGAGCCCATCGAGGCGGTGGCCTTGCGCCATCTCGAGCGCGGCGCCAACCATTATACGGTGGGCATGCGGGGCTTTTACCTGGCCTTGCCGCTGGCGCTGTGGATCCTCGGGCCGTTGTGGATGTTTATCGGCACCTTGGCCCTGGTTTACGGCCTTTACCGCCACGACCATGCGGGATAGACGGCAAGGCCGGGTCAGACGATTTCTAAAAGCTCGACCTCGAACATAAGGTCTTTGCCCGCCAGGGGGTGATTGGCGTCGACGGTCACCATGTCCTCGGTCAAGCCGACGACCGTCAGGCTCACGCGCTGGCCATCGGGCGTCGAGGCTTGCAACTGGCTGCCCAGGCTGAGCGGGATATGCGCGGGGATCTGGTCGCGCGCGACCTCCTGCACCGCTTCCGCCTGATGCGGGCCATAGGCGTCCGCGGCGGCGATGGAAACGGAATTCTTGGCCCCCACCTCCATGCCGACGATTTCCCGCTCAAGGCCGGAAATGATGTTGCCCGCGCCGAGGGTGAACTCCAAGGGCGCGCGGCCTGCGGAAGAATCGAATTGGGTGCCGTCGCTCAGCGTGCCGGTGTAATGAATGCGGACGGTATCGCCCATCTTGGCCTTGGTCATCGCTGGTTTCTCCATGATTTTAAAATCTACGGTTTTAGGCGTATGTCTTGATTGGGTGAAACTGGCGAAGGCGCCAAGGCGCCAGCAGGATCACGGGGCACAGACGAGGCCTCGGGCTAACACAGCAGGCCGGCAAAGGCCAGGCGTAAAGCCTTGGCTGACGATTTTTTTGCCGCAACCCCGCGCTTTTCGCTAGGGTCGCGGCAAGATATGTAGAAAGGCTTGAAGGATAAGAGAGAGCATGGATTACCGTCTGACCGAGGAGCAGCGCGCCATCCAGGACATGGCGCGCAAGTTCACTCAAGAGCACATCACGCCCCATGCTGCGGCCTGGGACGAGAGCCAGCATTTTCCGCGCGAGACGATAAGCAAAGCCGCCACTCTCGGCTTCGGGGCGATCTACGTCTCCGAAGCCGCTGGCGGGATCGGTCTTGGCCGCCTGGAAGCCGCGCTCATCATGGAAGCGATGGCCTATGGCTGTCCCTCGACCTCCGCCTTCATCTCGATCCATAACATGGCGTCGTGGATGATCGACCAGTTTGGCTCGGCGACGGTGAAGGCCCGCTATTTGCCAAAACTCGTCACCATGGAGCATCTGGCAAGCTATTGCCTCACCGAACCGGACGCCGGCTCCGACGCCGCGGCGCTGAAGACACGGGCGGCGCGCGAAGGCGGCCATTATGTGCTGAACGGCGCCAAGGCCTTCATCTCGGGGGCTGGCGCAAACGAGATCATGGTGGTGATGGCGCGCACCGGCGAGGCTGGGCCCAAGGGCATTTCCTGCCTGGTGGTGGAGGCCGATACTCCGGGCGTGTCCTTCGGCGCCAATGAACGTAAATTGGGCTGGCGTTCCCAGCCCACGGCGATGGTCAATTTCGACAACGCCAGGGTGCCCGCCGACAATCTCGTGGGTGAGGAAGGCGAGGGATTCAAAATCGCCATGGCCGGCCTTGACGGCGGGCGGCTCAATATCGGGGCGTGCAGCCTGGGCGGCGCCCAGCGCTGCCTCGATGACGCGATCGCTTATGTGAAAGAACGCCGCCAGTTCGGCAAGGCGATCGCCGATTTCCAGAACACCCAGTTCATGCTCGCCGACATGGCGACCGAGTTGGAGGCGGCCCGGGCGCTGCTTTACATCGCCGCCTTGAAGGTGAGCGAAGGGGCGCCCGACAAGACCAAGTTCGCCGCCATGGCCAAGCGTCTCGCCACCGATACCGGGTCGAAAGTGGTCAACGACGCGCTCCAGCTCCATGGCGGCTATGGCTATCTTAAGGACTATCCGGTCGAGCGCTTTTGGCGCGACTTGCGGGTGCATCAAATCCTCGAGGGCACCAACCAGATCATGCGCGTCATCATTTCCCGCGCGCTCTTAAATTAGGGGGGCTCCCATGCTCGTCACCACCGCCCCGCTTCTCCGGGACCGCGTGAAATGGGGCTTTCGGAAATGGTCGCGCAAGCACAGGCACGCGGCGCCGATGCGGTCATTGGCGTTAGTCTCGATTGCGAGACGGTAGGCGAGCGGCGCGCGATGCTGACGGTCTCTAAGGCCGGGACTTTAGCGAAAGGCGTAAACCAAGGCGGCGGCAAGCCCGGTGAGGATAAGGGCGAGAATGCGGTAGTTCTTGTACCAGGGATGGCCCGCGAGCGCGGCGCTTTCCTCGGCGAAGAAGGCCTTGCTCCAGACCAGCGCCTGGATTTTTGCCGCTGGCGGCGGCGGCGCCGCCAGGCTGCCGAGCACCAGGGCGCCGCTGGCAACGACAAAAAGGATGCTCGCCACATAGAGAAAATGCAGATCGTACCAGCCGAGCACCACATTGCCGATGAACATGACGAAGCCGCTGAAAAAGCCGGCGCCAAGCGCCGCCACCGCGCCCCGGGCGTTGGCGCGGGGCCAGAAAAGCCCGATCAGGAACAAGGCGACGATCGGCGGCACGGCATAGGCGAGGATGGCTTGCAGATACTGCCACAGCGAGCCGAAGCGCTCGATCTGCGGCGCCCATAGGATGGCGAGGATCATGAAGCTGAGGGTGGTGAGGCGGCCGACGCGCACCAGGCCATGGCTTGAAATATCGGGCCGCCAGCGGCGAACGAAGTCCATGGTGAAAAGGGTCGCCGCCGAATTGAAGGTGGAGGCGATCGAGGACATGATGGCGGCAAGAAAGCCGGCGATGACGAGGCCGATGACGCCGACCGGCAAAAGGTCGAAGATGAGCGTGGGATAGACCATGTCGGGATTGTCGAGCGTGGGGTAAAGCAGGATGGCGGCAGTGCCGGGGAGCACCATCAGGAAAAGCACCGGCAGCTTGAGGAGCCCGGCGAACAGGCTGCCCCAGCGGCCATGGTCGAGGGATTTCGCCGACAGCACCCGCTGGACCATGAACTGGTTGGTGCACCAGAAGTAAAAGCCGAGGAGGGGAACGCCGGTGACAAGCCCCAGCCAGGGAACGCCCGGGTCGCCCAAGGGGCGAATGAGGCTGAGCTTGGCGGGGTCGACCCCAGCCATCACCGCCTCCCAGCCGCCGGCCTTGGCGAAGGCGAAAAGGCTGATCAGCATCGACCCGCCCAAGAGGATCACCGCCTGTACCGTCTCGGTGTACAAGACCGCCTTAAGGCCCCCGGCGATGGTGTAGACGCCGGCGCTCAAGGCGAGGGCAAGGACGATCTGCCACAACGGCACCTGCGGCAGGATGAGCTTGAAGATGAGCGAGCCGCCGTAAAGCGTGCCGGCGGTATCGACGACGATGTTGAGGAACAGGGTGAGCGCGGAAAAATAGGTGCGCGCCCGCCCGTCATAGCGCCGCTCCAGGAACTCCGGCATGGTGTAGACTTGCGAGCGCAGGATGAAGGGCAGGACAAAAAGGCAGAAGAACGCCAGGATGATCGCCGCCATCCATTCGTAATTATAGACCGAGATGCCAATGGCATAAGCGGCTCCGGCAAGCCCCACCAGGGTCGATGAGGAAATATTGGAAGCAAGGAGGGCAAGGCCGATGACCGGCCAGGACGCGGCGCGCGAGGCCAGGAAGAAGTCCTTGGCGTCGGCTTGCCGCCGCCCGGCGAGAAGGCCGATGGCGATGACGACGACGGCGTAACCGGTGATGACCGCGATGTCCAAGGGGGCAAGACGCGCCGCTGCGAACTCCATCGATGCCCCTCCCCTCACGCGCCCCTATGTCCGCTCCGACGCGATGTCGCCGCGCTGGCGATAGCGCCGTCTCTTGTTATGGAGGGAAGCGCTAGCACGACGGCGGGCGATTTGCAACCGATTGCAAATTTTGCAATGGCCAGGTTGGAACCGGGTCGAAAAATTATTCACTGTGAAGCGCAAGGCCTGGTGCCGCCGCTTGCCGCCGGTGGCGCTCGAAGTGCCGCTCGCCAAGGATGCTATAGACGGCGGGCACCACATAGAGGGTGAACAGGGTGCCAATGGTCATGCCGGCGGCGATGACGATGCCGATATGAAGACGGCTCGCCGCGCCGGCGCCGGTGGCAAGGAGGAGCGGCACCACCCCCATCACCATTGCCGCCGTGGTCATCAGGATGGGGCGCAGCCGCACCCCGGCGGCGCGCACGATGGCCTGGCGGCGATTGAGCCCTTCGCGTTGCTGCAAGCGGTTGGCGAATTCCACCATCAAGATGCCGTGCTTGGATATGAGGCCGATGAGCGTCACCAGCCCCACCTGGGTATAGATGTTGAGGGAGGCCAGGCCAAAGGTGACGGGCAGAAGCGCGCCGAAAATCGACAACGGCACGGTCATCAGGATGATGATGGGATCGCGCCAGCTTTCGAACTGGGCGGCGAGCACCAGGAAGATGATGACGAGGGCAAAGCCGAAGGTAACGGCGAGCGAAGCGCCTTCCTGGACATATTGCCGGCTTTCCCCTTGCACGTCGGTGCTATAGCCCTCGGGCAGGATTTCCCGGGCTTTCGCAGCAAGGAAGGCAAGGGCCTCGCCTTGGGTGCGCCCGGGAAAAGGCGCCGCCGACAAGGTCGCGGCGTTCAACTGCTGGAACTGGGCAAGGGCGTTGGGCTCCACCTCCTGACGCAGGCTGACAACGGTGGAGAGCGGCACCATGGCGCCGCTCGCGGTGCGCACCTGATAACGCGCCAGCCAGTCGGGTGACAGGCGAAAGGCCCGCGGCGCCTGGGGAATGACCTCGTAGCTGCGCCCCTCGACGGCGAAGCGGTTGACGAAATTGCCGCCCAGCATGGTCGATAAGGCTGTGCCGATATCCGCCATCTTGACGCCGAGCTGATTGGCCTTGGCATGGTCGATGGCGACGCGCAATTGCGGGGTGTCGAAACGCAAGTCGACATTGGTGAAGATGAACATGCCGCTCTCGTTCGCCGCTTGGCGCAAGCGGTCCATCACGGCGAGCAATGATGGATAGTCGGCGGTGGTCTTGACCACGAACTGCACCGGCGGCCCGCCGGAAGAGCCGGGCAAGGATGGCATGTTGAAGGCGAAGACCTGGATGCCGGGCACGGTGGCGAGCTTGGCTTGCAATTCCGGCAAAATAGCGTCCACCTTGCGTGCCCGCTCGGCCCAGGGCTTCAGCAGCATGCCGGCAAAGCCGCTGTTGGTGTTGCCAGCATCGCCGCGGCCGATCACCAGGAAATAGCCGAAGGATTCCGGAAAGCTGGCATAGATCGGCGCCAGCATTTCCACATAGTGCTCCATATAGTCGAGATTGGCGGTGGCGGGGCCTTCGATCACCATGAAGGCGACGCCGCCGTCCTCCGTCGGCGCCAGCTCCCGTTTCGCGGTCATGAACATGAAAACCGAAGCGAGGATGAGGCCAAGGGCGAGGATGAACATCGCCGGGCGCACTTCCAACACTTTGGCAAGACGCCTTTCATAGGCGCGGCGCCAGCGGCCGATCAGGCGATCGACGGCGTGCATCGCCTGGCGCAGCCGCCCACTGCGCGTCTCCTCCGGCCGGATGAGGCGCGAGGCCATCATCGGCGAAAGGGTGAGCGCGATGACGCCGGAGACGACGACCGCGCCGGCAAGGGTGAAGGCGAACTCGCGGAACAGGGCGCCGGTAAGGCCTCCCAAAAAACCGATGGGCGCGTAGACGGCGGCAAGGGTGATGGTCATGGCGATGACCGGCAGGGTGATCTCGCGCGCGCCGACGAGAGCGGCGTCGATCGGTTCCATGCCGGCCTCCACATGGCGGTGGATGTTTTCGAGGACGACGATGGCGTCGTCGACGACGAGGCCGATGGCCAGCACCAGGGCAAGGAGGGTCAAAAGGTTGATGGAATAGCCCAGCGCCGCCAACAGGACCATGACGCCAACCAGGCTCAAGGGAATGGTGACGATGGGAATGATGGTGGCGCGCACGCTGCCGAGGAAAAGGAAGATGACGACGATGACGATGAGGGCCGCTTCCAAGATGGTTGCGAGCACCTCCCGGATCGCCTCGCGGATATAGTCGCTGGCATCATAGCTGAGGTCGCTTTCGAGGCCGGGCGGGAAATTGGCCTTGATGGCCGGGTAAGCGGCGCGCACCCGGTCCGAGACCTCGAGCGGGTTGGCTCCCGGGGTTGGGTAGATGGCGAGGAAAATCGCCTTCTTGCCCGAGGAATAGGAACCGAAATCGGCGGTCCGGGAGGCAAGCTCCACCTCGCCGATGTCGCGCATGCGGATCATGGTGCCGCCCCGCTCGGCGATGACGAGGTCGGCGAAGGCCTCCACCGATTTAAGGTCGGTTTCCGCCTTCACCGGGATCTGGATGAAGTCGCCCTTGATGCGCCCGGCGGCGGAGATGAAATTATTGTCGCGGATCGCGGCGTTGATGTCGCTGGCGGTGATGCCAAGCGCCGCCATCCGCTGGGGGTCGAGCCACAGCCGCATGGAAAAGGTCTTGGCCCCCAGGATCTGCGCCCGGCCCACGTCCTTGATGGTCTGCAAGGCTGGCTGGACCACCCGCGTCAGGTATTCGGTGATCTGCGACGGGGTCATCACGTCGGAGCGATAGTCGATATACATGAGGGCGAAATCCTCGCCCGTCGACTTGGTGACCACCGGGTCGTTGGCCTCGCGCGGCAGGATGTTGCGCACCTGGTTGAGCTTGGTCAAGACGTCGGTGAGCGCCTTGTCGCCATCGGCGTTGAGGCGCAGCTCGAGGGTCACCAGGCTGGTCTGGAAGCGCGAGGACGAGGTGATGATATCGACCCCTTCGGTCGACGCCACCGCCTGCTGGATGGGGGTGGTGATGAAGCCCTGCATCAATTCGGCGTCGGCGCCCGGGTAAGAGGTGGACACAGTGATGGTGGTCTTGGTGAGCTCGGGAAATTGCCGCACCGAAAGGTTGAGCGCCGCCTGGCCGCCGACGATGAGGATGATGAGGCTGACCACCGTCGCCAGCACCGGGCGGCGGATGAAAAGGTCGGTGAAGCTGCGGGTGAGGGCCTGCGCCATGGTGTTTTGCCTAGAGCCTGGGCCGCTGTGGCGGCGGCACCAGCGGCGCCGTGTTGTCGATGGCGACCGCCATGCCGGGGCGCAGCTTGATCTGGCCGACGGTCACCACCTCCTCGCCCGCGGCAAGGCCGGCGAGGATGGCGATGGCGCCATCCTGGCGTTCGCCCACCCGCACATTGCGCCGCTCGACGGCGCGCGTGCCATCGCTCGCCGCCGGCTTAACGACATAGACGGAATCGCCGTAAAGGCTGAAGCTGACCGCGGTCTCGGGGATGGTGATGGCTTGCCGCGGCGCGCCCGCCAGCACTCGGACGGCGGCGAACATCCCGGGCACCAGCCGTTTGTCCGGATTGGCAAGGGTCGCTTGAATAAGGAGGTTGCGGGTGGTGGCCTCGACCTTGGCGTCGATGGCGGTGATGGTGCCGCTGAACAGCCTGTCGGGATAGGCGTCCACCCTTGCCTCGACGGCCTGCCCCTCCGCCACCTGGGCAATGGCCTGCTCGGGCAGGGTGAAGTTGACGAACAGGGGATCGAGCGCCTGCAAGGTGACGACCGCGGTCCCGGACGAAACATATTGCCCCAAGCTCACCAGGCGCACGCCAAGGCGTCCGGCAAAGGGCGCCTTGATGTTTTTTTGCGCGATGAGGGCGCGGGTGCGCTCGACCGCGGCGATCGCTTGATCCCGCTGCGCCTGGGCCGAGTCGAGCGCCGACTGCGAGATATTGCCGCGGCTGGCAAGCGAACGGGTGCGCTCGAGCTGCAAGGTGGCGTCCTTAAGCAGGGCGAGGTTCTGCTGCAAGTCCGCCTGCTCGACGGCGTCGTTGAGCCGCACCAGCGGCGCCCCTTGCATCACCTCCTCGCCGGATTGGAATAAAATTTCGGCGATGATGCCGGGGGCCTCGGTGGTGATATCGACGCCTTTTACCGCCACCGCGCTGCCCACCGCATGCAAGCTGGGCTGCCATGCCCTGGCCTCGGCAAGGGCGGTCGAAATGGTGACCGGTGGCGGCTGTTGCGCGGCGAGGAATTTGCCGATCATCATTGGCGCGACGATGAACTTATAGGCCGCCAACAGGGCAAGCAATGCTCCCACCGCCACGCTCGCGGCTATGGCGCAGCCCCAGCGGCGGCGCGGACTGACGGTCTCGCTTGGCATGACGGCTAAATTCCTCGTCGACGATTCGCCTCTACCTACTGATATTGGCGGCGAAAGTCACGCCCGCCGCTTATACGGATTTGAATAGCGGAAACGACAAGATTTCATGGCGTCGCCCGGCCGGCTATGCCAATGTGCCGCGCCATGAAGCTTGGCCGGTCAAAAAAGCGCGCCATGGCCGCGGCGGGATTGTTTTTTGGGCTCGGCGCCTGCGCGACGCCCGCGCCATCGGCTGGCGGCGATGTTAAGGACCCGATGGAACGGCTCAACCGCGCCACCTTCCATTTCAACCAGGTGGTGGAGCAGGTGATCCTGCGCCCTGTCGCCAAGACCTACCGCACCGTCCTGCCTGGGCCCATCCGCGCCGGCGTGCGCAGCGCGCTGCGCAATCTGAAGGGTCCGGTCATCCTCGCCAATGACCTGTTGCAAGGAGAGGGGGCGCGCGCCGGGGTGACGCTGAGGCGTTTTCTCGTCAACTCGACCCTGGGGCTCGGCGGCCTGTTCGACCCCGCGGCGCGGTTGGGGCTTGCCTTTCACGACGAGGATTTCGGCCAGACCCTGGCGGTCTGGGGGGTGGGCGAGGGGGCATATCTGGTGCTTCCCGTCCTCGGGCCTTCTAGCCTGCGCGACGGGGTTGGCCTTGCCGGCACCATCGTCATGGACCCCGTCTTCTGGGTGGCGCGCGAGACGGACGCGGGCGAGCTCACCTTGGCCCGGCGCAGCCTCGATGGCATCGATGACTTGGCGCAAAACATCGAGAATCTCGACGAGATCAAGACTTCCTCGCTCGACTATTACGCGGCCTTGCGCAGCTTCTATATCCAGAACCGGCGCGCCGAGATCGCCAATGGCGATGCTGGCCTGCCCCAGCTTCCCGACTATGACGAGGAAGGGGCGGCGCCATGACCGGCCCTTGCCCTGAGGCGGAAACCCCTTCCGGCAAGGGCGCGGGGGACGAGAATTTTCCCGTCGGCTCCATCCTCCTGCCAGCGCGGCTGAGGCCGCATGTGGCGGTTTTCTACGCCTTTGCCCGGGCAGTCGACGATATCGCCGACAATCCTCGTCTTGCCGCCGCCGACAAGATCGCGCGCCTTGATGGTTTTGCGGCGGCGCTTTTGGGCCGCAATGACGCGCCGGCTTTCGCCAAGGCCCACGCGCTGCGGCAAAGCCTCGCCGTCTTGGGGGTGACGACGCGCCATGGCGAGGACCTGATCTCCGCCTTCCGCCAGGACGCGGTCAAGACCCGCTATGACAGCTGGTCCGACCTCATCGCCTATTGCGACCGTTCCGCCGCCCCGGTGGGGCGCTATCTCCTTGATATCCATGGCGAGGATCCCGGCCTTTACCCCTTCTCGGACGCCCTGTGCAACGCCTTGCAGGTGATCAACCATGTACAGGACTGCGGCGATGACAAGCGCGCCCTCGACCGCATCTATTTGCCGCGGGACTGGATGGCGGCGGCAGGGGCGCGGGAGGCCGATTTGGCGGGCGCCAGCCTTACCCCCGCCTTGCGCCAGGTCATCGACCACTGCCTTCAACAAACGGACGCGCTGCTTGTCCAAGCGGCGCAGCTTCCCCGCCGGCTTGCAAGCTGGCGCCTGGCCAATGAATCACGGGTCATCCTGCGCATCGCAGAGCGCCTGGTAAGCCATTTGCGCCGCCGCGACCCCCTTGCCCAGCGGGTGGTGCTGGGAAAGGGAGAGGCCTTATGGTGCGCCCTCAAAGGCGTCCTGGGGCCCCGTTGAGCCATGCTCGGGCCCGGCCTTTTCTCGCTCGCCGCCGGGCCCCACTGGCGAAGGCGCGATGCCGGCTGGAAGGGCCGGCGCTCTCATCGCTCCAGCGACCGGCTTGGCCATTAAGGCCCAGGCTCTCGCCATGCCTTGACCTTGCCACGACCATGGGCGACTAAGGCGGCATGACCGCAGCCAATCTTTCCCTTGAGATGGCGCCGCGCGACTATGTGCGCGCGGTGGTGGCGCGTTCGGGCACCTCCTTCTTCTGGGCCATGCGTCTGCTGGCGCGCCCCCGCCGCGAGGCCAATTTCGCGGTCTACGCCTTTTGCCGGGAAGTCGACGACATCGCCGACGCGGCCAATCTTGATGCCCAAGCCAAGCGCCAGGGATTGGCTGAATGGCGCCGGGAAATCGTCCGCCTTTACGCCGGCGAAGCGCGCCATCCGGTCACCCGCGCGCTTGCCGGGCCGGTCGCCCGCTATGGCCTTAAATGCGAGGATTTCCTCGCCATCATCGAAGGCATGGAAATGGACGCCGATGGTCCCATCCGCGCCCCTTCGCTGGAGGCGCTCCTTTATTATTGCGACCGGGTGGCGTGCGCCGTCGGGCGCTTGTGCGTGCGCATCTATGGCGAGCCGGGCGAAGCGGGGACAAAGGTGGCCAACCATCTGGGGCTTGCCTTGCAGCTCACCAACATCTTGCGCGACATCCCGGACGACGCCCGCATGGGCCGGCTTTACCTTCCCCGGGAAGTGCTGGTCGCCCATGGCGTTCCCACCGACGACGCCAACGCCGCTGCTTGCCACCCGCAGCTGCCGGCGGCATGCGCCGCCTTGGGGGCGCGAGCCGAAGCCGAATTCGCCGCGGCGAGAAAGGCGCTCGCCCATGCCGACCGGCAGCCTATGCGCCCCGCCATCGTCATGATGGAAGTCTATCATCGCGCGTTAAGGCGGCTTGCCGCGCGAAACTGGCGCGCTGAAACCCGGCACGGCCCCTTGACACGCGTGTCCGACACCCTCGCCAAGCTCGCCATCGCCGTGCGGCACGGGGTTTTTTAAAGGTGGCCCGGGTGCATGTCATCGGCGCTGGCCTCTCGGGCCTCGCCGCCGCCGTGCGGCTCAGCGAAAAGGGGGTGCCGGTCAGCCTTTACGAGCGCTCCCCGCAGGCCGGGGGGCGGGCCCGCTCCTACCATGACAAGCAGTTGGACATGGTCATCGACAATGGCAATCATCTGCTGCTGTCGGGCAATTGGGCGGCCATGTCATTGTTGGCCAGCATCGACGCCCTCGACAGCCTCATCGGCCCCGACGAAGCGGTTTTTCCCTTCATCGACATGATGACGGGCGCCTCCTGGACCATCCGCTTCAACCAAGGCCGCTGGCCGACCTGGGTGTTCGATGCCCGCGCCCGGGTGCCGGGAAGCCGCGCCAGCGATTATCTCCCGCTCGCCCTGATGGCCCTGGCGCGCGGCGGGGAGACGGTGGCCGACTATGTGGCCGCCGGCCACCGCCTCCAGGCCCCCTTGGTGGCGCCCTTGTGCATCGCCGTCCTCAATGCGGAGCCTAAGGTGGCGAGCGCCCGCCTGCTCGCCGCCGTGTTGCGCGAAACGGTGCTGAAGGGCGCCGACTTCTGTCTGCCGCGCATCGCCCGCGCCGGCCTTTCCGAAAGCTTTGCCCATCCCGCCTTGCGTTATCTTCACAAGAAAGGGGTGGACATCCGCCTTGGCCAGCGGATAACCGCCTTTGAGACAAGGGCGGGGGCGCTTGCCGCCTTGCGGCTGGGCGAGGAACGGGTGGCGCTGGCGGACACCGACATGGCCATCCTCGCCGTCGCCCCCGAGGGGGCGCGGGAATTGCTGCCCGAGTTGCCGGTGCCGGAAGGCGCCGTGCCCATCGTCAACCTCCATTATCGCCTCCCGACGGCGCCCAGTCCCACTTGGGAAGCGCCCTTTCTTGGCCTTGTCGGCGGTCTTGCCCAGTGGCTTTTCCTGCGTGGGAGCGTCGCTTCTGTCACCATCTCGGCCGCCGAGGCGGTGGCGGATTGGGAGAGCGAGGCCCTGGCGATGCGGGTGTGGCGGGAAATCGCCCCGGCATTGGACTTGCCTGCGGCTGAAATGCCGCCGGCGCGGGTGGTGAAGGAAAAGCGCGCGACCTTCCTGCAATCGCCAGCGAACGAAGCGCGCCGCCCCCATGCCCTGTCGCCGCTGGCCAACCTCATGCTGGCGGGTGATTGGACGGCGACCGGATTGCCGGCGACCATTGAGGGTTCGGTGCGTTCCGGCTACAAAGCCGCCGAGATGTGTTTTGCAATGCTCACGCAGCGCCCCCTGCCGCCGGACTGGGCGAACGGGCGCGGAGGAAATAGCTGATGGCTCACTCGGAAGGGGCGATGGCTGACGCCCTTCACGCGGCAAACCGGGAAGAAGATTTGCTGGCGCAGGTGGAGGCGCGCATCGCGGAGGCATCCGCTGGCTTATCCCAGCGCCAGCAGGCCGACGGCCATTGGGTATTCGAATTGGAGGCCGACGCCACCATCCCGGCCGAATATATCCTCTTGATGCATTATCTTGATGAGCGCGACCCCGCCCTCGAGGCCGACCTTGCCCGCTATTTGCGGCGCATCCAGGAAGACCATGGCGGCTGGCCGCTGTTCCATCGGGGGGAGGCCGACCTGTCGGCCAGCGTCAAGGCCTATTATGCCTTGAAGCTTGCCGGCGATGATGAGGGCGCGTCCCACATGGCCCGGGCGCGGGAAGCGATTTTGCGCCTGGGCGGCGCGGAGAAGGCCAATGTCTTCACCCGCTATGCCCTTGCCCTCTTTGCCCAGGTGCCCTGGCGGGCGGTGCCGGTGATGCCGGTGGAGCTGATGCTGATGCCGGGCTGGTTCCCCGTCCATATGGGAAAATTTTCCTACTGGTCGCGCACGGTGATCGCCCCCTTGCTGGTGCTGGCGGCCTTGAAGCCGGCGGCGAGGAACCCCCGCGGCGTTCATGTAAGGGAGCTTTTCAAGACCCCGCCGGAAGCGGTCAAGACCTGGCATGTGAACCCCACGGGCAGGCTGTGGGGGCGGTTTTTTCTAGGCCTGGACAAGCTTTTACGCATGGCCGAGCCCTATTTTCCCAAGGCCAGCCGGCAACAGGCCATCGCCCGCGCCTTCGACTTTTTTCTCGAACGCTTGAACGGCGAGGATGGCCTGGGCGCGATCTTCCCCGCGATGGTGAATGCAGTGATGGCGATGGAGGCGGCTGGCTATGCCAAAGACCACCCGCAGCTGGTGACCGCCAAGCGGGCCTTGCAAAAGCTCGTGGTTAAGCGCGCTGGCGAAAGCTATGTCCAGCCTTGCGTCTCGCCGATCTGGGACACCGGCCTTAGCGCCCATGCCATGATGGAGGCCGGCGGCGCGGCGGGCGAGAACGCGGCCCGCGCCTGCGCCTGGCTCAAGGCCAAGCAGATTTTAAACGTCAAGGGCGACTGGTCGTGGCAGGCGCCCGATGTGCCGCCGGGCGGCTGGGCCTTCCAATACGCCAACGACTATTACCCCGACGTCGATGACACCGCGGTGGTCGCCATGGCGCTGCACCGCAGCGGCGATGGGCAATATACTGCCGCCATCGAGCGGGCCGAGGCGTGGATATTGGGCATGCAGTCATCCAATGGCGGCTGGGGCGCCTTCGACATCGACAACAACGCCGACTTCCTCAACAACATCCCCTTCGCCGACCATGGCGCGCTCCTCGACCCGCCGACCGCCGACGTTTCGGCGCGCTGCCTGTCTTTCCTAGCCCAGCTAGGCCATGGCCTGGACCATCCGGCGGTGGCGCGCGGGCTCGCTTATTTGCGCGCCGAGCAGGAAGCCGATGGCAGCTGGTTCGGCCGCTGGGGCACCAACTATGTCTATGGCACCTGGTCGGTGCTGTGCGCCTTGAATGCCCTTGGGCTTGCCGCGGACGACCCCATGGTCCGCCGCGCGGTGGACTATCTCCTTGCCTTCCAGCAGCCGGACGGCGGCTGGGGCGAGGACGGCGCTACCTATTGGCGCGACAAGCGTGGCACGGCGAAGCAATCGACGCCCTCGCAGACCGCCTGGGCCCTGTTGGGGCTGATGGCGGCGGGCGAGGTCGACCATCCGGCGGTGGCGCGCGGCGTGCGCTACCTCATGCAAGGCAAGGTCGACAAGGGCAAGTGGGCCGAGCCCTGGTTCACCGCCGTCGGCTTCCCCCGGGTCTTTTACCTGCGCTATCACGGTTACAGCGCTTATTTCCCGCTCTGGGCGCTCGCCCGCTACCGCAATTTGAAGCGGGGCAATGCCAAGACCGTCGCTTGGGGCATGTAATGCAGGTTTTTTTTCTGGCTCAGGCGCCTTTCCTGCCAGGGCATGGGGAAAGGCAGGACGCATGACCGGGCGCATCGGCATCGTCACCGGCATTGCCCAGGAGCACGCCCTCATCAAGGCCTGTAGCGAGGCGCTCGAGGAGGCCGCGCGTCCGCTTTTGCGCTGCGCCGGCATGGATGGCGAACGCGCGGCGCAGATGGCCGCCGACTTGATGGCGGAAGGGGTTGACGGGCTCTTGAGCTTCGGCGTCGCGGGGGGGCTCGACCCTACCCTCAAGCCCGGCGACCTGGTGCTGCCCGAAGTGCTGTTAAGCCAGGGCGCGCCGCGCGCCTTGGCGGACAGACGCTGGCTCGACGCCGCGTTCGGGCTTGCCTCTCCCGCCAGCATCGGCCCCCTGGTGACGAGCGCCAGAGTGGTGACGACGGCAAGGGAAAAAGCCACCCTTTACCGCGCCAGCCACGCCGTGGCGGTGGATATGGAAAGCCACCCAATCGCCAGCTTCGCTAATTCCGCCGGCGTTCCCTTCATCGCCTTGCGCGTCATCATCGACCCCGCGCACCAGGACCTGCCGGCGGCAGCGCTTGCCGGCAACGCGCCGCGGACCTTGGGCGCGCTTTTGCGCCGCCCACAACACTTGCCGGGCCTTATCCGCCTCGCCCGCAATATGGCCAAGGCGAAGCGGACGCTAGGCCGCGTCGGACGTGACGGCTTGCCCCGCTTCGGCCTGTGACGGATTGCTGGCGATGTCATCGAGCGCCTTTTTGACATGGTCCTCGAAGTGATATTGCGCCGGGCGCTGCCGGGCGAGGGGGATTTCCGGGGCCATCGGCCCTTCGGTGCGAACCCCCTTGCGGGCGACCTTGAAAGCCTCGAGGGGGCGGTAGACCGCGTCGAGAACCGCCGTGGGCTCATAGCCGCAATGGGCCATGCAATTGGCGCATTTTTCGTAGTTTCCGGTGCCGTAGCTGTCCCAATCAGTGGTCTCCATCAGCTCCCTGAACGAGCCGACATAGCCTTCGCCGATAAGATAGCAGGGCTTTTGCCAGCCGAAGACATTGCGCGTCGGCATGCCCCAGGGGGTGCATTGGTAGCTGCGATTGCCGGCGAGGAAATCAAGGTAAAGGGCGGAATGGTTGAGCGTCCACTTCTTGCCCTTTCCTAAGCGGAAGATATCGCGGAACAATTCCTTGGTCTTGCGCCGGGTGAGGAAATGCGCCTGGTCGGGGGCGCGCTCATAGGCATAGCCCGGCGAAATGGTGACGCCGACCCCGATTGCCTTCGCGAAATCGAGGAAGGCGGCGACGCGCTCCGGCGCCGCGCCATCGAAAATGGTGGCGTTGACATTGACCCTAAAGCCCTTGTCGTGGGCGATTTTGATGGCGCGCACCGCGCGGTCGAAGACGCCTTCCTGGCACACCGCCTTGTCATGCTCCTCGCGCAAGCCGTCGAGATGGACGGAAAAGAAGAGATAGGGCGAGGGCTGGAAGAGGTGCAGCTTTTTTTCCAAAAGCAGCGCGTTGGTGCACAGCGACACGAATTTCCTGCGGGCGATGATGCCGGCGACGATGGCGCCGATATCCTTGTGCAACAGCGGCTCGCCCCCGGGAATGGCGACCATCGGCGCGCCGCATTCATCGACCGCCGCCAGGCAATCCGCCACCGACAAGCGCTGGTTGAGAATGGGCGCGGGGTAATCGATCTTGCCGCAGCCGGCGCAGGAGAGGTTGCAGCGGAACAGGGGCTCGAGCATCAGGACCAGGGGATAGCGCTTGTTGCCCTTCAGCCTTTGCTTGAAGACATAGGCGCCGACACGGATCTGCTGGATTAAGGGAACACCCACCGGTTCAATCCTTCTTCGTTCAAATCTCAAGCATCAACCAGCACGCGCCGCGTCGCGCAATTGCGGCGGCAGGTTGAAACGGACGTTCTCGACAATGCCGTCGAGGGTTTCGACGGCGTTAAAGCCAAAGCCGCGCAGCCGGTCAATCAATTCCTCGACCAGCGCCTCGGGGGCGGAAGCGCCAGCGGTGATGCCGACGCTGCTCGCCCCGACAAGCCAGGCGGGGTCAAGAAGCGCGGCATCGTCCAGCAAATAGGACGGGCGCTGCATTTCCGCGCCGATCTCGCGCAAACGGTTGGAATTGGAGGAATTCTTGGCGCCGATCACCAGGATGACATCGGCTATTTCCGCCAGCTTGCGCACCGCCGACTGGCGGTTTTGCGTAGCATAGCAGATGTCCTTGGTATCTGGGCCGGCGATGGCGGGAAAGCGCTTTTTCAAGGCCTCGATGATGTCGCGGGTGTCATCGACCGAAAGCGTCGTTTGCGTCACATAGGCAAGCTTGTCGGCATCAGTGACGCGCAGGGCGGCGACATCGTCGAGCGAGCCGACAAGATGGACGGCGCCATCGATCTGGCCGAGGGTGCCAATGACCTCCGGGTGCCCGGCATGGCCGATGAGGATGACTTCATAGCCCTGGGCCGCGTAACGCTGGCCTTCCTTATGGACCTTGGCGACCAGTGGACAGGTGGCGTCGAGCGCGGCAAGTCCCCGCGTTGTGGCCGCGCTGACGACGCGGCGGGCCACCCCATGGGCGGAGAAAATGGCGACCGCGCCAGCCGGGATTTCGTCCACTTCCTCGACGAAAATCGCCCCCTTGCGGCGCAAATCGTCGACCACCCTTTTGTTGTGGACGATTTCATGGCGCACATAGACCGGCGCGCCATATTTATCGAGCGCCCGCTCGACGATGTCGATGGCGCGCACGACGCCGGCGCAAAACCCCCGGGGCTGGGCGAGGAGAATGCGTTTCTCGGCGGGCATGCCGTTGAAATGCCGCTCGCTCATGGGCTCCTCCCTTGCCGTATTTGGCGCGACGCAGACAAACCGCAGTGCGCAGCCGCCCAAACACCCCATTTTCTCACAGATGGGCGAGATAACCCGTTGACGCAACTCAACTCTTTGTGCGGGCACGCTGCTCCACCCAGGCGATCATGCCGGGCAGAACCACCAGGGTGCACACAAGCGTGAAAAATATGGCGATAAGAAGGAGTTCGCCCATGCTTGCCGTGCCCCGATGCGCGGAGACCGCCAGGGTGCCGAAAGAGGCCAGCGTCGTCAACGCCGAAAGAAGGACGGCGCGCGGCGTCGAGGTGGCGAGGAGATCCGGGCCTTCCCCTTCATGGGCGCGGGCCACAAGGTGGATGCCGCTGTCCACCCCAAGGCCGATGAGCAGGGGCAGGACGATCACATTGGCGAAGTTGAACGGCAGGGGAAGCAGCACGGAAGCGGCGATGGTCAAGGCTGCGGCGAGGGCGATGGGAAGAAGAATAAGTCCAACCTGGCGCACATCGCGCAGCGTCAAGTAAAGAAAGCCGGCGACGAGGAAGGCGGCGAGCGCGGTCGCCTCGAGCATGGCGGCCCGCACCACCTTGCCAGCGCCGACGATCTGCACCGGGCTGCCGGTGACCACCGGCGCGACGGCGGCGATCGTGTCGACGAAGCGTTCAAGGTCTCGTTCATCGCGCGGCGCGCCTGCGGGAAAAACCTCGATCCGATGGCTGCCATTCGCCGCGACATAGCGTTCGGCGATATCTTGGGGGACATCTTCAAGCGTCACCGGCGCCGCCGCCATGCTGTCGGCCAGCCCCGCCATCGCCTTGGGCCAATAGGCGAAGATGGCGGCGCGCAATTGGCCAAGCAGCGCTGGGGTGAGGGGGTTCTTGCTTAGGAAATGGCCAAGGGCGTGCGCCAGGCGCTCACCCGGCGCGTCGTTTCCGGCATTGACGGCATATTCGGCGATGCTGTCGGCGAGGCGGCGCAAGGCCTCGGCATCGGCGGGATTGGCTTGCGGCTCATAGGCCGTGGCGCCTTGCAAGACCGGTGTCAGGAGGAGGGCCAGCGTATCGATCCGGGCGAGCTTTTCCTCCTGGCCAGTGGGCACGAAGCTGGCCAGCCGCAGGATGCGGTGAACCGCCGGCATGGCCTTGAGCTGGGCGGCCAGGGCATCGGCCTCCGCCGCCGAACCGGCAAGCGCCTGCACCGCGTAGGGCGAGGCATCGCGATCCTCGACCAGCCGGTAATAGGCCTTGACCGAAGGGGCGGTAGGGTCCTTGAGGCGGATGGGATCGGCGTCGAAACGGGCGTTGGTGGCGATAAAGGCGGCGGCAAGGCCAATGACCAGCGCCGTCATGGTGATGCCCCGGCCATGGCGCTCGATGGCGCGGGCAAGGCCCTGATGGGCGGGCTCGGCGCGCCGGCTTGTCTTGCCTGGAAGGACGCGCAGGAAAGCCGGCAGCAGGGTGAGGGAGGCGATCAGGGAAATGAAGATGCCGGTGCCCGAGATGATCCCCAGTTGCGCCAGGCCCACATAGGCGGTGGGGACGAAGGCGAAGAAGGCAAGGGCGGTGGTGGGCGCGCACAGGGCAAGGGCGGCGCCAGTCCCCGAGGCGGTGCGGAAAAGCGCGTCAGGCGCGGATTTGCCGCTCGTGCGCTCCTCGCTATAGCGCAAGGCGAAATGGACGCCAAAGTCGATGCCAAGGCCAATGAAAAGGACCGCGAAGGCGACCGAGATGATGTTGAGATAGCCGATCGCCATGGTGGCGAAAGCGGCGGTCCAGACAAGGCCGATGAGGAGGGTCAAGAGAGTCGCCGCCACCAGCTTGAGGGAGCGCAGGCCAAGGCCCAGGATGAGCGCCACCAAAAGGGTCGATAAAATGCCGGCAAGGGCGGCGCCGTCGCTGACGCTCTTCAGTTCCTCGGCATTGAGGGCGATCTTGCCGGTGAAATCGATTTCGACATGCTGCGCCATGCCTTGCAGGGCTTGCCCGGCGGCGGTCCGCGCCGCGTCGAGCGCCGCCTTGGCGGGGTGAAGGCCGGCGGCATCCAGCACCGGCTGGGCGATGATGAAGCGTTCGGCTGCGCCATCGCCGGCGTTTTCAGGGTCGAACATCGCCGTCCAGGAAAGGGGGCGGGAAGTGCCCTCGTTGAAGGCGGTGAAAACCGGAAGGAGGGCTTCGAAAGCGACGTCAAGCGTTCCTTTATTGGCGTTTCCATCGCCTTCCCGCAGTTTGTCCACGCCTTCGCGCAGCAGGTCGAAAAAGCGGGCAAGGCTGGGCTCCTCCGCCATCGCGGCAAGAACCGGCTGGGCGCTGGCCAAGCGGTCGGTGAGGCGTTCCAGTTCTTCCTCGCTGAGGAACAACAGCCCGTTCCGGGCGAAAAACGCCCCCGCCCCCGGGGTGTAGACGGACTTGAAATGGAGAGGATCGGCGCGTAAGGCCTTGGCCAGGCGATCGCGCGCGTCATCGGCCGCTTCGGGGACGGGCGCCCGGATGACGATGACCAGGCTGTCGGCGATTTGCGGGAAATCCTCGTTGAAAGCGCGATAGACCTGGCGAAAGGGAAGCCTGGGATCGATCATCTCGTCGGTATCGGTATGCACGCTGAGGGTGCGTGCGACATAGACGGTTAATCCTGCGCTCAGGATGAAAACGGCAATAAGCAAGGGCCAGGCATGGCGGTGACAGGCAAGGGCAAGGCGCCCCATGAGACGGGCAAAAGGGCTTAAGGGGGGCATGGGCATGGCGATCGAGGAGGCGTTATCCACATGAGGCGGCGATTTTTCCAGCGCTTGAGCGGCATCATCATGGCGTTTTTGGCATTTGCCGGCCCGCCTGTCCATGCCACGGCGGCAAATAGCCCCGAAATGGTGGTGGGGCGTTTCCACGAGGCGCTACTTGCGGCCATGAAAAACGCTGACGCCTGGTCCTATGAGCAGCGGCGGGACAGCCTTGCCCCCATCGTCGCCCAAAGCTTTGATTTTGCCTTCATGGTGCGTTTTGCTTCCGGAGTCGCCTGGAAGGCGTTCGACGAGGCCCAGCAGGCGCGCGTCAGCGCCGCCTTCGCCGATTTTACCCTCGCCAACTATGCCGCCCGCTTTCACGGCTATTCGGGGCAGCGCTTCGAAACCCTCGATACCGTGCCGCAGCGCGGCGGACGGGTGCTGGTGCGCAGCCAATTGGTGAAGGCCGACGGCGAAGCGGTGCGCCTCGATTATCTGATGAACCCGTCAGGCGATGGCTGGGCGATCATGGACATTTTTCTCGATGGCAAATTCTCCGAGCTTGCCCGCCGCCGCGCCGAGTTCGCTCCCCTTTTACGCGATCAAGGCGCCGAGGGCCTCATCGCCGCCCTTGAAGACCGTGCCCAGCGTCTGGCCGCCGGCGACGACAGCGCGGGTTAGCGCTTTTTTTGCATTGCGCGCGCGCCTGGGCTATGAGCCGCGCTTGCAAAAAGCCTGGAGCTGACCACCGATGGCAGAGGCGCGGCGCTTGACCCATCCCCTGTGCGGGGCCGACCTTAAGACCTTGATCACCGTGCTGGCGCGCGGCGGCGTCGGCCGCCGCGGCCTTGCCCAGGCCACCATCGCCCTCTTTTCAGCCGTGGGCCGCCTTCCCTTTACTTTAAGCGAATGGGCCTATGTGGAAGCGCGGCGGGGACGCCAGACGCCCTTCCCGCCGCCGGTTTTCATCCTCGGCCATTGGCGCTCGGGCACCACCCATCTTTACAACCTGATGGCGCGGGACAAGCAATGGGGCACCGTTTCCCCCTTCGCCGCGGGGCTGCCCTGGGAGGTCTTGAGCCTTGGCCGGCTATGCCGCCCGCTGCTGAAAAAAAGCCTGCCCGAACACCGCTATATCGACAATGTCGCGGTCGCGGAAGACAGCCCGCAGGAAGACGAGATCGCCCTTGCCAACATGACCCCGCTGTCCTTTTACCACGCGCTTTATTTTCCCCGGCGGTTCCACGAATTCTTCGATGCTGGCGTGTTTTTCGACGGCGTGCCCCAAGCGCGCATCGAAGGCTGGCAGCGCTGCTTGAGCGACCTTTACCTGCGCCTTGCCTTGGACCAGGGCGGGCGGCGGCTCGTCATCAAAAACCCGGTCTACACCGCGCGGCCGGCTTTGCTGCGGCGGATGTGGCCGGAGGCCGGCTTCATCCACATCCACCGCAATCCCTATAAGGTCTTCGTCTCGATGCGCAATTTCTGGCGCGCCTTATTGCGGGAGTTCGCGCTGGCCGATTATGGCCATGTGGATATCGACGCCGTCGTCTTTTCCACCTACCGGCGGATGATGGACGCCTTTCTGGCCCAGACCAAGGACTGGCCAGAAAACAGGCTCGTCGAGCTGCGCTTTGAAGACCTGCAAAGCGATCCCGTGGGGCAAATGGGCAAGGTTTACGATAGGCTGGGCCTTGCCGGCTTTGATACGGCAAAACCGTCTTTCGAAGCCTATCTCGAAAAGGTCAAGGATTACCGGAAAAACACGTTCGCCCTGCCGGCGGACCTCATCGCAAGGATCGAGCGGGAATGGGCGCCCTATATCGCGCGCTGGGACTATGCGCCGCCGCAAGCAGCTTGACCCTTTCGCCGGTCGAAGCGGCCTGGCAATGCCGCCATGCGCGCCTCATCGACGCGGTGCGCGGCGAAGCGGTGACGGGGGTCGAGGATATCGCCATCGATGACGCGGCGGGCCTTGCCTATCTGGCCGCCTATGACCGGCGCGCCGAGAAACTGGGGGCCATCTACCCCTTGCCGGTGACGGCGCTCGAGCAGGAGACGCTGGTCGCAACCCCGCTTGCCGCTTCGGTCCCCATCAAGCCCCATGGCATCGCCTTGAGCCGCGACGCGATGGGCGGGCACGCCCTGCTGGTGGTCAATCGCGCAACCTCGCCCGCCGCCATCGACCGCTTTCGCATCACCGCTTCAGGGCTGGTGCGCGAGGCGCGGCTTGCCGTCCCCGAGCTGTGCCATGCCAACGACCTCGCGCTCGCCGCCGATGGCGCTGTCCTTGTCACCAATGACCGGGCGGCCTGCGGCGGCCTAAGGCAAAAGCTGGAGGCGGTCCTTGGCCTTGCCACCGGCAGCCTGCAGCGCTGGGACGGGGCGGGTTTGCGCACACTCCGCGGCCGAATCGCCTTCGCCAACGGGATCGCCATCATGGGCGATGAGATTTTCGTCGCGGCGACCCGCGATACGGCTGTCTATCGCTTGGATAGCGAAGGCCGGCTCAAGGGACGCATCGCCTTGCCCGGAGCGCCGGACAATTTGAGCGTCGGGCCCGATGGCACGCTTTACGCTGCGGCGTTCCCCAGTTTGTTCGGCTATGCCCGCTTTCGCGCCAACCCCAAGGCGCGGGACGCGGCGAGGAGCCTGATCCTTGCCATCGACCCGGCGAGCGGCGTGGTGGAGCGATTGCCGCTGGACGGCGCGCGCCTTCCTGCCGGCGCCACCGTGGCGGCGCGGCTTGGCGGCTGGCTGCTGGTGGGCGCCGCCTATGACTGGGGCCTTGGCCTGTGCCGGGAAGGGGAGGCGTCATGAGCACAGCGCTCGTCACCGGCGGCGCCGGCTTCATCGGCCGCCATCTGGTGCGCCAGTTGCACGCCCGGGGGACGACGGTGCGGGTGCTCGATCCCGCCGCCAGCCCGCGCCTTTTTCCCGCGGGGGTTGACGCGCGGGAGGGCTCGATCCTCGATGACCGCGCGTTGGCGGCGGCGATGCAAGGGGTCGAAACGGTCTATCACCTCGCTGCCATCGCTCACTTGTGGCGCCGTAACCGCGATGATTTCGAGCGGGTCAACCATCAGGGCACCCGCCTCGTCCTCGATGCGGCGCGCCGCGCGGGGGCGGCGCGGGTCATCGTCACCTCGAGCGAAGTCATTTTGCGCGGCTGGGATGAGGCAAGCGATGTTCCCTTGCGGGAAGACGCGCCGTCCCCGCCCCTGGCCGCCATGGCGGGGCCCTATAGCCGGTCGAAACACCGCGCGGATAAGGCGGCGCGGGACGCCGGCGCCATCAGCCTTTATCCCACCGTGCCGGTGGGCCCCGGGGATGACGCGATGACCGCGCCCACCGCCATGCTGGCGCTGTTCGCCCGCCGCCCGCCGCCGGCTTATCTTGCCACCACCTTGAACTTGGTGCCGGTCGAGGATGTGGCGGCGGCCCATATCCTGGCGGCGGAGAAGGCGCGCGCTGGCGAACGCTTCCTCATCGGCGGCGAGGATTGGCCGATGGCGCGGCTCCTTGACTTTCTGGCGCGCCATCTCGGGCGGCCGATGCCCCGGCGTCAAATTCCTTACTCCCTTGCCCGCTTAAGCGCGGGCGTGGCGCAAGGGATGGCGCGTTTCACCAAGCGGGCGCCCGTGGCCACGGTCGAGGGGGTGCGCCTTGCCAAGCACGGCTGGCGGGTGGAAAGCGACAAGGCGCGCGCCGCCCTGGGCTGGACGGCGGGGCCGGTCGCTGAGGCGCTGTTGCGTGCCTTAGCCTGGCTTGAGGGGGAGGGGAAGCCCCTCCAGCCGTGATTGTTTGCTCATGATGGCGGCGGCGAAGGCGGCACAAACTGGAAGCGCCATGTTTCTGGATCGATCAATTGGCTGCTTCCGCAGCCGACGCGCGGTGGGGACTCCCACTTCCCCCACATCACGTCAGCGTCAGGAATTTGCGTCCTTGAGCCGACTACGGCCGGGAGATTCACCGTGTCGCGCGCGCCAGTTTCCACAATATAATAGTCACGACCTTAACAATCAATGATCCCATTGGTTCATCCCCGCGTGTGCGGGAAACGCTGGCGAATAACCAACTCTAATGGTGCGATTCCAACGGATGGATTTATCCGTTTGGGAAAAGTGGACCACTAGCCGTGCCTGCCTTATCCTGGATCTCGGGAGGGAGGCCGGCGCGTTCAAGCGCCTGGCTTTGGCGCGTTCGCAGGGTATCGGCGGCAAAGCCGGCGATGATCTCCTCGAACAGGCGGTGCCAGTTGACCCGCGCTTGCAGGCGCGCGAACACCCCGCCAAGGCCGATGGCGGCCCGGTCCATGAAGACGAATTCGCGCGGCGGGGTGATGGGGCCCAGCGCCTGCAGCCGGCGCCGCACCTTCATCGCCTGCTCCCGGCCGTAAAGCCCAAGCTTGTCGGTGGCGGCGATGAGGCGCGGGCGGTCTTCGAGGAGCGGCCCGTAAAGGAATGCCGCCCAGATGTTGAGGGTCTCGATCAGCGGCTTTGACAGCTTCCTGAAGCCCCAGGTCTCGTAGGCGTGAACCGCCAGCGCCGCGTCATTGTCGCGCAAAGCGTGGTAAAGGTCGATGACGCCGCCGACGAATGCCGGGGCGAAGATGCGCACGCAGCCGAAATCGAGAAGGTTGAGGCTGAAGTCATCGGCCAGCGTGTAGTTGCCCAGATGCGGGTCGCCGTGGATGACGCCGAAATGGTGAAAAGGCACATACCAGGCGCGAAAAAGCGTGGCGGCGATGTGGTTGCGCGTCGCTTCATCGGCGGCAGATAGGCTAAGCAAGGGCCGGCCTTCCAGCCAGGTCATGGTAAGAAGACGGTTAGTGCTTAAGGAAGGCAGCGGCTCCGGGACATGGATGTGCGGCGTCTCCGCCAGCATATGACGGTACAGCGCCATATGCTTAGCTTCCAAGGCATAATCCAGTTCCTCGCGCAGCCGGGCGGCGATTTCGGCGGCGACCTCGCGGGTGTCGATGGACGGGTCGTGGCGCCGAAAGAGGCCGAGCACGAGGCCCAGCTGACGCAAGTCCGCCTCGATGACCGAGGCCATGTCGGGATATTGCAGCTTGACGGCAAGGTCCGCGCCTTCCAGGCTCCGCGCCCTGTGAACCTGGCCCAGCGAGGCGGCGGCGGCGGCGCTGTGCTCGAAATAAGCAAAGCGGGCTTGCCAATCGGGGCCCAATTCAGCGCCCATGCGCCGTTTGACGAAGGGCCATCCCATGGCTGGCGCCTGGGCCTGCAATTGCGTAAATTCCCGGGCATAGTCGGCGGGCAGGGCGTCGGGAATGGTGGCAAGAAGCTGCGCCACCTTCATCGCCGGGCCCTTAAGCCCCCCCAAAGCCGCCCGCAAATCGGCGGCCAGCGCCGCGTCGGAGCGGCGCCGACCCAAAAGCTGCCCGCCAGCGGCGCGCGCGGCGATGCCGCCCAGAGCGCCAGCCAGGCCGGCATAGCGGCGCATGCGGCCCGCCAAACGGTTTTCCTCGTCCACCTGGGACCTCTTTAATCATGCGCCCGGACCCATAATTTATGGCGCGCCTTGCTTTTGTCCAATTCTTAACAATTGTCTCGTAATGATACGTCTGCTTATCCCAAGCACGGCACGGAATTTTCTAGCGAAGGCAGCGATGACGCAGACCATATTAATCGTCGACGATGAAGCGACCCAGCTCCGCGTCATCGGCGCGGTCACCGAGCGGGAGGGCTACCAAACCCGCTATGCGGTCAATGGGCAGGAGGCGATCGATATCTTGTCCAAGCCCGATGCGTCGGGTGTTGACCTCGTCATTCTTGACCTGTCGATGCCGCGCATCAGCGGTCTTGACGTGTTGAAGCGCATCAAGCCGAAGCACCCGGACTTGCCGTGCATTGTTCTGACCGCGCATTCCAGCATTTCCAACGTCGTCGATTCGATGCGTGCCGGGGCCAGCGATTTTCTGGTCAAGCCCGCTTCGGCCGAGCGCATCCGCACCGCCATTCGCAACGTCCTCGAGGCCCAGGAGCTGACCGGCGAATTGCGCCCGCTCACGGAAAAAATCGACGAGACGCTGCAATTTTCCGAACTGGTGGGGGCGAGCGAGGCGATGAAAGCGGCGGTCGCCGTCGCCCGCAAGGCGGCGGCGTCCAACATCCCTGTCCTGGTGGAAGGGGAATCGGGCGTCGGCAAGGAGCTGTTCGCGCGGGCGATCCAAGCGTCGAGCGCGCGCGCGCGCGGGCCCTTCATCACCGTCAATTGCGGCGCCATCCCCGCCAATCTCGTGGAAAGCATCCTTTTCGGCCATGAAAAAGGGGCCTTCACCGGCGCCAGCGAGCGTCATGTGGGTAAATTCGTCGAAGCCAATAAAGGCACCATTTTTCTCGATGAAATCGGCGAGCTGCCACTCGATACCCAGGTCAAGCTGTTGCGGGTGCTGCAGGAAAGCGAGGTCGAGGCCATCGGCGGGCGCGAGACGGTGAAGGTCGATGTGCGCGTCATCTCCGCCACCAACCGCGACCTGGCGCGGCAGGTGAGCGCCGGAGAATTCCGCGAGGATCTCTATTACCGGCTGAACGTCTTTCCGGTGCGCATCCCGCCCTTGCGGCGCCGGCGCGAGGATATCCCGTCGCTGGTCAAGCACTTCATCGCCCGCATTTCCAAGGCGGAAAACATCGCGGTCAAAGACATCGAGCCCGGCGCCATGGAGCTGCTGCAGAACTATGAATGGCCGGGCAATGTCCGGCAGTTGCAAAACGCCATCTTCCGCGCCGTGGTGCTGAGCGACCATGAAGTGCTGACGGTCGCGGATTTCCCCCAGGTGCAGTTGCAGACCGGCGGCGCCGTCTTCACCGCCGACCAGGCCGCGCCCGGCGCTGGCGCGGCCCCTGGCGAGACCCATGTCGTCGGCGGCCTCGCCCTGTTCGATAAGGACGGCCATATCCGCTCGCTGAGCGAGGTGGAAGCGGAAGTCATCCGCCGCGCCATGGCGCGCTATAAGGGGCATATGTCGGAAGTGGCCCGCCGCCTCGGCATCGGCCGCTCGACGCTCTATCGCAAGGTGGCCGAGCTCAACCTCGATGGCGACGCGGACGCCGAGAGGGATCCCGATAGGGGCTCCGGCGCCGTAATTCCGACGCATTCTCACCCCACCGGTTCGCCCCATAACGGCATCAGCTGACGGCGTCGATGATTGGTGTTTTCGATTCGGGCTCTGGCGGCCTCACGATTCTGCGCGCCGCCATGGCGGCATTGCCGGAGGAAGCCTTCCTTTATTTTGGCGATCACGCCCGCGCGCCCTACGGCCAGCGCGACAATGGCGACATCGTCGCCTTGACGAGGGAGGCGGTGGCCTGTCTTTTCGCCCAGGGCTGCCAACTGGTGATCCTCGCCTGCAATACGGCGGCCGCCGTCGCCTTGCGCAGCATCCAGCAAAACTGGCTTGCGAACGCGGCGCCCGATCACCGGGTATTGGGCGTCCTGGTGCCCACGGTCGAAGCGATATCGGGCCTTGCCTGGCACATGAAAGCGCGGCCTGGCAAGGCCGGTCCGGCGCGCACCGTCGCCATTTTCGCCACCCCCAAGACGGTGGAAGCGGGAGCTTATGTCGAGGAGGTGGCGAAACGCGCGCCGCGCACCCGCGTCATCCAAATAGCCGTGCCCGACCTGGTCGGCGCCATCGAAGGCCATGCGCCGCCGGCGTTGGTGGACGCCCTCATCGGCGAGGCGGCGGCAAGTCTGCTGGCCAGGCTTGCCGGCGCGCCGCTTGACGCGGTGCTTCTAGGCTGCACCCATTTCCCCCTGGTGGAAGAGGTGTTTCGCCGCCACCTGCCGCGCGGCACGGCCATCATTTCCCAGCCGCGGATCGTCGCCGCAGCGCTCAAGGACTATCTTGCGCGCCATCAGCGCTTGCGCGCCTGCGACCGCGCCACCGGAGGGGTGCGGTTCCTCACCACCGGCGACGCCCGTCTCGCGGCCAAGGTGGCGGCAGCGCTTCTTGACTGGCCGATCGTTTTTGAAGCCGCCGGCCTGCCGCGTCACGCGGCGTCTTCATCGGCCTTGGCCGCTGCTCCTCCCTCGATCGCCCGCAAATAGGTGTCGAGGAGATATTCCATCTCCTCCCGGTCCTGGCGGTCCAATTTGCGCAGGCGGATCACCTGGCGCATGATCTTGGGGTCAAAGCCCGCCATCTTGGCTTCCTTGTAGACGTCGCGGATGTCGTCTTGCAGGCCCTTTTTGTCTTCTTCCAGTCGCTCGATACGCTCGATGAAAGAACGCAGGATATGCCCAGCGACACCGCCGACGCTTGCCATGGATGGTCCTTCTTGGCTGTTTGATGACGTGGGCGGGACCCTATTGCCTGGCGCTGGCGATGGCAAGGCTCATCGGTTCTTGGCGATGCTCGCTTGCATGCGGGCAAGCTGTTCTGGCGTCGCCTCGCTCTGGTAACGCGCCTTATAGTCTTCGTAAGGCATGCCGTAGATGCGCTCGCGGGCGGCCTCGCGGCTGAGGTCGATGCCCGCTTGCCCCGCCGCTTCCCGATACCAGTCGGCAAGGCAGTTGCGGCAAAAACCGGCATGGCCCATGAGATCGATGTTCTGCACGTCGCCGCGTTGGCGCAAATGACGCACCAGACGGCGGAACACCGCCGCCTCCAAGTCACGCTCGATGGATGTGTCGGTCATCGGCCCCTCGTTTTCCGCCAAGGACGATTCCCTTGGCCGCAGGATTGTGTATAAACAGGCAAAGCCCGACTCAACAACCGTTTGCAAGCGAGTCCTTCGTGCCCACCTTCGAACCCCGCCACCGCAAGGTCCGCATCATCGCCACCTTGGGCCCCGCCAGCGTCGCGCCGGAGATGATCCGCGCTTTATTCGAGGCCGGCGTCGATGTCTTCCGCATCAATATGAGCCATGGCGACTATGAGGACAAGGCGCGCGCCATCGCCGCGATTCGGGCGCTGGAGAAAAAGCTGGGCCGGCCGCAGACCATTTTAGCCGACCTGCAAGGCCCCAAGCTCAGGATTGGCCGCTTCGCTGATGGCCCCGTCGCCTTGAAGGAAGGGGCGCGCTTCGTCCTCGACCTTGACCCCAGCCCGGGGACGGCGAAAAGGGTCAATCTGCCACACCCGGAAATCTTCAGCGCGCTCAGCGACGGCGCCATATTGCTCCTTGACGATGGGCGGATCCGCCTTAAGGTTGAAAAATTGGAGGCCGGGCGCGCCATCTCTAGGGTGGTGGTGGGGGGAACGCTCTCGGACCGCAAGGGGGTCAACGTGCCCGGCGCAGTGCTGCCCTTGGCCGCCTTGACGGAAAAGGACCGCCGCGACCTCGAATTCGCCCTCGAGCAAAAGGCCGATTGGATCGCCCTTTCCTTCGTGCAGCGGCCCGAGGATGTGGCGGAGGTGCGCAAGATCGTCGCCGGGCGGGCCGGGGTTCTCGCAAAAATCGAAAAACCGGCGGCGCTCACCCGCCTCGATGAAATCCTCGACCAGGCCGACGCCGTCATGGTGGCGCGCGGCGACCTTGGCGTCGAGCTCCCCATGCCGGAAGTGCCGCCGGTGCAAAAGGCGATCATCGCCGCCGCCCGCGCCCGCGGCAAGATGGTGGTGGTGGCGACGCAAATGCTCGAATCGATGGTTGCCAGCCCGGCGCCGACCAGGGCCGAGGTCTCGGACGTCGCCAATGCCGTCTATGAAGGGGCCGACGCGGTCATGCTGTCGGCGGAATCGGCGGTGGGCCAATACCCCGTCGAGGCAGTGCGGATGATGGACGCCATCGCCCGCCGCATCGAGAGCGACGCTGGCTATCACCGGCTGCGCGAGGACGAGCACGCGGTGCCCGAGCGCACCGCCGAGGACGCCATCAGCGCGGCGGCGCGCCAGGTGGTCGCCACCGTCGGGGCAAAAGCGATCGTCACCTTCACCACCTCCGGCTCGACCGCGCGGCGGGCGGCGCGGGAGCGGCCGGCGGTGCCGGTCATCGCCTTGACCCCCAAGCTGGAAACGGCGCGCCGGCTGGGCCTTGTCTGGGGCCTTCACTGCATCCACACCAAGGATGTTTCGAGTTTCGAGGAAATGGTCGGCAAGGCCAAGCGCATGGCCTTGCGCTCGCGGCTTGCTAGCGGCGGCGACCGCATCGTCATCACCGCCGGCGTGCCCTTCGGCACGCCGGGCTCGACCAATGTCCTTAAAATCACCTGGCTGCAGGGCAATGAGCTAGACCAGGCCAAAAGTGGCTAGCGCCGCCTCCAGGGTTTCCGGGTCGGTAAACAGATGGGCATGGAAGCCCATGGCGGTAGCGGCGGCGACATTGGCTGTGCGGTCGTCGATGAAGAGCGTCTCGTGCGGCCGCGTGGCGAAGCGCGCGGCGGCGAGCGCGAAGATGCGCGGGTCCGGCTTGATCATGCCCACTTCGCCGGAGACCAGCACGTCGCGGAAAAGCGCCATGAACGGGTAGCGGCGGGCAAATTCCGGATAGGTCTCGGCGGAAAAATTGGTGAGCGCGTAAAGCGCCGTCCCTTGGGCGTGCAAGCGCTTCAGCAGCGCGACGCTGCCGTCGATGACCGGTCCGATGGTCTCGAACCAGCGGGACTGAAAAAGAGCGATGAGCGCGCCATAGTGGGGATAAGCGGCGGTCCGCTGGCGCACCCCTTCCGCCATCGGCAGCCCGGCATCGTGCGCGCTGTGCCAGTCGAGGGTGACGACATGGGCCAGCAAATCCTCAAGGACCGCGGGATCGGCGACTACTTTTTCGTAAAGATAACGGGGATCCCAGCGGACCAGCACATTGCCGATATCGAAGATGACGGCGGTGGGCACGGCGGACATGGGGCAGCCTTGATAAAAAGCAATGGCCGCGCCAGTCGTTTACCAGCGCGGCCAACCTGAACCCTAAAGGCCTGCTTTAGCCCTGGCGGGCCTTGAAGCGCCGATTGGTCTTGTTGATCACATAGACCCGGCCTTTACGCCGGATCACGCGGCAGTCGCGATGCCGGTTCTTGAGCGATTTCAACGAGTTCTTGATCTTCATGTCCCGCCTCCAGGCAGACCTAACATCCGCCCCAAGGCGGACGACGAATTTCACGAGCGGCGCACCCTAGGGAGCCGGCCCTACCCTGTCAATTGAAATATGCATGCGAAACGTGCAGGCGCACGTCGCGCGACGGCGGCATCGATGCAAGAAGCCGACACCGGTCGGCGGCAAGGGCTATTCCAGCTTCCAGGTGAGCGGCAGAACCAGGGTGATGCCTTCCGGGGTCGGCGGCGCCGGCAAGGGGTTGATCTTGGTCATCAGCTTTTCCACTTCCTGATCGAGCACGGCATGCTCGGTGGACTGGACCAGCTCGTAACTGGCGATGGTGCCGCTGCCGTCGACCACCACCTTGACTTGCGCGCTGCCTTCGATGCGGCGCACTTGCGCCGAACGGGGGTAGCCTTGATTCTTGCCCACCAGCTGGGCCACCTTGCGTTTCCAGTCATCCATATCGTCGGCCGCCGCCGGCTTGGCGGACACCGAGGATAAAGCCAATGCGGTCGCCACCAAGGCTGCCGGCACCCAGGTACCCTTGCGAACGTTCATGAGTTGCTCCTAATTCTTATCTCGTTCTTGTTTGTCGCCCTTAACCTTAACCGGCGCTTGATGATGAAAGCCGGCACAACGCGCCGGACGACGGCAAGGCCGGTTGTCGCAGCGCGTAGAGGCAAATGTGGCGCCGCGACTGTAAAAGGACTGCTAATATGCGGGCGGAATTTGATTTTAATTTTAGATAGGAAGGGGTCTTTTAGCCTGCGTCCGTTCCATTATGGGACAGGGGCATGCTGGAAAGCGTGGCTTTTGCGTCACGATGCGGGGAATGGCACAGTGAGGGCAAAGGTGGATTCGGCTGAGCCAGGGCAAAGACGTGCGCCGTGTCATTGAAAAATTACGGGCCAAGCGGGCGGCTGCCTTGCAGGCAGCGCCGGCTAAGGTTCCACCGGGGCTCAGGATCTACGCCATCGGCGATATCCACGGCCGGGACGATTTGCTGGCGCGCCTTTTGGCGATGATCGCCGCCGATGCCGCCGGCTGGCGGGGCGCTCTTGCCCATGTTTTCATCGGCGATTATGTGGACCGCGGGGGCCAATCGGCGGCGGTGCTCGACCGCCTCATCGCCTTGAGTAAGGCGCCCTCCTGGCAGCCGTGTTTTCTCATGGGCAATCACGAGCAGGCGATGCTCGACTTTCTCGCCGACGCGCCCGAGGCCATGGCCTGGCTCGATTATGGCGGGCGCGAGACCTTGGCGAGCTATGGCGTCGAAATGCCGGAAGGGTGGGGGCTTGCGGCGCTGCGTCAGGCCTTGCGGGCGGCCTTGCCCCCGGCGCATCTGCGCTTCCTCAAGAACCTTGTCTACAGCCATCAAGCAGGCGATTATTTCTTTTGCCATGCCGGGGTGCGGCCGGGCATCGCGCTCGCCGCCCAAGACCTTGACGACCTTCTCTGGATTCGCGAGCCCTTCCTTTCAAGTGGCGCCGACCATGGCAAGGTGGTGGTCCATGGCCACACCATCGCCGACCAGCCGGTGGTGCGCGCCAACCGCATCGGCATCGACACCGGCGCTTATATGAGCGGGCGGCTCACCGCCGTGGTGCTGGAAGGCACGCGCCAGCGCTTTTTAAGCACCTAATGGATTTTCAAACACTCACCATCAGATGGCGCACTTCCCAAGGGGAGAGGACGCTTGAATAGTCGAGATATTCCGCCTGCTTGATGCTGATGAAGATGTCGATGAAGGGATCTCCCAAAATCTCCCGCAAGGGGGCGCAGCGGTCCAGCAGGCGCAAGCCTTCAAGATAATGCTTGGGCAAGGCGTCGGAATTTTCCTCATAGCCCTTATTCGTCGTCTCCGGGGTCGGCTCGGCCTTTTCCATCATCCCGAGATAGCCGCAGACCAGCGAGGCGGCGATGGCGAGATAGGGGTTGACGTCGGAGCCGGCGAGGCGGTTTTCCACCCGCCGGCCGCGCGGGTCGGAACGGGGGACGCGCAAGCCGACGGTGCGGTTCTCCCGCCCCCAGCGGACATTGGTGGGGGCCGACATGCCGGAAACGAAGCGGCGATAGGAATTCACGAAGGGCGCCATCAGCGGCATCGCTTGCGGGAGGTATTTCTGCAAGCCGCCGATATAATGCTTGAACAACGCGGAATCGGCGCCGTCTTCATCGGCGAAGATGTTGCGGCCGGTGGCGATGTCGATGACGCTCTGGTGGATGTGCATGGCGCTGCCCACGTCCTCGGGGTAGGGCTTGGCCATGAAGGAAGCGAACATGTCGTGCTGCATCGCCACCTGGCGCACCAGGCGCTTGAACTGGAAGGACTGGTCGGCGACGGCGAGCGCCGGGCCGTGCATGATGTTGATTTCGTACTGCGCCGCGCCTTCCTCCTGGATGATGGTGGCGATGTCGATTTCCTGCAGCTCGCAATAGGCGTAAAGCTTGTCAAACAGGGGGCCGAACTCATCGACCCCGTCGATCGAATAAGGTTCCTGGCCGAACTCCTGCCGCCCCGAACGGCCGGTGGGCGGGCGCGGGGTCTCGACCGAGCGGGAGAATTTGGCGATGAGGTAGAATTCGAATTCCGGGGCGACGATGGGGCGCCAGCCCTGGCGCTCGTAAAGGGCCACCACATGGCGCAGAAGCTGGCGCGGGGCGTAGCTCGCCGGCCTGTCGTCCTCGCCCACCACGTCGCACAACACCGAGGCCGTGGGGTCGGCCTGCCACGGGGTCGGGCGCAAGGTGTCAAGGTCGGGAACCAGGCGCAGGTCCTTTTCCGTTTCCGCGATATGGCGGTTGAAAATAATCTCGCCATGGACGGTGACGGCAAGCACCGATTCCGGAATCCACAGCTCCCGCGAGGCGAGGGCGTCGACGAACTGGCGGCGCGGCAGGGATTTGCCCCGGCCCAGCCCCGCCATGTCGGGGACGATGCATTCGATGTCGTCGATCTGCCGCTCGGTGAGCCAAGCGCGGATATCCTCGATGGGCGGCCTCATGCGCATGGGGGTTTTCCTTAAAGATGCCACTTAAAGATACCAGCGGTGCTCCAGCGGCGGAATGGGGCGGCGCAGCTTGGCGAGCTCGCGCCGCTTGGCATCGACATAATAGCCGACATAATCCGCCATGACGTTGGCAAGGATGTCGCCCGCCGCCATGCGGCCAAGGGCGGCGTCGAAGTCGAAGGGCAAGTCGGGGTCGAGCGCGGCGCTGGCGTTGCCGGTCATCGGCGGGCCTGGGTCGAGCGCGCCGTCAAGGCCGTGGAGCACGCCGGCGATGATGGCGGCGAGGGCAAGATAGGGGTTGGCGTCGGCCGCGCCGAAGCGGTGCTCGATGCGCTGGGCGGCCGGGCTTCCCAGGATCGCCCGAAAAGCAACCGACCGGTTGCCGATGCCCCAGTGCCGGTTGACGGGCACGAAAAGATTGGCGCCATAGCGGCGATAGGCGTTGCGGTTGGGGGCGAAGATGGCCACCGATTCGGCCAAGGCCGCCTGCAGGCCGCCGATGGCGTGGCGCATCACGGCGCTCATCCCGTCCTTGGCGTAAAAGACATTGCCGCCATTCCGATGGCCAAGCGAGAGGTTGACGTGCATGCCGTTGCCGGCATCATCGAGATAGGGCTTGGCCATGAAGGTGGCCTTAAGCCCATGGCGCGCCGCCGCGCCCCTCACCGCGCGGCGCAACAGCAGGCACTGGTCGGCGGCGGCAAGGGCGTCGTCATGGTGTAAAAGATTGGCCTCGAACTGGCCAAGGCCATATTCGGTGGAGGCGACGGTGACCGGCAGCCCCTGGACCTCGCAGGCGGCAAGGATATCCTCGATGACCGGCTCGAAATCGGCGAGGAGGTCCATGCCATAGACCTGGTGCTGGTCGTGGCGCACGGCGCTGCGCCGTCCCTTGGGCGGCAGGGGCGTGCCGTCCCGCCCGACTCGCGCTTCCATGAGGTAGAATTCGATCTCGAAGGCGACGACGGCGCGAAGGCCGCGCCTTTGCAAGGCCGCCAGCGCCTTGCCGGCGATGACCCGGGGGTCGAGGTTGGGCAAGCCCGGAGGATCCGCCGCCATGCTGAGGAGGAATTGCGCCGCCGGCTTTTCCAGCCAGGGAATGGGGCAAAGGGTCCCCGGCACCACCTGGGCAAGGGCATCGGGGTCGCCGTCGGAAAAGCCGCGGCCGCCAGCGTCGAGCACCGCGCCGGTCACATCCATGAGAAAGGTCGAGTTGGAGACCTGCGCGCCGTGGGCAAAGACCTGCTGGGCGGCGGCGCGAGTGTAGCGCTTGCCCCGGGCGTGCCCGGAAAGGTCGAAGACGAAGCCGTCGAAGCGTTCGATCTTAGGGTGGGCGGCGATAAAGTCGGCAAATTCCTGCGCTGTTGAGCGGGTCATCACAAGCGGTCCTTCAAGCCGTAATAGAGCATGCCAAGAATAAAGCCCGGGGCGCGCAACAAGGTGCCCCCGGGAAAGCGCGGCGTCGGCAACGCCGACAAGACATCGAACCGTTCCGCGGTTCCGGCCACCGCCTCGGCGATCAGCTTGCCGGCCATGGTCGCCATCGCGACGCCATGGCCGGAATAACCATGGGCGAACAGAATATGGGGGGCGAGGCGGCCGAAGTGCGGCATCCTCTTCACCGTCACCGCGAGGGTGCCGCCCCAGCCATAGTCGATGCGCGTGCCCTTAAGCTGGGGGAAAACCCGCAGCATGACGGGGCGGACGAAGTCGATGATATCGCGGCGAAGCTGGCGGCGATAGCTTTCGCCGCCGCCGAAAAGGAGGCGCTTGTCGGCGCTGAGGCGGAAATAGTCGATGATGAACTTGGTGTCGGCGACCGCCACGTCGTTGGGGATGAGGGCATGGGCGCGGGCCTCGCCCAAGGGCTCGGTGGCGATGATGTAATTGTGGATCGGCATGATATGGCCGGCGATCCATGGCTCGAGGCCTTCGAGATAGGCGTTGCCGGCAAGCACCACATAGTCGGCCTTGACCTGGCCGGAGAGGGTGCGCACCGTCGCCGGCGCCGCCCGGTCATAGCTATGCGCCCGGGAGCGTTCGTAAATCCGCACGCCCAGCGCTTGCGCCGCCCGGGCAAGGCCGAGGGCGAAATTCAACGGGTGAAGATGCGCCGCGCCCTCATCCAGCCAACCGCCGTGATAGACCTCGCTGCCGATATGGTCGGCAAGCTCTTCCCGGCGCAACGGCGTCACCGCGTCATAACCATAGTCGCGGGCAAGCTTTTCCGCCATCGCAAAGCACCAGGGGACGAGCGCGGGCTTGTGGGCGACATGCAGGATGCCCGGCTTCAAGTCGCAAGGAATTTGGTGCCGCTCAATGAGGCTTTTCACCGTCGCCTTGGCGTCCTCGGCGATGTCCCACAACTGGTGGGCGATAGTCTTGCCATAGCGCGCTTCGAGGGCCTCCTGGTCCTTGCGCTGGCCGCTTCCCACCTGGCCGCCATTGCGCCCCGAGGCGCCCCAGCCGATGCGCTTGGCCTCGAGGACGACCACCTCATAGCCCCGCTCGGCGAGATGAAGCGCGGCGGAAAGCCCGGTATAGCCGGCGCCGATGACGCAGATATCGGCGCGCGCCTCGCCTTCTAGGCGCGGCTGGCTCTCAAGGCCGATGGCGCTCGACACATAATAGCTGTCGGGATGGCCGCCGTCGGGCTGCATGGGGCTTACTCCGGCGCCTGCGCGCCGGCGGCCTTGCCGCGCTGGCGGGCAATGAAAAGCGAGGCGATGACGGCGAGCGCGACGGCGGCGATGAGCAGGGTGGCGAGCGCGTTGATTTCCGGGGAAAGGCCCAGCCGGACCTTGGAGAAAATCACCATCGGCAAGGTGGAGGCGCCGGGGCCGGAGACGAAGCTCGCGATCACCAGGTCATCGAGCGACAAGGTGAAAGCAAGGAGCCAGCCGGCGACCAGCGCCGGCAGGACCATGGGCACGGTGATGGTGAGGAAGACCTTCCACGGCCGCGCCCCGAGGTCGAGCGCCGCCTCCTCGATGGAGCGGTCGATGCGCGCCAGCCGCGCCTGGACGACGACGGCGACGAAGGCCATGGCGAAGGTGATGTGGGCGATGGTCACCGTCATCGCGCCGCGCCGCGCCGGCCAGCCCAAGCTATCGCCCAGGGCGACGAACAAAAGGAGAAGGGAAAGCCCGGTGATGACCTCGGGGATGACGAGAGGCGCCGCCACCATGCCGGCAAAAAGGGTGCGGCCGCGAAAGCGGGTGAAGCGCACCAGGATGAAGGCGGCCATCAGCCCGAGGATGGTCGCGAGGGTGGCGGTCACCGTGGCGATCTTGAGGGAAAGGAAGGCGGCGTCCAGTATCTGGTCGTTGCGCAGCAGCGCCGCGTACCAGCGGGTGGAAAAGCCTTCCCATACCGTCACCCGGTCGGACGCGTTGAAGGAATAGCCGATAAGAACGGCGATCGGCAGGTAAAGAAAAGCATAGCCGAAGGCGAGCGCGGTGATGAGGACCGGGGAAAGGCGCTTGCCCATCTCTAGCCCTCCCGCGTGCGCGCTTGCGCCCATTGGAAGGCGATGATGGGGATAAGGAGAAGAATGAGAATGACCACCGCCACGGCGGAGGCCATCGGCCAGTCGCGGTTGGCGAAAAACTCGTTCCACAGGGTGCGGCCGATCATGATGCTTTCCGGGCCGCCCAAAAGCTCGGGGATGACGAACTCGCCGATCGCCGGGATGAACACCAGCATGGCGCCGGCGATAACGCCGGGTAGGGACAGCGGCAGGGTGATCCGCAAAAAGGCCTGCCACGGCCGGGAGCCAAGGTCGAGCGCCGCCTCGATGAGAGAGAAATCGAGGCGCGCCAATTGCGCGTAAAGCGGCAGGATCATGAAGGGAAGATAGGAATAGACGATCCCCAGATAGACCGCCCAGTCGCTGTAGAGGATCGCTAAAGGCCGGTCGATGACGCCCAGCGCCATCAGGGCGGCGTTGAGGATGCCGCCGCCTTGCAGCAGCACCTTCCAGGCATAGACGCGGATGAGGAAGGAAGTCCAGAAGGGGAGGATGACGAGAGTGAGGAGCACCGCTTGCGCGTGACCCTTGGCGCGGGCGAGGCCATAGGCCATGGGATAGCCGATGATGAGGCATAGCACGGTCGAGAGGGCGGCGATCTTGAGCGAGCGCAGGTAAGCCACGAAATAGAGCGCGTCCTCGACAATGAACTGATAGGAAAAGAAGGAAAGGCTGAGGGTGAGCGTGCCGTCCCCGGTCCAACTGGCGACCGGCGCATAGGGCGGCCGGGCGATGAGGGCCTCGGAGAGGGAAATCTTGAAGACGAACAGAAACGGCACCAGGAAAAAGAGGGCGAGCCACAAAAAAGGGACAGCGATGAAGAAGTGCCGGCCCCAATGCGTGCTGGCAAGGGTGCGGGCAAGCCGTGCTGTAAGGGCGCGGTTCATGTCAGCAGCGCCACCGCCGAGGACGGGTGCCAGGAGACCCATACCGGCTGGTCCCAGGTGAAGCTCTGCTCTGCCTCGCGGGCGCGGATCGGGCGCGAAAGCTGGATGAGCTTGCCGCTTTTGAGCTTGATCTGGAAAAGCGAGGAAGCGCCCATATAGGCGATGTCCTCGATGACCCCTTCGGTCGCGTTATGGGCCGCCTCCGCCGGGCGCGTATGAGACAGCAGAAGCTTTTCCGGCCGCACCGCCGCCCACACTCTGGCGTGCGGCGGGCAGGTGATGCCATGATCGATCAAGATGCTGCATCCCGCTTCGTGACTGTCGATGACCACATGGTCGGCCTCGTCCTCGACAACGCGGCCCTCGAACAGATTGACCGAGCCGACGAAATTGGCGACGAAGCGCGAGGCGGGGTATTCGTAAATTTCCTGCGGCGTTCCCACCTGGACGATTTCGCCGGCGTCCATCACCGCGATGCGGGTGGAGAGCGCGATCGCCTCCTGCTGGTCGTGGGTGACGAGGATGAAGGTGATGCCGACCTGATCCTGGATGCGGGCGAGCTCGAACTGGGTGCGCTCGCGCAGGTTTTTATCGAGCGCGGCGAGCGGCTCGTCGAGGAGTAGAAGCTTCGGGCGCTTGACGAGGCAGCGGGCGAGCGCCACCCGCTGGCGCTGACCGCCCGACAGTTGCTCCGGCCGGCGCTTGGCGAAGTCGGAAAGCTGGACCAGCGCGAGGGCTTGCGAGACGCGCTCCTTGATTTCACGCCTCCCCAGCCCTTCCTGGCGCAGGCCATAGGCGATGTTGGCGGCAACGCTCATATGGGGAAAGAGGGCATAGGACTGGAACATCATATTGACCGGCCGCGCATAGGGCGGCGTTTGCGTCATGTCCTCGCCGTCGATGATTATGCGCCCCGCGGTCGGCCGCTCGAGCCCCGCCAGCATCCTCAGCAGAGTGGACTTGCCGCAGCCCGAGCCGCCGAGCAGGGTGAAGAACTCCCCCTGGTGGATATCGAGGGAAAGGTCGCGCACCGCCATGGTGGCGCCGAAAGCCTTGCTGACCCGCTCGACGCGCACGAAGGGCCGCGCGTCCGGCTGCTCCCAAGGCTTGGTGACGAAGACGCAAGCATCGCCTTGGCGGGAGCGAAGAAGCGACGGGGTGGCGGCATCGCGCATCACGGACATCCTAATTGTTGCCGCGGCCGGCTTTGATGTTGGTCCACGCCCGGTTGCGGATACGCACGATGCGCGGCGGGTCGGGAATATCGGTGGTAAGGCGCGCCATCACCTCGGGGCTCGGATAGATTTGCGGGTCGGACCTGATCGCCTCGTCCACATAGGCCATCGCCGCGCGGTTGGGGCTGGGATACCAGATATGGTTGGTGTTGGTCGCCGCCACCGTGGCGCCCAGCAAATAGTCCAAAAGCTTATGGGCGTTGTCGGGGTGCGGCGCGTCGATGGGAATGGCCATCAGGTCGAACCAGATGACGGTGCCTTCCCGCGGCACCGCATAGCGGATGTCGATCCCCGGGGCGGCGTCGTTCTTGGCCTGGAAAATATCGCCCGACCAACCGAGCGCCAGGCAGATCTCGCCATTGGCCAGGTCGTCGATATAGGACGAGGAGTGAAAATAACGGACATAGGGGCGGATGGCGGCGATGAGGCTCATCGCCTTCTCGATTTCCTGCTTCTTTCCCGATTCCGGGTCAAAGCCGGCATAATGCATAGTGATCCATTGCACTTCGTCGGGCGCGTCGAGGATGGCGATGCCGCAATCGGCGAAACGGGCGGCGTTCTCCGGTTTGAAGATGAGGTCCCAGCTATCGAGTGGCGCGCCGGGCAGCCGGGCGCGGATTTTGTTGAGATCATAGCCAAGCCCGGTGGTGCCGTACATGTAAGGGACGGCATAGACATTGCCGGGATCGAGCCGCGCGACGCGGGCCAGGATGGCGGGGTCGAGATTGGCGTAGTTGGCGAGTTTAGCCTTGTCGAGGGGCTGGAAAAGGCCGGCCTCCCTTTGCACGGCGAAGAAGGCGCCGGTGGGAACCACGACGTCATAGCCGGTGGCGCCGGCCAGCAGCTTGCCTTCCAGCACGTCGTTCGAATCAAAGACGTCGTAATTGACCTTGATGCCGGTCGCCGCCTCGAAACCAGGGATGGTGGCGGGCGCGATATAGTCCGACCAGTTATAAAAATTGACGATGGGCGGCTCCGCTCCGCCAGCGCCGTCGTCAGCGCCGCCATCGCAGGCGGCAAGCCCTGACGCCAGCAACGCGAGGAACGGGATGACGGCGCGGTTCATGGCCAATCCTAGATCACCCCAAGCTGCCTTGCCGTCAGGTCGAAGGCAAGGCGCGCCTTGGCGGCAAGTTCGTCCACTTCCGTCTCCGTGATGACAAGGGGCGGGGCCAGCACCATGGTATCGCGCACCGCGCGCATGACCAGCCCGTTCGCGATCGAATGGTCGCGGCAGATGAGGCCGGCGGCGCCCAACGGCGCGAAGCGGGCCTTTGTCGCCTTGTCCTTAATGAGCTCGCAGGCGCCGAGAAAGCCGACGCCCCGCACCTCGCCGATCAGCGGATGGTCGGCAAGGGCGCGGATCGCGTCCTGAAAATAGGCGGCGCGCTTGTCGGCCGCGGCGCCCACCAGCTCCGACTCTTCCATGACTTCCAGATTCTTCAAGGCGACGGCGCAGGCCACCGGGTGGCCGGAATAGGTGAAGCCATGGGCCATTTCCTCGCTCGCGGCGCCGATCGTCTCGCCCATGCGCGCGCCCAGGGCAACGGCGGAGATCGGCTGATAGCCCGAGGACATGCCCTTGGCCATGGTGACGATGTCGGGGGTAAAGCCCATGGTCTCGAAGCCGAACCAGCGCCCGGTGCGCCCGAAGCCGCAGATGACTTCGTCGGACCACAGGAGGACGTCATATTTGCGGCAGATCGCTTCGATCCGCGGCCAATAGTCGGGGGGCGGCGTCATCATGCCGCCCGCGCCCATCACCGGCTCGCCGATGAAGGCGGCGACCTTGTCGGGGCCGATTTCCAGGATTTTATCCTCGAGCGCCTGGACGCAAAGATCGGAAAATTCTTCCGGCGTCCGGCCTTCGCCGAACTGATACCAATAGGGCACCGGGTCGATATGGTGAAAGCCGGGAAGCGGCAGATCGAATTGCGGGTGCAGGTGCGGCAGGCCGGAGAGCGAGGCCGCCGCCAGGGTGACGCCATGATAGGCCCAGCGCCGGGCGATGATCTGCTTTTTGTCGCGCGCGCCTTTGAGATTCCAGAAATAGCGGATGAGCTTGACCGCGCTGTCATTGGCTTCAGAGCCCGAATTGGCATAGAAGATATGGTGCATGCCGGCAGGCAGGAGCGAGGCCAGCTTTTCCGACAAATCAACCACATAAGGGTGGGTCGTCTGGAAGAAGGTGTTGTAGAAGGGCAGGGATTGCAGCGCTTCATGGCCTGCTTGCGCCAAGGCGGCGTTGCCATAGCCCACTTGCACGCACCATAGCCCCGACATGCCATCGAGAATCTTAAGCCCTTGCGAATCCCAGATATAGACCCCATCGCCATGGGTGATGACGCGCGGCCCCTTGGCGCGCAGCTCCTTATGGGTGGTGAAGGGGTGGAGGTGATAGCGGCTGTCGGCGGCTTGCCAGGCGCGGGTGCGGTTGGATAAGGGCAGGGCTGCGGTCATGGGCGTCTCCGTCAGACGTTGAGCATGAGAAACTGCGTCTCCCAGGGCGAGAGCACGCTGTAATATTCGGAATATTCGCGGCGCTTCACGTCAACGAAGGCTCTTAAAAAACCCTCGCCCAGCACCGGGATCAGCTCCTCGGTGGCTTCCAGCGCGTCGAGCGCCGCTAGGTAGTGCTGTGGCAGGGTCTTGGATTTGAGGCCATAGGCCGATTTGCGCAAGGGCCTTGAGGGGCGCAGGTCCTCCACCATCCCGAGATAGCCGCAGGCCAGCGACGCGGCGATGGCGAGATAGGGGTTGACGTCGGAGCCGGCGACCCGGTTCTCGACCCGCCGGTTGGCGGGGGCGCTGAAGGGCACGCGCAAGCCGACGGTGCGGTTTTCCCGCCCCCAATGGGTGTTGACCGGGGCCGACATGCCGCCGCCGATGCGCCGGTAAGAGTTCATATAAGGGGCAAGGAACGGCATCACCGCCGGCAGATAGCGCTGCAGGCCGGCGATATGGGAAAGAAACACATCGGTGTCCTCGCCCTGGTCATTGGCGAAGATGTTTTTCCCGGTCTCCAGATCCTCCACCGACTGGTGGATATGCATCGCCGAGCCGAAATTATGCGGATAGGGCTTGGCCATGAAGGAGGCGAACATGTTGTGCCGGATCGCCGCCTGGCGGACGACGCGCTTGAAATAGAAGGACTGGTTGGCGACCGCCAAGGGCTCGCCATGGTTGACGTTGAATTCGAACTGGGCGGGGCCTGCCTCGTGGATGAGGGTGTCGATCTGGATCTTCTGGGTTTCGCAGAAATCGTAGATGTCGTCGAACAACACGCCATATTCGTCGACGCCGTCGATGGAAAAGGAATCGGTGCCCATCTCGGTCTTGCCGGAGCGACCCTTGGGTGCGATCGGCGGGGCATGCACGTCGGCCTGGCGGGCGATCAGGTAGAATTCGAACTCGGGCGCCACCACTGGCTTCCAGCCGCGCTTTTCATAGAGCGATAGAACATTGCACAGCACCTGGCGCGGCGCCAGCGCGACCGGCTTGCCGGTTTCATAATAGGCGTCGCAAATGACGCAGGCGGTGGGCTCGGACTGCCAGGGCACCAGCACCAGGGTATCCAGATCGGGCAACAGGAACACATCCTGCTCGGTGACCGACATGGCCCCCGACAGCACGAACTCGCCATTGACCGTCATCGCGAAGATCGATTCCGGCAAGCGCAGGCCCCGGGTGCGCATGCCTTCGATGAATTTCGCCCGTGGCATCGCCTTGCCGCGGCCTATGCCAGCGAAATCGGCGACCATCAATTCCACATCGTCCACCTGACGCGCTTCCAGCCAGCGGTCTAGCTCGGCCACCTTGTCGTCGCTGATGGTCGGCACGATGGGGGTCTTTTTGGGCTTGCTCATGATCGTCTTTCTCGCTGCCGGCGCTGGGTGGCGGCGCCAAAGGCCTCGAACAAAAGCCGATGGTGCGCCGTTTGCGAGGGCCGCCATTCAGGATGCCATTGCACGCCAAGGGCAAAGCTGGCGGCGTCCTGAACCGCCGCCGCCTCGATGGTGCCGTCCTCGGCTTGTGCTTCGATGCGCAGGCGCGGCGCCAGCCGGTCGATGCCTTGGCCGTGCAGCGAATTGACGGTGACCTGATCGGTGGCGAAAAGCGTCGCCAACTGTCCGCCAGGGCTTAGGGAAACGCGGTGCGCGGGGCCATATTGCGCGTCGAGTGGGGCGTCGTTCTGCTCCCGGTGGTCGAAGCGGCCGGGCACTTCCCAAAGATGGGGATGGAGGGTGCCGCCCAAGGCGACATTGAGCTCCTGAAAACCCCGGCAGATGCACAGCAGGGGAAGCCCCTGCGCCAGCGCCGCGTCGATGAGGGGCAGGGCGGTGGCGTCGCGCTGGGTGTCGAGCAGCGTTTCCGCGCGCGGCGGCGCGCCGCCATAGCGCGCCGGGTGAACGTTGGACAGGGCGCCGGTCATCATCACCCCGTCTATGCCCGCGATGAGGTCGGCAAGGTCGAGGGGCGCATCGAGGACGGGAACGAGCAGGGGCATGGCGCCCGCCGCGTCGCGCACCGCGGCGATGTATTTCTCGCCGGCGGCGTGGAACAGGTGCTTGCCGATTTTCTGGGCGTCGCAAATGACGGCGACAACAGGCCGCGACACAAGATTTCTCCGGATGCCGTCCCCTGCCGCCGCGAGGAGCGGGCAAAGGGCTTGGGCGCGTTCACTGGCTCGAAGTGTTCAAAAAAATAACCACTTGTCAAGCCACCCACCTCGCCGCCGTGCGCCGAGAGGCTCTTAGAAAGGCGGCGTGCAGGCGGAAACCAGGGTGCAAGGCTCATCGCCGACATTGCGGAAGCGATGAGGGGTTGTCGATTTGAAATAATAGGCCTCGCCCGGGCCCAGGATGCGCCGCTTGTCGCCGACCAGGATTTCCACCCGCCCGGCGATGATGAAGCCGCACTCCTCGCCGTCGTGGACGAGCGGCACCGGGCCCGTTCCCGCTCCCGGCGCATAGGATTCGTAAAGGATTTGAATCAGCCGGTTATCGGCGTTGCGCCCAGGCTGCAGGAAATGAACGGGGCCGCGCCCCAGGTCCACCATGTCCTCCTTGCTGAAGAAAATCTGCTGATCTTCGTGGGGCGGGGTCGCGAAGAAATCGGCGACCGACATGCCGACCCCGTCGAGGATCTTGACGAGCAGTCCCAAGGTGGGGTCGCTGCGGCCTTGCTCGATGAGGGAAATGGTGCCGTTGGAAACCCCGGCGAGGCGGGCGAGCTCGCGCTGGGACAGGCCGCGCTCCAGGCGCAGGGCGCGCAGGCGTTGAGCGACGTCGGTCATGGTCATCTCGTTCAGGTGTTTGATATAATAAACATTGTGGCGACAATATCGTGCAAAGTCAATGCCTTGAGCCGAAGCGCAAATCATTTGAAAAATCAGGCGGTTGCAATAGGCTAAAGGAGCTGGGGCAGCCATCTGGGGGCACAGTGAAAGGATGAAGCAGCGCCTTGGCAAAAGGCGCCGGCAACAGGGGGAGAGCGCGGATGAGCCAGGGGGCCAAGGCACGATTGAAGCATGCGGCGCGGGGCATGACCGCGCTAGTGGTCCACCCCGAACGGATGGATCCATCCGTTCGGGAAAAGTGGACCACTAAGTTATTGAATCTGTGGTGCGATTTCTCCAACAGATGGAAACCATCCGTTGGAATCGCACCACTAGTGGTCCACCCCGAACGGATGGATCCATCCGTTCGGGAAAAGTGGACCACTAAGTTATTGAATCTGTGGTGCGGTTTCTCCAACAGATGGAAACCATCCGTTGGAATCGCACCACTAGCCGTGGTGATGGCGGCGGCGCCCATGGCCGCGGCACAGGAAACGGCGTCAATCGAGGAAATCGTGGTGACGGCGCAAAACCGGGCCCAGTCGATCCAGGACGTGCCCATCGCCATCACCGCCTATGACGAAGATTTCATCCGCCGCACCAAGCTCGATGACGTCAAGGACGTGATCGATTTCACCCCCGGCTTTTCCGGCAAGTCGAAGGACAGCTTTGTCGACCAGTTCGCGGTGCGCGGCATTTCCACCAATGATTTCGGGGTTGGCGGCGACCCTTCGATCGGCATTTTCAAGGACGGCGTCTATCAGGGGCGCACCGGCGCCGCGATCACCAGCTTTTTCGATATCGAGCGCACCGAGGCCTTGCGCGGCCCCCAGGGTTTCTTGTTCGGCCGCAACGCGATTTCCGGCGCCATCAGCGTCATCACCAACAAGCCCAACCCCGACAAGGTCGAGGGCACGGTGCATATCGGCGGCGGCGAGCGTGGCTTGATCGAGGGCGACGCCGCCGTCAACCTGCCGCTCGGCAGCCAGTGGGCGGTGCGGGCGGCGGGCTATTTCTACCGCGAGAACGGCTATGTGGACAATGCCTTCAACCTCACCGATCCCGACCTTTTGAGCGCGCGCAAATATGCCGGGCGCCTGTCCTTGGGCTATCGCGGCGACCGGCTTTCGGCGCTCTTCGTCGTAGAATATGAACGGCGCTATCAGTCGGGAAGCATCTATCGCGCGCTGCCAGACGATGAATCGCTCGCCTTTTTCGGGGCGACCATGCGGGGCGATGGGCGCGACGCCGACAGCGACCTGCGCACGGGCGACAAGGACGACGGCGATATCTTGTCCTTCACCGCGCAATTGGATTGGGATTTGGACTGGGCGACTCTCACCTCGCTCACCGGCGTGCGCACCCATGACTATAGCTACGCCGAGGATTTCGACGGCTCGCCGCTCCAGATCAACAATTATTTCCAGGACCAGAGCGGCGACTATTACAGCCAGGAATTCCGTCTCGTGTCCAATGGCGAGGGGCCCTTGAACTGGTTCGCCGGCGTCTCCGGCTATAAGGAAAATATCGACGCCTCCTTCGCCCAGCAGGGCAACGAGGACCTCATGTGCCTGGCTTTTCTCGAAGTCACCTGCGCCGAGGAATATCCCGGCTTCACGCCGCGGCCGGAGGGTCTTTTCGAGACCAACGACGCGCGCGGCCGCTACAAGGGGTTCGCCGCCTTCGCCGACGTCACCTACGCGCTGACCGAGCGTTTCGAAATCAACGCCGGCGTGCGCTATACCTATGACGAAAAGACCTTTGGCTTGCGGATCAATGAAGTCACCAGCGAGCTCGGTCCCTTTTTCGTCTTCGGCTACATCACCGATGGCTTCGTCGAGGAAACGCGCAACTGGGACGATGTGACGCCGCGCTTCACCGCCCGCTACAAGCTGACCGACGATTGGTCGCTTTGGGGGTCGGTCACGCGCGGCTACAAGGCGGGCGGCTTCGGCACTTTCTCCCTCGACCTGCCGACCCCCGAGCAGCTTGGCTTCACCCCGGAGGAGATCCAGGCCTGCATCGACGAGGAGCTGGGCATCTTCTGCGTCATCAACGAGGACGGCACGGTGCCCGCAGGCACGACGCCGTCCGCCTTCAACCCGGAAAAGGTGTGGTCCTATGAAGCCGGCGCCAAGGGCTATCTCGCCGACCGCCGGGTGCAGCTCGACGTCAACGCCTTTTATTACCGCTATCGCGACTTGCAGATCACCTATTTCGACGACGTCCTCCTCAACACGCTGGTGGAAAATGTCGGCAGGGTGAAGGGCTATGGCCTTGAAGGCACGTTGCGCGCCCAGCCGACCGAAAACTGGGACTTTTTGGCCGGCGCCTCCTGGATCGACACCAAGGTCGCCAACGTGCCGGACAGGATTTGCGAGGCGTGCGACGGCAACCGCCTCAACCGCCAGCCCAAATGGGTGCTTTCCGGCCTCATCGCCTATCATCATCCGCTGGGCGAGGGCGAGGTGACGCTGCAAGGCGAGGCGCGCTATCAAAGCCGCTTCTTCGGCAGTCTGGACAACGAGCGGCGGATCTCGGTCGCGCCTTATGCCGATGTCGGCTTTCGCGTCGGCTACCGCTCGCCCGCGGGGTGGGAGCTCGCCGGCTATGTGGATAACGCCTTCAACAAGCTTTATTACGATGGCGTCAACGACAATGACTTGCCGATCCCCGACCATGTCTTCGGGCCGTCGCGTCCGCGCACCTTCGGCCTTGACTTCATCTGGTATTTCGGCCGCTAGTGGTCCACTTTTCCCAAACGGATGGATTTATCCGTTTGGGGCGGACCACTAGGGTCAGGACCACTTAATTTCAGGGTGTCACGGTGATGTTGCGCCACATGTGGCGATGCTTGCTTGGCCTTGTCGCGCTGGCCGTCATGGCCGCTTGCGCCGCTCCGCCTCGCCCTGCCGACATGGTGTTCTGGGGCGGCGCGGTCCATGCCATGGACGCGGCCCGCACCGTGGCCGAGGCGGTGGCGATAAGGGACGGCGTCATCATTTACGTCGGTGCGCGCAAGGGGGCGGCGCTTCTCGTCGGCCCGGCGACGCGCATCGTCGACATGGCGGGCGGGGCGCTGTTTCCCGGCTTCACCGACGCCCATGTCCACATGAGCGACGGCGGCGCGCAGCTCGCGATGCTGTCGCTGGGGCAAGCGACGACGCCGCAGCAGGTGCAGGCGCTGCTCGCCGCCTACGCCAAGGCGCATCCAATGCTCGACGTCATCGTCGGCGCTGGCTGGGAGCTTTCGATCTTTCCCAACGCCCATCCGTCGAAGGACCTCATCGATGCCGTGGTTCCCGACCGGCCGGTCGTCCTTTACGCCGCCGATGGGCATAACGCCTGGGTGAACAGCACGGCCCTCGCCCGCGCGGGCATCGACAAGGCGACACCCGATCCCGCCAACGGCCGGATCGAGCGCGAGGCGACCACTGGCGCGCCCACCGGCGTCTTGCGCGAGGCCGCGCAAGCGCTTCTCGCCCCGCTCATTCCGAAGCCCAGCCTTGATGAGCAGGTGGCATATCTGCGCCAGGGCATGGCCTATGAAAACGCTTATGGCTACACCGCGGCGATCGAGGCGTCGGTTCCCGCCGGCCTTATCGAGGAAGCTTATGCCGCGGCGGCGAAGGCGGGTGTTTTAAGCTTGCGCATCGCCCTCTCGCTAACCCCGGGCGAAGCGCTTCTCGACACGGCGGTGCGCCGCGAAACGATGGCGGCGGCCGTCGCCGCCCTTGCCGCCCGGCGCCAGGCGATCGCCGCCCAGGGCTTTGCCTATCTTACAGCGCCGGCAGTCAAGATCTTCGTCGATGGCGTCATGGAGAACCACACCGCCGCCTTGCTCGCCCCTTATATCGGCAGCATGCTGGGGATGGCGCATCGCGGCGACCTCATGATGCCGGAGGCCGTGCTCAAGGATTATGTGACGGCGCTCGACGCGGCGGGCTTTCAAGTGCATTTCCACGCCATCGGCGACCGCGCGGTGCGCGTCGCCCTCGATGCCGTGGAACAGGCGCGGATGGTGAATGACGGAGGGGCGCGCCGGCATCATCTTTCCCATCTGGAGCTTATCGACCCGGCTGACCTTCCCCGCTTTGCCGCCCTTGGCGCCTACGCCAATGTGCAAGCCTTGTGGGCCTATGCCGACGGCTATATCACCGACTTGACCGAGCCTTATCTCGGCCCGGCGCGCGCCCGCTGGCTTTATCCCATCGGCTCGCTGGAAAGGGCGGGGGCACGGCTGGCCATGGGCTCCGACTGGCCGGTCTCCAGCGCCAATCCCCTGGCCGCCATCGAGGTGGCGGTCAGGCGGCAAGACTGGCGTAAGGACGGCGATGACGCCTGGCATCCAGAGGAGCGGGCGAGCCTCGATGCGATGCTCGCCGCGCTCACCATCGGCGGCGCGCGGCTGATGGGCGAGGAAGCGCTGCGCGGCACCCTCGAAGCGGGCAAGGCCGCCGATCTCACCCTCCTCGACCGCGATCCCTACAAGGTCCGTGTGGAGGCGCTTTCCGAGATTGCCGCGCGCATGACCGTGCTCGCCGGCAAGCCGGTCTACGAGAGGCCGTGATGGCCATCCCCCAGTGACCTCACCGCCATCCTCAAACAGGCTCTTAAGCCGCCGCCTCTTGCCGGGCGATGATGTCGGCGAACAGGTTCTGGAACGCCGCCAGCGAGAAAAGATGGGCGTGGATGGCGGTCAAGGCGCCATTCTTGGCGAAAGTGGCAAGGGTCGCGTCGGGGAGGGCGGCGAGCTTTTTCTCGTCGATCATGCGGAACCCGTCATATTTGACCGGCTTGCCGTTGACGTTGAGGGAGACCTCGCCGCTGCGCAACAGGTTGTTCTCGTTAAGCAGCCGGCAAAACAGCCGGGTCTGCTGCGCCGACTCCTCGAAACGGCGGCAGAACTCGAGAGCCGACTTCAGATAGTCCGAAGGCTGATCGCCGGCGAACAAGGGCTCTCCCGCCTCCTTGTTCAAGCGTTTCGCGGTGTCGTCCATGCACAAGCCGAATTCCTGGGAATTGGCGTCGCGCCGGGCAAGGATGAAGGGATAGCGGCGCAGGTAGCCGGGCACATAGCTGGCGCGCCGCCACTCGCCCTTGTCGTCGATGAAGAGATTTTCTCCCTCGCGCAGCCCCACCAGCACCATCGGATAGGCTTCTCCCTCGGGCGCGAAGAGGATGGGGAAATAGCGTTGGGCAAGGGAAAATTCCTCGACCAGGACGGGCAGGATATGGGTTGTCCTGGCAAAGGAAAAATCGGGCTTGGCCGCCAGCTTCAAAGCGCCGTGCTGGGCGGCGTTGACCGGCACCACATTGCCGTAAAGGGGCGGCAAGCGCGGCGGTTGCTGGTCTTGCGGGCTGGGGCTTTGCTGGTCGCTGGTCAAGGCGGCTCTCCACTTAATCCAAATACGGGAATTCGAGCATTTCCTAGCGGTCCCGGAGGCAGATGGCAATGGATCAATGGCGATGCGCCGGCAAATCCCCATCGCCTCTGGCAAAAACCAGGGGAATGGGGTTAAGTCAAGACAAAGCAAGACAAGGTCCCTCAGCGGGACATGCGAGTGGAAAGGTCAAAGGAGCCGGAGCATGCGCGACTATAAGAAATTCTATATCGATGGGGCCTGGGTCGATCCGCTGACACCGCGCACGCTCGACGTCATCAATCCCGCGACGGAAGAGGTGGCGGGGGTCATCGCCATGGGAACGGGCGCCGATGTCGACCGGGCGGTCGCTGCGGCCAAGGCTGCCTTCCCCGCCTTTTCCGAGACCAGCCGCGAACAAAGACTGGCGCTTCTGGAAAAAATCCTCGCCGCCTACAAGGCGCGCTATAGCGAGATCGCCAAGGCGATCACCGAGGAAATGGGAGCGCCGGCGGCGCTGGCGGAAAAAGCGCAGGCCGGCACCGGGGTCGCGCATCTGATGGCCAATATCGCGGTCCTTAAGGACTATCCTTTCGAGGACATGCGCGGCAAGACGCTGATTCGCCGCGAGCCGGTGGGGGTATGCGGCTTCATCACCCCGTGGAACTGGCCGATCAACCAGATCGCCTGCAAGGTGGCGCCAGCGCTGGCCGCCGGCTGCACCATGGTGCTCAAGCCTTCGGAGATCGCGCCTTTTTCCGCGCAACTGTTCGCTGAAGTCCTAGACCAGGCCGGGGTGCCCAAGGGCGTCTTCAACATGGTCTATGGCGATGGCCCGACGGTGGGCGCGGCGATCGCCAGCCATCCAGGCATCGACATGGTGTCGTTCACGGGATCGGCCCGTGCCGGCGTCGCGGTGGCGCAAGCCGCCGCGCCCACCATCAAGCGGGTGGCCCAGGAACTGGGCGGCAAGTCGCCCAACATCATCCTTGCCGACGCCGATCTCGCCAAGGCGGTGGCGAGCGGGGTGATGAACTGCTTTTCCAATTCCGGCCAGTCGTGCAATGCGCCGACCCGGATGCTGGTGCCCGCCGATCGCCATGACGAGGCGGCGCGGATCGCCAAGGAAACGGCGGAAAGGATGGTGGTGGGCGATCCCAACGATCCGGCGACCAAGCTTGGCCCGGTGGTGAGCGAGGCGCAGTTCAACAAGATCCAGGACCTCATCGCAAAGGGCATGAGCGAGGGCGCGAGGCTGGTCGCCGGCGGCCCCGGCCGGCCACCGGGGCTCAACAAGGGCTATTATGTGCGCCCCACGGTGTTCGCCAATGTCTCGAACGACATGACCATCGCCCGCGAGGAAATCTTCGGCCCGGTCCTTGCCATCCTTCCCTATGGCGACGAGGAGGAAGCCATAAGCATCGCCAACGATACCCCCTATGGCCTTTCCAGCTATGTCCAGTCCGGCAGCCTCGACCATGCGTTGGCGGTGGCCCGCCGCATCCGCGCCGGCAATGTCCATGTCAATGGCGCCGGCGCTGATTTCGCCGCCCCCTTTGGCGGCTATAAGCAGTCGGGCAACGGCCGCGAATGGGGCGAATTCGGCTTCGAGGAGTTTCTCGAGGTCAAGGCTGTCATGGGCGCCGCCTGACCCGGCGCGTGGCAAGCCGCATTTGCATCGTCGGCGCCGGCCATGCCGGCGGGCTTGTCGCCGCGCAGCTGGCAAAGCGTGCGCCGGCGGCGCGCATAACCCTTGTCGGCGCCGAGCCGCATCTTCCCTATCAGCGCCCACCCTTATCGAAGGCTTATCTTGCCGGCGATTTGGCGCGCGAGCGGCTTTATCTGCGCCCCCCTGCCTTTTATGAAAAAGCCGGCATCGCCCTCATCCTGGGGGTTGCCGCCCGCGCCATCGACCGGTCAGCGAAAACCGTTCGTCTCGATGACGGGCGCGACCTTGGCTATGACAAGCTCGCGCTGGCGACCGGCGGCGCGGCGCGCCGGCTTGCCGTGCCTGGGGCCGACTTGCCTGGCGTCCACTATCTGCGGGACATCGCCGATGCCGATGCCTTGCGCCGGCGTTTGTGCCAGGGCGCAAGGCTCGTCGTCATCGGCGGGGGGTATGTCGGGCTCGAGGTGGCGGCAATGGCCCGCAAGCTGGGCCTTGAGGTCACGCTTGTCGAGCTGGCCGGGCGCCTGCTGGCCCGCGTCGCCCCCCCGGTGATAAGCGATTTTCTCGCCCGGCTGCATCGCGAGGAAGGCGTTGCCGTTTACCTCGGGGCGATGGTAAGCGCGCTCGAGGGGAAGGGCCGCGTAACCGCCGTGGCGCTCGATGACGGCCGCCATCTGCCCGCCGACCTTGTGGTCGTCGGGGTTGGGCTTAGCCCCAACACCGCCCTTGCCGAAGCGGCCGGCCTTGCCTGCGAGGATGGCATCCTGGTGGATGAATATGCGGTGACCAGCGACCCCGCCATCGTGGCGCTGGGCGACTGCGCCAACGCCTTCAACCTTTTCCTGGGCCGCAGGGCGCGCCTTGAATCGGTGCAGAACGCCACCGACATGGCGCCGGTGGCGGCGGCCAGCCTTGCCGGCGCGCCGCAGCCCCTGGCCGCGGTGCCGTGGTTCTGGTCGGAGCAATATGACGTGAAACTGCAAAGCGTTGGCCTTGCCCAAGGCTTTGACCAGATGGTTCTGCGCGGCGACCCTTTTAAGGGCCGTGGCTTTGCCGCCTTTTACCTTAAGGAAGGGCGCGTCATCGCCGCCGACTGCGTCAATCGGATGCAGGCCTTCATGGCCGCCAAGCGATTGGCGGGCGAAGGGCGGCCCGTCGATGCGGCCTGTCTTGGCGACGACGCCTTCGACCTTAAGCAACTCTTTTAGATCATTCGGTTGGGACAACGGGCTTTGAGGATCGAATAAACCATCTTATGAAGGCCCGTATCCTCTATGTTGGCATATCGCCAAGAAATGGTGCTGGGAACCCACGTTCCGTTGTTGAATTCAGGCGGTGACTTCGCTATCACCGGCGGCGGAGAGGTGGCCGAGTGGTCGAAGGCGGCGGTTTGCTAAACCGTTATAGGGGGATAACCCCTATCGAGGGTTCGAATCCCTTCCTCTCCGCCACCCTCATTTATTTATTCTTTTTATTCAATGAGTTACTAGCATTTTTGTCTAGCCAGCTTATCAGGTTAGACACTTCCGCCGCTGTTTCGGCGCCGCCAAGAGCTGCCATGGACTTCGCCACCAGTAGTTCCTGACTTGCAGCGGCCGTGTAGCACGCGGCCTCCTTACTGGTCTTGTGTCCAGTCACCGACATGATTTCCTTTTCGGTATAGCCGGCTTCGGCCATGCGCCGCGCCGCGGCCTTGCGCAGGCCGTGCGCGCTACACTGCGCCAGCCCGCGGCCTCGTTGCACCGCTCGCGCATCCAGTTGCCGAAGCCGTTGCCCGTGAAGGGCATGCCGAACGCTGTAACCAGAAAGGTCATGTTCTCCTTGGGCGTTGCCGCCAACACTTCGATGAGCTTGAGATGGATCGGAATGGCAAGACGGGTCTTGGTTTTATGCTGGCGCACCTTAATCGTATTGCCAGAAATATGCTGCCAGCCGATGGTGACCATGTCGCTGCGCCGTTGGCCGGTGTAGAGCATGAGAGCAAAAGCTTGGAAACGGGCACCGTCTGCCTTATCGCATATCCTTCTGTTCATTAGTGGCATCCCGCTTAATCTCCTCTACCCTGCTTTTCGGACCAACCTCGATGTCACATCCTTATGGACTGCTTAAGGTTTATGGTCTAAAGCGGACGATAAATTGTGACGCGTCCTTGTTGCTTTGGAGAATCATGGGTCGGATTGCCGCCATAGTCGCCGCCTTTGCGTTGCTGTCGATCCAGTTCGTGCATGCCGCAGTCCTGGATGGCGTGGCGACACATGCTCATGCACCCATGATCGATCACAGTGATGACCATGATGGTCAACACCTTGACAATCTAAACGGTGATATGGGCGGTGATGACCTGGCATCGTTGCACAAGTCGCTGCACGACCAAAATAGCACCACTTTTATAATCCTTGGATTTGTGGCATCGTTTGCCAATATGGCGAGCGGCAAGAAATTGCCGTGGCACGGCGCTTTTGCGCGCGGTCTTGCCCACTCGCCACCCGTTCCCCCTCCTCTATTCTAATCTCTCGTAAGTCCATTGCCGTGAACGGCGCGGGGTTTTCCGCGCCGTCGACAGGCTCATTTCTTTAATCGAGAGACGAGGCATGAATTTTATAGGTGCCGCGCAATTTATTGCGCTGACGCTGATGCTTCTGGTTCCAGAGGCGAGCGCTCAAGACGACATTCAATCCAATGCCGCTATCGTGACGATGGAGGATGCCATCGCCCGGGTTCTCAATGCCGCGCCCATGATAGAGGCAAGCAAAGAGGCGGTTCACGCCAGCGAGGGGGTGCTGCGCCAAGCGCGGGTGAGGCCCAACCCCGAGCTTTCATGGGAAGCCGCCGACATCATTGGTTCCGGTCCTTTCGAAGGCATTGACCGCGCTGAGATTACGCTGGGCATCGAGCAGCGGATAGAACGCGGCGGCAAACGCAACGCACGGATCGGTCTTGCTGCGGCCGATCGCGATCTTTCCGCGCTTTCAGCGGTGGCTACACACGCCGATGCCATTTATCTGACGCGCCAGGCTTATATTGATGCGGCAGCGGCTCTCGCCACCATGCGCAACGCCGCCCTTCGCGTTGAAGTGACGCGGGCCCTAGCGACCGAGGTCAAACAACGCGTGCAAAGCGCGCGCGATTCACTGGCGGCGGCGGAGCGCGCCGAGACCCGCGCCCTTGAAGCCGAGATGGCGCTAGCCCAGGCAGACCAGGCCTTTAGCCTTGCCAAAAAACGGCTGGCTGGCCTGTGGGGGGCAATCACCGATGATTTCGCCATCGATACAACGCTGCTCTTTGCCGTGCATCCTGTCGATGAAGCGGGATTGACCGCTCGGCGGGAGGCGGCGCTGGATCTTACGATCGCCAAGACGAGGATGGAACGGGCGACTGCCGCGCTAACCCTTGAGCAGGCCAACGCCAAACAAGACCCTAGAATAAAACTGGGCGTACGCCGATTCCAGCTATCGGATGACATCGCTGGCGTTGTTTCCTTTTCCATGCCGCTTGCCCTGTTCAACACCAACCGGGGCAACATCGCCCGCGCCGCGGCTGAACAACGGCAAGCAGAATGGCTGGCGCGCGAAGTCAAGCAACGCTTCGACCGGGATTTTGCCAGCTATGTTACAGCCTTACGGGCCGCTTTTGATGAAGCCATGGCCTATCGCAGCAAGATCCTTCCCACGGCGCAAGCCGCGCTTCAAGAAACCCGCCATGGCTATGGGCGCGGCGCTTTTTCTTATTTGGAGGTGTTGGACGCCCAGCGCGCCCTTCAGGACATAAGCGCGCGTGAGATTCTAGCGCTCAAGCGATTTCATCTGGCCAACGCCGCCCTTGAGCGGTTGCTTGCATCATCAAGTGGCACGTTTCCAGACCAGGAGAATACCCAATGATTGTCACGGTTTTTACCTGCCAACGCGTCAGGGCCTTGCTGGGCGCGTTGTTGACTATCCTGGCGTTGGAACTTTCTGGCTGCAGCGGCGGGATGGATGAGGCCGCCGACGACAACACGACCCAATCCGAGGCGTTTGCGCGCGGACCCCATAATGGCAGGCTCCTTGAAGACGGAGCCTTCGCCCTCGAAATAACGATCTTTGAGACTGGCGTGCCACCGCAGTTTCACGTTTACCCCTCTATGCACGGATCACCGCTGGCGCCGGGCGAGGTAAACCTTGTCATCGAGCTTGAACGGCTTGACGGAACCATCGATCGTTTTTCCTTCGCCCCGGAGAAGGATTATCTTGCCGGCAACGCGGTGGTGGCCGAGCCTCATTCCTTCGATGTGCGCGTTCGCGCCACCTATGACGGGCGACAGTTCAATTGGGCTTTTGCGTCCTATGAAGGCCGCACCATAATCGATGAGGCGATTGCCAGGGATGCCGGGATCATCGCCGAGCCTGCTGGTCCAGCGGTCTTGACGCAAACTCTGGGCGTTATCGGGCGGACTGAACTGGGGCATGGAGCACAAGCGGTCTTGCGCGCCCGTTTTCCAGGCCAGGTGCTTGCCGTTGACAAGGCGGTGGGTGACCGCGTGCGCTCTGGCGAACGCTTGGCGCGCGTCGAGAATAATGAAAGCCTGCGCCCTTATGACATAGTCTCGCCCATCGATGGCGTCGTTCTAGAGCGGCGCACCAATGTCGGCGACGTGGCGGGCGCCGATCCCGTGTTCATCGTTGGCGACCTTACGCGTCTCCATGTGGATTTCCACATTTTCCCCAAGGACCTCCAGCATGTGGCAAGCGGCCAGCCCGTCACCGTGACATCGATAGACGGTCATTTCACTGCGCCCACGCGCATCGAGACCTTTCTGCCGGCAAAAGTGGCCGGGGTGCAAACCGTCATCGCCCGCGCAACATTGTCCAATCCTAACCTGACCCTTATGCCGGGCATGACGGTTGAAGGCGCTATCGTCATCCGCCAGGAGGAAGTGCCGCTTGCTGTACGCACCAGCGCGCTCCAACGCTTTCGTGACTTTACTGTCGTGTTCGCCAAAGTGGGGGAAACTTACGAAGTCAGAATGCTGGAGCTTGGCCGGCAAACGCCGGAATGGACCGAGGTTCTGGGCGGCCTCCGCGCCGGCCAGGACTACGTCACGCACAACAGCTTTCTCATCAAGGCCGATATCGAAAAGTCGGGCGCGTCCCACGATCACTAAGGGCAAGGGTCATGCTGGAAAAAATCATCAGTTTCTCGATCCGCCAGCGATGGCTGGTGCTGATCATCGTCCTTGGGCTCGCCGGGCTAGGCGTCTATAGTTTCAGCAGGCTGCCGATCGATGCCGTTCCCGACATCACCAACGTCCAGGTGCAAATCAACACCGAAGCACCAGGCTATTCCCCCCTGGAAGCCGAGCAACGCATAACCTTCCCCTTGGAAACGGCAATCGCTGGGCTTCCCCATCTTGACTATACGCGCTCCATTTCCCGCTATGGCCTTTCCCAGGTGACGGCGATTTTCAAGGACGGCTCCGACATTTACCTCGCGCGCCAGTTGGTCGCCGAACGATTGCAATCTGTGCGCGGCAAGCTGCCTCCTGGCATCGCTCCGGAAATGGGGCCGATCGCCACTGGGCTTGGCGAGATATTCATGTATACGGTCGAAGCCACGCCCGAGGGGCGCAAGGCCGATGGCACCCCGTGGACGCCAACAGATTTGCGCACGCTGCATGATTGGGTGGTTCGGCCGCAACTGGTGACTGTTCCCGGAGTTACCGAGGTGAATACGGTCGGTGGTTACCAGAAACAATTTCATGTAACGCCCTGGCCGCATCGGCTGGAGGCCTATCAGCTTGGTTTGTCGGATGTCGTCAATGCGCTCGCTCGCAACAACGCCAATGTCGGCGCGGGCTATATCGAGCGTTCAGGCGAGCAATATCTGATCCGAGTCCCCGGCCAGGCGCAAAGCATCGAGGATTTAGAACAGATTGTCATGACTCAGCGGCAAGGTGTGCCTATTCGCATCGCTGATGTCGCGCAGGTCCTGCTTGGCGATGAGTTGCGCACCGGCGCGGCGACCAGGAACGGCGAAGAGGTTGTTCTCGGCACGGTCTTCATGTTGATCGGGGAAAACAGTCGCAATGTCGCGAAAGCCGTTGCGGCCCGCTTGCGGAAAATCAACCAAAGCCTGCCGCCGGGCGTGGTCGCGCGGACGGTCTATGACCGCACGACGCTCGTTGAAAAAACCATCAAGACCGTTGAAAAAAATCTTGTTGAAGGAGCCTTGCTGGTCATCGCCGTTCTCTTCTTGCTGTTGGGAAATTTCCGTGCCGCGCTGATTACCGCTGCGGTTATTCCGCTTGCGATGTTGATGACGATGACGGGGATGGTCACGCAGGGCGTATCCGGCAATCTCATGAGTTTGGGAGCGCTCGACTTCGGCCTCATCGTCGATGGCGCGGTCATCATTATCGAGAATTGCCTGCGTCGCTTCGGCGAAGAGCAAAAACGGCTTGGCCGGCTTTTATCAAGGGATGAACGGTTTGAACTCGCCACTTCCGCCACCACGGAAGTGATCAAACCCAGCCTTATCGGCGTTCTTATTATCACCGTGGTCTATATTCCGATATTTGCCTTGACCGGGGTTGAAGGCAAGATGTTCCACCCCATGGCGCTCACCGTCGTCATGGCCCTTGCCGCCGCCCTCATTCTTTCCTTGAGCTTCGTGCCGGCGGCGACGGCGCTCTTCCTTGGCGGCAAGGTGGAGGAAAAGGAATCGCGCCTCATGCGGGGGGCCAAGGCAATTTATCAACCCCTCCTCGGCATGGCGCTCAGTGGGCGGATCGGCGTTGCCGTGGCGGCATTGGGCCTGGTTGTTCTAGCCGGCGTTGCGGCACAGCGTCTGGGCGCAGAGTTCATCCCGCAATTGGATGAAGGCGATATCGCCATGCACGCCTTGCGCATTCCTGGGACCAGCCTGACCCAGGCGATCGATATGCAGAGCGCCCTTGAGGCGCGTCTGCGCAAATTTCCCGAAGTCGATCGGGTGGTGGCCAAGATCGGCACCGCCGACATCGCGACCGATCCCATGCCGCCCAATGTCGCCGACACCTTCATCATCATGAAGGACCGCGTCGCCTGGCCGAACCCGCGCAAGCCGAAGGACGTTCTGGTCGATGAAATCGAGCGCGCCATGCTGGCCTTTCCAGGTAATAAATATGAGTTCACCCAGCCCATCGAAATGCGCTTTAACGAGCTCATCGCCGGCGTGCGCAGCGATCTGGCCGTCAAGATTTTTGGCGATGACTTCGAGACGCTGTTGCGTTTAGGGAACGCAGTCGAGGCGGTCGTTGCCTCGGTTGCCGGGGCCGCCGATGTCCGCATGGAGCAGGCCACGGGATTGCCTCTGTTATCGATCACGCCCGAACGCCAAGCCCTGGCCCGCTATGGCCTCAGCATTGGCGACCTACAGGACGTCATCGCGGCGTTGATAGGTGGCTATGTCGCTGGCCAAATCTTCGAGGGCGACCGCCGTTTCGATATTGTGGTTCGCCTGCCGGAAAGCCTGCGCGGCAATATCGCGGCGATAAGGCGACTTCCCATTCCCTTGCCATCCGCTTTCGATGGCGGAGGGGAAAGCGGTCCTACCTTCGTGCCCTTGTCGGAGGTTGCCGAGGTCGAGGTTACGATGGGCCCCAATCAGATCAGTCGCGAGAACGGCAAGCGGCGGATCGTCATTACCGCCAATGTGCGGGATCGCGACCTAGGGTCCTTCGTCGGCGAAGTCGCGCAAGCGGTCAATGCCGAGGTTGATCTTCCTCCCGGCTACTGGGTCTCCTATGGCGGCACTTTCGAGCAGCTTATCTCTGCGAGCAACCGGTTGAAGCTGGTGGTTCCGTCTGCCTTGCTTTTGATCTTTGGGCTGTTGTTCATGCTGTTTGGGTCAGCCAAGGATTCCCTCATCGTGTTTACCGGCGTTCCCATGGCGTTGACGGGCGGGGTGGCGGCGCTGTTGCTTCGTGACATGCCATTTTCTATTTCCGCCGGCGTTGGCTTCATTGCCCTGTCGGGGGTCGCGGTCTTGAACGGCGTGGTCATGCTTTCGTTCATTCGCGACTTAAGGCAAAGGGGCGTGACGTTGGAGAGCGCCATCGTCGAGGGTGCGCTCATGCGCTTGCGTCCCGTTCTCATGACCGCATTGGTTGCAAGCCTTGGCTTCATTCCCATGGCTTTCAACGTTGGCGCTGGGGCGGAAGTGCAACGCCCCCTTGCAACGGTGGTCATCGGCGGCATCATATCTTCGACGATCCTAACCCTGCTTGTCCTGCCAGCGCTTTACCGCATCGTTCATGGTAACGGCAAAACCGTCCAGCGTTCGCCCGGCGAAACCGTTCTAGACATGATGGGTTCTTGAAAATTTCTTTCTAAATTTCCGCAAGGTTGTCAGGCAAAACCTGCATAGGGTGACAAATTTCTATCTTATGAGCACTTTCACCTTCTCTCCCGTGGGCGCGATCGATGCCGATATGGGTCTTGGTGCCGAAGGCCGGGATGGAGGTCAGCTGCGGCTTCGCCGCCGGCCCGTCGATCAAACCGGGCCCCCGGAACTTCGCACCAGTTCGCAGCAATAGCACGTAACTACCCGGAGAGGGTTAGAACCCGGGTCTTTCCCTCCGCCATAAATGTCATGTAATATATTGATATTATTTATGTTTTATACGTGTCTCCGAGATTGGCCCCACTTTCTATTCCACTTTTGACCGGGTCTTGAGCGAGATTCAGCCGACGGCCAAAAAGTTTTTTCTGGCGGTTTATTGCTTGTGCAGCCCCGCATCGTTACCCCGCCGAGATATGGGACCCCGGCCCCCACCCCCACCCCCTCCCCCTCCGGATGCGGATATTGGCAGCTTGGTCCAATTTGAATTCATGATGCCACGCCCCCTTCGCTCATTCGCCATACAGGCGGTTCAGATAGGCGGCGATGCGCACGCCCGCCTGGCTTAGGCGCGTTCGCGCCGTGTCCATGTGGGTGAATGAATAGCCCCAGGCGATGGTTTGTTCGCCAGGGTAGATGGCATCGCGAATGACAACGCTTTCCGCCACCCACGCCAATGGGTCGGAACTGGCCCATTCCGTGGCTTGCCGGGGCGTGATTTTGGCCGCCAGCCATTGCGCCATTTCGGAATAGGACAGGCCCTCGCGCTCAATCATGCCGCTATCCCAAACCGAATGCAGGTTGGCGGGTTGATTGAAAAACAGGACCTCGAAGTCATTGCCGCCTCGGTCGGTGCCATTGCCGACGTGCAGGGGTTGATGCAGGTCGCCGATGATGTGGATGGTGAACCGCAGCGCCAGCGCCTTGTCGTCGCGCGATGCGGCGGGGTCCCTCAAGGTCCTGGCAAAGCGTTGCAGCGCCACGATGGCGTCCCCTTCGGGCGGCGCGCCAACCTCGGCATAGGTCTTGCCCGGCGGCACCGTCACATAATGAAAAGGGCCGGCCTCATGTTGCCAGAAGGGTTCGGGGCTGGACCGCATGAAGTCCGCCCAGGTGGAGGCTTCGGCCAGTGTCTCGGGTCCCAGCAGGGCGGTCATCGCCGCGCGCGCCTGAACGCTTAGATATCGCTCGGCGATGGCCCCGGTGACGCGATGGCCGGTTTGCCCCCAGGCGAGGGCTGGCGATGAAGCGGGCAGGGAAAAGACCATGGCAAGCGTGATTTTGAAAATGATGTTCTTCATCAATGGGTGCTCCTGCATACATGACCCCCCGCCATTACCCCCCACCCCAGTGGTATATATTAGCGGTGGCGCGCGCGGCGATGCGTCACACGCCGCGTGCCTTGGCAAAAGATCACGCCGCCATTTTCCCCTAATGGCACTCAAGATAAAACGCGGGTGAGGAACTGGGTGCGCCGGCTGACTCCAGCCTTGGCGTAAATCGAGCGCAAGTGATTTTCCACCGTGCGGATGCTGATGAAAAGCCGCGCCGCGATCTCGGCGTTCGACAAGCCAGCGCCGAGCAGGCGGGCGATGTCCATTTCGCGGCTGGTCATGCCAAGGTCGCAGCAGCGCTTGGTGAACAAGGCTTCCGCTTCGCGTCCGCTGGTGTGGACGGAAAACAAAGGCCGCCCTTCCGGATCCTTGCGGGCGCGGATGGTGGCGACCATGTCCTCGCTTTCGGAAAAGTCAACCTTGAGGGATTCTTGCTTCTCGCGCGCGCCATAAAGCAGGCGACAGGCCTTGGTGATGGTGGCGAGGCGTTGCTTGGCGGTGTCCGCGCCAGCCGCGCCGCGTATCCTTAAATCCTCGAGCCCCTTGGCATTGCCATAGATAAGGGTCATGCGCTCATCGAAAAAGGCGATGCCGGTTTGCGGATGGGCTTGGGCATAGGCATTAATGGCCTCGTCGCGCAGGCTCACCGCCTCATAGAGCGACAAGCCGCGCAAAGTGCAGCTCAAGGCGGTGGCAAGCCGCCAGGCGCGGGCCTTTTCGGCCTTGGAAAAGGCGGTCGCGTAATGCGGACGGTGAAAGCCGAGGATCAGCCGCTCGCCAAGCGAGCCGTCGGGCTTCAGCGCCAGGACAAGCACATGATGAATATGGTTGGGGCGGAAAAAATCATTATAGAATTCGCCGCGCACCAAAGTGGTGTAATCACAAATCTCCGACGTGCAGAAGACATTGGTCTGTTGGCTGGCCGGCAAAAGCAATGCATCGACCGCGGGGTCGAGCTGATAATAATGCGAGGTATAAAGCGCATGAGAACCCGCCTGCACGTGGTGGCAGGCATTGCGGCCAATGCGCAAGCTCCCTTGCCCCTCGGGCAGGAATTGTAGAAAACACGCGGTTTCCGCTTGAAGAAAATCCGCGGTGGGCTGCAAAACTTTGCGTTCAAGCTCGCTATAGCTGCGGCACGATAACAGCGCCTCTTGCAAGGCGAGCGTTGTCTCCAACTCCCGAAGGCGATCCCCAACCATGGTAACCCCTGCCGATAACCCATCTCCTTTGTGCGTAGGTTTTAGGTTCGACCCTCCTCCCCCGAAGAAAGCCCCTTATACGCAACATAAAGTATCATAGCCTATCTCGGCCGCGTTGGCGACTGCTTCCCTGACATCGTGTTTCCCGCCTTCAAGACGGGTCGAAGGCGGCATGAAGATGGCGGTGCGCGTCATTGGCCTTGGCAAGTTCATACATGGCGCGGCCATCGACCACCCCGGCGATGCTGCCGTCCGGGTTATAGCCGACGAGCGGACCGTGGGCGATGGCGAACATGATTGTGCCTTTGGGCGATGTCGGCTCGTGCCGGGCGCCGGCGGGCTCATAGCCATAAAAGCCAGCGCTTCCCCGGTCATCGTCATAGCCGAATTCGCCTTCCACCACATAGACTTCCACCGCGCCCACATGGCCGTGAACGGGCGCTTCGTTGCCTGCGTCGACCTTCAGCATCATGCTAAAGCCACCGCTTTCCTCGTGAACGTGAAGCAGCTTGAAATAGGTGCCCTCGATCACCCAATCGGTCCAGGGAAGCGTGTCAGGATCGATGAAGACCGGATATTTGGGCTTGATCGCGGTGATCGCCATGTCGCTCGTGCGGTGCAATTTCATGATCGTTCCTTCCCCTGCCATCAGCGTTGCATCCCGTGGCGAGAATAGCCGCACGCGACTGGCTTGCCATGACGTAAAACCCCTATGCGCGTGCGCTACGTGTAAAATGAGTGGTTTCCGCTATTGCGCGGCTTGTCTTGCTGTGTCTCCCTCGTCAAGGCGCGCGGACCTGGCCGTTCTGCTGGTTCGCCAAGAATGGCGCGAATATAGAAAAAGCGTTGGGGAGGGCTTTTATGTCGGCTGGAGCAAGGGGTGCCAGCGCGTTCGGCGTAGGCATGAGGGGAGCGGAAAGAAACTTTGTGCAGAGGCGCGCCGCGGGATGGTTGAAAACGGGCCTATTGGCGACCTCGGCCATGGCCGCCATGGTGGCGAGCACGCATTTCACTACTCCCGCTCAAGCACAAGGGACGGGCGATGCCATGCAGGCGCCAGGCGATTCTGTCGGCCCCAGGGATTTTGTCGGTATCGAGGAAATCACCGTCACCGCTCGCCGCCGCGAGGAGCGCCTTCAGGAAACGCCGATCGCCATTTCCGCCTTTTCCGGCTCTGAGCTGGAAGCGCGCAATCTCACTAATTTAGCGGAAGTGGGCGCTTTCATTCCCAATGTGGTGATGTCCACCGCACCCGGCGGCAGCGGCGGCGGCAGCAACCTGCAGGTCTATATTCGCGGCATCGGCCAGACCGATTTTCTGTTCACCACAGATCCCGGCGTCGGCGTTTATATCGACGGGGTTTACCATCCCCGCACCTTGGGCGGCGTTCTCGACCTTTTAGACTTGGCGCGGATCGAGGTGCTGCGCGGCCCCCAAGGGACGCTCTTTGGCAAGAATACCATTGGCGGGGCGATCAGCGTGGTCTCCGCCAAGCCAAAAGGCGACGGCAGCGGCTCTTTCCAAGCGACCACCGGGCGCTTTGATCGCATCGACATTCGCGGCGGTTTCGACTTCGCCATCACCGATACCCTCTTCGCCAAGGTCGCCGCTTCGTCCAAGGACCGGGACGGCTATGGCAAGCGCCTCGAATTCGGGACCGATAAACTGTTGGATAGGACGGGCGATGAAAATAAAAGCGCGGCCCGTATTGCCTTGAGGTGGCTTGCCTCCGAAAGGGTGACGGTGGACCTTGCCGCCGACTATTCCCGCACCCGCGAAAAATCGGTGCCGACCGCGCTGATGGCGTTCGACCTTGCCGCCAGCCCGGTCGCCCAACTGTGGAACGCGCTGGTCGCCGATCCCTTTCCCATGAGCACCGCCTTTATCACCGGCGATCCCTTCATCAGCTATGGCACCGGGCCCAACAGAAACCTTCTCGATGCCTATGGGTTTGGCCTCACCATCGACTGGGATCTCGGGAACGATTTGGCGCTGAAATCGATCACCGCCTATCGGGAAATGGATGCCGGCTTTGGCCGCGACGGCGATGGCTCGCCCAATTCCTTTGTTCATACCAATCAGAATCAGAATCAACGCCAGATCAGCGAGGAAATACAGCTTTCCGGAAGGGGGCTGGATAACCGGCTGAATTGGCTCATGGGCGCCTTTTTCTTCAGCGAGTTCGGGCGCGACCAGAACGCCGTGCGCCTGGCCTCGGGCCTGTTCGACGCCCTGGAAGGGCTGCCGGGACCGCTCGACGGGTCGCCGCTCAACGCGCCCACCGCACCCGGTGGGCCAGGCAATCCCATTAACACAGCGCTTGACTTGGATTTCAGTATTTTCAACGAGATCAAGATCAAAAGCTATGCCGCCTTTGCCCAGGCCACCTTCGATATGACGGACCGCCTCGGCCTCACCGCTGGAATACGCTACAGCTACGAGACCAAGGACTACACGCTCGATCACCAGAAAATCAATTCCGGCGTTCCCATCTTTACCGGCGAAGAGCGCGACAGTTGGGGCTCGTTCACCCCCATGGGCACGCTCGACTATCAATGGCGCGACGATGTCCTCACTTATTTTACCGTGTCGCGCGGCTTTAAATCGGGCGGTTTCAATGGCCGGCCGATCAACGAGGGGTCGGTGTCGTCATTCCGCCCGGAATATGTGACGTCGTTCGAATTGGGCGCCAAGACCCAGTGGCTGGACCGCCGCGTCCAGCTCAATCTCGCGGCCTTTTACAACAATTACACCGATATTCAATTGAGCAGCGTCAGCGCCGATGAAAATGGTATTCTTCAGCTTCTGGTGCAAAATGCCGGCAAGGCCCGGGTCAAGGGCTTTGAGGCGGAGCTCACCGCCCGCCCGACGCAGCGGCTTACCCTCACCGCCGCGCTGGGCTATACCGACTTCAACATCGTCAAGCTGGCGCCCAATGTGGTCGACGTGACCTTGGACACGCGCTGGCCGAAAACGCCGGCATGGACGGCGGCCGCCAGCGCCGAATATACCATTCCCATGGCAACTTACGGCTTTCTGGCGTTGCGCGGCGATTGGACCTATCAGTCGAAGACGTATCAGGAGCCGAGCAACGAGGAAGCCATCGCCCAGGATGGCTATAGCCTTTTTGGCGCGCGCCTTGTCTTTGCCCATGAGGAGGGCGGCTGGGAGCTTGCGGTGTTCGGCACCAATTTGACCGACAAGCGCTATATCGTGAATGGATTGTCGGCGATTTCCAGCTTCGGCACCGCGGAAGCCTTTTTCGCCCGCCCGCGCGAATGGGGGCTGAGCCTTAAAAAGACATTCTAACCTCGTTAAAATAACAGGGAAATAAACGTGCGTGGGCGACCATAAACCATGGTGAAGCGGCTCGATGGCAAAGTGGCCATTGTCACCGGCGGCGGGTCGGGGATAGGCCGCGCCACCTGTCAGGCTTTCGCCCGCGAGGGCGCTGAGGTCATCGTCGCCGATATCAACCTTGCGGGTGCTGAGCAAACGGCGGAAGGCATTGGCGCGGCGGCCGCGGCGCACCCGCTCGATGTCGCCGACGAAGCCGCGTGGCGGACGCTCATCGAGCAGTGCCAGGCGCGCCGCCAGCGCCTGGATATCCTGGTCAATTGCGCCGGCGTTGGCGCCGCGGGCAATTTTGAGGAACTTTCGCTCCACGACTGGAACCACATGCTCGCCGTCAACCTCACCGGGGTCTTTCTGGGATGTAAGCACGCGATTAGCGCCATGCGCGCCGCCGGCCATGGGGGGTCTATTGTCAACATCTCCTCCATCGCCGGCCTGGTCGGGGGCGAGGACATCGCCGGCTATGCGGCAAGCAAGGGAGGCGTCACCCTGCTCACTAAATCGGTGGCCTTGCATTGCGCCAGGCATGCGCCCGGCGTGCGCTGCAACTCGGTCCATCCCACCTATGTGGACACCGCGATGCTGGATCCCGTGGCGGCGCGGTTTCCCAGCCGCGAGACCCTGCTTGCCGGCATGGCTGAACTCATTCCCCTTGGCCGGGTCGCCACGCCCCAGGATATCGCCGATACCATCCTCTTCCTGGCAAGCGACGAGGCGCGGATGATGACGGGAGCACAGCTTGTGGTAGACGGCGGGCAGCTTGCTGGCCTGCCCAGCCGCCATAGCACCTGAAGGAGACATCCATGGGCCGGGTGAGCGGCAAGATCGCGATCGTCACTGGCGCGGCATCCGGCATTGGCAAGGCCATCGCCGGACTGTTGGCGCGGGAAGGCGCCGATGTCGTGATGACGGACTTGGACGCGCGTGCTGGTCGTGCCGCCGCCGAGACAATGGGCGCCATCTTCATGCCCCAGGACGTGACCGATGAAGCCCGCTGGCAAGAGGTGGTGGCCAAGGTGGAGCGGCGCTTCGGCGCGCTTCATATCCTTGTCAACAACGCCGGCATCGGCGATGCCCAGGGCGGCGTGTCGCCGGAAGACACCAGCCTTGCCGATTGGCGGCGGGTCCAGGAAGTCAATGTCGAAGGCGTGTTCCTCGGCTGCAAGGCGGCGATCCCCGCCATGCGCCGCGCGAGCGGCGGGTCCATCGTCAACATGTCCTCCATCGCCGCGCTTGTCGCCACCCCCTTCATCACCGCCTATGGCGCCAGCAAGGCCGCGGTGCGCCAGCTCACCATGTCGGTGGCGCTCCACTGCGCGCAGACTGGCAGCCGCATTCGCTGCAATTCGGTCCATCCCGGGCAGGTGCTGACCCCGATGCTGGAAGGGCTGTTCCACGCCCATGGCGAAAGCGAGGGGATCGGCTTTGAGGCAGCGAAGGCGGCGTTCCGTGCCCGCATCCCGCTGGGCGAATTCGCCGTCCCGGAGGATATCGCCCATGGCGTGCTTTATCTTGCCAGCGATGAGGCAAGGCACGTGACCGGCGCTCAATTGGTGATCGATGGCGGCATGCGGATCGCATGAGAAAAAGGCGCGTTTAACAAGGAGAAAAGCGATGGACATGCTTCCCTTCGGTCAGCCGCTTGGCGGCGTGATGCAGGTCGCCTATGTGGTGGAGGACATTCATCAGGCCATGCGCCATTGGAGCGGGGCGCTGGGCATTGGCCCTTTCTTCCTGTTCGAGCATTTCCCGCTTCTTGACGCGCGCTATCGCGGCGCTCCCACCGAATTCGATGTGACCTTAGGGCTTGCCTATAGCGGCACCATGTGCTTCGAGCTCATCCAGCAAAACAATGACGTTCCATCGGTCTACCGCGATATCGTCGATAAGCATGGCTATGGCTTTCATCACTGGGCGCGGTCGACCCGCGATTTCGATGGCGATGTGAAGCGCTATCAGGCGATGGGGGCGGCGCTTGCGCTTTACGGCGTTGCCGCGGTGGGCGCGCGCGCCGCTTATATGGATACCAGCGACACCCTTGGCGGCATGGTGGAGCTCATCGAAATCACCCCGCAAGTGGAAGCGCTTTTCGCAACCCTCCGCCAGGCGGCGGTCGATTGGGACGGCGAAAACCCAGTTCGCACCCTGTAGCGACCGTGCGGGGCCAAAATGTAGAGCCAAGCAAAAATGCGTGGTTTCCGCTATGGGCTTTTGGACGGCCTTGTGCCTCAATGCGGGCTGGGGATGAAAAGGATGGGTCGCCATGCCGCTGGATGCGCAGACCAAGGCAATTCTTGACAATGCGCGCCAAAGCGGCGCGCCAGCGCTTTACGAGCTGCCGGTGGCTGAGGCCCGCGCCGCCTTGAAGGAGATGACGCGCGCCCTCGATATCGAAAAGACCGCGGTCCATCGGCGCGAAGAGCGGATGATTCCCGACCCGGCGGGGGACATTCCGGTGCGCATTTATTGGCCGCGCGCGGCGGAGCCTGATGCGCTCCTTGGTGTTCTTGTCAACATTCACGGCGGCGGTTTCGCCTTGGGCGACTTGGATAGCCATGAAAACACATCGCGTTATTACTGCACCCATGGCGGTGTCATCGTCGTCAGTGTCGGTTACCGCTTATCGCCGGAATTCAAGTTTCCCACCGGTTTGAAGGATTGCGAGGCGGCCTTATGCTGGGTCGCGGACCATGCCACCGAATTCGGCGGCGACCCCCAGCGCATCGCCATCATGGGCGATAGCGCCGGCGGCAACCTCAGCGCCGTCTTGTGTCAGATCGCCAAGGCCCGCGGAGGTCCGGCAATCAAATATCAAATCCTGGTCTATCCGGTCGTCGATCTTGATCCCAATGCCGACTATCGCTCGCGTAAAGCCTTTGGCGGCGGCGATTATTTTCTGTCCCTGCAAGATATGATTTGGCTCAACAGCATGTATTTCGAGACGCCGGAGGAGGGCATGAAAGACCCGCGCGCATCGCCGATCCTGACACAGGACCTTGCCGGACTGCCGCCGGCGCTCATCATCACCGCCGGTTACGACCCCTTGGCCGATGAAGGCGCGGATTATGCGGCGCGGCTGCGCGCTGCTGGCGTTGCCTGCGAGCATGTGTGCTTCGAGAGCACGATCCACGGCTTCATGGCCTTTGCCGGGGCGATCGATGCCGGCGCCAGGGGTCTTGCCTTGGTCGCGCAGCGACTGAAGGAAAAACTTGGGTAGGGTTAAAGGACGGGGGACAGGGCGCGGCATGCAACAAAGCCGGGACGAACTTTTGGTCGCCTACCGCCGGATGCGCACCATGCGCGACTTCGAGGAGCGCATGCATGTCGAATTCGCTGCCGGCGGGGTGCCGGGCTTTGTGCACCTTTACGCCGGCCAGGAAGCCTCGGCGGCTGGAGTATGCGCCAATTTGGACGCCCGCGATGTCCTGTGCAGCACCCATCGCGCCCATGGCCCAGCGATTGCCCGCGGCGCCGATGTCGCTGCCGTCGCCAAGGAAATCTACTGCCGGGGCGATGGCTTGTGCCGGGGTCGCGGCGGCTCGGCGCATCTGCACGACAGCGGCAAGGGCCTATGGGGCGCCAATAGCGGCGTTGGCAGCGGCATCGCGCTCGCCTGCGGCGCGGCGATCGCGGCGCGCCATAAGGAGACAGGGGGCATCGCGGTCGCCCTGGTCGGCGACGGCGGCGCCAACCAAGGGGTGGCGTTCGAAGCGATGAACCTGGCCGCGATCTGGCGTCTGCCGGTCGTCATCGTCTTTGAAAACAACGGTTATGCTGAATCGACCAGCGCCGATTACGCCATCGCTGGCAAGGATTTGGTGAAACGCGCCGCCGGCTTTGCCATTCCCGGCGTTGCCGTCGACGGGCATGACTATTTCGCCGTTTATGCCGCCGTGCGCGAAGCCGTGGCCCGCGCCCGCGCCGGCGAGGGCCCCAGCGTCATCGAGGCCAAGCAACGCCGCTATTACGGCCATTTCGAAGGCGACGCGCAGACCTATCGGCCCCAGGGCGAGGTGGAAGAATACCGCGCCAACCGCGATTGCCTCACCCGTTTCCGCGCGCAGGTTACCGCCAGCAAGCTTCTCGACGCCGCGCAGCTCGACGCCATCGACAGCGAGGTCGCGGCCCTTATCGACGCCGCTTATGCTAAGGCCAAGGCAGCGCCTTACCCCGCCGCGGACGAGCTGATGCGCGATATTTACGCGATGCCCCTTTAGGACGCTGACATGGCGCGCAAAACCTATCGTCAAGCCATCAATGAAGCCATCAGGCAGGAAATGCGCCGCGACCCCACCATCATTTTGCTGGGGGAAGACGTGGCGGGCGGCGCTGGCACCGGCGGCGCGCCAGACGCTTGGGGCGGACCGCTTGGCGTCACCAAGGGGCTCATTGGCGAGTTTGGCGCCACCCGGGTGATCGACACACCGATCAGCGAGGCGGGCTATATGGGCGCGGCAATCGGCGCCGCGGCGGCGGGGTTGCGTCCCCTCGTCGATCTCATGTTCAACGACTTCATCGGTGTGTGCTTTGATCAGCTTTGCAATCAAGCGGCGAAATACCGCTATATGTATGGCGGCCAGGACTGCATTCCCCTGACCGTGCGCACCATGATCGGTGCCGGGCTCGGCATCGCCGCCCAGCATTCGCAGACGCTCTATCCCCTGTTCAGCTCCTTCGCCGGGCTGAAGGTTGTGGTGCCTTCCGGCCCTTATGACGCCAAGGGCCTTCTCATCACCGCCTTGCGCGACGATGACCCGGTGGTTTTCTGCGAGCACAAGCTGCTCTACGAGATGAGCGAGGAAGTGCCCGACGCGGCCTATGGCATTCCCTTTGGCGAAGCGCAGGTGTTGCGCGACGGCGGCGACGTGACGATCGTCGCCCTTTCACGCATGGTGCATATCGCCATGGAGGCGGCGCGGACATTGGCGGGAGAGGGCATCGAGGCAACCCTCATCGATCCGCGCACCACGGCTCCGCTCGATGAAGAGAGTATTCTTGAAAGCGTTGGGGAAACCGGACGGTTGGTGATCGTCGATGAAGCGGGTCCGCGCTGCGGCATGGCCGCCGACATCGCGGCGATGGTCGCCGAACGTGCTTTTGCCAGCCTCAAGGCCCCGATCCTCAAGGTGACGCCGCCCCATGTGCCGATCCCGGCGGCGCCCAATCTTGAGCAGGCCTATATCCCCGACCCCGCACGCGTCGTCGCCGCGGTGAGAAGGGTGATGGACTTCGCGCCATGAGCCCGCCGCCAATTCACGCCCTTACCATGCCCAAATGGGGGATGGCGATGGCCACCGGCAAAATCGCCGCTTGGCTGGTGAGGGAAGGCCAGGCGGTCGCGCCGGGCGATGAGATGGTCGAAGTGGAGAGCGAGAAAATCGTCAATGCGGTGGAAGCCAGTGACGGCGGCATCGTGCGCCGTATCATCGCGGGCGAGGGGGAAACGCTGCCGGTTGGCGCATTGCTTGCCGTCATCGCCGATGGCACTGTCAAGGCGGCGGCCATCGATGCCTTCGTCGCGCAATTTCAAAAGGGCTTCGTGCCGCCGCCAGCGGGCGAAACGCCTGAAGGGGCGGCGAAGACGGTGGTGGTCGATGGCGTTGCCCTTGCCTATGAAAAGACCGGCGCGGCGCGGCAAGGCGCAGCGCCGGCGCTTCTCATCCATGGCTTTGGCGGCGACCGGACAGGCTGGACGCTCATCGGCGGCGCCCTTGCCGCCACGCGCGCGGTTTACGCCCTCGACCTTCCCGGCCATGGGGCCTCGGACAGGGATGTGGGCGATGGCGGACTCTGCACCCTTGCCGGTTACGTCGTCGGTGCCATGGACGCGCTCGGCATCGACAAAGCCCATCTCGTGGGCCATTCCCTGGGGGCGGCGATCGCGCTCCACATCGCCGCAACCCAACCGGCGCGTGCGGTGTCCTTGTCCCTTATCGGCGCCGTGGGCCTGGGCGGGTGCGTTGATGCCGCCTATCTTGCCGATTTTATCGCCGCGACGCGGCGTAAAGAGTTGAAGCCGGTGCTTGAGAAGCTTTTCAGCGACCCTCGCCTGGTGACGCGGCAGATGGTGGAGGCGACGCTGAAATACAAGCGCCTCGATGGGGCGGTGCCCGCCTTGCAAAGAATCGCCGCCGCTGTGTTCCCGGGCGGGCGGCAAGCCCATAATTTTCGGGACCGTCTCGCCGATTTGCCGATGCCCATCCTCGCCCTATGGGGGGACGATGACCGGCTTGCCAACCCCGAGGATGCCGCAGGGTTGCCTGACAATGTCGCGGTGCGGCACGTCAAGGCGGGCCACATGGCGCAGGTGGAGGCGGCGGGCGCGGTGGCTAAGCTCTTGACAGCGCATTTCGCTGCGGCAGGCTAGTGTGGTGGACTTAACGACCAGGGACACGAGCGGCGGAAAAGCTAAGGAGGAAAAGCATGGCCAAAGCCTTCGCCAGCCAAGCGGACATGGCAGAAAAAGCGGTCAGCTTCACCGAGCTCGCGCCGGGGCGGGCCTATGCCTATACGGCGCAAGGGGACCCCAATTCCGGGGTCATCGTCGGCGATGACGCGGTCATGGTGATCGATACCCAGGCAACGCCGATGATGGCGCGGGATGTGGTGGCACGCATTCGCGGCGTTACCGACAAGCCAATCCGCTATGTCTGCCTGACCCATTATCATGCGGTCCGCGTCCTTGGCGCGGCGGCCTATGGGGCAATCCATGTCATCGCCAGCGAGGACACCCGCGACCTTATCGCCGAGCGTGGGGAGGCGGACATGGCCTCGGAAATCGGGCGTTTTCCACGCCTCTTTCAAGGCGTTGACAGCATCCCTGGCCTGACCTGGCCAAGCATTACCTTTCGCGGCAAGATGACGCTCTATTTGGGCAGCCTTGAAGTGCAGATCCTCCAGCTCGGCCGCGGCCACACCAAGGGCGACACCGTGGTCTGGCTGCCACGGGAGCGGGTGCTGTTTTCCGGCGACCTCGTCGAATATGGCGCCACCCCCTATGCCGGAGATGCGTATTTGAGCGATTGGCCGCGAACGCTTGACAATCTTGCTTCCCTACGGCCATTGGCGGTGGTGCCGGGGCGCGGCGATGCGCTTACCACGCCGGAGGCCATCCATGCCGGCATTGAAGGCACCCGCGCCTTTGTCCGCGCCATGTTCGAAAGCGTGAAACAGGGCATCGAGGAGGGCAAGGACTTAAAGGCCATCTATCGGGCGACCTATGACGCGCTCAAACCCGAATATGGCGACTGGGTGATTTTCGACCATTGCCTGCCCTTCGACGTCACCCGCGCCTATGACGAAGCGCGGGGCCTGCGCGATCCGCAAATCTGGACCGACAAGCGGGATGCGCAAATGTGGGCGGCGCTCGAGGATTAAGAGCTATGCAAGAGGTGAGGTCCTCCTACGCCTACCCCCGCTACCCCTACCGGCGCCATGGCGACCAGGACGCGGCACAGCCGGTCCACCACCCGGTCATCATCGTTGGCGCTGGGCTTGTTGGTCTTACCCTGGCGATCGACCTTAAACGCAAGGGCGTGCCGGTCGTTGTCCTTGAGCGCGGAACGGCGGTCTCGGAAGGCTCGCGCTCGATTTGCCAGGCCAAGCGCACGCTGGAGATTTGGGACCGCCTGGGGGCGGCGGACAGGATGCTGGCCAAGGGCGTCACCTGGAAGGTGGGCAAGGTCTTTTTCGGCGCCGACCTTCTTTACCAGTTCGACCTTCTGCCCGAGGAAGGCCACAGGATGCCGGCCTTCATCAACCTGCAGCAATATTACTGCGAAGAGTATCTCATCGATTGCTTGCTTGCACTCGGCGGCGAAATCCGCCGGCAAAACGAAGTCACCGGCATCATCCCCTTCGATGATCATGTGGTGCTTGATATCGAGACGCCCGATGGCCCCTATCGCCTGGCTTGCGACTGGCTGATCTCCGCCGAAGGCGTGCGCTCCACCATCAGGCGCCAGTTGGGCCTTGCCTTTTCCGGCACGGTGTTCGAGGACAAATTCCTCATCACCGATGTGCGCATGAAGTCCGATTTTCCCGCGGAGCGCTGGTTCTGGTTCGCGCCGCCCTTTCACAAAGGGCAGACCGCCTTGATGCACCGCCAGGCGGACGACATTTTTCGCATCGATCTGCAATTGGGCTGGGGTGCGGACGTCGAGGCGGAAAAGGATCCGGCGCGGGTGGCCGCGCGGGTGCGCGCCATTTTCGGCGCCGACGTTGAATTCGACCTGGAATGGGTGTCGGTCTATGTCTTTCAATGCCGCACGCTGGAGCGCTATGTCCATGGCCGCGTCCTGTTCGTCGGCGACGCGGCGCATCAGGTCTCGCCCTTCGGCGCCCGGGGCGGCAACGCCGGGGTGCAGGACGCCGACAATCTGGCGTGGAAGCTGAATCTGGTGCTCGATGGCAAGGCGCCGGCCCGTCTTCTTGAAAGCTACAATGAGGAACGCCTGTTCGCCGCCCGCGAAAATATCTTGCACTCGACCCGCGCCACCAACTTCATGACGCCCAAGACCAAGGCGAGCCGGGCCATCCGCGATACCGTCCTTCACATGGCGCGCGAGGCGCCTTTCGCCCGCGCCCTTATCAATCCGGGACGCTTGTCGGTGCCGGCGCATTTTGCCGATAGCCCGCTCAACACGCCGGATGAGGACATCTTTGACTGCCGGCTCGCCCCCGGCTCGCCAGCCAGTGACGCGCCGCTGGGCGCGGGCTGGTTTCTTGCCAGTCTAGGCGATGCGTTCACCGCCGTGGTCTATCAAGCAGAAAAAACCGTAGCGCCGGCCTCGATGGAGGTGGACGGCATTCCGGTCATGGTCAAGACCATCGAGGAAACTGCGGATGTGCTGGCGCAGCGTTACGATCTGCGGCCCCAAACCACCTATCTCTTTCGCCCCGACCAGCACATCGCGGCGCGCTGGCGGGGTTTCGATGCGGCGAAAATCGCCGCCGCCGTGCGCCGCGCCTGCATGAAGGATGAGGAGGTGTGATGCGCCAGCTCGACCACGCGCCCCGGTTCGCCAACGCCGATGCCTTCTATGCCGCGCTCATTGAAGCGGTCGAGGCGGTGGGCGATGAGGCCGCTCTTGCTTTCCTCACGCGGCTTGCCATGACGCTCGCCAACATCGTCGGCGACGATGAAACGCTGCAAGCGGCCATCGCTTTTGCCCGTTGCGAGGGGGTGATGGGCAATCCCAAGCCGCGACAATAAAAAGGCCCCGTATTGGGGCCAGGATAGGGGCGCCGGGCGGTCAGAGCTTGGGACGGCTTGCCCTTCGGCTTCTGGGGGGAGGAGATCTAGGGTCGATTGCCGTCATTCCCTGCCGCCCGGCAAAGTGATTATTTCGTCGTGCTATGGTCGTGTTTTGGCGTGTCGCTCTTGCTGGCGGCCTGATCCTTGCCATCCACGGCCATATATGCGTGTTTGGCCGTTCCGCGCGCGATGCGCGCGGAACGGCCCGATGCTATTTCCCGAAGGCTTGACGGAGATAGGCGAGGGTATCCACCATATCCTGGCGCGTCAGATCGGGGTTGCCGCCCTTTGCCGGCATTTCCATGAACGAGCCTTCGCTTTGGAAGCCCTCGGTCATGTTCTTCAACAAAACCGCATCGGTCTTGGCGAGCCGCCCGTCCTTGCGGGTGAAATCGGGGACGCCATCGATGGCACCCTTGCCGTTCTCGCCATGGCAAGCAACGCAAGTCTCATTGTAGACCTGCTGGCCACGGGCGGGGTCGCCTTCACTGGCTTTGGCTGCGGCGAACAGCCCGGCGCTCAAGGCCAAGGCGGCAAGACCAGCGTTGAACACGAACTTCATCTTCATTCCATTCTCTCCTAAACGGGCCAATCGCGGCCGCGCGGCGCACCATAGCCTTAATTGCTGGCTTTCAGAAAGACCTTGATGTCCTCGGCCACATTGCCGGGAATATTGGCGCGCACCCGCATATGGGTGACGGAAGCTTCCCAGATCTGGTCAGTCACTTCCTTGGGCGCCCGGATGTTATGGCAGCGCCCGCAATTGTCCGCCCAGGCCTTGGCGCCACGCGCCAGCTGCGCCGGGTCGGGCCGGGTTTCATCCTGCGCGGCGACATTGCCTGCGCTCAAGGTGGCGGCGACCAGCGCTGCGCCGAGCGCTGCCGCCAAAGTCTTGGTTTCCATTTTCATCATGCGTTCCTTATGTCCTCGGCATCAATAGCCGTAAGCGATCTGGAAGAGATAGCGGGTGTCGTTGGGGATGTCCTCAACGATGAAATTACGCCGCTCGATGCCGGCCTTGGCGACGATCGACGGCGCCAGCCAATAGTTGAGGCCGATATTGAAGCGCTTCTCGGCATTTTCCTCTTCCAGCTCTTCATTGCCGGCGATGCTATATTTACCATAGCGCACCACAGGCTCGAAATTCTTGAGGATGGCGTTCTTGGTGATGCCGGAAAGGCGATAGGCCGCTTGCGCATACCAGGCGACCTGCTTCATCTGGGGAAGGAGGGCGAGCGCGCCTTCTTCGTCGTCGAAGGAGAAGAGGCTGTCGCGCTTACCGTTCAAATACTCGAAGCGCACGTCCCAGCTTCCCTTGGTGAAGGCGCCGTCAAGGCCCCAAAGCTTGAAATCGCCCGAGGTCGCGGCGACCGTGCCGTCCATGTCGTCGCCATCGACCGAGGCGTTCAAATAGGACACGCCAAGCTCGAAATAGGGCACGGGTAAAAAGCCAAGGCGGCCGCCGATCGACTTGTTCTTGTTGTCGTCGCCGCCATAGCCTTCAAGCATCACGTTGCCTTCATGGCCCAGACGCGGGCCGTTGCCCACGGCAAGGGCGTAGGTGAAGGTGGTCGCGCCCAGGGGCACGCCGCCGCGCAGTTGCACGCCGACATCGGTGCCCGGCTGGATGCCGTCATGGCCGAAGCCGGCGGGAGCGTTGACCGAGCGGTTGATCCAGCTTGGGTGCAAGCGTTCGCCGAATTGGCCGATAGGGCTCAAATATTTGCCGACCACCAGCGTGGCGTTGTCGTGGAGCAGGATGTCGAGCTGCGTATATTCAAGCTCGAAATCGGTCTCGCCCTCGTTGTTGATGGTGATTTCGGCCTCGCCCTCGAACAGGATGAAGTCGCGATACTGGAAGTGGAAGGCTGGGTTGAAGGTGCCGGCGTTGAAGCTGCCCGGCGATGTCTTGTCGCCGACGATGACGCCGGCATCGGCATAGCCGGCGAGATGCCAGACGGTGTCTGGCAAGCGCGGTATGGCGGCTTTCACCGTCGACCTGGCGACCTTCTTGGCTTCCTCGGTCGAGCTGGCGACCGCCTCGTCATGCTCGCCCACCAGGTCCTTCATTGCCTTCAACTCGGCCTCGAGCTGTTCGATGCGTTCCAGGAGCTTAGCGTTGCTTGGCCCCTCTTGGGCGTTTTGCGCCCAGGCGCCCGCCGACGCCAGTAGGGCCACCGAGAGCGAAGTGGCGGCCAAAAGTGCGGCTTTGGTCATCTCACTGTTCCCTTCTTAACCGGATCATCGCGTCGCCAACCCCCTGTTGGCGACCCGCGCGTCCTATAGCGTCATCACTCGTAAAAGACGAGTGGCGTTTCGTCGCGTTACATGCGGCTTTCCGCCGAAAACCCTGGAATTGGCAGCGGCTTACTGTCGCAGGCGCAACTGAGAAAGCGATCTTGGCAATGCGCGCCGCAGCGTTCCGCGAGCGCCGCGCGCAACGCCTGGCGCGCGCGATACAGCCTGACGCGCAAATTCCCGGTCGAAATTTGCAG
>JBMOOS010000031.1:0-20621 GCA_049324415.1 Pseudomonadota bacterium
AAGAGTTGGTGGCGCATGCCGTGTAAACGGCTGGGGCGGCGGACGAAGAGCGCGCGACCAAGAAGCGCCGGCGGCGCGGACGGCGCGGCGGGCGCGGCCGCAAGGCAAGGGAATCCGGCGCGCCAGCAACGCCTGCGGAACCGCAAGAAAATGCCGCGCCGGCGGCGGCCGAAGCAAGCGCCATGCCCGAGGCCTCCCCGCCCCCCGAGAGCGTTGCCAAGGCCGCATCCGACGCCATCGCCCAGGCTCCGGTTGAACCCGCGCCGACACTGCCCTCGGTCGAATCCGCCGCGGCGTCCAGCGCTCCCTTGCCGGAGCACCGGGAAGCCGAGACGCCAGTGCAACCGCAGCGCCGCGGCTGGTGGCAACGCGCCGTAGGCAAGTGACGGGCGCGGCGCCGGCTCAAGGCTTCGTGATCCGGGCGACGAAATTTTGACACCATCGTCGCTCATCCTTGCCTTATCCTGAACTGGAAGGGGTGGCTCTGTCTTCACGCTAGTGGGAGAACCCATGAGTGTCCTGAAGAAAGTCTGGATGGCGGTGACGAGCGCCGCGCTCGGCCTCCTCTTGAGCCTGCAGCCAGCGTGGTCCCAGTCTTTTTTGAGCGACGCCGAGACCGAGCACTTCCTGCGCGAGACGATGCGCCCCATCTTCGTCGTCGCCGGGCTGGAGCCGAGAAGCGTGCGCTTCTTCATCATCAACGACCCCAGCCTTAACGCCTTCGTCGCCGCCGGACAGAATATTTTCATCCATACCGGCCTTATTTTGCAGACTGACAATGTCGGCCAGGTGATCGGCGTGCTGGCCCATGAGACCGGCCATATCACCGGCGGCCACAATGTCCGGCGCCAGGAAGGGGTGCAAAAGCCCACCGCCATCGCCATCGCCAGCATGCTCTTGGGCGTCGCCGCCATCGCCGCCGGCGCCGGCGACGCCGGCATCGGCATCATCAGCGGTGGCCAACAAGCGGCCACCCGCTCTTATTTGAGCTTCAGCCGCGCCCAGGAATCCTCGACCGACCAAGCGGGGGCGCGGTTTTTGGAAAAAGCCGGCTTGTCGGGGCGCGGCATGGTGGAGACTTTCCGCAAGTTCGCGACCAGCGAGTATCTCATCGGGGTGCCCCAGGACCCTTATGTGCGCACCCATCCCTTAAGCAGCGACCGCGTCGCCCGCCTCGAGGCGGTGGTCTCCCGCTCGCCCTATTACGACAAGCCCGACGATCCGCACGCAGTGGCGGCCTATGAGCGGATCAAGGGCAAGATCGAAGGCTTTCTCTTCGCCCCCGACGCGACCTTGCGCAAATACCCGGCGAGCAATGGAAGCGTGCGCGCCCGCTATGCCCGCGCCTATGCGTACCACAAGGCGGTGGAGATCGATAAGTCGATGGCGGAAATCGACAGCCTGCTCGGCGAAACGCCGGACGATCCATATTATCTCGAGCTAAAAGGCCAGCTTCTCCTGGAGAACGGCCTGGTGAGAGAGGCCCTCGCGCCGCTGCGCCGCGCCGTCGAAGTGTTTCCCGACGAGCCGCAGATCCGCACCCTTTTGGGGCGCACGCTTTTGGCCACCGAGGACCCGGCGTTGCGCAAGGAGGCGATCTACGAGCTGGAGCGGGCGGTGGACATGGACGAGGAAAGCCCTTTCACCTGGTATCAGCTCGGCATCGCCTATAATCTGGAAGGCGACCAGGGCTCGGCGAGCCTTGCCGCGGCGTTCCAGGCAGCGATGTCGGGCCAGCTCGCGCCCACCCTCATCAACGCGCGGCGGGCGGTCGAAATGCTGCCCAAGGGCACGCCCAAATGGCAACGGGCGCAAGACCTTCTGGTGGATGCGCAAAACTATATGGAAGACAACGACATCAAGCCGGAAGAGATGGACAAGCGGCGCCATTAAACGTTACGAAATTTGGGAAAAGAAATGAGCAAGTCATTGATTCGCAATATTTTTATTTTTCTGTCCCTGGCTGGCGCGTTTCCGGCGCTGGCGCAGCAGAGCGCTTTCAGCGAGCCGCAAAAGGCGGAAATCAAAGCCCTCGTCCGCGAATATATCCTTGAAAACCCGGAGATCATCCCCGAGGCCGTCGAAGTGTTGCAGGCGCGCGACCAAGCCCGCCGCATCGCCGCCTTGGGCGATGCCCTTTACGCCGGGCCCGGCGCGGTCGTCCAAGGCAATCCACAAGGGGACGCCACCCTCGTCGAGTTCTTCGATTATCGCTGCCCCTATTGCAAGCGCGGCTGGCAGACCATCAAGCGCCTTATCGAGGAAGACCCCAACTTGCGGGTCGTCTTCCGCCAGTTCCCCATCAAGGACGCGCCCGGCGAGACCATCTCCTATGACGCCGCCCGCGCTGCTCTCGCCGCCGCCCGGCAGGGCAAATATCTCGCTTTTCACGACGCCGTGTTCGCCAATCCCACTGTCCTCACCAAGGAGCGGGTGATGGAGATCGCCGCCAAGGTCGGGCTCGACATGGACAGGTTGAAAAAAGACATGGCCGACCCCGCCATTGCCCAAGGGATCGAGGAGAGCATGATGATGGCCGCCACCCTGCGCTTGACGGGAACGCCCTCTTATGTGGTGGGCGAGAGCATCATCTCCGGCCTTATTTCCTATGAAGGGCTGGAGCAGCGCATCGCCGCGCAGCGGGCGGCGGGGCGACCCGCCGTTGCCGGCGGCCGATAAAATAAGCCGTTAAAAATAAACAGGCTCGGGTCTAGTGGTCCGCCCCAAACGGATAAATCCATCCGTTTGGGAAAAGGGGACCACTAAGTTATTGAATCTGTGGTGCGATTTCTCCAACAGATGGGAATCATCTGTTGGAATCGCACCACTAGGCCCTAAATCAGCCCGGCCAGCGGCGAGGACGGATCGGCATAGCGCTTTTTCGCCATCCGGCCGGCAAGATAGGCCGCCCGCCCCGCCTCCACCGCAAGGCGCATGGCGTGGGCCATGCGGACCGGGTGTTTGGCCTGGGCGATGGCGGTGTTCATCAGCACCCCGTCGCAGCCCAGCTCCATCGCCACCGCAGCGTCCGAGGCGGTGCCAACGCCGGCGTCCACCAAGACGGGCACCTTGGCCGCCTCGACGATGAGTCGGATCTGCACCGGGTTCTGGATGCCAAGGCCGGAGCCGATGGGCGCCCCCAGGGGCATGATGGCGACCGCCCCCATGTCCTCCAGGCGCCTGGCGGCGATGGGGTCGTCATTGCAATAGACCATGACCTTGAAGCCTTCCTCGACCAGCGCGGCAAGGGCTTTAAAGGTTTCCGGCATGTTGGGATACAGCGTCTTTTCATCGCCCAGCACCTCGAGCTTGACCAGCGACCAGCCCCCCGCCTCGCGCGCCAGGCGCAAGGTGCGCAAGGCGTCCTCGGCGCTGTAGCAGCCGGCGGTGTTGGGCAAATAAGTGATTTTCCTGGGGTCGAGATAATCCGCCAGCATCGGCTGGTTGGGGTCGGTGACGTTGACCCGGCGCACCGCGACGGTGACGATCTCGGCGCCGGAGGCCTCGACGGCCGCCTTGGTCTCGGCAAAGTCCTTGTACTTGCCGGTGCCGACGATGAGGCGGGAATGATAGCGCTTGCCCGCGATGGTGAAAGGGTCGTCCTCGGCTTGGGTTGCCGGCGCGCCATCGCCGCCGCCGATGAAATGCACGATTTCCAGCCGGTCGCCATCGGCAAGCCGGGTGGCGGCGAAAGCCGACTTGGGCACGATCGCCAGATTGCGCTCGACCGCCACCTTGGCCGTGTCGATGCTCAGCCGGTCGAGCAGTTGCGCGATAGTGAGCGCCGCCTCGAAATGCTGCGCCTCACCATTGATCGTTACCGCGATCACCTCATCCTTCCTTCCATAAGCCGCCCTTGCTTTGGTCTTTGCGCGACAGACTTAAGTCTTTATACATGGCTTTGCCAGAGAGCAAAGTCTGCGCGCAACGACCGCCCTCAAGGTCACCGACAAGGAGCCTTCGCGCCATGGCGCATCGCCGCAAGCCCCATGCCTTGGTGCTCAACGGCCCCAATCTCAACCTGTTGGGCAGCCGCGAGCCGGAGATTTACGGCGCCGACACCCTCGCCGACATCGAGCGCCGCCTCAAATCCCTGGCTAAGGATATGGGATGGACCTTGCGCTTTGCCCAGTCCAATAGCGAAGGCGTCCTCATCGATCTCATCCACGACGCCCGCGGCAAGGCCGATGGGCTGATCTTCAACCCCGGCGGCTATGGCCATACTTCCATCGCCCTGCGGGACGCGGTTGCGGCAAGCGGGCTGGCAACCGTTGAAGTTCACCTCTCGAACATCCACGCGCGCGAGCCCTTCCGCTGCAAATCGCTCATTTCCGGGGTCGCCATCGGCGTTATTTGTGGTTTTGGTTCAATAGGTTATGAGCTGGCTTTAAGAGCCTTGGCAGCGCATCTGGCGCGCCAAGGAGATTGACGCTGACGGCCCGCGGCCCTAGACATTTGCCGACGCAAAAAAACCAACGTAAAAAAACCAGGGTGGACCCCGGCTCGATGACGAAAATGCAGGTCGACACCAAACTCATCCGCGAACTCGCCGATCTTTTAAGTGAGACCGATCTAAATGAGATCGAGGTGGCCGATGGCGAAAGGCGCATCCGCGTCGCCCGCGCGGCCGCGCATCTCCACGCGGCGTCAGCGCCGGCGCCCACGGTGGCGCCAAGCCCGCCGCCGGCCGAGGCAAGCGTTGCGAAGGCGCCGGACATGGCGAGCCACCCCGGCCTTGTCGCCTCGCCCATGGTTGGCACCGTCTATGTCGCGGCCGAGCCGGGAGCGCCGCCGCTGGTCCAGGTCGGCGACCAGGTGAAGGAAGGCCAGACGCTGCTCATCGTCGAGGCGATGAAGGTGATGAACCCCATCGCCGCGCCGCGCGGCGGCACGGTGAAGGAAATCTTCGTCCAGAACGAGCAGCCAGTGGAATATGGCGAGCCGTTGATGTTGATCGAATAGCGGCGGACCTGTCCGATGTTCAAAAAGGTCCTTATTGCCAATCGCGGTGAAATCGCCCTGCGCATCCACCGCGCCTGCCGCGAGATGGGGATCCACACCGTCGCCGTCCATTCCGAGGCGGATGCCGAGGCCATGCATGTGCGCCTGGCCGACGAAAGCGTGTGCATCGGCCCCGCCCCGTCGGCGGAAAGCTATCTCAACATCCCGGCGATCATCGCGGCGGCGGAAATCTCCAACGCCGATGCTATCCATCCGGGCTATGGCTTTTTGTCGGAAAACGCCAAATTCGCCGACATCATCGCCGAGCATGGCATCGCCTTCATCGGCCCCAAGCCCGAGCACATCCGCCTGATGGGCGACAAGGTGGCGGCCAAGGAGGCGATGCGCAAGCTGGGGGTCCCGGTGGTTCCCGGCTCGCAGGGCGGCGTCGCGTCGGGCGAGGAAGCGGCCCGGCTGGCCCGTGAGATCGGCTATCCGGTGCTGATCAAGGCGGCGGCCGGCGGCGGCGGGCGCGGTATGAAGGTGGTGGAGCGGCCGGAGGACCTCGCCGCCGCCATGGCGGCGGCGCGGACGGAAGCGAAAAAGGCCTTTGGCGACGACACCGTCTATATGGAAAAGTTCCTCAAGACCCCGCGCCATATCGAATTTCAAATCCTCGCCGACAGCCATGGCAACGTCATCCACTTGGGCGAGCGCGACTGCTCGCTGCAGCGCCGCCATCAGAAGATCCTTGAGGAGGCGCCCTCGCCGACGCTCAGCGCCAAGGAGCGCGAGCGGATGGGGGAAAGGGTGGTCGCCGCGGTGCGCAAGCTCGGCTATCTCGGCGCTGGCACCATCGAGTTCTTGTACGAGAACGACGTCTTTTACTTCATCGAGATGAACACCCGCCTGCAGGTGGAGCACCCGGTGACCGAGATGATCACCGGCATCGACCTGGTGCGCGAGCAGATCCGCGTCGCCACCGGTCTTCCCCTCTCCTATCGCCAGAAGGACATCAAATTCGCCGGCCACGCCATCGAATGCCGGATCAACGCCGAGAACCCCAAGACCTTCGCTCCCTCGCCTGGCCGGGTGACCGACTATCATCCCCCCGGCGGGCTCGACGTGCGGGTCGATTCGGCGCTTTACGCCGGCTATGCCATTCCGCCTTATTATGACAGCCTGATTTCCAAGCTCATCGTCCATGGCAAGACCCGCGAGGACGCATTGATGCGCTTGCGCCGGGCATTGGAGGAATATGTGATTTCCGGCGTCGAGACCACCATCCCCCTGCACAAGGCGCTGGTCGAGGATGGGCAATTTCGCGCTGGCGACTATGATATCCACTGGCTCGCCCGGTTTCTTGCGGACTGGCGGCCCTGAGAGAGGAGACATGGCCTAGGCACCCGTGCAGGAACTCACCCCCGATCTTTTGTTGCGCGCTTATGCCTGCGGCGTTTTCCCGATGGCGGAACGCCATGACGCGGATGATTTGTTCTGGCTCGATCCCCGCCAGCGCGGCATCCTGCCCTTGGACCGTTTCCATGTCCCGCGCAAGCTGGCGCGCACCGTGCGCCAAGAACCTTTCACGGTGCGGATCGACACCGCCTTTGAAGCCGTGCTGGAAGCCTGCGCGCAAGCGACCCACACCCGCCGCGAGACCTGGATCAACCGTCCCATCCGCGAGCTTTACTGCCGGCTTCATCGCATGGGCCATGCCCATAGCGTCGAATGCTGGCGCGATGGCGCGCTGGTGGGCGGGCTTTATGGGGTGCGCCTTGCCGGCGCCTTTTTCGGCGAGAGCATGTTCCACCGGACGCGCGATGCATCGAAGGTGGCGCTGGTCCATCTGGCGGCGCGGCTCATCGCCGGCGGCTTCACCCTGCTCGACACCCAGTTCGTCACCGAGCATCTGCGGCAATTCGGCGCCGTCGAGGTGCCGCGCGAGGCCTATCATGGCTTGTTGGCGCAGGCCTTGAAAGTGCCGGCCGATTTTCACCGTTTGCCGGCGGAGGCTTCCGGATCGGCGATTTTGCAATCGATCAGCCAGACATCATAGACCGGGTGCTCGAGGGCGTTGACCGCCGGGCTGGAGGCGAACATCCAGCCGGTAAAGACCCGGGTTGGCGGCCCGCCGGCAGCCGGGATATTGTCGATCTCCAAGAACGCCGTGCGCTCCGGCGGCTCTTCCGGCGGGGTTTTCTCGCAGGTCTTGGCTTCGATCCGCAAGGTGCCGAAGCGCACCCGCTCGCCCGCCGGCGCCTCGATGGTGGAAAGCCGGCCCGTCACCTTGTCAAGGCCGCGCAGGATAATGGTGCGGCCCAGTTCGGGCGGCGCGCTGTCCCTCGCCGCCACATCCGGCACCGGGCCTGCCTGCGCCAGCAGCAGCATCGCGGCGGCGAAGGCAATCAAGGTCATTGCCGGCCCGCCGGCGCGCCCTTGTCCTCGCCGGCGGCGAACATGGCCTGGCGAACCAGGCCGAGAAGATCGATGGAGTCTTCGGTATATTCGAACTCATCGCCGGCGGCGAGCAGCTCCGGCATGCCGCCGGGCTTGACGTTGAGATAGCTTCCCCCCAGCAAGCCTTCGCTGGAGATGCCGACCAGGGAATCGCTGGGGATGGCGATGGCGCCATCGATGGTGAATTCCACCCGGGCAAGATAGTTGCGCTTGACGTCGAGCGACTGGGAAAGCACCGAGCCCACCTTGACCCCGCCGATGCGCACGTCGCCACCCACGTTCAAGCCATCGATGCGGTTGAAATAGGCGACATAGGTGGTGCCGCCGCCATGGCCGACATCGGTGCGGCTGTATACGAAATAGGTGAACCATGCCGCGACGACAAGAACCACGGCGCCGATGAGCGCTTCCACCAGGTTATTCTTCATCGCTTCCGCCTTTTGTGTTCAGCGCTGCAAGCGCCCGCCCCTCGCCTTTACGGCGCCAACCTGTACCAAAATATGGCGCGGTGGGAAAAGAGGGTGCTTGGGAGAAAAGAAGGCCCTGGGCTCAGGGCCGCCAGGCCTCATAGTCGCCGGTGGCGCGGCTCCTTTGCCCGCCGGCGGCGAGGCTGCCCGGCGGCGCATAGGCCTGCGCCGTGCCGCTAAGGTTGGGCACATGGGGCTTTTCCCAGACCTTGACCGCCGGCGGCCGCTCGCTGGGCGGCGCGTCAACGGTGTAATGCAGCCAGGCATGCCATTCCGGGGGAATGCGCGAGGCTTCGATCTCTCCCTTGTAGATCACCCAGCGGCGCGGACCGTTGCGCTCGCGATAGTAGACATTGCCGCCCTCGTCCGTGCCCACCCGCACCCCTTTGCGCCAGGTATAGAGCGCGGTGCCATAGGTCGAATCATGCCACCAGGTGAAAAAACGGGTGAGGAAGCGGAGCATGGCATCCATCCTTGCCTGTGTGAGCGCCCATGTGCGCCGGCGCGAAGATTTTCTCCCGCCCCGGCGAGCGCCGCGGACTATGGCACCGCCCGGGCCCAAGGTCTAGGGGAAAGCCGATAAGCCACAAGCCTTTGCGACGTCATGTCCCAACCTGGCATGAAGCGCGCCGCGACTCGTGTCGCTTAAGGCGGCGCGCGTAAAATAAGCCTCAAGATATTGAAATGGCCGTCTTTCGCGGCTTCCAAGGACAAGTCACCCCAATTTTTGCGCATAACCCCTGTCAAGCCACAATATGTTGTTGCCAAGCTGGGATCGGACTTACTAATATCGCCAGCATATTCCGATGGGGCAACGCAACATCTTGCGCTTTGAACGCTCAATGGCTTTGCCGCCTCGGCGTGGTTTGGCGGCCCTTCGGGAATAACAGGAATGGATGAGGTCATCGGGTGGGTCCGCGTTCCGCCCTAGGGGTGGCTTTGTCTCAAGAAACCAGGATGCCCGAAGGCGCATTGCCAAGGCCGCGGGCAAGTCAAGGGGGTCGACAGGCAGATGCGTATTTCCCGCCGTTTCACTCAATTCGGCCAATCGCCCTATGCGGGCCTCGAGTTTCGCTTGGCGACGAGCGAGATTCGCAATCCCGACGGCAAGACCGTCTTCCGTCTCGAGGGCATCGACGTGCCGGCGGCCTGGAGCCAGGTCGCGGTGGACATCATCGCCCAGAAATATTTCCGTAAAGCCGGGGTCGCCGCCAAGCTGAAGGCGGTCGAGGAGGATGATGTCCCCGCCTGGCTGTGGCGCTCGGCGCCCGACGAGGACGCGCTTGCCGCGTTGCCGGAAGAGGAGCGCTATGGCGGCGAGACCTCGGCCCGCCAGGTGTTCGACCGCCTGGCCGGCGCCTGGACCTATTGGGGCTGGAAAGGCGGCTATTTCGACAGCGAGGAAGACGCCCGCGCCTTTCACGACGAGCTTGCCTTCATGCTGGCGGCGCAGATGGCGGCGCCCAACAGCCCGCAATGGTTCAACACCGGGCTGTTCTGGGCCTATGGCATCGATGGCCCCAGCCAGGGGCATTTCTACGTCGATTTCAAGACCGGCAAGCTTACCCGCTCCGCGTCCGCCTATGAGCACCCCCAGCCCCATGCCTGCTTCATCCAGTCGGTGAGCGACGATCTGGTCAATGAAGGCGGCATCATGGATTTGTGGACCCGCGAAGCGCGGCTGTTCAAATACGGCTCGGGCACCGGCTCCAATTTCTCCAACCTGCGGGGCGAGGGCGAGTCCCTGTCGGGTGGCGGCAAATCCTCCGGCCTCATGAGCTTCCTTAAAATCGGCGACCGCGCCGCCGGCGCCATCAAGTCGGGCGGCACCACCCGGCGCGCCGCCAAGATGGTGGTGGTCGATGTCGACCACCCCGATATCGAGCAGTTCATTCAATGGAAGGTCATCGAGGAGCAGAAGGTCGCCGCCCTGGTGGCGGGCTCGAAGCTTGCGGAAAAGCATTTGAACGCGATCATCGCCGCGTGCCACCGCGAGCGCGACCGGCTGGGCGAGAAAGCCTTCCATCACAAGGACAACGAGGGCTTGCGCAAGGCGATGCTGGCGGCCCGCAAGGCGCAAATCCCGGACAATTACGTCCAGCGCGCGGTGCAGTTCGCGCGCCAGGGCTATACCCGCATGGATTTTCCCACCTACAACACCGATTGGGACAGCGAGGCCTATCTCACCGTCTCGGGGCAGAACTCCAACAACACCGTGCGGCTGACCGACGCCTTCATGCAGGCGGTGGAGGCGGACGCCGACTGGCCCTTGCTGCGCCGCACCGACGGCAAGGTGGCGCGCACCCTCAAGGCCCGCGCCTTGTGGGAGGATATCGCCTTTGCCGCGTGGAGCAGCGCCGACCCTGGCCTGCAGTTCCACACCACCATCAATGACTGGCACACCTGCCCCGCCTCGGGACCCATCCGCGCTTCCAACCCGTGCTCGGAATATATGTTCCTCGACGATACCGCGTGCAACCTCGCCTCGCTCAACCTCATCGCCTTTCGCCGCGAGGACGCCAGCTTCGATGTGGAGGCCTTCACCCATTGCGTGCGGCTGTGGACCATGGTGCTGGAAATCTCGGTCCTCATGGCCCAGTTCCCTTCGCAAAACATCGCCGAACTTTCCTACCGCTTCCGCACGCTGGGCCTTGGCTACGCCAATATCGGCGGCTATCTGATGTCCTGCGGCATTCCTTATGATTCAGCGCCAGGGCGCGCCATCTGCGCCGCCGTCACCGCGGTGATGACCGGCGCTTCCTACGCCACCTCGGCGGAAATGGCCGGCGAAATGGGCCCCTTCCCCGGCTATGGCGACAATGCCGCGCACATGCTGCGGGTCATCCGCAACCACCGCCGCGCCGCCCACGGCCTTGCTGACGGCTATGAGGGTCTCAACACCTTCCCCGTCCCCCTCGACCACGCCGCCTGCCCCGACAAGGCCCTGGCCGCGGCGGCGCGCAAGGCCTGGGACGACGCCCTTGCCCTCGGCGAAGCCCATGGCTACCGCAACGCACAAGCGACGGTGATCGCCCCTACCGGCACCATCGGCCTGGTGATGGACTGCGACACCACTGGCATCGAGCCCGACTTCGCCCTGGTCAAATTCAAGAAGCTGGCCGGCGGCGGCTATTTCAAGATCATCAACCGCATCGTTCCCAAGGCTTTGAAGACGCTGGGCTATGGCGAGGAGGCGATCAGGGATATCATCGCCTATGCGGTTGGCGTCGGCACCCTTGAAGAGGCTCCCGGCGTCAACCATGCAAGCTTGCGGGCGCGGGGCTTTGACGACGTGGCCCTCGCCAAGGTGGAAAAGGCCCTGGCCTCTGCCTTCGACATCAAGTTCGTGTTCAACAAATGGACCCTTGGCGAAGCGTTCTGCCGCGATGTTCTCGGCCTTGGCGACGCGGTGCTGGACGATTACGGCTTCGATCTCCTTGCCGCCATCGGCTTCACCAAGGCCGAGGTCGAGGCCGCCAACCAATATTGCTGCGGCGCCATGACGCTGGAAGGCGCGCCGCATTTAAGGGAGGAGCATTACGCCGTTTTCGACTGCGCCAACCCATGCGGCAAGACCGGCAAGCGCGCCCTCGGCTGGGAAAGCCATATCCGCATGCTGGCGGCGGCCCAGCCCTTCATTTCCGGCGCTATCTCCAAGACCATCAATATGCCGAACACGGCGACGGTGGCCGATTGCAAGGCGGCCTATGCCCTGTCCTGGCGCCTCGCCTTGAAGGCGAACGCCCTTTACCGCGATGGCTCCAAGCTATCGCAGCCCCTTTCTTCCGCCCTTCTCGACGAGGAGGACTTGGCCGAGATGGACGCGGCCCCGCAAGCGGAAAAAGCCAAGGTGGTGGCGGAACGCATCGTCGAGCGCATCGTCGAGCGCGAGGTGGCGGCGCGCCGCCGGCGTCTGCCCCACCGCCGCAAGGGCTATACCCAGAAGGCCATCGTCGGCGGGCACAAGGTTTATTTGCGCACCGGCGAATATGAAGACGGGACCCTTGGCGAGCTTTTCATCGACATGCACAAGGAAGGCGCCGCCTTCCGCTCGCTGATGAACAATTTCGCCATTGCGGTGTCCATTGGCCTGCAATACGGCGTGCCGCTGGAAGAGTTCGTCGATGCCTATACCTTCACCCGCTTCGAGCCGTCGGGCCTGGTCGAAGGCAATGACGTGGTCAAGATGGCGACCTCGGTGCTCGACTATATCTTCCGCGAGCTGGCGATTTCCTACCTCGGGCGCAATGACCTTGCTCATGTCGAGCCCTGCGATTTGCGGGTCGACGCCCTGGGCGCGGGGGTGCGCGGCGGGGACAGGGACAGGGACGCGAAACAGGAGGAGGAAGACACCCTCGCCAAGGTGCTGGGGCTTGCCTCCACCGGCTTTGTCCGCGGCACTAACCTCACCAATCTTTACGTGCTGACCGGCGCCAGCGAGGAGGCGCAGGCGACGGCCAGCCTTGCTGGCGGCGGGGTCGCCGGCGAAACCCTTGGCGTCACCGCCAAGGCCGCCATCGCGGGGGGCGCCAGCGTGCCGATGACGCTCGCCGCCGGCGCTGGCGGGACCACCGCCCGGCGGCGCTATGAAGCCCGAATCAAGGGTTATGAAGGGGATGCCTGCGGCGGCTGCGGCAACTTCACCCTGGTGCGCAACGGCACCTGCCTGAAATGCGATTCCTGCGGCCAGACCACCGGCTGCTCTTGAATATTACCGGCCCAGCGCCCAATAAAACGCCTCACACCACCTTGCGACCGGCCCCCTTTTGGGCCGGTCTTTTTTTGCCAGGATAGGAACCACGCCTGCAGCGCGTGAGATGGCAAGGCCTCCCTGCCACAACAAATAGGCGGGGAATTTACGCAATTTTTACAGCGCATCGCCGATGCTGGGCGGGATATGGGGAAAACCAGCGGCCCCCGGCCGCGGTCGAGCGTTGCGACGTGAGAAAGGCCCAGAAGCGGGCCAGTGTGGATGGAATAGTGCAAGCTTCTCGCCAGACACCCTTAGCGCCGGCGCTCGCCTCCGTGCCGGCCGCCGCCGATGCCGAAGCCATCGGCGCCCTCGAGCTGATCGACCAGTTGCCGCTCGGCATCTTCATTTTCGCCCGCGCCGAGGACGGCTATCGCTGCCAACTGGCCAATCGATGGTTCGAGCAATTGGTGGAACTGGAGCGCCCGCTGATCTATGGCGCCGCCCTTGCCGCCCTTCCCGTGCTCAAGGCCGGAGAGCCTTTTTTCGAGCGTTTCCAGGCGTGTCTGGAAAGCGGCCAGGCGCAGAAATTCGAATGGCAGATGGGCGCTGGCCCGATGGCGCGCTTCTTTGCCTGCCATTTCATGCCGCTCGCCGAAATAGAGGGCGCGGCGCGGCGCATCCTTGGCGTCGTCACCGACCGCTCCAGCGAAAAGCTGGCGGAGCGCCAGCTCGTGCACAATGCCTTGCACGATGGCCTTACCGGCCTTCCCAACCGGCTCTATTTCCAGGAGCGGGTCGAGGAGGCCATCGACAAAGGCATCGAACATGACGGCCATCACAGCGCGGTCCTGCTGTTGAACGTGGACCGCTTTCAGCTCATCAATGAAAGCCTGGGGCATGTCGCCGGCGACGAGCTGCTGATCTCGCTTGCCGCGCGGCTGCGCAACAGCACCCGGCTCGGCGATGTCCTCGCTCGCCTGGGCTCCGATGAGTTCGCCATTCTGATGGATGGCATCGATAGCGTCGAGGAAGCGCAAACCATCGCCGAGCGGATTCACGCCGCCCTCATGAACCCGTTCAGGATCATCGACGATGATCTTTATGTCACCATCAGCATCGGCATTGCCTCCACCCAGTCCAGCAACCGCCATCCCGAAGACCTCATCCGCGACGCCGACTTCGCCATGCACCGGGCCAAGCTCGCCGGACGGGCGCGCACCGAAGCCTATCATCAGGCCGTCCACAGCCATGCCCGCGATCGGTTTCAACTGGAAACCGATTTGCGCCACGCCGTCGAGCTGGAGAGTCTCGAGCTTTATTATCAACCGATCATCGACTTGCAACAGGCGCGGCTTGCCGGTTTCGAAGCGCTTACCCGCTGGCCGCACCCGACACGGGGCATGATCTCGCCCGCCACCTTCATCCCCCTTGCCGAGGAAACCGGGATCATCATGCCGCTCGGGCGCTGGGCGGCGCGCACGGCGTGCCGACAGCTCGCCCAATGGCGCGCGGCGTTCGGCGCCACCCTGGGCGAGGCTTCGGTCAGCATCAATGTTTCGAGCCTTCAGCTTTCCCGCGACGACTGCGCCCGGGTGATCAGCCAGGCCCTGGAAGAGTTTCAACTGCCAGGACAGGCGCTGCGCCTCGAGCTTACGGAAAGCGCCATTCTCGAAAACCCGGAGCTGGTGCTGAGCGTCCTTGCCAAGCTGCGCGATCTCAACGTGACGCTGGCCCTCGATGATTTCGGCACCGGCTATTCCTCACTGTCCTACCTTCACAAACTGCCTTTTGACACCTTGAAAATCGACCGCAGCTTCGTCAACGACCTGAACCAGGGGGCGGAGGGCTTCGCCCTTGTGGAGACCATCGTGACGCTCGCCCGCTCGCTTGGCATGTCGATCGTCGCCGAGGGGGTGGAAACCAAGGAGCAGCTCGCCGTCTTGCGGGATCTGCGCTGCGACTACATCCAGGGCTTCCTGTTCGCCAAGCCCATGCCCGCCGCCGATGCGGAAAGCTTCATCCGCCAAACCCCGCGGCTGGCGGAGCAGATAGCGGCGATGCTGGCTTGATCCTCATTTTTCGCGCCGGCCATTCAATCGTCTAGCGTCAGGGCGTCGAAAACCAGCCGGCACGCGACATGGGCCGGCTGAAAGCGGGTCTCGGCGCTGGCCAGCGTAAGGTCGATAAGGGCATGGCCGGGCAGATTCAGCTCGGCATCATTAAGGCGCAGGATGACGGCATCGCAAAAGGCCTTGGCCCGCGCGCCGTCGTCTTCATCCTCGATCTCGGCCTCGATCACCAGCTGATGCTGGCTGCCCTCGAAGGTGGCGCTGCGCCAGGGCCAGGACTTTTTCCCGGCGATGCGCACCGTCCGCGGACAAGCGCTTGGCGAGGCTTGATCGGCGACGACCACGGGCGCTTTTGCAAGCGCCTGAAGCTTGGCATCGTTTTGCAAAACGTCCCTGATGGCGCGGTAAAGCGCCGTGCCGGCGTCAGACATCGGGGTTTTCCTCCTTTATGACATGGGGGGCGGAACAGCGGCGGGGTCCTATCGTCGCTCGGAGCTTGCGCGCAAGCCGCCAAGACGCTGCGGACGCGCGCCGCCAAGCGGGTAGCGCGCAAGGGCGGTGGCCACCATGACGCGGGCCCAGCCCTTGCGCTTGCGCCAACGCTTGTCGATCATGGTCAGGGGATGGCGCTCGAGGATGAGGTCTAGCGCGGGGCCGGCGGGGATCGCCCGGACGCTCAAATCATCCACCCATCGGCAATAACGGGCGATGGATGGGTTGGCGCCGGCGTCAAGGCGCGTCGCCGCGGAGACGGAAAGCGCCTTGGAGGCCCGCCAGATGCGCAGCGCCGCCAATAAATGCCGCTCGTCCAGCACCCCGCAGCGCAGCAGGCGCAACAGCGGGCGGTGGCCGTCAAGCAAATCGTTAAAGGCCTGCAGGGCGATGGACTGGCTTGGAATCACCGGGCATCGCCTCAGCCTGGCCGGGGAACGTCGAGATAGGCGCAGATGCGCGCCATCATCGGGGGCTTGGGTCGCCGTCCCCGACGCAAGTCGAAAACCAGGCGCGGGTCGGCGGCAACGCGGCGGCCAAAGCGGGATGGAGAGATTGCATAGCATGATAGGTATTTCTCTATTTCAGATAGGATCAAAATCGTTTCACACGTCATGAATAGTCTCCATTAATTGTTTTTTTCCTATTTAACATGAAAATTTTTAACATACAGGAAAATACCTATAAGCTGGGCATGGGGGCGAAAAAATTGATGGGCTCGTTGTGTTGGCGCTGGGATGGCCTATGGCCCGCCGCCTGGAGTAAGATGTCATGACGCCGGAAGCTGTTCGTCGCGCGATTGAGACCCTGATCCACGAGCGTGGCGAGGATTATGTTTCATTATCTCGCATGCTCGGGCGCAATCCCACTTATATCCAGCAGTTCATCAAGCGCGGCGTGCCGCGCCGTTTGCGCGAGGAAGACCGGCGCATGCTGGCGCGTCATTTTGGCGTGCCGGAGCGCGTCCTCGGCGCCCCGGCCCTCGATATCGAGCATGAGGCGCCGGATGAGAGAAGCTCCAAGAAGGAACTCAAGAATTTTTCGGAATCATTTGTTTTTATTCCCTACTTCGATATCCGCGCAGCAGCCGGTGATGGCTATTTCGTCGACCAGGAAATCCCTGACGGCACCCTAGCCTTCCATAAATCCTGGCTTGAGGCGGTAGCCGGCGGCAGGCATGGCGAGCTTGCCGTCTTGCGGGTCGAGGGCGATTCCATGCATCCGACGCTCGCGCATGGCGACCAGATCATGATCGATATCGGGGAAAGGCGCGGGGTGCGCGACGGCATTTATGTCATTCGGGCGGATGGCGCGCTGCTCGTCAAACGCATCTCGGTCCATCCATCGACGCGCCGTCTCGCCATCAAAAGCGACAATCCAGCTTATGAGGCCTGGCATGACTGCGACCCGAATCAGGTAGACATCATCGGCCGGGTGATCTGGATGGGACGACGGTTATAGGCAATCATAGGCAAAATAGGCCTTCACCCATCATTTCCAAGTCAAGAATAGGAATTTCTCGGAATACGTGTATTTGCCCTTGAAAATAGCGACCCCGAACGCTTTTAAACGCCGCTGAAATCACCGCCAATCCTGGGCAAGGCCAATCCGCCCCTTGGCCTCGGCCTGTCTCAATTTGATGCAGAGGGGCTGGGTCGATGTCGGAATATTTTACGTCTCATCCCTGCGCCCCATTAACTAGCTATTTGACAAATATGAATATTTTTCTCCTGGCCCAAACTTTGCTCTATGGTTGACAAGGGGTTGAAACCTCCACGGGCCAAGGGAGGGCGGCGTGAAATATTTTGTCGAGCTTGCGGCCAAGTCTGCGCCGCCACTCATTTATGACAAGGCGGCCTATCTGGGGGCCTGCGACCTGGTTAAGAAATTCGGCCCCTCCGCCGCGCTCGAAGCCTTGCACAAGGCGGACCAGCATGAAAGCCGAGGCGAGCGTCAACAGACCCATTACTGGCGGCGGGTGGAAAGCGCCATCAACATCCTTTTGATGGACCGCCTTGGCGGGCCTATTAACTAAGGTTGGGCCGCCTTCGCCGATGCCCTTACCACCGGCACGAACCTTATCCCTTGCTTCACATAAGAGAGTGAGAGCCTGGCATTTGCCGCGGCACGCGTGGATTTGCTCCCTGGCAATTTTTGCTTAGCGCGCTATATCGAAGCGCGAAACCCCCGGGGAGCCGTTGATGCCACAGCCTGCCGCCGTCGTCCTTTTATCGGGCGGCCTCGATTCCGCAACCGTCGCCGCCATCGCGCGCGACCAAGGCTTTGCGCTGCACGCCCTTTCTTTCCGCTATGGCCAGCGCCACGCCATCGAGCTTGAAGCCGCCGCCCGCATCGCCCGCGACCTCGGGGCCGCCGACCACAAGGTCGTGGAAATCGACATGCGCCTGTTCGGCGGCTCGGCGCTCACCGCCGACATCGCGGTGCCCAAGGACCGCGCCGAGGCGGAGATGGCGGCCGGCATCCCCATCACCTATGTGCCGGCGCGCAACACCGTTTTTTTAAGCTACGCCTTGGGTTTTGCCGAAGTCCTTGGCGCTTGCGATATCTTCATCGGCGTCAACGCCCTCGACTATTCCGGCTATCCCGACTGCCGCCCGGCCTTCATCGACGCCTTCACTAAGCTTGCCAATCTCGCCACCAGGCGTGGCGTTGAAGAAGCAAGGCCGTTTCGCATCCACGCTCCCCTCATCGCCAAGACCAAGGCGCAGATCATCCGCCAGGGCCTTGCCCTTGGGGTCGACTACGCCCTCACCTCTAGCTGCTATGATCCCGCGCCCGATGGCGCCGCCTGCGGCCGTTGCGATAGCTGCCTGTTGCGGCGCCGGGGCTTTGCCGAGGCCGGCGTTGCCGACCCCACCCGCTATCAGTCATGAGCTACGCGGTCAAAGAGCTGTTCCTGACCCTCCAGGGCGAAGGCGCCCACAGCGGGCGGCGCGCCGTCTTTTGCCGCTTTGCCGGCTGCAACCTGTGGAGCGGACGCGAGGCGGACCGGGCACGGGCGCAATGCGCCTTTTGCGACACCGATTTTATTGGCACCGATGGCCCGGGCGGCGGGCGCTTCAAGACGCCGGCTGACTTGGCCGAGGCGGCGCGCCGCCTGTGGGGCGCGGCCGGGGATGAGCCCTTCATCGTGTGCACCGGCGGCGAGCCGCTGCTCCAGCTCGACCCGGCCCTCATCAATGCCTTGCATGCGGCGGGGTTCACCATCGCCATCGAGACCAACGGCACCCTTGCCCTCCCCTCCGGCATCGACTGGGTGTGCGTCAGCCCCAAGGCGGGGACCGCGATCGCGCTGCGTCAGGGCGATGAGCTCAAACTGGTTTACCCGCAAGTGGGCCTCGACCCGGCAACGCTCACGGATTGGGACTTCCGGCATTTTTTCCTGCAGCCGATGGACGGGCCGCTGCTGGCCGCCAACACCCGTGCCGCCATCGCCTATTGCCTGGCCCACCCCCGATGGCGGCTTTCCCTGCAAACCCATAAGCTTATCGGCATTCCTTAAGGGAAAGGTCTTAGATTTTTCCCTTGAGCGCCGCCCAGAAAAGCTTGGCCTGGCGCAGTGCCGCGCCCTTGGTCATGGCGATAGCGCGCGCCTCATAGTCCATCGCCGCCAAGCGTGTAAGATAATCTCGCGCCAGCACCACCGGCAGAAGGGCGGGCAGCGCCTTGCGCGGCGCAGTGGTGGCCAGCCGCGCTGCTTCGTCGGCATGGGCGGCGGCACGGGCGGCGAGCTTTCGCAACACCGGGCGCAGCGCTGGGCCAGACTCGCCGGCGAAAACGCGCGCGGCGGTGAGCCCGGCGCACGTCAGTTCCTGCGTTGGCAGATAGAGGCGATGGGCGCGGGCGTGGAAGGCGACCGCCCGCACAATCCCGGTCACGCCCCAGGCAAGGCCGGCGGCGCGGGCGAGCGCCTGGCGCCCTTCTTCAACCCCGCACAGCGCCAGGGCCAGGAGGGCGAGATTGCCGGCGGTCGCCTCCAGATGACGCTCCAGCCCCTCGATGTCGGCTGGCGTTTCGTCATAAAGATCGTTGATGCGGGCCTCGATCATCGCCATGAAAGGCGCTTGCGGCAGATGGCCGGCTGCTATGTGCGGAGCGAGCGCTTCCACCACCGGGTGCGGGCGCGCGGTCCCGGCATAAAGCCCATCCATGGCCTCGCGCCACCAGGCAAGGCGGATTTCGCCCAGCATCGGCTCGCTCGTCGCTTCGCGGATGCGGGCCAGCTCGACATTGAGGGCGTAAAGGGCAAACAGCCCTCCCCGCGCCGCATCGCCGGCATAGAGTGCCGTCAAATAGCGGTCATGGTCGTGCGTTGCGACAAGGGCGCGGCAATGCGCCTGGGCACTTGTTTCATCGCTCCGTCGTGGCAAGTTTGACCTCTTTCGCCGCTGTGCTAGTGTCGGCACCGCTCAAGGGTTCAGATACAGGCTGAACGGGGTCAATTCTAGAGGAGTCCATCATGGGGAAAATTCTTGAGTCCTTGCCGATGACGATCGCCGCCGGCATCGTCATCACCATCATCGTGGTGCTGATCGCGCCGATGATCGCCGGTTGACTTGAGGTTTAAGGGGGAGACACGACAATGGATGCTGATTTCGGCGGCTTGACCTTCTACATTCGCCTTTTGCACATCATTTCGGGGATCATGTGGATCGGCCTTTTATGGTATTTCAACTTCGTCCAGATCCCGACCATGCCGAAGATTCCCAACGAGCTCAAACCCGCTATCGGCAAGCATATCGCGCCCGCCGCCCTTTTCTGGTTCCGCTGGGGCGCCGCCTTCACCGTGCTGTTCGGGCTCATCCTTGCCTATGTGAACGGCTATCTGGGCGAAGCCTTGGCGCTGGGCGCGACCTCGGGCTATGTCAAGGACACGCTGATTGGCTTTGGCATGTGGTTCGGGCTGATCATGGCCTTCAACGTCTGGTTCATCATCTGGCCCAAGCAAAAGATCGCCCTGGGGATGGTCGAAGCGGGGGATGAGGACAAGAAAAAAGCAGCGCGCACGGCGATGCTGTTCTCCCGCACCAACACCATGCTGTCGATCCCGATGCTGTTCTGCATGGTCTCTTACAGCCATTATTGATTGGACTGGCTTGCAAGAATCGAAAAGGCCGGGGCCATTCCCGGCCTTTTTTTCACGTGAGCGGCAGGAGAAGCGCGGCAACCCGCCGGTTTTCCAGCATCAGCACATTATAGGTTCGCGCCGCGGCGCCGCTGTCCATGGGGTCGGCGGCGATGCCGGCAAGGGCAAGGCTCCTCGCCAAGGCGGGCGGGACAGGCCGCATGCGTGCGCCGCAGCCGATGAGAAGGATCTCGGTGCGCTCCTCCCCTTCGACGAGACAGGCAAGATGGGCTGGGGCAAGTTGCGCCAGGTCGGTGACCGGCACGGCAAGCGTCACATGGGGGCGCACCAGGACGGCGCCGCCATAGGTCGTGCCGGAGATGCGAAAACCGGACGGGCCATAGCCGGTGATC
>JBMOOS010000031.1:20721-45529 GCA_049324415.1 Pseudomonadota bacterium
ATGGGCTGGGGCAAGTTGCGCCAGGTCGGTGACCGGCACGGCAAGCGTCACATGGGGGCGCACCAGGACGGCGCCGCCATAGGTCGTGCCGGAGATGCGAAAACCGGACGGGCCATAGCCGGTGATCATTTGCCGCCGGCTGTCTTCCCGCCGCGTCATCGACCCGGGCACCGGCTTAGAGCCTGTTTGAGAATGCTGATGAGGTCGCGCCGCTGGCGCTTATGCCCACTGGCCAGGAGCGCCGCCGCAGGCGGGGCCAAGTCCCCCGGCAAGGTGGGGCGACGCCGCCAGCGGGCATAAGCGCCGCGGCCCCAAGGGGTTGGCCACGAAAGGGCGGTCTGGTTCGTCGGCAAAGCTCGCCGGCCGCGGTGGCGGCCAGTTGTTTGATTGGCGCGCCAAGCGCGCCGGGGGCCGTGGGGCCCGCCTGCGCTTTGCCTCCTGCCACCCCATCCCTTCATGGCCAACGCGATCCTTATCGGCATCCTCGAACAGGCTCTTAGAGCCCGGCCTTGCGCACTTCCGCCGGAATGAAGCTTTCCCGCTTGACATTGAGCCAGTTGAGAAGCGGCGCAGCGATGAAGATCGAGGAATAGGTGCCGATGAAAATGCCCCAGATCATCGCCGCGGTGAAGCCGCGGATGACCTCGCCGCCGAAAAAGAACAGGCCGAACAAGGCGAGCAAGGTGGTGAACGAGGTCATGAAGGTGCGCGACAGCGTGTCGTTGATGGACAGGTCGATGAGCTCCAGCATGGAAAGCTTGCGATAGATGCGGATATTTTCACGAATACGGTCGAACACCACCACCGTATCGTTGAGCGAGTAGCCGATGATGGTGAGGATGGCGGCGATGATGGAAAGGTTGAACTCCAGCCCGGTGACGGAGAAGAACCCCACCGTCAAGGCGACATCGTGGACGAGCGAGGCCACCGCGCCCAGCCCGAACTGCCACTCGAAGCGGAACCAGATATAGATCATGATGGCGATGATGGCGAAAACGATCGCCATGGTGCCCTTTTCCACCAGCTCGCCCGAGACCTTGGGGCCGACGACCTCGGTGCGGCGCACCTCATAATCGGCGCCATAGACCGTGGCGAGCGCGTCATCGACCGTCTTGATGGCCGCGTCCTGGGCGCCCTCGCTTTGCCGCTCAATACGAATGAGAATATCGTTGGGGGAGCCGAATTCCTGGATCGCCACCTCGCCCAAGCCCAATCCGCCGACCGCGCTGCGGGTCGCCGCCAGGTCGGCCGGCGCCTTGGTCTCCACCTCCATCATGATGCCGCCGCGAAAGTCGATGCCGAAATTAAGCCCGTGCACCCCGGCATAGACGAAGGAGGCGATGATCATCACCACCGAGAGGGCAAGGCAGACATGGCGCGTCTTCATGAACCGAATATGGGTCTCGTCCGGCACCACGCGGAACCATTTGAAACCATCTAACGGAAGCTTGGCCGGCCTTGCCCGGCGCAGCCACAAGGTGATGATCATGCGGGTGATCATGATCGCTGAAAAGACCGAGGTGACAATGCCCAAGGTCAAGGTGACGGCAAAGCCCTTCACCGGGCCGGAGCCGAACTGGAACATCAGCGCGGCGGCGATGAGGGTGGTGATATTGGCGTCCATGATGGTGGACATGGCCTGCTCATAGCCCGCCTGGGCAGCGGCGATGGGGGTGCGCCCCTTGCGCACTTCCTCGCGCATGCGCTCGAACACCAGGACATTGGCGTCCACCGCCATGCCGACGGTGAGCACGATGCCGGCGATGCCGGGCAGAGTGAGGGTCGCCTGCAGCATCGACATCGCGGCGAGGAGGAGAATGACATTGGCGGCGAGCGCCAGATTGGCGATCAGCCCGAAACGGCCATAGACCGCGACCATGAAAAAGACGACGAAGGCCATGCCGAGAATGCCGGCGATCTCGCCCGCCTCCACCGCGTCGGCGCCGAGATCAGGGCCGACGGTGCGCTCCTCCAGGATCGTCAGCTTGGCCGGCAGAGCGCCGGATTTGAGGATGATCGCCAGATTGTTGGCTTCGGCGACGGTGAAGCTGCCGGTGATCTGGCCGCTGCCCGAGGGAATGACCCCTTGGATGACTGGCGCGGTGACGATCTCCCCATCGAGGACGATGGCGAAGCGCCGCCCGATATTTTCCCGGGTGATCTTGGAAAAGACGGCGGCGCCGGTGGCGTCCATGGTGAAGGCGACCGCCGGCTGGCCGTTCTGGTCATAGGCGGCGCGGGCATCCTTCAAGCGGTCGCCCGAAAGCTGCGGCGGCTCACGCAAGGCAAGCTTCAGCTCTGGTTGGTCGGCCATGGGATAGGCGCGGGTGCCGATGGGCAGGCGGTTGCGCTCGATATCCTGGGGGCTCACTTCCTCCGCCACCATGTGGAAGGTCATCTGCGCGGTGCGCCCCAGCACTTCCTTCAATTGCGCCGGGTCGTTAAAGCCCGGCACCTGGACGACGATGCGGTCACGGCCCTGGATCTGGATCGTCGGCTCGCGGGTGCCAAGCTCGTCGATGCGCCGGCGCACCACCTCGATCGATTGCTGGACCGCCTGCTGCTTGCGCTCCTCGATGCCCTCGTCGGTGAGGCTGAGCACCAGGCGATCGGCCCCTTCGCTGCTCACCTCGAGGTCGCGCTGGCCGCTGAAGGTGCCGGTGAGCAGGTTCTGCCCCACCGGTTGGGCAAGATCGCGCATCATCTCCAGCACTTGCTCAAGATTGTCCGGGTCGCGCACCCGGAAGCTCACCGTTTGATCTTGGCTTGATAGATCGAAATATAAAATCCGCTCGCCCTTCGCGGTGCGCGCCTCGCGAAAGGCGTTGCGCACCGAGGCCTTCAACAGGTCGAGGCGCTGCTGAATGACCGAGGCGGTATCCACCTCGAGGAGAAGGTGCGAGCCGCCTTGCAGGTCGAGCCCGAGATTGACCTGTCTCGTGGGAAGAAACGCCGGCCAGTCGGCGAGTATCTTTTGCGGCACCACATTGGGCAAGGCGAAAAGGAGCCCAAGCAGGCACACGCCCAGGATAGACATCACCTTCCACCGGGGAAAATCCAGCATGATTCTCAGGCTCCCGCCATCAATTGGGCCCGCTCGCTCAGGCGCTCGTTCCCATCGCCATACGCGCGCCTAGTGGTGCGGTTCCAACGGATGGTTCCCATCTGTTGGAGAAATCGCACCACAGATTCACTAACTTAAGTGGTCCACTTTTCCCAAACGGATGGATTTGTCCGTTTGGGGCGGACCACTAGCCTCAGTCGTTGGCCGGCTGGGTGCGGCTGCGCACCTCGGCGATGGTGGCGCGCACCACCCGCACCCGGACATTGTCGCCAAGATCGACTTGAAGCTCATCGTCGTCCACCTTGGCCACCTTGCCGATCAGCCCGCCGGAGGTCACCACCACGTCGCCGCGCCGGATGCCGGCGATCAGCGCCTTATGCTGTTTCATCCGCTTCTGCTGCGGCCGGATCAACAGAAAATAAAAAATGACGATGATGAGGATGAAGGGCAAGACGGAGAGCAATCCGGCGCTCGCGCCCTCGGCGGCGGTTTGCGCATAGGCAGGCGTAATCAACATGGGCATTCCCTTGGAATTCTGGTTCTAAAAGTGCTGCGGACTATACAAAGCGCGGCAACTGATGCAAACGGAAAGCGTGAGAGGCATGGGATTGATATGGCGAGGGAGGCCTGAGGACAATGGCCGAAGAGCATGAAATGGCGACCAGCCTCGCCCGCATCGCCAGCGCGTTGGAGCGCCTTGCCCCCGCCGCGCCGCAGCCGCCGGACTTGCATGGGGCGGCGGCCTTCGTCTGGCAGGCGGGGGAAGCGAGACTTATCCCCATCACCACCGTCAACCATCTGCCGCTGGATTTGCTTCTTGGCATCGAGCGGCAAAAAAAGCTGCTTCTGGACAACAGCTTAAGGTTCGCCAAAGGCCTTCCCGCCAACAATGCCCTGCTGTGGGGTGCGCGCGGCATGGGCAAAAGCGCGCTCATCAAGGCGGTCCACGGCGAAATCAACCGGCAGAACCCCAGCGCGCTCGCCCTCGTTGAAATTCACCGCGAGGACCTCGCGGGCCTTCCCCAGCTCCTCGCCATTTTGCGGGATGCGCCGCGGCGCTGTCTGTTGTTTTGCGACGACCTCTCCTTCGAAAAGGGCGATATAGCCTATAAATCCCTGAAGGCGGTGCTGGAGGGCGGCATCGAGGGGCGGCCCGACAATGTGCTGTTCTATGCCACCTCCAACCGCCGTCATCTGATGCCCCGCGAGATGATGGAAAATGAACGCTCGACGGCGATCGCGCCTTCCGAGGCGGTCGAGGAATCGGTCTCCCTTTCCGACCGTTTCGGACTGTGGCTCGGCGTCCCCCCCTGCAGCCAGGAGGATTATCTCGCCATGGTCGCCCGCTATTGCCAGTATTTCGCTCTGGTTGGCGAGGTCGAAGAGATTGACGCCGCGGCGCTTGAATGGGCGGCGACGCGCGGCGCCCGCTCCGGCCGGGTCGCCTGGCAGTTCATTCACGACCTCGCCGGCCGCCAGGGTCGCACGCTCACGCCCCCCGGCGCGGCAGCAAGCGCTCGGGGTCGATGACCTGGCGGCCTTTGCGGATCTGGAAATGGAGTTGCGGCCGGACCACCGAGCCGGTGCTGCCGGCCCGGGCGATCACCTGGCCCCGCTTCACCGCTTCGCCCTTTGACACCAGAAGCCGCTCGTTATGGGCATAAGCCGTGATCCAGCCATCGTCATGGCGGATGAGGAGGAGATTGCCGAACCCCTTAAGGCCATCGTCGGCGTAGGCGATAATGCCGTCGCGCGCCGCCTTCACTGCCTCGCCACGCCGGGCAAGAATGTTGATCCCGTCATTGTGAAGCCCTCCCTGCTTGGGGCCATAGCCGGAAATGACCCGGCCCTCGAGCGGCCATTGAAAGCCATTGGCGACAAGCGCGGCGGGACGGATCTGGACCGGCGCGGGCGGCTGGCCGGCGCTCATCCCCGGCATCGCCGCGCTGGGCAGGCGCAGCCGCTGGCCGACGCCCAGACGATAGGGGGGGGCGATACGGTTGATCCGCATCAGCGAGGCCATGTCGACGCCATAGCGCCGGGAAATGCCATAGGCGGTATCGCCTTTTGCCACCACATGAACCCGGCTTCGCGGCAGCGCCAGGCGATCGCCCGGGCGCACCATAAAGGGTGGCCGCAAGCCGTTGGCGGCGATGAGGTCGCGCACGTCCACCCCATGCCCGCGGGCAAGGCCATAGACCGTGTCGCCTGCTCTCACCGTCACCACCGCGCCCGCTTCATCGCCAGGGGACGCCGACGCGGCAGGCGCCGGCGGGAGGCCGGTGACGGCGCGCGGCGCAGGCGGCGGTTTTTCCTGCGGCCGGGGAACCGGGATCGGGCTGTTCCTCACCTCCCAGCGCGGCCGGACATGGGCATAGTCGTCCGGCACTGCGCAGCCCGACAAAATCATCGGCAAGACAACAAAGACACTGACGCTGCGCAAGGTCATGAGGCGAGTTTAGGAACACCGGCGCACGCGATCAATTGATCCGTGGGAAAAGTATTCGGCTTGGAAAAAGCGCCTGGCGCCCGATCGCGCGTCCTCAATGGCGTTCTGGCGCGGCGTCGATCAGCGGCACGAAGCGCACCGGGCCGAGCGGCGTCGTCTTGTAACCCGCCTCCTCGCGCTCGATGAGCAGAATCTCCTGATGCCCGCCAACCGGGCCGGTGGGAATGACCATGCGCCCGCCGATCGCCAGTTGCGCCAGCAAGGGCGGCGGCACCTCCTTAGCGGCGGCGGTCACCAGGATGCGGGAGAAAGGCGCCACTTCCGGCCAGCCATTGAAGCCGTTGCCAAGGCGGGTGACGACATTGCGCAAGCCCAAGGCCTTGAAGCGCTCCTCCGCCTCGCGCAGCAGCGCGGCGTGGCGCTCGATGGTATAGACGCGGCGCGCCAGGCGGGCCAGCACCGCCGTCTGGTAGCCCGAACCGGTCCCCACCTCCAGCACCTTCTGCCGCTTATCGAGCTCTAGCGCCTGGGTCATCAGGGCGACGATCAGCGGCTGGGAGATGGTCTGGCCGCGGCCGATGGGCAAGGCGGTGTTTTCCCAGGCGCGGTGGGCCAGCGCCTCGGGCACGAAAAGCGCCCTTGGCACCTCTTCGACGGCGCGCAGCACCGCGCTATCGCGCACCCCCAGGCTGCGCAGCTCCATCAGCAGCGCCGCCCTGGCCTCGACCATGGGCTTGCGCGCGGCGGTCATAAAAAACTCCTCTCCAGGGCCTCACGCAGCCGCAGCCGCGCCTCGTGGTGGGTCAGCTCCAGATGCAGCGGCGTCACCGAGATCCAGCCTTCGCGCACCCGGTTAAGGTCGGTATCGTGGCCCGGCTGCTCCACCTCGCGGCCCAAGCCGAACCAGTAATAGGGGTTGCCGCGCACGTCGACGCGCTCGACGATCTTCAGCGCGCCAATGTCGCGCTTGCCTTGCTCGGTGACCTTGACCCCCTTCACCTTGTCGGCGCCAAAACCGGGAAAATTGACGTTGATGAAGGTTTCCGCCGGCCACCCTTGCTCGAGCAGGCGGCGCACGATATCGACGCCGAAGCGCTGGGCGGCGCTCCAGTCCACCTTGTGGGTCGCCTGATTTACCGCCTGGCTCAAGGCGATCGAGGGAATCCCCGCCAGCGTTCCTTCCATGGCGCCGGCGATGGTGCCGGAATAGGTCACGTCCTCGGCCATGTTGGCGCCGCGGTTGACCCCGGAGAGGACGAGGTCGGGCCTTGGCCCGTCGATGATCTTGTTGAGCGCCATGACGACGCTGTCGGTGGGGGTTCCCTGGACCGCGAAGCGCCGCGTTCCCGCCCGGCGATAGCGCAGGGGCTGGGCAAGGGTCAGGGAATGGCCGGCGCCCGACTGCTCCGCCTCCGGGGCGACCACCCAGATGTCGTCCGACAGCTCGGCGGCGAGGGTTTCAATGACGGCAAGGCCGGGCGCGTTGATGCCGTCGTCATTGGTGATGAGGATGCGCATCTCACGCCCACGCCGGCGCTTGCGGCGCCAGACGCTTGATGCCACCCATATAGGGCGCCAGCGCGTCCGGCACCCGGATGCCGCCATCGGCCTCCTGGTAATTTTCCATGACCGCGATGAGCGCCCGCCCCACCGCGACCCCCGAGCAGTTGAGGGTGTGGACGAACGTGGTCTCCTTTTCTCCCCTCTTGCGCAAGCGCGCCTTCATGCGCCGCGCCTGGAAGGCGCCGCAGGTGGAGCAGGAGGATATTTCGCGATAGCGCCCCTGCCCGGGGAGCCAGACTTCGAGATCGTAGGTCTTCTGCGCGGCAAAACCCATGTCGCCAGTGCACAGCAGGACCCGGCGATAGGCAAGCCCCAAGCGCTCCAGCACGGTTTCGGCGGCGCGGGTCATGCGCTCATGCTCGGCGGCGTCTTGCGCCGGCGTCGTCACCGACACCAGCTCCACCTTGTCGAACTGGTGCTGGCGGATCATGCCACGGGTATCCTTGCCGGCGGCGCCCGCCTCGGAGCGGAAGCACGGCGTCAGCGCGGTGAAGCGCAGCGGCAGGGCCTCGGCCTCGATGATCTGCTCGCGCACCAGATTGGTGAGCGGCACCTCCGCCGTCGGGATCAGCCAGTGGTCGGCGGTGGTGCGAAAAAGATCCGCGGCGAATTTGGGCAATTGCCCGGTGCCGAACAGCGCCGCGTCGCGGACCAGCACTGGCGGCGCCACCTCCACATAGCCATGCTCGGCGCCGTGAAGATCGAGCATGAATTGCCCCAGGGCGCGCGAGAGCCGTGCCAGCGGGCCCTTCAAGACCACGAAGCGGGCGCCGGAAAGCGCCGCGGCGGCGGCAAAATCCATGCCCAGCGCTGGCCCCAGGGCGTCATGCTCGCGCGGCGGGAAGGCGAATTGAGGAGGCGTCCCCCACTCCTTCACCACCACATTGGCGCTTTCATCCGCGCCCGCCGGCACGTCCGGCTCGGGAAGATTGGGGATTTCGGCAAGGCGCGCGTCGAGGGCCTGGGCGGCCGCCCGTTCCGCTGCCTCCAATTCTGGCAGCTTTTCCTTCAAGGCGGCGACCTCCGCCATCAAAGCCTGGGCCGTCGCTTCATCACCCATGGCCTTGGCCTTGCCGATGGCCTTCGAGGCCTCGTTGCGCCGCGCCTGGCCCTGCTGCCAGGCGGTCTGCAACCGGCGGCGCTCGGCATCCAATGCGATGATTTCGTCGGCCATGGGTCCAAGCCCGCGGCGCGCGAGGCCGGCGTTGAAGGCCTCGGCGTTTTCCCTAATCCATTTTGCCTCGAACATCGCCCCTCAGCCTTCCTCCCTTGCTTGCCGCCGTCATGGCGCGGCCGTGCTTGCCTCTTGCCTTGCCCGGTCGCGCTCGATCAAGCGCACGCCAAGGACTGAAAGCTCATACAAGAGGACGAGCGGAATGCCCAGGATGATTTGGCTGAGGATGTCGGGCGGGGTGACGATGGCGGCAAAGGTGAAGACGCCGACGATGGCGTAGCGGCGGAAGCGGCGCAGGGCGCTGGCGTTGACCAGCCCGACCCGGGCGAGCAGCATCAGGACGATGGGCAACTGGAAGCTGATGCCAAAGGCCATGATCATATGGATGACCAGGCTGAGATAGCCGCTCATGGTCTGTTGCAAGTCGCCGCCGAACTCGTCGCCGACGCTGAGCAGGAACCGCCAAGCGAGGGGCATGACCAGGTAATAGACAAGGGCGGCGCCCATGAGGAAGAGAAGCGGGCTGGCGATGAGAAAGGGCAGAACCACCTTTTTCTCCCGCCGGTAGAGCCCGGGCGCGACGAAGCGCCAGATCTGCGCGCCGATGACTGGAAAGGCGAGCGCGAAACCGATCGCCAAGGCAAGCTTCAGCTTGGTGAGAAAGGCCTCATAAAGATTGATGTAGATGAGGGGGAATTTGGGCTGGTCGCGGAAAATATCGCGCAACGGGGCGATAAGGAAGTCATAGACCGGCTGGGCCAGCACATAGCCGGCGATCGTGGCGAGCGCCAAGGCGAGAAAGGAATAGATGAGACGGCGGCGCAATTCGATCAAATGCTCGATCAGCGGCGCCTTGCTCTTGTCCAGTTCCTCGCTCACTCAACCGTCCGCCTGCCCGGCCTCGGCTTGACCGTCCTTACCGCCTTGATCCGCCTTGTCCGGCGCGGCAAGCGCCTCGCCCACCATGCGCCGGGGGTCAAGCGCCGCCGCCTTGTTCGCGGCCTCGCGCAATTCCTCCAATTCGGCCTCGCGCGCCAACTGATCGAAGCCGAGGCGGAACTCATGGGCCATGGCGCGGGCCTTGCCCACCGTGCGGCCAAGGGTGCGCATCACCCGCGGCAAGTCCTTGGGGCCGATGACGACAACGGCGAGGATCGCCAGCAGCAGCAACTCGGTCCAAGCGACGTCGAACATGGCTTCACCGTCTCCGCCGAGGCCTCAATGCCGCGCCTTGTCCTTTTCCGGCTCGCGCTCGATGGTTTTGGCCGTGCCGCCCTCGATCGCCTTGGGCGGCGCTTCCTCCGTCTCGGCGCTATCGCTCAGGCCTTTTTTAAAGCTTTTGATGCCCTTGGCGACGTCACCCATGACATCGGAAATCTTGCCGCGGCCGAACAGCAGCACCACCAACAAGATCACCACCAGCCAATGCCAGATGCTGAACGTACCCATTCCATGCTCCTCTCTTGCGGCCCGTGGGGCCGCGCGTTCCTTTAAGTCAGCGGCCGTTCTTCCTCATCTTCGACCAATGCCTCGGCCCCCTCATCGTCCCCGGCAGCCGCCAACAGGACGCCCAGCGAGTCGTCGATGGGATCGAGCATGCCTGAGGCCTTCAATTCCTCAAGACCCGGCAAATCGGTGATTTTTTCCAAGCCGAAATGGGCGAGAAAATCGTCCGAGGTGCCGTAAAGCACCGGCCGGCCCGGCGTCGCCTTGCGTCCGCGCGGACGCACCCATCCCGCCTCCATCAGCACGTCGAGCGTGCCCTTGGACAGCGATACCCCGCGCAATTCCTCGATCTCGGCGCGGGTGATCGGTTGATGATAGGCGATGATGGCCAAGGTCTCGACGCCGGCGCGCGACAGCTTGCGCGTTTCCTCCACCTCCTCGCGCAACAGGAAGGCCAAGTCGGGCGCGGTGCGCAACTGCCATTTGCCGGCCACCGCGACAAGGTTGACGCCGCGCGCCTCATAGTCGCTGCTAAGGTCATGGAGGAGGCGGGCGACATCGATGCCCTCGGGCAGGCGCGCCGCGATCTCCTCGAGGGCCAGCGGCCTTGCCGTGGCGAAGAGGACCGCCTCGATCATGCGACGCGCCTCTTCGTTCCGCTCGGCATCGATCTCGTTCGCGGTCTCGCTCATTTGCCCACCCGTGCCTTGAGATAAAGCGGGCCGAACACTTCGCCCTGCTGCAGCTCCGCCTTGCCCTGGCGCGCCATCTCGAGGGCGGCGGCGAACAACGAGGCAACGGCGGAGCGGCGCGGCGCGCCATCGCCGGCAAGCTCCGGCAGGAACGCCTCCAGCTTGGTCCAGCTCACCGTCGCGCCAATCAGCCGGCTCATCCGCTGATAGGCCTCCTCCAGGGAAAAAACCTGGCGCCTGTGAATGGTGAGCGGGCGATGCCGCCCGCGCTGGGCAAAGCCGGCATAGGCCTTCAAAAGCTCGTACAAGGTGACGTCATAGCTCGCCCGCTTGATCCGCTTCAAGCCCTCGGGCGCGCCGCGGGCAAAGACGTCGCGGCCCAGCCGGTCGCGCCCCATCAGCCGGGCCCCGGCCTCGCGCATGGCGTCGAGGCGCTGCAAACGCAAGGCCAGCCGGGCGGCCAGCTCCTCGGCCGACGGCTCTTCCTCGTCCTCTTGCGCCGGCAACAGAAGGCGCGATTTCAAATAGGCAAGCCAGGCCGCCATCACCAGATATTCCGCGGCCAGCTCAAGGCGCAGCCGGCGCGCCTCCTGCACGAAGGCGAGATACTGCTCCACCAGAGCGAGGATGGAAATCCGCCGCAGGTCCACCTTCTGGGTGCGCGCCAGCATCAGCAGCACGTCAAGCGGGCCCTCGAAACCCTGCAAATCGAGGATCAGCACCTCGGCGGCCTCACGCGGGCGCGCCCGCTCGTCCTCGAAAGGCTCATGGCCCTCGAAGCGCGCGCTGGCGTCGATCACCGTGGCGTCCTTGCTCACCGTCAACTGTCCATCCTCAAGCGACCAGGCCCATCAGCGTCTTATAGATGAAGTCGGTGGGACGCAAAATAATTGCCGCGAACGGGTCAAAGCCAAGGCCCAGCGGACGGGTCAGCATCGGCACCAGCAGAAAGACGCCAAGGACGATGAAGATGCCGACCGGCTCAAGCCGGGCCAGCGCCAGCGCCTGGCGCCGCGGCAACAGCCCAACCGCCACCCGCCCGCCATCCAAGGGGGGAACGGGCAGCATGTTGAACACCGCCAACAATATACTGAAAATAATAAGATTATGGAGGTTTTCAATGGCCCAGGGCGCGGCATTGCCGGGGAGAAAAGCCACCACCGGCATCAACAGCGCGGCGACGAGCGCAAGGATGAGGTTGGTCCCCGGGCCGGCGAGCGCCACCCAGATCATGTCCCGCTTGGGGCGGCGCAGGTTGCGCCCGTCGACGGGGACCGGCTTGGCATAGCCGAACAGAAAGCCGGCCTGGACCAGCAACAGGACGCCGGGCAGGATGAGGGTGCCGAAGGGGTCCACATGGGCCAACGGGTTCAGGGTCACCCGGCCTTGCCGGCGCGCCGTGTCGTCGCCCAGCCATGAAGCGACGAAGCCATGCCCGGCTTCGTGCAAGGTGATGGCAAGGATAAGCGGCAACAGCCATACCGAAAGGGCGTTGCCGATGCTGGAAAGGTCGGGCAGGGCTATTCTCCTTGACTGTCGGATCGGTAATTTCAGGTCACCGAGGCCAGCAGCGCATCCCGGCGCGCCGCCATGTCGGCGATGGGCTCCTCATCGTCTTCATATGTGGGCCGCGCCATGGCGGCAGACAAGCGCACCCGCGCGGGGGCCGCGATGGCCGGCAGCTTTTCCGCGATGCCTCGCATCTGCGTCATGTCGCCAGTGCAATGCAAGACAATATCGCAGCCCGCGGCAAGGGCGCCCGCCGCCCGTGCCGGCAGGGGGCCGCTCAACGCCCCCATGGCGATATCGTCGCTGACAAGAAGGCCGGCAAAGCCGATCTGCTCGCGGATCACGTCCCGGATGATGGTCGTCGACATAGTGGCGCAATGCTCGGGGTCGAGGGCGCGGTAAAGAACATGGGCGGTCATCGCCATCGGCATCTCGGCAAGGGCGCGGAACGGCGCGAAATCGACCCGTTGCAGCACGTCGCTGGGGGTATCGACCACGGGCAGTGTTTGATGACTGTCAGCATGCGCCCGGCCGTGTCCGGGGATGTGCTTCATCACCGGCACGATGCCGCCGGCAAGCAGGCCCCGCGCCGCCGCCCGGCCAAGCGCAGCGACCATGTCCGGCGCCCCGCCATAGGCGCGCTCGCCAATCACCGGATCGGCGCCGCGCTGCGGCACGTCGAGCACCGGCAGGCAGTTAACGCTCAGCCCCGCCGCCATGAGCTCGGCGGCGATGACGCGGGCCCCCAACCGGGCGGCTTCAAGCCCCGCCGCCTCGTCGGCTCCATAGAGCTGGCCATAGGCGCGCGCTGGCGGGTGGGGCCGCCAATGGGGCGGCCGCAGCCGGGCGACCCGCCCCCCTTCCTGGTCGATGAGGATGGCAAGCCGCTCTTCCCCCATGAGGGCGCGCAAGGCATCGGTCAAGGCGCGCAACTGGCCCGGGCTTTCCACGTTGCGGGCGAAAAGGATGAACCCCGCCGGCCGCGCCTCGGTGAAAAACGCCGTTTCATCCCGCCTCAAGCGGAGGCCGGAAAGGCCGAAAAAGACCGGCAGCATGGCCAAGCGCTATTGGGCGATGACGAGACAGCCCGCCCCCTTGTCCTTGAGGGCGGCGCAGCGGCGCTCCGCTTCCTCGCGGGTCGCCAATGATGCCGCGCGCAGCCGGTAAAGCGTCCGCCCGCCGACAGTGGCGACTTCGATATCGGGCTGCAGATCGCCAACCACCTCGTCATATTGAGCGCTTAGCTGGGTCCAGCCGCGCTTGGCCGAGGCGTCGGTCGAGAAGGCGCCCAATTGCAGCATGAAGCGCCCCGCCGGCGTTGGCGTCAACGGCACCGCTGCCGGCGCCTGGCGCGCGGTCGGGCTTGGCGCCGGCGGTGTCTTTTCCGCCTGGGCAAAGCTCCCGCTGGGCCGCGCCACCGGTTGTTCCGGCGGCGGCGCCAGTTGCGCGTCCGGCTCCATCGCCTGGCCATTGGCGGCTTCCAGAACCAGCTTGTCCTGGTCCGGAATGTCGGCGCCGCCGGGCTCCTCCGGCGCCACCTTATAGGGTGTTTGAGGAGCGGCGATGAGCGGCGCCTCACCCTGCGCAACCACCGGGCGCTCCTCGCGGCCGTCCGCGACCTGGCGGTAGACCAGCCATAACAGGCCGGCGAAAAGCAGGATGAAAACCACCGCCCCGATCGCCAGATTGCGGGTCGTCATCAAGCCTTCGCCGCCATCGGTCTCGGCCGGCTGCAGCCAGGGCAAGCCGCCATCGCCATCCTCGTCCCGCTCCGCGCCTTGGGTCGCGGGATCTTTGTCCGTGCCTGTCACCATCACATCTCCTCCATGGGCGTGACGCCCAAAACCGCCATGCCGTTGGCGATGACCTCGCGCACCGCGCGGATGAGGGCGGCGCGAGCGCCAGTCAGTCCCGGCTCGTCCTCGACGAGGAAGCGCAAGGCCGGCTCGTCATTGCCGCGATTCCACAAAGCATGGAAGGCGGAAGCAAGTTCGTAAAGGTAAAAGGCGACGCGGTGCGGCTCATGGGCTTGCGCCGCCGCCTCGACCAGCCGCGGCCAGGCGGCAAGGCGCTTCACCAGCGCCAGCTCCTCGTCATGGGAAAGCAGGGATAGATCCGTATCGTCAAGCTCTGGAAAGGCCGCCGCGATTTTGCGCAGCACGGAGCAGATCCGGGCATGGGCGTATTGCACGTAGAACACCGGGTTGTCGCGCGATTGCTCCAGCGCCTTGGCGAGATCGAAATCGAGGGGCGCATCGTTGCGCCGGGTCAACATGAGGAAACGCACCACGTCCTTGCCCACCTCGTCGACGAGGTCGGCCAAGGTGACGAAGGTGCCGGCGCGCTTCGACATCTTATAGGGTTCGCCGGCGCGGAACAGGCGGACCATCTGGACGATCTTGACATCGAGCGCCGCCTTGCCGTCCGACAAGGCCTTCACCGCCGCCTGCAAGCGCCGCACATAGCCGCCGTGATCGGCGCCCCAAACGTCGATCATGTCGGCAAAGCCGCGGCAAATCTTGTCATAGTGATAGGCGATGTCGGCGGCGAAATAGGTGTAGCTGCCATCCGACTTCTGGAGCGGCCGGTCGACATCGTCGCCGAAGGCGGTGGCGCGGAACAGCTTTTGCGCCCGCGGCTCCCAGCCTTCCGGCTCCTTGCCCTTGGGCGGCGCCAAGACCCCGGTGTAGACATGGCCCTCGGCTTCCAGCCGGGCGATCATCGCCGCGATGCGGCCGTCGGCGTGCAAGCTCTGCTCGGAAAAGAAAACCTCCTGGCGGATGCCCAGGGCGCCAAGGTCGCGCTTGATGAGGGCCATCATGGCGTCAACCGCGCGGCGCTTGAAAAGGGACAGCCATTCCGCTTCTCCTGCGTGCGCGTAACGCCCGCCCCATTCCTGCGCAAGGGCCATGCCCACGGGCTTAAGATAGTCGCCGGGATAAAGCCCCTCGGGCATCGCGCCCGACGCTTCGCCCAGCGCCTCGCGGTAGCGCCAGTGGAGCGAGCGGGCCAGGCTGTCGATCTGGGCGCCGGCATCGTTGATATAATATTCCCGCGTCACCCCATAGCCGGCGAAAGCGAGGAGATTGGCCAGCGCATCGCCAAAAACCGCGCCCCGGCAATGGCCGATATGCAAAGGGCCAGTGGGATTGGCCGAGACATATTCCACATTGACCTTGTGCCCCGCGCCCTGCGCGCCGCGGCCATAGTCCTTGCCGGCGGCAAGGATCGCCGCCACATGGCGCTGCCAGAAGGCGGGTTTTAAACGCATGTTGACGAAACCCGGCCCCGCCACCTCGGCGCTTGCGATGTCGCCATGGCGGGCGAGGACGCGGGCCAGTTCCCCGGCCAGCGCGCGCGGCGGCCGCGCCAGGGGCTTGGCCAAGACCAGGGCGGCATTGGTGGAAACATCGCCGTGGGCGGGGTCGCGCGGCGGCTCGACGGCAAGGCCGCTGACGGCGTTTTCCAACCCGCCCGGCAGCCCGGCCACGCCGTCAAGGGTGGCGAGCGCCTCTTCAACCATTGTACGAAGGGTCGTGAATATGTTCATAAGGCGAGTGAAGTACTTCCTATAAGCTTTTGGTATTGTTGAATTGCAAAGCGGTCCGTCATGCCTGCGATATAGTCCGCGACGGCGCGCGCCGCGACCATCGGTCCAGCCTCTTGCGCCTTGGCCGCCCAGTCCCCGCTCATGAGTCTGGGATCGGCGTGATAGGCGACAAAGAGGCCGGCGATGATGCGCTTGGCTTCCGCCGTCATGGCGGTGACCTTGTAATGACGGTACATCCGGCTGCGCAAGAATTGTTTTAGCACCTTGTCGGCTTCTGCCATCGCGGGGCTGAAAGCGATGACCGGCTGGCCCAGCCGGCGCACCGCATCGGCGCAAGCGGGCGCGGCGGCGGCGAGACGCTGGCGGCTTTGCGCCAGCACGTCCTCCACCATGGCGGCGATGAGGCGGCGGATGAGTTCGTGCGCCATGCGCGGCGCCTCCAGGCCGGGATAGCGCCGTTCCACCCTTTCAAGCGTGTCGGCCACCAACGGCACCGCACGCAGGTCATCAAGGGTGAACAGCCCGGCGCGCAGGCCATCGTCGATGTCGTGGTTGTTATAGGCGATATCGTCGGCCAGGGCGGCGGCTTGCGCTTCCGCCGAGGCATATGTTGTAAGCTCAAGGTCATGAAGCGCCACATATTCGGTGAACGCCAGCGGCAGGACCTTGCCTGGGGGCACCGGCAACAGGGGGCCGTTATGTTTCACCAGCCCTTCCAGCGATTCCCAGCTTAGGTTAAGGCCGTCGAAATCGGCATATTTGCGCTCGAGCTTGGTGACGATGCGCAGGCTTTGCGCATTATGGTCAAAGCCGCCATAGGTGGCCATGCAGGCGTCCAGCGCCTCCTCCCCGGCATGGCCGAAGGCGGTGTGCCCCAAGTCATGGGCGAGCGCCAAGGTCTCCGCCAGATCTTCGTTAAGGCCCAGCACCCGGCAGATGGAGCGGGCGATTTGCGAGACTTCGAGGGAATGGGTGAGCCGGGTGCGGTAATGGTCGCCTTCGTGATAGACGAAGACCTGCGTCTTGTGCTTGAGCCGGCGAAAGGCGGTGGCGTGGATGATGCGGTCGCGGTCGCGCTGGAAGGCGCTGCGGGTCGGGCTCGCCGGCTCGTCGTGGCGGCGGCCGCGGCTCTTTGCCGGGTCGGCGGCATAAGGGGCAAGGAGGCATTGCATGACGGCGCCAGCCTACCGCCTTTAGCCACGCCAAGAAAGGCCGGCGATTGACTTTGTGCTACTGCTTCCCACATAAATCGAGAGCAAACCCATCCGATTTTGTGGATATGGGTGGAGAACCATAGGCAGGCATGACAAACACAACCCCCATCACCGTCACCGACAGCGCCGCGCGGCGCATCGCCGCCCTGGCCGCGCGCCAGGGCAACCCGGCCTTGAAGCTGCGCTTAAGCATCGCCGGCGGCGGCTGCTCCGGCTTTCAATACACCTTCGCCTTTGAGGAACAGCCGGGCGCGGGCGACACCGTCGTCGAAAAGGATGGTATCGCCGTCCTTATCGACGATATGAGCCTTGCCTATCTTATGGGCGCCGAGCTCGATTTCGTCGAGGACCTCGCCGGTGCCGCCTTTCAGGTGAAAAACCCCAACGCCCAGTCCTCCTGCGGCTGCGGCACCTCCTTTTCCCTCTAGCCCTGGTTTTCCCAAGCCGCTAACACTGACCCTTCACCGAAGGGACAGATCCGTGCGCATCGCCAGCTTCAACATCAACGGCATCAAGGCCCGCCTGCCCCGGCTTGTGGAATGGCTGGAGCAAGCAAAGCCCGACGTCGTTTGCCTTCAGGAAATCAAGTGCGAGGACCATGCTTTCCCCGGCCTTGAGTTCAAGGCCCTTGGCTATCACCTGGAAACCCATGGGCAAAAAGGTTTCAACGGCGTCGCCATCCTTTCGAAATTCCCCCTTGGGGAGGTCCGGCGCGGCCTTCCCGGCGATGAGGGGGACGCCCAGGCGCGCTATATCGAGGCGGTGAGCGGCGGCGTGCGGGTGGGCTGCCTTTATCTGCCCAACGGCAACCCGGCGCCGGGGCCCAAATACGACTATAAGCTCGGCTGGATGGACCGGCTCATCGCCCACGCCAGGGCCTTGCTCGCCCGCGAGGAGGCGCTGGTCCTTGCCGGCGACTATAATGTCTGCCCCGCCGCCATCGATGTCTACGACCCGGCGGGTTGGGCCGAGGATGCCTTGTACCGCTTGGAAACGCGGCAAAAATTCCGCGCCCTTCTATGGCTGGGCTTGACCGACGCCATCCGCGCCGTCCAGCCGGCGGGCCATGCCTATACCTTCTGGGATTATCAGGGCGGCGCTTGGGCCAAGGACCATGGCCTGAGGATCGATCATCTCCTCCTCTCGCCGCAAGCTGCCGACCGGCTTACGAGCGCCGGCATCGACCGCCAGACGCGGGGGCGGGAAAAAGCCTCCGACCACGTGCCGGTGTGGTGCGCCTTGAAGCCTTAGAAGCGCGCGAACGGCTTTAGGCGTCTCAAGACATGGCGTCGGCGACGCTGCTGCTCACCCGGTCGTACATGACGCCCGCCTCGCCGGCGAAATTGCGAAGAGCGCCCGCCATCGCAAGCACGATGAGCGCGGCGATGAGGCCATATTCGATCGCCGTGGCGCCATGCTCATCGCCCATCAGACGTCGAAAGCGCGGCTTTAGTCCTGACAAAGCTGGCACCATTTCATAGCCCTTTCCTGCGGCAGGCCGCGGCCCTTCGGGCGCCGCGGTCGTGGTCACTAGAGCACGTTCATCTCAAACAGAATCGTTGAACGTGCTCTAGAGTCTTGACTTGTCGCATTTTCCATAACCAAACGGATAGCGGTTGGTTATGGAAAATGCTTTAGGCAAACCCAGGCTCCCGTGATAGCAAGCCAAACTTAACGGCAGGTGTGTCGATATGCTTAACTTGACAGGAACCACGGCACTGGTGACGGGCGGCGCACGCGGCATCGGCGCCGCCATCGTGCACAGTCTTGCCCAGGCCGGGGCAAAGGTCATCTTGCATTTTAATCAAAGCCGTGGCGCGGCGGAAAAGCTGGCCGCGGCCCAGCCCGCCGGCCACTGCGTGCTGGTCCAGGCCGACCTTAGCGCGGCACGCGCGGCGGACGCCCTGTGGCGGCAAGCGCGGACGGCGATCGACGGCGACCCCATCCATCTTCTGGTCAACAACGCCGCCATCATGCCGGCGGCGGGGATTGACGACCCGCTCGACGCCTGGGACGCCGCCTGGCGCGAAGTGTGCCAGGTCAACCTTATCGCCTGCGCCGATCTGTGCCGGGCGGCGATCACCGATTTCCGCTCCCTTGGCGGCGGCAAGATCGTCAATATCGCGAGCCGCGCCGGCCATCGCGGCGATGCCCCCGATTATCTTCATTATGGCGCTTCCAAGGGTGGCCTCTTGGCGTTGACCAAGGGGATCGCCCGGGGCTTCGCCAAGGACAATATCCTTGCCTTCGCCATCGCCCCCGGCTTCACCAAGACCGACATGGCGCGCGGTTTCATCGCCGCCCATGGCGCGGAAGCGGCGGTCCGCGACATCCCCTTGGGCGAGATGGCATCGCCTCAGGAAATCGGCGCCCTCGTCGCCTTTCTCGCCAGCGCCCACGCCCGCCATTTGACGGGCGCCACCTTCGATATCAACGGAGCAAGCTATGTCCGATGAAGCCCTCCCCGTGGATGGAATGCCCCTTGCCGGCGGCTGCCTGTGCGGCGCGGTGCGCTATGAGATCAGCGCCACGCCCATGGGCGCCGCCTATTGCCACTGCCGCTTGTGCCGGCGGGCGAGCGGCGCCCCAGTGGTCGCCTGGCTGTCCTTGAAGGCCGCCGACCTGCGCTACAGCGCGGGCGCGCCCCGGCAATTCCAGTCCTCCTCCTGGGCGCGGCGCGAATTCTGCGGCGCGTGCGGCACTCCCCTCGCCTTCCGCTTCCGGCAAAAGGGCGAGGAGTATGTGGACGTGACCGTGGGCAGCCTGGACAGGCCGCAGGACATCCGCCCCGGCCTTCATATTTACACCGACAGCGCCCTGCCCTGGCTCGTCATCGACGATGGCCTCAAGCGGTTGCCGCGACACGGCGCTGGCTTTGCGCCCGACGGCTTTGGCGCCGCTTGAGGCGATTGCAGCCCTCGCGACGTGAAGGTCCATGTCCTTATCAATTCTGCGTCGAGGCGTCGAAATATTTTACAAACCGGGCCGCGCCAAACTGGAAAAATTTTGCTAATCAATTGATATATATAATTTCTTTATGTCTGGCATAAGTGTTGCTTGGTCTTTTGTGCTGATGTGCTGAGTGCCTCGTTAAATTTCGAGGATGGGGCGCTGGCGGGCGGAAACGGTTATCCGCATGGAACCTGGAGAGGCAATGATGACGAACTTCAAGAAAATCATGATGGCGAGCGCGGCGCTCATGTGCGCCGGCGCCATTTCAGGCGCTGCCGAGGCGGCGCCGATCACCGACTGGAATTTCGAGACCCAGGATAGCTGGGCCAACGCCCTGACCGCGGGTGGCGCGCCCATCGCGCAGACCAGCGTCGGCAATTATTGGCAGCTTGCCTGGGGCAACACCAACAACGCCAACCCCAAAAGCAAACTCCAGGTGGAAAAGACCGCCGGCAGCTTCACCATGGACAGCCTTGGCAAGATTAGCTTGGGCAATGGCACCTGCACCGGCGCCGACGCAGCCAATTGCAAGGCCGGGGCCACCATCATCCATGAAAACCGGGTGATCACCGATGCCCCCAGCAATTGGCTCGATAAAACCGACCTTGTGGTGAATCTCAACGTGAAGGCCAACGCCGGCGCGCCCAACCCGGCGCCCACCTTCCCGCGCAACATCACGTTCAACATCGATTTCCTTGAGACGCCCAATGTCGGCCCCAACCAGTCCTGCCCGTCTTATATGCCGACGAATCTGGGCAAATGCCCCGACTATTTCATCCTGTTGAACCTTGAGGACCTGCGCCAGTCCTTCTTTTACGGCGGCTATATCTACACCGTCTTCCTGGTGCCCGATATTCTAGGTTCCGGCAGCACCAATTTGACCGGCGGCGATCCGCAGCCGTTGACCTTCGAAGTCGCCGACTTCGACAGCGACGGCCGGGATGAAATGCGGATCTGGACCCGCGAGCCAGGCATCAGCACGCTGCGCACCCTGGTCGGCATCACCGCCCGGATCCCCGAACCGGCGACCATCGGCCTCCTTGGCGCGGGGCTTATCGGCCTTGGCTTGGCGCGGCGGCGCCGCAAGACGGCCTAACGCCCTAAACTTTTCAGGTTCCAAGCGCGGCGCCCCTCAAAGGGGCGCCGCCTTTTTATGTCCATGGCCCTGCGGTCAACCCTTAACAAAGCCTTCTAAATATCGGCATATGTTTGGCTTTCCGCCTTGGCGCCAGGGTGGGTGACGGCGCCGAAGCGGGCGGGGCCGACATTTTGCGCATAGCGCCACAGGGCGCCCGAGCCATAGCCGTTCTCGCGCGCCCGCCAGGCGGCGCGGCGGCGGGAAAGCTCGGCCTCCGCCACCTCGAGATCGATGGTCCCGGCGTCGGCGTCGATGGCGATGATGTCGCCATCCTCAACCAAGGCAATCGGCCCGCCCTCCGCCGCTTCCGGCCCGACATGGCCGATGCAAAAGCCCCGGGTCGCCCCCGAAAAACGCCCGTCGGTGACAAGCGCCACTTTCTCCCCCATGCCCTGGCCATAGAGGGCGGCGGTGGTCGCCAGCATCTCGCGCATGCCCGGCCCGCCCTTGGGCCCTTCATAGCGGATGACCAGCACCTCGCCTTCCCCATAGGCGCGCGCCTCGACCGCGCGGAAGGCCTCTTCCTCGCACTCGAAAACCCGCGCCCGCCCGCGAAAGGCGCGGGTTTTCATCCCCGCCACCTTGACGATGGCGCCATCGGGGGCAAGGCTGCCGCGCAAACCGACGACGCCGCCGGTGGGCGATAAGGGCCGGGTCACTGGGCGCACCACGTCCTGCGCCGCGTTCCAGGTCACATCCGCCAAATTCTCAGCCACGGTGCGGCCGGTGACGGTGAGGCAATCGCCATGGAGATAGCCGCCATCGAGCAGCGTCTTCATCACCATCTCGACCCCGCCCGCCTCGAAAAGGTCTTTTGCCACATAACGCCCGCCGGGTTTCAGGTCGGCAATGGTAGGCGTTTTCCTGAAAATCGCCGCTACCTCGAACAGGTCGAAATCGAGGCCCGCTTCATGGGCGAGCGCGGGCAAGTGGAGGGCGGCGTTGGTCGAACCGCCGGTCGCCGCCACCACCACCGCGGCGTTCTCCAAGGCTTTTCGCGTCACGATATCGCGCGGGCGGATATTGGCGGCGAGGAGGTCCATCACCGCCCGGCCGGACGCCTCGGCATAGGCGTCGCGGCTTTCATAGGGCGCCGGCGCGCCAGCCGAGCCGGGGAGCGCAAGCCCAATCGCTTCGGACACGCAGGCCATGGTATTGGCGGTGAACTGCCCGCCACAGGCGCCATCGCCAGGGCAGGCGACTTTTTCCAAGGCGATCAAGTCCTGCAACGGACAAGCGCCGGCCTCATATTGCCCCACCGCCTCGAAAACGTCGGCGACGGTGACGTCGCGCCCGCGGAAGGTGCCCGGCAGGATCGAGCCGCCATACATGAACACCGAAGGCACATTCAGGCGCAGCATCGCCATCATCAAGCCAGGCAAGGACTTGTCGCAGCCCGCGATGCCGACCAGCGCGTCATAGCAATGGCCGCGCATCGTCAGTTCGACGGAATCGGCGATCACCTCGCGGCTCACCAGTGAGGACTTCATCCCCTGATGGCCCATGGCGATGCCGTCGGTCACCGTGATGGTGGTGAACTGGCGCGCCGTGCCGCCGCCGGCGCTGACCCCCGTCTTGGCGACCTTGGCCTGGCGATCGAGCGCGGTGTTGCACGGCGCCGCCTCGTTCCAGCAGGAAACCACGCCGACAAAGGGTTTTTCGATATCCTCCACGCCAAGCCCCATGGCGTAATAATAGGACCGGTGCGGCGCCCGGGCGGGACCCTGGGTGACATGACGGCTGGGCAGCCTGGATTTATCGAAGCGATGCGGCGGCACGGCGAGGCTCCTTCACGCTTGCGGGCAAGGGCCAGTTCAGCCTCTGCCATGGAAGCAATTTTCGCCAAGACGTATAACGCTTTGCCGCAATAATCCAATATGAAAAAACGGCGCAGCCTGGCCCCGCCGCCCTCAAGGCTTGGAAAAAGGGGCGCGCTATGCCCGCCGGCGGCGCCGGGCAAGGCCAAGACCGGCGAGCCCCGCGCCCAGGAGGCCAAGGGTCGCCGGCTCGGGCACCTCATGGCCGTCGCCGCCACCATTGTCGGCGAGCCAAAAGCTGATATGGGAAACGCCCGGCTGCTGGCCGCCATTGTTGATGAGGCCGGCCGTGGTGAAGGTCCCCGACGAGGCTTGGGGGCTGAGTTGATAAAGCGCGAAGGAGTTAGACGCCTTCACCGTGATATAAGCGATAAGCGTGCCATCGATCACGCTCCAAACGCCGCTCATCGCGCCATCAAGCTGGCTCACCGTCCCCCCATTTTTATTTTGCAAGCTGCCAAAGCCAAAGAAAGACGGGTCCTCATCCGTCTTGCCGAATAGGGTGAGGCTAACCGTCGTCCCCGTCGCTTCAAAAATCGCATTTTCCACATCGGCTTTTTGGTCATTACTTCCCGCCACGCGGCAGCCCGTATTAACCAGATCGAGGGGCGGAGCATAACCGTCAGTGCATAGCTGCAAGGCAGGGGGCGGCGGCGTGGGAACTGCTTGAGCCGGCAATGTCGAACTTAAAGCCATGGCTGTGGCTGCCACGGCGAAAAAAAGCGTACGCATGTGAAATCTTCCCACCATTCATCGTGTTTTACGATTGTGCGCCCAAGCATATTTTGCCTGAAATGTTAGCAAGAGATATGCCAAAATTATATTAGCAATGGTTTTCAAATGATTAGGGATAATGCCCGGACAAGAAAATAGCCCTTATGTAAAATCCAGCGACAGTGGTGCACCAGGGCGGCACAGAAATGGTCTTGCCGCCCATCAATCATTGCCGGGGACATTGTGGACGACAACCCCCAATTTCGGGTCCACCGGCTCGGCCCAGGGGCGGCGCGCCAGCATGGCGTGCATGTCCTCATACCCCGCCTGGCGGCGGGCGCCGACACCCCCCGGAGTAAAATCGATGTCCTTGAACTGGTCTTCGCCATCAAGGCGCGGAGCGACAAGGCGCACCATATGCATGGTGGTGGCGCAGCCATAACCCGCCATGTCCATGACTTCCGGCAGCGTCTTTTGTTCCTTTGGCAAGCGCGCGCCAAGCTCGCGCACGATATGGCGCAAATGGTGGATTTGCGCCTGACGGACGATGTGGCTGCCGGCACGGCTGGCATATTGGATATCTTTTTGCCGGGTGAACACATCCCACAGGGATTGCGGCTCGGGGCCCGCTGGGTTCCACATCTGCACGGTGAACACCACGGAATCGCAGCGTGGGTAATCGTCGAACACTGCTTCCACCGGGGTATTGGAATAGACCCCGCCGTCCCAATAGGCTTCGCCCTCGATTGAAACGGCGGGAAAGGCCGGGGGCAAGGCCGAGGAGGCCATCACATGGTCAATCCCCAGCATCTCCCGCTTGCTGTCGAAATAGCGCATGGCGCCGCGCGTCGTGCTCACCGCGCCTACCGTCAAGCGCGGCGCGCCAGCATTCAAAAAGTCGCTATCGACCAGCGCCTCCAGGGTTTTGCGCAGATCATCGGTGGCGTAAAAGGCCGCCCGCTCGACCCCGACCGGTGCCTTGAGGCTGAAGCCCAGCAACGGGTTGGGAGCGAAAAAGCCGGCAATGCCCCCCATGAAAACCCGCCAGTCGCTAAAAAAACGCCAATCAAGGCCGGCTTCAAAGCCCGGCCAGAAAAAGGAGACTGGCGAAAACGCCTCGCGGGTCAAGGTCGACCATAATTCTTCCAGCCGCGCCATCCTCTCGGTAACCGGGTTGCCAGCGATGATGGCGCCGTTGATTGCTCCAATGGAGGTGCCGATCACCCAATCTGGCTCGATCCCGGCGTCGTGCATCGCTTCGAAAACGCCCACTTGATAAGCGCCGAGCGCGCCGCCCCCTTGCAGGACGAGGACCACCTGGCCGGGAAAGCCATGGCCGGCATCCGCCCTCTTGGCGCTGGCGTCTTGTGATTTTTTTCCGCGTGGCGGCATGGGTTAATGCGCGGTCCAGCCGCCGTCGATGGCAAGCGCGCTGCCGTTGATCGACGCCCCCGCCGCGCCGCACAGGAACAGCGCCGTCTCGGCGATCTGGGCGATGGTCACGAACTCTTTGGTGGGCTGCGCCG
>JBMOOS010000032.1:0-17189 GCA_049324415.1 Pseudomonadota bacterium
GACAGCCGCGAAGAAAACCGCCGCCAAGAAGACCACGGCGCGCAAGCCGGCGGCGAGAAAGACCGCAGCGAAGAAGACGACGACCAGAAAAGCACCGGCGCGGCGGGCGGCGCCCACGACGGTCTGAAAACCAGACTTCTCGCCTTTTTAGGGTCACCAAGCCCGCCGCGGCCCTCGGGCTGCTGGCGGGCTTTCCCTTTTCCCGGGGATGCGCATCGCCCTTGGCGCACTTAAGATTTGCTTCGCAAATATCGGCCGCCGCGCTTATAGAGACAGGGCATGATCCGCGACGCGACCCTTGCCGACCTTGCCGCGCTGACCGCGCTCGAAGCCGCGTCCTTCGCAACCGATAGATTGAGCCGGCGCCGCTTTCGCTATTTTCTCACCACGGCTAACGCCCGCACCTTGGTGGCCTTGGACGCCAGGGGCGCCATGCAAGGCTATGTCCTTACCCTTTTTCACAAGGGAAGCGCTCTGGCGCGGCTTTATTCCCTGGCGGTTACCCCCGCCATGCGCGGCAAAGGCATGGCGCGCGTCCTCATCGCCGCCGCCGAAACGGCGGCGCAGGCGCGTGGCTGCGTCCTCATGCGCCTCGAGGTGCGCGCCGACAACAAGACGGCGCAACGGCTTTACCATAATATGGGCTATGCGGCGTTCGGCGCTTACGCTCATTATTATGACGATGACGAAGACGCCGTGCGCATGCAAAAGCCCCTGACGCCGCTCAAGGACGGCCAGTTCCTGCATGCCAATTATTACGAGCAGAGGCTCAAATTCACCTGCGGGCCGGCGTCCCTGATGGTCGCCATGCAGGCGCTGGACAGGGCATGCGAGGTCTCCAGCCTGGAAGAGCTGCGCATCTGGCGGGAAGCGACCACCATCTTCATGACCGCGGGCCATGGCGGGTGCAGCGCCCATGGCCTTGCCTTGGCGGCGCATCGCCGCGGCTTTGCGGTGGAGGTTTTCAGCAGCCCTCCGGAGGTGCCCTTCATCGACAGCGTGCGCGATGCGGAAAAAAAGGCGGTGATGCGCCTTGTCCACGACGATTTCCTCTCCGCCATCAACGCCCGCGGCATCCCCTTGCATGCCCGTCCCTTCACCCTTGCCGAGTTGAAGCAGCGCTTTCGCGATGGTGAAATTCCCGTTGTCCTCATCAGCTCCTACCGCTTTGACAAGGAAAAGGCGCCCCACTGGGTGCTGGTCACCGGCGTTGACGACATGTTCATTTATCTGCATGACCCTTATGTCGACCAAAAGGCGCAAAAAACCCCGACCGACTGCATGCATGTTCCAGTGCCCGAGAAACAGTTCATGAGGATGGCGCGCTACGGACGCCGCCATCTGCGCGCCGCCTTGTTCCTCAAACGGCGGCGGGAGGGTTAGGCCTTGCCGCGCCACATCCTGGTTACCGATCGCAAGCGCGAAGACTTGGACCTCGCCGCGGCAGGCGGCGCCCCGGGCACCATCGAGGTGATGAGCGCGCAGGACTTCATCCGCCTGCCGCTGGAGGCGCAAGGCAAGAACCGCCCCAGCGCCCGCCGGCCGCGCGTCATCAATCTGTGCTGGGACTATGATTATCTGAGCCTCGGCTATTACTGCTCGCTCCTTGCCGAAGCGCGGGGCCTGCGCGTCATCCCCTCGGTCAACACCATGCTCGACCTCAATTGGAAGCGCATCTGGAGCCAGGTGGCGCCCAATCTCCACGAAGCGCTGATGAAGGCCGGCGGCGAAGCGGTCGCGACGGAAAGCGGGCTGAGCCTCGTCATCATCTTCGGGCGCTCCCCGGAGGCCGCCTATGGCGAGGTGGCGCGGCGCCTGTTCGACAGCTTTCGCTGCCCGATCCTCAAAGTGCGCTTCGTCTATCGCAAGCGCTGGGAGGTGGCGGAACTGGAAGCGCTGTCGCCGACCGAGCTCGATGCCGGACAGCGCGCCTTCTTTTCCCAGGCCCTCGACCGCTACACCCGCGCCGCCTGGCACGCGCCGAAGACGGCGGAGCCGGCCAAACATTCCATCGCCATCCTTCATGACCCCAAGGAAGGCTTTCCCCCCTCGAACGCCAAGGCGCTGGACAAATTCACCGCCATCGGCGCGGCGATGGGGATCGAGGTGAAGCTCATCGGCCGCGAGGACATCTCCCGCCTCGCGGAATTCGATGCCCTCTTCATCCGCGAGACGACGGCGGTCGACAACCACACCTATCGCGCCGCCAAGAAGGCGGAAGCGGAAGGCCTCGTGGTGATCGACGATCCGGGCTCGATCCTGCGCTGCTGCAACAAGGTGTATCTTGCGGAACTGTTGCAGGCCAATGGCGTTCCCGCGCCGCAGACCACGATTCTTGACAAGGCGCGGCTTCACGACATCGCCGCGGCCATGGCCTATCCGGTGGTGGTCAAAATCCCCGACGGCTCCTTTTCCCGCGGGGTAGAGAAGGCGGGCAACGCCGCCGAGCTCAAGGCCATCGCCAAAGCCATGTTCGAGGAATCCGACATCATCCTTGCCCAAGCCTATGTCGAGACCAAATTCGACTGGCGCATCCTGGTGCTCAATCGGCGGCCCCTCGTCGCCTGCAAATATTTCATGGCGCGGGGCCATTGGCAGATCTACAAGCATGACGACGCCGGCGCAACGCAGGACGGCGCGCACAAGACGCTGCGCATCGAGGAAGCGCCCTATGCCGTCGTCGACACTGCGGTCAAGGCCGCCAATCTGATGGGCGATGGGCTTTATGGCGTAGATTTGAAGGAAACCACGGAGGGCCCCCTGGTGATCGAAGTCAACGACAACCCCAATATCGACGCCGGCGTCGAGGACGCGGTGCTCAAGGACGCGCTATACAAGCTCATCCTTTCAGAATTGGTGCGCCGGATCGAAGCCAAATGACGCGCGCAATCCATATCCTCGCGCTGGCCCTTCCCGTCCTTGCCCCGCTCACCGCCGGCGCCCCGGCGCGGGCGGGCGGTTTTGAGACTTATGGCAATATTTTCGCCTATGCGATCCCCGCCGCCGCCGGCGCCATAACGCTGGCCAAGGGCGATGAGAAGGGCCTGTGGCAACTGGGCAGCTCTTACGCGCTCGCCAACGGCACCACCTGGGCGCTGAAGCAGACCATCGATTCCACCCGTCCCAACGGCAAGCCGGAATCCTTTCCTTCCGGCCACACCACCAGCGCCTTTGCCGGCGCTTCCTATCTCCACTATCGCTATGGCCTTGATTATGGCCTGCCGGCCTATGGCCTTGCCGCCCTGGTCGGCGTCAGCCGGGTGACCAGCAACAACCACCGCTGGCGCGACGTGGTGGCGGGTGCCGCCATTGCCAATGTCAGCGCTTATTTTCTCGTCGATCGTTTTAAGGCGCCGCCGCCAGTGAACATCGTCGTGGGCGAGCGCGGCTTTTACGGCGTCACCGCCGCCTTCCGCTTTTGACCGCCATGGCCCTTAGCCTCGTCACCATGCCGCAATGGAGCCAAGCGATGCGCTCGGGCCTCATTGTCGCCTGGTGCGTGGGCGAAGGCGATGCCGTGCGCGAAGGCGATGATCTGGTCGAAATCACCACCACCAAGGCGACCAACGTGCTGGCCGCCGAGCGCGATGGCGTGCTCTTGCGCATCCTTGCGCCCGCGGGCGCCGAGCTGGCGGTGGGAGCTCCCCTCGCCGTCCTTGGCGAGGCCGGTGATTGCGTCAAAGACATGGACCAATTGACAGCAGGCCTCGGCGAAACAGCGTAGGGCTTTTGGCGATAAATCGGCCGACGCGGTCACATGTCCTGTTGACTTGCGCCCGCCCTTGTCTACTTGTTTTCGACAATCCCACTGCCCCACGTCCTTCGACATAGAGGCTTGTTCGTTCATGCACCCACTGGCCCTTGGCAGCGTCATCGCGGAAACCCTGGCTTGGGCCAAGGCGCGCCTCAATTTCCTCGCCCTCGTCATCCTGCTCGCCGACATCGCGCCGATGACCATGGTGGCGGCGTTCGTGCCAGCGGACCCAAGCCTTAAATTCGATTTCAAGGCGTTCGAGGCGCATATGGCGGTCGCGGTGATTTTCGGGGCCTTCACCCAGGCGGTGGTCTTTGCCCGCATGACGGTAGATTATTTCTCGGCGCCCGAGGACCGGCTTTCCCACAGCGCCATTGCCGGCCATGTGTTCCTCCCCCTCCTCGGGCTTGCCGTCGTCACCAGCGCGGCGACCCTTCTGGGCCTTCTTGCCTTCATCGCCCCTGGGGTCGTCATCGCCCTGATGTGGGCCCTCGCCGCGCCCGCGCTGGTCGCCGAGCGGCTGTCCATCCCTGCCGCCCTCAGCCGCTCCAGCCAATTGACCCAAGGCCAGCGCTGGCGGATCTTGGGCCTCGCCCTTTTCCTCATCGCCGCCGCCCTGCTGAGCAGCCTTTTATGGGACCTCATCTTCCAGCTCATCCATCGAGGGCCGGCAGCTACTCCCCTTCCCCTGTGGTATCATGTGGGCCAGGAAGCCTTCACCGGCGTCATCGGCGTCCTTGGCGTCGTCGGCCTGATGGTGGTTTACAACCGCCTGCGGCAATTATCGGGGAAAAGCCCAGGGGCCGAACTTCAAGCCAGATAAGCGGCGGCGGCCACGACGACGCCGGCGACAAGGCTGCCCGAAAGGGCGATGGCGATGGCGGCAAGGCCATAGCCGAGGAGGAGGAGAAGCCCGTCCCGCTCGATCAAGGCCAGCGCCAGAACGGTCAGCGCCACCCCCGGCGGCCAGTTGCCGACGAGGGGGATGGGGAGCACCAGAATGGTGGCAAGGACAAGGGCGACGAGGCCCAGCACCACTTGCCCCGGCAAGGCGGTGAGCACCAGAAGCCGCGGCCGCGAGAGGCGCTCAAAACGCTGCAAGAAGGGCTGCGCCTTCAAAAGCGCCTTGGCCAGCCCTGCGTGCGGCAACGGCCGCCGCCTCAAAAAGCGCGGCAGCCACAGATTAGGCAAGCCCAGCGCCATTTCGAGGGCGAGGATGAAAAGCGGAATGCCGGTGACGGTGGAAACCCCTGGCGGCATGGGAAAGGCGTTGGGCAGGGCGAACGCCAGCATGACAAGGCCAAAGCCGCGGTCGCCCAAAGAGGCGGCAAGACCGCCCAGCGTCAGCGGCGCGCCTTCGGGTGAAGCGACGAGACGTGCGAGCAAGGCGGAACTGCGGTCACGGCTGGCGTCCATGGACGCTGCTCTTCCACCACCCAAATGGCAAGATTGCGGCCAAGCGGTGGCGACAGCGCCCGGGCTCAGCTTTTCTCGAAACTCGAAAGCTTGGCGAAAAAGACCCGCTCCGTGGCCATGGGTTTAAGGCCGAGGCTGGCGAAAAGCCCCTCAAGGTCGCACCCCACATAGTCGGCGAAATAGGGCTCGTGCAAGGCTTGGGGAAACAGCCGCAGCAGCCCGTCATAGGGCGGATGGTCGCCAAGCTGCAGGGTATCGAGGTGGATATAGCGCCCACCGGGTTTGAGGACGCGGGCGATTTCCCGCGCTGCGTGATGGCGAATCTTGGCCGGCAGTTCATGAAAGGTGAAAAGGCAGGTGACGATGTCCTGGCTCGCATCCTCCAAGGGCAAGGCCTCCAGCGCCCCTTCCACGGCGCACCCGCGCGGCAAACGGCGCAGCGTGGCCCGCGCTCTCTCCACATAAGCCGGGCTTAAATCTATGGCGGTGCCGCGCGCCCTAGGAAAATCGCGCAAAAGCTGGGCCATGAAGCGCCCCGTGCCGCAGGCAAGGTCGGCGACGGCAATCTCATGGTCGGGACAGGCGCGCAGATAGTCGGCGACCATCGCCAAAGCCTGGCGGCGCATGGCGTCGGCGGCGCCGAGAAACAGCACCTCCACCTGATAGTCATAGCGCTGGGCCGACCCGGGGCTGAGCCAGCCGTCCGACTGGAAATGGAAATTCTGCAAATAATAGCTGGGCAAACCCTTGCCGGTCCCCAGCGTCCGCGCCATCTCCCTGACTTCCCCATGACCCGCCGCGGTGCGGCGGCGATGCACCTTTGGCAAGTCCCTAAAATAGTCGATGGCGCGGCGCGCCACATGATGGGGGCGCGGCAGCATATCGGCGGGCAAGCCATAATGCCCGGCGGCGATATGGGCCCAGTCGCGGGCGAACAACCGGGCGATGTCGCGCAACAGGTCGGCAAGGCTGGGCAAGGGCGTGGTGATGGCGGCGGTATCGACAAGCGGCCCGGCGAGATAAGTCGAGGCATAGCGGTTGGCGAGGAAAAACCCCACCCTCGCGGTCTGGCTGGCGCCATAAAGGGCGCGGGCGGCTAAAGATGGCATCCTCCACCTCCTCTTCAGCCTTTTAGCACGGATTGCCGCCAGTTTTTAGATCGGGGCGGCGCTGTTGGCGTAATAATGCCACAAAAATACCGCCATGGCGCCGCGATGGGGCCGCCAGGGCGCGACATGGCTAAGGCTCTCCTTGGCGGTGGGCCGCGCGGCAAGGCCTTTAAGGCGCTGCAGCGCCACCTGAAGGGCAAGGTCGCCCGCCGGCCAGATATCGGGCCGTCCCTCGCAAAAGAGAAGATAGATATCCGCCGACCATTGGCCAAAGCCCTTGACGGCGCGGATGGCGGCGCCCGCCTCTTCGTCCGGCAGACGTGCAAGCGCATTAAAATCGAGGGCGCCTTGCGCCACCGCCGTCGCCAAGGCGCGGGCATAGGCGACTTTTTGCCGCGACAGGCCAACCGCGCGCAACGCCTCCTCGCTCTGGCACAGCACCGCCTCGGGCGTTACCTCGCCCAAAAGCTCGATCAAGCGCCGGCGGATGGTGGCGGCGGCTTTGATCGAGAGCTGCTGGCCCAGCATGATCGCCAGCAAGGTGGCAAAGCCCGGCTCGCCCGCGCGCGGCGAGGGCATCCCGATGGCCTTGAGGGCGGCGCGCACATGGGTGTCGCGCCGGGCGACGGCGCGGATGGATTTTTCCAGCTCTTTGGCGGCAAGGCCCATGGGTCTCGACCCTAATCCAGGGCCCCTTCCTTGGCCAGCAACGCTTTTTTGCGGTTCACCCCCCAGGCATAGCCGGTCAGCGCCCCATCGGCGCCCACCACCCGGTGGCAGGGGATAAGGATGGCCACGGGGTTGGCGCCGCAGGCCCGGCCCACGGCGCGCGATGCCTTGGGCTTGCCCAGCGCCCGGGCGATATCGCCATAGCTCATGGTGGTGCCGCGGGGAATAGCGATCAGAGCGCGCCAGACGCGGGCTTCGAAGGCCGTTGCCTGAATGTCGAGGGCAAGGCCGTCAAGCGGCGCGCCTTCGCCTAGATGGGCAAGGACCGCGGCGATCTGGCAGGCCAGCGCGAAGTCGCCGGCGACCAGCCTCGCGCGGTGAAACTCCTTGGCAAGGCGCGCGGCAAGGGCGTTGGCGTCATCGCCCAGCATGATACGGCAGACGCCCTTGTCCGTCGCCGCCACCAGGAGCGCGCCCAAGGGGCTCGTCACCACCCCGTAGCGGATGACCTCCCCGGCGCCGGCCTTGGCAAAGCGCCCCGGGGTCATCCCCAGGGCTTTAGCGCAAAGCTCATAGACCCGGCGCGGGCCGTCAAAGCCGGCCTCGTAAATCGCTTGGGTGACCTGCGCGCCGCCACGCAGCGCGCCGCGCAGGCGGGCCAGGCGGCGCGCCTCTCCATAAGCCTTGGGGGTGATGCCGAGATAGCGGGCAAAAACGGCCCTGAGCGCGCTTTGCCTCACCCCAAGGCGTGCCGCCAAGGCCGCCTGGCGTGGCGGCGCCCCCTCTTCCAGCCCCGCCTCGATAGCGCCGCAAGCCTGTTCGAGCAAGAGAAGGTCGGCTAAAAGCCCGCCTTCGGCGCCATCGGGATCGCAGCGCTTGCAGGCGCGAAAGCCGGCGCCGCGGGCGGCAAGGGGGGTTGTGAAAAACTGCGCATTGGCGCGTTTGGGGGTGCGCGCCGGGCAGCCCGGGCGGCAATAGATGCCCGTCGTCTTGACCGCGACGACGAAACGCCCGGCAGCGCTTACATCGCGGGTTTCCACCGCGCGCCACCATTTATCGCTCTCGTCCGGCACGTCTTCCAGTCTTTTCAGCATCGCGGCTTCTCCATCCATTCCCCGGAAAAGCTATCCCTTATACCGCCCGTCAAGGCTATCCGATTTGCCGGCCAATGTCGCCGCCCTTGCCTCCCAAGCACCGGGTGGCTAAACAGCCTGGCACGCAAGGCAAGAACGACGCAGGACCGATGGATGGCGAAGCTGATTGTCACCGACCTTTCCGGCGAAAGGCGCGAGATTGAAGGCGAGACGGGCCTGTCGGTCATGGAAAACCTGCGCGACAACGGCATTGACGATATCGCCGCCTTGTGCGGCGGCTCGTGCTCTTGCGCCACCTGCCATGTCTATGTCGACGAGGCCTTCCTTGACCGACTGCCGCCGATGGAGGCGGACGAGGACGATCTTTTAGCGATGGCGCAAGCGCGCAAGGCCAATTCCCGCCTTTCCTGCCAATTGGAATTTTCCGCCAGCCTCGACGGTCTTAAGGTCACCGTCGCCCCGGCGGATTAGGGCCCGGTATTTTCTGACGCCACGCCCTCGACATCAAGGCCGATGTCGATCGCCGGCGCCGACAGGGTGAGGGCGCTGCCGACGGAGATGAAATTCACCCCGGTCTCAGCGATGGCGCGGATGGTCTCCAAGCTTACCCCGCCCGAGGCTTCCAGCGGCACCCGGCCGGCGACGAGCCGCACCGCGGCGCGCATATCGTCAAGCGCCATATTGTCGAGAAGAATGCGGCTCGCCCCGGCGGCCAGCGCTTCGTCTACCTCTATCAGCGTATCGCACTCGACCTCGATCGCCGCGTGGCCGGCGGCCTTGGCGGCGGCGACGGCAGGGGTGATGCCGCCACAGGCCGCGACATGGTTGTCCTTGATCAGCACCGCGTCATAAAGGCCCATGCGGTGGTTATCGGCGCCGCCACAACGGCAGGCGTATTTGGCCAGCTTGCGCCAGCCGGGAATGGTCTTGCGGGTGTCAAGAAGGGTGGCGCTGGTCCCTGCAATGGCGCGGACATAGGCATGGGTGCGCGTGGCGATGCCGGAAAGATGCTGGAGCGCGTTCAAGGCGGCGCGCTCGCCCATCAAGATGGCATGGGCGTTGCCTTGGACGCGCATCAGCACCGCCCCGGCGTTTAAGACATCGCCATCGGCCACCAAAAGGTCGATTTCAAGCTTTGAGTCGAGGCGGCGGAACACGGCCGCCGCCAAGGGAAGGCCCGCCGCCACCAGCGCCTCGCGGGCAACCACCGCCGCCTGGCAGCGTGCGCCTTGCGGCATCACCGCGGCGGTGGTGATATCGCCCTTGTCCGCGAGGTCCTCGCCGAGCGCGGCTTCGAGCCAGGCGTTAAGCTCGACCCTAGAGAGGGGGAACAGCGGCGCGGCGCTTGGTTTCATCGCGGGGCCGGTTCAGGCAGGAACGCGCGCGTCGCCAAGAGCGGAAATATCCCTTTGCGGGGCTTGCGGCGGGCTCATCTCCAGCATGCGCTGCAAGGGCTTCAAGGCCGCAAGGCGCACCTCTTCCGGCACCTCGATCCGCGGTTCGAGATCGCGCAGGCACAGATACAGCTTTTCCATGGTGTTGAGCGCCATGAAGGGGCAATTGTTGCACGAGCAATTGCCGTCGGCGCCAGGCGCGCCGATGAAGGTCTTGTGCGGCGCCTTCAATTCCATTTGATGGATGATGTGCGGCTCGGTGGCGACGATGATGGTCCGCGCCGGGCTTGCCAGGGCGAATTTGAGGATCGAGCTGGTCGAGCCCACATGGTCGGCATGGTCGAGGATGTGCGCCGGGCATTCGGGGTGGGCGGCGACCGGGGCTTCGGGGTATTGCGCCTTCAATTTAATCAGCTCTTTTTCGGAGAACTGCTCGTGCACGATGCAGGCGCCTTCCCATAGGAGCATGTTGTCGCGCCCGGTCTTGCGCTTCAAATAAGCGCCCAAATGGCGGTCGGGGGCGAACAGGATGGGCTGGTCCTTGGGGATCTGGTTGATGATGTGCTCCGCGTTGGACGAGGTGACGATGATGTCGGTATGCGCCTTCACCGCCGCCGAGCAGTTGATATAGGTGAGCGCCACATGGCCGGGATGGGCGGCGCGAAAGGCGGCGTATTCCTCCGGCGGGCAGGCGTCCTCCAAGCTGCAGCCGGCGGCCATGTCGGGCAGCACCACGGTCTTGCGCGGGGAAAGGATTTTGGCGACTTCGGCCATGAAGCGCACGCCGCAAAAGGCGATGACCTGAGCGTCGGTCGCCGCGGCCTTGCGGGAAAGGTCGAGGGAATCGCCGACGAAATCGGCGATGTCCTGGATTTCCGGCGCCTGATAGTAATGGGCAAGGATGACAGCGTTGCGAGCGCGGCGCAGGCGGTCGATCTCCGCCACGACATCCACGCCCGGCGGCAACTGCCGCTGATGAGCCCAATTGACCTGCTTGTCCACGCCGTCCACCTCAAGACCCTGCCTGTCACATCACTATCATGCAATATACCGTATAATGTGGGCCTTCGCCGGGCCAAGGACAAGAGCCACGCACGCCAGCGCCTCGTCACGCCGGACGGCGGGGGAATATGCCGTTGCCGATGAAGCTCATCACCACCTCCCGACGTTGATTGATAACCTCGTAGCTGTTCTTGACGAAGCCGATGGCGGGCCGGCTTTCCGAGGCCTTGAGGCCAATCACCTTGCCGCGCACCCGCAAAATATCGCCGGGATAGACCGGCTGGCGCCAGCGTATCTCGTCGATGCCGGGCGAGCCGAGGCTGGGGGTATCGCTCTCCTTCATATGGTCGACCATCATCCGCATGGTCATCGCGCAGGTATGCCAGCCGGATGCGCACAAGCGCTTGAAAATGCTTCCCCGTGCCCCCTCGTCCGAAAGATGGAAGGGTTGCGGGTCGTATTTGGACGCGAAATCGACGATTTCCTCGCGCGTCACCTCATAGCCGCCGAACTCGGCCTCATCGCCCACCTTGAAATCCTCGAAATAACGCATGGCCCTTATTTTCCCTCAAAAAGCCCCTTCAAACAGAAAAGCGGAACAGCATGATATCGCCATCTTGGACGATATAGTCCTTGCCTTCCAGCCGCATTTTGCCGGCGTCCTTGGCGCCCTGCTCGCCGCCACAGGCGATGAAATCCTCATAGGCGATGGTTTCGGCGCGGATGAAGCCCTTCTCGAAATCGCCATGGATGACCCCGGCGGCCTGCGGCGCGCGGGCGCCTTTCCTCACCGTCCAGGCGCGCGCTTCCTTGAGACCCGCGGTGAAGAAGGTGATCAGCCCCAGAAGCGCGTAACCGGCGCGGATGACTTGGGAAAGCCCGGTCTCGGCAAGACCCAGGGCCTCGAGAAACGCCTTGCGCTCGGCCTTGTCGGCAAGCTGGGCGATTTCCGCCTCGACGGCGGCGGAAATGACGACGCACCCTGCTCCTTGCGCATGAGCCATGGCAGCCACCCGGGCGGAATGGGCGTTGCCATGGGCGGCGGCTGCTTCCTCGACATTGCAGACATAAAGAACCGGTTTTGCCGTCAAAAGCTGCAAGGCGCGCACCCGCCGCGCTTCTTCTTCGTCTCTGGGGGCGTAAACGCGGGCTGGCTTGCCGGCCTCTAGAAGCGTGACAATGGGGTCAATGAGCGCCAGCAGCGTCCTTGCCTCCTGGTCCTGGCCGCGGGCGCGTTTCTCCAAGGTTTGGCGGCGTTTCTCCAGGCTTTCAAGGTCGGCGAGCATCAGCTCGGTCTCGACGGTCTCGGCGTCCGCCAGCGGGTCGACGCGGCCCTCGACATGGGTGACATTGCCATCCTCGAAACAGCGCAGCACGTGGATGATGGCCTCGACCTCCCGGATGTTGGCGAGAAACTGGTTGCCCAGCCCTTCCCCCTTCGCGGCGCCGCGCACCAAGCCAGCGATATCGACAAAGGCCAACTGGGTTTCAATGGTTTTCGCCGACTTCGCCAGGGCGGCGATTTTTTCGAGCCGCCTATCGGGCACCGGGACTTGCCCCACATTGGGCTCGATGGTGCAAAAGGGATAGTTGGCCGCCGCCGCCGCCGCGGTCTCGGTCAAGGCGTTGAACAGGGTGGACTTGCCCACATTGGGAAGACCGACGATGCCGCATTTAAAACCCATGGCGTTTTTCCGTGATTGCGCCAGCGCCCGGGCGGGCACTGGCCGAAGGGTGGCTTCATTCTTTCGTCGTCTGGCTACCGTCCGCCGCCGGCAGAGGGCTCGTGTCCTGGCGCGTCTTGTGCAGCCGCAGGGCGAGCGCGGTCAAGAAACGCGCGTCATCATTCTTGGCGACCCAGCCAATCTCGGCGGCGATGGCGTCCAGCAAGGGCTCGAGCCAGATGGCGTCGGCCTTGGCAAAATCGCCCAGCACATGCCGCGTCACGCCGTCCTTGACCCCGGGGTGGCCGACCCCCAGGCGCAGCCGGCGGTAATCCGGCCCGATATGGGCGTCGATGGAGCGGATGCCGTTATGCCCGCCGGCGCCGCCGCCGCGCTTCATGCGGACCTTGCCCGGCGCGAGGTCGATTTCGTCATAGACCACCACGACCTCGGCGGGATCGAGCTTGTAAAAGCGCAACGCCTCGCCCACCGCCTGGCCGGAAAGGTTCATATAGGTCTGGGGCTTGAAGACGAGGGTTTTCACCCCCTCGATCACCCCTTCGCGCAGCACGCCTTGAAAACGCTTGCGCGGCGGCGCGAAACCATATGCCTCGGCGATCCGCTCGACGGCGAGAAAGCCGATATTGTGGCGATTGCAGCGATAGTGCGCGCCGGGATTGCCAAGACCGACCAGAAGCAGCATTTGCTTGGTCCCTCAACAGCGATGCGGGCCCCGGGCATGGTGAAAGCCATAGAGCCCGGGGGCCGCGCTGGATTACTTCTTGGCCGTTTCCTTGGGCGCCGCGCTGGCCGCGCCCTCGGCTGGCGCTTCGGCCACGGCTGCCTCAGAGGCCGCCGCTTCCTGCGCTTCGCTCTTCACCCCCGAAGGCGCGACCACGGTGGCGATGGTGAAGTCGCGGGCGATCGTCGGTTTCACGCCCTTGGGCAAGGCCACCGCCGAAATATGGATGGAATCGTTGATTTCCATCCCTTCCAGCGAAATCTCGATCGCCTCCGGGATCGCCTCGACCGGGCATTCGAATTCGACCGCATGGCGCACCACGTTCAAGACGCCGCCGCGCTTCAAGCCGGGCGATGCCGCATGATTGGTGAAGTGCACCGGAATATCCAGCACCACCGTCGCCCCTTCGGTGAGGCGGAGAAAATCCACGTGGACAGGCTGGTCGCTCACGGGATGAAACTGGACGTCGCGGGGCAGCACCTGCTGCTTGCGCCCGTCAAGCTCGACCTCGAACACCGAGGAAAGGAAGTTGCCCCGCTGAAGCGCCTTGTTGAGTTCCCCGCGGGCCAGAACAACCAGCTCCGGGGGTTGCTTGGCGCCGTAGATGACGCCCGGCACGCGGCCTTCGCGCCGTACCGCCCGGGCGGCTCCCTTGCCGGCCCGTTCACGCGGCTCGACCGCGATCGACTGAAGTTTAGCCATGATGTCAATTCCTTGTTTTTGGCGTAGCTCGCGCCGGGCGCCTCCAGGGATGCCGTCCGGCCGCGAAGCGCCGCCTCTTAGCGGCAAAGCGTGGAAAAGGCAAGGCCCCCACGCCGGCGCGCTTTTAATCCTGCTTCATGGGCTCAATGATCGCTGTCGGCCAGCATCCGCTCACGCACCCCAGTGACAAAGGCAAGGCCCTTTTGCGTCAGCGTGACGCGATAGGGAAAATCACTGCGGATGAGGCCCTTGCGCTCCAGCGCCGCCCAGACATTGGGGTTGGCAAGGCCGCTGGCGAAACGCGCCGAAACGGTGAAGCGGCCGATATGGACGTGATCATGATGGCCGTGCACGGCGATATCGACGGCGACCTCGCCGCTGCCCTGGTCGTGGTGGGCAAGCTCAGGATCTGCTGCCATTTCCTGCAATAGCGCCAAGGTCCGCGTTTGCAAGGCGTTGAGCTTGGTCATGGTTTACCCCCTGCCTTTTCATGCCCTTTTTAATGAAATGGCCGGTGCCTTTCCAGACTGTCCTTGGCGCCTGGGGTCAGGCGGGAAGGCCGGTGATGCGCCCGTGCATCATGACGACGGCGCCGCCGCCGACGGTGATTTTGTGCACCCCGCCATGATCACGGGTGGCGGTGGCGTTGAGCCGGCTTGGCCGGCCCATTTCGACCCCTTGATCGATGGTCCAAGCATAAGTCCCCTCACCCTCGGCAAGCAGCCCCAAGAGCCCGGCCAAGGCGGCGACCGCGCTGCCCGTCGCCGGGTCTTCCGGCACCCCGTGGCCGGGCGCGAACATGCGGGCGCGAAAGTCGGCCTCGCCAGCCGTCGCGGCATAGAGGAAAAGCCCGGTGCTTTCGCTTTCGCTCATGAAGCTGGAGGGCGGCATTTGCGCCGCGCCGAGCGCTTGAAGGTCGGCAAGTTCGGCGATCAGGAAAAACACCCCCGCCGAGGCAAGCCGCGGCGGGTGGCGCCGCGTCGACACCGCTGCCGTAGGCAAGCCAAGGGCTTGCGCTATCTCGCTGGCGGCGACCTCGGCGCCAAGCTGGGGCGCGACCGGCGCGGTGAGAGTGGCCCCCACCACCCTTGCCCCGTCGCGGGTTATGTGCATGGGAACGAGGCCGGCCTTTTCTTCGAACACCACGTCCTCGGCGTCCCCCAGCCGGCCAAGCTGGGCCAAGACCACCGCCGTTCCCACATTGGGGTGGCCGGCGAAGGGCAGTTCCGCGACCGGGGTGAAAATGCGCACGCGCGCGGCATGGGACGGGTTTTGGGGAGGCAGGACGAAGGTGGTCTCGGAATAGTTGAACTCGCGGGCGATCGCCTGCATCTCGTCATCTCTAAGGCCTTGCGCATCGAGGACAACCGCCAGCGGGTTGCCGCCAAAGGGGGCATGGGTGAAGACGTCACAGGTCACATAGTCGATCGGCATGGCTTTTCTCCCCACCTTAAAGGGCCGATAGCGGAACTGATTCAGCCATAGCCGCGTTCCTCGCCATGCTCCACCAGGCCCACCGGGTCGACATGGATAAGGATTTCCGCTTTCGGATAATGCTCGCCCAGCGCCGCTTCGATCTCGTCCGACACCGCGTGCGCCGCCGCCACCGTCATCAGGGGATCGACATTGATGTGGAACTGGATGAATTCATCGGTCCCGGCGGAGCGGGTGCGCAGTTCATGGACTTGCCGCACCGCCGGGTTCGCCAGGATAAGGCCGATGATTTTCTGCCGCTCCGCCTCCGGCCATTCGCGGTCCATCAGCATGTCGATGGCGAGCCGGCCCAGCTTGCGCGCGTTCCAGGCGAGAATCCCGGCGATGGCGAGGGCCAGCAGCGGATCGAGCCAAAGAACGCCGAAATAGGCATTGGCGATGAAGGCGGCGATGACGCTTAAATTCAACAGAATATCGCCGGAATAATGCAGGCTGTCGGCGGCAATCGCCAGCGAGCCGGTGCGCCGCACCACCACCCGCTGATAAGCAACAAGCATGAGGGTAAGAAGGATGGCAAGGCCCGAGACGGCGATGCCAATGGCCGGCGTTGCCAGGGCCCGCGGGGCGGCGAAGCGCTCGGCCGCCTCGAGGACGAGAAAGGCGGCCGAGCCCATGAGGACGGCGGCCTGGAACAGGCTCGCCAGCCCTTCCACCTTGCCATGGCCGAAGCGGTGCTCGCGGTCGGGCGGCTGGATCGCCGCGCGGACAGCGAAAAAGGTGGCGAGGGAGGCGGCGAAATCCAACGTCGAGTCGAACAGCGAGCCCAGCATGGCGACCGAGCCCGATAGCCACCAGGCGCTGAGCTTGGCGGCGATGAGGACGAGCGCCATGGCGACCGAGGCATAGGCGGCAACCTTCATGTGCCGGGTGAGCTTAGCCCGCTCCCGCGCGGCAAGATGGGCAAGATCGCTCATGGATACAGCCTTTGCCCGGCCCATTTTCCGTCCATGTCACGAAAAAGGACGCGGTCGTGCAGGCGGAACTTGCGGTCCTGCCAGAACTCCATGGCTTCGGCATGGATGCGAAAGCCCGACCAGCGGGGTGGCCGCGGCACCGTGCCAACGGCGTATTTGGCGCCATAGGCGGCAAGGCGTTTTTCGAAGGCGAGCCGGCCGTCGAGCGGCTGTGATTGCAGCGAGGCCCAGGCGCCGATTTGCGCCAGCCGCGGCCGGGTGGCGAAATAAGCGTCCGCTTCCGCCTCGCTCGTCAGGCTCACCGGGCCTTCGATGCGCACTTGCCGACGCAGGCTTTTCCAGTGGAACAGCATCGCCGCCCAAGCATTGGCCTCCAGCTCGCGGCCCTTGCGGCTGTCGCGATGGGTGTAAAAGACAAAGCCCTGCGGCCCCCAATCCTTCAACAGCACCATGCGGACGGAAGGGCGGCCCTGGGCGCTTGCGCTCGCCAGGGCAAAGGCGTTGGCGTCCGCCGGCTCCTTTGCCTTCGCTGCCGCGAACCAGGCCCCAAACAAGGCCAGGGGATCGGCGGTGATGTCGATGAGTTGTTCTTCCGTCATGGCCGTGCTTGTCCTATGCTTGGCCAAGCCGCGCAAGCGCAAAATCAACTGAGAGGAGGCAACACGCCATGACCCTACGTCCCTTGCTGGCAGGAGCCCTCATCCTCGGCCTTCTTGGCGGGTGCGACATGGACGGGCGCACCCTTGGCGCCATCGGCGGCGCCGCGGCTGGCGCCGGCCTTGGCAAGGCGGCGGGGGGCGGCACCTTGGGGATCATCCTGGGCGCCGCCGCCGGCGCCTGGCTGGGCGGCGAAATCGGCAAAAGCCTGGACGAACGCGACCGCCATGCCATGCACACCACCACCCAGGCAGCGCTCGACAGCAGCCCCGCCGGCACCACCTCGCGCTGGTCCAACCCCCAATCCGGCAATTCCGGCACGGTGACGCCGCAGCAAAGCTTCACCAACGCCGAAGGCGCCGAATGCCGGGAATTCCAGCAGACGGTCAGCGCCGGCGGCAAGACCGAGACCGGCTACGCCACCGCTTGCCGGCAACCGGACGGAAGCTGGAAGGTGGTTGGCTAGTGGTCCGCCCCAAACGGATAAATCCATCCGTTTGGGAAAAGTGGACCACTAAGTTATTGAATCTGTGGTGCGATTTCTCCAACAGATGGGAACCATCCGTTGGAGAAATCGC
>JBMOOS010000032.1:17199-45335 GCA_049324415.1 Pseudomonadota bacterium
TCCCTCCCCCCCCCCCCCCCCCCCCCCCACCCCCCCCCCCCCCCCCCCCCCCCCCCCCCACCACTAGAGTCCGGGCTGTGACGGCAGGCAAAGAGAGCCCCTTCACAGACGCCGCCTCGTTTCCTATCTGTTCACAGATGCCGTGCATCATGGCGAGGCGACGGCAAATCCGGTGTGTGGCATGAAGGACCTCTACGCAATTCTCGGGCTGCGCAAGGGAGCAAGCGAGGCCGACATCAAAAAGGCCTATCGCAAGCTTGCCAAAGAGCTGCATCCCGACCGCAACAAGAGCAAGCCCCGGGTGGCGGAGCGCTTCAAGGAAGTGACCGCCGCCTACGACATCCTGGGCGATAAGGAAAAACGCGCCAAATACGATGCCGGCGAGATCGACGCCGAGGGGCGCGAGCGGGCGCCCTTCGGCTATGCCCATGCCGGCGCCCGCGGCCCCGGCGGCGCCACTTTCGAGGCCAGCGGCACCCCGGAGGATTTCTTCCAGGAAATTTTCGGTTTCGGCCGGACTGCGGGCGCCAGCCCCTTTGGCGACTTCATGCGCGGCGGCCGTCAGCGGAGCCAGGCGCGCAAAGGCGCCGACGTGACCTACGCCCTGGAGGTCGATTTCCTCGACGCCGCGTTGGGCACCGACAAGCGCTTGTCGCTGGGAGCCAAGACCCTCGACGTCAAAATCCCCGCCGGCATCAAGGACGGCCAGCAAATCCGCCTCACCGGCCAGGGGGAGGCGGGCCGCTTTGGCGCCGCCGCCGGCGACGCGCTGATCGAGGTGAAGATCCGCCCCCACCCTCATTTCAAGCGCGAGGGCAACGATATCCTCATCGACCTTCCCATCACCTTGCCGGAAGCGGTGCTGGGCGGCAAGGTGCGCGCGCCCACCATCCACGGCGCGGTGACCCTGACCATTCCCAAGGGGACGAGTTCGGGCAAGGTGCTGCGACTTAAGGGCAAGGGCATCCAGCCCAAGGGCAAGCCCGCCGGCGACCAACTGGTGCGCATTGAGATTATCCTCCCCGAGGACAAGGACGGCACGTTCGCCAGGATGGTGGCCAAATGGGCCGATGATCACGACTATTCAGCCCGCGCCAAGATGGGGCTAGACTGACCGGCAAGACAAAAACCGGCGGCGGCCCCATGGGAGTTTTTAAAAGAACCTGCAAAACCCTGTGGTGGGTGGCGCGCGCCGCCTCGACCGGCTTTAGCCGCCACGAAGGGATGATCATGGCCGGCTACATGGCCTTTCTCGGGCTTTTGGCCTTGTTTCCCTTTCTTATCTTCCTCACTGCCCTTGCCGGCGCCATCGGCCGCTCGCGGGAAGGGGTGGAAGCCATCAGCCATATACTGGAAGCGATGCCGCCGGAAGTCGCCAGCGTGCTTGCCGGCCCCATCACCGAAGTGGTGGCGGGGGTGGGCGGCGGCGTGCTGACTTTCGGCGCCCTGGTCGCCATCTGGACCGCCGCCTCGGGCATCGAGGCGGCGCGCGCCGCCGTGCGCCGCGCCTATTCGCGGCGCAGCCCGCGTCCCCTGTGGAGCCGCCGCCTGGAAAGCCTCGCCCTCGTCATCGTCACCGCGAGCCTCATCCTCATCGGCATGTCGATCCAGGTGCTGGGGCCCGCCGCCTGGGGCCTGCTGTCGGCGCGGGTCGACATGCCGGCCGTTCTTGACAGCCTCTGGCGCTGGCTGCGTTTCGCCTTGTCGCCGCTCGCCATGTATCTTGCCCTGTACACCCTCTATTTCGTGCTGACGCCCCGCCGCATTCGCCCGCGATACCGAGCGCCCGGCGCTTTCCTTGCCCTCATTCTGTGGCTGGCGACGGCGACCGGCCTTTCCACCTATTTGAAGTATTTCGGCCAGTACGACATCACTTATGGCAGCCTTGCCGGGGTGATGGTGACGATGATTTTCCTCTTCCTCGTCGCCGCCGGCTTCGTCCTTGGCGCGGAAGTCAACGCGGCGATGGCCCGCCGCGCCCGCGCCCGCCGGCGGCAAGGCGCGGATTGACCTTGCCGCCGGCATGGCTAGGATGCCCCCACAAAGAAGGCGGACGCCGTTTCACCGGGGCTTTTTTTCGAAAGATGGGATGCGAAAGAGAGGAAATGAACCACATGCACGGACTGATGGCCGGCAAGCGCGGCCTCATCATGGGGGTGGCCAATGACCGCTCGCTGGCCTGGGGTATTGCCAGAGCGGCGGCGGCGCAGGGTGCTGAGCTTGCCTTCACTTATCAGGGCGACGCCTTGGAGCGCCGGGTCCGGCCGCTGGCGGCGGAGGTCGGCTCGGACCTGCTTCTCACCTGCGATGTCGCCGACATGGCGTCGATCGACGCCGCCTTCGCCAAGCTGGGCGAGCGCTGGGACCGTCTCGACTTCCTGGTGCACGCCATCGGTTTTTCCGACAAGAACGAGCTGCGCGGCCGCTATGTCGACACCAGCCTCGACAATTTCCTCATGACCATGAACATCTCCTGCTATTCCTTCACCGCCGTCGCCAAGCGGGCCGAGGCCATGATGCCGCAAGGCGGATCCTTGCTCACCCTCACCTATTACGGCGCGGAAAAAGTGGTGCCGCATTATAACGTCATGGGGGTGGCGAAATCGGCGCTGGAGACGTCGGTCAAATATCTGGCGATGGACCTGGGGCCCAAAAACATCCGGGTCAACGCCATTTCCGCAGGGCCGATCAAGACCTTGGCCGCCTCCGGCATTGGCGACTTTCGCTATATCCTGAAATGGAACGAGCTGAACGCGCCGCTGCGGCGCAACGTCACCATCGATGACGTGGGCGGCGCCGGGGTTTATTTTCTCTCAAGCTTGTCTTCCGGCGCCACCGGCGAGGTCCATCATGTGGACGCCGGCTATCACGTGGTGGGCATGAAGGCGGAGGACGCGCCCGACATCGCCCTTGGCTGAACCGCCGGCGGGCCCAGCGGAGAATGCACAGCGGAGAACACCATGTCCCTCAACAGCTTCGGCCGCCTGTTCCGCGTCACCACCTGGGGCGAGTCCCATGGCCCGGCCATCGGCGGCGTGGTCGATGGCTGCCCGCCCGGCCTTGCCCTCGTGGAGGGCGACATCCAGCCCTATCTCGACCGCCGCCGCCCCGGTCAATCGCGCCACACCACCCAGCGCCGGGAAAGCGATAGGGTGCGCATTCTTTCCGGCGTGTTCGAGGGCGTCACCACCGGCACCCCCATCGCCCTTATGATCGACAATGAGGACCAGAGGGCCAAGGATTACAGCGCCATCAAGGACAAATTCCGCCCCGGCCATGCCGATTATACCTATTGGGTCAAATACGGGGTGCGCGATTATCGCGGCGGCGGGCGCGCCAGTGCCCGGGAAACCGCCATGCGGGTAGCGGCGGGGGCTATCGCCCGCAAGGTCCTGGGAGACGGCATCGCCATCCGCGCCGCCCTGGTGCAGATGGGCCCGCACGCCATTGACCGCCGCCGTTTCGACTGGGAGGAAGTGGCAAGAAACCCCTTTTTCTGCCCCGATGCCCAGGCGGCGCGGCATTGGGCCAGCGTGCTCGATGCGACCCGCAAGGCCGGCTCTTCCCTGGGCGCGGTGGTTGAGGTGGTGGCGTCCGGGGTGCCCGCCGGCTGGGGAGCGCCGGTCTATGGCAAGCTTGACGCCGACCTTGCGGCGGCGCTGATGTCGATCAATGCCGTCAAGGCGGTGGAGATCGGCGCCGGCATGGCGGCGGCCGCCTTGAGCGGCGAGGAAAACGCCGATGAAATGCGCATCGGCGAGGATGGCCAGCCGCGCTTTCTGTCAAACCACGCCGGCGGCATCTTAGGGGGGATTTCGACCGGCGCCGACATCATCGCCCGCTTCGCGGTGAAACCCACCTCCTCCATCCTGACGCCGCGGCGCACCATCGACAACGCTGGCATGGAAACCGAGATCGCCACCACCGGACGCCATGACCCGTGCGTCGGCATCCGCGCGGTGCCGGTGGCGGAAGCGATGATCGCCCTCGTGCTCGCCGACCACAAGCTGCTCCACCGCGCGCAATGCGGCTAAGAGCCCGTCTTGAAACGCGCATGGAGGCCGCGACATTGGCGGCGCGGCATGGCGCTCCGTCGGCGGCCTTTCTTGCCTTGCCCTCGGGCTTGAGGACGTACCGTCGGAAAGTTTTACAGACTCAACTCCTGGCTTAGAGAGCCCGGCGCTGCAAACCCTTTAATTGCAATGATTTTAACGATGCGGCACTTATCTTGCATGTCTTGTGCAGTACAGGCCTGGGCGGCGAGCCCGGGGTTTGAAAGATTGATGCTTTGTCACGCGAAAAGGCTCTTTCAAGGGCCGGATATTGCAGGGTGGGGAAACACATGAAGCTATTCCTGAAGTCAACCGCCGCCATTTTGGCGGCCAGCCTTGCCTTGGCGGCGCCGTCCGCCAAGGCGCTTATCATCGATTTGAATTTCAGCGCCCCCGGCGTCGACCCGGGCGTCGCCGCTGCGGCTGAGGCCGGCTTTCGCGCCGCCGCGCGGCAGTGGGAAAGGAAATTTTCCGACGCCGTCACCGTGCGCCTCAATGTCGGCTTCGCGCCCCTGGGCGCTGGCATTATCGGCCAAGCGGGCAGCACCACCGGCCTTGTCCCCTATGACGTCATGCGCACCGCCTTGACCCTTGACGCCACCACCAGGAACGACGCCACCGCTGTTGCCCATCTGCCCGGCGGCAGCTCGATTTCCTTCTTCACCAATACCGTCGGCCTCGAAGGCGGCAGCCCCGAAATCATTTTCGACGACGGCTCGGGGCTTTCGGTCGCGGAAAACCAACTCATCCGCCTCAGCACCGCCAACGCCAAGGCCTTGGGCTTTTCTGTGCCCGACACGGTTGTCGATGGCACCATCACCTTCAACAGCGATTTCAATTTCGATTTCGATCCCTCGGACGGGGTCGATGGGGACGCCTTCGACTTCGTCGGCACCGCCCTCCATGAGATCGGCCATACCCTGGGCTTCATCTCGGGCGTCGATTTCGTCGACGTCTATAGCGGCTTCGGCCCTGGTGCCGACGATATTCGCACTATCTTAGAAGAAGAGTTCGGCCTGCCCCGCGATTTGCTGGCCGACGCCAATCTGTTCGACGCGTTGAGCGCCTTCATCGCGGACGGCGTTTTCGGGAACCTTCCGCAATCGGTGCTTGCCCGTTTCACGCCGCTCGACCTTTTCCGCTATTCCGACCTGTCCTTCGATGAAAACGGCAATTTCGTCGGTTTTGATTTCACCACCGGACTGGGCCTTGACCGGATCCTCACCCCTGAGGAATTCCTCTCCGCCATGTTCGGCAATGATGTCCCCTATTTCTCCATCGACGGCGGGAAAACCAATCTCGGCGCCTTTTCCTTCGGCCGCTATAATGGCGCCTTTTTGCTGACTGACGGCGAAAGTGTCTTTCGGGCGCGGGGCCAGCAGGCGAGCCATTGGATGGAGGTCTTCGCCGGGGTCGGTTCGCCCACCAGACCCGGGGAACTCCTCTTTGGCGCGCCGACAACGCCCATCGGAGCGTTGGATCCCACCGGCAGCTTTGGCGAAAAGGTGTTCATCAGCCGCACCGACCTTTCCGCTTTTGACGCCATCGGCTATGACTTGATACCCGAGCCGGGGATGCTGGGCCTTCTCGGCCTCGGCCTTGCCGGGGTCGGCGCGCTGCATCGCCGCCGGCGCAAGGTTTAGAGCGTTTTCAGCAAAAGTGTGAGCGGTTTTGGAGGTTTTAAAACGCGACTAATCAAGACTCTAGAGCACGTTCAACGATTCTGTTTGAGATGAACGTGCTCTAGGTCAGCAAAGTCATCTTGATGAAATAACGCCGCGGGCGCCCCACATCACATCCAATATGTGGGGCGCCCATGTTTTTTTAAGCCTTGCCATTATACCGGCGATTGACCTTGCCCCAGCCAGGCTTTACCCCAGACAAGCGCAAAAAAGGGCAAGGGTAAAATAGGTGGCAAGGCGACTTAAATGGATTGGCTCTGGCATCCTCGGCCTCCTCGTCCTTGCCGGTATTGCCCTTGCCTGGTCCTTCACCCCCGATACCGCACCGCAGGCAATGATCGAGAAATACGGCGGCGCCAGCGCCCGCTGGGCAGCGGGCGAGGCGGGGCAAAAGCTCCATTATCGCGATCAAGGCAAGGCCGACGGCCCGGCGCTGGTGCTGGTCCATGGCTCCAACGCCTCGCTCCAGACATGGGAGCCTTGGGTCGGCCTTCTCGGCGCTGATTATCGCCTCATCAGCCTCGACCTTCCCGGCCACGGCCTTAGCGGCCCGCACCCTAAGGACGATTACAGCGCCCGGGCGATGGTCGCCGCCGTCGAGGCGGTCGCCACGGCGGCACGGCTTGACCGCTTCATCATCGCTGGCAATTCCATGGGCGGCTGGGTCGCCTGGCGCTATGCCCTTGCCCATCCCGACCAGGTTGCCGCCCTCATCCTCATCGACGCCGCCGGAGTGCGCGCGGGCGAAGGCGCGGGCCGGCGGCTGCCCATCGGCTTTCGCCTCGCCATGACCCCGGGGGTGCGCGTTATCTTCTCCAAGCTGACGCCGCGCGGCCTCATCGCCAGGTCCTTGCGCCAATCGGTGGAAAACCAGGCCATCATCGATGATGCGATGGTCGACCGTTACTGGGAATTGCTGCGCTTTCCCGGCAACCGGCGCGCCACCATCCTGCGCTTCGCCGCTGACCGCGAGCAAGCGATGGAAGCGCAGCTTGGCGCGATCACCGCGCCGACCCTCATCCTGTGGGGGGAAAAGGACAGGCTCATCCCCGTCGCCGCGGCGGATGTCTTCCACACCCGCATCGCCGGCAGCCGGCTCATCATCTATCCTGGCGTCGGCCATCTTCCCATGGAGGAAGCGGCGGCGGCCAGCGCCGCCGACGTCAAGGACTTTTTGCAGCGCATGAAGGTCGCGCCATGACCATGCTCAGCGCCGCCATCGTGCAGGCCTCGCCGGTGTTTCTGAACGTCACCGCCGGCATTGAGGCGGCGGCCGAACACATAGCGCAAGCGGCGGACAGCGGCGCCCGCCTCATCGCTTTTGGCGAAACCTGGCTCGGCGGCTATCCATTGTGGCTCGACGAAGCGCCAGGCGCCGCCTTGTGGGACCACCCCGGCGCCAAGCAGCTGCACCGCCTGCTCCTCGAGGAGGCGGTCCATATGGGCGATGCACGGCTTGGCGAACTGCAGGAAGCCGCCGACCGGACCAACGCCGTCATCGTCATCGGCGCCCATGAACGGGTGCGGCAAAGCCTTTACAACACCCAGCTTTTCTTCCGCCCCCAGGCGGCAACGCCCCACCTTCACCGCAAGCTGGTGCCCACCCATGGCGAGCGTCTTGTCTGGGCACGCGGCGACGGCGCGACGCTGGGCGCGGTGGCGAGCCCTTGGGGGCCGCTGGGCGGCCTCATCTGCTGGGAGCATTGGATGCCGCTTGCCCGCGCCGCGATGCACCGCCAGGGAGAGACGGTCCATGTGGCGCAATGGCCGACGGTGCGCGAGACCTATCTTCTCGCCTCCCGCCATTACGCCTTCGAAGGCCGCTGCTTCGTCCTTGCCGCCGGCACCGTCCTTGGCAAGGACGACGTGCTGCAAGGCTTTGAGTCGCTAGACGCTAACATGGCGGAGGCGCGGACGCTTCTGGAAAGCCTGCCGGCAGGCCGGCTGCAAAGTGGCGGCAGCGCCATCATCGGCCCCACCGCCGATATCCTCGCGGGGCCAGCGGACGCCGAGGCAACGCTTCTCACCGTCCGTCTCGACCTTGGCGCCATCGCCGAAGCGCTCGCCGCCCTCGACAGCGACGGCCATTACAGCCGCCCCGATATCTTCACCCTCACGGTCAACACGAAGCCCCAGGACGGCGTCGTCTTCGATTGACCATCCGGCCCCCGGCTTTTATCCGCGGGGCTGTCACCGATTGGCAAAGCCCACCGCCGCCGCCATGGACGGCGGCGCAAAAGCGTAATATAGGCGATCCCCGGCAGGCGTCTTGACGCACGGGTGCAATGATGAGGAGAAAGCATCATGGCGGCTGAAAAAAGCCCCGCGCTGGGCGGCTTGTCCAGGCCCGAGGCGGCCGCGCGCTATGCCTTGCTTGCTCCTGCCGTGCACATGTGCGGCCAGCTTTTATTGATTCTGGGCACAGCCATGCTGGTCGCCGCCGCGGTCGACTTTCAGGTCGAGCCCCATATCGCCGAGGCTTTCTTTCTTTCCGCAGCGATCACCATCGCCACCGGCGGCGTGCTTTATCTGTCGACGCGCCAGCGCCGGACGCAGGCGCTCGACATCCGGCAAGGCTTCCTCCTCACCACCTTGAGCTGGCTGGGCATTGCCCTTTTCGCCGCCCTCCCCTTCCTGTTGAGCAATCCGCATCTCTCTTATGCCGACGCCTTTTTCGAGACCATGAGCGGCCTTACCACCACCGGCGCGACGGTGCTGGCGGGCCTCGACGAGATGAGCCGCATGATCAACTTGTGGCGGGCCTTGCTGCAATGGCTGGGCGGGATCGGCATCGTCGTCATGTCGATGACCATCTTGCCCGCCCTGCGCGTTGGCGGCATGCAGCTTCTGCAGACCGAATCCTCCGATCGCTCGGATAAAATCCTGCCGCACCTCACGCAAGTCCTGCGCGCCGTGCTGGCGCTCTACTGTGGCTTCACGGTCATTTTCGCCATTGCCTACAACATGGCCGGGATGAGCCAGTTCGACGCCATCGTGCACGCCATGACCACCATCGCCACCGGCGGCTATTCCACCCATGACGCCTCGTTCGGCTATTTCGCCGATCGCCCCATCCTGGAGTGGCTGGCGACGCTGTTCATGGGCCTCTCGGCGGTGACCTTCGGCCTGTTCATCATCGCCCTTCGCGGCCGGCCGCAAGCGCTGTGGCGCGATCCGCAAGTGCGCGGCTTTGCCGCGCTTCTTGCCGTCGCCATAGCGATCGCCAGCTATGCCGCCTGGCACAGCGGCGGGCATGATCCCTTCACCGCCTTGCGCCGCGCCGCCTTTCATGTGGTTTCCATCGTCACCACCACCGGCTTCACCAGCGAGGACTACGGCCATTGGGGGGCGCTTGCCGTGGGCCTGTTCTTTCTCCTCTATTTCACCGGCGGATGCACGGGATCGACCGCCGGATCGATCAAGGTGTTTCGCCTCATCATCATGGGCCGCATCCTGTCGGTCATTTTCAAGCGCATGCTAAGCCCCCACCGCGTCGTCCGCGTCGCTTATGGCGAACGTCCGGTTTCCGAGGAAACGCAGCTTTCGGTCGCCAGTTTCGTGTTCCTGTTTCTCGCCACCGTCTTGGTGCTCGCCCTCGTCCTCGCCAGCACCGGCCTTGACCTTTTATCGGCCCTTTCTTCGGCGGCGACGGCGGTGGCCAATGTCGGACCCGGCCTTGGCCACATCGTCGGTCCGGTGGGCAATTTCAGCAGCCTCAGCGACACCGCCAAGACGGCCATGGCGCTCGGCATGCTGCTTGGCCGGTTGGAGCTTCTCACCATATTCGTGCTATTCACGCCAAGCTTTTGGCGACACTAGCGGTGCGATTCCAACAGATGGTTTCCATCTGTTGGAGAAATCGCGCCACAGATTCACTAACTTAGTGGTCCACCTTTCCCGAACGGATGGATTTGTCCGTTTGGGGCGGACCACTAGGGCCCGGACCCTAGACGGCGGCGGTGTTGAGCGAGGTCCATTTCGGCTTGCGCTGGCGCCACCCTTCGAGGCGCATCAGCAAATCCTGTTGCTGCGCCTGCGGCAGCCGGCTCATGGCGAGGAAAAGCTGGCCGCATTCGCAGACATGATGTTCCATGCGTTTTGCCTGATCGATCAGACGCTGGCTTTCCTTTGCCTCGAGCGCGCCGGTGGCGGGCAAGGCGGCGAGCCGCTTGACGATCTCGAGACCGCCTTGATGCTCCCGCCGCAAGCGCGACACCGCCGTTTGCCCGAGCACGTCAACCAGCGCCGGATAAAAATCATGCTCCTCGAAGGCGATATGGGCGCCGGCGTCCCGATCGATGCGGCTTGCCGCGGCGCGGGCCTTCTTCAGCCGTCCCTTGTCGAGATGAAGCGCGATCTCGCGAAAGGCTTTTTCCAGCATCGCGTGGTCCTCGGCGAAGGACTTGGCCAGCTTTTCGTTGATCGGGCTCATCGCCTCAAGGCCATCGGCATGAGGAGCGCTCTCCTGTGCATCCACGGGTCCGTTATCGTCCGCCAGCGTTATTTTGACCCTAGACCGCGAGGCGCCTGGCTTCGTTGACTGGAGTCAAAGCCGTTCGCCGGAAAATTTGATGACTATGTTTTTCACCTAGTGGTCCGTCCCAAACGGATAAATCCATCCGTTCGGGAAAGGTGGACCACTAAGTTAGTGAATCTGTGGTGCGATTTCTCCAACAGATGGTCCCATCCGCTGGAATCGCACCACTAGGATCGGCGTGAGGTTTGACGCCATGACGGCAAGCGAGCCGGCTTATTGGGAGCATTTCCCCCACGGCGCCGATATTGGCATCCGCGGCGTCGGGCGCGGCAAGGCAGAGGCCTTTGCCCAAGCAGGACTGGCCTTGAGCGCGATTGTCACCCGGCTTGAGGCCATCCGCGCCCGGCAAGCAACAGCCATAAGCTGCGCCGCCGCCAATGATGAATTGCTGTTCTTCGCGTGGATCAACCAGTTGATTTTCCACATGGCGGCCGATGGCCTGGTCTTTGGCCGCTATGACATCGCCATCGACGACGCACGGCTTGACGCCACGGCCTGGGGCGAGTCCCTCGATCGCATGCGCCACCGCCCGGCGGCCGAGGTCAAGGCAGCGACCTTCACCGAACTCATGGTCTACACCGTATCGCCCGATCGCTGGATCGCCCAATGCGTGGTGGACGTGTGACATGGACCGGCGCCCGCTTATCCCGATGAGCGATCATGAATGGCGCCTCGCGCCCGAGGGAACAATGCGGGTGCCCATCGTCTGCTACGCCAGCAAGGCGATCATCGACGCTCTCGAGGACAAGGTTTTTCTCCAGGCCGCCAATGTCGCGGCCTTGCCGGGGATCGTCGAGGCGGTCTATCTCATGCCGGACGCCCATTGGGGCTATGGCTTTCCCATCGGCGGCGTCGCCGCCTTCGACGCGGCGGCCGGCGGCGTGGTCTCGGCCGGCGGGGTGGGTTTCGACATCTCCTGCGGCGTGCGCACCATGCTGAGCGGCCTGACGCGCGCCGACATCGCGCCGGTAAAACGCGCCCTTGCCGATCGCTTTTACGAGACGGTGCCCGTGGGCCTTGGAGCGCGGGGGGCGATCGCGCTTGAGGGCGCGGCAATGGACGCGATGCTGGCCGGCGGCGCCTCTTGGGCGGTCGCCAGCGGCTATGGCGAGGCAGCCGATTTACAGCGCATCGAGGAGGAAGGGTGCATGGCCGGCGCGGACCCGGAGGCCGTCTCGGCGCCGGCGCGGCAACGCCAGCGCAGAGAAATGGGCACCCTTGGCTCCGGCAATCATTATCTTGAAGTGCAATATGTGGCGCGCATCTTCGATGGCGAGGCCGCCGGCGCCTTCGGGCTTGCCGAGGATAGGGTGGTGGTGTCGATCCATTGCGGCTCGCGCGGCCTCGGGCATCAGGTGGCGAGCGAATATTTGAGCGAGACGGTCGCCGCCGCGCCCGGTTTCGCCATCGCCTTGCCGGACCGCGACCTTGCCTGCGCGCCGATCGCCACGCCATTGGGCAAGCGATATCTCGGCGCCATGCGGGCGGCGATCAATTGCGCCCTCGCCAATCGCCAGATCATCGGCCATCTTGCCCGCCAGGTCTGGGCCGGCTTCTTCGCCGAGGACCACCTTGGCCTGCTGTTCGACGTGTCCCACAATACCTGCAAGGTCGAAGACCATGTGGTCGATGGCAGACGCCGTCCGCTTCACGTCCACCGCAAGGGGGCGACGCGCGCCTTTCCCCCCGGTCATCCCAGCCTCCCCCCCGCCTTGCGCGCGGTGGGCCAGCCGGTACTGATCGGCGGCAGCATGGGCACCGCCTCTTATATTCTTGCCGGCATGGCGGACAACGAGGCGCGCGGCTTTGCCTCGGCCTGCCACGGCGCCGGGCGCCGGATGAGCCGGCATCAGGCGGCAAGAACCTGGCGCGGCCGGCACCTCGTCGACGATCTCGCGGCGCAAGGCATCATCGTCCGCGCGCCATCCTCGCGCGGCGTCGCCGAGGAGGCGCCGGGCGCCTACAAGGACGTCGCGGCGGTCGTCGAGGCCACCGAAGCGGCGGGGCTCGCCCGCCGCGTCGCTGAACTGCGGCCCCTTCTGTGCATCAAGGGATAAAAGCTCAAGGATTTCTGTTTCTCTGGCCCAGCAGCGCCACATTGTTGCCCAGTTGGACGGCAGGCGACGGGCACGCCTCGGCAAACGGCTCGGCGGTCAGGGACCCGGGCTGTGCCAGCGCCTTGCCCAGCATGCGCTCGACCATGCGCTGGGTCACCACCGTCACCCCCGACGGGGTGCGCAGGAAATGCGCCAGGTCATGCGCGTCGTTCTCGCCGATGCACAAGCCTTCCGGCAGGGCGCAGTCGGCGCCGACGATGACGCGCTTGACGCGGCAATGCCGGCCGATGACGGCGCCTGGGAGGACGACGCTGTCGAGGATCTCGGCATAGGAACGCACCCGCACGCCGGAAAAGAGGATCGAGCGGCGCACGCAAGCGCCGGAGACGATGCACCCCGCCGACACCACCGCATTGATGGCGCAGCCCCGGCGGCCGTCCTCGTCGAACACGAACTTTGCCGGCGGGCGTTGTTCCTGACAGGTCCAGATCGGCCAGCGCCGGTCGTAAAGGTCGAGCGCCGGGGTCACCCGCGCAAGATCGAGATTGGCCTCCCAGAACGCATCGATGGTGCCGACGTCGCGCCAATAGGGGGCGCCGGAATCGCTTGCGCCAACGCAGCTCTTGCTGAAACGATGCGCCTTCAGCCGGCAGCGGCCGACAAGCCGCGGCAGGATATCGCGGCCGAAGTCGTGGCTGGATCCTGGGCGGCGGGCATCCTCCTGCAACAGCTCGGCAAGAAAATCGGCGTTGAAGACATAGATGCCCATGCTGGCAAGGCAATGGAGGGGGTCGTCGGCGAGCGCCTTGGGCAAGGCCGGCTTTTCGATGAACCCGATGATGTCGTCGTTCCTGTCGGTCTCCACCACGCCGAAGCCGGACGCCTCGGCGCAGGGCACTTCCAGGCAAGAAACGGTGACATCGGCGCCATGGGCGATATGGTCGGCGATGAGCCGGCCATAATCCTGCTTATAGACATGGTCGCCAGCGAGGATGAGCACATGACCCGGCTGGTGCGTCCGCATGATTTCCAGATTCTGGAACACCGCGTCCGCCGTCCCCTTGTACCAACTGTTGGTCGGCGTCTGCTGCTGAGCCGGCCACAGTTCGACGAATTCGCCCAAGTCATGGCGCAAAAACCCCCAGCCGCAGCGCACATGGTTGATCAGGCTGTGGGCGCGGTACTGGGTGACGACGCCGATGCGGCGGATCCCTGAATTGAGGCAATTGGACAAGGGAAAGTCGATCAGGCGGAATTGCCCGCCAAAGGGCAGCGCTGGCTTGGACTGGCTGTCGGTGAGGCTTTGCAAGCGCTCGCCGCGCCCGCCCGCCAGCACCAGCGCCAATATATTGCGTAGCACCCGGCCCAAATCTTGAAGCGTTTGCGCCATCCCTCGCTCCATCACCGCCAACCATGCGCGCCAGCGCGCGGACGGACCCCATGCTAGCGCCGCCTTGGGCCCGGCTATTGATGACGATCAAGAAGGGTGGACGATGAGGCACTAGGCTGTGGCGGTTACGGCGCTGCAGCCATCGCCATTGCGCCCTTGAGCCGCGGGAAAAAAGGCCGGGCAAGCCGCCGAAGGAGCCGCCGCCATTCATGTGCTCATCGCCGCCTCGGAAATGCAGCCCCTCGCCAAGACCGGCGGGCTGGGCGACGTCATCGCCGCCCTCGCCGTCGCCCTCATGCGGGACGGTCTTGACGTCGGCGTTGTCATGCCCGGCTATGAAAGCGCCCTTGGCCTTGCGGCGGCGAAAGAAAAGGCGGTCCCCCTGCCGCCCATTTTCGGCCACGCCGTTAAGCTTATCGGGGCGCGCGCGCCCAAAACGGATGTTCCGGTTTATTTGCTCGACTGCCCGGCGCTGTTCCGCCGTCCGGGCGGCCCTTATGGCGATGCGGCCGGCGCCGACTGGCCGGACAACGGCCTGCGCTTTGGCGTTTTTGCCGGCGCCATCGCCGAGCTGGCGGCGATGAACGCCCGTGCCTTGCCGCGCATTGACGTCATCCATGCCCATGACTGGCACACCGGCCTCCTCGCCGCCTCTCTTGCCATGGCTGGAAAGCCTTCACCGCCCTGCGTCTTCACCGTGCACAACATGGCCTATCAAGGGCTGTTCCCGGCGGAGCGGCTGGTAGGGCTTGGCCTTCCCGCGAAGCTGATGGGGCCGGACGGCATTGAATTCTGGGGCAACTTGAGTTTCCTCAAGGCGGGGTTGCGCTTCGCCAGCAAGGTGACGACGGTAAGCCCCACCTATGCCCGGGAAATTTTGACGCCGGAACAGGGGATGGGGCTCGACGGCGTTTTGCGCGCCCGCGCCGAGCCGGTTATCGGCATCCTCAACGGGATCGACATGACGGCATGGAACCCGGCAGCCGACCCCCATATCGCCGCCCCTTATGACGCCGGGCGTCTGGAAGCGCGGGCGGTGAACAAAGCGGCGCTGCAGCAGGCGTTCGATCTCGCCGCCGCGCCGAAAGCACCCTTGATCGCCATGCTGGGTCGGCTGGTGGCGCAAAAGGGGGTCGATATCTTCCTTGCAGCGCTCCCCCAAATCCTCGCCCACGGGGCGCAAGCCGTCATCCTGGGAACCGGCGACAAGGCCCTTGAAGAAGCGGTCCGCGCCGCCGCCCGGCAGGCGGCGGGGCGCGTCGGCTGCCGGATCGCCTATGACGAGGCGGCGGCGCACCGCCTGATGGCCGGCGCCGACATGTTGGTCATGCCCTCCCGCTTCGAGCCGTGCGGCCTCACCCAACGCTATGCCCAGCGCTATGGCGTCCTTCCCGTCGTGCGCCGCACGGGCGGCCTTGCCGACACCGTGACCGATGCGCGCCTATCGGACGGCAACGGCTTTACCTTCGCGGAAGCGACGGCGCCAGCGCTGACGGGTGCGCTGGAACGCGCCCTTGGCGTCTTTGCTGACAGCGCTTCATGGCGCGCCTTGCAGCGCCGCGCGATGGCGATTGACGCCTCGTGGAACAACGCCGCCAAGGCCTATGCCCGGCTTTATGCAAAGGCCCTGCAATCATGAGGGAAGAAAAAACCGATATCGCGCAAACCGCGCTCCCGGCAAGCGACGCGTTCAGGGTGGATTTCAGCCATCCCGATTCCATCCGCAAGGTGTTGATGCACACCCTTATCACCATGGTCGGGCGCGACCCCCTCTACGCCTCCCCCCGGGACTGGTATTCCGCCCTCGGCTTCATGCTGCGCGGCGTCCTCAGCCAGAAGCTGACATCGACCGGTCGGCGCATCCATAAGGAGGACAGAAAGCGGGTTTATTATCTGTCCCTTGAATATCTTCCCGGGACGATGCTGGTAAAGCTGCTGGCCGATTTGGGTGTGAGCGGCGCGGTGGATGCCGCCTTGCAAGGCCTTGGCACCGATCTGGCCGAAATCGCCAATTTCGACCTCGAGCCGGCGCTGGGCAATGGCGGGCTCGGCCGGCTGGCGGCTTGCTTCCTCGACGCCATGGCGACCCATGGCTATCCCGGCTTCGGCTATGGCATCCGCTATGAGTTCGGGCTGTTCTCGCAAACCATCGAGGATGGCGTGCAGACCGAGCATCCCGAACCCTGGCTGAGGCTGGGCGACCCTTGGCAGTTCAAGCGCCCGTCCATCACCTATCCGGTGCATTTCGGCGGCCGGCTGCATGTCTTTAAGAACCCCCGCGGCGAGGAGGTCACCCAATGGGTCGACACCGAGGACGTCATCGCCCTTGCCTATGACCTGCCGGTCTCCGGCTACCACTCCGAGATCGCGCTCTATCTGCGGCTGTGGGCGGCGCGCTCGTCGCGCGACTTCGACCTGCGCTATTTCAACGAGGGCAATTATATCGAGGCGGTGCGCGACAAGACCTTGTCGGAAAACCTTTCCAAGGTTCTCTATCCCAACGATTCCAACATGATGGGGCAGGAGCTGCGGCTGCGCCAGGAATATTTCTTCGCCAGCGCATCCCTGCAAGACATCATCCGCCGCCACATGAAATCCCACAGCGATCTTTCCGACCTCGCCGACAAGATCAGCATCCAGCTCAACGACACCCATCCCAGCCTCGCCATTGCCGAGATGATGCGCCTCCTCGTCGATGTCTATAATTTCCCCTGGGAGGAAGCGTGGCGGCAGACCACGGCGATCTTCAACTATACATGCCACACCCTGTTGCCGGAAGCGCTGGAGACCTGGCCGATCGCCATGTTGCAGGCGACCCTTCCCCGCCATCTCGACATCATCTATCGGATCAACGCCGCCCATCTTGCCATGGTGAAGCGCCATTTTCCCGGAGAGACGGCAAAGCTCGGCGCGCTTTCCCTGGTCGATGACGCCGCGCGGCGCATCCGCATGGCGCATCTTGCCATCGTTGGCAGCCATCGCGTCAACGGCGTTTCCAAGCTGCAAACCAGACTGTTGCGCGAACAGGTGTTCGCCGACTTCGCCGCCATGCGACCGGAGAAGTTCGTGTGCGTGACCAATGGCGTGACGCCGCGCCGCTGGCTGTTGACCGCCAATCCCGACTTGGCGCGCCTCATCACCGCCCATATCGGCGAGGGCTGGGTGACCGACTTGGCGCAGATCGCGCGGCTTGCCCCCCTTGCCGGCGACCCCGACCTGCGTGGCACTTTCAAGAAAATCCGCGAGGCGAACAAAATCCGCCTCGCCATGCTGATCGAGCAGACCACCGGCGAAGTGATCGACCCTGCTTCCATGTTCGACGTGCAGGTCAAGCGCATCCATGAATATAAGCGCCAGTTGCTCAACCTGTTGCACGTCATCACCCGCTACAACCGGATCCGCGACGGCCAAGCGGCGGGACCGCCGCGCACCGTCATCATCGGCGGCAAGGCGGCGCCCGCCTACCGCATGGCCAAGCTCATCATCCGGCTGATCAACGATGTCGCCGAGATCATCAACAACGATGCCGCGGTGCGCGACCGGCTGCGTCTCGTGTTTCTGCCGGACTACCGCGTCTCGCTGGCCGAGGTCGTCATTCCCGGCGCCGACCTCTCGCAGCATATCTCCACCGTCGGCACCGAGGCTTCGGGCACCGGCAACATGAAGTTCGCGCTCAACGGCGCCCTCATCATCGGCACCCGGGACGGCGCCAATATCGAGATCGCCGAGGCGGTCGGCGAAGACAATCTCTTCTCGTTCGGCCTTAGCGCACGCGAAGCCGCGGCGCTGCGGGCGAAAGGCCATAACCCTTGGCAATATTACGAGGCCGACGCCGAACTCAAGCGCGCCATCGACATGATCGGCGGCAGTTTCTTCTGCGCCGAGGAGCCGGGCCGCTACAGCGCGGTGCGCGATTCCCTCCTCTCGGGCGGCGACCACTATCTCCTCCTCGCCGACTATCGCGCCTATCTTGCCTGCCAGGACAAGGTGGACGAAGCCTATGCCGACCACGAGGGCTGGCTGGACAAGGCGATTCGCAACATCGCCGGCGTCGGCGACTTTTCCGCCGACAGGGCGATCGCAGACTATGCCCGGCTGATCTGGAACATCGCGCCGATGGCTTGACCCCTTATCTTGGGCGCTCAAGGGAAAGGGCACGGCGGCAGGCGGCGACCAGCGGGTCGGCGGCAAGCTCTGCCACCGTCACGGGCAGGCGGCGGCGCCAATTGGGGTAACCCCGATCGGTCCCGGGAAGGTTGAGCTGATCCGCGCACCCCGTCATGTCATCAAGCCAGGCCAGCACGAGGGCCGCGGGCGTGCGGGCGATGAAGCGATGGGCAGCGGCAACAAGGGCGAGACGCTCCTGCGCGTCAAGGTCGCCATGGCGGGGAAAGTCCGCGCCGACAAGCCCCTGCGCCGACAAGGCCGCGATCAAGCATTCCCGGTCATGGCGGCGGGCGCGCCACGCCGCGTCCTGGGGCACGCCCAAAGCCTGGCGGGCGGCGATGTCCTTGCCTTGCCAAAAGCCTAAGAAAGTCGCCATGTCATGGCTGCCTAGCTGCGCCGCGGCAGCCGTGGGATAGTCGGCGGGGGGCACGAACCGCCCATCCCCGCCCCTAGAAAAGGCAAGGAGGCGGGTCGATAGAATGCCTTCGGCCGCCAGGCGCGTACGAAAGCCCTCCGGGACCGTGCCAAGGTCCTCGCCAATCACCAGACAGCGGTTGCGCACGCTTTCCAAGGCGAGGATGGCGAACAGGTCGTCCTGGGGATAGGCGACATAGGCGCCTTCTCCCGCGCTCGCCTGGCAAGGGATCCAGAACAGGCGCTGAAGGCCCATCACATGATCGATCCGCAGCGCCCCGGCGCGCTTCATGCTCGCCTGCAACAGCGTGATGAACGGGCGATAAGCGAGGCGCTTGAGGGCATGGGGGTCATAGGGCGGCATGCCCCAATCCTGCCCTTGCGGCCCCAAGGGGTCGGGCGGCGCGCCGAAGCTGGCGCCGCGCGCGAAGGCCTCGGGGGCCATGGCGACCTCAGCGCCATCGGCGGCGGCGCCGACCGGAAGGTCGAGGATGAGGCCGATTTCCATGCCACCACGCGCGCAAGCCATGGATGCCCCATCCAGTTGCCGGGCGCACAGCCATTGCAAAAAGACATGGAAATCGGGGTTTGCATGACGGCTTCTGGCTGCATGGAAGCGGGCAAAGGCGTTGAGCGCCGCTCCGCCGGCGGCCGTGAAGGCGGCCAAGTCCTTATGCTCGGCTTCGCTCAGCCTCTCGCCACGGGCGGCGAAGAATGCCGCCAGCGCCGTCAGCTTGGCGTCCGTCACCTGCGCGTAATCCACATGGGCGGCGGCAAGAAACGCCCCTTGCGGGGGCTTTTCCACTCCCGTCATGGCGAGATAAAGCGGGTTGAGGAAATGCCGGCTCGACGGGCTGTAGGGGCTTGCCCGCTCTGGCGCGTCCAGGAACAGGGCGCCAAGGGGGTTGAGGGCGACGGCAGCGCTCCCCCAGCCAGCGCTCATCGTGGCAAGCTCGGCGAGGGATGAAAAATCACCGATGCCCCAATCATGGTCTCCCCGCACGGCATAAAGATGGCAAGCAATTCCCCACAACCGCGCGCCGCGCGCCAGCGAGGGCGGCGCATGGCAGCGCGGCGGCGCCAGGATGAGCGGGTGGCGGGTCGGTGCGCCGCCAGCGGCGATTTCAATCTCGTGATAGCCCAGCGGCAGATCATCGGGCAGGGTGAACCCCCCGTTTGCCACGGGGGCGAGCCCATGGCGCGTCGTTCCATCCTCCAGCGCGATGGTGAAGGACGCTTGCCCCGCTTCTTCCCGCCAGGAGACGCGCGCTCCCCCGCCATGGCCTTGCCGCGCCACGATGACCGGCGGCGGCATGCGCTTGTCCGCCAGAAAGCCATCAAGTGAGGCCCGCGCCGCCGACGCGCTCGCAATGGCGAAACCCATGGCGCGCAAAAGCGCCCGCTTGGTTTCCTGGCCGGTGACATGGCGGACGCCGCCGATGTCCCAATAGTCGGCGGCGATGCCGGCGGCGGCGGCCAGCTCATCGATGACCCGGTCCATGCTCATGACGCGGCAAGAACGGCAAGACTATGGGCCCGCAAGCGATAGACCCCGCCCGCCGGCCAAGGGTGAGGACGTTTGCGCTTGCCCGCCGCAGTGTCGACAAGGCGCCGCCAAGCATCGCCATAAAGCGGCCCCGGCAGGCAAAAATCGATCTCCACATGGGCCGCGTTGCACAGAATGAGAAGCGCCGATGACCCTCCTTGCGGGGCGAGGAAGACGCCCAGGCAATGGGCCGCACGCGCCGCCCAGTCATCGGCCGCCATTTCGGCGCCGCTGGGGGCCAGCCAGACCACATCGCGCAAGGCCGCGCCCGGGGCGGGACGGCCGGTGAAAAAAGAGGTCCGACGCAAGGCGGGATAGGCGTTTCGCAGCCGCGCCAGCGCTTGCACGAATTGAACAAAGTCCCTATCGCCCCTGGCCCAGTCGATCCAGCTTATGGGGTTGTCCTGGCAATAGGCGTTGTTATTGCCTTGCTGGCTGTGCAGCACTTCATCGCCGCCGCGCAGCATGGGAACCCCTTGCGCGAGATAAAGGGTCGCCACCAGGTTGCGCGCCTGGCGGGCGCGAAAGCGCTGCACGTCGGGCCGCCGGGTCGGGCCTTCGACGCCGCCATTGGCGCTGAAATTCTCCGCCCGCCCGTCGCGCCCCCCTTCCCCGTTGGCCTCATTATGCTTGGCGGCATAGCTGGTGAGGTCGATGAGGGTGAAGCCGTCATGGGCGGTGATGAAGTTGACGCCGGCAAGCGGGCCCTTCCCGGGGAAAATCTCGCTCGAACCGGCAAGCCGCTGCGCCAGCGCCCCGCGCATGCCGGCATCGCCGCGCCAATAGCGGCGCACATCGTCGCGGAAGCGGTCGTTCCATTCCGCCCAGCCTTGGGGAAATCCGCCCAGCCGGTAGCCCTGGGGCCCCAAGTCCCACGGCTCGGCGATGAGCTTGAGTTTGCTGAGCAGCGGGTCGGCGGCGAGGGCCTGGAACAGGGGCGCTTTCCCATCGAACCCGCCATTGTCGCGTCCCAGGGCGGTCGCCAGATCGAAGCGAAAGCCGTCGATGCCAAGGCGCGCCCAGTGGCGCAGGCTGGCAAGGGTCAGCGCCAGCACGCAAGGCTGGGAAAAGTCGAGGGTGTTGCCGCAGCCCGTGTCATTGACATAGCGGCGCGGCTGCTGCGGCCACAGCCGGTAATAGGATTTATTGTCGATGCCGCGCAAGGACAGGGTGGGGCCGAGATGGTCGCCCTCGCCGCTGTGGTTGAAGACGACGTCGAGGATGACCTCGATGCCCGCATCGTGGAGCCGGGCGATGCTTTCGCGCGCGCCCCCCCTTCCCTCCCGGCCAAGATAGCGGGGATCGACGGCAAACCAGTTGATGGGGTTATAGCCCCAATAATTGGTGAGGCCCGCGCGCGCCAGATGGGTCTCGTCGGCGAAGGGGAAAACCGGCATCAGCGCGAGCGCGGTGACGCCAAGGCTTTTTAAATGCCGGGTGACGGCGGGCGCGGCCAGCCCCATCAAGGTGCCGCGCCAATCCTTCCTCATCCCGGGGTAGAGCCAGGTGAGCCCCTTCACATGCGCTTCGTAGAGCACGGTCTCCGACCAGCCACGCTGCATCCTCGCCATCGCCCCCTCCTCCTCGGCGAGAACCACCCCCTTGGGGACATGGGGGGCACTGTCGCGCTGGTCGAAGCCAAGGTCTTTCTTTTCATCCTCAAGGGGATAGGCGAAGTGGCTGTGGTGCCAGCGATAGCAGCGGTCGAGCGCCCGCGCGCATGGGTCGACAAGAAGCTTGTGGGGGTTGAAGCGATGGCCTTCCTCCGGCGCATAGGGCCCGTAAACGCGGTAGCCATAGCGGGCCCCGGCGCCCAGCCCCGGCACGAAACCGTGCCAATAGCCTTCCCACTGGTCTGCTAGAGCAATACGCGCCGTCTCGCGCGCCCCTTGTTCGTCGAACAGGCACAGCTCGACGCGTTCGCCATGGGCGGAATAGAGCACGAAATGGACGCCATCGGCGGCGAGCGTCGCCCCCAGGGGCCAGGGCGGGCTGCAAAAGCCCGTCATGACGGCGCCAGGATGAGCGTCGCCAGGGGCGGCACGGTAAGAACGAGAGACTGGGGTTGGCCATGGGCGGGCACGGGCTTTGTTTCAACAAGACCGCCATTGCCCATATTGCCGCCGCCATAATAGGCGGAATCGCTGTTGATCACCTCGCGATAATGGCCGCCATGGGGAACGCCAAGGCGATAGCCATGCCGGGGAACGGGGGTGAAATTGCACATGATGAGCACATGATCCGCGCCATCGGCGGCAAAGCGCAAATAGGCGATGACGCTGTTGTCCTGGTCATTGGCCTCGATCCAGGCAAAGCCCGCGCCATCGCAGTCCCGCTGGTGCAGCGCTCCATGCCGGCGATAGAGGCGATTGAGGTCGCCCACCAGCGTCTGTATGCCCTGGTGCGCGGGATCGGCGAGAAGATGCCAGTCAAGGCCGCCGTCATGATCCCATTCCCGCGCCTGGGCGAACTCCCCTCCCATGAACAGGAGCTTCTTGCCCGGCTGGGTGAATTGAAAGGCGAGATAGGCGCGCAGATTGGCGAACTGCTGCCAGCGGTCGCCCGGCATCTTGGCGAGGAGCGCGCCCTTGCCATGGACCACCTCGTCATGGGACAGCGGCAGGATGAAGTTCTCGTGGAAGGCGTAAAGGAGGCCAAAGGTCAAATCGCCATGATGGAATTTGCGATGCGCCGGGTCGCGCCGCATGTAGCGCAGGGTGTCGTTCATCCAGCCCATATTCCATTTATAGCCAAAGCCCAGGCCGCCAAGATGAGTGGGGCGGGTGACCATCGGCCAGGCGGTCGATTCCTCGGCGATGGTGAAAACGTCGGGAAAGGCGCCGTAGACGGTTTCGTTGAGCCGGCGCAAAAAGGCGATGGCGTCGAGATTCTCTCGCCCGCCATGGGCATTGGGCAGCCATGTCCCCGGCTGGCGGCTGTAGTCGAGATAAAGCATCGAGGCGACGGCATCGACCCTGAGGCCGTCGATATGATAGCGATCCAGCCAGAAAAGGGCGTTGCTGACGAGAAAATTGGCGACCTCGGTGCGCCCGTAATTATAGACGAGCGTATCCCAATCGGGGTGCCGGTTCTGCCGCGGGTCGGCATGCTCGTAAAGCGCGGTGCCATCGAAGCAGGCAAGGCCGTGGGGGTCGTCGGGAAAGTGGCTCACCACCCAATCAAGGATAACGCCCAATCCGGCTTCGTGCGCCCGGTTGACGAAGGCGCGCAAATCATCGGGCGTGCCATAGCGCTGGCAAGGCGCGAACAGGCCCAGCGGCTGATAGCCCCAGGAACCGCCGAAGGGGTGCGCGCTCACCGGCATCAGCTCGATATGGCTGAACCCCATGTCCTTGACATAGGGGACGAGGGTCTCGGCTAGCTCACGTAACGTTAGCGCGCGGTCTTCCTTGTCATGTCGCCGCCAGGAGCCGACATGCGCCTCGTAGATCGAAATCGGCGCGTCACGCGCCGCGGTCTTTCCCCGCGCCCGCATCCAGGCGTCATCGCTCCAGGCGAAATCCGCCGCTGGCTCGACAAGGCAGGCGCAATGGGGCGGGCCTTCCATGCGCCGGGCGAAGGGATCGGCCTTCAAGGGCAAGAGCGCGCCGCCGCTGGCGAGAATCTCGAATTTATAAAGCGCGCCAGGCATCACATGGGGCAAAAAAATATCCCACAGGCCGGAGCCGGGATGGCGGCGCATGACATGGCGCCGGCCATCCCACTGATTGAAGTCGCCCACCACGCTGACGCGCAAGGCATTGGGCGCCCAGACGGCGAAGTGAACCCCGTTTACCCCTTCGCACGCCGCCTGGCGGGCGCCGAGCCGCTCGTAGAGGCGTAAATGCGTGCCCTCGGCGAAGAAATGATGGTCCTCAGGTCCCAACAGCGAGGGAAAGCGGTAGGGGTCGTCGCGCAGCGCCGGGCCATCGGGGCGATGGACGCGCAAGCGGTAGGGCTGCGTCAGCGTGTCAACAGCGATGTCCGCCACGAACAGCCCCGCCGGATGGATGCGCCTGGCAGGGACAGGCGCGGCGCCGTCATGGCAAATATCGACGCCCAGGGCATCGGGGACGAAGGCGCGGATGACGCCGTGGCCGTTTTCCAATCGGTGCGGCCCTAAAAGCGCGAACGGGTCCCCATGGCGGCCAGCGACGAGCGCCGCGAAGGCCGTTTCCTGAGGCGCTTGCGGGGAGAAAATTTTAAGCACCGGCAAGAACTCATGCCGGCGTCAGGACTTGGCCTTGCGCGGCTTTCGCGTGCGCGGTTTCAACGCCGCGATGGCGGCGGCGCCGGACCTTGCAGCCGGCGGCGTCTTCGCGGCAAGCTCGGCTTCGGCCTTCAGCCAATGGTCGAGCGCGCAGCCGCTTGGGCAGCCCGCCGCCTGCCACAGTTCATAGGCGCGCTTTTCGATGACGGCGCGCGATGCGGGGGGTGGATTGGACATGGCCTTCCTCATGGCGTCATCCGCCATTTCAAGGGTTTATCGGGCTTGCGAAATCATCTTATGGGCAAGGGTGGCCACCGATCTTGATCCTACGCAATGCGAGGGAGAGATGGCGGCGGACTTGTTGGGCAAGCGCTGCGCGCGCCCTTTGCGCGATATCGAGCACGCCGAAGGAAAGGAAGGCGTGGATTGTCTCCTCATAGCACATTTCGTGCACCGGTACGCCTGCCGCGCGAAGCCGGGCGGCGTAAAGCGCTGCTTCGTCGCGCAAGGGATCGAACCCCGCGGTTAAAATGACGCTTGGGGGCAGGGCGCCAAGATCGGCGGTCAGAAGCGGCGAAACCTCGGGGTGATCCCGCGGAGTGGCAGCATCCAAATACCATTCGACCGTTATATCGATGCCGTTGCGCGACAACAAATACGCGCCGTCGCCATATTCAAGGCGCGAGGGATAGCTGGCGTGAGGCCGACTGATGTCAAGAATGGGGTAAAGAAGAAACTGCGCCGCCAGCTTGCCCGCGTCCGCGCGGGAAAGCTTCTGGGCAACCACGGCGGCAAGGTTGCCGCCGGCGCTATCGCCCATCACCGCAAGGCGCGCGGCATCGCCGCCAAAGGCGCTGGCATAGCGCGCGATCCAGTGCATGGCGGCAAGGCTGTCCTCGAGGCCTTGAGGAAATTTATGCTCCGGCGCCAAGCGATAGTCGATGGACACGAAAATCGCTCCGCTCAAGGCGCATAAGGAGCGGACAAGGCCGTCATAGCACTCTAGATCGCCCATCGACCACCCGCCGCCATGCAGAAACACGACGATGGGCAGTGGTTCATCACGGCGTCCGAGAGGGCGATAAAGCCCCGCGGGGATAAGGCGCCCGCCGCTGTTGATGCGCAATGGCGTCACATCGCAGGCCGCGGCGGCGTCGCCGGCATAGCCGAGCCACATCGCCCGGCTGCCTTGGCGCGCAGCTGCAATATCGAGCCTTGGCATATCGGCAATGGCGCCGCCGCCCCGTTGCGTCAATTCCGCCAAGAGGGCGGCGGTTTGCCTGTCCAATATCATAGGGCATTCAACTTCATGCAAGTGGGGACTATGGCGCCAACGCCAAGACGCGGCGCTGCCCTGCTTCACCCGCGCGGTTCAATAGCGATAGAACAAGCGGACATCGAAAGTGCGCGGCGCGGAAAAGAAACTGAGCTCCACCCCGGGAAATTCCGAGAGGTTGAAGCCTTGCACGCGAATCTCGCGGTTGGTGAGGTTCTTGACGCCGCCGCGCAGCTCCCAACGCGCATCCAGCGTCTTCAATGACACGAAGGCATTGACGATCACATAGCTGTCTTGCGCCAACCGTTCGGAGGCGGTGATTTCATTATAGGTTTTGCCGCGATAGGCAGCGTCGCCGTGCACCACGCCGATCAAGGAAGACGTCATGGGCCGTTCATAGGTGGCACCTAGGCTGGCGTTCCATTTCGGAGCATTGACCAGCGAGCGATCGCTGACATCGGTCACCACGCCGCCGACCAGGGTCTCGAACGCTTGATAATCGGCATCGAGATAGCCAAGGGTGGCGCTGAGCGTAAGCTCCGTGCTGGGCCGGGCGGCAATATCCAGCTCAAGGCCTTGGATACGCGCCGCAGCGGCATTGGTGAAGAGGCTGACGAAAGTGCCACTGACCGGGTCGGAGCCGAAGGACGTGACCTGCAAATCCTTATAGTCGTTATAAAAATAGGCTGCGTTGACGACGAGGCGACCATCGTGCCAGCGGCTCTTTACCCCGCCTTCGTAGCTCCACATGGTTTCCGGGTCAAAGGGCTGGAATGTGAAGTCGGAATTGCCGCGCCCGTCAAAGCCGCCGCTTTTGAAGCCCCGCGAAGCGGAGGCATAAACCATGATATCATCGCTGACCTTATAGGAGAGGGAAAATTTGGGGGTCAGTGCGTCGAAATTCTTCTTGCCCGCCAGCGTCGTTCCCGGCACTCCAACCCCGGCGAGGAACGGCGGCGTATCGGTGATGACCGAAATCGCGGGATCGAAGAACAGCTCGAAACGCCGGCCCGATGTTTTGCGCTCATAGGTGTAGCGCACCCCAGCGCTGACGCTGAGGCGTTCGCTGAGCGCAAAACTTGCATCGATGAAAGCGGCGATAGAGTTGGTCTTTTGCGCGGTATCGGCAAGGCTGCTGGTGGGAAGGCCGAACAAGGTGACGGGAAAACCGAACAGTGCGGCGGAAAGATTATCGACGCCGCTGAAGGTGAGGTCATCGTCGTAAAAATAATAGACACCGCCAGTCATCGTCACATCAGCGTCCGGCGCATAGGTGGCGCGTACTTCTTGGCTGAATTGCTTCTGGTCTTGCAAAAGCAGGATATCGAGGATGGGCAAGGGCGACCCGTCGGTGTCAAGATTAAGGTCGAAGTCCATGCGCCGATAGGCGGTGATGGCTTCCACGGACCAAGCATCCGACGCCGCCCAATTGAGCTTCAAGGAAAGCCCATGAGCGGTCAGGTCGGATAGCCCGTTGGCGTTGACATCAACCTGGTAATTATCTTCGTTGGGCGCAAAGCTGGCCGGTGAAAACGGCGCGTTGATAGGATCCGCAAAGCCAAGGATCGCGGTCTCGCGCACTGGGCTGCGCGAAGTGTCGGGACGATCCAGCTTGCCATCATAGCTGAAAAGGATGTCCAGCTTTTCCGACGGCGCATATAAAAACGCCAAGCGCCATGCCAAGGACTTAAGATCGCCATCGTCTTCGCCGGTGACCGTATTGCTGGCATAGCCCTTGCGCCGGGTGGCGGCGAGCGCGGCCTTGGCCCGAAGCTTGTCGCCGACCAGCGGCCCGCTGACCCGGCCCTTTACCGTGGCAAAGCCAAAGTCACCAGCGCCCACTTCGCCATAGGCCTCGAAGTCCTCGCCGGGAAGGGTCGAGACGAATTTCACGGCGCCGCCCACTGTATTGCGTCCGTAAAGCGTGCCTTGCGGGCCGCGCAGGACCTCGACCCGCTCGACGTCAAAGAGATCGAGAAACGCTGCTTGACTGCGGGCGATGAATACATCGTCCACATAGACCCCGACCCCGGAATCGGCAAAAGCCAGGGAGTCATTCTGGCCGATGCCACGGATATAGATGACGGCGTTGCTGGCATCACCCTTATCGAGATAGAGATTGGGCGCGGCATATTGCAGACCGGCTAGCGTGTCAGCTTGCAACTCCGCAACCCTGTCGGCGCTGAACGCGGACACGGAAACCGGCACATCCTGCAAGGTCTCGGCCCGGCGCCGGGCGGTGACGACGATTTCCTCCAAAATGGAAAAGCCGCTTTGCGCCAGGTCTTGTTCGGTGGCTGGGCGAGCCTGCCCGAAAGCGGCGGGCGCCGCGGCAATGAAGATTATCGTCGCGCCAAGCCCCCATTTCATCCGCTCGGGCGCCATCGTCCTGGGTAACAAGCGCTTCGCAGCCGGCATGGCTATCGCCCTCCCCTTGGGTCGTTCCTTAAGAGACCGTTTTTGCCGATCCTGCCGGCAACGCTAAACGCAAGGGACGACGCTTGCCTATGACCGGAACCGTCAATATGGGTGTACATTTTCGCTCAACCTTAGGCTAAGATGCGCCTATACTCCAGCCTTGCTGGGAGGAACCAAGCCCGCATGGAGACAACCCCCATCGTCCCTGCCAAATCTTGCCTCGTCGCGACACAGGAACTGCGCCCGCTTGCCGCCCTTGCCGCTAGGGTCTGTACTCAATTAGGGGATTCCGCCGGAGGTTGGAATGTGATTCAAGCTTTCATCTGCGATGGAGGTTTGAATGTTACGACAGATGTTCTGGCTGAGCGATGAGGAGTGGGGTCGCAT
>JBMOOS010000033.1:0-39388 GCA_049324415.1 Pseudomonadota bacterium
CACGCTTCCCTTGAGATCAGCTTATACGCACAGCGTGTTTTTTTCAGCTCACGGTCAACTTTGTCCGCTTTCCCCCATCTGCGATTGCAGATAATTCTCCAGCCCGACCTTGGCGATGAGTTCAAGTTGGGTTTCGAGGAAGTCCACATGCTCTTCCTCATTTTCGAGGATATCTTCCAAAATCTCGCGGCTGGGATAATCCTTGACGGCTTCGCAGTGGGCGATGGCGGCTTTGAGGTCCGGCAGCCCTTCCATTTCCAGCGCCAGATCGGCGTGCAAGGCTTCCTCAACCGTTTCGCCGATGCGCAGACGGCCCAAGGTTTGCACATTCGGCAGGCCGTCAAGGAATAGAATGCGCTGCATCAGCTTATCGGCATGCTTCATCTCGTCGATCGATTCTTCATATTCGTATTTGCCAAGCCGGCCAAAGCCCCAATTGTCGAACATCCGGGCGTGCAGGAAGTATTGATTGATCGCCGTCAGTTCGTTTTTGAGGATCTTGTTCAAATGCTTGATGACGTCCTTGTCGCCCTGCATGGCTGCCCGCTCCCGCTCCAGAAAGAAAAGAAATATGCAGAGAAGAATGCGTCCCATAAGGGCGATGCGCAAGAGAAAGCGGCAGGAAAAGGCCGGTGGGCTGGTTTACTCGGCGGCGATGGCGTGGGCGGCGCTTCGACGGGCGTGGGAAACCACGTCATTGGCAACGCGCAGGCATTGGCCGCAATCGATGGTGCAGCCAAGCGTTCGATAGGCGTGCTTGACGGAACGATGCGGCGTGGAACTTGCCGCATCGCGCAAGCGTTTCTCGGTGATGGCATTGCACACGCAGACGTACATGCAACCGCTTCTCATAATCAGTATCGTTTTCAAGAATGATGGCATTGCGAGTGATTGTCAATAGCGAAACATGCGCCGCCAAGTGACCCTTCTAAAATGCGATAAATTTTAGGTTCAGATTAAGTGTTTTAGATTTTCACATTCGCCATAAACGCGTTCAGCATCACGCGCAAAAAACACAATGAGACCAAGGAGTATCCCATGGCCAAACGGATTTTTCAGGCGGTTTTCGCTACTCTTCTCTTGCCCCTCATGGCAGCGGCGCCAGCGGACGAGCGTGTGGAGCAGTGCAAGAAAGGCGAAGACCTTATCGAACAAACCCTCGACGACCCGGCGGCGCGGCTGCGGGCCTGGCGGACATGGGAACCGCAATGCCGCGGCACGGGGCTTTATGAACTGGTTCTGGGCCGCTATCTTGCGCAGACCGGCGACCGCGAGGGTGCGGTCAAGGCGCTGCAAGGTGGACTTTTGCGGGAAAGCGCTTATGGCGAGGCTTTGCGCCGCGCCCTTGACGCGCTCCTTGCGCAAGGCAAGAAGGACGGACAATAGGCATGAACAAAAGTCTCGGGCACAGTCATGACCGTCACCATCTGGCATAACCCCCGCTGCTCCAAGTCGCGCGCGACGTTGGCGCTTCTCGAAGCGCGCGACATCAGGCCGCGGATCGTGTCCTATCTGGAGAGCCCGCCAAGCCCCCAGGAGATCGCCCGGGCGCTAGTGTCCCGAATCGTTGAGTTCGCACTATTCGGGGGCGCGCGACCGCGCGAACTTAACGATTCGCAAGGACACTAGCAATCTATTGAACCGAGTGTGGTTTTGGATTTGAAGTTCGTTTACGAGCACGCCCCCAATAATGGAGCGAACTTCAAATCCACCACACTTGACGCGCTTGGCCGGCCGCCCGAAGCGGTGCTGGCGATTCTCTAGCCACGCTGCTACCAAGGGGCGATGATCGCGCGGCTTTTTCCTTTTCTGCGGCCCTTCCTCTTCGCGCTCGAGCCGGAGCGCGCCCACAGCCTTAGTCTGTGGGCGCTGCGCCATGGCCTGACTGGCGGCAAGATGTCCGCGCCCGATGATCCGGTGCTCGCCACCCGCTTGGCGGGGCTTCCACTCCCCAATCCCATCGGCCTTGCCGCCGGCTTCGATAAGAATGCCGAAGTGGCGGGCGCCGTCCTTGGTCTTGGCTTTGGCTTTGCCGAAGTGGGCACCCTCACCCCCCGTCCGCAGCCGGGCAATCCGCGCCCGCGGCTTTTTCGCCTTGTCGAGGACGAAGCGGTCATCAACCGCCTGGGCTTCAACAATGGCGGGCTCGAGGCTGCGCTTGCCCGGCTTGGCGCCCAGGCGGGCCGGCCGGGCGTGGTCGGCGTCAATGTCGGGGCCAACAAGGACAGTGCCGATCGGATCGCCGATTATCGCCATGGCGTTGCCGCGGTTGCCCCTTATGCCGCCTATATCGCCGTCAATATTTCCTCACCCAACACCCCGGGGCTGAGGGCCTTGCAGGAAAAGGCAAGCCTTGAGCGGCTGCTAGCTGCGGTGGTGGCGGGGCGCGGGGCGCATGGCGCGCCGATTTTTCTTAAAATCGCGCCCGATCTTGAGGATGAAGACAAGGCGGCCATCGCCGCCGTTGTTCTTGATGCCGGCATTGACGGCCTTATCATCGCCAACACTACGCTGGCCCGCCCGCCATCGCTGAAAAGCCGCCATCGTGGCGAGGTGGGGGGGCTTTCGGGCAAGCCCTTGCTGGCGCCCTCGACAGCGCTGCTCGCTGACTTCCATCGCTTAACGAAAGGCCGGCTGGCGCTCATCGGGGTGGGCGGGGTGGCCTCGGGCGCCGATGCCTACGCCAAGATCCGCGCTGGCGCCAGCGCGGTGCAGCTTTACACCGCCCTCGTCTATCACGGGCCGGGCCTCATAGCCCAGATCAAGCGCGATTTGGCCCGGCTGTTGCGCCGCGATGGTTTTGCTTGCGTCGCCGACGCCGTCGGCGCCGGTCACCGCTAACATCGCCGCCCTATTGCACGGTCCAGGTCTGGCCACGGCGCAACAAGGCGTTCAGATCCACCTCGCCGGCCTTGGCGACGATCTCGGCGGTTTGCGCCGCCACCGCCGCCTCGAAGGACGGTGCGGGATCGCAATAAATGACGCCAAGGATGACGGGAAAGCCCTCGCTCGGCAGTTCGGCAAGGAGATGGGCAAGGGTCCGATTGGTCTCGTCATGAACGAGGATATCGTCGGCGGTGACGCCGTCCTCGCCGACCGTCACAACTTCCAGCTTCAAGCTTTTGGCATTGAGCCGCAGGCCGCGATTGCGCGCCGCGCCGAACAGCATGGGCGCGCCATGGGCAAGCATCAATTGCCGCTCGGCCGCTGTCTTCTTGTCGGTGAAATCGGCGTAAATGCCATCGTTATAAACGATGCAATTCTGGAAAATCTCGATGAAGGAAGCGCCCTTATGAGCGTGGGCGCGCTTGAACACCTCGGGCATGTGCTTTTGCGCCGTGTCGATGGTGCGGGCGACAAAGCGGGCGCCGGCGCCCAAGGCGAAGGCGCACGGGTTGACTGGCCGCTCGACGGAGCCCAAGGGGGTCGAGGGCGAGCGGGTGCCAATCCGGCTGGTGGGGGAATACTGGCCCTTGGTGAGGCCGTAAATCTCGTTGTTAAAGAGGAGAATATTAAGATCGACATTGCGCCTGAGCGCATGCAGCAAGTGATTGCCGCCGATCGACAAGCCATCGCCGTCGCCGGTGATGACCCAGACATCAAGCTCGGGATTGGCCATTTTGACCCCGGTGGCGATGGCCGGCGCCCGGCCATGGATGGTGTGAAAGCCATAGGTCGCCATGTAATAGGGAAAGCGCGACGAGCAGCCGATGCCCGAGACGAAGACGGTTCTATCCGGCGGCGTGCCGATTTCCGGCAAGGTGCGCTGCAGGCATTTCAAGATCGCATAGTCGCCGCAGCCAGGGCACCAGCGCACTTCCTGGTCGGAAGAAAAGTCGGCGGGCTGCAAGGCGGGCTTGGGGTGTGTGGCCTCGTTCATGGCTTGGCGCTCCCCGCGTTCAGTTCCTCGTTTATGGCGGCGAGGATCTCCGCCACCTTGAAGGGTTGGCCGGTAACCTTGGTCAAGGGCCTCGCCGCGATAAGGAAGCGGTCCCTTAGCACCGTCATCAACTGGCCCATGTTCATTTCCGCCACCAGCAGCTTTCGATAGCGCTTTAAAAGCGCGCCAAGATTGGCCGGGAAGGGGTTTAGATAACGCAGGTGGATATGACTGACGTCGAGCCCTTGCGTGCGGGCGCGGCGCACCGCCTGGTCGATGGCGCCATAGGTCGAACCCCAGCCGACGACGGCGAGCGCGCCGCCCTCGCTGCCACAGGTGACGCTTTGCTCGGGGATGTCCCGGGCGATGCCGGCGACCTTGGCAAAACGGGTGTCCGTCATCTTTTGGTGGTTCGCCGCGTCGTAGGAGATATGGCCGGTGGCGTAAGACTTTTCCAGCCCGCCGATGCGATGGGCAAGGCCCGGGGTGCCGGGCTTCACCCACGGCCGCGCCAAGGTGTGCGCGTCGCGCGCAAAGGGGTTGAAAGGCGCGTCCGGGGTTGGTGGTGCCTCGTAAAACTGGGCGGGGAAGGGGGTCAGCTCCTCGACGTCGGGGATTTTCCACGGCTCGGCGGCGTTGGCGATATAGCCATCGGTGAGCAGCATCACCGGGGTCATATGGCGCACCGCCAAACGGCAAGCCTCGATCGCCGCCTCGAAGCAGTCAACCGGGGTCGCGGCGGCGATGACCGGCAGCGGCGCATCGCCATTGCGGCCGTAAATCGCTTGATAAAGGTCGGACTGCTCGGTCTTGGTGGGAAGCCCGGTCGACGGGCCGCCGCGCTGGGAATTGACGATGATGAGCGGCAGCTCGGTGGAAATGGCAAGGCCGATCGCCTCGGTCTTCAAGGCGATGCCCGGCCCGGACGACGAGGTCACCCCCAATTGGCCGGCATAAGCGGCGCCAATGGCGGCGCAGATGGCAGCGATTTCGTCCTCCGCCTGGAAGGTGGTGACACCGAAGGCGCGCATATTGGAAAGCTGGTGCAACAGGGGCGAGGCCGGGGTGATGGGATAAGACCCGAGGAACAATTTAAGGCCGGCAAGCTTGGCGCCCGCCGCCAGCCCATAGGAAAGGGCCTGGCCGCCGGTGACGGTGCGGTAAAGCCCCGGCTCGGTCACCGCCGGCCCCACATGATAGCGGTGCACCCCTTCGCCCAGCTCCGCCGTCTCGCCAAAGGCATGGCCGGCGTTGAGGGCTGCGATATTGGCCTCGGCGATTTGGGGTGCCTTGGCGAACTTGTTTTTCAGCCATTTGACGATGGGTTGGCGGGGGCGGGAGAACATCCACAGCATCAACCCCAGCGTCCACATATTCTTGCAGCGTAGCGATTCCTTGTTGCCAAGGCCGAAGGCCTTCACCGCTTCAAGGGTCATCGCCGAAATGTCGAGCTTGATGACCTTGTGCTGCTTGAGGCTGCCGTCTTCGAGCGGGTTGGCGGCAAAGCCCGCCTTTTGCAGGTTGCGCTCGGTGAAAGCGCCGGTGTCGACGACGATCATGCCGCCTGCCGCGACGTCGGCCACATTGACCTTGAGCGCCGCCGGGTTCATCGCCACCAGCACATTGGGGGCATCGCCCGCGGTCAGAATCGCCGAGGAGCCGAAATTGATTTGAAAGGCCGACACCCCGAAGGTGGTGCCCACGGGGGCGCGGATTTCCGCGGGAAAATCGGGAAAGGTGGCAAGGTCGGAGCCTTCCAGCGCGGTCGAGGTGGTGAACTGCGCGCCGGTGAGCTGCATGCCATCGCCCGAATCGCCGGCAAAGCGGATGACGACGGAATCGATTTCCTCCACCGTCGGCAGGCCGTGTTCGCCGATGTCCTTGAACTTGGTGGCCATATTCCCTCGTCCTTCTTGGGCGCTTCCTCATCCTCGCCAGTCAATCTAGCGCCAATCGAAACCCAAGCGCCATAGCTTTCAATGTGGTTTTTGGCGAGCAAAACTATCTCATGCCAGCGATACCCCAGCTTATTTTGCGCCGCCAGCCTTGGTAGGAGACGATTGCGGCGAAAATAGCGTTACGCCCGCAATGGCGCCGATGAGCTCATGTTCTGGCTCATGGCCTTGCCCCTCATCGCCAGATGGTCCTATCAATAGGGCGGCTTTTTCATTGGCGCGCCGCGCCGTTGGAGGAGGAGACCATGCTGGAACAAGTGCGCGCCCTGCTTGAAGAGCTCAAGGGCCAGGGCCTGCCCAAGCTTTCGGACATGCCGCCGCAGATGGGAAGGGAGGCCTTCAACGCCCTGGTGAAAATGCTGGACGCCCCCGCCATCGCTTTGCCGCGCACGGAGGATATCGCCCTCGCCAGCCCTGCGGGCCCAATCCCCGCCCGCCTTGTCGACCCGGCGCCGCAAGAGGGGGAAGCGACCCATCTCATGCTCTATTTCCATGGCGGCGGCTTCGTCCTCGGCAATATCGAAACCCATCACCCCATGGTCAGCAAATTGTCGGCGGCGACCGGCTTGCCCATCCTGTCGATCGACTATCGCCTGGCGCCGGAGCATCCCTTTCCCGCCGCCCTTGAAGACTGCCTTGCCGCGACCCGCTGGGCGGCGGCGCAAGGGGCGGCGCTGCTGGGCCGCCCGGTCAAGGGATTGGTGGTCGCCGGCGATTCGGCCGGCGCCAATCTGGCCGCGGTGGTCGCCCAGGAAACGCGGGGGGAGCCGGCGGTGCGCCTCGCGCTTCAAGTTCTTCTTTATCCGGTGACCGACATGCTGGGCGATTATCCCTCGCGCCGCGCCTATGGCCATGGCCATCTCCTGGAGGCCGAGGACATGGCCTTTTTCGCCAACGCCTATATGCCGGACCCGGCTTTGGCGGAGGATACGCGGCTATCGCCCATCAAGGCGGAGGATTTGTCCGGCCTGCCGCCCGCCTTGGTGGTGACGGCGGAATACGACCCCTTGCACGACGAAGGGGTCGCCTATGCCCGCGCCCTTGCCGCCGCCGGGCTTGAAGTCAGGCAGCGCGACGAAGCGGGCCTCATCCACGGCTTTTATAATCTGCGCGGCGCCATGCCGGAGGCCGACAAGCGGCTCCTGGCCCTCGCGCACGACATCACGGCCATGCTCAAGGGCTAGGTCTGTTGGAAAATGCCCATGATGACGAGGACGGCCAAAAGGCGTTCATCGCCTTCCTTGCCGAGCCCAAGACCCATGGCGGGGCGCCGGTGCGCCATATCCGCACCCCGATTTCCCATATTTTCCTTGCCGGCACGCGGGCATGGAAGCTGAAACGCGCCCGGCGCACGCATTTTCTCGACTATAGCTGTCTCGCTTCGCGCCGCGCCGCCTGCGAGGCCGAGGTGCGGCTCAACCGGCGCACCGCGCCGGCGCTTTATCTCGGGATGCGCCCGCTGATCCGCGACAAGGGGGGGCTGGCGATTGGCAGGCTGGACGACAAGCGGGGCGAGGTGGTCGACTGGCTGGTGGAAATGCGCCGTTTCGCCGATGACGCCCTCCTCAGCCAGCAGGCGGCGCGTGGCCCCTTTAAGGATGGCTTGGTCGACCAGCTCGCCGACGCCATCGCCGCCTTCCATCATGGCGAGGCGCCGCGCCGCGACATGGGCGGGGCCAAGGAGATGGCGCGCATTTTCCGCGAGCTCCACACGGCGCTCGCGCGGCTTGACCCGCCTGTAGGCCATGCCGTCCTGGCGCGCTGGGGCGGCGCCATGGAAAAAATGCTCGCGGCCCAGCAGGAACGGCTCGACGCCCGCCGCGCGGCGGGGCTGGTGCGCCATTGCCATGGCGATTTGCACCTGGGCAATATCTGCTTGTGGCAAGGCCGCCCGCTGCCCTTCGACGCCATCGAGTTTTCCGAGGCGATGGCGGTCACCGACATCGCCTATGACCTCGCCTTTCTCCTCATGGACATGGTGCACAAAAACCAAGGGCCGGCGGCCAATCGCCTGGTCAACCGCTATCTTGAACAGATGGGTGATTATGACGGGGTGGCGCTCTACCCGCTGTTCATGAGCATCCGCGCCGGGGTGCGGGCGCTGGTGACGTGCTGGGCCGGCGAAAAAGAGGCGGGCGCCGGCTATCTTACCCTTGCCGCCGCCTTGACCGAGCGTTCCGCGCGGCCCCGGCTGGTGGCGCTGGGCGGGCTTTCGGGCAGCGGCAAGTCGACCCTTGCCCGCGCCCTCGCGCCCCGCCTTGGTCGCGATATTGGAGCGATCCGCCTCTCCAGCGACGGAGTGCGCAAGCGCTTGTGCGGCGCCCCCTTGGAACAGCCCTTGCCCGACGCTTGTTACGATGCGGCGACAAGCCGGCGGGTTTACGCAACGCTGGCCAGGGATGCCCGGCAAGTCCTAGCCAGCGGGCGCGACGTGATCGCCGACGCCACCTTCCTGCGGCCGGAGAGCCGCGCCGCCATCGCCGCTGTCGCCGCTGCTTGCAACGCCGATTTTCATGGCTTCTGGCTGGCGCTAGAGTGGCGCGCGGCGGCCGAGCGGGTGGCCCGGCGCGGCGCCGATGCTTCCGACGCCACCCCCGCCGTGGTCGCCCGCCAAGCCGGCTTGAAGACCGGACCCCTCGATTGGACGCCGGTCGACATGGCCGCGCCCCTTGCCGCATCCCTTGCCGCCGTGTTGCGGGCGCTCGCAACGGTCTCTTAGCCTCCATTCAGCCAATAGCGCAGCAGATGATGGGCGATGGCGAGCGGCGGCGGCGGGGTGAAAGGCGCGTCCCTGTCGCCGCCCAGCGCCGCCTTCACCTCGGCGCGGCTGAACCAGCGGGCTTCGGCGATTTCATGGGGGTCGATGGCGATGGCCTCGCTCATCGCCACCGCCGTGCAGCCGATCATCAGCGAGGATGGAAAGGGCCAGGGCTGGCTCGCCACATAGCGCACCGCGCCCACCTTGACGCCGGCTTCTTCCGCGACCTCGCGCGCGACCGCTTCCTCGATCGTCTCGCCGGGCTCGATGAAGCCGGCAAGGGCGGAAAAAAATCCCGGGGGGAAATGGCCATTGCGGCCGAGAAGGCAAGAGTCTCCCGTTGTCACCAGCATGATGGCGACCGGGTCGGTGCGGGGGAAATGCTCGGCCCCGCACGCCGCATCCCGGCAGCGCCGCGCCGCGCCGCCCTTGATCGGGCCGCTGGGCTTGCCGCAGACGGCGCAAAAGCCATGCCGGGCGTGCCAGGCAAGCAGCGCCCGCGCCTGGGCAAGGATCCCCAGATGCCCGCCCATGCCGGCCATCGCCACCGTGCGCACGTCGATCGCCTTGCGCCCGCCGTCCAGCAGGCCGGCGGCATGGTCCGCTTCAAGGGCAACGGCGAATCGGGCGGCCGCGCCGTCAAGCCCTAAAAAAACAGGTGCGGCGCCGCTTGCCAAGGCGGCATCCACCCTTTCCGGGGAAAACCAGGCGGGGGCGAGCCCTGGCGCGGTCTCCATCACCGGCTTTAGATCGACGAAGGCGAGAAAGCGGGCTGTCGGCGCCTTGGCCTGACGCGCCAGCCAAGCCTCGTCATTGCGGCGGCTTTCCGCGCGGTCCAGAGGGTTGCCGGAAAAGGCGATGTCAAAGGCCACGGACCATCCTTTTTTCCAAAAAAGCCAGCGGCAAGGCTTGCACTTTTAGCACCCATGCACAATATTGCCGCCCGGGAGGCTGGGGCGGACAAGCCGCTCGCCAACCCGGTCAGGCCCGGAAGGGAGCAGCCGCAACGAGTTTCGCTTGGGTCGATCCCACCTCCCACTCGTGCATCAGGGGCAAGGGGTGGCGTCCCTCCTCAAGGGGCGCGAGACAAGCCTTTGTTCTGGCGTCCTTTCGGTGTAGACGAAAGCCCCATGACCGCCGCATCCGAATATCGCGTACTGGCGCGCAAATACCGTCCGCAAGGCTTCGGCCAGTTGATCGGCCAGGAAGCGATGGTGCGGACGCTGAAAAATGCCATGGCCGCAGGGCGCCTCGCCCACGCCTTCATCCTCACCGGGGTGCGCGGGGTGGGCAAGACGACGACGGCGCGCATCATCGCCCGCGCCCTTAACTGCGTCGGCGCCGATGGCGCCGGCGGGCCGACGGTGGAGCCGTGCGGGACGTGCGCCTTTTGCACCGCCATCGCCGCTTCGCGCCATCCCGATGTCATCGAGATGGACGCCGCTTCCCATACCGGGGTCGATGACGTGCGCGCCATCATCGACAATGTGCCTTATGCGGCGACCTCGGCCCGCTACAAGGTCTATATCATCGACGAAGTGCACATGCTGTCCAAAAGCGCCTTCAACGCGCTTCTTAAAACCCTGGAAGAGCCGCCAGCGCATGTGAAGTTCATCTTCGCCACCACCGAGATTCGCAAGGTGCCGGTGACCGTGCTGTCGCGCTGCCAGCGCTTCGACCTGAAGCGGGTCGAGGCCGCCGCCTTGAAGGCCCATTTCGCGGCGGTGCTGAAAGAGGAGGGCTGCGCCGCCGAGGACGAAGCCTTGAGCCTGATCGCCCGCGCCGCCGAAGGCTCGGTGCGCGACGGGCTGTCGCTGCTCGACCAGGCGATCGCCCATGGCGGCGGCGCGGTGCGGGCGGACGAGGTGCGGGCGATGATCGGTCTTGCCGACCGCGCCGCCGTCATCGATCTTTACCAGGCGGTGATGCAAGGCGACGCCAGCGCGGCGCTCGCCGCCCTGCGCCAGCAATACGACGCCGGCGCCGACCCCTTGGTGGTGCTCGAGGACATGGCCGTCTTCACCCATTGGCTGACCCGCCTCAAGGTCGCTCCCACGGCGGCCGAGGACAGCCTCGCCAGCGAGGCGGAGCGCCGCCGCGGCGAGGACATGGCGGCCAAGCTGTCGTTGGCCGTCCTCAGCCGGACCTGGCAGTTGCTGCTGAAGGGTCTTGAGGAGGTGCGCCGCGCCGCCGGCGGTCTTATGGCTGCCGAGATGGTGCTCATCCGCTTGTGCCATGCCTCCAGCCTGCCGCCGCCCGGCGCCCTGGTGCGGCAATTGATAAACGAAAAGGCGGTGGAGCCGGCATCCATGCCCGCGCCGTCCGCGCCGCCGGCCAAGGCGCCCGGCGCGGTCCTTGCCATGCCGCGCCGCGCCGCGCCGGTGCCTGCCGCCAATCCGACGACGTTCGAAGAGCTGACGGCGCTTTTCGAAGCGCGCAAGGAGGGCCTCATCGCCCTCGCCTTGCGCGACCATGTGCATCTCGTCTCCTTCGCTCCGGGGCGGGTGGAAATCCGCCCGACGAAGGACGCGCCGCGCGATCTAGCGAGCCGGATGATGGCCTGCCTTGCCGAGTGGACCGGCAATCGCTGGCTGGTCGCCTTGTCGGGGGAGAAAGGCGCGGCAACGCTCCATGAGCAGGAAAAGGCCGCCGATGACGCCGCCAGGGCGGAAGCGCTTTCCCATCCCATGGTGCAAAAGGTGATGGCGGCCTTCCCGGGGGCGAGGCTGGTGGCAGTCAGGCCGTGCGCGCAAGACGAGGCGCCCGGCGCTCCAGAAAACGGCGCGGCGAGCGCAACCGAGGAAGCATTTTTCGAAAGAGGCGAAGAAGCAGGATGAAGAACTTCCAACACATGCTCAAACAAGCCCAGGCCATGCAGGAAAAAATGCAAGCCCTGCAAGACGAGCTGGACACCCTCATCGTCGAGGGCGAGGCCGGCGGCGGCATGGTCAAGGCCAAGGTGAGCGGCAAGGGGGCGCTCAAGGGCCTTGCCATCGACCCCACGCTTCTCAACCCTGAGGAGGTGGAAATCCTCGAGGACCTCATCATTGCTGCCTGCAACGACGCCCGGCTCAAGGCGGAAGCCGCGGCGCAGGAGAAGATGGCGCGTCTCAGCCAAGGCATGGGCCTGCCGGCCGGCTTTAAATTGCCCTTTTAACGGCCGCGCCATGGCCTCGCCCGAAATCGAGCAACTGGTGCAAGCGCTCGCCAAGCTGCCGGGCTTGGGCCCGCGCTCGGCGCGCCGCGCCGTTCTCCACCTCCTCAAGCGGCGCGAGGCGTTGCTTCCCCCCCTCATCGCCGCGCTGCAGACGGTGGAAGCGCGCATCACCCGCTGCGCGGTGTGCGGCAATCTTGACACCGTCCAGCCTTGCGCCATCTGCACCGACCCGCGCCGCGACGATGCGCTGTTATGCATCGTCGAGGAGGTGGCGGACCTGTGGGCGCTCGACCGGGCGCGGGCCTTTAACGGCCGCTACCATATTCTCGGCGGGGTGCTATCGGCGCTCGATGGGGTGACGCCCGAGGAGCTCAACATCGCCAGCCTTGAAGCCCGCCTCGCCAAGGGCGCGGTGCGCGAAGTGGTGCTTGCCCTTTCCGCCACCGTCGATGGCCAGACCACGGCGCATTATCTGGAAGAGAGGCTCACTGGCCATGACCTTTTGGTCTCGTCCCTCGCCCATGGCGTGCCGGTGGGCGGCGAGCTCGACTATCTTGACGACGGCACCTTGTTGCAGGCGATGCGCGCCCGCCGGCCGGTTGCTTAGGGTCCGGACCCTAAAACACCTCTGATGCTTGTCACGCTTGGGCACGGCGGTTAACCCGGCCTTGACCGGGCTTGACCTAAGACTTACCTCAAGGACTTGGGTTTTTAGGACAAAGACGGGAAATTTGCTGGCCGATGGCTGTTCTGCCGATCATCGAAGCGCCCGACCCGCGCCTTAAGGTGAAGTCGCGCCCGGTTGCAGGGGTTGACGACGAGATGCGCCGGCTGATGGACGACATGCTGGAGACCATGTACGCCGCCCCCGGCATCGGTCTTGCCGCCATCCAGGTGGGCGTGCCCAAGCGCGTCCTCGTCATCGACTTGCAGGAGAACGAGACCCGGGCGCCGCGCTATTTCGCCAATCCGGTCATCGAGCACGCTTCGGACGACCTAAAAACCTATAACGAAGGCTGCCTTTCGGTGCCCGATCAATATGCCGAGATCGAGCGCCCGGCGCGGGTGCGGGTGCGCTATCTTGACTATGAAGGCAAGGAGCGGGTGGAGGATCTTGAAGGCCTTCTTGCCACCTGCCTTCAGCACGAGATGGACCATCTTGAAGGCATTCTTTTCATCGACCACCTGTCCGCCTTGAAGCGCAACATGATCTTGCGCAAGCTTGCCAAGGCGCGGCGGGAAAGCGCGTGAAGGGCGCTTGACGCCTTGCCCCCGCCCGGCCTAAGCCACGGGGCATGACGCCTGGTAAACGCTATCGCCTCGCCTTCATGGGGACGCCGGACTTCGCCGCCGCGGCGCTGGCCGCGTTGCTTGCCGCTGGCCACGAGGTCGCGTGCGTCTATACCCAGCCGCCGCGCCCGGCCGGCCGCGGCAAGGCCGTCGTTAAATCGCCGGTGCATATGCTGGCCGAGCAAAAGGGCCTTGCCGTGTGCACCCCCTCAAGCCTTAAAGACAGCCAGGAGCAGGCCGCCTTTGCCGCCCTCGACCTTGATCTTGCGGTGGTCGCCGCCTATGGCCTTATCCTGCCCCCCGCCATCCTTGCCGCGCCGCGTCGCGGCTGCCTCAATATTCATGCCTCGCTGCTGCCGCGCTGGCGCGGCGCCGCGCCCATCCAGCGGGCGATCGAGGCGGGGGATAGTGAAACCGGGATTTCCATCATGGCGATGGAGGCGGGGCTCGACACCGGCCCGGTGTTGTTGACGCGGCCTATGCCCATCCTGCCGGACGATGACGCCGGGCGCCTTCATGACAAGCTGGCGGCGCTGGGGGCAAAGGCCATCGTCGCGGCGCTCGAGGGGCTGGATCATCTGGTGGCAACGCCGCAGGACGCGACCAAGGCGACCTATGCCCGGAAAATCGACAAGGCCGAGGCAAAGCTTGATTTCACGCACCCCGCCGTCATTCTCGAGCGGCGCATCCGCGCCCTCGCCCCGTATCCCGGCGCCTATGCCGAGATGATGGGCGAGCGGGTGAAAATCCTTGCCGCCGAGTGCGTCCCCGGCAAGGGGCCGCCCGGCGCCGTTCTCGACACCCAATTGACCATCGCCTGCGGTAGGGATGCGCTGCGGCCAACCCTGTTGCAGCGCGCCGGCAAGGCGCCGCTCGCTCGCGCCGCCTTCCAGCGCGGCTTTACCGTGCCTCGGGGCAGCCGCCTTTCATGACCCGCTACAAGCTCATCCTTGAATATGATGGCCGGCCTTTCGTCGGCTTTCAAAGGCAAGCCAACGGCCCGTCGGTGCAGGGCGCGCTGGAGGCCGCCATCGCCGGCTATAGCGGCGAAACGGTGAGCGTGCTCTGCGCCGGGCGCACCGATGCCGGGGTCCATGCCCGCGGCCAGGTGGCGCATGTGGACCTCGCCCGGGACGATGCGCCCCAGGTGGTGATGAACGCGCTCAACGCCCATTTGCGCCCCCTTCCCGTCGCTGTCCTCGCGGCTGCGCGCGTCAGTCCCGATTTTCACGCCCGCTTCTCCGCCATCCGGCGGCATTACACCTATCGCATCGTCAACCGCCGGGCGCCGCTGGCCTTGGACCAGGGGCTCGCCTGGCAGGTGGGCCGCCCGCTCGACGCCGGGGCCATGGCGCAGGCGGCGCAAATCCTTGTCGGGCGGCATGATTTCACCACCTTTCGCCACGTCCATTGCCAGGCCACCTCGGCGGTCAAGACGCTGGAGCGCCTCGCCGTGGAGCGGCTGGGCGAGGAAATACGCATCCACGCCGCGGCGCGCTCCTTCCTCCATCATCAGGTGCGCTCGATGGTGGGCTGCCTCAAGCTGGTGGGCGAGGGCAAATGGCGGGCGGCGGACCTTGAAGCGGCGCTGCACGCCCGCGACCGGGCGGCCCTTGGCCTTAACGCGCCGCCGCAAGGCCTTTATTTCATGCAGGTCGATTACGAAGGAGGAGACGAGCATGGCGGAAACGATGACGGCGACGGTGACCTGGCGTGAGGGGTTGGCTTTTGCCGCCACCTCGGGCTCCGGCCATCAAGTGCTGCTCGACGGCGAGCGCAAGAGTGGCGCGAGCCCGATGGAAGCGCTGCTGATGGCCATGGGCGGCTGCTCCGGCATCGACGTGGTGCTGATCCTGCAAAAAATGCGCGAGGATGTGCGCGGCTGCCGCTGCGCGCTCACGGCGGTGCGGGCAGAGGAAGACCCCAAGGTCTTCACCCGCATCCACGCCCACTATGTGGTGAGCGGCAAGGGCCTTGACCCCGCCAAGGTGGCCCGCGCCATCGCCCTTTCGGCGGAGAAATATTGCTCCGCCTCCGTCATGCTGGGCAAAACCGCCAGCATCAGCCATGATTTCGAGGTCATCGAGGCTTAAGCCGCGCCGGCGGCGCGAAACATGAGTTCAATGAGGGTGTCGTAGAAATATTTGACGATGAAGATGGCGGCCGCCTCGAATAGGGCAAGGCGAAAGGCGGCGAAGATGAGAAATACTTGAACCGCCGCGAGATAGAGCCGCAGGATAAGCCCCAGCCCGCCATAGGCCTCGGCGCCGATGGCGCCCGCCGCGCCCAGCCCCACCAGCGGCAGGAGAACGACAAGAAACAACGGCTTGGCCCAATTGAAGGCGGTCACGAAGCCGGCAAATTCCGCTTCACGCTGCAGCATCCGGGCAAAGCCATAGGCGATGGCGATGAAGCCCGCCCAGCGCACCCCATAGCTTAAAAGCGCCCAGACGAGGCTGTAGCCCGATCCCCCGGCGCGCGCCAGCATCATGTTCTCCAGGCTGATGACGAGAAGGAACAAGGGAACGGCGAGGGCGACGGCGTAAAAGGAATGAACAAAGCCTTCCCGGCTGGCGTCAAAGCCGGTGAGCCCGCCACGGTCGAAACGCAGCAGCCGCATGGCGCCCCATAGTGCGGCGCGCGCCCGGGCGGGGTTGTTCATGACTGCGTTTCCGGTACGAAATAACGCTGGAGCACCGCCTCATAGATACGCGCCAGGCGGCGGATGTCGTCCGCCGGCACGGCTTCGTCCGCTTTGTGCATGGTGGCGCCAACCAGGCCCAGCTCCACCACCGGGCAATGGCGGGCGATGAAGCGGGCATCGGACGTGCCGCCGCTGGTGGAAAGCGTGGGGCGAATGCCCTCGACCGCCGCCACCGCCGCGCACAGCATCCGGGAAAAAGGCCCTTCGGGGGTGAGAAAGGCTTCGCCGGAAACGCGGGTGGCAAGCTCGTGCTCGCCAGCGGTGGCGCTCGCCACCTCTTCCAGCCAGGCCACCAAATCCGCGCCTTGGTGCCGGTCGTTGAACCGGATGTTGAGGCGGGCGCTGGCGGTGGCGGGGATGACGTTCTCCGCGCCGTTGCCCACCGCAATGTCGGTGACTTCGAGATGGGAAGGATCGAAGGCCGGCGTCCCCTCGTCCAGCCGGCGCGCCATGACGGCGTCAAGAAAGCGCACGAGGCGGGGAATGGGGTTGTCGGCGTGCTGGGGATAAGCGACATGGCCCTGCGCGCCCTGCACCTTGATCCAGGCGTTCAGCGAGCCGCGCCGGCCGTTCTTGAGGGTATCGCCCAGCCGCTCCCGCGAGGTGGGCTCGCCCACCAGGCAATGATCGATCCGCTCGCCGTGGGCGGCCAGCCATTCCAAAACCTTGACGGTGCCATTCGCCGCCACGCCTTCCTCATCCCCGGTGATGAGGCAGGAAATCGAGCCTGGGGGCGTGCCGTTGCGGGCCAAGAACAGTTCCACCCCCGAGATGAAGGCGGCGATCGCCCCCTTCATGTCGGCGGCGCCCCGACCGATGAGGAGAGGGCCTTTGGTTTCGCCAGCGAAAGGATCGACCGACCAGGCGGTCCTGTCGCCGGCCGGCACCACGTCGCTATGGCCGGCGAAACAGAAATGGGGCGGCGCATCGCCCAGCCGGGCATAAAGATTATCGATGCGCGCCGCCCCCTCGCCAAAGGGCAGCCGGGTGCATTCAAACCCCATGGCGGCAAGGGCGTTCTCGATAAGGTCGAGCGCGCCCGCGTCCGCCGGCGTCACGCTCGGGCAGCGGATCAGGGCCTGCGCCAGGGCGACCGGGTCGGTGCGGGTCCCGCTGATGGCCATGGCTTTAAGCACGCAACAAATCGTTGATCGAGGTCTTGCTCCGCGTCTTGGCATCGACCCGCTTGACGATGACCGCGCAATAAAGACCGGGGCCGGGGCTGCCATCGGGCAGCGGCTTTCCGGGCAAGGTGCCAGGCACGACGACGGAATAAGCCGGCACCCGGCCGGTGAAAACCGCGCCGCTGGCGCGGTCGATGATTTTGGTCGAAGCGCCAAGATAGACGCCCATGGACAGCACCGCGCCTTCCTCGACGATGACCCCTTCGGCGACTTCCGCCCGGGCGCCGATGAAGCAGCCGTCCTCGATGATGACGGGGCCGGCCTGCAACGGCTCCAGCACGCCGCCGATGCCGGCGCCGCCCGATATATGGACGTGCCTGCCGATCTGCGCGCACGAGCCCACGCTCGCCCAGGTGTCGATCATGGCGCCCTCGCCGACATAAGCGCCCAAATTGACGAAGCAGGGCATCAGCACGGCGCCCGGCGCGATATAGGCGGAATGGCGCACGATGGCCCCTGGAACGGCGCGAAACCCTGCCTCGCGGAAGGCGCTTTCCCCCCAATGGGCGAATTTCGGCGGCACCTTGTCCCACCAGACGCCGCCCCCTGGTCCCCCGGTGATGGCCGCCATGTCGTTGAGGCGGAAGGAAAGAAGCACCGCTTTTTTCAGCCATTGATTGGTTTGCCAGGCACCGTCGCGCTTTTCCGCCACCCGCGCCCCGCCGCGGTCGAGGAGGTTGAGCGCCTCCGCGACCGCCTCGCGCACCGCGCCTTGCGTGTGAGGGCCGATTGCCGCGCGGTTTTCCCAGGCGGCCTCGATGGTGGTTTTCAGGTCTTGGCTCATGGCGCTCCGTCCTGATGGCTGTCCACATAGGCGGCAAGCCAGCTTTTCAAGTCATCGGCGATGTGGTGCACATGGGCGCCCTCGGCGTCATGGCGGCCATAAGGGCTTTGCGTGCGCAGCCATACCGTCGTCATGCCCCGCTCATGCGCTGGGCGCAAGTTGCGCGCCATGTCGTCGATCATGACGCAGGCGCGTGGGTCGAGCCCATAAGCGGCCACCAGCGTATCGAGGGGCGCGCCATTGGGCTTGGGCACATAGCCGGCCGCCGTGATGTCGAACACCGCCTCGAACTGGGTGTCGATACCGATGCGCGCCAGCACCCGCCGGGCATAAGCAAGATCGCCATTGGTGTAAACCAGCTTGCGCCCCGGCAAACGGTCAAGAAGGGCGGCCAAGGCGGGATCGCGCGGCACGACGTCTAGGTCGATATCGTGCACATAGTCGAGAAAGGCCCTGGGCGCGACGCCGTGATTGTCCATCAACCCGCGCAAGGTGGTGCCATGATCCATCAGATAGCGTTTCTGGATCCGCCGCGCGGCGACAAGGTCGATGCTTAAGAGATTGGCGATGAAGGCGCCCATGCGCTGATCGATCTGCGCGAACACGTCGCACGCTTCCGGGTAAAGCGTGTTGTCGAGGTCGATGATCCAGCTTTCAGGCTGGTTGGTGCGAGAGGGCAAGTCCATGGCGCGGCGCATCTTGCCGGTGATGCGGCAGGGAGACAAGCGTGCATTTAAGATGCCCTTAACCCGCTTTGCCTAGACTTGGCCGGTTGTCGTTGAGCTAAGCAGGGCGTCATGAAACTCATCCCGCTCACGGTTGGACAGGCGGATAAGCGCCGCCCGACGGGCGAGGTGCTGCGTTTGAGCCTTGTCGCCGCCTTGGGCGAGGGGTCGGAGGCAAGGCTGGTCCTTGACGCCGAGGGCCGGGTCATCGACGGCAATGGCGCGGCGGCGGACCTGGCCGCCGCCCTCGCCGACGCCGCCGGGCCCGCCGCCAAGGCGCTGCGCGAATGGGCGGAGGACGGCTACCTCGGCACCCTTGCCCTCACCATCGCTGGCCCGATGGCCGAGCGGCGGCTGACCTTGAGCGCGCTGCCCCTGTTGCGGGAAAATGGCGCGCCGGCGGTGATGCTGTTCGGGCGCGAGCCGGACCTTGCCAGCCATTTGACCCAAGCCCTGGCCGCCAGCCGCCAGCTTTACAAGGACCTGGTCGCCTGCGCTGGCGCAATGGCTTGGGAAACCGATGCCCAGGGGCGTTTTTCCTATGTCTCCGGCGCCGAGATCTTAGGGTTTGCTCCGCTCGAGTTGATGGGGGAAGAAGCGCACCGCTGTCTCGGCATCGACCGCGAGACGGCGGCGGCGGTCTTCGCCGCTGAGGAAAGGGTCATCGATGTGGAGCTTTGGCCGTGCCGCAAGGATGGCGAGCGCGCCTGCCTTACGGTGTCGGCGGCGCCGGTTTTCGATGCCGAGGGTCATTGGCGCGGCGCCCGGGGTATGGCCCGCGACGTGAGCCGCGACCGGGCCGCGAGCGACGCTTTAGCCAAGGCCCGCGACACGCTGGCGCGCATGGCCTTGACCGATGAATTGACCGGACTCCTCAACCGCCGGGCGTTCGACGACCAGGTGGCGGTGCGCATCGCCCACGCCACCCGCGCCGGGCGCCAGGGGGCGCTGCTGATGATCGACCTTGATCATTTCAAGGCAGTGAACGATAGCCTGGGCCACGCCGCGGGCGATGCGGTCTTGAGAGCGCTGGGCGGCATTCTTGAGCAGGTGTTGCGCATTGGCGACCTGGCGGCACGGCTGGGCGGCGATGAGTTCGCCGTTTGGCTCGAGGACACCGACCTTGCCGGAGCCGAGCTTCTGGCGCGCCGGCTGCTGGCGCAAACCGATAAGTTGTGCCACGCGCCAGGCGCCTCCCCATGCGGGGTTTCCTTATCGATCGGCATCGCCCCTTGCGAAGGCAGCGGGGTGCTATTGGAAGGACTTAAACAGCGCGCCGATGAAGCGCTTTACAGCGCCAAGCGGGCAGGCCGGAATGGTTATAAAATGGCGGAGGGGGCATGAGCCTGTTCAATCGCCTATTTGGCGGGGCGGCCAAGGATTTGCCCAAGGATTTAAGCTATGAAGCGGCGCGGCGCATTTTGGAAGGCGGCGCTGAGGAGCAGATCAAATCCCTGGCGGCGCGCGCCGACACCCGGCCGGAAATGCTCTATTATCTGGCGCGCGAGGGCGAGGCGGCAGTGCGCGCCGAGGTGGCGGGCAATCCCGCGAGCCCGGTCCAGGCCAATGAATTGCTGGCTGACGATGAGGCCGAGGAAGTGCGCGGCGAGCTCGCCCGCAAAATTGCCCGGCTGCTGCCCGATCTCGACGAGAGCGGGCGGACCGATGTGCGCGAACGCACCCTTGCCATCCTCGACAAGCTGGCCCAGGATCAACTGCCCAGGGTGCGGGCCATCCTGGCCGAGGCGATCAAGCGCTCGACCCATGTTCCAAAAACTATCGTCGATCGCCTGGCGCGCGACATGGAGGCCATCGTCTGCGTGCCGGTGCTCGCTTATTCGCCTCTCTTGAGCGACGATGACCTGAAGGAGATCATCGCCGCCGGCTCGGTTCAGGAAGCGCTCGCCGCCATCGCCGCGCGCCCCCAGGTCTCGGCCGATGTCGCCGATGCCGTGGTCGCGACCCTGGACGTGCCGGCGGTGGCGGCGCTGCTCGCCAATCCCAACGCGCAGATCCGCGAGGAAGCCCTGGACGCCATCATCGATCATGCGCCAAAGGTGGATAAATGGCACGAGCCCCTTGCCTTGCGCTCGTCCCTGTCGTTGCGCACGGTGAAAAGGATCGCCGGCTTCGTCGCCTCGTCCCTGGTGGCGATGATGGTGGAGGCCAATGCCCTGAACGATGCCGCGGCCGAGGAAGTGCTCGACGCGGCGCGCCAACGCATCGCGGCGGAGCAAATCGGCGATGAAGAGGAAGCCGCATTGGCCGAGGAGGCCGCAAGGCTCGCCGCCCGGGGGCTGATCGACGATGACTTCATCAACGACGCCATTCGGAGCAACAAACGCGGGCTCATCCTGTACTGCCTTGCCGAGGCCGCCGGGGTGACGCCGCAGGTCGCAAGGGCGATCTTGGCCTCTAAATCGGGGCGCACCGTCACCGCGCTGGCCTGGAAAGCGGGGTTGTCGATGCGCACCGCTTATGCCTTGCAAAAATCGGTGGCCCTGGTGCCGCCGCCGCTGCTGCTTCACGCCAAGGACGGCATTGATTACCCAATCTCCCAAGGCGACCTTGCCTGGCAGCTTGAAAGCTTCATCGAAAATTGAACGTTAAAGAGGAAGGCCGGCGGGGCTGAGGAGGCGCACGTCATCGCCCCGCTTGATGGCGCCGCCCGAAAGCACCCGCGCCGTAACCCCGCCGCGCCAGGCTGGCGCGAGGGCTAGCCTCAAGCCCGGCACCTGTTCGTCCATGCGCGCGCATGGCGCGCATTCACCGGTGATCTCAAGCCGGACCGGACCCACTTCCAGAACCGCGCCCACATGGCCCGTGAGCGGCACGCCAGAGATGAAAAGATTGGCGCGCCGGACGGTCCAGGCGATGTCCTGGCTCAACAGCCGGCAGGCGGTCGCCCAGCCTTCCCGGGTGAGGACGGTGACCTGGCGTTTGAGCGATGTCCCGCGATGGTCGCCGGCAAGGCCCGCCTCAAGGCTGATCTCGACCGTTTCAAGGCTTTCCATGGGGGCGCGCGCGGCGGCCTTGCGGGCGATGGCTTGCAAGCGTCCCATGGTTCAGCCTTCCCCCCGGCGGACCAGCGTGCCGGCGCCCTTTTCAGTAAAGATCTCCAACAGCAGGGCATGGCGCAGCCGGCCGTCGAGGATGACCGCGGCGTCGACCCCGGCGGCGACCGCGGCAAGGCAGGTGTCGACCTTGGGGATCATGCCGCCGGTGATGGTGCCATCGGCCTTGAGGGCGGCGATCTTGGCCGGGGTTAAATTGGTGAGCAGGCGCTTTTCCTTGTCGAGCACGCCGGCGACATCGGTGAGGAGGAAGAAGCGGGCCGCCTTGAGCGCGCCGGCGATGGCCCCGGCCATGGTGTCGGCGTTGATGTTGTAGGTGCCGCCGTCCGGCCCGGGGGCTACCGGCGCGATCACCGGGATGATGTCGGAGGCGCGCATCACGTCGAGCACATGGGGGTTGACCGTCCTCGGCTCGCCGACAAAGCCTAGATCGACGATTTGCTCGATATGCGAGCCGGGGTCGCGCCGGGTGCGGGTCACCGGCTCGGCGACCACCAGGGCGCCATCCTTGCCGGAAAGTCCGACCGCGGTGCCGCCGGCGGCCTGGATCGCCGCCACCACCTCCTTGTTGATGGAGCCGGCCAGCACCATCTCGACGATTTCCACCGTCGCCGCGTCGGTGACCCGCAGGCCGTCGACGAAGGAGGACTGGATTTTAAGGCGCGCCAGCATGGCGGCGATCTGCGGTCCGCCGCCGTGCACCACCACCGGATTGATGCCGATCTGCTTCAAGAGCACGACGTCGCGGGCAAAGCTTGCCGCCGCGCGCGGGTCGCCCATGGCGTGGCCGCCATATTTGACGACGAAGGTGCGGCCGGCGTATTTGCGTAAATAGGGCAGCGCCTCGGCCAATGTCGCAGCTTTGGCCACCACTTCCTGCAAGGGGTGATCGGCGGGCAGATGGTCGGCCATGGCAACTCCTTCGTAGGGCCCAAGTCGCCCGACCATAGCCGGTTCAGCCGCCATTGAGAATGGCGGCAAGGGCGTCCCGCGCCTCATCGAGGCCCCAGCCCTTCTCCGCCGAAGTGGCAAGAATCTCCGGATGGGCTGCGACATGGGTCTTCAACTGGACGGCAAGCGCCTCTTTCGCCTTGCCCTGTGCCTCTTGCGACAGCTTGTCCAGCTTGGTGAGGATCGCCTGATAGCTGACCGCCGCCTCGTCCAGCATGGCGAGGATTTCAAGGTCGTTGGCCTTGAGGCCATGGCGGGCGTCGATAAGCAGGAACACCCGGCGCAGATTGGGCCGGCCGGCAAGATAGGTCTTCACAAGGCCGGTCCAGGCATCGACCTTTCCCTTGGGCGCCTTGGCGTAGCCATAGCCCGGCAAGTCGACGAGATAGCAAGGCTGTAGCGCTGCCTCGGGGGCGAAGAAATTGATCTCTTGCGTGCGCCCCGGGGTGTTGGAGGTGCGGGCCAGCCCCTTTTGCTTAAGAAGGGCGTTGATAAGGCTCGACTTGCCGACATTGGAGCGCCCGGCGAAGGCGACCTCCGGGCGGTCGCCGGCGGGCAGGCCGGAAAGCGCCACCACCCCCTTCACAAAGCGCCAAGGCCGCCGGAAAAGGAGCGGCGCCGCATCGTCATGCACGGGTGCCAGCCCGGTCACCCGCGCGCCTCGATCCGACGCTGGATGACCCACTGCTGGGCGATGGACAGGATGTTGTTGGCGGTCCAGTAGATCACCAGGCCGGCGGCGAAGGGCGCCATGATGATGGTGAAGACGATGGGCAGCGCCTTCATCACTTGACCCTGGATCGGGTCGGTGGGCGGCGGGTTCAGCTTTTGCTGCAGCCACATGGTGATCCCCATGACGATCGGCAGCACGCCGATGGCAAGGAAAGTGGGGGGATCGAAGGGAAGCAGGCCAAAAAAGTTCACCGGGGTCAAGGGGTCGGGCGCCGAAAGGTCGCGAATCCACAAGTAAAACGGCGCATGGCGCATTTCGATGGTGACGAACAGGACCTTGTAAAGGGCGAAGAAAATCGGCATCTGGATGAGGATCGGCAGACAGCCGGCAAGGGGGTTCACCCCTTCCTTCTTGAACAAGGCGGCCATTTCCTGCTGAAGCCGCGCCCGGTCTTCCTTGTAGCGCTCCTGCAGCTCCTTCATCCGCGGCTGCATGGTCTTCATCCGCCCCAGCGACTCATAGGACTTGTTGGCCAGCGGGAAGAGAAGGAGCTTGATAGCGACGGTAAGGGCGATGATGGCAAGGCCGAAATTGCCGAGCAAGCGGTTGAACACGTCAAGGCCGTAGAAAATCGGCTTGGTGAGGAAGTAAAACCAGCCCCAGTCGATGGTGAGATCGAATTTGGTGATGCCATAGCGCTCGCCATAGCGCTCCACCAGCTTGACTTCCTTGGCGCCGGCGAAGAAGCGGTTGACGACTTCGATATGGCCGCCGGGGGCCAGGGTTTGGCCTTCTTCAAGAAAGCTCACGGCGTATTCGGGACGACCCCGCTCGGCATAGTTGAAGCGGGCGCTGAAGGGTCGCGCCTGGTCGGGGACGAGGGCGGTCATCCAATATTTGTCGGCAAGGCCGATCCAGCCCCCGGTGGAGTTGAAATCCTGCCGCTTGTCGTCTTGGAGGTCCTTATAGGAGACCTCCTTCAAGGAGCCGTCGATGACGCCGAGCGCCCCTTCATGGACCACATAGAAGCTGCGGCCATGGGCCTCCCAGGTGCGCAGCGCCTTGGCGTAGGGAAACAGCCTCCAAGTGCCCTCGCCGCTATTTTCCACCCTTTGCTCGACGGTGAAAAGATAGTCCTTATCGACCGTGATTCGGCGAATGAAGGTGAGGCCCTGGGCGTTGCTCCAGCGCAGCTCCACCGGCTGGTCGGGGGTGAGCACGGGGGCGGAGGCCTGCCAGCGCGTGGTCTCGTCGGGAAGGTCGACGGCCGCGCCCGCGCCGGCGCTCCAGCCGAACTCGACGAAATAGGCGCTCGGCGTGTTGGCGGGCGAGAAAAGGTGGATATTATCGGTGCGGGCGACGGTTTCCCAATAGTCCTTAAGCGTCAAATCATCAAAACGAGCGCCGGTCAGCAGGATCGAGCCTTCAAGGCGCGGGGTGTCGATGCGCAGCCGGGCGCCTTGGGCGACCGCCACGCTGCGGGCCATGCTGCCCGCCGGCAAGGCGGCGGCCGTATCGCCTGCTTCGGGCGCAGTGTCGGAGGTGGCATCGGGGGCGGCGGGAAGGGCGCCGTCGGCCGGTGCCTCCACCGTGGCGTGGGTTTGTTGCGCCGCCTCGCGCTGGGGAGCGACGATGAAATAGTCCCACCCCAGCAGCACGAGCAGCGCAAGGCCGATGGCCAGAAGCATATTTTTCTGATCGGACATGCCGCCCGGTCCCTCCTTTGTCATCCCGCCGCCTTAAGGGCTGGCGCTCGTGGTCCGCCTCAGGGCTTCTTTTCCGGCACCGGATCGAAGCCCGACCCGCCCCAGGGGTGGCACCGTCCGATCCGTTTTGCCGCTAGCCAGCCGCCGCGAAAGACGCCAAAGCGCCCGATCGCCTGCGCGGCATATTCCGAGCAGGAGGGTTGATAACGGCAGGTGGGGCCGATGAGAAGAGAGAAACTGTATTGGTAGACGCGAATAGCATGGATGGCGAGGCGTCGCAGCATCATTTCGGCTCCCCATCAAGGCCGAGCCGCCCCAGCGCCCAGACAAGGTCCTGGCGCAGTTGCGCATAGCTAAGGCCCAGCGCGGCGGCGCGGCCCACCAGCACGATGTCATAGCCCGCCGGCGCCAAATCGGGAAGCATCTCGCGCCCCAGCGCCCGCAGCCGCCGCTTCACCCGGTTGCGCTCCACGGCGTTGCCCACCTTGCGGCTTGCCGTCAGCCCAAGGCGAATCGCGTCGCCACCCGCTTCCCGTCGGCGGGCCTGGACGATGAACCCGGGGGTTGTCCAGCGCTTGCCCCGGGCCGCCGCGAGATAGTCGGGGCGGCGGACAAGGGAGCAAAGAAGGGGCCTTGCTCCTTCCCCATCGCGGCCGTCCGGCAGGCCAGCAGGCCGCGCCGGGTCAGGCGGAAAGCCGTTTGCGGCCACGGGCCCGGCGGGCCGCCAAGACCTTGCGACCGCCCTTGGTTGCCATGCGGGCGCGAAAGCCGTGCTTGCGCTTGCGGCGCAGCCGGTTAGGCTGAAAGGTACGCTTCACGTCTCTTCTCCGTCCAATACGGCAGAAGCCGCATGAGAAAATCAGAGGGGAAAACCAGGGCGCGCTGTATAGTCGCTCGGCCGGTCGAAGTCAACGCGCCAGTGCCATAGGGGGTGGCGGGGCAACGGCCGGGGGGCATCCGGCCTGGGGCGGTGGCGCTCGACAAAGATTTCAAAATACGCGACTTTACCAGTTCCATCACGCCCTATCCGAACTGGGGCGAGGTCAACAAGCGGGTTGCTGGCGCCGTCGATCGGGATCGCTTGTTCGGTGCGCACCCGCGCATTGGTGAAGGTGCTATCGTTTCTTGGCTGAACCCTCGACCCTCATGCCATCCACGGCGCGCTCTGCCTTGCGCCAGCGCTTGACCGGCCTTTCGGCGCGGCTCTTGGCGCTTACCATCCTTTTCGCCATGACCCTTGAAATTCTGGTGTTCGTTCCCTCCCTTTCCAATTATTGGCGTGATTTCATCAACAGTCGCCTGATGACCGCCCATGTCGCCTCGCTGGCGCGGGACGCAACGCCCACCGGCATGCTGTCGCCGGGCATCGAGCGGCAATTGACGCAAATCGCCGGGGTGCGCGCCATCGCCCTCAAGCAGAAGGATTATCGCGAGCTTATTCTGTCCGATGGCCGGCCCATCATGCTGGACGCCCGTTACGATTTGCGCACGGCGCGGCTTGTCGAGCGCATCCTCGGCGCCTTCGGCACCTTGCGGCGGGGCGGCCATGGCCAGCTTCAAGCGGTTGGCACGGTCCAGCGCATGAAGGGTGAATTCATCGAGATCGTCCTTGACGAAGCCGCGCTTTATCATGGCATGGTCGATTTCGCCCGGCGCATCCTTCTTGTATCCCTGCTGATTTCCGCCTTCACCGCCGCTCTCATCTATTTCGCCTTGCACTGGATCATCGTGCGTCCGATGCGCCAGATGACGGAGGCGATGGCGCGCTTTCGCACCGCGCCAGAGAACGCGGGGCTTCTCATGGCGCCTTGGCGCCGCAAGGACGAGATCGGCGCCGCCCAGCGGGAGCTCGCGCGCCTGCAACGGGAAGTCCATCAAGCGCTCGCCGAGCGCGCCCGCCTCGCGGGGCTGGGCGCCGCGGTCGCCCGCATCAACCACGACCTGCGCAATATTCTCAGCAATTTGCAGCTTTCATCCGACGCCCTCGCCCGGGTCGATGACCCACGGGTCAAGTCGGTCACCCCGCGCATCATGCGGGCGATCGACCGGGGAATACGGCTCTGCCGCGACAGCCTGGCCTATGGCAAGGCGTCGGAGCCGCCGCCGGTGCGGCGTCTGCTCGCCCTGCGCCCGCTGGTTGAGGAGGCCGCCCTGCTTCTTGGCGTCCCCGAGATGGCGGGGGTGCGCTGGCGCAACGCGGTCGACCCGGCGCTGAAACTGCCGCTGGATGGCGATCAGATGTTCCGCGTGCTGCATAACCTCTTGCGCAACGCGGTGGAGGCGGTCGATGGCGCGGGGGAAATCACGGTCGCCGCCACGGTCGCGCAGGGGCAAGCGCGCATCGATATCGCCGACAGCGGCCCCGGCGTGCCAGAGGCGGCGCGCGCCGACCTTTTCAAGCCCTTTGCCCGCAGCGGCAAGGCCCAGGGCTCGGGGCTGGGCCTTGCCATCGCGGCGGAGCTGGTCGCAGCCCATGCCGGGCGGCTGGAGCTTGCCAAGTCCGACAGTGCGGGCGCCACCTTTTCCATCACCTTGCCGCTCGACGGGACCCCTCCCGCGCTTTGAGCGCGGGAGTTGTGCCGAGCCTGCCCGCGCCTTATGCTGGCGCTGCCGGACGTAGGGGAACAGCAGCATGGCCACGATCATTACGATTGCGCAACAAAAAGGCGGGGTCGGCAAAACGTCGATCGCGCTGCAATTGGCGGTCACCTGGGCCAATCAAGGCAAGTCGGTGGCCCTTATCGACACCGATCCGCAAGGGTCATTGTCCACCTGGTACGAAGCGCGCCAGGAAAGCCTGGGCGAGGATGAAACCGGGCTCGGCTTTGCCGCCGCCGCCAGTTGGGGCATCGGCCATGAGGTCAACCGCCAAGGCAGGGCCGCCGACATCGTCGTCGTCGATACCGCGCCGCACGCCGAAACGCCGGCACGCAACGCGGTGCGCAAGGCCGACCTCGTGGTGGTGCCGGTCCAGCCTTCGCCGATGGATGTGTGGGCAACGGGCGGCAGCCTGGAGCTTGCGGCGAAGGAGAACCGCCCTTATCTTCTGGTTCTCAACCGGGTTCCGCCCCGCTCGCTGCTGGCCGATGAAATGGAAGCCGCCCTCAGGGCCGAGGGCTATCCGCTGGCCAAGGCGCGCCTTGGCAACCGGCAGCTTTTCGGGGAAAGCGCCCTTTATGGCCTGGGCGTTATCGAGATGAAGCCAACGTCCAAGGCCAGCGCCGAAATCAAGCGCCTGGCGCGCGAAGTTCTGCGCCGGGCCAGCGCGTGACCCAGGGCGCAGGGGGAACGCCGGTCAAGGTTCGCCCTGGGCCCCATGACAGCCTGCGCGATATTGCCGGGCTCAAGGTAGGGCAGGCGGCGGATGCGCGGGTGCGCAGCGGCGTCACCGTCATCTTGCCCGATATTCCTTGCGTGATGGCGGTCGATGTGCGCGGCGGCGGCCCTGGCACCCGGGAGACCGAGGCCCTTGACCCCACTTGCCTCGTTCATCAATTTCACGCCCTGGCGCTGGCCGGCGGCTCGGTGTTCGGGCTCGATGCCGCCGGCGCCGTCGCCGACTGGCTGTCGGCGCGCGGGCGTGGCCTTGACTTGGGTCCCCGGGCGGTGCCGGTGGTGCCGGCAGCCATTCTTTTCGACCTCAACAACGGCGGCGACAAGGATTGGGGCAGTCAATCCCCCTATGGCGCTCTTGCGCGCGAGGCGTGCAACAGTGCGGCTTATGATTTCGCGCAAGGCCCAGTGGGCGCCGCTTTTGGCGCCAACGCCGGGGCCCGGCAGGGGGGGATGGGAAGCGCCTCGGCCATGCTCGAAAACGGCCTCATCGTCGCCGCTCTTGTCGCCGTCAACAGCTTTGGCGAGGTCTTAACCCGGCCGCCGGCAGAGGACATCCCCTTGCCCAAGGCCCCGCTTGTCGGGCTCAACACCACCATCGGCCTCGTCGCCACCAATGCCAGGCTTGACAAGGCCAGCGCCAAGCGCCTGGCGATGATGGCCCATGACGGCCTTGCCCGCGCCATTCGCCCGGTTCACACCCCCTTCGATGGGGACACGCTTTTTGCCCTGGCGACCGCCAACTGGGCGAGGCCTGTCGCTCCCTTGGACCTCACGGTCATGGGCACCATGGCGGCCGATTGCGTCGCCCGCGCGGTCTTGAAGGCCGTGGAGCCGGCGGGGCATTGGCAAACGGGCTCTAAGGCCTGAAGCCGGGGGCGTTGGACAAGGCAAGGGCGACTTCCCGGCGATAGATTTCCGCCGCCGCCAGGCGGGTGTCGATGCGGGCGATCAGTGTGCCGACATCGCTGAGGAGCGGCGCGATATCGACCTGCCGCGCCGCCAAGACTGCGACCTCGGCCGCCAGCCGGGCGACGGCATTGCGCACCGCCTCTATGTCGGTGGCCACTTGATTGAGACGGGTCAGCTCGAGCTGGGTGGTGGTCCAACTGGTGGAAGAGGGCCCGAAACGGTTCATCGAAAGGGTGCGTCGCGCTTCCTCGACCCGCTTGCGCTGGTCTTCATAGCGCCGATCGAGGCTGGACAGGGTAAGGCGCTCCTGGTCGAGGCTTGCCGCGATGCCGGCCCGCCGCTCCTCGGCGACATCCGGATCAAGCGCCGGCAGGGTCTCGCGCGGGGGCGGCGAAAAGGCGGCCGTGGGCTCGATATCGGCAACGCCCTCGCGCTGAAAACGCGCCTCGGCGTCGTCCCGTGGCGCGAGCTGGGGCCACGCCCCACGATAGGCGCCGCAGGCCGCCAGCGGCAGGATGAGCGCTGCAGTGAAGAGCAGCCGCGTCGAGCGGTGAAGGGGCATAAAAATCCTTGAACAGCATCAGTCCCGCACATTAGCGCTGCGCGCTGGCGCCAACAAGCCTTGCGCGGCGGTTTTGGCGACGCGCGGAAAGGCTTGCAAAGCCATGGGCAAATGATTAGGGTCCCGGCCTCGTCCGCATCGGGACACGCGCTCGTAGCTCAGCTGGATAGAGCACCAGACTACGAATCTGGGGGTCGGGAGTTCGAATCTCTCCGAGCGCGCCAGTTGTTTCACTGCTTTTGCGGCGCTTCAGGGTCCGGTCCTCAATTCACAGGGCGGCGATGACCGCCTTTAATTTGCCTTCCACCGTGTTGGCGATGGCCGCCAGGTCGGGGTTGTCGACCGCCTGCATCGAGGCCGTGGGGCTTACCGCCGACACCTCGATCGCGCCGTCCCCTTGCTGTTGCACGATGACATTGCACGGCAGCATGGTGCCGATTTTATCTTCGCTTTGCAGCGCCTTGTAGGCGAGCGAGGGGTTGCATGCGCCGAGGATGCGGTAAGGGCGGAAGTCCACATCGATCTTCTTCTTCAACGTCGCCTTGACATCGATATCGCTCAGCACCCCGAATCCCTCCTGCTTCAAGGCGGCGGTGACGCGCTCGATGATAGCGTCGAAATCGCCCTCCAGTCTTTTCGAAAAATGATAGGTCATGATGCGCTCATCCCGTTGGATCGATGAAAGAGGCCGGTCCGCTTTGGGCTGACGCGCCCGCGTGCCCTGTCCATGGACTATAAGCGCCTCTTTGAGCCAAGCCAACCCCGCCCCGTGGCAAGGCCGGGTTGGCGCCGTCATCGCCGCTCATTCATCTGTGCTTCACCAGCCTTGGCTATGCTAGTGGTCCGCCCCAAACGGATAAATCCATCCGTTTGGGAAAAGTGGACCACTAGGTTATTGAATCTGTGGTGCGATTTTTCCAACAGATGGGAACCATCCGTAGGAATCGCAGCACTAGGCTTTGGCGATGCCGCGAGGCCTGGCATGGTGTATGGCGCGTCGAGGGGGCAGGCTGATGATTCGATCCCGGCAATTCGGACTCGAATTGTCGGACCAAATCACGCGCAAATTCGGTATTTTGGGGTGCGAACCAAACACCATGAGCGAGGATTTAAAGCTTTTGGCGCGCGCCACGAAGGATGAGGTTGAAGGCTTGAAAAGACATTCTCTCGAGCGCCGGCTGCTGGGGGTGGTGGCGGGCTTTCTCTTGGGGTTGACGTTGCTCATGCCAGGCGGGCGCGCCAAGGGCCAGGACGCCGACCCGGCCCTTGCCCAGGAAAGCGGGGACGAAGACGGCGAGCGCCGCCCCGCTTGCCTGTGGATGCCGGCGGTGCGCGACAGCGACGTCATCGACAATTTCACGGTTTTGTTCCGCATGCGGGACAAGCGCGTCTACCGCATGACGTTGTCATTTGAGTGCTACGGCCTCAAATTCGACGGCATTTTTTATTATGACATTTCCGGCTTGCGCCTGTGCAAGACCGATAGCATCACGGCGCGCTCCGGCTTTAGTTGCCCCATCGAGTCCTTCGAGCTGGTGCCCCCCGAAGGAGAGGAAGCCGGGCAAGAACCGGCAACCAAGCCCAATCGCTAGTGGTGCGATTCCAACGGATGGTTCCCATCTGTTGGAGAAATCGCGCCACAGATTCAATAACTGAGTGGTCCGCTTTTCCCAAACGGATGGATTTATCCGTTTGGGGCGGACCACTAGGCGGTTTCAGCCATTGCCGAAAAAGGCGCTGGCCCGCCGGTCGCGGCGCGGGCTTTGCGCTTGATAGGCTTCCTCGCAATGAGCCTCGCAATAGGGCAGGCCAGGAACCGCCTTCTTGCCGCAAAAGTGAAAATCCTCGTCCCCCGGGTGGCCGAATGGCCATTTGCACATGCGCTCGGTCAGATCCAGAAGGGTGATGCGCGCCGGCTTTTCCGGCTTGGCTTTTTTCGGCGCCGCCGCCTTGGGCTTCGGCTTGTCCTGCTTCACCGGCGAGGGGCGGGATTTAAGGCCCAGCCGGTGCGCCTTGCCGATGACGGCGTTGCGGGTGACGCCGCCGCCCAGCTTGTCGGCGATCTGGCTGGCGCTAAAGCCGGCGTCCCAATATTTCTTCAGCTTGGCGATGCGGTCATCGGTCCAGGACATGGCGATCTCCTTAGGTCTGCGGCCTTTTCATGGTGCTGTCCTTATCTGAGGGCCTTATATAGGGGCCTTGCGCGCGCAGCGCCACTGTTGCATGGCTGGGCTAAGATTGGTAAGCGGCGGCCTTGTAATAAGGAGCAGGCGATGACGCAAGAGGCAAGTCACAAGGCTTTCCCGTGGCGCGCCCGCCGGATCGGCCGCATCAACGGTCTTGGGCTTGCCACCCTCTATGCCCGCGAAGTCCGGCGTTTTTTGAAGGTTTATTTGCAAACCATCGCCGCTCCGGCGGTCACCACATTGCTGTTTCTCTTGATTTTCGTCGTCGCCCTGGGGCGCGACGGGCGCGTCATTGCCGGCCTCAAATTCGCCGATTTCCTGGCGCCGGGCCTCATCGCCATGGCGATCATCCAAAACGCCTTCGCCAACACCTCTTCCTCGATTTTGATCGGCAAGGTGCAGGGCGCCATCCTCGACGTGCTGATGCCCCCCTTGTCGCCGGGCGAGTTGACGCTGGGCTATGTCGCCGGCGGGGTGACCCGCGGCGTCCTCGTCGGGCTTGCCGTGGCGGCCCCGATGCTGCTCTGGCCGGGCGTAAGCGTGCGGGTTGCGCACTTTTGGGCGCTCGCCTATTTCGCCGTGTCGGCAGCGGTGATGCTGTCGCTGATGGGGATCTTGACCGCCATCTGGGCCGACAAGTTCGACCATGCGGCGGCGGTCACCAATTTCGTCATCCAGCCCTTGTCGCTTCTTTCCGGAACCTTCTATTCCATCAGCGCCCTGCCGCCGCCATGGCAGGCGGTGAGCCACGCCAACCCCTTCTTTTATTTGATCGACGGCATGCGCTACGGCATGACCGGCCATGCCGATGGCCATTTGCTGTTGGGCGCTGGCGTGACCTTGGGCATCAATGCCGCCCTATGGGGGTTCTCGCGCCATCTGTTCGCCAGCGGCTATAAGCTGCGAAGCTGAAGCGCTGGTCGTTGACAGCATCAGTGAGTGGCTCTATAGGCCACGCCTTTGCGGCATAAAATTTTGCCAAACGAGAGCAGGAAAGCATGAAATGATACCTTCGCTCATGCCGATCTATAACCGCGCCGACCTTGCTTTCGTCCGGGGCGAGGGCGCCTATGTGTTCGATGACCAGGGCCACCGCTATCTCGACTTCGTCGCCGGCATCGCGGTCACCGCCTTTGGCCACGCCCATCCCCATCTGGTGGCGGCCTTGAAGGACCAGGCGGAAAAAATATGGCATAGCTCCAACCTCTACCGCATTCCCGGCCAGGAGCGGCTTGCCGCGCGGCTGGTGGACGCGAGTTTCGCCGACACCGTCTTTTTCACCAATTCCGGGGCCGAGGCCATCGAATGCGCGGTCAAGCTGGTGCGCCGCTTCCAGCATGGCGAAGGCCGGCCGCAACGCTACCGCCTCATCACCTTCCGGCAAGCCTTTCATGGCCGTACCATGACCGCCATCGCCGCCACCAACCAGGAGAAGCTGCGCGCCGGCTTTGGCCCGCTGCCCGACTGGTTCGATGTCGTGCCCTTCGGCGACGTGGAAGCCGCCGAAGCGGCGCTCGGCCCCGAGACGGCGGGCATCCTGATCGAGCCGGTGCAGGGCGAAGGCGGAGTGAGCGCGGCGCCGCAAGGCTTCCTCAAGGCCTTGCGGGCCCTTGCCGACCAGAATGACTTATTGCTGGTGTTCGATGAAATCCAATGCGGCATGGGCCGGACCGGCAAGCTCTTCGCCCATGAGCATGACGGGGTGACGCCCGACGTGCTCGCCGCCGCCAAGGGCATCGGCGGCGGCTTTCCCCTCGGCGCGTGCCTTGCCACGCAGCGCGCCGCGCAGCACATGACGGCGGGAAGCCATGGTTCCACCTATGGCGGCAATCCGCTGGCCATGGCGGTGGGCAACGCCGCCCTCGACCTTTTGCTGGCGCCTGGTTTTCTCGACCGGGTGGCGGTAATGGGCGAGCGTTTGGGAACGGCGCTGGACCGCCTGGTGGCAGCGCGGCCCGACATGTTCGAGGCTGTGCGCGGCCGTGGCCTCATGCGCGGGCTGAAGCTGAAAAAACCGGTGGGCGACATGGTGGCCGCCTGCCGCCAGCATTTTCTCCTGACCGCGCCGGCGGCGGGCGACGTCTTGCGCTTGTTGCCGCCGCTCATCATCGATGAAAGCCACATCGTCGAGGCAGCAGAGAAAATCGCCGCCGCTGGCGATGACCTTGCCCCATGACCGCGCCGCGCCATTTCCTCAGCATCGCCGACATTCCCCCAGCCGTGCTGCGCGCCATGGTCGATCGGGCGCGGGCATTGAAGGCGGCGCGCGCCGGCTGGCCCAAGGGCCGGCCCGATGCCGACCGGCCGCTCGACGGCCGGCTGGTCGCCCTCATTTTCGAAAAAGCCTCGACCCGCACCCGTGCCTCCTTCGAGGCGGCGGCGCGGCAATTGGGCGGCAGCGCCATGGTGTTCGCCGCTGCCGAGATGCAGCTTGGCCGGGGCGAAAGCGTGGCCGACACCGCGCGCGTCCTTGCCCGCTATGTGGACGCCATCATGATCCGCGCCCGGCGCCACGACCAGCTTCTGGCGCTGGCCAAGGCGGCCAGCGTGCCGGTGTTGAACGGCCTCACCGACCTTGGCCATCCCTGCCAGTTGATGGCCGACGTCCTGACCTTTGAGGAACGGCGCGGTCCCATCGAGGGGCGCACCATCGCCTGGCTGGGGGACGCCAACAATGTGGCGAATTCCCTCATCGAGACCGCCGCCGCCTTCGGCTTTCGTCTGCGCCTCGGCTGTCCCGCTGCTTATCGCCCCAGCGAGGAGCGGATGGCGGCTGCACACGCCGCGGGGGGCGAGGTCCTGTGGACCGAGGACCCGGCGCAGGCGGCGGCTGGCGCCGACGCGGTGATGACCGACACCTGGGTCTCGATGGGCCAGGAAGGGGAAGCAGAGAAGCGTTTAAAAGAGCTCAGCCCTTATCGGGTGAGCCAGCGCGTCATGGCCTTGGCGGCGCCGGGCGCCTTGTTTCTGCATTGCTTGCCGGCGCACCGCGGCGAGGAAGTGGACGCGGAGGTGATCGACGGGCCGGCTTCCGCGGTCTGGGACCAGGCGGAAAACCGCCTGCACGCGCAAAAGGCGATATTGCGCTGGTGCCTCAAGGTGGACTGAGGTGCTTGAAGACAAGGCCCCCATCGCCGTCACCGGCACGCAAGGCGATTGGCAGGACAGCGTTCTGCCCTTCTCCATCGAAGCGCAGGACATGCGCGGCCGCCTGGCGCGGCTTGGTCCGGCGCTCAATCAAATCCTCGCCGCCCATGCCTATCCGCCGGCGGTGGCGGCGCTGTTGGCCGAGATGCTGGCGCTCACCGCCCTGTTGGGGGCAATCTTGAAGAGGGATGGTATCCTTACCCTGCAGGCCAAGGGAAAGGCAGGGCCGGTCCGCCTCCTCGTTTGCGACTTTCGCGAGGGCGGCGCGCTGCGCGGCTATGCCCAGTTCGATGCCGATGCCGCGCCGGCCGTTGACTTGCCGGCGCGCGTGCCCGGGCTTTTGGGCACGGGGCACCTCGCCCTCACCCTCGAGCAGGATGGCGAGCGTTATCAAGGCATCGTCGCCCTCGAGGGCGAAACGCTCGCCGATTGCGCCAGAGGCTATTTCGAGCGTTCCGAACAAACCCCCACGGTCCTTAAACTGGCCGCGATGCGGGACGAGACCGGCTGGTGGCGTGCGGGCGGCCTCATGCTCCAGCATCTGGCGCCCCGGCACGCCAGCGGCGCCCAGCCTGCCAGCGCCGACCACAAGGAGGACTGGCGGCGTGTCTCCACCCTGATGACGACGGTGCGCGACACCGAGCTCAATCACGCCAGCCTTGCCAGCACCGACCTCCTCTACCGCTTGTTCCACGAGGAAGGGGTGCGGGTTTACGAGCACCTGCGGCTCACCCGCGGCTGTCGCTGCAGCCGTGCATCGATCGCCGGCGTGCTCGCCCGTTTTTCCGACGCCGACCTTGCCGACATGGTGGAGGACGGAGCGATCACGGTGACCTGCGAGTTCTGCAACAAGGGGTTCCGCTTCGCGCCCGATCTCAAGCACGCCAAAAACGCGGGGTCAAAAGCACGAGAACGGTAAACAGCTCCAGGCGGCCCAGCAGCATGCCGCCGCTCAGCAGCCATTTGGCGCTGTCCGGCAAGGGTTTGAAATTGCCCGCGGGGCCAATCGTGCCGCCCAAGCCTGGCCCCACATTGGCAAGCGCCGTGCCAGCCCCGGAAAGCGCGGTTTCGGCATCGAGCCCAGTGGCGGCAAGGGCGACGGCAAGGCCAATGAAGCTGACGAGAAAAAGGACGAAGAAGCCCAACACCGAAGCAAGGGCGCTTTCCGGGATCGGCTTGCCGTTAAAGGCGGCGATGAACACCCCGTGCGGGCGCAAGACTTGGCGCAAGACCTTGGCAAGCGCCGAAAACATCACCTGGAAGCGAAAAATCTTGATGCCGCACGAGGTTGACCCGGCGCAGCCGCCGATGAACATGACGAAGAAAAACAAGGTCGTCGAAAAAGCGCCCCAGGCATTATAGTCGGTCGAGGCATAGCCGGTTCCAGTCAACACCGAGACGATGTTGAAGCTGGCGTAGCGCAACGCCGCGTCAGCGGCAAAACCCTTGAAGATAACCAGCCAAAGCATGGTGGCGGCGATGAGAAGCGCGACCAGGCCGAGGAAAAACCGCACCTGCGCATCGCGCAACAGGATAAGGGGCCGCCCGCGCAGGGCATAAAGATGCAGAACGAAGGGCATCGAGGCAATCAGCATGAAGCCGGTGATGATGGCCTCGATAAGGGCGCTGTCGAAATAGCCGACGGAAGCGTCATAGGTGGAATAGCCGCCGGTGGCGATGGTGGTCATGGCGTGGGCGACGGCATCGAAGGCCGACATCCCGGCGGCCCATAGGGCAGCAACGCACAGCACGGTGAGGCTAAGGTAAAGAATGGTGATCGCCCCGGCGATCTGCGCCGCCCGTGGCAGGATCTTGTCCGGCGTGCCATAGGCCTCGATCTTGAAAAGCTGCATGCCGCCGATCTGCAGCATGGGCAAAACAGAGACCGCCATGACGACGATGCCGATGCCGCCCAGCCATTGCAGCACCGCGCGCCATAGAAGAAGGCCGGGCGGCGCCTGGTCGAGGCTGACGATCACCGTCGAGCCGGTGGTGGTGATCCCGGACATGGCCTCGAAATAGGCGTCGGTATAGCTGAGGGAAAGCTCCGAGAAGACAAAGGGAAGGGCAGCGAAAGCGGGGATCAAGGTCCACGCCGCAGTGGTCATGAGGAAGGCCTGCTTCAAGTCGAGCCGGTCCGAGCCGGTGCGATAGGCAAGCATCAGATTGCCGCCGACGAAGACGGTAAGCGCGGCGGCGGCAAGAAAAACCCGCCAATCGGGATTGCCGAAGGCGAGATCGACCGCCGCCGGCGCCGCCATGCCGGCGCCCAGCATGACCAGGAGCAAACCGTTGACGAAAAGGATCGGGCGGAGGTCGAGCATGGAGCCCTAGCCCAGCCGCTTAATGCAAGGCTTGCCGCTCATAGGGTGAATCGAGCGAGAAGGCGGGAATGTCGATGAGAAAGACTTCGCCTGCGTTGGAACGCATTTCATAGTGGCCCACCATCAGCCCCGAGGGCGTGGCAAGCGGCGCGCCGGAGGTATATTCGAACGCTCCGCCGGGTTCCAGCACGGGCTGCTCGCCAACGACGCCGTCGCCGGCCACCAGCTGCATCTGGCCCTGCGCGTCGGTGATGCGCCAATGGCGGCGCTGCAATTGCACCGTCTCGCCGCCATGGTTCTCGATGCGGATGCGATAGGCCCAGACATAACGGCGATCGGCGGGGTCCGACTGGTCGTCAAGAAAAACCGGCTGCACCCGCACGGTGATGCCGCGGGTGGTGGCGCTATAGGGCAAGTCGTTGTCCATGGCCGTCAGTCCCTGTCCTCGAACCATTCATCTTCATAGCATGCCGTCACCGGCCGATATGGGCAAGCGCTTGCTCAAGATCGGCGATGAGGTCGCCTGGGTCCTCGAGGCCGACCGACAAGCGCAGCATCCCATCGCTGATGCCCAATGCCGCCCGCGCCTCCTCGGCAAGGCCCTGGTGGGTCGTCGAGGCCGGGTGGGTGATAAGGGTCCGCGTATCGCCGATGTTGTTGGAAATATCGATGAGCTCGAGGGCGTTCATCAAGGCAAAGGCCTCGTCCCGTCCGCCGTCGAGGAAAAAACTCATGATGCTGCCCGGCGCCGTCATTTGCTTGGCGGCGAGCGCGCTTTGCGGGAAATCGCCGCGCCCGGGATAGACGAGGCGCGCCACCCGGCCCGCCAACCAGTCCGCCAGCCGTTGGGCGCTGGCGGTCATGGCGGCAACGCGCAAGCCAAGGGTCTCCAGCCCCTTCAACAGGACCCAGGCGTTGAACGGCGACATGGCGGGCCCGGTGTTGCGGAGAAAGGGCACCAGCAGGTCGTTGATGAAGGCGGCATCGCCCAGCACCACGCCCCCCAGCACCCGGCCCTGGCCGTCGATATGCTTGGTCGCCGAATAGGCGACGATGTCGGCGCCCAAGGCGAGGGGCTTTTGCAAGATCGGGGTGGCGAACACATTATCGACGATGACGCGGGCGCCGGCCTCGTGGGCGAGGGCGGCAACCGCCGTGATATCGACAATGTCGAGGGTGGGATTGGCCGGCGTTTCCAGGAAGAAAAGCCGGGTGTTGGGCCGGCGTGCCCGCGCCCAGGCCTCGCTATCGCGGCCGTCCACCAGTGTCGTTTCAATGCCGTAACGGGGCAGCAGCGTTTCCACCAGCCAGCGGCAGGAGCCGAACAGGGCGCGCGCCGCCACCACATGGTCGCCGCTTTTAAGCTGGCACAAAAGGGCCGCCGTCATCGCCGCCATGCCGGACGCGGTGGCGCGCGCCGCCTCGGCGCCCTCGATGAGGGCCATCCGCTCCTCGAACATGGCGACGGTGGGGTTGGAGAGGCGGGAATAAGTATAGCCCGGCGCCGCGCCCTTGAAGCGGGCCTCGGCGACCTCGGCGGCGTCATAGGCAAAGCCGGAAGTGAGGAACAAGGCTTCCGAGGTTTCGTCAAACTCCGAGCGCCGAGTGCCGCCCCGCACCAGTTGCGTTGCTGGGCGCCAAGCCCGGGTGCGCGCCCGTTCGCCGCCGCTTCGCCTTTTCATCGCCTTGCCTCCAAACAAAAACCCCGGCCCGCTCAACAAGCAAGGGGCCAGGGCGCACGCCCGGCCTCTTTAGCGGTTTTTTTAACGTGGCCGCAAGCCGGCCGGCACAAATCACCACGCAAGGCCGACTGTGCGCGCCTGCGCCATGTCTGTCAAGAAAGGAGGCTGGCGGTGAAGGTGCGGGTCTCAAATCCATCTGGATTTGCCCCTCCGCTTGCGCTAGGAAAACGGGGCACGGCGCGGGTGTAGCTCAATGGTAGAGCAGAAGCTTCCCAAGCTTACGACGAGGGTTCGATTCCCTTCACCCGCTCCAGCTTCAAGCGCCGCGCGGCGAACCCTCGTTTTATGTGATGGCGCCGCTGTTGCGGCGCGGGGGGTTCGATCCCCTTCACCCGCTCCAG
>JBMOOS010000033.1:39488-45292 GCA_049324415.1 Pseudomonadota bacterium
CCCTTCACCCGCTCCAGCTTCAAGCGCCGCGCGGCGAACCCTCGTTTTATGTGATGGCGCCGCTGTTGCGGCGCGGGGGGTTCGATCCCCTTCACCCGCTCCAGTTTCAAGCCCTGCGCTGCGAACCCTCACTTTATGTGATGGCGCTCCTCGCCAGCGGAAAAGAGCGCCACCGCCCTTGACCTCACCCACATTCTCAAACAGACATTTAAAATGGCAAGACAGGTGGCACTCCCCTTCAAGACGGCATGGCTGGTGGGCGCGTCCACCGGCATCGGGCGTGCCTTGGCGCTCGCCCTGTCGCGCGCGGGCGTCACCACCATCATCAGCGCCCGCAGTGCCGACAAGCTTGCCGCCGTTGCCCATGAAGCACCGGGACCAGGGGCGATCATCGCCCGGCCGCTCGATGTCACCGACCGCGCTCAAGTGAACGCCGCGGCGGCGGATGTGCGCGCCGCCCATGGCCCCATCGGGTGCCTTGTCTATTGCGCCGCCCATCTTGAGCCGGCAAAGATGAGCGCCTTCACCGCCGCCGCCTTCCGCCCCGCCATCGAGGTCAATCTGATGGGCGCGGTCCATGCCATCGAGGCGGTGCTCGATGACATGAAAGCGCGGGCAAGCGGGCGCATCGTCCTTGTTTCCTCGGTCGCCGGCTATCGCGGCCTGCCGCGCGCCGCCGCCTATGGGGCGAGCAAGGCGGCGCTGACCCATCTTGGCGAAGCGCTGCGTCTCAGCCTGGCGCCAGACAACATCACGGTGCAGGTGGTCAATCCCGGCTTTGTCGCAACGCCGTTGACGGCGAAAAACGATTTTCCCATGCCCTTCCTGATGCCAGCCGAGGACGCGGCACAGCGTATCCTAAAAGGGCTCGCCGGCAGCGCCTTCGAAATCACCTTCCCCAGGCGGTTCACTTATTTTCTCAAGCTGTTGCGCATCCTTCCCTATGGGCTTTATTTCCGCGTGCTCGCTTGGGCGACGCGGCGCCATGGCGGTTAGCCCCCCTTCACCCGGGCATAGGCCGCCAGGGCGGCCTTGCGGGCAAGGCCGTGGTCGAGGATGGGTTGAGGATAGGTCCGGCCCAGCCTGACCCCGGCCTCTTCAAGGATGAGCGGCGGCGCGGTCCAAGGGGCGTGGATATAAGGGGCTGGCAGTTTTGCAAGCGCGGGCAGCCAACGCCGGACATAGGCGCCTTCAGGGTCGAACTTGGCGCCTTGCGCGATGGGGTTGAAAATCCGGAAATAGGGCGCGGCGTCGGCGCCGGAGCCCGCCACCCACTGCCAGCCGGCGCTGTTGTTGGCAAGGTCGGCGTCCACCAGCGTGTCCCAGAACCATTGCGCCCCCACCCGCCAGTGGACCAGCATGTGCTTGGCGAGGAAGGAGGCGACCAGCATCCGCACCCGGTTGTGCAGCCAGCCCGTCGTCCACAGGGCGCGCATGCCGGCGTCGATGATGGGATAGCCGGTGTTACCCCTGCGCCAGGCGGCGAGCTGGGGATGGTCCGATGCCCAGGGAAAGGCGCGAAAGCGGGGGTTCGACGAGCGCTGCGCGAGGTCTGGGTCGGCGGCCAGAAGGTGGGCGCAAAAGTCGCGCCAGGCAAGCTGACGCAAGAAAGGCGCGGCTTGCGGCCCCAGCACGTGGCCAAGCCGATGCCAGATACGGCGCGGCGAGATTTCCCCGAAATGGAGATGGGGCGAGAGGAGCGAGGTTCCCTGCCAGTCAGGCCGGTCCCGCATCGCGGCGTAATGAGCGGCGCGGCCGAGGAATTCGTCAAGCCTGCGCTGCGCCGCCGCTGCCCCCGGCGTCCAGGTGGCGCGCAGGCCTCCCGACCAATCGGGGGCGGTGGGTAAAAGCCGCCAGTCCTCAACCTTGTCGGAAGCGGGAAGGCGCCGTGGCCTGTCCAGCCGCGGCGGCGCGGCTTGCGGCGGCGCGACCCGCCCTGGAGCGGCGAGCGCTCGCCAAAAAGGGGTGAACACCTTATAAGGGCTGCCAGCCTTGGTATGGAGCGCGCCAGGTGTATGAAGAAGGGAAGGGGGGTGGAGCACCAGGCGGCAGCCGCGCGCCTTGAGCCGCTCAGCCAGACTATCCTCCGCGCGCCGGTGCCAGGGCTCATAATGGCGGGTGGCGTGAACGGCATCCACCGCAAGCGCGGCGGCGAGCGCCATCACCTCGTCCACCATATCGCCCCGACGCAGAATGAGAACGCCGCCCGCCCGCGCCAAATCCTCCTCAAAATATTTAAGCGTATGATGCAGCCACCAGCGGCTGGCCCCGCCGTGCCCCCACGCGCCCGCCGCCGCCTCGTCCAAGACATAAAGCCCCACGACCTTCCCTTGCGCCGCAGCCAAGGCCGGCTGGTCGTCGCGCCGCAAGTCCTGGCGAAACCAAACCAGATCGACGCGTGGCGGCAATGTCGAACCCCCTTTTGTCCGCGCCCCGTCATGGCTTTCCCACTGGACGGCATGGCGTAACGACCTTATCAGCGTGGATAAACGCACGCCAACCCCTAGCCGGAGCTTGCCCCATGCCCCGCATCGCCTATGTCGATGGCCGCTACCTGCCCCATGATAGGGCTGGCGTGCATATCGAGGATCGGGGCTATCAATTCGCTGACGGCGTCTATGAAGTGTGCGCCGTGCTGGGCGGCAAGGTCCTCGATTTCGCGCCCCATATGGCGCGGCTGCGCCGCTCCCTTAACGCCCTCGCCATCCCTTGCCCCGTCAGCCCGGCGGCCATGGCGGTGATTGTCGCGCAAGTTCTACGCCGCAATCATTTGCGCGAAGGGATTGTCTATATCCAGGTGACGCGCGGCGTCGCCCCGCGCGACCATGGCGCCGGGGGGCGCCTCACGCCCGTCCTGGTGATGACCGCCCGCCGGCTTGACTTCAAGGCCAGGGCCGAGCGCGCCCGCAAGGGTGTTGCCGTCACCGCCGTTGCCGACGAGCGGTGGGCGCGGTGCGCCATCAAGTCGGTCTCGCTGCTTCCCAACGTCCTGGCCAAGCGCGCCGCTGGCCAGGCTGGCGGCTATGAAGCCTGGATGGTGAACCAGGCGGGCATGGTGACGGAGGGGGCCTCCAGCAATTGCTGGATTGTCGGCAAAGACGGCGTGCTGCGCACCCACCCCTTGACCCCGGCCATTCTCGAGGGCATCACCCGCCAGACCGTGGCGCGGCTTGCCGCCGCCTTGGGCCTTGTCCTTGAGGAGCGCGCCTTCACCCTTGCCGAGGCGCGGGAAGCGGGCGAGGCGTTCATCACCTCCTCGACCAATTTCGTGATGCCGGTCGTCGCCATCGATGGGGTGACCTTGGGGAGTGGCCGGCCGGGGCCGGTCAGCCTTGCCCTCGCCAAGGGCTATTGGCGCCATGTGGCGGCGCAGACCGGGATCGATTACTGGCTCTCCTCCGGCGGTTCGGCGGATTGATCGTGCATCCGCGGCATGGCGTGGCGATAGCCGCGCCAGCGCGCTTCATCCCCTTCGCGCGCCATGGCGTCGAGGACCGCAATGCGCTCTTGCGGGCTAAGCTGAGCCGCCGCCTGCAAGGCCGCTTCTTCGATCGCCATCTGAAGCTCGCTGGTGAGAGCGCGCATTTCCTGATAGCGGGCGCGGATCGCCGGCAGGTCGAGCGCGGGGGCGCGCAGCGCTTCGCCGATTTCGCCGCGCAGCGCGGCGATGCGGTGCATTTTGCGCATATGGCTTTTGCGCGCCGCTGCATAATCCTGACGCAGACTGCGTTGCTTGGTGGGCGACAACTGCGCGACGAAGCCGCGCAGCAGGCTCATGTCCATCGGTCCCGCAGCATGCATCGCGGCAAGGCTGGCCATATGCCGTTGGCCTTGCTGCTGGGTCCCCGCCATATAGCCGATAAGGAACAGATTGACCGCAAGGGAGACGGCAAGGCCGATGGCGAGATAGCGCACCCGGGTCACAGGGGGAACTCCTCGATGCCGAAGTCGGCGCCGGAGAGCAGCACCGCGATCTCCTGATCAAGAAGCCCATCATCGCCGATACTGGGCTGGCCACCGAGATAAAAGCCAAGAACCCCGGCCGCCGTCGCCATCAAGGCCTCGGCCGCCAGCCAGCGCCAGCTTAAGCCCAGGCGCGCGCGTAAAGACGGGCGCGGTGGTCTTTGCCGTGTTTGCGCCACAGCCTCGAGAATGCGCGCCTGCAAGGCAGCCCGGGCAGCGGCCGAGGGCGCCGGCATGTCGATGGCGTCCAAGGCGGCATCGAGGACGCGCGCGTGGCCAAGCTGGCGCCGCGCCGCCGGACTGGTCATGAGCATCTCCGCTGCCATGCGCTCGCTTGCCGGCCAGCGCGCGGGGTTGGCGCCATATGCCTTGATGAGTTCAAAAAGTCGCTTTTGTGTCGTTTTTGTCACTTCATGCCCCATTCCATGACCCCTCTATAAGTCATCCTTGAAAGGACCCAGTGTTGCCTTCAACGCGGCGCGGCCCCGGCTGAGCAGGCTTTCAAGGGCCTTCACCCCGACTTCGAGAACGGCCGCCGCCTCGGCATTGCTCAGCCCCTCGAAATAGCACAAGGCGATCGCCGCCCGCTGTCGCGCGGGCAGTGCGGCTAGGGCACGGGCGACGGCCTGGCGCGAGGAGGCGGCGATGACCTCGCCCTCAACATCGCCTGGTGTTGGCGCGTCATTGGCCGCCTCGAGGGGGACTTCCCGGCGGTGGCGGCGCTTGGCGTCAAGACACTGGTTAAGGACGATGCGGTAAAGCCAAGTGCCAAACCCCGCCTTGGCCGGGTCAAAGCGCCCCGCCTTCACCCAAACCTTGAGGAACGCTTCCTGGACCGCCTCTTCCGCTTGTCCGCCATGACCCAGAACGCGGGCGGCAAAGGCAAGCTGGGCGCCCATATGCCGCGCCAGCAAGACCGCGAAAGCAGGGCCATCGCCCTTGGCCACGCGCGCCATCAAGGCAGCGTCGGACAAGCGGTGCAACCGCGCTGCCGGTTGCGGCGTCATGGCCGCCCTGCCGCCCTGCTGCGCCTGTCTTGCATATCCCCTCATCTGCAGGCTTATACGGCGCGGGTGCGCCCTATCCTTCGCCTCGCCCGCTCGATTATGGCATATTTGCCCGGATACCTTTAAGAACCGCCCTTTTGTGCTCTGACTTCCTCGCCGCTCGGCTGCGCTCCTCAAATATGGCTATATATTCTGCGGTGCGCGCCTTCGCGGCTCCTGGTCGGATCAGCAAAATTTTCGGTTCTTCAAGGTGTCCTCCCGGCGAAAGCGTAGCCTTGTCCCGGCAAGGGTGGGGCGGTAAAGCTTTGTCTCAAGCAGACAGGGAAGCCTCGACATCATGCCGCCAGCCCCTCACGCCAGGGTGCAAAACCTCACCCCCGCCGCCGCCGCCCAGCTTGGCGAGGCGTTTCGCCTTTTGCAGTCGGGCGCGCGCGAGGCGGCGGAAGCGATCGTTGCCCGGGTGATCGAAGCCTTCCCCTCGGCGGTCGATGCCTTGCATCTGTTCGCCCTGTGCCGCAAGGCCGCTGGCGACAGAGAAGCGGCGGCGCATTATTTCGAGCGCGCCCTCTCGCTGACGCCGAAACACCCTCAGATATTGAACAACTACGCCAATTTGCTCAGCGATATGGGCCGGGTTGAGGAAGCGCTCGACCGCTATCGCCAGGCTATCGCCAGCGCGCCCGACTTTGCCGATGGCTGGCTCAACCTGGGCTTGGCCTTGAACCGGCTCAAGCGCCATGGCGAAGCGGTTGAAACCTTGGAGCGCGCGGCGCGGCTGTCGCCCCAGCGCGCTGCCATCCACAATGCATTGGGCATCGCGCTCAAGGAATTAGG
>JBMOOS010000034.1:0-43818 GCA_049324415.1 Pseudomonadota bacterium
TTCGGGACACTAGGGTCCGGACCCTAGTTTTTGCCGCGCTCAAGTCAAGCCTCACGGCTTGTTTGCAGGCGCGGGATGGCTATGCTTGTCCCGATGATGGAACGCGCCCCAGCCCACCTCGACCACGCCGGCGTGCCTCTTGCCTATCATAGCGGGGCGGGGCGGGCGCCCACCATCGTCTTTTGCGGCGGCTTCATGTCCGACATGACCGGCACCAAGGCGATGGCATTGGCGGCCCATGCCCGCGCCCGCGGCCAGGCTTTTGTGCGTTTCGACTATAGCGGCCATGGCACGTCCGGCGGCATGATGGGCGAGGGCACGATATCCCGCTGGCTGGACGACACCCTCGCCATCCTCGACCAGGTGGCGCAAGGCCCGGTGCTGCTCATAGGCTCCTCGATGGGCGGCTGGCTGGCGCTGCTCGCCGCCCTTGCCCGGCCTTCGCAAGTCAAGGCCCTGGCGCTGGTCGCCCCAGCGCCCGATTTCACCGAGCGGCTGATGTGGGCCAAGTTCACGGCAGACCAGCGGCAGAGCTTGCTGCGCGAGGGGCATATCACCCAGCCTTCCGACTATGCCGAGACGCCCTATGTCATCACCCGGGCGCTCATCGAGGATGGCCGCCGGCATCTGCTGCTGGACGGCCCGATCCCACTCGACATTCCCATCCGCATCCTCCATGGCCAGCAAGACGGGGACGTTCCCTGGCGCCTGTCGCTCGAGCTTGCGGAAAAACTCACCGCCCAAGACCTGGTCACCAGCCTTGTCAAGGATGGCGACCACCGCTTGTCGCGCCCTGCCGACCTTGCCCGCCTGATGGCCGCCGTCGACGAGCTGAGCGCCGCCATGGCGCCATGATGCCACCGCAATCGTCCTTGAATAGGGCTCCCATGCGTATCTTTCTCCTTGTCCTCGCCTTATCTGCTTTGGCCCCGCCCGCCGGGGCCGCGTCCACCGAGGCGCAGCGCTATCGCGAATGCGCCGCGGCGGCTTTGCGCGACCCCATCCCGACGCTGTCCCAAGCCAGCGCCTGGCGCGACGCCGGCGGCGGCGTTGCCGCGGAGCATTGCCTGGCCCTCGTCCTCGCAACGCTGGAGCGTTACGAAGCCGCGGCGCAGCAATTCGAGCAAGTGGTGGAGCATTTACGCCGCGGCCGCGGCGTCGCCGCGATGGACGCGCCCATCACCCCGGCATTGATCGCCAGCGTTCTTGCCCAGGCGGGCAATGCCTGGCTTCTCGCCGCCCGCTATGGCGATGCGTATCAAGCGTTTTCGGCGGCGCTCACTGAGGCTGCCCCTTCCGACCCCGAGCGTGTCGACATCCTCATCGACCGGGCGCGCGCCCTTGCCCTTCTGGGCGAGGCGGCAAGCGCCATCGCCGACCTTGACAACGCCCAGCGCATGGCGCCTGAGCGGGCGGAGATTTATCTTGACCGGGCGGCGGCGCAGCGTGAGATGGGGGCGCTCGAAGCGGCCGAGGCCGATATCGCCAACGCCCTGGCCCTTGCTCCCGACAGTCCCGACATCCACCTCGAAGCCGGCAACATCGCCGCCGCGCGCGCGCAATGGAGCGAGGCCCGCAAGCACTGGCTGGCGGTGCTCGATAAAAGGGTAGCGGGCAACGCGGCGGACGCGGCGCGGGCCAATCTCGAACAATTGGATGTCAAGAGTCTGGACCCTCGCTAAGCCTAAGCCATTCCTGCCGCACGGCGGCATCGGTCTCGCCTGTGAAACGAGCCTTATAATGGCGCTGAATGCGGTCTTTGCCGGCAAGTTCGCCCAAGGCCCAGACCGCCATCGCCCTAACCAGCGGCGAGGCATCGTCCAGCAATCGTTCCACCTGCGCAATGAGCCTTTGGTCAGCGGAATTGCCCGCAGCGACGAGGACGTTGCGAATGAAGCGGTCGCGGCCGATGCGCTTGATGGGCGAGCCGCTAAAAAGGGCGCGAAAGCCCTGGTCATCGAGGCCCAGCAAATCCTCAAGCCTTGGGGCACGCAACGCATCGCGCGCCTGCAAGGCGGCCTCGCGCGCCTGCTGGGCGAATTTGTTCCACGGGCAAATGGCGAGGCAATCATCGCAGCCATAGACGCGGTTTCCCATGGCATGGCGGAATTCGGCGGGGATGGGCCCCTTGTGCTCGATGCTGAGATAGGAAATGCAGCGCCGCGCATCGAGCTGGCGGGGCGCGGGAAAAGCCTTGGTCGGGCAAATGTCGAGGCACGCGCGGCAGCGCCCGCAGGCGTCGCCATGGGGGGCGTCGGCGGTGAGCGCCAGGTTTGTAAAGACGCTGCCCAAAAACAGCCAGGCGCCGAAATCGCGGGAGACGAGGTTGGTGTGCTTGCCCTGCCAGCCAAGTCCCGCCGCCTCGGCCAGCGGCTTTTCCATCACCGGCGCGGTATCGACGAATACTTTCACCGCGGCGCCATGGGCGGCGACGATGTCCCGCGCCAAGGCCTTCAAGCGTTTTTTCATGACGTCGTGATAATCGCGGTTGCGGGCATAGGCCGACACCAGCCCCTTGTCGCGCCGCGCCAAGCCGGCAAGCGGGTTTTCATCGGGTCCGTAGTTCATCGCGCAGACGATGATCGCCCGCGCCTCGGGCCACAGGGCGAGGGGGTCGGCGCGGCGCGCCGCCTTGTCGGCCATCCATCCCATGGTGCCGTGATGGCCGGCGGCAAGCCATGCGCCCAGGCGCTTGCCCGCCGCCGCGACGCTGTCCGGGTCGGCGATGCCGACCGCGTCAAAGCCCAGGGCGCGGGCGCGCTCCTTAATCCAGGCCTTTGCCGTGATTGTCATCAAAAATCGAGTTTATCATATACGCGCGACGGCGGCAGGCCGTTCACCCGGTCGGCGAGCAGGGGGCGCACGCTGGGCCGCGACTTGACGCGCATATACCATTCCTTGGCTGGACCGAACGCGTCCCAATCGATGTCGCCGAAATAATCGATGACCGAGACCTGCGCCGCCGCCGCGATATCGGCGAGGGAAAAGTCATCGCCCGCCAGCCAGCGGCGGCGGTCGGACAAATAGCCGATATAGTCCATATGGCCGCGAATATTATAGAGCGCCGCGCGCACCGCGGCGGGATTGACCGCCGCTTTGTGGATCAGCCGCTTCCACAGCTTTTCCTCGAAAAGATAGCGCGTCACTTCCTCGTGGAATTTCTGGTCGAACCAGCCGGTCATGCGGCGCACTTCGGCGCGCGCCGCCGGTGTCTTGCCGATGAGCGGGTAATCGGCGACGGTTTCATCGAGATATTCGACGATGGCGGTGGAATCGGCCAAGGTGATGCCGGCCTCCGCATCATGGAGCACAGGCGTCTGCCCCGCCGGGTTGAGTTCGAGGAACCGTGTCCGGCGTTGCCAATAGTCTTCATGGCGCAAGGTGAAAGGGACACGCTTTTCGCCCAAGGCGATGCGCGCCTTGCGCGAATAGGGACACAGGCAAAAATGATAAAGCCGCCACATGGGGCCGGCACCTTAGCCAAAGTCCGCGACGACGGGAAGCCATGATGAGGGGTGGGGCGCCTTTTACTTCGTCCATCCCTTGGGCCGCGACGGGCGCCATTCCCTGGGGCGGTTCGGCGCCGTGGTTTCAAGCGCGCCTGGCCTCAGCCGCATCCGTCAAGGGATGCGCCAGGCGCGCTATCATCTCCTTGGGGCAGATCTGCCACAAACACGACCGCGTCGTCTCCCATTCGGCAAGCAGCCGCCGGGCATGGGCGGAGCCGGTCTCGGAGGCATGGGCGGTGACAAGGGCTTTTGCCACCTCTTCCCAATGGGCCGAGGCAAGGCGCTGATAAACCACCGTTTCATCGTTCACATGGTCGGCGAAATCGCCCCGTTCGTCCAATACGAAAGCCATGCCGCCGGTCATTCCGGCGGCGAAATTATCCCCCACCTGGCCGAGGATGACGGCGGTGCCGCCGGTCATATATTCGCAGCCATTGGCGCCGCAACCCTCGACCACCACGTCGGCGCCGGAATTGCGCACCGCGAACCGCTCGCCCGCCTGGCCGGCGGCGAACAGGCGGCCGCCTGTCGCGCCGTAAAGAACGGTGTTGCCGATGATGGTGTTATCCTGGGTCGCGAGGGTCGAAGAGGTGGGCGGGCGCACGACGATGCTTGCCCCCGACAAGCCCTTGCCCACATAGTCGTTGGCATCGCCAAAGACTTCGAGCTTGAGGCCCTGGACGGCAAAGGCGCCAAGCGACTGCCCGGCCGAGCCGCGCAAGCGCACCGTGACATGGCCGGGGGCAAGGCCGCTGGCGCCGAATTTGCGCACGATGGCCGAGGAAAAGCGCGTGCCGATCGCCCGCATGGTGTTGCGCACATTATAGGTAAGCTGCATTTTCTCGCCGCGTTCGAACACCGCGCGCGCGTCTTTGAGCATCTGCGCGTCCAGGCTGTCGGGCACCGGATTGCGCCCCTTGACCGCCGAGCGACGCATGCCTTCCGGGGCATCCACCTTGACCAGCAGCGGGTTAAGATCGAGGTCGTCAAGATAATAGGCGCCGCGTCCCACCTGGCGTAAAAGCTCGGTGCGGCCAACGATTTCATCGAGCGAGCGGGCGCCAAGGGAGGCCAGGATCTCGCGCACTTCCTCGGCGATGAAGGAAAAAAGATTGACCACTTTTTCCGGGGTGCCCTCGAACTTGGCGCGCAAGCGCTCATCCTGGGTGCAGACGCCCACCGGGCAGGTGTTGGAATGGCATTGCCGCACCATGATGCACCCCATGGCGACGAGCGACGCGGTGCCGACGCCAAACTCCTCGGCGCCGAGGAGGGCGCCGATCACGACGTCGCGGCCGCAGCGGATGCCGCCATCGACCCGCAGCCGCACCCGGTGGCGCAAGCCGTTCAAGGTCAAGACCTGATTGACTTCGGCAAGCCCCATTTCCCACGGCGTGCCGGCGTATTTGATCGAGGTCTGGGGCGAAGCGCCGGTGCCGCCCGAATGGCCGGAAATATTGATGACATCGGCATGGGCCTTGGCCACCCCGGCGGCGATGGTGCCAATGCCGGAGGCGGAAACCAGCTTCACCCCGACCCGCGCATCGGGGTTGATCTGCTTTAAGTCATAGATGAGCTGGGCCAAGTCCTCGATGGAGTAGATGTCGTGATGGGGCGGCGGCGAGATGAGCATGACGCCAGGCGTTGCGTGGCGCAGCTTGGCGATCATCTCGGTTACCTTGAAGCCAGGCAACTGCCCGCCTTCGCCAGGCTTGGCGCCTTGGGCGATCTTGATCTCCAGCTCGTCGCAGGCGTTAAGATAGTCCGCCGTCACCCCAAAACGGCCGGACGCCACCTGCTTGACGGGCGAATTGGCGTTATCGCCATTGTCGCGCGGCCGATAGCGCTCCGGCGCTTCTCCGCCTTCGCCGGAAACCGACTTGGCGCCGATCCGGTTCATGGCGATGGTGAGCGTCTCATGGGCTTCCGGCGATAGCGCGCCCAAGGACATGCCAGGGGTCACGAAACGCTTGCGGATCTCGGTGATGGACTCGACCTCCTCCAAAGCGAGCGGCGCCTTGGGAAGGTTGAACTCAAACAGGTCGCGCAGGTTGACCGTGGGAAGCTTGCGCAGGCCTTCCGAATAGCCGAGATATTGCGAATAGCTGTCATTGGCCACCGCCTGCTGCAACAGGTGGATGAGCGGCCCTGAAAAGGCATGGGTCTCGCCGCCGGCGCGGTAGCGGTAAAAGCCGCCGACGGGCAGGATGGCGCCCCCCTCGTCGAACGCCTGCTGGTGCTGCTCGGTGGCGTTGATCTGCACCCCGGAAAGGCCGATGCCGGAAATCTTCGAGGGCATGCCGGGGAAGAAATCGGCGACCAAAGCCCGCGACAGGCCGACGGCCTCGAAATTATAGCCCCCGCGATAGGAGGAGACGACCGAAATGCCCATTTTCGACATGATCTTCAACAGCCCCTGGCCGGCCGCCTCGCGATAGCGCGCGAGGCAGTCGTCAAGACGCGCCGAGCCAAAAAGGCCGCGGGCATGGCGGTCGGCGATCGCTTCCTCGGCGAGATAGGCATTGACCGTCGTCGCCCCGACGCCGATGAGAACGGCGAAATAGTGGGTGTCGAGGCACGGCGCGGCGCGCACGTTGAGGGACGCATATGTGCGCAGGCCTTCGCGCATCAAGTGGCTGTGCACGGCGCCCGCCGCCAGCATCATGGGAATGGCGGCGCGGGTCGGCGCGATCGCTTCATCGCTGAGGAAAAGATGGCCCTTGTCGGCGCGCACCGCTTCCTCCGCCGCGGCGCGAATGCGGGCGATGGCGTCGGCGAGCGCATTGGGCCCGCCATTGATGTCGAAAGTGCAATCGATGACGGTGGCGCGGGGTCCGAAATGGCGGCGCAGAAGGTCCCATTCCTGGGAGGTGATGATCGGGCTTTCGATCACCAGCACGCCCGACTGATAGGCGTCGTGATCAAGCACGTTGGCGAAATTGCCAAAGCGGGTCTTTAACGACATCACCCGCTGCTCGCGCAACGAATCGATCGGCGGGTTGGTGACCTGGGAGAAGTTCTGGCGGAAGAAATGGGCCAGCGAGCGGCGCTGGTCGGAGACCACGGCCAAGGGCGTATCGTCGCCCATCGAGCCGACCGCCTCCTTGCCGTCCTCCGCCATCGGGTGGAGGATGAGCTCCATGTCCTCGAGCGTCAGGCCGGCGGCGATCTGGCGGCGCCGCAGCTCTTCCTCGTCATAAAGGCGCGGCGCCGGCGCCGCCTTGTCGACAAGCTCCTCGAAGCTGCGGAAATCCTTGACCCAAGCGCCATAAGGGTGGGCGGCGGCAAGCCTGTCCTTGATTTCCGCGTCATGATAAAAGCGTCCGTCCTCAAGATCGACGGCGATCATGCGGCCTGGCCCCAAGCGTCCCTTTTCGACAATCTCCGCTTCCGGCAAGACCACCATGCCGGCCTCCGAGCCCACCACCAAAAGGCCCGACTTGGTGAGCGCATAGCGCATCGGGCGCAGACCGTTGCGGTCCATGCCGCCGAGCACCCAGCGCCCGTCGGTGGCGGCGATGGCGGCGGGTCCGTCCCACGGCTCCATCACCGAGTTCAAATGCGCGTACATGTCGCGCCAGGCATCGGGAATGGTGGATTTCTTGGTCCAGGTCTCGGGGATAAGCATGGTCTTGACAGTGGGGGCGTCGCGCCCGGCATGGACGAGAAGCTCGAACACGGCATCGAGCGCTGCCGAATCGGAGGCTCCCGACGGGATCACCGGCTTGATGTCCTCGGAATGGTCGCCAAAGGCGATGGAGGCCATGCGGATCTCATGCACCTTCATCCAGTTCCTGTTGCCGCGGATGGTGTTGATCTCGCCATTATGGGCAAGGGTGCGGAAGGGCTGGGCCAGCCACCATTCGGGAAAAGTATTGGTGGAATAGCGCTGATGGTAGATGGCAAAGCGCGAGGCAAAGCGCGGGTCGGCAAGATCGGGGTAAAAAACGCTGAGCTGCTCGGCAAGAAACAGGCCCTTATAGATGATCGAGCGGCAGGACAGCGAGCAGATATAGAAATATTTGATCTGGCTTTTCACCGCTTGCGCCTCGATACGGCGGCGGATGAGGTAAAGGTTGCGCTCGAAGTCGCGCGCGCCTTCGCCGGGCTTGCCGGCGATCATGATCTGCTCGATCTCGGGGCGCAACAGCTTGGCTTTGTCGCCGATCACCTCGACATTCACCGGCACCTGGCGCCAACCGTAGATTTCATAGCCGAAGCGAATGATCTCGGTCTCGACGATGGTGCGGCAGCTTTCCTGGGCCGCCATGTCGGTGCGCGGCAGGAACACCTGGCCAACGCCGATCGCTCCTTCTCGCGCCCGATGACCGGTATGTTCCACATGTTCGCGGAAAAAAGCGTGCGGAATGTCCACATGAATGCCGGCGCCATCACCGGTCTTGCCGTCGGCGTCCACCGCGCCGCGGTGCCATACCGCCTTCAACGCCTCGATGGCGCGCTCGACCACCTCGCGCCGCGGCTTGCCGTCGATGGCGGCGATAAAGCCGACGCCGCAAGCGTCATGCTCGTCCGCCGGGTCATAGAGCCCCTGGCGGGCAAGGCGGGCGCGTTCGTTGAACCAGGCGGAGGCGTTCATGGCGGCACAGTCTTTCGTCATTGGGCGGCGACGGCCTGCGCCGTGCCCGCCTTGGCCAAGAGATAACGGTGGATCGCCGCCGCCGCGTCGCGCCCGTCCCGGATCGCCCAGACGACAAGGGAAGCGCCGCGCACGATGTCGCCGGCGGCAAAGACCCCGTCAAGGTTGGTCGCCAGCGTTTGCGGCGCCACTTTGAGCGTTGCCCAGCGGGTGACGCCCAAGTCAGGGGCGGCTAAACGCGCAGGCAAATCCTCGGGGTCGAAGCCCAAGGCCAGGATGACGAGGTCCGCCTTATGGCTTGCGCGCCCCCCCGGCACCACCTCGGGCCGCGCCCGCCCGCTGGCGTCGGGGGTGCCAAGGCGCATGGCGTGGGCCTGGACGGCGGTGACCCGGCTCTTGCCGATGAAGGCATGCGGCGCGGTGAGCCAGACGAACTCGACCCCTTCCTCCTCGGCATGGACGACTTCCCGGGCCGAGCCCGGCATGTTGGCGCGGTCGCGGCGGTAGAGGCATTTGACCGACCTCGCGCCCTGCCGGACCGCGGTGCGCACGCAATCCATCGCGGTATCGCCGCCGCCGATCACCACCACATGCTTGCCCGCCGCATCGAGCCGGCCGTCATCGAAAGCCGGCACTTCATCGCCAAGGCCCTTGCGGTTGGCGGCGATGAGATAGGGGAGCGCCGCCTCGATCTGGGGGAGGCCGACCCCGGGGGCTTTCAACGCCCGCGCCTGATAGACGCCGGTGGCGATGAGCACCGCGTCATGGCGGGCGCGCACATCGGCAAGGCTGAGATCACGGCCCACCTCGGTATTGAGGTGAAAGGCGATGCCGCCCTCCACCAGCCGCGCGACACGGCGGGCGACCACCGCCTTGTCCAGCTTGAAGTTGGGAATGCCGTAGACGAGCAGCCCGCCCGCCCGGTCGTGGCGGTCATAGACGGCGACCTTATAGCCCTGCTTGCGGCATTCCTCGGCCGCGGCAAGCCCGGCCGGGCCGGCGCCGATGATGCCCACCGATTGCTCCCGCATTTGGGTTGGCCGCAGCGGCGCGACCCAGCCTTCGGTCCATGCGGTCTCGGTGAGATATTTTTCCACCGCGCCGATGGTGACCGCGGAAAAGCCCTTCTCGATGACGCAATTGCCTTCGCACAGGCGGTCCTGGGGGCAGATGCGGCCGCAAATCTCCGGCATGGTGTTGGTCGCCGCGGACAGCGCATAGGCTTCCCGCAGGCGGCCCTCGGCGGTGAGTTTCAACCAATCGGGAATATTGTTTTGCAGCGGGCAATGGATCTGGCAAAAGGGAACGCCGCATTGGCTGCAGCGCGCTGCCTGCTCGGCCGCCTTTTGCGCGGCGAAGTCGGCATAGATCTCGGCAAAGTCACGGACGCGCTTTTGCGCCGGGCGCTTGTCCGGCATGGCTTGCGCCTGGCTTATGAATTTGAGCATGCGGTCCCGCGTCACCCGTTGATCCTTTATCCTGTCGCCGCACCCATCAAGGAACCCCAGCGTCCGAAAGGGTCATGCCCTTTTCTCTCTCCCTTCTGTCCCGTCGCCGGGACGCCCCGCCGGCAAAACCATGATCGTCAAGCCCTGTCCATGACAGGACGCGCCCAACCATTCACCGCCGGCCACCAGGGTGACCGCCGCCGGCGCGTTCCCGAGATGCGAAATTTTGCGGATCATAACAGCAAGAAAGCAGCAATAAAAGAAAAAACACGCATATTAATGTCAGCATCTATTACCTAATATGATTTTATTTATGCTTGCTATTAGAATATAGTGGAATTCCATGTTTAAATATTTCCGTTTCGGAACTTTTTTTCCGCGTAAAGACCCGTGCGCTTTCGCCCAGGCCATGCCATAGGAAGCAACGGTCGACCGCCGCGCACGGACCCAAGCGGAGCATTTTATGACTTGGCTGCAGTTGTTTCTGATCGCCGTCTTGCAAGGCATCACCGAATTTTTGCCCATTTCCTCCTCCGGTCATTTGATCCTTCTGCCGCAGCTCACCGGCATGCCCGACCAGGGGCTGGCGATCGATGTCGCGGTGCATGTGGCAACGCTGGCCGCCATCATCGTCTATTTTCTGCGCGACGTGACGGCGCTGACCCGCGGCGGCCTTGCCTCGCTTGGCCTCGTCCGGCAGCGCCATGGCGGCGAACGACGCTGGTTCTGGTATCTTGTCGCGGGCACCGTTCCCGCCGTCATCGTCGGCGCCGCCTTTACCGCGCTCGACCTTAGCGCGCAGTTTCGCGCCACCCATGTGGTGGCGACCAACCTCATCGTCTATGGCCTCATCCTGTGGGTGGCCGATCGCTGGGGGCGGGAGACGCGCGCCTTCGAGGACATGACCTTAAAGGACGCCCTGTTGGTGGGCGCCGCGCAGGCCCTTGCCCTTGTCCCCGGCACCTCGCGCTCCGGCGTCACCATGACCATGGCCCGCTTCCTCGGCTTCGCCCGGCCGGAAGCGGCGCGCTTTTCCTTTCTCTTATCGATCCCTGCGGTGGCGGGAGCGGGGCTTCTCGTCGGCAAGGATCTTTTAGAAGCCGGCGCCGCCTATCAGCACGACGCGCTGATCGCCGGCATCATGACCTTTTTCGCAGCGCTCGCCGCCATGGCTTTCCTCATGCGCTGGTTAAGGCACGCCTCGATGACCATCTTCGTCATCTATCGCCTCGCCCTGGGGCTGGCGCTTTTCGCCTTTGCCTGAATGAGGCTCAGGCGGCCTTCCGGCTATAGCGGCCATGGGGGCGATGGCGCACCAGCTGGCGCGGCACCACGGCCTCGAGCGGCGTTGCCGCAACCCCCAAATCGGCAAGGCCTTTGGCGCCTTGCGTCACCACATTGTCGCGCTGCAGCAGCCGCACCTGGTCCGACGTCAGTTGCGGCCTTGGGAAAACCCCGAGAACGGCGCCCATCAGCTTGGCCAGCGCCAATGGTACGGGCACCAGCAGACGGCGGCGCCAGCTTTGCTCGAGGATGAACTCCATAAGCGCGCGCATGGTATAGACGCCGGGGCCGCCCAGCTCATAGGTCGTCCCTTGCGCCTCCGGCAGCGTAAGGGCGGCGACAATGGCCTGCGCCACATCGCGCACATAGACCGGCTGGAAGCGCGTCTCGCCGCCAATCAAAGGCAGAACGGGGGAAAACCGCGCCATGGCGGCGAAGCGGTTGAAGAACTGGTCCTCGGGTCCGAAAACAAGGGACGGCCGCACGATGGTGGCCTCGGGGAAGGCCGCCCTTACCGCCGCTTCGCCCGCCGCCTTGGCGCGGGCATAGCGCGACGGCGCGGCGGCGTCAGCGCCCAGCGCCGAAACATGAACCAAGCGGCGCACACCGGCCTTGGCGGCAGCGGCGGCGACCACCCCCGCCCCCTCCCCTTGCACCCCGTCAAAGGTCTGGCGGCTTTGCTCATACAAGATGCCGGCAAGGTTGACGACGCAGGCAGCGCCTTCGACAGCGTGGGCGATGGAGGCCGGCGTCCGGACATTGGCGCCAACCAGTTGGATCTGCCCTACCGCGCCCAGGGGTTGCAGGAACAAGGCGGCGTCGGGATGGCGCACGGCGATGCGCAGGCGATGACCCTGGGCCGCCAGCTCCTGGACGACATAACGGCCGATGAAGCCGGAGCCGCCGATAAGGGTGTAAAGGTCTTGCGCCATAGCCCACGCCTTCATCCACGAACAACAGAGCTTTCACTCTTCTATGGCCCAATGGAGAGGCCGTCCAGTACAACAATGCCGCACGCTCGGCAAAGCCTCTGGGCTTGACATCGCATGACCCGCACAGTAGCTACCCGGCCCACGCTTCAGAGAAGCCCAGGTGGCGGAATTGGTAGACGCACTAGCTTCAGGTGCTAGCGATCGCAAGGTCGTGGAGGTTCGAGTCCTCTCCTGGGCACCACTCTATTTTCCTAGATTGTCCGAAAAAGTCCGATAAGCTCCGGGAAGGAAACGGGTTTTCGACGCGGGTGCGCGCGCTGCTTTCCGGGGCCACCCGTGGCTTTGTCCGCCTATTTTGGAGTGACTAAAATTCGGGCTGTTTCATGGGCGGGGTCCAAGTAGCCCCAGGCGCGACTCATGGGGTTGACCGACATCACCATGCGCAACGCCGCGCCCTGCGCTCCCCGGCGGCAAGATCGGCCGCAATGGCTGGGTGGGCACGACCGCCTTCCAAGCGGACGAAGTCAACGCTATCCCGGGGCGTCGTTCCGGCACGCTCGCTTGGCGCCGGCCCAAAACGACAGAACCCGGAGGCTGAACCTCCGGGCTCATATCGGCGATCGGCTGTCCTTGCAGGTCGCCTGCCCGACTGTCGGACACCCCAGGTCGCCGGCCTGGGCAGGACCCTCAATATAAGACATCACCGGTCAAATTTCAACGGCCGGTTATAACGGCCACAGAGGCCGCGGAAAGACATGGCCGTCTTGTGCGTCGTCGTTGCCATCATGCAGTGGCTTTAAAGAGTCCGAACCTTCCTGTGGTGGATTTGAAGTGCGTTCCATTATCGGGGGCATGCTCGCAAACGAACTTCAAATCCAAAACCACACGAGAGTCGATAGAGTGTTGGACACCTTGAAGAACCGAAGATTTTGCTGATCTGACCAGGAGCCGCGAAGGTGAGCACCGCAGAATATATAGCCATATTTGAGGAGCGCCGCCGAGCGGCGAGGAAGTCAGAGCACAAAAGGGCGGTTCTTTAAGGTGTCCAACTTATGCCGCCGGCCCACCTTGTGTCTTTCATCGGCACACATAGTGTATTAGAACCAGAGCCACCGTGATCTGTGCTTGCCAAAGAATCGCCCCGCCCCACGGTCAAATACCGCCATGCCGGCGCGACGGCGGGGCCGAAACGGGGGTGATTGGGGAGGTAAGTTTCTCATGTGATTTTCATGAAAGTTAAACATACCAATAACTTAACACAGCATTCGAGCCCTCTTCCGAGCATGGCCTGCGGGCAAGGGCCTCAGGCAACAATGGAAACAGCCCATCGTGACCATTCACTTTCATGAAAACGACCTGCCGGCTGGCGCGCTCACCGGGCCCGCCATCGCCGTCGATACCGAAACCATGGGGCTTAATCCCCACCGCGACCGTTTATGCCTCGTGCAATTGTCGGCGGGGGATGGCGATGCGCATCTGGTGCGTCTTGCTCCGGGCTGCTATGACGCGCCCAATCTCAAGGCGCTGCTGGCCGACCCGGCGGTTCTCAAGATTTATCATTTCGCCCGTTTCGACCTTGCGGTCTTGCACCATTATCTGGGCGTCATGGCCACCCCGGTTTATTGCACCAAGGTGGCGTCCAAGCTCATCCGCACCTTTACCGACCGCCATGGCTTGAAGGATTTGGCCAAGGATCTGCTCGGCATCGACTTATCAAAGCAGCAACAGTCCTCCGACTGGGGCGCCGAGGAGATCAGCGAAGCGCAGCGCAGCTACGCCGCCGCCGATGTGCTGCATCTTCACGCCCTTAAAGTAGAGCTCGATCGCCGGCTCGAGCGGGAGGGGCGCGTGGCCCTGGCCCAGGCCTGCTTTGATTTTCTGCCCACCCGCGCCGTGCTCGACCTTTTGGGCTACACCGAGCCCGACATCCTCGACCATCGCGGCTGATGGCGGGGACGGGCTTTGGCCTGCAAACCGCGCTCCTCGACGCTTCAGGCTTGGCTTTGGGCGCCAAGCGGCGTAGAGGGCTGACCAGCGATATGACGGAGCCGGGCCCGCCCATGGCCACGCGACAGCATCATTATCTCAAGCTTAGCCCAAGCGGCGCGGCCAGCCGCGAGGAGCGCCTGAGCCTGCGCCCCGGCGGCGGCTACGACCGCTTCATCGCCATCATGCGCATCGTTTTGCCGGCCATCGCCCTTGCCCTTGCCCTTCTGGTGGTTGGCTGGCCGCTATTTAACCCGCGCGAGATGTCCTTTCTCCTGGCGATCGACAAGGTCCGGCTGTCGCCAGAGCAAATGCGCATGATCAAGCCGCGTTATTTCGGCGTCGATTCGGCCGGCCGGCCGTTCATCATCGAGGCTGCCTCGGCGCTCCAGCACAGCGGCGATGACGAAAAAGTCTCGTTGAGCGAAATCAGCGCCTACATGACCTTGAATGAGGGGGTCGAGGTCGTCTCCCACGCCAATGAAGGCGCCTATTATCCCGAGCGCAAGACCCTGGGCCTGGTGGGCGCGGTGACGGTGACGGCAAGCAACGGCTATCGCCTGGCCGCCGCGGATGCCAGCATCGACCTTGAAACCCGGCGCGTGACCAGCGCCAGGCCGGTGGTCGGCGAGGGTCCTCTCGGCCATTTCGAAGCGCAAGGCTTTGACGCCGACATCGACCAGGACAGGCTGGCCTTTCTCGGCGGGGTCAAGGCCCATATCGTGCCGCGCCGCGCCACCCTTGACGAGTCGCCCACGCTTGACAAGAAGACCGCACAGGATACAACCCGACCATGACCCTTCATCGCCCCCTTATTGCTTGCGTTCTTCTTGCTGGCCTTGGCTTTGCCGCGCCCGCGTCCGGACAGCAGGTTTCGGCGTTGAAAAGCCACAACGCCGAAGGCCCCATCGACATCGACGCCGACCGGGTCGAGGTCCAGGAACGCGCCAATGTGGCGATCTTCGCGGGCGATGTGCGGGCGGTGCAGGGCGATTTGCGCCTGAACGCCGATCAGTTGCGGGTCTATTACGATCGCGGCGATGAGACCGGCAATCAATTGCAGATCCTGCGCCTTGACGCGCAGGGCGGCGTCACCCTTGCCTCGCCCTCCGAGACGGTGGTCAGCCAATGGGGGGTCTATGATGTGGAAAAGGAAGTCATCACCCTCGGCGGCCGGGTGGAAATGCTGCGCGGCGATGCGCAACTGACGGGTGATCGCCTGGAGCTTAATCTGCGCACCGGCCTTACCACCCTCGACGGCGCCGAGGGCGCGGTCCCGGAGCGGGTGCGCGGCCGCTTCACGGTGCCGAAAAAAGACGAGCAGAAACCAGAGGACAGCGCTCCCACGACCATCAGCCCCGGCCCTTAACAGGCATTCCACCGAGCCGACAAGCCGCCGCCAAGCCATGCCGTGCGCAGGCGTCTTTTCTCTTTGTGCCAGCGCGGGCATTAAGGCTATGCATATTTTGCGCCAATTTGCGTGTAAACTACGCTTTGTTAAGGCCTCCGCGCTTTTATAGGAAGCGTCGGCGGCGATGTGGGAAGAGGATGGAACTCGCCCGATGGATGGCGTCATGACACAAGAACGGGAAGCGACGGCAACGGCCCGGAACACGGGCCTTGACGTGCGCTCCATCGCCAAAAGCTACGCCAAGCGCCTGGTCTTGCGCGATGTCTCGCTCAAAGTTCGGCGGGGCGAGGTGGTTGGCCTGCTCGGCCCCAACGGCGCGGGCAAGACCACCTGCTTTTACTCCATCGTCGGCCTTATCGAGCCCGACCGCGGCGATATTCTGCTCGATGGCGTCAACGTCACCAGATTGCCCATGTATCGGCGGGCGGCCATGGGGATCGGCTATCTGCCGCAGGAGACCTCGATCTTCCGTGGCCTCACGGTGGAGGAGAACATCTGCGCCGTCCTCGAGGTGGTGGAACCCAACCGCAAGCGCCGCGAACAGGCGCTCAACGAACTTCTGGAGGAGTTTTCCATCGCTCATCTGCGGCGCACCTCGGCGCTGGCCCTGTCCGGCGGCGAGCGGCGGCGGTGCGAGATTGCCCGGGCGCTGGCTGGCCGGCCGTCGATCATCCTTCTTGACGAGCCCTTCGCCGGCATCGACCCCATCACCATCGGCGACATCCGCGCCCTGGTGGCGCATTTGAAGGACCGTGGCATCGGGGTTCTCATCACCGACCATAATGTGCGCGAGACCCTCGACATCATCGACCGCGCCTACATCATTTACGACGGCCGGGTGCTCGATGAAGGCGACCCCGCCAAGATCGTCGAAAACGAAGAGGTCCGCCGGGTTTATCTCGGCCAGGGCTTTGCGCGCTAGGGAAGGCCGGCATGGCACTGACCCCCCGCCTCGACCTGCGCCAAAGCCAGCAGCTGGTGATGACACCCCAGCTGCAGCAGGCGATCAAGCTGTTGCAGCTCAACAACATCGAGCTTGCCGCCTTCGTCGCCGAGGAGCTGGAGCGCAACCCCCTCTTGGAGCTGGCGGAAGAGGAAGGGGGCGCCAGCGAGGCGGCCAGCGAGGGGGCGGCCAGCGAGGCGGACGATGGCGCTGATATTTCCGATCCCGGTGACGATGGCGTGCTGGCGGCAGATGCCGCGCTTAACACCGACAAGGCCGTGAGCGACGCCGAGGCGCCGCTCGATGCCGACCTTTCCGAGACGGTTTACAACCATGACAGCGCCGCCGACCAGGGCATGGCGCTGGGCGGCGACGGCCTTGGCCTCAATGGCGCCGGGCGCATCGAGGGCGGCGGCGGCGAGCGCGAGACAAGCTTTGAGGCCACCCTGTCGGAAACCGTCAGCCTGCAGGACCATCTATGGGCGCAGTTGGGCTGCGCCGTCGATGATCCGGCTTTGCGGATGATCGGCGGCCATATCATCGACCTGGTTGACGAGGCGGGTTATGTCAACGCTGCGGAGCTTGCGGACATGCCAGCGCGGCTTGGCTGCGCGGACGCGGACGTCGAGCGCGCGCTAAGCCTTTTGCAAAGCTTCGATCCTGCTGGCGTGTGCGCGCGCAACCTTGCGGAGTGCTTGAAAATCCAGCAGCGTGAGCGCGATCGCCTGGACCCGGCGATGAACGCGCTGTTGGACAATCTCGATCTTCTGGCGCGCCGCGATCTTGCCGCGCTCAAACGGCTGTGCCAGATCTCGGCGGAGGATCTTGCCGACATGATCCGCGAGGTCCAGGCCCTCAACCCCAAGCCGGGGCTCGCCTTCGGCGGCGAAACGGCGCAAACCGTGGCGCCCGATATTTTCATCCAGCGCAATGCCGCCGGAGCCTGGCATGTGGAGCTGAACAGCGCGACCTTGCCCCGGATATTGGTCAACCGGCGCTATTATAGCGAGCTCACGACGCACAATGGCGACAAGCAGGCCAAGGCTTTCCTTTCGGAATGCCTCAATTCCGCCAACTGGCTGATCAAGGCGCTGGACCAGCGGGCGCGGACCATTTTGAAGGTGGCCACCGAGCTGGTGCGCCAACAGGAAGCGTTTTTCGAGCACGGGGTGCGGCACCTGCGGCCCTTGAACCTGCGCGCCATCGCCGATGCCATCAACATGCACGAAAGCACGGTCAGCCGAGTCACCGCCAACAAGTTTCTCGCCTGCAGTCGCGGCGTTTTCGAGCTTAAGTATTTTTTCACCGCCGCCATTGCCTCGGCCTCGGGGGCGGCCGACCATTCGGCCGAGGCGGTGCGCGATCGCATTCGCGAACTCATCGACAGCGAAAGTCCCGATGCGGTCCTTTCCGACGACCGCATCGTCGAGATTCTGCAAGCGGAAGAGATTGATATAGCCCGCCGCACCGTTGCAAAATACCGGGAGGCGATGCGCATTCCCTCGAGCGTGCAGCGGCGGCGGGCGAAAAAGCTGGCGGGCTAAAGCATTTCCCGACCAAAGGGATAGCGGTTGGTTGTAGAAAATGCGACGCAACAACATTTAGGGCCCGGATCAGCGGACGGATAACAACGTTACACGGGCGGGTGCTTTTTCACTCGTCTTGAGGGGAGAGACGCGGCGGAGGGAATGGAGGGGCTGTGTGTTGACAGCCCCGAGGCGCATGCCTATGTTCCGCGCCTCCGCAGGACTTGGCGGGCGGCCTGTCCTTCCGATGCGCGGCAGCGGCGGACATCAAGGGCGCCCGACGACCAAATGACGATGCGTTTGCCATGGGCCGCACGGCCTCCATGGCAGGAGCATCGCTGGGCGCGGAGGATGCTGACAAGGCGTGTCGTAACCTCAGTGCGGGAAAAGACAAACAATGGATATCCGAATTTCCGGGCGGAATGTCGATCTTGGCGACGCCTTTCGCGATCATGTGGCCGCCCGCCTCGAGGCGGGAGCGAGCAAATATTTCAGCCGCAGCCTCGCCGCGAACGTCACCCTATCCAAGGAACACCATATGTTCCAGGTCGATTGCACCCTGCACGCCAATCAAGGGGTGTCGCTCAAAAGCCGGGGCGAGGCGGGCGATGCCTATGCCGCCTTCGACGATGCCGCCGAGAAAATCGAAAAGCAGCTTCGCCGTTATAAGCGCCGCCTCAAGAACCATCATCATGCGGAGAGGAAGGCGCTGAGCCTTGAAAGCGCCGCCAATTATGTGCTGGCCGCAGTCGGCGAGGGCGAGGAGGAGGAGACGGACAAGGACGATCAGCCCATCATCATCGCCGAGACCCGCACCGATATTCCGGTGGTCTCGGTGGGCGATGCCGTCATGCTGATGAACCTTGCCGACGCGCCGGCCTTCATGTTTCGCAACAGCCGCTCCAACGCGCTCAACGTGGTCTATCGCCGGCCCGACGGCAATATCGGCTGGATCGACCCTTCCCCCGCAAGCAAATGAGCACAGCCGCCCGGCCTCAAGAGGCGGCGTTGGCAGCATAGGGGCCTTGTCATGGACATTCCCGATCTCATCTCACCGGACGCGGTGATGGCCGACTTGAAGGCCACCAGCAAAAAGCAGGTTCTGCAATTGCTGGCCGCCAAGGCGGCGCAGCTCACAGAGCTGGAAGAGCGCGACATTTTCACCGTCCTGTTCGAACGGGAACGGCTGGGCACCACCGGGGTTGGCCAGGGGGTCGCCATCCCTCACGGCAAACTGCCCGCGCTGGAGCGCATCATCGGCGTCTTCGCCCGCCTTGCCAAGCCCGTGGATTTTGAATCGATCGACGGTCAGCCCGTCGACCTCATCTTCCTTCTCCTCGCGCCCGACAATGCCGGGGCCGATCATTTGAAGGCCCTGGCGCGCATTTCCCGCCTGCTGCGCGATAAGGCGACCTGCGACAAGCTGCGGGGAACCAAGGATTCGGACGCGCTTTACGCCTTGCTGGCGGCAAGCCAGGCCAACGCCGCCTGATCGCCTTACCAGGCGATGGCCGTCAGGGCGTGAAGAACGGCGGCGGCGAAACCTTGCTGGGGGCGCCGTCGGCCGCCTCGTCCACCGGCAACACGGTTTTTGCCTCCGGCATGGCGGGAAGCCCGGTGGTGAAGGTAAAGCCGCTTTCTTCGAATTGGCCCGCCTCCGCTTCCTCGAAGGCCGCGGCCACGTCGATCGCCGGCTTGGGCGGCGGCCCCAGACGCACCATGCCGCGATCCCCGAAATTGGCGGGAATGCTTTCAACGTCTTGCTTGCCGGCGGCTGCGACGGCCGCCTCCGGGGGCGGCGCCATGGCTGCGGCGGCAAGATCAGGCGCTGCCGCGTCGCCCTCTGGCGCCATCATCGGGTCGCCACCAAAGCTCAGGGCCGGCGCCTCCTGCGGCGCTGCTTCGGCACTGGCAAAAGTCGCCGCCCTTGCCTCGACGGTCGCCGGCAAGGGCGCTGCGGCGTCTTGCGCCGGCGCGCCGACGGCAACCGCCACCGCTTGCGGCTGTGGTTCTTCGGCAACGAGCGGCGGCGCTGTCTCCGCCTTGAGCGGCGGCGCAGCGATGGCGGTGTCGGGGAGCGGCCGAAGATCGAGGCTGGGCGCCGCCGCCACCACCGACTGCGCCATTACGTTCATCACCGCGTCATGGTCGGCGTTCATGGTGAAGTTTTCGTCCACCGCCGGGTCGTCGGGCAAGTGGCCCTCGGCCGGTTCGGGCGGGCGCACCCAGCATACGCCGCCCCGCGCGTGGAGCGCGGCGCAGACGGCTTTCGCTTCCTCGGCGCTGGTCAAGGGGCCGGCGTTCAGGCGATAGAAAAAACCGACCGGCCCGGTGGTCGCGGGCGGATGCGTCACTTCCGAGCGGCGCGGCTCGAGATGGCCGATGATATCGGCGTATTTGCTGGAAAGATAACGCCAGCCGGGCGCCAGATGCGCCAGTTTGCGATAGGCGGCGATTTGCACCGCCCAGCCGCTGGGGTCCATCAAGGGGGGAACGCCGCCCAAGGCGACGGGGTCTTGGGGCTGGCTCTCTTCCTCCGGGGCTGGCGCCGGCGCTGGTTCGGTGACGGCGGCGACGCGCTGCGGCAGCAGCCGGGCGACCGTCGCCCGCGCCCAGGCATCGTCCGCCATGAGCCCACGCCGCGGATGGCCCTCGATGGTGCGCACCGGCTCCACGCCACTGCCCAAAACCGCCGCCATGCGCGCGTTTTCGGGCAAGCCGCGCAGGGCTTCGACATAGCTGAGATTGGCGATGACGCCGTCCCGGTCGAGGTCGATGGCGGCCATCGCCGCAGCGCGCTTCACATCGCCGGCCAGAGCATAGGCAAGCGCCAGATTCTGCCGGTGGCGGGCCGTCGATTGTGGCGCCCGCACCACCGCCTCCAGGATATCGAGGGCGGCCGGCGCCTCGCCATGCAAGGCAAGCGACAGGCCGAGGTTGGAGCGAATGTCGAGAGCGTTGGGAAAATCGGCGGCGGCGCGGCGGAACACCGCCAGCGCCTCGTCATGGCGTCCGGCGGCGTCGAGGGCGACGCCAAGGCCGGCATGGGCGGCGGCGTCATTGGCGCCCAAAGCGCTCGCTTGGCGATAGGCATCAACCGCGCTCCCATAGTCGCCGGTGTAAAGAAGGGCGGCGCCCAACCCGGCAAAGGCGGCGGCGGATTTCTCCTTGGCCGTGGCCTTGGTGAAGACCTTGACCGCCTCGCCATATTGGCCGACGGCGACGAGCGACCGGCCAAGGCCGATGAGCGGCGCGGCGGCGCCGCTGTCCTGCATATGCGCCCGGCGGAACAGCGGTATGGCGGCATAGTGCTCGCCCCGCGCCGCCGCGCCTTGCGCCAACTGCACCAGGGTCGAGCGTTCGATGCGGCCCTGCGCCTTCAGCGCGGTTTCCACATTGGCGTTGCGGGCGCACGCCCCGAGCGCGACGGCGATGGCCAGCGCGCTCGCTTGCGCAAGGCGGCGGCGCCATGCCGGCGCTAAGGAGCTTGTCGGGGAAAGGACTGAGGTCATGCTGCCTGGCTCTTTTCTTGCTGCTATAAGGATCAGGTCCCGTCGATGCCGGTTTGCCTAAGGCAGCGCAGGGCATGGGAATCAAGATCGCTGGATTTTTCCGCCAAATAGCCATCCAGCGCTTCAATGAGAAGCGCCTGGCAGGACCGGCCAGCGAGAGCGGAAAGAAGCCGCAGGCGCAGATGGCGCTGCGGGTCGAGCCGCAAGGTCATGGCGACGCGCCGGGCGCCCTCGGCGGGGGCATACACGCTTAGCGTCCCGCCATCGGCCGCTTGCGGCAAGACCGCAATAGCGCCATTGGCGCCAGGGCCTTGCGCGCCGAAAGGCGCGGCATTGCCCTTCCTTGCCAGCAGGGCCGCGGTCAAACTGGCAGCCGCTTTCATGACTACGCTCCCCTTTTCAAGCCGCGCCAAGGCCATTGGAGCGCCGGCCAAAGCCCGCGCGCACCGTCGCCGCCGGACCGGTGGCGCCAGCGCGCCCCTGGAATACGGTGCGGCGGAAATTCTTCTCCAGCCTGTCTGCCAGATAGGCCCACAGCTCCATCACCTCATGGGCCGATGGCGACTCGGGATTGAGCTCCATCACGGTGCGGCCATCGATCATCGAGGCGGCGAAATCGGTCCGGTGATGCAGGGTGATCGGCGCCACCGTGCCATGTTGCGACAAGGCGATCGCCGCCTCGGTGGAAATCCGCGCCCTGGGCGTTGCTGCGTTGACGATGAAAATCAGCGACTTGCCGGCCCGCTCGACGAGCTCCACGGTGGCGCCGGCGGCACGCAAGTCATGCGGGCTGGGGCGAGTCGGCACGACGATGAGCTCGGCGACGGCGACCACGCTTTGGATCGCCATGGTGATCGCCGGCGGGGTATCGATGATGGCAAGCTTGAAGCCCTGCTGGCGTAAGTCTTCAAGATCGGCGGTCAAGCGGGCAATGGATGCCTGGGCAAAGGCCGGGGTGGGATTTTCCCGCTCGTTCCACCAAGCCGCCAGGCTGCCTTGCGGGTCGGTGTCGATCAGCACGACCGGGCCATGCCCGGCCAGCTCCGCGGCGACCGCGATGTGCCCGCTCAACGTCGTCTTGCCCGAGCCGCCCTTTTGTGATGCGAAGGCCACAACACGCATGGCTTGTCCTCAATGGCTTGGACCCGGCTGATCACGCGGCAGTTGGGCTTATGCTCTCATCACCCCACTATCCGCTTGATGCTGCGGGTCTATATCCGCCAATTAAAGGCGCGCGGCTTTTAAGAAACCGTAAATTGGCGCGGCTTAGCGCTTTTATTGATTGTCTCCATATTGCTTAAATTTCTCGGCAATTTTTTATGTTTATTGGAAAATAACCATGGCTGTACATTCTCGACCGCCGCGTTGCCTTAATCTTTTGGTTATGGTTAATAGCCAGAAACGCCGTGATAAGATGGGCATGCCACATGGGAGCCGGGGTTGATGCTGTCGCTGAGAAAGTCCTTTTTTCGCACCGTTCTGCTGATGGCCGTGGCCTCAGCCGCAGGCATCGCCGGCTCTGCCGCGGATGTCCATGACGGCGTGCGCAAATACGAGGCCGGCGATTATGAGGGGGCGATCCGGGAATGGTTGCCGGAAGCCGCCGCCGACAACCCCTATGCCTTGTTTTTTCTCGGCCAGGTCTATCGCCTGGGCCGCGGGGTGAAGGCCGACCTTGGCCAAGCCGAGCATTATTACGGCCGCGCCGCACGATTGGGCCATGTTGCCGCGCAAGGCAATCTTGGCACGCTCTATTATTTCGCCGAGCCACCCTTGCAGGATATCCCGCAAGCGCTTCACTGGTGGCAGGAGGCGGCGGCCAATGGCGATGCCCGCTCGCAATACATGCTGGGCGTCCTTTATTTCAACGGCGACCATGTGACCAGGGACTGGGCCACCGCCTATGCCTGGATGTCGCTGGCGGTTGCCGGCGGTATCGCCGAGGCGGCGACGGCGGAGCAGGAAATGCTGCGCCACCTGTCGTCCGCCGAGGTGGAGGCCGGCAAGCTGATGGCTGGCGACCTCGTGCGCCCGCAGCCGGCGGCAATCTCACCGGAACAAGGCCATAGAGGGCCGGCCGAGGAAAAAAGCGCCGGGACAGCGCCAGCGGTCGCGCTTGAGGGAGCTGACGCCCTGCCCGCACCGCGCGAGACGCCAACGCCAGGCGCGGCGCCAGCCGATGCCGCCCCCGCCCAAGCCCCTGCCGCCGCCGCGCCGGGCGTCCCTTCCGCGCTGGCGGGCGAGGGGCAATGGCGCATTCAATTGGCGGCGTTTCGCGACCGGAGCCAAGCGGAGGCGGCGTGGCGTGCCCTGCAAGAACGCCATGGCGCAACGCTCGGCGGTCTGTCCTTGATTGTGGAGGAGGCCGACCTTGGCGATAAAGGCGTCTTTTACCGCGTCCAGGCCGGCCCCTTCGCCGACAAGGCCGCCGCCAGCGCCGCTTGCGCCGCACTCGGCGCCAAGAAACAACCCTGCTTTGCGGTGGCGCCGTAAGGCGCGCGCCAAGCCTTAAGCGAGGTTATCCTCCAGCCACTCGACGATCTTGGACTTAGGCAACGCCCCCACCTTGGTCGCCCGCACTTCGCCATCGCGGAACAGGATCATGGTGGGAATGCCGCGCACGCCATAGCGCATGGGGGCCTCGGGGTTGTGGTCGATATTGATCTTGGCGACGGTCAGCCGGTCGCCCATCTCGGTGGCGATCTCCTCGAGCGAAGGGCCGATCTGGCGGCACGGGCCGCACCATTCGGCCCAGAAATCCACAAGGACCGGCTTTCCTGACTTCAGCACCTTGTCCTTAAATTCCGCGTCCGAAACCGCCGTCGTCGCCATGAGTTTGACCTTTCCCGGGGCTTTACGCCCATTCGAGTGTATGACCGCCCATTGCCGCCTCGTGGCCGGCATGGCGTGAATTGAGAGGCAAACTTAAGGATGCGCCTGGCCAGCGTCAAGGCATCGCACCGATCTCGGATCGCGAACAATCAGCTATGGGGCATGGGCGCGCAGCAATGCCTCGGGCAGCTCGCTGACCTTTCCTTCCGTCGTCCAGATGATCAGGGCGCGCTGGCGGTGCTGTGGGTAAATTTGGCCAAGGACGGCGGCATAAGCGGCGAGCTGGCGCACATAGGCGCGCGGCACGGCGTCGAGCGTGGCGGGCGGCACGCGGTTGGTCTTATAGTCGGCGATGATGATCCTATCCCCGGTGATGGCAAGCCGGTCCACCTGGCCGCTGACGGCGACCCCGCCCACCACCCCGGCCAGCGCCACCTCGGCGCGGCTGCCGGGACCAAACAGAGCGGCAAGGTCGGCGCGGGCAAGCAAGTCAAGCACCTCCCTCGCAGCTTGGCTGCGCGCATCCTCCGGCCAGTCGGGCGCCTGGCGGGCAAGATAGTCCGTGGCGACGCGCTTACGCCTTGCGGGCGGCACGTCGGGTAAATATTGCAACAGGCGGTGGAGCAAGCGGCCGCGGCGATAGACATCCACCGGCTCCCCCTCGCCCCCCACGCCTACCGGGCTTGCCGCCGGCGGCACGGGCATCACAAGCGCGGCGGACGGGGCAAGCGGGCGCGGCGGCGCCGGTTCTGGCGGCGGCGGGTGCCGCATCCAGTCGGCAAGCGGCGGGGATGGGGCGATGGATGCGCGCGCGCCCACCCTGTCGGGCGGCGCCGTTTGCGCGGTTGCATAAACGCGCACGTCCTCGCCTTGCGGGCCCTTTTCCACCTGCACCCCGGCAAGCCGCGCGAAGCCATCGGCGACCAGGTCGTACCAACACCCCTTGGCGCGGCCCTGGCTGCCTTCCCAGCCGGTGACGATGAGGCGATCCTCGGCCCGGGTGAGGGCGACATATAAAAGGCGCTTATATTCCGCCATCTGTTCCGCCGCGCGCGCCGCCTTGGCGGCGGCCGCCGGGCCGATGGCGTCTTGCGCGCGCTTGTACCACAGGAACAGGTCGCCGCCATCGGCAACACCTTTCAAGTCAAGGAGCGGCGCGTCGTCCTTGGGCACCTGACAGCTATCGGGCAGGATGACGATGGGGGCTTGCAAGCCCTTGGCGCCATGGACGGTGAGGATGCGCACCGCATCGCCCTTGTCTTCCGGGTCGCGCTTCACCTCGGAGGCGCGGGCGCGCAGCCAGGCGAGAAAGCCATCGAGCGACGGCGGGTGAGTGGCCTCGAAGGCCAAGGCTTGGATGAGGAACTCATCGATCGCTTCCTCCGCCTCCGCCCCCAGCCGCGCGGCGAGGGCGCGCCGGCCGCCATCCTCCAGCAACAGCGCCTCGAAAAATTCATAAGGCGGGCCATAGTCGGCGCGCGCCCGCGCCTTGCTTAAAAAGTCCCAGGCATGGCGGAACGCCTCGTCCTCGTCGCGCCGGGCGGCGAGCGCCTGCCACAGGCTGCCCTCGCGGCCATGGGCCAGGGTGAACAGCTGCGCTTCATCAAGGCCGATGAAGGGGCCTTTGAGCACGCAGGCAAGGCTGAGATCGTCCTCCGGCAAGACCGCGACTTGCGCCAGCGCCATCAAGTCCTGAACCGCGATCGGGCTCAGCAAGTCGAAGCGATCGACGCCGGCAACCGGGACGCCCCGTGATTTGAGGGCGCGCACCACGAAATCGACGAAGGCGGTGCGCCGGCGCACCAAGATCATGAAGTCGCCAGCCTGCGCCGGCCGACCCCGGCTGGCAAGGGCGAGGCGCCCGATCCAGCCGGCGATGGCGCTGGCCACATCATTGGCAAGCCGCGCCTCGGGGTCGCGCACGCCCGCCGGCGCCAGCGGCAGGCGCCAGCCGTCGCTTTCCTCCTCGTCAGCGGGGGCGGGCAAAACGGTGGGCCACAGCTCAACCTGGCCGGCCTGGCCCGTCCGGCTGGGCCGATGGCTGATGCGCCGTTCGGAAAAGGAAAGGCCGCGCGCCGCCTCGCCGGCGAACACCGCGTCCACCAGATGCAGAACGGCATCGGTGGAGCGAAAGGAAAGGTCGAGGGCAAGGTCCTCAAAAGGCTGGCGCGCCGCCTTGGCCTTGGCGGCAAAGCGCTGGCGATAGTCGTTGAAGAGCCGCGGCGCAGCGCGCTGAAAGCCGAAGATCGACTGTTTGACATCGCCGACGGCAAAGACGCTGCGCGGCTTCTCGCGGGCGCTTTTCCCGGCGAAAAACTCCGCTGCAAGGGCGTCGATCACCTGCCATTGCTCGGGGTTGGTGTCCTGGGCCTCGTCGATGAGGATATGGTCGATGCCGCCATCGAGCTTGTAAAGCACCCAAGCCGCCATGTCGGCGCGCGCCAGCAATTCGGCGGCGCGGGCGATGAGGTCGTCATAATCGACAAGGCCGTGGCGCAGCTTGGCTTCCTCGAACAGCCCCGCAAGGGCAAGGCCCACCTGCAACAATGCCGCCGAGCGGGCGGCAAGGGCAAGACAATTGAGCGCCGCGCCCAGCTTTTCCAGCCGCGCCGCTTCGCTGCGCGCCACGTCGGCAAGATGGGGATGGGCGGCGGCGGCCTTCTTGTCGAGAAGCGGCTTGCGCGCCGTGCCCGCCTGGGTGAGGAAAGCGCCGCCATAGCTTTGCAACAGCGCCGGGCGCTGGGCGGCGGGGGCCTCCAGCCAGGCGGCCATCAGCGCCGCCCGCTCAGCTTGCGCGGCGCTCCCTTGGGCGAGCAGCCGGGCAAGGGCCTCGAGCCCTTTCCGGTCGAAGCTTGGCTCGGCGCAAGCGTCCGCGATGAGGCGTTCAGGGGTTGCCGCCGTCGCCAGGCCGAGGGCGCGCTTCAACGCCGCCTCAAGGCCCAGCGCGCCGGGCTGGCGGGCCAGCCGGGCAAGGCGCGCCCGCTCCCCCACAAGCGCCGCCATCAGGCTGCTGAACTGCTGCTCGCCGGCCAGCACCACAACATCGTCGAGCGCCTTGCCGAGCATAGCATCGGCGCGGGCGCGGGCGAGGAGCGCGTCACGGGCACCCCCCAGAAAGGCGCTGGCCGTGCGCTCGTCCATCACCTGGAAGCGCGGCGGCAGGCCGGCTTCCACCGGGAAGCGGCCCAGAAGCGATTGGCAAAAGGCATGAATGGTCTGGATGGCAAGGCCTTGCGGCAAGTTCAAAACGCGGGTGAAAAGGCCGCGCGCGCAAGCAAGGTCCTCAGCCTTCGCTGGCCGGCCAAGAAGGGCCGCGACCTCTCCGCCAAGGGCCGCTTCCTCAAGCGTTGCCCAGCGACCCAGCCGGTCGAGCACCCGGTTCGCCATTTCCGCCGCCGCCGCCTTGGTGAAGGTAAGCGCCAGGATGCGCGCGGGCTCGCCGCCGGCAAGCATCAGGCGCAACAGCCGGGCGGTGAGCACATGGGTCTTGCCGGTGCCGGCCGACGCTTCGACCCAGGCGCAAGCGGCGGGCTCGACGGCCGCCTTTTGCTGGGGGGTGAGGAATAGCATCATCCTTCCTCTCCGCCCGCCGGGCCGCGCCACTCGCCAAGCCGCGCCAGATGGTCATAGTCGCCATGTCCCGCATGGTCGGGGCGCGGGCTCGGCAGATAGGGGGTGGTTTCCTTGGCGAAGGCGGCGATGAGGCGCAGCAAGCCGGCGCGCGCCTCGCGCACCCGCGCCGCCGCCGCCTTGACGGCGATGATTTGCCCCGGCGTCTCGCCGCCGGCAAGGCGCCAATAGGCAAGGCCTCCAACGGGCGCTGGCGCCAGGCCTTGAAACGCCCCTTCCTCGGCGAGCAGCCCTTCCAGCGGCAATTGCGGGGCAAAGCCGGCGGCGAGGCGCCGCTGGGTGGGCACGCCGCCGGTCTTGTAGTCGATGATTTCGAGCGCGCCGTCAGGCCCCCGATCGATGCGGTCGGCCTTGGCGGTCAAGGTGAAGGGGCGGGATGCGCCGGCGATTGCTAAGGCGGCTTCCCGCTCGCTCGCCGCCACCTGCCAGCCGGCATCGGCGCGTGCCCGTTGCGTGGCGATGAACCACTCGGCGATGCGGACGAAGCGCGGCCACCAGAAACCGCGCACCGCCGGCCGGGCGGCATAGGCCGCGAAAGCTTCCTCGCCCACCGCCAGCAAGGCCGGCACGTCGCCGCCGCCGGCTTTCATGAAGCGCTCAAGGACAGTGTGGATGAGGACGCCGCGCTCGAGCGCGCCGGGGTCGGCGTCGAGCGGGTCCAGGGGTTTAAGGCCCAGGATGGCGCGGGCGTACAACGCATAAGGGTCGCGCATCCACAGCTCCACCTGGGTGACCGACAAGCGGCTGGGGCGGGCGTGCAAGGGCGGGCGCGGCGCCGGCATGGCGGGCGGCGCGGCGGGGGCCTCATCGAGCGCCCGCGCCCAATGGGCATAGCGCTCAGCGCTTGTGAGCCGTGCGCCATGAAGCGCTTTTAATCGGCTGAGCCAACGCGAGGGCACGGTGGGCGCGCCGCCGACTTTGAGGGCGCGTGTGAGGACGACCCGCGGCGCGCCCAGGGCTTCGACGAAATCATGGGCAGCAAGGCCGATGCGGCGGGCGGCGGGCGGCAGGCCGAACTCCTCGCGCATCGGCGCGCTCATCCACGGGTCGGGGGTGACTTGCGCCGGCCAGGTCCCTTCATTGAGGCCGGCAAGGATCATGAGGTCGGCTTTTTGCAAGCGCGCTTCCAACGTTCCCCACAACGCCAGGCGGGGATGGCGCCCGGCAAGGGGACGCACCACGTGGGGGGCCATGAGGCTGGCGAAAAGCGCGCCATAGCCGGCGCCCGGGATGGCTTCCATGGCGCTCGCCGCCGCCCGCAGGTCGGCGCAGAAATCAGCGGCGGCCTCGCCATCGGCGTCAGCCCACAGCCGCTCGGCGCCGGATGCCGTGTCGCTGGCGGCAAGGGTCTCGGCAAGGCGGAGATGGCGGTCGAGAAGCGTGGCCAGGTATTGCCGGGGCATGCGCATCGCCATGTGGAGGGGCTCCAGGGCGGCGACGAGGCGCGCTGCCCAGGCCTCCAGCTCCGCTTCCCGCGCCGCGGCAAGAAAGCCGTCGGGCCCCGCCATCGGGCGCACCCCGCGCAGGCCGGCGATTTCCAGGCGGCGCACCCGGCGGCGGAAATCGGCAGGGTCCTGCCCGCCCGCGCACAAGGGGTGCTTCAACAGCGCGACCAGCGGCACCGGCGCCAAATCGGCGGTGAGCGCATCGAGGATGAGGCATAAAAAGCGGCCGACCGCAGTGCGGGCGAGCGGCTGGCCGGCGCTGTCGTCGATGACCAGCCCCCAGCGGCCCAGCTCGGCGGCGACCCGGCGGGCAAGGCTGCGGTCCGGGGTCACCAGGGCGGCGCGCTGCCGAGGGGTTTGCAAGGCTTCGCGCAGCATGACGGCGATGGCGGCGGCTTCCGCCCGCTCGTTGGCGGCTTCCAAAAGCTCAAGGTCAAGCTCTGCCGCCGGCGCCGGCTTGCCGTCCCATCCGTCCTGGCGCAGGGCGTGGCGTACCGCCACGAGGCGCTGGGCGATGGCGGGGGGCGGCGCGTCATCGGTCCATGGCGCGACTTCATGGCGGTCGACGCCCATCGTCTCCAACAGGCGCTTGAGGCCATATTGCGGATGGTCGGGCTCAAGGGCGCGCCATTCCTCATCCTCCATGGTCTCGTCAAGGCCGGGAAGGATGACGGCGCCGTGGGGCAAGCGCGCGACGACGCTCAAAAGAGCGGCGGTCGCCGGCAGCGAGCCGGTGGAGCCAGCGGCGACTACCGGATGCGTGGGCGGCCGGACTTGCCAGCTTTGCGCTTGCGCCAGCATCAAGCGGCGGCGCCGCGCCGCGGGGTCGAGACGACCGCCCGCCGCCAAATGCGCGGGCCAGGCCTTGGTGACGATGTCAAGGAAGGCAAGGGTTTCCTGCCAATGGCTGGCAAAGCGCGCCGGCGCCAAATCTTCGAGCGCGGCCCAGTCGAGCCCTTCCGTTTCCACCTGGTCGATGAGCTGGGCAAGGCTCGCCGCCATGCGCGCCGCCTCCGCCGGGATGAGCGCCGGCGCGTGCCCGGCCCTGGCATGCCAGCGGGCGATCAGCCGGGCGAGGGTGAGCTGGCGCTCCAGGGGGGAGATGGCGGGGGGAAGGGCAAGCGTCTCCGCCCCTTCAAGCGCGGTCTCGAAATCGAGCGCCTCCTCCTCCACCTCGCCCAGGGGACGCAGCCGCGGCAGCAGGGCGGCCTTGCCCTCGCTTGCCCGCAGAAAAGCCTCGCTCACCGCCTGCACGGCGCGCCGGTTGGGCAGCAGCAGCGTCAAATCCGCCAAGGCCTCCAGCGCCGCGCCATGGCGCTGGCGCAGGCCCGCGACCAGGCTGTCGCTAAAGCCAAGGCCGCTCGCTATGGAGAAAACCCGCGGGCGCGCCCTGCGGTCGGGACGGCCGGTCATGACTGGCCCTCCTTCAGCCAGGCTTCGGCAAGGCCGACCATCTCCGGCGTTCCCACGTCATGCCAGCCGCCGTCATGAACGAGGCCGAACAGCCGCCCGGCGGCCTGCGCCTTGTCGAACAGCCGGTTGAAGGAAAAGGGCGCCACTTTCTCGCCAGCGAACAAGCGCGGGTGGACAAGGCGCAGGCCGCTGAAGATATAAGGCGCCGCGGGAGCGGCCCCACGCCGGCTCAGCCGGCCGTCGCCAGCGAGGAAAAAATCGCCGGCGCCGCGATGGCCGCGCGCCCGCTCCCGCGGAACGAGAAGCAGCAGGCAATCCATCCCGCTCCCGTCCCATGCGCTGGCCAGGCGGGTGAAGCAATCGATAGCACCATCGGACCACAGGACATCGACATTGACCACGAAAAAGGGCGTGTCGCCCAAATGGGGCAGGGCTTTCACCGTGCCGCCGCCGGTTTCCAGCAACGCCCGCCGCTCATCGGAAAGGATGATGGCGGGGGGCGGGCGGCGGGCGGCAAGATGGGTTTCCAAAAGGTCCGCATGGTGGTGGAGGTTCACCACCACCTGGGCGACCCCGGCCTGCGCTAACTTTCCAAGCGCGTGGTCGATGAGCGGCCGGCCGGCCACCCGCACCAAGGCCTTGGGCCGGTCGATGGTAAGGGGGTGCATGCGCATGCCGCGCCCGGCGGCGAGCAGCATCGCGCGTTTGACCTTCCAGCTCATGCCGGCGCGCCCGGCAATGGCGCGGCGCGCAAGGACGGCGGCACATGGGTGTCGAACCAGGCGGCGAGCGGCGCCAGCGCGGGGTGTTGAAGATCGGCCTCCAGAGAGCGCCACAGACGCGGCATGTGGCGCAGATAGCCAGGCTTGGCGTCGCGCCGCCACAGCCGGGTAAAGACGCCGAGGATGCGGGTCGCCCGCTGGGCGCCAAGAAGGGCGTAGGCGGCGGCGAAAGCGGCCTCGTCAAGCGCCGGGCGGGCCTTGAGGTAGCGCGCCCGCATCGCCGCCTCGAGGCCAGGGCCGAGGTCGCGGCGCGGGTCCTGCAACAGGGAGACGAGGTCGTAGGCGGGATGGCCGCGCATGGCGTCCTGGAAATCGAGGATGCCGACGCGGGCAAGGCCAGCGCGCTCATCAAGCCACATCAGGTTGGGCGAATGATAGTCGAGGAGGACCCAGCAGTCGGCATCCCCCAACAGCGGCCACAGCCGGCGCCAGCGGGCGAGAAAATCGCCGCGCATTGTCGCCGGCGCCGCGGCACCGGCGATGCAAGGCCACAGCCAGTCGAGGAAGAGGGCGACTTCGCGCTCGAGCCGGGCAGCGTCGTACAGCGGCAGGGCATAGGGGCCATCGAGGCCGGCGAGGGTGGCGGGCGGCGGCGCGCCATGGAGGTGGACGAGAACGTCGGTCGCCGCTTGATAGGCGCAGGCTTCATCGAGCCCGGCGGCGAATGAAGGCGCGTAAAGCCGGTCGCCAAGATCCTCGAGCAGCAAAAAGCCGCGCCCCGCGTCGGCGGCAAGGATGGTGGGGGCGCTCAAGCCCCGGGCGATGAGCGCCCGGGCGATGGCGATGAAAGGGCGCACCTCCTCGCGCTCCGGCGGGGCGTCCATCAGCACCGCGCGTTGTTTTCCCCGCATGAGGCGGAAATAGCGGCGGAAGGAGGCGTCCCCGGCGATTTGCGTGATAGCGGCATCGCCCCAACCCTGGGCGGCGAGAAAAGGCCGGGCGGCGCGCAGACGCGGATCGGTCATGGGTCGAGCGCCAGTCCGGCAAGCCGGCGCGCCCAGCCCGCCTTGCCCCGCAAGGACACGGCGCGCCCGCCGCCGCCGGCAAATTGCATCTCGACCCACAACGCCTTGCCGGGAAGCAGGGCGCCAAGCCGCTCGGGCCATTCGACAAGGCTGATGGCGTTGCTGAAGGCCTCTTCGATGCCCAACTCATAGGCCTCGCGCGGGTCGCTCAAGCGATAGAGATCGAAATGCCACAAGGCCGGCATGCCTTCCCCGCCCTCATAGACCTGCGCGAGGGTGAAGGTGGGGCTTGGCACCTCTTCTTCCCCGGTCAAGCTTTGGATGAGCGCGCGCGCCAATGACGACTTGCCCACCCCCAAGGGGCCCGCCAGCGCCATCACATCGCCCGCCGCGAGGCGGCGACCCAGCGCCCGGCCCAGGCTTTGCGTCGCCGCTTCGTCGGCCAGGGGAATGCGCGCGAAGGCGGGAGGTTGGCGATTGTCGGGGAGGGCCATCATCAAAGGGATTTGCAACTTTCCGTTTTTCGCTTGTCCCCGCCACGGCCCTGCAAGCCTATCCGCCCGGCCTGGCGAGCCAGGGACAATCTAAGGATTTGGGCGCCTTTTGGGAATCGTTTATGCGCCGTCCCCGGCGCCCGGCGCGGGACGCAAGGGAATGCGGCAGGTCACCGTGGTGCCTTTGCCCACACTGCTCTCCAGGTTCACCGTGCCGCCGTGGAGCTCGATGAAGCTGCGCACCAGGGCAAGGCCGAGCCCGGCGCTTTTGACATTGCCGGCGTTGGAGCCCTTGCGGAAGCGCTCGAAGACCTTTTCCCGCTCCTCCTCCTTGATGCCGATGCCGCTGTCGCTCACGGCAAGGCTGATCATGCCGTCTTGCAATGCCGCGTTGATGCGGATCGGCCCACCCTCGGGGCTGAAGCGAATGGCGTTGGCGATGAGGTTGTAGAGCACCTGCTTGAGCCGCCGCTCGTCGCCCTCGAAGGTGGGGCAGTCGGGCGCCACCTCGGCGGCCAAGGGCTGGCCCTTGGCGCGCGCTTGCTCTTGGGTCATGGCAAGGGCGCTGTCGATCAGCTCGCCAACCGCGATCTCGCTCAGCTCAAGCGCCATCGCGCCGGCCTCGGTGACGGCAAGGTCGAGGATGTCGTTGATCAGCACCAACAGCCTGTCCGAAGAAGCCAGGATGGCGCGCACATAAGAGTCCTGCTTCTCGTTCAAGGGACCGAAATATTTGTGCTCCAGCATTTCGCCAAAGCCGATGATCGAGGTGAGCGGGGTTCGGAGCTCATAGGACATGTTGGCGACGAACTCCGACTTCAAACGGTCGGCGGTCTCTAGGGCTTCGTTGCGGTCGCGCAACGCTTTTTCGATGCGCACCGAATCGGTGACGTCGATGAAGGTCATGAGGGCGGCGCCGTCGGGCAAGGGCACCGCGCCATAATCGACGATCTTGCCGTCGGCGCGCTCGAGCCGGCCGGCCACCGTTTCCCGCCCTTCGGTGGCGGCGAGCACGGTTTCATGCAGCGCCTGCGCCGCCGCCGCATCGTGGAGCAGGGGCTCACACAAGGTGACGATGTCGGAAATATGCGGTGCCCCGTCCAACACCGTGCGGGGCAGCGACCACAATGCGCCGAAGACATCGTTGGAGAGCTTGACATGGCCGTCCGAGCCGAACACCGCCACCCCCTCCTGCAGATTGTCAAGGGTCGCGCGCTGGACCTTGATCAGGGTGTCGAAGGAGCGCTCGAGCGCCAGCCTCTCGGTGACGTCCTCGAACAGCATGAGAAGCCCGCCAAAGGGATGCGGCTGGGTGACGACGCGCAGCGTCGTCTCGTCGGGCAAGTGCCAGGTTTCGACGGCGGGCTCGATCAACGTGGTGTATTGGTCGAGCACGGCGCGCTTCCAGGCGGGAAAATTGGCCTGCTCCGGCACCCGCCGCGCGTCGCGCATGCGCTCCAGGATTTCCCCGTGCTGCGGCCGTTCGGCAAGAAAGCCGGGCTTAAGCCGGAAAAGTTCGGCAAAGGCGGTGTTGTAATAGATAAGCTGTTTTTCCGGCCCGAAGGTGGCGACCGGCGTCGACAGCATGTTGAGGGTTTCCGCCTGGGCCCGGGTATAGCGATCGAGCTCGCCGCGGGCGCTTTCCTCCGCCGTGACGTCGATGGCGTAGCCGCCCACCCCCTGGCCATCGGCAAGGGGAATGTCAAGCACTTGCAAGGCGCGGCGTTGGCCGGCGATGACCACATGTTCGGTCCGGACCTGGGTCTTGCCTTCGGCAAGCGCCGTTTGCGCCGCGTCCTTGGCCGAGCGGCTCAAGGGATTGGCGAGAAGCTCGATGCCATGCTCGACCGCGGCGCGGGGCGAGGACGCCTCCACCGCCTCGGCATAGGCCTTGTTGACATGGGTAAGCTTAAGATCTCGGTCGCGCAGCCAGATGGGATAGGGCGCGGCCTCGAACAAGACGCCGGCGCGGCGCAGCCGGGTTTCCAGCTTTTCGACCCGCGCCTGTGCGGCGGCAAGGCGCGCTTGGTCCTCGGTCGCGTCGCGCAGCCAGATGGCGATGGCTGGAGCGGCGCCGGAAGCAAGGGGGGTTGCAGCGCGTAAATTCGCCTTCAACAGCCGGCTGCCGCCTTGCGCCCGCAAGTCCATCACCCGCGCGCCGCCCGTCCGGCGCAGGGCGGTGACGGCGTCTCCGAGCGTGACGAGGCTGGCGGGGTCAAGGCCTTGTCCCTCGGCCGCCGCGAGGTCCTCCAATTTGCCCGGCGCAAGGCCAAGGCCAAGCCATTCCCTCGCCCGTTCCGAAAGCCTGACCTGGCCATCGGCGGCAACCAGCAGAAAACCGTCGGGACTCGCCGCCGCAAGGTCGAATAAAAGATGCGCCGCCCGCTCCGCCGCGATGGCGCGCCGGGCGGCGCGCTGGCGTGAGACGATAAGGGCAAGAAGCGCGCCAAGCCACAAGAAAGCGAGCAGGCCGAGCAAAGGCGTCGCTGGAAAGGGCGCCGCCAGCCCCTGTGCCAAGGCCGCCGCCGGCCAGCATGCTCCCGGCAAGCCCGCCGCCGCACCCACCATCATTTCGAAGCGCGCCAAGCCGCTTCCCCATCACACCAACATGGATGCAAGTCTAGCCCTCGCCATCCCCCTTGAACAAGCCGAAGAGGGTTAACGCGGGGTTAACGGCGCGCGACCGCCGCCTAATAACGATAATGCGCCGGCTTGAAGGGGCCTTTTTGGTCAACCCCGATATAAGCCGCCTGCTTTGCCGTCAGCTTGGTGAGCTTTACCCCCAGCTTGTCGAGGTGCAGGGCCGCCACCTTCTCGTCGAGCGTCTTGGGCAGAGTATAGACCTTGTGCTCATAGGCCGCGCCGTTGCGCCACAATTCGATCTGGGCCAGCGTCTGATTGGTGAAGGAGGCCGACATGACGAAGCTGGGATGGCCGGTGGCGCACCCCAGATTGACGAGGCGGCCCTCGGCCAGCACGATGAGGCGCTTGCCGTCGGGAAATTCCACCTCATCGACCTGCGGCTTGACATTGTGCCACTTGTAGTTCCGCAGCGCGCCGATCTGAATTTCCGAGTCGAAATGGCCGATATTGCAAACGATGGCGCGGTCCTTCATCGCCCGCATGTGGTCGAGCGTCAGGACATCGACATTGCCGGTGGCGGTGACGAAAATGTCGCCGCGCGGCGCCGCGTCCTCCATGGTGACGACTTCATAGCCCTCCATCGCCGCCTGCAGGGCGCAGATGGGGTCGACCTCGGTGACGAGCACGCGGGCGCCGCCGCTGCGCAAGGACGCGGCCGAGCCCTTGCCCACATCGCCATAGCCGGCGACCACCGCCACCTTGCCGGCTAGCATGACGTCGGTGGCGCGGCGAATGCCGTCCACCAGGCTTTCCCGGCAGCCATAAAGATTGTCGAATTTCGACTTGGTCACCGAATCATTGACATTGATCGCCGGAAAGGGGAGGCGGCCGTCCTTCTCCATCTGGTAAAGCCGATGAACGCCGGTGGTGGTCTCCTCCGAGACGCCCTTGATGGCGGCGAGCGTTCTGGCGTACCAGCCGGGACGCGCCTTGTTGGTCTTGGCGATGGCGGCGAACAGCACGTCCTCTTCTTCATTGCCGGGCTTGGCGATGAGCGATGGGTCCTTTTCCGCCCGCGCGCCAAGGGTAAGAAGCAGCGTGGCATCGCCGCCGTCGTCCAGGATGAGGTTGGCGGTGCCGCCGTCGGGCCATTCGAATATGGAGTGCGCGAAGTCCCAATATTCCTTCAAGGTCTCGCCCTTATGGGCAAAGACCGGAATGCCGGCGGCGGCGATCGCCGCGGCGGCCTGGTCCTGGGTCGAGAAAATATTGCACGAGGCCCAGCGCACCTCGGCGCCCAAGGCGACCAGGGTCTCGATGAGAACCGCGGTCTGGATCGTCATATGCAGGCTGCCGGCGATGCGCGCCCCCTTCAAGGGCTGGGCGGCGCCATATTCGGCGCGCAAGGCCATGAGCCCGGGCATCTCGCTTTCGGCAATGGCGATTTCCTTGCGGCCCCAATCGGCAAGGCCCATGTCCTTGACCTTAAAATCGGTAAAAGCAGTCATCCTCATTCCTTTTGCATGAAAGCGAGAAGGCCCTAGTGCGGTGGATTTGAAGTTCGTTCCATTGTTGGGGGCCCGCTCGTAAACGAACTTCAAATCCAAAACCACACTCGGTTCAATAGATTGCTAGTGTCCTTGCGAAGCGTTAAGTTCGCGCGGTCGCCCGCCCCCGAATAAAGCGAACTTAACGGTTCGGGGCACTAGCAGCGGCTTATAGCAACGGCCTCGCTATGCCTCAAGATAAATCGCATATGAATATAAAGATATCTTTATATTATTCAGCCTGAAAGGCTCAATCCTCGTCGAAGCCACGGATGATAAGGGCGCTGAGGCCCTCAAGCGCCTGCGCCGCCTGGCGACCGGTGACGGTGATGGTGACTTCCTCGCCTTGGGCAGCAGCGAGCAGCATCAACCCCATGATCGAGGTGCCGGGCACTTCCACCCCGTCCTTGGCCACCGTGACATGGGCGTCGAAACCTTCCGCCATGCGCACGAACTTGGCGGAAGCGCGGGCGTGCAGGCCGCGCTTGTTGCGCAGCGTCACGGTGCGCATGGTGTCCGGGGATTGGCTACCCATGGTTTTGGATCAGCCAGCCTCGCCCGCCAGGACCTTGGAGGCGACGTTGATATATTTGCGCCCCGATTCCTCGGCCGCCGTCACCGCGCTCTTCAAGTCCGCCTGGCCCCGTACGCTGGCGAGCTTGATCAGCATGGGAAGGTTGATCCCGGCGATGACTTCCACATCGGGCCGGTCCATCAGCGAAATGGCGAGATTGGATGGGGTGCCGCCGAACATGTCGGTGAGGAGAATCACCCCTTGCCCGCGATCGACCGTCTCCACCGCCCCCTGAATATCGCCGCGGCGACGCTCCATGTCGTCATCGGGGCCGATGCAAATCGCCCGCACGCCTTCCTGCGGGCCCACCACATGCTCCATCGCGGCAATGAATTCCTCGGCCAGCCGGCCATGGGTAACCACCACCAATCCGATCATGCCGTCATCCTCATCCGCCCGCCGCTGGCGCTTCCAGGTCGCGATGGCGCATATTCACCTGATAGCCGGCTTTTGCCAAGACCTCGGCAAGCAGTCCGGCGACAAAGACCGAGCGATGCCGCCCGCCAGTGCAGCCAATGGCGATGGTGAGATAGGCCTTGCCTTCTTCCCGGTAGCGCGGCAGCAGGATCTCGACGAGGGCGCGCATGCGCTCGAACACCGTCGCGAAATCGGGGTCGGCGGCGACATAGGCGGCGACCGCCTCGTCCTTGCCGGTGAGCGGGCGCAAGGCTTCCACATAATGGGGATTGCGCAGGAACCGCACGTCGAGCACAAGATCGGCGTCGCGCGGCAAGCCCCGGGCGAAGCCGAACGACATGATCGTCAAGGTAAGGCCCATCGGCCGTTCCGGGGCAAGGCTGGCGCTGAGCTGAAGGCGCAGATCCTGCACCGTCAGATTGGAGGTATCGACAATCATGTCGGCAAGATGGCGCACCGCGAGGAGAAGCTCGCGTTCCCGCGCGATGCCGTCGCTTATCGGCCGGTCGGTGGCCAATGGGTGGCGCCGCCGGGTCTCGGAAAAGCGGCGGGCTAAAACGTCATCGTTGCAGTCGAGGAACAACACATAGACATCGAGCCCGGCGCGCTCGCGCAAATATTCGATCTGGCGCACCACATGCTTGTCGAGAAAGGCGCGGGTCCGGGTGTCGACGCCGATGGCGAGCGGCCGCCCCCCCACATGCTCGGGGTTGTCGTCCTCGGTGCGGATGAGCTTGGTGATGAGGCCGATGGGCAGATTGTCCACCACTTCATAGCCCATGTCTTCGAGGATTTTGAGCGCCGAGGAGCGTCCGGCGCCGGAAAGACCCGTCACCAACACGAGGCGGTCGCTTGGCGCCTCCTTCCTCGTCGTCGTCTTGTCCTTGGCCTTGCCGGTCACCCGTCTTTTCCCTCGTCCATCGCTCGCGTGCGCAAGGCGGCGCGGACCTTGGCCGGCGCCGAGGCATCGAACGCGCATAATTTGACCCGTGGCACGCTGGCGCCGTCAAGGGTGAAGTGGGCGGGCGGCGGCAAGCGCTCGACCGCGCTCCGGGCAACCAGGGCGACGACGAGGGCAAGCGTTGCTTCATCGCACGTAGGCAGGCCGGTGCGGATGCCGAGGCCGCGCACTTCGATGAGCCCGGCAAGGCGCGGCGGCGGGCGAGCGACAATCGCCCCCTTTTCCCTGGTCAAAAGCACCTGGTCGTCCGCCACCAGAAGGGCGCCGCCATCGATCAGCCGCAAGGCAAGGTCGGACTTGCCAGCGCCGGAAGCGCCGGTGATGAGGACGCCGCGCCCGTCAAGGGCAACGCAACTGGCATGGACCTGGGTCATAGCCGCCTATGGTGACAGCGCCGCCCGCCGGGTCAAGCGGCGCGGCGCTTTTTTTCCATCGGTATTCTTGCAGGGGTTACCCCGAGAAGGCGACCCACAGGGCGGCGATGACGGCGATGAGAAGCGCCGTCAGCGCCATATCGCCGCGCCGTGCCCCCTTCCATTCCGTCGCGGCTTTGGCGACGCCGCCATAAGTCAGCCCCGCCACTTGGGCAGAACGCGGCGGGGTCGTGGCGAGGCTGACGACAACCAGCGCCGCCGCGGAAAGGAAAAACAGAAGCAAGGCGATGTGGAGGAAGTTGACGGTGGCAAGGACGTGGGCAAGACCGCTCAAACTTGCCTTGTTCATTTCGAGGAGCAAGCGGCCAAGGCCAAGGACGAAGCCAAGGCTCAAGGCGGCGATGGCGCCCGCGGCATTGGCCCGTTGCCATAGAACGCCAATGAGGAAGACGGCGGCGATGGGCGGCGCGATATAGGCCTGGACCGATTGCAGATAGGTGAAAAGCTGGCCCGAGATGGTCTTCATGAAGGGAATCCAGGCCAGCCCGAACCCGATCAGGACGATGACCGCAAGCTGGCCGACGACGACGAGATGGCGCGGCGAGCTTTGCGGCCGCAGCCGGCGGTAGATGTCCATGGTGAAAAGCGTCGAGCAGGAATTGAAGACGGAGGAGAGCGAGCTCATCAGCGCCGCCAGCAGCCCCGCCACCACCAGGCCGCGCAGGCCTGCCGGCAAAAGGGCGGCGATGAGCGCTGGCAGCGCTTCGTCGGGGCGATGGAGGGTGAGCGCGCCCGATTGGGCAAGGGCGTAAGCGATGATGCCGGGAAGGACGAAGATGAACAGCGGCGTCTGCTTGAGAAAACCGGCGAAGATGGCGCCGCGCCGGGCCGCCGTCTCGTCCCGCGCCGACAGCACCCGCTGAACGATGAACTGGTCGGTGCACCAGTACCAGATACCCAGGATAGGCGCGCCGAAGAGAATGCCGGTCCAGGGAAATTCGGGATGGCTGATGGGCTGCCACAGGTTGAAATAGCCCGGCCCCGCCGCCGCCCGCAAGGCGTCCCAGCCGCCCACCGCCTCAAGGCCGACGACGGTCACCGCCACTGCCCCGCCGAGGAGCACGAACATTTGCACCATGTCGGTGTAAAGCACCGCGCGCAGGCCGCCAAAGGCGGTGTAGGCGCCGGTGGCGATGACGACGATAAGGGCGCCGGTCCAGAAATCGATCCCCATCAAGGCCTGGAAGACGATGCCACCGGCGGCGATGGTGACGGAGATTTTGGTCAGCACATAGCCAATGATGGAAATCACCGCAAGATAGGTGCGCGGGCCTTGCGAATAGCGCCGCTCGAGAAACTCCGGCATGGTGAAGACGCCGCTCGCCAGATAAAAGGGCACGAACAGCCAGCCCAGGAGCAAGAGGATGAGGCCGGCGAGAATCTCGAACTGGGCGACGGCGACGCCGCCCGCGGCGCCCGAGCCGGCCAGCCCCACCAGATGCTCCGAGCCGATGTTGGAGGCGAAAAGCGACGCTCCGACGATGAACCAGCCGACATTCTTGCCGGCGAGGAAATAGTCCTGCGGCGTGCCCCGCGCCTTGTCGCGGACGGTGACGATGATGGCGACGGCGAAAATGACGACGAAATAGGCGATGACGATGACCCAGTCGGCAGCCTGCATTGCGGCCCTCCCTTGGCGTGAAAACCCCTTTATTCAGCGCCATCCTCGGGCGTGAAGCGGATGGCGATGCCGCCCCCCGCGGCCAGGCGCAGGGCGATGACGTCGCGGCTTGTCACCCTTTTTGTCTCGATCGCGATGGCGCTGGGGTTGTCGCGCCAGTGCGCGTCGTCGCCATCGCGATAAATTTCCGCCCGGTAGGCAACGCCGCCTTCAAGAAAGCCGAGGGAGGTTGGCAAAAGCCGGCCGTTTTCGTCGCTGACGGCGCCGAGATACCAGTCGCGGCTTGCCCGGTCGCGCCGGGCGATGACGATAAAATCGCCGATCTCGCCATCGAGCACCCGGGTCTCGCTCCAGTCGGCGGGAACATCGCGGATGAACTGGAAGGGCTTGAGGTTGGCTTCGTAATTTTCCGGGAGGTCGGCGGCCATCTGCAAGGGGCTGTAGATGACGACATAGAGCGCGAGCTGCTTGGCGAGCGTGGTGTGAACCCGGAAGGGCGAGGCCTTGCCGGCGAACTGAAGGTCGAAAATGCCCGGCGTGAAATCCATCGGCCCGGCCAGCAGGCGGGTGAAGGGCAGGATGGTTTCATGCTCGGGCGGGTTGCCTTCGGACCAGGCGTTGTATTCCTGGCCGCGGGCGCCCTCGCGGGTCAGCCAATTGGGGTAGGTGCGGCGCAGGCCGGTGTCCTTGATCGGCTCGTGGGTGTTGATGGCGATCCGGTATTTCGCCGCGACCTCGAGCGCCTTTTGATAGTGACGCACCATGAACTGGCCGTGCTGCCATTCGGCGCGCTGGCTGCCATCCTCGGCGAGACGGAGGATATGCCCGTTCTGCCTGACATAGCCCGTCTTGACCGCGTTCACCCCATGGGCCGCCATGGTCGCCATCGCCGCCTCGAGCTGGCGCTCGTAATTGGCGATGCCGCCCGAGGTCTCGTGATGGCCGATGAGGCGCACGCCCTTTTCCCGGGCATAAGCGGCAAGCGCGTCGAAATCATAATCGGGATAGGGGGTGGTGAAATTGAAGACATCGCCATTGCCGATCCAGTCGCCGTCCCAGCCCAGGTTCCAGCCTTCGACGAGGACGCCGGAAAAACCGTATTTGGCGGCGAAATCGATATAGCGCTTGGTATTGGCGGTGGTCGCGCCATGGCGTGGGCCTGCGCCCCAGGTGGACTTGCCGATATGCAATTCCCACCAGATGCCGACATATTTGCCCGGCTCGACCCAGCTCACATCGCCGAGCTTGTTGGGCTCGTTGAGGTTGAGGATGAGGTCGGAGGCAACAAGGCCCGCCGCCCGGTCGGCGATGGCGATGGTGCGCCAGGGGGTGACGAAGGCGCCCGTGGTCTTCACCTTGGCGCCATCGGACCAGGCAATGAGATCGGCTTTCAATCGCCCATCGCCGACATGCTCCAAGGTCATCGCCGCGTAATCGATGAGGGCGGCTTCGTGAATGCTGAGATAAAGCCCGTCCTTGGTCTTCATGGTGAGCGGGGTATCGGCCTTCCAGATGGCGGTAAGCGGGGTATGGCGATAAAGATACTCATAGCGGTTGGGCAGATAGGCGCCGGTCCACCAGGCCTCGTGCTCGGGGCGCAGGGCGAATTCGGTGAGCTCATCGGCGATTTGGCGTTGGGCCGTCTTTGCCGCCGGCACTTCATAGCGAAAGCCGACCCCGTCGTCATAGACCCGGAAGACCACGGTCATGACGGTCTTGCCATCGCGGGTCCAGTCCGTGCGCAGCTCGTTATAATGATTGCGCACCCATTGTTTCTCGCCCCAGGGCTGGGCCCAGGTCTCATCCACCGTGCGCTGCGCGCTCGATGCGAGCTTGAGCCCCTCATCAAGCGAGGGGGCGTCGGAAAAGACGAGCCCCAAGCGCGAGCGGGCGACCACGGTTTTCCCGAAGCGCTCGATGCGATAGCCGGGCTGGCCGTCGGCGGCATCGACGATGACGCGCAGGACGGCGCCGGGCGAAGCAAGCTCGACCGCATGGGCATGGTTTAAAGAGGCGAGGAGAACAAGCGCAAAAAGAAAGTTACGGCGCGGCAGGGCCGTCAGCCGCGAAAACCTTACCCAAAAGCCGTGTCTCAAGCCCGGCATGGCAGCCCCTTCCCTCATCATCCGGTTTTACAGCCTGCCTTGGGCTTGCCGCCAAGGCCCCTTTTGAAAATAAAAGCAAAAAATTGCATATTTTGCAAAACAAACCATAAGTGATTTTCGCCATGAGTGGCCTATAAATACCCTGAAAGCTCCAGAACCATCTAAAAATCACGATTTTGGTCATTCTTCGCCATCGACTCCCAGGCTGCTTTTTGCAAAATTTTCCAGTGAAGGGCTGAACGCGGGGGGCATCCTTGACCATGACCATGGAACAAAGTGACCATCGGATTCGCAGCGTCGTCATCCTGGGCGGCGGCACCGCGGGCTGGATGGCGGCGGCAGCGCTCGCCAACGCCGTGCGCGGCGGCTGCGCCATCCAGCTCATCGAATCGGAGGACATCGGCATCGTCGGAGTGGGCGAGGCGACGATCCCGCCGATCAAGCTGTTCAATGCATCGCTGGGGCTGGACGAAAACGACTTCATCGCCAGCACCCAAGGCAGCTTCAAGCTGGGCATCGAATTCGTCGACTGGGCGCGGCTGGGGCGCCGTTATTTCCACCCCTTCGGCACCTTCGGCGCCGATTTCGACGCAGTGCCGCTGCATCAGTATTGGCTGCGCGCCCGCAACAACGGGAGCGGAGGCGCGCTCGAAGACTATTCCATGGCCTGGGGCGCGGCCCAGCGCGGCCGCTTCGACAAACCTCTCAGCGACCCCCGCCGGGTGCAGTCGACTTACGATTACGCCTATCATTTTGATGCTTCGCTTTATGCGGGTTATTTGCGCCAATACGCCGAGGCGCGGGGGGTGCGGCGCATCGAGGGCAAGGTGGTGGAGGTGGCCTTGCGCGGCGGCGACGGCTTCATCG
>JBMOOS010000035.1:0-2346 GCA_049324415.1 Pseudomonadota bacterium
AGCGCCGTGGCGACGCCGCCTTTGAGCGCCGCCAGATAGAATTTGCGATCAAAGTCCCTCACTGAACGAGTTCCTTTCTTGTGGTTGAAAGATGTGCGGATTGCGAGCGAGCATTCCGTGAGCATGGGTTAGACCAAGGCTTGGGGGCTTGTACAGCGGGCCTGCCATGAATCTTAAGCTTCCAGGGCAGTTTCTCGCCATTCGTTGCAGTTTGGCAACGCTTGAGCAATTCCAGGGAAGCAAAAGGGACGCGAATAGAAATTTTATGCTAAGGACATGCGCATGCAATAACGGCGCCTATCCCGCCCTCACAGTTAAATTTACCCCGCAGATAATTTAATTGCCGCGCGGTCAGCGCGGCCTCTATGCGAGTTTCGCAACGGTCTCCAAGACGTCAACGCCGCAAGCCCTCAATCGGTGCCCCGCGCGGGGTTCGCCCCGGAAGTCTGCCCTTCCACCATGTCCTGCGCGACAAGGCTCAGCCCGGTGGCGATGTCCAACTCCGCCTTGGCCTGGCGAAAGCTTGCGAGGACCCCGCCGCTCAGCACCCGGCCGGTGGGCAATTTCAGCGTCAAGGGGTTGATGCGGCTATCGTTGGCATAGACTTCATAATGAAGGTGCGGCCCGGTGACCCGGCCGGTGGCTCCCACATAGCCGATGACCTGGCCTTGCGTGACGCGGGCGCCGGCCCTGACACCCTTGCCATATTTGCTCAAATGAGCATAGGCGGTCTTGTAGCCATTGGCGTGGCGGATGCGGATATAATTGCCATAGCTGCCCCAGCGCGCCGCTTTCTCAACGACGCCATCGCCGGCGGCATAGATGGGGGTGCCGGTCGGCGCGCCGAAATCGATGCCGGGATGATTGCGCACATAGCCCAAGACCGGGTGCTTGCGCGCGCCGTAGCGCGAGGTCAGTCGAGCGCCGTCGATGGGGGTTTTCATAAGGAGGCGGCGCGCGCTCTTGCCGTCGGGCGAGAAATAATCGGTGCGCCCGTCATCGCTGGGAGTAAAGCGGTAGAGTGCGCGCGATTTTCCGGAAAGAATAAGCTCGCCATAGGCGATGGGGCCAAGCGCGGTCTCGCCATCCTCGGCAGTGCGTTCCTCATAAAGCACCCGGAAAACATCGCCCGCGCGGATTTCCCGCTGAAAATCCACGGAATAGCTGAAAATCTGGATCATTTCGATAAGAATGGCGGCGGGAACGCCGGCCCGCGTCCCGGCAAGATAGAGGCTGTCGGCGATCGGACCTTCACGCAAGACCGGGCGGGTCTCCACTGCCATTGCCACGGCCTGCGCGGCAAAGCCTCCTTGGGGCTGGCGCGCGACCTCGACCCGTTGTCCGAACTCGGTCTTGAGCGCGACCTGCGCCAGCAAAGGCTGGCTTGTGGCGGTCTCTTGACCTTCTTGGGAGGTCAGGGTGACGCTCAGGCTTTGTCCTTGACGCAGCTTGCGCGGCGAGAACAAAGGGCGCAAGGCTTCGACCGCCTCATAGGCATCCCTTGCGCTCACCCCCGCGCGCAGCAGGATGTCGGCGAGGGTGTCGCCACGCGCGACCGTGAGGGTCTTGGCCATGGTCCAGGCCTTCGTGGGCGGGACGCCTGCGTCATCGTTGGCCGCTGTCCCATTGCCCAAGGCGGGTGGCTCCGTCTTTTCCATCTCTTGGAAAACGGAGCTGACGGGCGCCGGCTTGTGCGGCTGGATCCCTTGCCGCCGCGCCAGCGGGGCAACAACGGTGGTGGCGACGGCAGCGCTTATGAGGAGGCTGAGCAGCGCCAGATGCCGCCACCACGTGGCGCTGCCGATGGCCGCGCCCAAATCGCAAACCGGCGCTCCGGGCGCCGCTGAATACAGGGACGGCGCCGACTCGGGCGGCCAATTTGCCGGGGCCGAGAGAAGGTCTGTCTGTGGGTCGGGCATCCTTTTCGACGCGGCCTTTTGAGTGCACTGCGCGCGAGACTGGCTATGTCCTGGGCGTCTGTCAAGTTTCCATATATAAATCAATCGCCTGAGCATGAGGCAAGAGTCTTGGAATCCGGTTAAACGCAAGGCTGGACAAAAATCGACATGGGAGGCGCCAGGGTGGCTTGACAGTCATCGGCCAACCCCCCTATAAGGCCGCCTCTGCGCCGCGACGGAACGGTCCGCCGAAGTCGACGCGGCGCTTTCCTTGTCGGCAGGTCTCATAAGGCAGGTCGAACAGATGTCTGCAGGTCAGGCATTTTCGTTATTTGACATTGTTGGGAAGGATGAAGGGAAGTGTGGGCGGCGGTGCTTGATGCGCTGGCTGTTGGCTGACGACTGGGCTGGTTTTTTGCTGGTTTGGCTGGTTGGTTTTGGCTGGCGC
>JBMOOS010000036.1:0-10589 GCA_049324415.1 Pseudomonadota bacterium
GTTTCGCAACGGTCTCTAAGGCAAATCATCGACAACCGCATGCAGGGCGTCAAGGCAGGCGCGCGCCAGATGCCGCGCCCGGGCCGGGGACCAGCCCTCGAGCGCGTCCGGTCGCTCGGCATTGTCCTTGAACGGCATTTCCAAGGTCATCGCCAGGCAGGAAAAACGCGCCGCCACCTGGTTGGTGCACATGGTCATATTGGCTTCGCCCGGCTTGGCGCGGGGATAGCCGTGGGTGGTTTGGAAATCGGGGGAAAGCCGGGCCAAGGCCGCCACATAATCGGCGAGCGCCTGTTCCATGTGCGCGGTGACCGAAGGAACGCCGTCAAAGCCGGCGATGAAGTTGTAGGGCAGTGCTTCATCGCCATGGACGTCGAGGCAGAAATCGACCCCGGTCTCGTCCATCTTGTTCCGCACCAGCAGGACTTCGGGGCTGCGCTCGGCGGTCGGGGTTTCCCATTCGCGGTTGAGGTTGGCGCCCACGGCGTTGGTGCGCAGATGACCGCGCCGGCTGCCATCGGGGTTCATGTTCGGCACGATGTAAAAGACGCATTTCTCCAGAAGCGCCTTGGTGACCGGGTCGTCGGGGTCGGTGAGCCGCTCGAGCGCCCCTTCCATCCACCATTCGGCCATGGTCTCGCCCGGATGCTGGCGGGCGATGATCCAGCAGGCCTTCTTGCCTTCCCCCGCCGCGCCGATGGTGAGCATGTCCAGGTCCTGGCCATCGAGGGTGGAGCCCAAAACCGTGAGGCGCACCCCCGGCGCTTGCGCGATTTCCGCCACCAGGTCGGCATGGCGCTCCATGCTGTAGGGCGCGAAATAGGCATAATAGACGGCGTCCTTGTCAGGCCTATGGGTCCAGCTCAACGCGCTCCCGTCATAGTGGGTGTCGATGCGAAACCATAATTCCCGGTCATAGGACGCGCAGACACGATAATCCTGCCAGCCATGGGCATAAGCGGCCCCGCCAGCATTGGTAAGGGTGACGCGACATTCCTGCCCGCGCCCGCCTGACAACCGGAAGTAGAACCACTGATAGAAATCGGACTGGTTGTCCTTGGCGATGGCGAGCCGGATGTCGCTTGCCGCCGCGGCTTGCTCGACGATGATGTTGCCGCCATCGAAAGCGCTGGAAATCCGCATGTCTGTCTCCGTAAAAGGAAAAGCAAGGGCCCTTTTTTAGCCGCTTTGCGTCCGGCCGTCACCCGGAGAGGCGAGGGTGCCCGTAAAGCTTGCAATCTTGTCATATTTTTAACCTCGTTTGGCTAGGACTAAGGAAGATTCCTAGCCCTTGCTCGATCGAACGGATCGTCCGTGTTTCATCGCCTTCGCCTGGCCGTCCTTGTCTTGCTCGCAGCCATTGCGGCGGCAGCGTTGCTGGTCGACAGGGAGATCGAGAATGGGGATCTTGCCAAAGCGCGGGAAGCCGCCCGCCTCGAAGTTTTGCGGCAAGCCAATCTGCGCCGCGCCCGGATCGAAAGCGAGGTCAATTCCAGCTTTTTTCTCGTTTCCGGCCTGGTCAGCCATTTGACGATGGCGGGCGATTTCACCCAGCAGGTCTTCGATCAACTCGCCGCCGATATGCGCGAGCGCTATCCGAACTTGAAAAACATCGCCGCCGCTCCCGACATGGTGGTGCGTTTTGTGTATCCGCGAGAAGGCAATGAAGGGGTTCTGGGGCTCGATTACGCCAAGGCGGAAGAACAGAGGGAGATGGCGTTTCTCGCCAAAACCACCGGCCGGCCGGTGCTGGCCGGCCCGGTTGACCTGGTGCAAGGGGGAACGGCGTTCATCGGGCGATTCCCCGTCTACACCCATGGGCTAAGGGGAGAGCCGAAGTTCTGGGGCATCATTTCCATGGTCCTCGGCACCGAGGAATTTTATCGCCATGTCGGCCTGGTGGATGGAGATCGATGGCTGCGCGTGGCGCTCAAGGGAAAGGATGGAAAGGGCGCTCACGGGGAGGTTTTTTTCGGCGACCCCGCCCTGTTCGATGAGCATCCCGTATTGTTGGACGTGCCGCTGCTCAATGGCGCCTGGCAGATGGCGGCAGTGCCCGCCGCCGGCTGGCCGGCGGCGGCGCCCAACCGCTGGCTCATTCGCGGTGTCATCGGGCTTGCCGTCCTTGGCATGGCGGCGATCGTGGTTCTTATCGCGCTTTATATCGCGCGCCTGCAGGAAAGCCGGGCGGCGGCGGCGCGGGAGAATGCGATGAAGTCGCAGTTCCTCGCTAATATGAGCCACGAGATCCGCTCGCCGCTGCACGGCATTCTCGGCATCTTGAGCCTGTTGGAGAAAACGCCGCTCAACGACCAGCAAAGCCGCTATATCGGGGCGGCGCAGGGCGCGGGAAATTCCCTGCGGGCGATCGTCGATGACTTGTTTGATCTTACGCGCCTTGAAGCGGGCCGCCTCAAGCTCAACCGGCAGATTGCCGATATTGACGAGGAAATCGCCCGGGTCCATGCCTTGATGCTGCCGAAAGCGCAAGCCAAGGGACTTGACGTGCTGTTGCAGTCCACCGGCGCACGGCCCTTTCCGGCGGTCGTCGTCGATCGTCAGCGCTTGCGTCAGGTGCTGACCAATCTCATCGACAATGCCATAAAATATACCCCAAGGGGGCAAATCATTCTTCATTACGGGTTGCGCCGGCGCGACGATCACCATGCCTGGCTCGACCTTGCCGTCGAAGACAGCGGCATCGGCATCGCCGCCGAGAACCATGGCCGGCTGTTCGAACGCTTCGAGCAGATCGACAACAGCCTTACCCGCGCGGTGAGCGGTGCCGGGCTCGGCCTTGCCATCGTCAAGGACCTGGTGACCCTCATGGGCGGCGAGGTCGCGGTGAAAAGCGCCCTGGGCAAGGGCGCGACCTTTAGCGTTCATCTGCCTGTGGATTGCGCGGCGGCGCCATCGCGGCAGGACAAGGCCTTGCCGGATGGCGCGGGGCAGGTCCTTGGCCGGACGCCGCGCGTTCTCATCGTCGAGGACAACAAGCTGAACCAGATGCTGTTGCGCGACTTCCTGGGAAGGGAGGGATTCGATCTGGCGATGGCCGACGACGGGGTCGCCGCGCTTGAGGCCCTGGCGCGATCGGACTTCGATTTGGTCCTGATGGATTTGCGCATGCCGCGGATGAGCGGGATCGAGGCGACCCGCGCCTTACGCCAGAGCGGCGCGCGCAACGCGGCCGTTCCCATCATCGCCTTGACCGCCAACGCCATGCCCAGCGACCGCCAGGACTGCTTTGACGCCGGCATGGACGATCATGTCGCCAAGCCCATCGACATGGACCAACTCATCCGCACGATGAAGCGCCACCTGGCGCGGCCCGGGGCGGACTTTGAGGAAAATAATCCTAGTGGTCCGCCCCAAACGGATAAATCCATCCGTTTGGGAAAAGCGCACCACTAGCGCCCTCAAGGCGGCCGCGCGTTAGCACCCGAATATACCTTGAAGACGCTCAAGGCCACGAAAAGTCCCCCTTAAGACGAGTCAAAAGCGGCCGCGTCATCGCCAGCTATTGTCGCTGCAGCCCTATCTTGCGATCCTCACCACGTCGACGGGGCTCGCGCAATAGACGATTTTCCCATGGAGGCGGGCCGGCAAATATTGGTCGAGATGAAGGCCCGTGAGGATATGCCCGATGATCCTCTTCGGCGGCGTCCAGCGGGAGACGATGGTTTGGGGATTGTCAAAAGCGGGACGGAAAAAGGCTTGACCACTGGGGTCGTGGTCGGAATCGAGGATGGTGCCGACGGCGTCTACATTGCGGAAATAAAGCGCGCCTGCCGGCGGCACGCCTTGGCGGAGCCAGACCCTTGCCTCGCCCGGAGACCACCGTAGAAGGGTCATGGCGCGCTTATAGGTGCGGGAATCCGTATAGACCGGTTCTTGGGCCGTCTGCAGATAGTCGGCCAGTGTCCTTGCCGCAAAGCGGGGGTGCATGTTCTCAAGGCTGAGGGCGGCAAAATTGCCGAGGATGAAGAGGAAACCAAGGACGACCGCGGCCTTGCGGTTGGCCATATGGGTGAGCCACAGGGCGACAAGCAGGATCGCAGCGACCGTCGCCAGGCTGTAATAGCGCGGCGCCGGCGGCACGGCGCCGCTATAGGAAATCCAGAGAACCCAGGTCGCCATGACCGTCACCAGCACCCGCACGAGGACGCGCGGCGCGCCGTCCAGCGCCTGGTTTCTGATCAGCGACCAGGATGCCGGCAGGCTCAGGATATAAAGAAGCGCGAACTCCTGATTGAAGAGCAGCGCCAGGGGCGGGCCGATGATGCGGTTCGTGCTGATGTTGCCCGAGCCGCCGCCCATGTCCTCCAAGGTGAGCTTCACCGTGCCGTGGGTTTGGGCGATGGTCATGAAGCGATAGAGCGGCCCTTCGCCCAGCGCCATGTAATAAATGGCCTCGATGCCGAAAATAACGAGAAAGCCGAGGGCGCCCCACAGATAGACTTTTCTTTCGAAGAACGCGCCGGCGAGAAACAGCATGAGATAAGCCAGCATCAGGCCGGAGGATGTCTCGCGCGTCAGGCAGGCGATGGCGCACATTGCGCCGCTGGCGACAAGATAGCCGGCTGGCCGCGCCGCTTGCGTCGCCTGAACGAAAAGCCCGATCGAGATCAGCCCGAAAAAGGCTTCGGGAATGTCGGCGTTGAGGATGCTGGCGCTGATGATGACGATGGGCGTCGTCATCGCCAGGAAGGTCACGGCAAGCGCCTTGGAAGGCGAAAAAAACCGATGGATCAAAACATAGATCGCCAGCAGCAAGCCGCTTCCATACAAGACCGCGACCGCGCCAAGGGCGGTCGCGCCGGCGCCGAATAAGACATTCGCCGCCACCACCGGCAGGATCACCGGATAGCGAAATCCCCAATGGCTGGTGGGCAGATAGGCGCCGCCCGCACGCCACTTCTCGGCAAGAAAGGCATAGAAGGCATCGTCGCTGGCGAGAAAACCGACCCAGAAGAGCGACAATAGCAAAGCATATGCCGCCGCGATGATGACGCATGCGACGAGAGGGTGGTTCAAGCGCCCCATCACCGGTCGCGATGTTAGACCTGCATGCACAGCCAAAATTTTTCTTCTATTCAACCAAACACATGTCTTGCGCGGCCTGGCGATGATTTGGCGCACGGCCGTCATGCTGCCACGCTTGGCTCTGCTTGCATCTTTATGCTTTGGAGTGTTTCGCCTACGTTAAGCCTCAGCCTCGTCCGCCATATCCGCGATAAGGACCGGCGGACCCATGCGCGTTTCGAAACGGGTTCTTATATGGCTCAAGCTCAGGCGAGAAACGTGCCCCCTTTCCCCCGATCAAAAACCAATCCGCAAGGACGCTAGTGTGGTGGATTTGAAGTTCGTTCCATTCTTGGGGGCCCGCTCGTAAACGAACTTCAAATCCAGAACCACACGAGATTCAATAGATTGCTAGTGTCCTTGCGAATCGTTAAGTTCGCGCGGTCGCGCGCCCCCGAATAGAGCGAACTCAACGATTCGGGACACTAGCATGATTTCGCAAAAGAAAAGCTACTTTTTCGGGCGCCGCTCATGCCGCTGTCGCGGCGCTGGCTACCACAGCTTTGCGCATGATCGGCCGGCGCCGCGCCAGTAACCCAGCCATTCCCCCACCCCCCAGAAAAGGCAAATGCCCATAAGGGCCAGGCCAGCGCGCGCCACCATGAGGCGGTTCACGGGATGCCGCCAGGCGCGCAGCAAGTGTCGCCCCATGAGCAGGAACGGCACCCCGGGAGCAAGCAGGCGATAAAGGATTCTTTGCCGCCTCGTGCAAAAGCCCAGCCGCTTGGCGCCGAAGCAGCGGCCATAGTGAAAACGCCGCCGCGCGAAGGCTAAAAAGCGATAGTGCGTGACATGGCGCACCCGCATCGACGGGCGCATGACGAAACGCCCGCCCTGGGCGCGCAGGCGTTGGTGGCAGAAGGGCTTATTGAAGCCTTCCGCTGCGAGGACCGGCTGGCAGGCGGCGATGAGCAGGTCGCGCCGGTGGGCAAGGTTGTTGCCCGGCAGCTCGTCCCCGGTCGGGCCCGCGGGCAAAGGCGGGGTAAAGGCGCCATATTCGAAAAGATAGGCGGCGCAGTTCGCCGCCGTCGCCGCGCCGCCGGCCTCGACCGAGCCGCCGACCGCGGCCAAATCTTCGTCCTTGAAGGCATCGAGGATTTCCGCCGCCCAATCGGGCGCCGCCACGTCGTTGGGGTCGAGGATGGCGACAATCGCGCCGCGCGCTTCGGCAATCGCCTTGCCTTTGAGGACCGGCATGGTCTCGCCCGGCAGCCAGAGGTGCCGCGCCCAGGGAAAATCCCGGGCGATGACGTCGAGCCTTCCTTCGGGCGTGCCATCGGCAACGATCGCCTCGATGGCATCGAAACGGCTTTGCCGCCGCAGCGAGGCGAGGGCATCGCCAACGCCCGTTCCGGCCCCGCGCACGAAAACGATCACTGAGACCAAGGGCGGGGCGTCGCGCGTCATGACATTTCCGCCTCATCAAATCGTGTCGGCAAGGGGAACCGCCGTGCCGCTCTCGCTTGCGCGATAGACGGCGTTGGCGATCTCGATGGCGCGGGCCCCATCGACGGCGGTGGCGATGGCGCCATGGCTGGCTTCCCCCATGGCCAGCCGGACAAAATCGGCGAATTCCTGCTGGAAGGTCCGGATCACGGTGGACTGCCAGCCGCGCAATTTCTCGCGCACGGCGGTAAGGGGATAGAAATTGCGCTTGATCCTGGGCGCGCCGCCCGGCCGGTCCATGGTGACGAGACGGGCCTTCATCGGCGCGTAATAGGCGCCCGCCATGCCTTTGTCGCCATAGGCCTCAAGGTAAAAGTGATAGCCCTTCCATTCGCTCCAACTGGCATGCAGGCTGCCCACCCTGCCATCCGGCCCCTGGAGCAGGGCGAAGGCATTGTCCTCCACCCGGTCGAGCTTCCAGATATCGCCGCGGGCGACGCCATAGACCTGCGTCACCTCGCCCAGGATATGGCGGACAAGGTCGATCATATGAATGCCGTTGTCGAACAGGGCGCCGCCGCCCATGGCGTCCTTGTCGTACATCCAGGGGGCCTTGAATTCGGCAAGCCCGCCATGGCCGGCAAAGCCCTTGACATAGCTGAGGCGACCGATGGCCCCCGTGCGCACCGCGTCGCGAACCACCTGCACGGCGTCGAAATAGCGATGGTTGAAGCCGACGGCCAAGGTCCGCGCGTTGCGCCGCGCCGCCTCGATCATGCGATGGCAGGCGTCGAGCGTATTGGCCATCGGCTTTTCGACAAGGACATGCTTGCCCTTTTCCATGGCGGCGATGGCGAGCGCTTCATGGAACGCCGGGGGGGTGGAAATCACCACGGCGTCGCAGCAATCGGCTTCGAACAGGGCCTGCGCGGAGGGAAAAATCTCCGCCGCGCCGGCTATCGCCCCGGCGGCGGCGCTGTCATGATCGAAAACCGCGGTCAACTGGCAGCCCGGCGTCACGTCGAGCGCCGCCTTGCGCACCCGGCCGATGGCGCCGGCACCGATCAAGCCAAATCGCATTGTTTCATCCTTCCTCGACTGAATGCACTGCGGGTGACGTATTTCATGGCGGGCCACCTAAGCGGCTTTTTTCCGGCATACCATCTCGAAGGCGGGGCCGACGAGAAGAAGCAGATGGCGCACTCCCCAGATGGCGAGCAAGGCGGCGTAAACGCCCATCAACACGCGATCGACGGGCGGATAGCCGCGCCGCGCCTGGGGGTCGACCGGCAGCGCAGCCAGTCGGACCACCGCCAGCCCGCTCGCGCGGCACAGCCTGGCCAGCCGCCAGGGCGACAGCAGCGTCACATGGCGCAGGGAATCGACGCCGCGCAGCAGCCTGACCAGCCGGCGGCGCAGCGGCGGCGGTAAGAAGCCGATGGCCCACAGGCGCACCGAAGGGTGCGGCCCGAGGCTGTATTTGTTGGCGGCGGAAAGATAAAGCCGCCCTTGCGGCGCAAGGCCATCGGCGATGGCCCGCAACGCCATGGCCGGGGCATCGACATGCTCCATCAAGTCGGCGGCGAGCGCATGGCTGAAGGCTCCTTGCTTGAACGGCATGGCGCCCACCTCGGCGCAGACGAGCGTTGCGCCAAGGCCGGCTTCCTCGAAGCGCTTGGCGCAGATCACCAGCCAGCGCAGGGCGACATCGATGCCCACCACCGCCTCGAAGCGGGATGCTGCGGCGAGCAGCAGGCCGCCGCTGCCGCAGCCGACATCGACAAGGACGCGCGGCCTTGCCTTGTCTTCGATCTCATCTCCCACCCCCAGGGCGTCGAGGATCCGCCGGCCGCGCTCTGGCGCGGCGTGAATATAAGCCTGGTAACGGCGGGCAAGGGCGGGCGACACATCGTCGGTGATGGCGTAATAATATGTGACAAGATCGGCGAAAGTCGCGCCGCGGCCGTATTCATATAATTTTCGCGCCTTGTCGCGCTCCGCCTCGAGGCTCAGATAGCGATCGCCCCGCTGCCGGAAGTCGGCGATGCCGAAAAGAATGGGGTAACGCCGGTCACAGGTCGCGCATATATAAGCGGCCTTTTCATGCTCGAGGTCTTGTCTGCACGAAGGGCAGACGAAGGCGACGGGCGGCATCGCGGGCTTTACGTAAGGATCAAAGCGAGGCACCGTCACTCGATCCTCGCCAAGGCATCGCCCGGACCGAGAAGATAGCCCGCCATTTCGCCAATGCTCCAGATGATAAGAAAGGGAATGAGGGTGGGAAGGGCCGAAAGCCACGCCCGGTAATGGCGGCGCTTTTGCCGGAGATGGCCGGCGATGCGATAGAAAAGGACGAAAGGCAAAAGCACGGATAAAAGACAAGCGATCGCCCGCCAGGGATATTGCCGGGGGGCGAAACGTATGCCGGCGTAATAGCGCGAGTAAAGAAAGCGTTGGACGGCGAACAGCTTGAAGGAAAAGCGCTTGCAGTGGTTCATGACGATCTTGTTGGTCGAATGGAAGCGAAGGCCCCGCCGCAGCATTTCGGGATGCAGGGTGGTCTCCCAGAAGCCCTTGGTGAGCAAGGCCCGGTCGAAAGCGGCAAGCGCGGCGCGGCGATAGGCGACGTTCATGCCGGGAAGGGCGTGGGTCCTGCCTTCCGCCACCGGGGCAAGGGCGCCGGCATATTCGCACAGGAAAGTCGCCCAATCCAATCCCCGCTCCGTCACCCCGTTCTCGACGCAGCCGCCCACGGCGACCACGTCTTCCGGCGCCCCGCGGAAGGCTTCGTCAAGAGCCTCGAGCCAATCGGGCGCCGGCACGCAATGGTCCTCGGTGACGACGACATAGGTGCCGCGTGCCTGATCAAGCGCCAAGGTGCGCAGCACGGGGAGGGAAGTCTGGGCGGCGCAGCCGATCAGCCTTGCCTCGGGATAGGCTTGGGCGATGCGCTCGCTCACCGCGTCGTTGCGGCGATCGGCGAGAATCACCTCATAAGTGCGCTGGCCATGTTGCTGGCGCAAGGCATCGAGCGTCTCCAGGATACGCTCGCCATCCTCGGTGCTGACCAGCCCGATGATCATCGAGAACAAAGGCGCGCCGCCATCTTTGTCCGCGCTCGCCGTGTCAGCCATATGCGTTTCGCCCCCCTTGGCCGCTTTCATCGCCATCCCCTCATAGGCGGCATTTCTTTAAAAACATTAGCGCAGGAAGAAAGCCGTTGTTAATTTCATGGCGCGACAATGGCCTTAAAATCGATGAATCCCTAATGACTTTACATACAACTAAACGGACGACCTCGGTATAGTCTCGTCAGGGGGAGCGATAATCATGATCAACAAGCGCGTTCTTGTCACCGGTGGCGCCGGCTTTCTCGGCTCGCATTTGTGCGAGAGGCTGCTGGCGGACGGCTGCGACGTCCTGTGCGTCGATAATTATTTCACCGGAAGCAAGAGCAACGTCGCCCACCTTCTTGGCAACCCCAGCTTCGAGGTCATGCGCCATGACGTGACCTTCCCCCTCTATGTGGAGGTGGATGAAATCTACAATCTTGCCTGTCCCGCCTCGCCGATCCACTATCAGTTCGACCCCGTCCAGACCACCAAGACCAGCGTCCATGGCGCGATCAACATGCTGGGGCTGGCGAAAAGGGTGAAGGCGCGGATTTTCCAGGCCTCCACCAGCGAGGTCTATGGCGACCCCCATGTCCATCCCCAGGCGGAAGGCTATTGGGGCAATGTCAACCCGATCGGCCCCAGGTCGTGCTATGACGAGGGCAAGCGGTGCGCCGAGACCCTGTTCTTCGACTATCATCGCCAGCATGGCCTGCGCATTCGCGTCGCGCGCATCTTCAACACCAGCGGTCCGCGCATGCACCTCAATGACGGGCGGGTGGTGTCCAATTTCATCGTTCAGGCGCTGAAGGGCGAGCCGATCACCGTCTATGGCGATGGCAGCCAGACCCGCGCCTTTTGCTATGTCGACGACATGATCGAGGCTTTTGTGAGGATGATGGCCGCCCCCGACGACCTTACAGGCCCGGTCAATCTCGGCAACCCGCGCGAGATAACCATCCGCGCATTGGCGGAGACGGTGATCGCCCTCACCGGCTCCAAGTC
>JBMOOS010000036.1:10689-39890 GCA_049324415.1 Pseudomonadota bacterium
TCGAGGCTTTTGTGAGGATGATGGCCGCCCCCGACGACCTTACAGGCCCGGTCAATCTCGGCAACCCGCGCGAGATAACCATCCGCGCATTGGCGGAGACGGTGATCGCCCTCACCGGCTCCAAGTCGAAGATCATCGCCAAGCCCTTGCCGGCGGACGATCCCAAGCAACGCTGCCCCGACATCAGCCTTGCCCGCGACAAGCTCGGCTGGGAGCCCAAGGTGACGATGGAGGAGGGCCTTGAGCGAACCATCGCCTATTTCAAGCGGCTTCTCGGCTGATCGCCACCAACTACCCTTTGGCCGCCGCCTTGGCCGGCCGCGCCAGGCGCGCCTCCAGCCAGCAATAGGCAAAGGCGGCAGCGCTATAAAGATAATAGAGCTGATGATACAACAGCGCGCCAAGGGCGAAGAAAAGCCCCTTGCGGCGGTGGAAAAAGCCGAACAGACGCCCGTTCGCGGCGATGGCGAGGCTGAACAGGAGCAGCGGCGCCCACCATGGGAGCAGGGTTGCAAGGGCGCCGAGAAGGGACACTAAAAAAAACCCGGCGAGGATGGCGCGGGCGCGTTCGCCCTGGCTCACGTTCAAGTCGTCGGTGAGGCCACCGCGGGCGAGCATCAGCCGCGCCCAAGGGATCGCCCGGCGCAGCACATCGGTGCGGATCATGTCGCTAAAGGTCCAGACTTTAAGATGGGTCGCCTGCATCTCGGGGATGAGCAGGATCCGCCCGCCCGCCTCGCGCAAGCGGTAGCCAAGCTCGATATCCTCGACCGAGGGCCGGTCGAACAAGGCGATGTCGAACCCCCCGGCGGCGACAAAGGCGTCCCTGCGCACGGCGCCGCAGCCCGACCAGAAGGTGGACGCCTCGCGCGCCCCCTTCTGATGATAGAAGTGGTGCACCATATTCTTGTATTGGGAGGCAAAATTCCTCGCTGGCGGGTGGTCGTCATAGGAGCCGAAGGCGGCGACCACTTGCGGGTCGGTAAAGGCGGCGCGCACATGCGCGGCGGCATCGGCGTGCGCCACCACATCGGCATCGACCAGCCATAGGATGTCGCCCCTGGCCTCGCGCGCTGCCTGGTTGCGGGCGGCGCCAGGCCCCGCCCTTTTGGCCATGGTCATGACGCGGGCGCCAAGACGGGCGGCAAGCGCTGCGGTCTCGTCGGTCGAAACATCGTCAACCACGATGACCTCGGCGATCGCGCCCGCGTCACGCATGGCGATGAGGGGCGGCAGGCTTTCGGCGATGAACGCGGCGCCGTTGAAAACCGGCATGATGACGGTGATGCTCAGCGCAGGGACCTCGCTGGACATATCAGGCTCCATTTTTTGATTTTTCCGTTCCAAGACCCGCCGCATAGCCGCTGGCCTCGCCCAGGGTCCAGGCAAGGACAAAGACCATGAGCCAAGGCAAGGCGTGCAAAAGTTGCCGCGCGCGGTCTCCCCGACGCAAGGCCAGCGCGGCCAATTTCACCAGCACGATCAAGGGCAGCGCTGGCGAAAGGGCAAGGTAGGCAAGGCGTCTGGCAAAGGGAAAAGCCGCCATCCGCTCCCGCCCGAAGGCCTGGCCATGGGCGAAACGCTGGGCGATGAACTGGCGCGCGCCATAGCGGTTGCGCAAGTGCATGCGCAGCGTGGGGTCAAGGCGCAGGCGCTGGCCGGCGGCCAAGAAACGCCGGTGAAAGGCAGGCTCCCAAAAACCATCGTGCAACAGGTCGTCATGGCGCAGCACCGCCGCCCGTCGATAAAGGGCGTTGTCCGCCGCGATATCGGCGACATCGCGTGCCTCTTGCGGCGGCGCGAAGCGTAAGTAACGCAAAAGATGGATGGCCTTTCCTAGCGCGCCGGCTTGCGCTTCCACCTCGATCGTTCCACCGACGCCGGCCCAAGGGCCGTCTTGCGCCGCCTTCAGCCGCTCGACCCAGTCGGCGGCGGGAAGGCAATGGGCGGTCGTCAGCGCCACATGGCGGCCCTTGGCGGCAATGATGCCGTCGCGCCACAGGTGGGGGACCAGCCGGCTTTCCGGGCAGTGGAGGAGGCGCACATTGTCAAGCCTTGGCACGAGGCCCGGCGTGAGGGCATCGGCCGTCGCGGCGCAGAGCAGGAACTCGCTGTCGGGGTGGCGCGCCGGGGCAAGCCGTTCAAGGATCGCGGGCACATTGGCCTCGCCCTGATGCAGCGCGACGATGATGCTCAGCCCAGGCGCCTCGTTGATCGCCGCGCTCATAGGGCGCCTCGCAGGCGGCGCAGGGCGTGGCGCAGGGCGAGATAAGCGCGGCTGTGGGGCGCGGCAAGATGGCGGTAGAGCCATGGAGAGCCAAGATAATAGCTGTCGAGCCGGGGCAGCGCTGCCGGCGTGTCGCGGGAGGTGAGAAAACGCAGCTCCGTCGTCAGGCAAGCCCGGTAGCGTGCCCCCATGATGCGCCGCACCCGGGCGTCGTGATAGCCATAGGGGTAGGCGAAATAGCGCGGCCGGCGGTAAAGGCGCGTGGCGATGGCCTCATCTGCCGCCTCGCACTCCGCCGTCATCGCCGCCTCGCTCAAGGCGCGGAAATCGGGGTGGCTGGCGCTATGGCTCTCGATGCGCACGCCCGCTTCGTGGAGGGCTTCGATCTGTCCCCAGTCGAGGAGGTCGTAGCGCGGCGCACCGGCCGGCTGGCCGGGCCAGAGATTGTCGCCGCCAACCTGCCCCGTCGTCAAAAACAGATGCGCCGGCGCCCCATGGTCCTTGAGGATGGGAAGGGCGGCGGTGAAGACGCTGCGCATGCCATCGTCGAAGCTCAAGGCGACGCCGTCGGCCGCTTCGTCGGCGAGCAGGGCGTCCAAGTCGCGGATAGGCACGCCAGCGTGCGCCAAGGCCTCGAGCAGCCGGGCAAAGCGGCGCGGCGGGTAGGAAAGGACCGTGGCCTTATCGTCGATGCTGTGAAAGGTGATGATGGCGCGCATGGTCGATCACCGCTGCTGCATCTTGTCTTGCCCAAGGCCCGCGATCAAAGCGAGATAGGCGTTAACATGGCGCTCCTTGGTGTAAAAGCGGTGAACGCCTTCCCGCCCGCGCGCGCCCATGATGCAGCGCGCTTGCCAGTCCCCGGCAAAATGGCGCAGGGCTTTGTCCAACTCGTCATCGTCGCGGTAGACGACGCCGCCCCCGGTCGCCTCGATGATTTCCCGGCTGCCGCCGGCGTCGCGGACGATCGCCGGGGTGCCGCAGGCCAGCGCCTCGACGATGCTGAGGCCGAAGGTCTCCGGCGCCAGGGAAGGAAAGACCAAGGCGGTCGCCGCCCGGTAATGGGCGATGAGGTCGGGCTGGGACAGGGGGCCGAGAAAGCGGATATGGTCAAACGGCGCATATTGCCGCTGCAAGGCTGGCCGCATGTCGCCATCGCCGATGACGAGGAGGTCATAGGCGGGATGGCGCGCGAAGGTCGCCAGCAGGGGGACAAGCCCTTTCGACCGGGTCACCCGCCCGACATATAAAAAACGCGGGCGGGACGGGCGCGCCGGCGGTCCGTCATCACTTGGCGCCAGATTGGAAAACAGCGGCAAGACCACGGGCGCGGGGCGAAAGCCCGCGTCGCGATGCAGCCGCGCCGTGAACTCGCTTGGCGCGATGAGGGCATCGACATGGGCCACCGCCTTTTTGGCGAGGCCGGTATAGCGCCAGAGCTGCGGCGGGATGCGAGAGCGCAGGCTGCAGCTAAAGCACGTCCTGCGGGTGCAGGCTTCACGGCGGTTCCTCCAGAAAATATGGGTCGGGCACAGCAGCCAATGCTCGTGCAGCGTGTAAAGGGTGACCGGCGCCTGGCTGAGACGCAGGACGGCAGGGCCGCCGATCAGGGAAATATTGTGGAAATGCACCACGTCGAAGGGCTGGCGCAACAGGCTTTGCAAAGCGTTGGCCTTCAATCCCGGCCGCCCGGTCTGCTGGGTGATGAGCGGCGACAGCGCTCCGAAACGGCTTTTGAGGCGATGGACGGCGATGCCCTCGTCTGGCGGCGGCAGCGTCTCGATCGCCTTGCCGGCGAGCGCATAGGCATCCTCGCAATGGACCACCGCCACTTCATGCCCGCGCGCGGCGAGCGCCATCGACAGCGCCCGCACATAAGTGGCATCGCCCCCGAAATGAAAGGGGGGATAGAAGGTGGTGACCATGCAGAACCTCATGGCCGCCCGCCCACCGCTTCGAGATGCGCAAGGGCGATGGCCGCCGCGCGCTGCCAGCTATAAAGCCGGGCGCGGGCGCGGGCTTTTTCCCGCAAGGCGGCGTTGAGGCCATTGTCGCTGGCCAGGCGCACGATCGCCGCGGCGATTTCCTGGGGGCTATTGGGGTCGAAATAAAGGCCGGCCTCGCCCACCACCTCGGGGACGGCGCCGGCGGTGCTCGATAGCACCGGCGTGCCGCAGGCCATGGCTTCGACAGCGGGAAGGCCGAAGCCTTCGGAAAAGGACGGCATGACGACGGCCAGCGCGTCCGTGTAAAGGGCGACGAGGTCATCGTCGGCGACAAAGCCAGTGAAATGCACCCGCCCGCTTAAGGCCGGATCGGCGTCGATCTGCGCCATGAGCTGAGCGGTGTTGGAGTGAAAGCCATCGCCGCCGGGGTCGCCGACCAACGCGAGATGGATGTCGTTGGCGGCTTGTTCCGCCGCCGCCAGGGCAAAGCCGCGCAGCAGATTGCCAAGGTTCTTATGGGGGGCGAAGCCGCCGACATAAAGCACAAGCCGGGCATTGTCGGGAAGCTTGGCGCGGCGCCGGCTGGCGGCGCGCCGGCGCGCGTCCTCGACCGGCTGGAAGCGTGCGTCCGCCGCTTCCGTGACGACGTCGATGCGCTCTTGCGCCACCCCGAGATGGGCGACGATTTCCGCCCGCGCCGCTTGCGAGACCGTCATGATGCGCGCCGCCTGCCGACAGGCGAGGCGGATTTTCAAAGCCCACAGCAAGCGCCCCTTAAGGCCGGGGAAAACCAGGTCGGGAAAATGCTCGGCGATGGCGTCGTGGACGGTGACGACGCATGGCGGGCCGCGCTTGACCGGAAACCAGGAATAGACTGCGGGAAAGAACATGAGGTCGAGCCTTTGCGCCGCCACCGCGCGGCGAAAGGCCCAGACGTCGCGCAGGCCGCGGCGGTCGGCGGCGACCGCCGACTGGGTGACGGTGCGTCTGGTGTCGACGCGCACGATGCGCACATTGGGCGCCAGCATGGCGGCATCCGGCGGCTGGTCGATGAACAGGCAATAACGATGGGGGTTGGGCGCGGCGAACATGGCCTTGAGCAGCTCGCGGGTGAAGCGCCCGAAGCCGCGTCGGTTCCACCAGCAGCTTGCGTCGATGCCGATGTCCATCAGCGCCAACTTTCCAGGCTGCGGCCTTCGCCGGCAAGATAGCCGATGCTTTCGCCAACCGCCCAGGCGCTTTCCATGAGGCAAATCCACCAAGCGGCGCGCGCCAAGTCAGGCCAGCTTGACCGGCCCATGGCGGCGCGCAAGGCGCGCCCAGAGAGTAAAAACGGCAAGGCGAGGGATTTTACCAACCAGGCGGCGCGGGCGCGCCTGCTCAGGCCGGCGACCCGGCGGGCGGCGAAAAGGCGGCCATGGCGCAGCCGCGTCGCCAGCCGGGCGCCGTGATGGTCGGCTTCGTCGTAAGTGGCCGCCATGGCGGGATGAAAAGCCAGGCGATATCCCTGGGCGCGCAGCCAGGCGTTGATGTCGGCCTCGAACAAGCCTTGGGGCTGGGCCTTCAAGGCCGCCATCAGGGGGGCGCGGCGATAGGCCAGGTGATTGCCCGGCAGGCGCTCGGCGGCAGCGGTTTTAAGATCACCAGGGCGAGGGCCGAAGCGGCCATATTCGCTAAAGCCCAGCGCTTGGTGGCGGGCTGGCAGTCGTGGGGAAACCATGACCGGCCCGCTGGCTGCGGCGACCTGAGGGTCGGCGAAAGCCGCGATGAGCGCTTCGCGCCATTGCGGCCCTGGTTTCGAGCTATCCTCGATGAAGGCGATGAGCGCGCCCCGCGCCATGGCGCCCCCTTGCGCCCGCAAGGCGGGGACCGGCGCGTCGTCCACCGCGGCGAAGGCGACGGCGGGAAAGCGCTGGCGCCAGGGGGCAAGGGCGCCCATGCGGCGCGGCATCACGGCGATGCGCTCGGCCTCGATGGGGGCCAGGCTTGCCAGGCAGCGCGCCAAGGCCTCTCCGCCGATGAGGGGGATGACGACGATGGTCAAGGCCTCAGCCACGGCGCACGCCCTCATCGCTCGGGGGGCGAGGCCGCCGCGCGGCGCGCGCCAGCAAGGAAAAAGAGCGGCTCATAAGCGGGCCTTTGCCAAAAGCTGGTCGCGGGCCTCGGCGATGGCGATGATGTCCGCCGGGGTGAAGGGAGGGGGGGCCGCGCCTCGGGCAGCGGCGTAAAAGTCGCCGATGAGGCGGCGCAGGCCGGGATAGGCGGGCTCTCCCCTCAAGCCTCGGCGCACGAGGTTGCCCGAAGCCGCTGCAAGGGTCTTGCCCGCGAGGGTGAAAGGCTGGGTCAATTTACGCCAGCGGGAGACGGCGCCGGATTGAACCAGACCATAGCCGTGGAAGAAATTGAGCTTGAGGCTGCCCTTGTCGCAGCGGATGGTGAGCGCGCACAGGGTGGGGCGCGCCTGCATGCTGATGGCGATGTCGAGCCTTGCCCCAATGAATTGGCCGGCGGCGAAGAATTCGCCAGGGCCCATCCAGTCCACCGGCCAGGCGGCGGCGGTGAGCGGCGCCTCCGGCCACAGGGCGCGCAAGACCGCAAGCGGGTGGGGAAGAATATCGGCGACGATGGCGGAAAGAGCCGTGCCGGCAAGGCCTTCGCCGCCCGCCGAGGCGATGGCGAAGCTGATGTGCCGCACGGCGCCCAAGCTTGGCAGCGCGGCCTTTGCCCGGGCAACGCCGTCCTGCATGGCGAATTGATGCACCGGGCGCAAAAGCACGCCTTTGCCTTGCGCCAGGGCAAGGAGGTCGCGGGTTTCCCCGGCGGTCGGGGTTAAGGGTTTTTCAACGAGGGCGTGATGGCCGGCGGCGATGATTTGCCCGGCGATTGTCCGATGGGTGGCAAGCGGCGTGCAGACATGGACCACGTCGGGCGCGCACGCCGCCAACATGGCGGCCGTGTCGGGGAAAGCCGCCACGCCGCGAAGGCCCTTGGCCAGGCTGCGGGCGCGGGTGCTGTCGGCATCGACGATGGCGACTGGCCGGGCGCCCAGCCGGCGGGCGGCGTGAAGATGCCAGCGCCCCATCAGCCCGGCGCCGACGACCGCCATTTTAAGGGGCGAAATTGGCCCATCGGCCGGCATGTCTTTCCCCCTTGGCGATTCCCACCCTTCTTGCCCTAGGGCCCGGGGTCACTTGCTCGCCGCCGCTTCGCTGGCCGCCGCCTTGCCGCCATGATAACGGTCCCGTTCGGCCTCGTGCTCGTGAATTTCCTCTTGATACTCGGCTTCCGTGTTCACCGCCGTATAGTCCACCTCTTCCCCGAGGAGCCGCCGGCCAAGCAACAGCCCCATCTCGATGGAATGGTCCGAATTGTTATAGCGGAAGCTGCCGCCGCGCCCGACCATGTGGAGACCCTCGTGGCGGGCGAGGAAGCGTTTCACGATGCCGGTGTTGTGCTGATACTGCAAGTCATAGACGGGGTAGGCCTGGGTGGTGCGCACCACTTGCCAGCCGACCACCTCTTCCTCCTTGATGAAGCCCAGCTTGTCGACAAGGTCGCGAACGCAACGCTTGGCGATAGCGTCGTCGCTCTGGCTCCAGATATGGTCGCCCTTGGTGCAGAAGCATTCGAGAACCAGCGAAGTGTGCTGATCGTCGGGCACCATCGCGGCGCTCCAGTTCTTCGGCTCGTGCATGCGCCCGAAGAGGATTTCCTCGTCCTGGATATATAGCCAGGTGTCGCGCGTCACCTGTTTGCGCGCCAGCCGCACATTGACCGTGATGAGGTCGCGGAATTTGAGGGCGCGCGCCGCCGCCTCGGTTTGCGCGTCGCAGTTGGGCTCGATGATCCGTGTGAGGACGCCCAGCGGGATGGTCGAGACCACGGCCTCGGCGCGCACGCTGCTTTCGCCGGCCCCGTCGCGATAGCGCACCTCGAAATCGTTGGGCCCATGATAGACGATGCCGGTCACCGCGCTGGAAAGATGAATGTGGTTGCCCGCCTTGGCGATGTCCTCGGCCATGCGCTCCGGTATCCGCACGAAGCCGTCGCGCGGATACATGAACTGCTCGATGAGGCTGGCGATGGTCTTGTCTTTTTTCTGCAAGGCGTTGCCCACCAGCGTCCAGATCGACAGGCCCTTGCTGCGTTGCGACACCCAGTCCGCCGACAATTCATCGCATGGCTTGCCCCAGACCTTCTCGGTGTAGCGGCGGAAGAACATGTCGTAGAGCTTGGCCCCGAACTGCACGGTATAGGCCTGCTGCATGTTGACGATGGGCACGGGCCGCATCGCCTGCTTGAGTATTGCCCAGAGGAAGGAAAGACCCGCATGGGCGATGGTGAAGGGGCCGGTATTCTTGATGATGTCGCCAAAGCTGATGGGATATTCGAAGAATTTGCCCTTGTAATAGATGCGGCTGATGCGGTCGACGAGGACGAGCTCGCCTTCCATCAGGCGGCGGAACCAGTCGTTCAGTTCCTCGTTCTTGGTGAACCAGCGGTGGCCGCCCAGGTCGAACTTATAGCCTTCCTCCTCGATGGTGCGGCACAGCCCGCCGACGAAATCATTGCGCTCGAGGACGACGACGCTGGTGCCGTTGGCGCTGAGCTCGTGGCCGACGGCAAGGCCGGCGGGACCGGCGCCCAGAATGGCGACTTTTTGTGGATTCTTAGCCATGCGTCCCGCTCCCCCTCCGGGCCGCGACGAGATTGTAAACCCAGGCAAACAGATAAGCGAGGAGGTAGGTGACGACAAAAACCTCGACCGCGCCCATGATGGCGCCGGGAACGCTGACCTTATAGCCGGGAAGATAGTTCGCCAGCAGCGCTGCGTGCGGGCTGTGGCCCGCCCCGGGGCGGATGGCAAGCCACAGGGTGGTGAGGAAAAGCTGCGCGGCGACGAGACAGCCAAAGGCGATGCCAAGGGCGTTGCCCGAAAGGCGGAGCGTCGCGACCTCGGCGGCGTGGCCCGCCGTTTCCGCCCGCAATACCAGCTTGGCGAAGTGCTGTTTGATGTTTCGGGCGTATATGAGATAGGCCAGGCTGCCCGACAGTCCGCCAAAGACGAAGCCCCAAAGAAAGCCCATCCAGGCGCCCTTGGGGCTTGCCGAATAGCCGGGAAGGAAAATGGCGAGGAGATCGAGATACTGGCCCGCCTTCTCGCCGGTGACGGCCAGCGACAGGTGCGTGCCGAGAAACAGGATGGCGCCGCTGGCAAGGCCGATGACGAGGCCGAGGGTGATGGTGTTCAGGCGCACGCCCTTGGCCAGCAGCGCCTCCAGCGCCTGCGCCTCGGCCGCTTTCAAGTCCTTCGTGTGGTGATGCATGTCCATCAAGCCTTCCCCCATCAGTCGAGCCAGTTGCCGCGCAAGAGGGCAAGGCCAATGAACAGGAAATGGGCGAAATTCCATAAGGTGGAGATGACATAGCCCAGGATGGCGCCGACGATGCCGGCATAGACCGCGCCGATAGCGCCGCCGGCCCAGCTCACGCTATAGCCCGGCAGGAAGGTGCCAAGGTCGGACAGGTGCTGGCCCACCGGCACCCCCGGGGGGGCGCCCTTGAGGAGGAGGATGGCGGTCGCCAAAAAAAGGCCGAGCGCGAAAACGACGGCGCCGGCGACGGCGGTCGCCACATTATCGAGCCTTGCGAAAAGCGCGACGAGCAGGATTTGCACTGCATCAGACTGCCGCCGCTTGGGCGCTCCTCGGCCCGTCGGTCCGTGTTCGGTCATATGAGTCTGTCTAGCCCCAAAGCTTGTCCGGCCGCCGGGACACCCCCATGTTGCGCGGCCTCCCTTGCTCTCTTGGGAAGATGCGCTTGCGACCGGTTTTGGCTCCATGCCAAAAGCCGCCGATGCCCCGACCATAATAGCCAAATATTACCAGACAGGAAAGAAAATCGCCGGTTTCACAAGTCAAGGGCGATCGGCTCGTTACGGGCGCTCGATTCATAGGCGGCCAGCATGAGCGCCAGGGTTTTGCGATTGTCCGCGCCATGGCACGGCGGCGGCCTGTCTTCGTCAAGGGCGTTGAGAAAAGCCTGCAGCAGCCGCGCCGTCGCATGGGGAAAGAGGTCCAAAGGGTCGGCGGCGATTTTGCGGAATTTTTCGCCCTGATAAAGCCGGGCGCGCCCGCCGAGGGAAATATCGGCGTGGGCGAAGGGGCGGCGGCCGGAAAGCCCGGCGCTGAGGGCGATGCGCCCGCCCAGGCTGGTTTCGATGGTGCCCAGGCTGCCATCGAGGCGGATGTCGAGATAACGGTGCCGGCCGCGCGACAGGCGGTCGAGGACGATATGGGCGACCCGGTCGCCGCTGAACTCCAACTGTATGAGATTGAGGTAGTCGGGGCCTTGGGGATGCCGGCCCTTGGGCATGCGCGCGGTGATCGCGCGCGGCTCCTCGCCGAAGAAATAGCGGCACAAGTCGAAGACATGGGGGCCGAAGTCCTTGCAGGTGCGCTGCATGTCGGCGCCGCGCCAGCCGGCCTCGGTTTCCTCGGTGACATAAAAGGTCTGGTGCATGGCGATGAACAGAAGCTCGCCGAAATCCGGGCCGCCGATCATCCGCTTGGCGGCGGCGTGCGCGTTCATGAAGCGGAACTCGTTGTTGACCGCCACCCAGCGCTTGACCCGCTGCGAGAGGGAGATGATCTCGTCGGCTTCCGCCAGGCTGGTCATGAAGGGCTTTTCGCAAAAAACGTGGCAGCCGGCGAGAAGGCCGGCCTTGGCAAGATCGAAATGGGTAGGCGTCGGCGTGACAACCGCCAAGATATGGGGGGTCGTTTTTTCCAACATTTCCGACACGGATGCGAATAAGGGAAAGGAGAAATCGGCCTGCCGGGCGACGGGATCGAACCCGCCAACCACCTCCAGGCCCGCCAGTTTTTTATAAGCGGGCAGGTGAATGGCCCGCGCCGCCGCGCCGAGGCCTGCGATGGCGATTTTCCTCCTCACGCCTGTTTCCTCCTTCGCTCAAGACACGCTTTAAGAGCCCGTTATTTCATTTACCGATGACGGCTAATTTTTCCATAACAAGGCGGGTGATGTCTTCTTGCATTTTGATCTGCGGCTGGAGGTCATCAGAAATTTCGCTGACCTTAATATTTTTCAAAGTATATAAAATGACGGCAATCTCGATGATTGCAGGTTGACGGCTTCTCGTGAAAGCGTTTTTGGGCGGCCCCGTCCATGACGAGACGTTGGGCGCGGGCCGCTGGGAATGGCATATGCACAATGAGCTCAAATTTCATATGCGCAAGATCTACCGCGCCTTTCTCGGGCGCGGCAAAAACCGCATCAGGATCGTTTCCGAAATCGAGGAAGCGCAAAGTTTCGACCCGATTTTCATCATCGGTTGTCAAAGATCGGGGACTTCGCTGTTGCGCCGGATCGTCGATTCCCACAGCCGCATCGCTTGTCCTCCGGAATCGCATTTCCTGCTTCCCTTGCTGGAGCTTCTTAAGCACCGCCGTGGCATGATCGGCCTTGACAGCATGGGTTTTTCCCGCGCGGCAGTGATCACGCGGACGCGAAAATTCGCCAGCGGTTTTTTCCAGGCCTATGCCCAAGCCCATGACAAGCCGCGATGGGCGGATAAGACGCCGCACTATATCGATTGCCTGGACCTCATCGACGAAGTGTTCGCCGGCAGGCCAAGATACATCGTCATTTACCGCCATGGCCTCGATGTTGCTTATTCGATGGCGACGGTCCTTGGCGGGACAATGCGGGAAATCAAGAACGTTCCAACCTATTCCGGGAAAAAAGATCATCATTGCATTGCCGCCGCCTACTGGCGGGAACAGAACAAAAAGATCATCGCTTTTAAGGAAGGCAATAGACAAAGGTGCCATGAGATCACCTATGAGGGACTGGTCGCGGATCCTGAAACTGTCCTGCGTGGTGTTTTCGCGTTTCTGGGGGAGGCTTATGAAGACTCTGTTCTGAAGTTCAACGACAAGCTCCATGACGATGGTCTTGAGGATGGAAAGGTCATTGAAAGACGCGATTTCTTTCCATCGATAGGAAATTATCGTCATTGGAGCCCGTCATGGCGGAACGAGGCATTACGTGAAGCCGAGCCGATTCTTTCAAGTCTTGGATATAAAGTTGATTAAATGAAGAACGAATTGATAAATGCATAATATTTACTATAAGTCAGCGTGGAGAATTTTTTGGTTTTTTGTTTTCATATCCTCAAAAATAAATAATTCTTCACAGGGTCATTGGATGATGCTGAGAGGCGAATGCCCGATGCATGCGGCATCGCGGTATATATGAGCCCGTTTGGGGATGGCGGTGGGGTCGCGTGTATAGGGAGGGGGCGTAAAATGGTCATGCCGAATTTCCTCATTATCGGGTCCGGGCGTTCGGGCACCACCTCGCTGCACGCCTATTTGGCGCAGCACCCGGAAGTCTATATGAGCCCCTTGAAGGAGACCAATTTCTTCGCGCTGGAAGAAAGGACGGCGCTTTACGGCGGCCCTGGCGCGAAATGGCTGATCAACAGCTCGATATCGACGCGCCGCCAGTATGAAGCCCTGTTCGACGCCGTCACGACGCAAAAGGCGATTGGCGAATCCTCGCCGCGCTATCTCTACACGCCGGCCGCCATGGAAAACATCAAGCGCACGCTGCCCGATGTGAAGCTCATCGCGGTGCTGCGCAACCCGGTTGACCGTGCCTATGCATCCTATATGGGGATGCGGCGCGACGGTTGGGAGAAATGCCCGGATTTCGCCCAAGCGATCGCCGACGAGCCGCGCCGTATCGCGGAAAACTGGCTGATGGGCTGCTATCTCAGCGTCGGCTATTATCACGCGCACCTCAGCCGCGTCTATCGCTTGTTCGACCCCGCGCAAATCCGCATCTATCTTTATGAAGACTTGCAAGACCGGCTGGCCGATGTCCTTGCCGACATCTTCGCCTTTATCGGCGTCGATACGACCTTCACTCCCGATATGTCCCATCGCCACAATGTATCCGGGATCATTCGCAATCCATTGCTGCGCGCCTTGTGGACCAAAACCATTTTGCTGCGCACCATGATGCGGCCGCTGGTTCCTTACGGCTTACGCCATTGGGCGGGGCGCGCCATCGTTCGCGAGGTTGAGAAGGAAGCGCTTGCCCCTCGCTTGCGGGCCGAGCTCATTGCCCGCTACCGGGAGGATATTTTGCTGCTTGAGCGCCTGATCAACCGCGATTTGCGCGCCTGGCTCCAATGCCCGGAGGATGGTCAAGCCCCTGGGGCGGCAGGCGCCTCATGAGGGCGCAAGACGCAGCCTCCCCGCACTCCCCAGGGCCGCTGTTCATTATCGGCTGCGGCAGAAGCGGCACCACGCTTTTGCGCCTGATGCTCAATGCCCATTCAGCCTTCGCCATTCCGGAAGAATCCCATTTTATTTATCATCTGGCGCGCGACCGTGCCGCTGGCCGCTACCGGAAAGGCCTTAATGATGAGAAGACTTGGGCGGCGCTGCTCGACTATTTTGAAAACCACAGCTTCGTGCAGCGCTGGGGGCTGGCGATGCCGGCCTTGATGGCGCGGCTGCGCGCCCTGCCGCAGCACTCCTTCAAGCATGTCTTCGCCACCATTTTTGCCGCCTATCGGGAACAGCAGGGCAAGCCCCTGTGGGGTGACAAGACCCCCATGCACGTCAATTATATGTTCCTCGTGCGGCGGTTTTTTCCCAACGCCCGTTTCCTTCACATCATCCGCGATGGGCGCGAGGTGGCGATGTCCTTGCTCACCCGTACATGGGGGCCCCGGCATATCAATCACGCCGGCTATTACTGGAAATGGCTGGTCCTGGCTGGCCTTGTCGGTGGGCATCTGATGGGTCCGGCGCGCTATCGCCAGATCCGCTATGAAGACCTGGTGCGCGACCCCGAGGGCGTTCTGCGGGCGGTATCCGCCTAGCTCGGTCTTTCCTTTGAGCCGGCGATGCTCGACTATTACAAGACCGAAGCGGCCGTCAGCTATGCCAAGCATGGGCCGAAGGCGCGCCTGTTGGGCCGCCCCATCGATCCCGCCTTGCTCGATAAATGGAAAACCGCGATGCCAGCCAGGAATAAGGCCAGTATCATCGGGCAAGCCGGTGCATTGCTTTGCCATCTGGGCTATGAAACGCCGACATTGCCTCGCTCGCAGCAACGGGAATTGGCGCAAATTCAGCACATTCTCAATGACGAGCCGGGTGAAAGCCTAGACTTGGCAAGCACGAGGCTGGAACCGGCAAAGATTAGCGAGACACGCCTCAAGGCTATAAAATACGGGCAGTTTTGGCATTTCATGCAGCGCGATTACCGTCGCTGGGCAGCCTCGGGAATACGCTGGCAACAGGGTGTCGCCCGGCTGATGCAATAAACGCCAATCCGGGCTCAAGGCTTTTTGCCGCGCACCAGACGCAGGATGGCATCCTTGGCAAAATCCTTGAAAAAATGGAGCTCCGCACGGCTGAGCGTGCGCAAAACCAGGGCGAGCACGCCATAGACGAGGCCCGCGAGGCCAAGTTGGGCGTAAATGGACAAAGTGCTGGCCAGCGCCAACCCGCCGGCCATCGCGCCTGCCGCCGCCAGCGGCGCCAGCATTCTCCTTTGCAGCGGAACGACGCCAAAGCGGCGCTTGACGATCAGCACCATGGCAAGGGCGCAGACGATTTCCCCGGCAAGGCAGGCCCAGGCGGCGCCGACGCCGGCAAAGGGGGCGATGAGGATGAGCGCCAGGCCGACATGGACGGCGACGGCGACGGCGTTGCCGATCAAAACCTGGCGCCCCATGGCGGCGGCCAGGAGAAGATTTTGCGCCCCCATGGAAAAGATGAAGAGGGGGACGCTGAATATCATGATCGTGAAAATCGCCGGGGTATTGGGAAAGTCGTTGCCGAAGACAAGCAGGATCAACGGCTTGGCGTACCAGGCGCCAAGGACGACGGCTGGCGCCAGGAGGCTTAAGGCATAGCGCATGATGTCCGATTGAAAGCGCACGGCGCTTGCCGGGTCATGGGTGATCAAACGGCTGGTGGTGGGGTAGGCGTTGGTCTGGTAAATCGCGCCCACCATCACCCCCACGAGGATGATGCGGTGGCTGGCGAAAAACTCGCCGGCGCTGGCCTGGGTGGCGAGCAGGGCGAGAAGCAGCACATCGCCCTGATAGTAGAAAAGGCGCAGGGCCTTGCCAAAGGCGACGGAGAGCGAATCCTTGACGACGCCGGTGATCTTGCCCCAGGCAAAGGAGGGGCGCAGCGGCGCGAAATGGGCGCGCAAGACCCAGTAGAACCACCCTTGCATGATGAAAAGCGAGGCGACATGGGCGGCGGGGACGATCCACAGGCTGTCCTCGCGGCCAGGCAGGAACAGCAAAATCCCAGCCGCCATGATAAGGTGCTGGACCACCGTTCCGGCGGCGATGAGGGCCATGCGCTCGATGCCACGGATCGCCCACTCCGTGGCGATCGCCTCGGCGAACAGAATGAGGCCGTAGATGACGATGAGGTCGGCGTGCCGCGCAAGCTGTTCTGGCAGGATGAGGAGCGAGGCCCATATGAGCAGCGAGCTTACCCCGGCGAGCGCCAGCCGGGCGCCGATGACGCGGGCGTAAAGGGCGGGGATCCGCTCGTGCCGCTCGGCAGTGTCGCGGGTCGCATAGGCGTCGAGCCCGGCATTGACGATGCCCTTGAAATAGCTGACGAAGGCAAGAGCGCTGCCCAGCGCGCCGAAGCCCGCCGCGCCGACGACGCGGGCGAGGAAAACCGAGATGGCGAAGGCGATGAGCCGGGTGACAAAGCCGCTGCCGGTCATCCATATGACGTTGCGGATGATGCGCCTTGGCCGGATTTGCGGCGCGGCCGGCGGCTTGTCGTCGGATGGCGGCATGTCTTGAGTCATGAAAAATATCCAAGAATGGAAAATACCCCGGCATCCTCAAACAGGCTCTTAGCCCACAGGACGGTACATCTTGACCTCCACCCAAGGAAGGCCCAAAAAAGCGGCGGGCCAGCAAAGGACCGGGCCAGGGATTGAGAAGGGAATGAGCATGACGCTTGCGCGCATCTATCGGCCGGCCAAGACGGCGATGCAGTCGGGCCGCGCCAAGACCAGGCGCTGGGTGCTGGAGTTCGAGCCGCAAGCCGCCAAGCAGCCGGACCCGCTGATGGGCTGGGCGGGCTCGGGCGATACGCTGCGCCAAATACGGCTGCGCTTCGACAGCGAGGAAGCCGCCGCCGCCTACGCCAGGAAGCACGGGATCGATTATCGCGTGCTGCCGGCGCACGAGCGGCGGTTGCGGCGACAGTCCTATGCCGATAATTTCCGCTAACCCGGATTGTGGCGGCATGAAGCTTGTTCGACCTGGCGCTATGCCCGCCCTTAGCTCAGCTGGATAGAGCAACGGCCTTCTAAGCCGTAGGTCGCAGGTTCGAATCCTGCAGGGCGGGCCATTTTCTTGTGTGTCCGGACCGGAGACATAGGTAACAGATTGTACCTAAGACATGGCCGATGATCCCGCGCGGCGTAAACACCTTGCCGGGCCCTGTCGGTGCCGCGCCGCCCGGTCCTTAAGCCATTGGTTCCATTGCGTTTGCGGTTAAGCCAATCTTAAGGCTGTTTGGCAATAGTCGGGCGATGGCCCGTTTGCCGGAGGCGGGCGTGTGGGATTTGCTTGGCCGCATGCTGATCATCGTTGGCGTCATATTTGCCCTGGTGACCGTTTTTGGCGGTTTCATCGTCGCGGGCGGAAAATTCGATATCATCGTTCACGCCTTGCCGCATGAAATGATCACCATCGGCGGCGGCGCGCTGGGCGCTTTTCTCATGGCCAATGGCCCCACCGTGCTGAAAAGCGCCGGCAGGGGCATCGGCCGGGCGATGAAGGGCTCGAAGTGGAAGAAACAGGATTATATCGATCTTTTATCGATTCTGTTCGTGCTTACGAAAACGATGCGCACCAAGGGCGTGGTGGCCATCGAGGCGCATATCGATAATCCCGAGGAATCGAAGATTTTTCAGCATTTCGACCGAGTCGCCAGCGACCATCACGTGGTCGAGTTCATCGCCGACTATCTGCGCATGATGACGATGAATTTCGAGGACCCCCACCAGGTGGAGGACGCCATGGACAAGGACCTGGAGCGCCATCACGTGGAGGAGCACGCCGCGCAGCACGCGCTGCAGACCATGGCGGACGGCCTGCCCGCCTTGGGCATCGTCGCCGCGGTGCTCGGCGTGGTGAAAACCATGAGCAACATCACGGCGCCGACCGAAGTTCTGGGCGCCAGCGTCGGCGGCGCGCTGGTCGGCACCTTCCTTGGCATCCTATTGTCCTATGTCGTGGTGGGCCCGGTCGCCGCCCGGCTCGGCCAGGTGATCGAGGAGGAAAGCCAGTTCTTCAAGATCATCAAGATCGTCCTCGTTTCCCATCTTCACAGCAACCCGCCGCAAATCTCGGTGGAAATCGGCCGGCGCAACATTCCCGGCCACTTGCAGCCCAGCTTCATCGACCTTGAGGAAGCCATCGGCGAGATCCCGCCGGATCTATAAGGCGCCCGTGCCAAGGCGGCCTTGCGCTCAGCCGTCGTCTCCCATAGCCTTCCCAAGCTTGGGTATGTGAAGGCTAGAGCATGAACAACGAGGCAAAAAAATTCCGCGTCGCCATCCTGGGCGCCAGCGGCTATACCGGCGCCGATCTGGTGCGCCTTCTGGTGCGCCATCCCGCTGTCGAGATCGCGGTTTTGACCGCCGAGCGCAAGGCGGGGGAGGAAATCGGCCGCACCTTTCCCCACCTTGCCACCTATGCCTTGCCCGACCTTGCCTCCCTTGACGAGGTGGAGTGGGCGGGTCTTGACGTCGATGTCGTCTTTTGCGCCCTGCCGCACGCCGCCTCGCAAGCGGTGATCAAGGGCCTGTTTCACGCCGTGGGTGACAGTTTCCTTGAGGAGATGGTGGCGGAAAGCCGCGCCGACCTCATCGCCGCCGCGCCGGGGGACGTGCGGGTGATCGACCTTTCCGCCGATTTCCGCCTGCGCGACCCCAAGACTTACGAGGAATGGTACGGCCAGCCCCATGACGCGACGGCGTTGCAGGGCATCGCCGTCTATGGCTTGAGCGAGCATTATCGCGAGGCGATCAGATCGGCGCGCCTCGTCGCCTGCCCGGGGTGCTATCCGACGGCGGCCTTGCTGGCTCTCCTGCCGTTGCTGCACGCCGAGGCGATCTCCCCCCATGGCATCATCATCGACGCGAAATCCGGCGTCTCGGGCGCGGGGCGGGCATTGAAAGAGCAAAATCTTTTCTGCGAGGTCGCCGAGGCGATCCATCCCTATGGCCTTACCCGCCACCGCCACATGCCGGAAATCGAGCAGGAATTGGAGCGCGCGGCGGGGCGGGCGCTCACCATTTCCTTCACCCCCCACCTGGTCCCCATGAACCGGGGCGAGCTCGAGACCATTTATGTGACCCTAGCACCGGGCAAGACCGCGGCCGACCTGCGCGCGCTTCTCGTCGAACGTTATGGCCCCGAGCCCTTCGTCCATGTGCTGCCGGAGGGGGTCGCGCCCTCGACCCGCCATGTGCGCGGCTCCAACCACTGCGTGCTCAACGTCTTTGCCGACCGCAACAAGGACCGCGCCATCGTCGTCGCCGCCATCGACAATCTGGTCAAGGGCTCGTCCGGCCAGGCGGTGCAGAACATGAACCTGATGCTGGGCCTTGAGGAAACCCTGGGCCTTGGCGACGCGCCGCTTTTCCCATGACCGGACGGGTGGGGAAAGGGGGCCTTTATCCCTTTGACGGCAAATGGCCGGTGGTGGCCGCCGATGTCTTCATCGCCCCCGGCGCCCGGGTCATCGGCGACGTGAAAATCGGCGCTGGCTCCAGCATCTGGTTCAATTGCGTGGTGCGGGGCGACGTCAACGCCATTCGCATCGGTGCCGGCACCAATATCCAGGATGGCACGGTGGTGCATGTCACCCGCAAGACCCACGAGACGCACATCGGCGACCATTGCCTCATCGGCCATCAGGCGATGATCCACGGCTGCCTGATTGAGGATTACTCTTTCATAGGCCTTGGCGCGACGGTGATGGACGGGTGCGTGATCGAGACCGACGGCATGCTCGCCGCCGGCGCTTTGCTCACGCCGGGCAAGCGGGTGGGCCGGGGCGAGTTATGGGCCGGCCATCCCGCCAAGCGCGTGCGCGCCCTTTCCCCGGAGGAGGTGGCCGGCAATCGCGCGGCGCCGCAAGGCTATGCGGCGCTCGCGCAAAGCTATCGCCGCGCCTTGTCGAATGGCCGCTGACGGGTAACGGAAAACCGGCGCCTTCAGGCCGCCTTGCTCGCGGCATGGCGGGCAAGGCAGGACATGAGCTCTTCCCAGGCCTCGTCGTCAAGGGCGATGCGCGTCGCCAGGCTCTTGCCGTCGTTGCGCGTCACCTCGCCGCTAACGGCGCCGAAACCGGCAAGCGCGAAGGAGACGGCGGTGCCCACCGGCAAGGCATGCACCTCGCCGGCAAAACCAAAAAAGCCCTTGGAGGCATCGACAAGGCGGAGCGGGAAGTTGCCATCGCGGGTGGACAGGGTGAGGGCAAGGTCGAAGGGCTGGCGCGGGTTTGCCCGGCGGTTGGCGCCGCCTGTCTCGCGCAGGCGTGTCAGATAGCGCCGGGTCGCCTCCTCCAGGGTTTCCGTTTCATTGGCCATGGTCATCAGCACCAGGCCGACATTGGCCGTCACCTGGCTGTTATTGGCAAGCTCGAGGGCGATCTGCATCACCTGGTTCTGCACTTGCGCGACGATCGCGGAATTGCCGTGCACGGCCTGGGTGATGTCCTCGGTGACGCGGTTTTGTTCCTCGACCGAGGTGGCGATGGCGTCGGCGATATCGCTTTGCTGACGGATGACGGCGCCGACCTGGCCGATGGCATTGACCGACTCGGCGGTGGCGGCCTGCATCTCCTCGATGAGGGTGGCGATTTGGGTGGTCGAGCCCGAGGTCTGGTGGGCGAGGCGCTTGACCTCGTTGGCGACCACCGCGAAACCCTTGCCGGCAACCCCGGCGCGCGCGGCCTCAAGGGTTGCGTTGAGCGCCAGTAAATTGGTCTGCTCGGCGACTTCCTGGATGATGCCGATGACATCGGAGATGCGCGCCGCTGCGGCCGAGAGGCATTGAATCTTCTGGTCCGACATGGCCAAGGCGTCCACCGCCTGGCGCGATATGGCGTGCGAGGCGCCGACCTGGCGGTTGATTTCAGCGATCGTGTTTGTAAGGCTGTCCGCCGCTTGCGCCATGGCCGCGGCGGAGCGGTTGGCTTCTTGCATCGATGCCGCGGCCATGCCGCCGTTTTGCTGCATGGTGCGCGCGCTATCCTCGAGCGAGGCCGTTTGCTGGCGCAGCTCTTGCGCCGAAGCGATGAGCTGCGCCAGCAAGGTCAGCACATGGTCTTCAAGCAGCGCGGCCATATCCATGCTGTGGTCGCGCCGCTTGTCCTCCGCTTCCTTGATCAGCGTTTGGCGGTCCTCAACCGCATGCTTCTTGGCTAGCGCGAGCGCTTCTTGCGCTGCACTAAGTTCCTGCTCGACCTGCTTATGGTTTTCAGTGAGAGCCTTGTGCGCGGCATGCACTGAATGAAACGCCTCCATAGCCTCGGTCCATCGAGACTTTAAGCGGGCAGGAACGACCGGCGAAGGATGTGAGGCGCCGCGCGCCGCCGCATCGACGCCGTCGATGAGCGAGCGCAGCGACGCCTCGATTTCACGCAACATCCACGCAACGCAGACGCCACTGGCAAGGCATGCCAGCAGGAACAAAAAAACCGCCATAAAAAAGGGGGGCGTGGCAATGGCGAGAATTGTCATTGCCACGCTCCAGGGTAGGATCATCGCTACTAGGATCAGGGGTGCGCCAGAAGAGCGGCGGGAGACATCGCTGAAAACACGGGGGACCATGATGTGTTTTGCCTCACGCCGTTTCCTCTGGTCGCACAGGCACTTTTACAACTAAAGATTGTAATTTGGTTAACGCACACGCAAAAGGAGAAAAATAAGACGCAAGCGGGCTATCCCCTGACCTTTACATAAGCGCCGGGTGCATCCTCGATCGCCTTGAATTTACCACGCCCAGGGATGCGGGCGGGCACCTTGCCCTCTGAGCGGGCGGCCAGCCATTGATTCCAGTCGGGCCACCATGAGCCGGGATGCTCGGCGGCGCCGGCGAGCCATTCCTGGGCTGTGGCGGGGCGGGCCTCATTGGTCCAGTACTGGTATTTCCTGGCCGCCGGCGGGTTGATGACGCCGGCGATATGGCCGGAGCCGGCGAGGATGAAGCGCGTGTCCCCTTTGAAATGGGTGAGCATCCGATAAACGGAGGGGAAGGGCGCGATATGGTCTTCCTTGCCGGCCTGGATGTAAATATCGCTCTTGATCTTGCCCAGGTCGATGGGAACGCCGGCAAGCTTCAGCTTGCCCGGTTTTATAAGATTGTTCTCATGATAAAAATTCTTGAGATAATAAAGATGCATGGCCCGTGGCATGCGGGTCGAATCGGCGTTCCAGTAAAGAAGGTCGAAGGGCAGGGGCTCCTTGCCGAGGAGATAATTGTTGACCACGAACGACCAGATGAGGTCATTGGCGCGCAACAGGTTGAAGGTGGTCGCCATCGCGGCGCTGTCGAGATAGCCCTTTTCCGCCATCCGCTTGTCGATGGCTTCCAGTTGCTTTTCATCGACGAAGACTTGTAATTCGCCGGCTTTAGTGAAATCCACCTGGGCGGTGAAGAAAGTGGCGGTCTTGACCTGGCCGGCCTCGCCCCGGGCCGAGAGATAGGCCAGCGCGGCGGCCAGCAAGGTGCCGGCGATGCAATAGCCGACGACATGAATGCCGGCCACCTTGGCGGCTTGCCGGGCGACCTCGATGGCCTTGAGCGCGCCTTCCACCATATAATCTTCAAAGCCGGTTTCGGCGTAAGCGCCGTCGGGATTGACCCAGGACACGCAAAAGACCGTATAGCCCTCATCCACCAGCCATTTGATGAGCGATTTCTCCGGCGTGAGGTCAAGGATATAGAATTTGTTGATCCAGGGCGGCAGGAAAAGAATGGGGATGCGGTGGACCTGCTTGGTGCTGGGCGCGTATTGGATGAGCTGGAAAAGCCGGTTCTGGAACACCACCTTGCCGGGGCTGGTGGCGACGTTCCGGCCGATCTCGAAGGCTTCCATGTCGGTCATCTTGACGGCGAGCTGGCCCTTGCCGCGCTCCAGGTCCTCAAGCACGTTCTCCAGCCCGCGGATGAGGTTCTGGCCCTTTTCCTCGATGGTGGCGCGCAGCACCTCGGGGTTGGTGAGGGCGAAATTGGTCGGCGACAGCGCATTGACGAACTGGCGGGTGAAAAAGTCGATCTTGGCGCGCTCCTTGTCCGACAGCCCTTGCGTGTTCTCCACCGCCTGATGCACATATTTCGCCGACAAAAGATAGGCCTGCTTGATGAAGTCGAAGGCGGCGTTTTCCCGCCAGTCCTCCGACTTGAAGCGCTTGTCGCCGCGCGTCGGCTCGATGACCGGCGGGGTTTCCTTGCCCAGCATCTTGAGGCTGGTGGCGTGCCACAGCTTCATATAATCCTGCCACAGGGCGAGCTGGGTCTGCGCCAGCTTGGCCGGGTCGGACAGCATCTTGGCGGTAAGCTCCATGAAGGCGGAGGAGATGTTCAAGGGATCGACATTGGCGATCCCCGCTTGCGCCGCGTGGCGGGCGAGAAACTCGGTCACCATGGCCTGCGCCTTGGCGCCCAAGCGCATCACCTCGAGCGCGGCCTCGGCCTGCGCCTTGGGGTCCTGCCAGCCCTGATCGTTCATGCATCCTACCCTGCTTGCGGACTTTGCCCACCGCCCTCTTCTATCAGTCTTATGCTGGAAAGAGGAAAATCGCAAATGAAGCGGCCCCGTCAACACGCTTCAAGGACGGGCGGCGATGCTCTATAAGCGTTTCCACTTGGGCTGAAGCTTCGAGGTATCCAATGCCGTCCCAGACCGATGAGTTTTACCGCATCAAGCGCTTGCCGCCCTATGTCTTTGCCGAGGTCAACGCGATGAAGGCGGCGGCCCGCGCCGATGGCAAGGACATCATCGACTTCGGCATGGGCAATCCCGATCTCGCGACGCCCCCCCATGTGGTGGCCAAGCTCGTCGAAACGGTGGCGGACCCCAAGACCCACCGCTATTCCATGAGCCGCGGCATCCCCGGCCTGCGCAAGGCGCTTGCCGGCTATTACGCCCGCCGTTTCGCGGTCGAGCTCGACCCCGAGCGCGAGGTGGTGGTGACCCTCGGTTCCAAGGAAGGGCTCGCTAATCTGGCGCAAGCCATCACCGCGCCGGGCGACGTCATCCTGGCGCCCAACCCCAGCTACCCCATCCACCCCTATGGCTTCATGATCGCCGGCGCCGCCATTCGCGCCGTGCCCTTTGGGGCGGGGCAGGATTTTCTCGCCAACCTCGAAAAGGCGGCGCGCCATTCCGTGCCGTCGCCGACGGCGCTCATCGTCAATTACCCGAACAATCCCACCGCCGCGGTCGCCGATCTCGCGTTCTACGAGCGCATCGTCGATTTCGCCCGCCGTCATGATATCTGGATCCTTTCCGACCTTGCCTATGCCGATATTTATTTCGAGGACGCTCCGCCCCCCTCGATCCTCGAGATTCCCGGGGCGAGGGAGGTGGCGGTGGAGTTCACCTCCATGTCCAAGACCTATTCGATGGCCGGCTGGCGCATCGGCTTTGCCGCGGGCAATCAAAAGCTGATCAAGGCCTTGACCCGGGTCAAGTCCTATCTCGACTATGGCGCCTTCACCCCGGTTCAGGTGGCGGCCGCCACGGCGCTCAACGGACCCCAGGACTGCGTCGCCCGGCACCGCGCCACCTATAAGGCGCGGCGCGACGTTCTGTGCGAGGGGCTCGCGCGCGCCGGCTGGCCGCTCCCCAAGCCGGCGGCGTCGATGTTCGCTTGGGCGCCGCTGCCGCCGGGCTTTGCCCATCTCGGCTCCATGGAATTCGCCAAGCGCCTGTTGCTGGAGGCCGAGGTGGCGGTCGCGCCGGGCATCGGCTTTGGCGAATATGGCGATGGCCATGTACGCATCGCCCTCGTCGAAAACGAGCACCGGATCCGCCAGGCGGTGCGCAATATCCGCCGCTTTCTTGCCAGTCATGACGTGGAAAAGCCGATGCTTAGAGAGGCGCGGGCATGAGCGCCGCTTTGCGCATCGGGCTCGCTGGCCTCGGCACCGTGGGCTGCGGCGTCGCCGCGCTTCTTAAAGAAAACGCCGCACTGGTGACCCGCCGCGCCGGGCGGCCCATTCAGTTGGTCGCGGTCTCGGCGCGGGAGCGCCAGTGCCAGCGCAGCGTCGATTTCACCCCCTATCGCTGGGTCGATGATGCCGGCGCCTTGGCCCTCGATGAGGACATCGACGCCGTCGTCGAGCTGATCGGCGGCTCCGACGGCCCCGCGCTCGCCTTGGCGCGGGCGACCCTCAAGGCGGGCAAGCCCTTCATCACCGCCAACAAGGCGCTCATCGCCCATCACGGCTTCGAGCTCGCGCTGGCGGCCGAGGAAGCGGGCGCGACCCTGGCCTTCGAAGCGGCGGTGGCGGGCGGCATTCCCATCTTGAAGGCCTTGCGCCACGGTTTGTCGGCCAACGCCATCGACAGCGTCTATGGCATCTTCAACGGCACCTGCAATTACATCCTCTCGGTGATGGAGCGCGAGGGCCATGCCTTCGCCGAAGTGCTCGCCGAGGCGCAAAGGCTGGGCTATGCCGAGGCCGACCCCAGCTTCGACATCGACGGCATCGACACCGCCCATAAAACGGCGATCCTTGCCGCCCTCGCCTTTGGCAGCCGGGTGCGGTTCGACGCGGTGACGGTGGAAGGCATCCGCGCCATTTCCCCCATCGATATCGACTATGCCTTGGAATTGGGCTACCGCATCAAGCTTCTCGGCATCGCCAAGCGCGACGGCGTTGAGGTGGAGCAGCGCGTCCACCCCTGCCTGGTGGCCGAGGCGCACCCCCTGGCGCAGGTCGTGGGGGCCTTCAACGCGGTGGTGGTGGAAGGCGATTTCGTTGGCCGCACGGTGTTCGAGGGCGCCGGGGCCGGCGCCGGGCCCACCGCGTCCGCCGTGGTCGCCGACCTCATCGACATCGCCCGCGGCGACATCGGCCCGGCTTTTTCGGTGCCGGCCTCGGCCCTTGACGACCTCAAGGCGGCCGACCTTGCCTGCCATCGCGGGCGCTATTATCTGCGCCTCACGGTCGAGGACAAGCCCGGCGTGGTCGCCGATATCGCCGCCATCCTGCGCGATGAGGGGGTGTCGATGGAAAGCCTCATCCAAAGGGGCAGTCATGCCAATGGCGGGGTTTTCCTGGTGTTGACGACCCATGAGACAACGGAAGCCGCCATTGGGCGCACAGTGGCCAAGTTGGCGCGCCTGGCCTCGGTCATGGCGCCGCCGGTGATGTTGCGCATTAAAGCCTTGTAAAGCAAGGCTGGCCACCGCCTAGAGCAAAATGCGTTTTATCGGAATCGTCATTTTGCTCTAGGTCTTTGTTATTATCGCATTTTCTAGGGGCCAACCGGGATCCGTTTGGTTGGAAAATGCTCTAGCTGGCTGCTATACACTTGCCTACACTCTTGCCATTGGGGGGATGATGAAAAAGACCAAGTCCAACATCGACCGCATGTATGTGATGGAAATGGTGCGGGTCACCGAAGCGGCCGCGATGGCGGCGTCCAAGCTGACCGGGCGCGGCGATGAGAGGGCGGCCGACGCGGCCGCCGTCAGCGCCATGCGCGAGGCCCTCAACGACCTCGACATCGATGGCACCGTGGTCATCGGCGAAGGCGAGCGCGACGAAGCCCCCATGCTCTATATCGGCGAGAAGGTGGGCACCGCCAAGGGGCCCAAGATCGATATCGCCCTTGACCCCCTCGAGGGCACCACCATCACCGCCAAGGCGGGGCAGAACGCCATGGCGGTGCTCGCCGTTTCGGAGGCGGGCTGCCTGTTGAACGCCCCCGATGTCTATATGGACAAGCTGGCGATCGGTCCCGGCTATGCGCCCGACCTGGTGGACCTCGACCGCAGCCCCGGCGACAACGTCAAGGCGCTGGCCAAGGCCAAGGGGGTGGAGGTGGGCGAGATCATGGCCTGCGTCCTCGACCGGCCGCGCCACGAAACGCTGATCAGGGATCTGCGCGCGGTGGGCTGCGGCATCACGCTCATCTCCGATGGCGACGTCGCCGGGGTGATCGCCGTCACCGATCCCGATGATACCGGCATCGATATCTACATGGGGTCGGGCGGCGCTCCGGAAGGGGTGCTGGCGGCGGCGGCGCTGCGCTGCATCGGCGGCCAGATACAAGGCCGCCTCCTGTTCCGCAGCGAGGATGAAAAGACGCGGGCGCGGCGCTGGGGGATCGAGGACCTGAACCGCAAATACGTGACCGAGGAAATGGCGCGCGGCGATATCATCTTCGCCGCCACCGGGGTCACAAACGGGCCGATGCTCGACGGCGTCCATCGCCATCCCGACGGCGTTTGGCATACCCATTCGGTGGTCATGCGCGCCGCCAGTGGCACCGTGCGCTGGATCCGGGGCGAGCATAAGCTGCACCCTTAAGCCCGCCGTGATGGGATGCAACCCATCCGCTGAGGCCAGCGTGCCCGTGTCCGCCTCGCCGAAGAACCCAGGGAGAGGATCCAAGCGATGAGCCGGGAAAGCGGCCCTGCCGTCGAGACTGGCCCCGACGACGCGGACCGGCCGCTGTTGGGAGTTGCCCGCTCGCTGCGCGGCCAGCGCTGGCAGGCGCGGGCGGCAGAGCCGCATATGGCGGAGGCGCTGGCGCAAGCCGCCGGCCTTCCCGATATCGTCGGCCGGGTGATGGCGGCGCGCGGAGTTAGCCTTGAGGCGGCGGCGTCCTTTCTCAACCCCTCCTTGCGCGACAGCCTGCCCGACCCCGACTGCCTGGCCGACATGGCGCTCGCCGCCCAGCGCTTGGCGCAGGCGGTGATGGCAGGCGAGCCGGTGGTCGTCTTTGGCGACTATGACGTCGATGGCGCCACCTCGTCGGCGCTCCTCCTGCGCTATGTGCGCGGGGTGGGCGGACGGATATCGGCCTATATCCCCGACCGCTTGCGCGAAGGCTATGGCCCCAACGCGCCGGCCTTGGAAAAGCTGGCGCGCGCTGGCGCCCGGCTGGTGCTGACCGTCGATTGCGGCACCCAGGCCCATGCCGCCCTGGCCGCCGGCCGCGCCGCCGGTCTCGATATCCTCGTCATCGACCATCACAAGGTGGAAGCGACGCTGCCGCCAGCAACCGCCATCATCAACCCCAACCGGCTCGACGATCGCTCCGGCCTTGGCCATCTGGCGGCGGTCGGGGTCGCGTTCCTGCTGCTGGTCGCCGTCAACCGCCACTTGCGCGGTGCCGGCTGGTTCGGCCCCAACCGGCCGGAACCCGACCTTCTTGCCCTTCTCGACCTCGTCGCCTTGGGCACGGTGTGCGACGTGGTGCCCCTCATCGGCCTTAACCGCGCCTTCGTGCATCAGGGGCTGAAAGTATTGGCCGGGCGGCGCAATATCGGCTTAAGGGCGCTCGCCGACGTCGCCGGGCTTGACGAGCGGCCCAGCGCTTATCACCTCGGCTTTCTTCTCGGCCCCCGGGTGAATGCCGGCGGCCGGGTCGGCAAGGCCGATTTGGGGACCTTGCTCCTTGCCACCGAGGACGAGGCGGAGGCGCAAGCCATCGCCCGGCATCTCGACGCTCTCAATTGCGAGCGCCAGGCGCTGGAAGCGGTGGTCCTTGAAGCCGCGCTCGCCCAAGCCGGCGCGCCCGAGGGCGCCCCCCTCGTCATGGTCGCCGCCGCCGGCTGGCACCCCGGCGTCATCGGCATCGTCGCCAGCCGGCTGAAAGAGCGCTTCCAGCGCCCGGCGCTGGTGATCGGCATCGAAAACGGGGTCGGCAAGGGGTCCGGCCGCTCCATGACGGGCGTTGATTTGGGCGCCGCCGTCATCGCCGCCCGCGGCGAGGGGCTCCTCGTCAATGGCGGCGGCCATGCCATGGCTGCCGGCCTGACGGTGGCCGAGGACAAGATCCCCGCGCTGCGCGAGTTTCTCATCGCGCACCTGGCCTTGCCGGTGAGCGTCGCCCGGCAAAGCGCCGGCCTGCAGCTCGATGGCGCGCTGTCCCTTTCCGGGGCGACGGTGAGCCTCATCGAGACGCTGGAGGCGGTGGGCCCCTTCGGCGTTGGCAATCCGGCGCCGCGCTTTGCCATCCCCGATTGCACTCTGGTCGCCGCCGATCTCGTCGGGCGCGACCATGTGCGCATGATCCTGGCCCAGGCCGATGGCGCCCGCATCAAGGCGATGGCCTTCCGCGAGGGCGATACCGCCTTTGGCCAAAGCCTGCTTACCGCCCGTGGCCGGCGGCTGCATGTGGCGGGCAAGCTGAAGCGCGACGATTGGGGGGCTGTGCCTAAGGCGGAGCTTCATCTCGACGATGCCGCCTTCGCCGATTGACGGGTGGCCCCGTGCAGGCTTGACGGGGCGAGGAGGCATCGTTAAGTAGCGCCAGTCTCGCTGCGACCCCTTCGTCTAGTGGCCTAGGACATCGCCCTTTCACGGCGAAAACACGGGTTCGAGTCCCGTAGGGGTCGCCATTTCTTCCCTCTCATTTTTCACGCTCGCTGCGAAGGGGCGCCCTTCCCTCCGCCCCCATCCTGTTCTAAGCTTCGCCCAAAAGGGCTCGGGTCGCGCTTGATGGGAATGGCAACGGGTGGGGCAGCCATGAAACGCGACCTTAAGGCCATGGCGGGCGCCGTCCATGATATCCTTGTCATCGGCGGCGGCATCGCCGGCGCTGCCATCGCCTGGGACGCCGCGCTACGGGGGCTGCGGGTCGCCCTGGTCGAGAAGGGCGATTTCTCCCACGCCACCAGCGCCGCTTCCTCCAAGCTTCTGCATGGGGGCTTGCGCTATTTGCGCCAGGGCAAGCTGG
>JBMOOS010000037.1:0-39644 GCA_049324415.1 Pseudomonadota bacterium
ATGCCGATCTGTGGATTTTCGGCCGCACCGGCCATTGCGCCGGCGACTATGCTGATATTCTCTATCCCAAACTGGGCGACTGGCTGGCGGAAAAGCTCGGCGCCGGCGTATCCCGCCCTTAAACGTCTTTGAAGGAGGCAATATTCATGACCCGCCAACGCATCCCCTATGTCGATCCCGCGACCATGACCGACCCGGAGATGGTTGCTGAAATGGAACGCTGCGCCCGCGAAGGCTGCCCGCGCCCGGAAAGCCAGGCGATCCGCGCCCACGCGCCGGACATCATGAAGACTTTCGCCGCCACCTGGGATGCCGCCTTTCGCGGTGGCACGCTCGACCATGCGATCAAGGAATTATGCCGGATTTACGTTTCGCGCTCGGTGAAGTGCGAATATTGCGGCAACCAGCGCTCGGAAAAGGCGAAAAGCGGCGGCACCCGGGAAGAGGATTACAAGGATCTTCTCATGTTCGAGAAATCCACCCGTTATGACGCCCGCACCAAGGCGGCGCTTGCCTATTGTGACGCCATTGTCTGGGACCAGCCCGCCGATGACGCGCTGTGGGCCCGCCTGCATGAGCATTTCGACAGCAGGGAGCTGGTCGAGCTGGGCTATTTCGTCGCCCTCACCATGGGGCAGCAACGCTGGCTGCGCACCCTCAATATCGACCATCATGCCATCCTGCCCGGCACCACCGCAGCGATGGCCCCGGGGATGGAGGACAGGGACGCCCTTAACCGCGCCAAGTCGGCCGCCGGATATTGGGCAAGGCCGTCCCGGCCGGTGGCGGGCTAAGCGGCTATGAAGCCGAAGGATGGCCTGTTCCTGGGCTTTGCCGCCGCGCTGCTGGCTTTAAGCCTGTGGGCGGCCAAGAGCGCGCTGACGACCAAGCAGATCGTCATCAAGTTTCCCCATTCGGTCGCCGTCAACACCCCCAAGGGGCAGGGCGCCGAATATTTTCGCCGGTTGGTGGCGGAACGTCTCGGCGAGCGCGTCGTCGTCGAGGTCTACCCCGCCGCCAGCCTGATGACCGACGACACCTCCATCGAAGCGCTGGCGTTTGGCGAAATTCAGATGGTTGCCGTGCCTTTATCGAAACTCGATCGGCTGACCAAGAAATTCCAGATCTACGACCTTCCCTTCCTGTTTCCCGACATCGCCGCGGTCGAGCGCTTTCAGGCAAGCGCCGCGGGTCGGAGTCTTCTTGACAGCCTCGAGGGGAAGGGTTTTCACGGCCTTGGTTTCTGGCATAACGGGATGAAGCAGTTTTCCGGCCCCAAGCCTTTGCGCGAGCCTGGCGATGCCGCCGGCCTTAAATTCCGCATCATGGAATCCGATGTGCTGCTGGCGCAGATCCAGGCGGTTGGCGGCAATCCGCAGAAGATGGCGTTCGCCGAGGTCTACCAGGCCTTGCAGACCGGCGCGATCGACGCCCAGGAAAACACCTACTCCAACATCTACACCAGCAAATTCTACGAGGTGCAGGACAGCATCGTCGAATCAAATCACGGCTTCATCGGCTATCTCCTCGCCACCAATAGCGAGTTCTGGCGCGCCTTGCCCGAGGACGTGCGCGTCAGCCTTGAAGCCATCGCCAACGAGACCACCGCCTATGTCAACGCCCGCGCCAATGCCTTCAACGCCGAGGCCAAGGATAAAATCATCGCCGCGAAAAGGGCCAAGATCATCGCCTTGACGCAAGCCGAGCGCGCCGCCTGGCGCCAGGCGATGGCGCCGGTCTGGGAAATTTTCACGCCGGACATTGGCGAGGAGCTTCTGGCGGCGGCGCTCGCGGCGCAGACAGAGGCAGAGAAAGGAGCCCTTCATGCCGCGCCCTAGACTTCACTGGCACGGTCTCTTCGCACATCTTGAGGAAGCGTTGATGGCTGTCCTGCTTGCCGCCATGACCCTTGTCACTTTTGCCCAGGCCGTGCTGCGCTATGGCTTCAACTCGGGCTTCGTCTGGTCGCTGGAAGCAACCAGCTATGCCTTCGGCTGGCTGCTGCTGCTTGGCATGGGCGCTGGCATTCGCACCAACACCCATATCGCGGTCGACCTTGCGGTAAGGACCCTTTCCCCGGGACTGCGCAAGGCGGCGGCGCTCGTGGCGGTGGCGGTGAGCCTGCTTTACGCCGGCCTTCTCGGCTATGGCGCGTGGGTCCTTGTCGAACGGCTGATGGCGCTCGGCAACGATGCACGCGATATACCAGTGCCACGCTGGACATTGCTCGCCGTCATGCCCTTGACCTTTGTCCTTCTTGCCTGGCGCCTTGCCGAGGCGGGGGCGGCGGTCTGGCGCGGGACACGCCAAGGCCTCGGCCAGCAGGAAGAGGGCATGACGACCGGCAATCTGCCTGAAGACGACTGGCCTGAGGGCAACCCATCTAAGGACGCTCCGCGCCCCGAAGGCCGAACCGACCAGGAGGTGCGCTGATCATGGAAGGCGTCTTTCTCTTGGCCAGCCTGTTTCTGCTTTTTCTCATCGGCGCACCGGTCGCGATCGCCTTGGGCCTGTCGTCGATCCTCACCCTCATCCTGTTCTCCAACGAATCGCTTTTGTCCCTCGCCCAGCATTTTTTTCGCACGGTCGAGGTCTATTCGCTGATGGCCATTCCCTTCTTCATCCTCGCCGGCAACCTGATGACCAGCGGCGGCATGGCGCAGCGCTTGGTGGATTTCGCCATCGCCCTCACCGGCCCCATTCGCGGCGGGCTCGCCATGGCCTCGGTGCTGGCCTGCACCCTGTTCGCCGCCTTGTCCGGTTCCTCGCCAGCGACCGTCGTCGCCGTCGGCTCGATCTGCATCGCCGGGATGGTGAAGGCGGGCTATTCCAAGCCTTTCGCCACCGGCATCATCACCAATGCCGGCACGCTGGGGATCATGATTCCCCCCTCCATCGTCATGGTGATTTACGGCGCCATCACCGACAGCTCGGTCGGCGCCCTGTTCATGGCCGGCGTCGTTCCCGGCATCGCCCTGGCCCTCGCCATGATGGGGACCATTTATGTCCTGGCGCGCAAGCGGCAAATGGCGGTTCAAGCCATGCGCGCGGATGGCCTGATCAAGCCTGGCATCAGGGCAGTGTGGGGGCTGCTTTTGATCGTCATCATCCTCGGCGGCATCTATGCCGGCATTTTCACCCCCACCGAAGCCGCCGCGGCGGCGGCGGTCTATGCCTTCATCGTCGCCCTCTTCATCAACCGCGACCTCAAGCTCGCGGCGGTGCCTGCGGTTCTGATCGGCAGCGCCCGGCTGACCGCGATGCTGATGTTCATCGTCGCCAATGCTTATTTATTCGCCTTCGTCCTCACCACCGAGCAAATTCCGCAAACGGTGACGCAGGCGCTGCTCTCCTTCGACCTTCCGGTCTGGGCCTTTCTATTGCTGATGAACGTGGTGCTCCTGCTCGCCGGCAATTTCATGAACGCGTCCGCCGTCGTCCTCATCATGGCGCCAATCATATTTCCCATCGCCATGGAACTGGGCATCGATCCCATTCATCTTGGCGTCATCATGGTCATCAACATGGAGATCGGCATGGTAACCCCGCCGGTGGGGCTGAACCTCTTCGTCGCCTCGGGGATCACCAACATGCCCCTGATGGACGTGATCCGCGCCTCGGCGCCATGGCTGACACTTCTCCTGGCGATGCTGCTGGTGATTACCTATGTGCCCGCGATCTCGCTCGCCTTGCCGCGCCTCTTGGGCATGTTGTGAACCAAGAGTTTAGGGGAGCCGCACCCTAGCGCCGGGCATCGTGTAAAATGCTCAGGTCCACATAGTCCTCCGGGCGGCCCAACTCCACCTTGGGGGTGGCGTATTCCGCACGCAAGGCGATGACATTGGCGATGCCGGGCATGTTCATCTCGGGCGACATGCCGGCGACAAAGCCGGCGACCGCGTTTTCAGCTTGCGCCCGCGCCATGCCCGGCACATGGGCGGCCAGGATGGCGCCCGCTTCGTCAAGGCTGGCGGGGTCGGCAAGCCAAGCCTCGCTCGCCAATATGGCGCGGGTGAAGGCGATAAGCTCTTGGCGATGCGCCGCCGCCCAAGGCCGGCGGGCGAAAAAGCAGGTCGCTTGATAAGCGTCGAGAATTTCAGCGCTGTCGCCAAGCTTATGCAATCCAGCGGCCAACGCCAGGCGGTCGAAGGGAGGCGTCAGCAACGCCCCGGCATGGGTCCTTGCCTGCAAGGCGGCAAGCCGGTCGCGGGCATTGCCGACCGAGGCCAGCATATAGTCCTGCGGCGTCAGTCCATGAGCGGCGAGGAGCTTGCGCAGGACAAAGGAAAAGCCGGTGGACAGCGCGTCCACCGCCAGGGTTTTTCCCCGCAAGTCTGAAAAATCCTTGATTTCGGGCTGGACCAGCAAGGGAAGCTGCGTATTGGCCAAGATGTTCATGAAGGCGAAAAGCCGGGCCGGGCGGTCGATCGCCACCTCTCCCTGGCCATTGTTATAGGCAATCACATTATCGATCGACCCGATGGCGATGTCATAGCGGCCAGCAATGGTGTCGCGCATCAATTGCATTGAGGTGGTGGTAAGGTCATGGCTGACGGCAAGGCCGGCGCGGGCGAAAAAGCCTTTCTCCTGCGCCGCCCAAATGAGAATGTTATAGGTTCCGGGAAAAGTGATGAGGCGCAGCGGCGTGGCGGCCCCTTTGCTTAGGCCATGCGCCAGCGTGGGGGTGAGGATGGCGAGAAGGGCGCCAAGGCCGCCCTTGACGACCGAACGGCGCTGCAAGCTTGATAACCCCGTTGCCCGCCGACCTGAAACAGACGATCCCAGACGTTCGAGACCATCCCTTCCCCTATCCTGCGTCATCGCGCTTTACCCTTTCATGGATGTCGAAAAACAGAGGGCGGCAGCGCGTTCATGCCCTGCCGCCCCAAGTCATACCCCTACGGAGCCGCTCTTAGAACCGGCGGCTTATGCTGATGCCCCAGCTGCGCGGCGCGGCGAAGGCGACCGGTCGCTGAATGTTATTGGGTTGCGGGGGGCCGACATTGATGATGTCCTCCTCGTTGGTCAAATTGCGCCCCCAGGCCGCCACGGTCCATTGGTCATTGGCCGACAGCCAGCTTACGCGCACCCCGAGCTTGTTGACACCGGGACGGCGACGTTCCTCAACCTGGCCGATATCGTCATAGACATCGCCCCGCCCGCGCCAGTCGCCGCGCAGGGTGATGAGCGAACCATCCTCTAGATTGATGTCGTATTCGGCGACCAGGGTGCCAGTCCATTTCGCAGCGTTGTCCGGCCTCGTTCCCCCGATATCGATCGGTCCTTGGTCCATATCGAGGGTTACCAGCGTGCCATTCGCAAAGCCCGCGTCCAGAAGAGCGAAACTGCCCGTCAGGCGGAAATTTTCCGTCACCTGCCACGTGGTTTCGGCTTCCAGGCCATAAATATTCGCCCCCTTGATGTTGGTGGTGATTTGGCTGAAGCCATCGCCCACCTGCTGGAATTGCAAAACTTGCAGGTTTTTATACTCGATGTAGAAGGCGCTGACATTCAAGCGGAAGCGGCGCGCGAAATCGCCCTTGAAGCCGATTTCATAGTTGGTCGCCTTTTCCTCGTTAAAGGGCGTGGTGGCGTCGGACAGGAGGAATGGCTCGGACTGGAATCCCCCCGTCTTGTAGCCCTGCGAATAGAGCGCATAACCCATGAGGTGGTCGGTAAAGGCGTATTGGGCCGAGGCCTTGACGCTGACATTGTCCCAGCTGTCGCTTGCCGGGATGGGCGTGGTAAGACCCACCGGGTTGGCCTCGGTCCCGCAGTTGAAGAGGCCATCGGGCGGGCTGAAGGTGCAATCGGCGAAGCCTTCCAGGATTGGCGCCCAGCCAAAACCGAAATTGGCCGCCTGATAGTCTTTTTGATCGCGGCTATAGCGCATGCCGAAAGTGCCGGTAAGACGCTCGGTCACATCATAGGTCAGCTCGCCGAAAAGGCCGAGGCTGTCGGTCTTGTTGGAGTTGATCCGCGTCGCCTTGGTGGGCACCCGCGGTGGCGGCAGAGCGTTATCCTGGAAGAACTGGTTCTCGTCGAACCGGTCCTGGCTGTCGGTCAAATAATAGATGCCCGCAAGCCAGCGAAACCGGTTGCCCGAGCCGTGGTTGTCCACCCGCAGCTCCTCGCTGAACATATAGGCATCGTTCTGGTTTGCCTGGAACATCACGTTTTTCGGCGTGCCGTTCGCCTCGATGAGATAGTTGTTCGAGCCGTCGAGATAGCCGGTGACCGAGGTCAGCGACAGGCCGTCGCCAAACTGCCAGACGATCTCCCCGGTGAGATTGAGAATGTCCCGCTTGAGGAAAAAGTCGCCGTTGGAAATCTCGGTCCGCCAGACATTGCACGGGTCGGTGTAGATGAACGGTGCGCTATTGGGGTCCGAAGGGTCAACCTTCCATGGCGGATGGGGCGGCGAAGGCACTGTCGCGCCGCTGCCATCAAGGGTTGGGAAGGAACAATCGGCGGAGCGGCGGATCGGCGTTTCATCGTCGTCCTTGCTGTATTCCGCCTTTAAATAGACGCTGAGGCTGTCGTTGGGGGTGAACAGCAGCGAGCCGCGAATGGCGTAATTCTGCTCGCCGCCCAGCCGCTCGCCGGTGGATATGCGCTTGGTGTAGCCGCCGCTTCTGTCGAAATTGAAGGCAAGGCGGGCGGCGAGCTTGTCGCTGAGGGGTCCGCTCAGATAGCCCTCAAGGCCGGCGGTGGCAAAGCTCCCCGCCTCGGCGATGAGGCCGGCCTCGAAATCCTCGGTGGGCCGCTTGGTGACGATATGCACCAGGCCCGCTGAGGCGTTGCGGCCAAAGGAGGTGCCTTGCGGGCCGCGCAAGACCTCGACCCGCTCCACGTCGAACATGGCGGGGTTTTTCATGAAGTCCTTGGAGACCACCACGTTGTCGACCACCGTCTGGACCGAGGAGTCGCCGGACGAGCCCTCGCTTTGCGAGCTGATGCCGCGCATCGAATATTCATGCTGCATTTTATTGAAGCGCACGAAGCTGCTGCCGGGCGAGAATTCGATGACGTCGTTGACCGTGCTGATGCCTTGTTTGCGCAAGTATTCATTGCTCATGGCGTTGACCGAGACCGGCACGTCCTGGAGGCTTTCCGCGTATCTGCGCGAGGTGACGATGATTTCCTCGAGGACGAGACCGCTGGCGTCATCCGCGGCCGCCTCCCCCGATGCCTGCTGCGCCTGCGCAAGCGCGGGGGGGAAGGCAACGGCCATGATGATGAGTGATGCGCCGCTCAACCAAGCATTGCGGGATTTGGCGCGGCGCTTTTCCGTCCCGCTGTTTTTATCGTGCATCGTTTCCCCCCTTGTTACGCTGTCAGACTGTCCGGTCTCAGTTAATTTTTCGTCGGCCGGGTTGGCCAAAGGATGTGATGGCGGGGCCAGCGCCGCCTTGCCGCCGGCAAGGGCGATGGCAGCGCATGACTTGGACTTCCCGCCATGGTTGAACGGCGCCGTGCAGGCGTGGCCGATGGCTGCCACTTGTCCTCCCCTTTCGCTGGGGTTCGGGCGGGCTTGCCGTGCAAAGCTTTGCACAACAAGCCGTGCGCTACCTCCAGTCTCCTTTTCGCGACTCACTAACGCAAACGTTTGCACGCACGATACACATATTTTCCAGCCTAGGTCAAGATGGCGTTTGTCTCGTCCATCGCCTCTCAACGACATTGGCCGATAAGGGTGGTGACAAAGACGAGGCAAAGTGACAGGGTATGATGCAAACGTTTGCTCATCATCGTCGCCGAGCCCGACCCGGCCATGGCGGACGTCATAAAATGTGAGGAAAGCAACATGGACTTTGCTGCCCTTGGCCCCGGATCCCTCGCCTTGATTTTTCTGGCTCTGGGCATCGGCGGCTTCGCCAAGGGCGTAACGGGCATCGGCCTGCCGCTAGTCGCCATCCCGATCCTCGCCAACTTCATCGGCGTCGAGCGCACCGTGGTGGTGATGGTCCTGCCCAGCCTTGTCTCCAACGGCTGGCTGGTCTGGGCCACTCGCCATGCCGCGCCGCCACTGTCTCGTCTCATCGTCTTTCTTGTTTGCGGCGTGCTTGGCAGTCTCGCTGGCACTTGGCTGCTGGCGGCGGCAAGCGAGAAAACCCTCACCATCGCCCTTGCCCTGTGGCTTGCCGCTTACCTCATTCTTCTTCTGGCAAATCCCCGCTTCTTACTACCGGCGCCGCGCTTGCTGGCGCCTTGTCTTGGCCTCGCCGCCGGCGCCATCCAAGGCGCGACCGGCGTCTCGGCCCCGATCATCGCCCCCTATCTTACCGGCATAGGGCTGGCCAGACAGGCCTTTGTCCACGCCATCACCTTGGCCTTTACGGTGTTCTCCGCGGGGCAGATCATCGCCATGGCTAAGCTTGGCCTGATGACCGGCGCGCGCCTTGTCGAGGGGCTATGGGCCCTGCTACCGGTGGCTTTGGCCTTGCCTTTGGGCATGCGGGTCGGTGAGCGGATCAGCCACAGGGCTTTCGAGCGCATCTTGATCCTTGTCTTTCTGGCTTTGGAAGCACGACTTATCTATCGCGGCTTCTGGACGTAAGCCACCCTTGTCACGGGATCAGGACTGGTGCTCTCCGGGGGCGAGGCGGGGGTGGGTTTCCCGGGCGGCGATAAAAACCCACAGCCCGGACAGCCCCATGAGGACAGCCACCAGCCAAAAGCCTGCCTCCATCCAACCGGTGGCATCGGCCACCAGGCCGATGAAAAGCGCCCCGATGCCATAGCCAAGATCGCGCCAGAAGCGATAGACGCCCAAGCTCAGGCCGCGCCAATTAGGGTGGGAAATATCGCCCACGGCGGCGATCAAGGTGGGATAAAGAAGCGCCATGCCCACCCCGGTGAGCGCGGCGGCAAGTGACCAGAAAAGCACGCCCTCGCCCACCACCGTCGCGGCGACGCCGGCCCCGGCAAGCCACATGCCCAAGACGATGAGCGGTTTGCGCCCCACCGTATCGGAAAGCGGCCCGGTCCACAGCTGGCTTACCCCCCAGACCAGGCCATAGACGCCCACCACCCAGCCAATCTCGATCAAGGAAAGGCCTTGGCTTGCGAAATAAACCGGGAAAAAGGCCCACACCAGGGCATCGACGAATTTTTCGATGCAGCCGGCTTGCGACAACGCGGCGAAAGTCCGGTGCCGGTAGGAAACGAGGGCGAAGATCTCCCACAAATTGGGACGCTCGGAAACGCCATCGGGAAAGCGCGGTAACGGGCCGCTATGGCGGCCTTGCCGATGAAGCGCGGCTTCGACGCGCGCCCAGGGCAGGGTCTCCTTGCTGAAGAGGAGGGCCGAGAGAAGGGCGAGCACGATGACGGCGAGGCCAAAGGCAAAAAGGCTCGTGCGGGGGTCATAGAACGCGGCGAGATAGCCGGTGGCGATCCCGGCGATGGCGACCCCGCCATAGCCGGCGAATTCGTTGAAGCCGGTGGCAAGGCCACGCTGCTCGGCGCGGGTGATGTCGACCTTGCTCGTCACCGTCATCGACCAGGCAAAGCCCTGGTTGATGCCAAGGAGCACATTGGCGGCGACGATCCAGCTCCACGATGGGGCATAAAGAATCATGAAAGGGATGGGCAGCGCCATCACCCAGCCCAGCAGCAACACCCGCCGCCGCCCGAGGGTCTCCGACAAGGCGCCGGCGACAAAATTCATCACCCCCTTGACAAAACCGAAGCTGATGATGAACGCCATCAACAGGGTGAAGGAGCCGGCGGGCACGCCAAACTCGGCTTCCGCCAAGGCCGGCACGACATTGCGCTGGAGGCCGATGGTAAGGCCGACGAAGAAAACCTGGACGAGCTGCTGGCTGAACTGGCCGAGATTGGCGCGAATGCCGTGGACATAGTCCTCGACTTCTTGCCGCATCTCCCTGGCGACAGGTTTTTTTCCTTGACGCATCGCGCCTTCCCTCCACCCCCCGAGTTCCGCCCTTCCTTCGCGCGCGGCTATCGGGTGTCAAATAATCTCATCCTCGTCAAACAGCGGATCGGAGACGATATCCTCCTGGATCTGCCCGATCCGCTGGTCGGCGGTGGCGAGGACCTTGACTTCCGCGATGTGGACCAGCGCGTCCCCCTGGTTCACCACCGGCAAGTTGGTATGGCCGATGATGATGCCGGAAACGCGCGCCCTTACCTCCTCCTCGGTTTCCCCCAGGGGGTCGGAGATGACGCCGAGCACCTGCCCCTTGTCGACCCGCGCGCCATTGGACAGCAGAATGCGAAAAATGCCGCCTTGCCCCGCGCGCACCCAATAAGTGGCGCTTGAACGCACCGGCGGCACCCGGTTGGGCATGATCGCCTTTGAGGAAATCATGCCCATATGCTGCATCACCCGCAAAATTCCTTTAACGCCGATGCGCACCGCGATTTCATCGAAACGCAGCGCCTCGCCGGCCTCGTAAAGCAAAACATCGACGCCGGCTTGCGCCGCGGTCTTGCGCAGCGAACCTTCGCGCAAGGGCGCCGAGATGATCGCAGGCGCGCCAAAGGCAAGGGCCAGCGCCTCCGCTTTCGGCCGCGCCGCGTCGATGCGGATCTGCGGCAGGTTGTTGCGGTGCAACGCCGCCGAATGAATATCGATGCCACAACTACAGCGCGCGACGATCTCGCTGCGAAAGACATGGGCAAGCTGGGAAGCAAGCGAGCCGTTCGCCGTCCCCGGAAAGGAGCGGTTGAGGTCGCGCCGGTCGGGCAAATAGCGGGTATGGGCGATAAAGCCGAAGACATTGACTACAGGAATGCACAGAAGCGTTCCCCTGATCCCTTTCATGGGCGCGGTGCGCAGCAGACGGCGGATGATTTCAACGCCGATAATCTCGTCGCCATGGACGCTGGCGCTGACGAACATGACCGGCCCGTCCTGCCGGCCGTGGAGGACGCGCACGGGCAGCGCCATCGGCGTATGGGTCGACAAGCGGCTGATCGGCAGCTCGACCGTCGTCCATTGCCCGGGCGCCACGCGCACGCCGCCAAGCGTGAATACCGGGCGCCCCTCTGCTTGCTTCGTCCCCTTGGCGCGCACGCCTTACCCCTTGCCCCGTGTCCTGGTCTTGCCTGGCTTGGCATGGTGCTCGATGAATTCGATGATCTTGCCAGCGACGTCAATGCCGGTGGCGTTCTCCACCCCTTCCAGGCCCGGCGAGGAATTCACCTCCATCACCACCGGTCCATGGTTGGCGCGCAGCATGTCAACGCCGCACACGTTAAGGCCCATGGCCTTGGCGGCGCGGACCGCCGTCGAGCGCTCCTCGGCGGTGATCTTGATCGTCTTGGCGCTGCCGCCGCGGTGGAGGTTGGAGCGGAATTCGCCTTCGGCGCCCGTGCGCTGCATCGCCGCAATGACCTTGCCGCCAACGACCAGGGCGCGGATATCGGTGCCGCCCGCTTCCTTGATGAATTCCTGCACCAGGATGTTGACGTTGGCGCCGCGAAACGCCTCGATGACCGACTTGGCGGAGCGCTCGGTATCGGCCAACACCACGCCGATGCCCTGGGTTCCCTCCAGCAGCTTGATGACCACCGGCGCGCCGCCGGCGATTTTCAGGACCTCGCCCGTTTGCTTGGGGTCCTGGGCGAAAGCGGTGACCGGCAGGCCGATGCCGTCGCGCGCCAACAGTTGAAGCGAGCGCAATTTGTCGCGCGAGCGGCCGATCGCCACCGACTCGTTCAAGGGATAAACGCCCATCATTTCGAACTGGCGCAACACCGCCAGGCCGTAAAAGGTCACCGACGCGCCAATGCGAGGGATGACCGCGTCATAGCCGGTGAGCTTCTCGCCATTATAATGCACCTCGGGCCGATGCGAGGTGATGTTCATATAGCAGCGCAGCGTATTGATGACATCGATATGATGGCCGCGCGCCGTCGCCGCCTCCACCAGGCGCCGGTGCGAGTAAAGCCCGGGATTGCGGGCAAGCATGGCGATTTTCACCTTTGTCTCATCCTTTTTCTCTGGGCACGCGGCCTTGTGCCGGACTGCGGCGACAACAAGAACGAGCGCTTCGGATCGACGACAAAGCGGCCGCGCACCGCGGTTCGGCCCAGCAGCATGCGAAAACCCATCTGGTCGCGACTGGTGAGCGTCACGTCAATCGGCCAGCTCCTGCCGCCAATTTGCAAGGCGGTGCGGATGACCAGGCGCTCTTGCGCGCCGCCGCCGGAATTGCGCACCACCCGCGTGCCCAGAAGCGGCGCTTCGCACCTCATGCTCTGTTTATTGTCCCGCTGAACGGGGTGAACGTCGAAACGCACCCACGGCTGGCCCTTCCTGATGAACCGCTCCACCTTCCAGGCATGAAGCGCGGAGGTGCGGGCGCCAGTATCGACCTTGGCCTTGATGGCGCCGACCCCCAGATCGGGCAACGCCACCCACTCACGCCAGCCAATGAGCGGCGGGACTCCATTTTTCCTCGGCTTGGCCTTCATTCCTGTGCGCCCCTTCAATTTTGTGCACTAACGGGACGCGCGCCAAGCTGCGCAATCATTCGCGAAACCATCCAAAGCTTTATTCAGGCACAAAGCTTATTTTTTATTTGCGGGAAATGGAATGGCTATTTTTCCCGGCCGGCGAGGAAGGCAACCAGTGTCTTTTCCAGCTCGACCAACAGAAAGATGCTGCCGGCAACGGCAAGGATCGCCAGCCACATGGCCAGCGTCATCGGCGCCGAATGGAAAAGGACTTGCATGAAGGGCGCATAGGTGAAGAGGAGCTGAAGCGCGATGACCACGGCGACCGCCGCCCACAAAATCCGCGCCCCGCGCCTCCACAGGCCGGCAAAGGCCGAGGCCTGCAACCGCCGGACGTTGAAAAGATAGAAGACCTCGAACATGACGAGGGTGTTCACCGCCGCGGTGCGGGCGATATGAATGTCAGCGCCGGCATTCCTGAGCCAGATGAAGACGCCGAACACGCCGCTCACCAGAATCAGCGAAACGAAGGCGATGCGCCAGATGAGAAAAGCCGACAAAAGAGGCGCATCGGCGCGGCGCGGCGGACGCTTCATCACGTCGCTCTCCGCCGGCTCGAAGGCCAGGGCGAGCGCCAGCGTAACCGCGGTCACCATATTGACCCACAGGATTTGCACGGCGGTGATCGGCAGCATGCGGCCAAGGGCGATGGCGATCATGATGGTCAAGGCCTCGCCAACATTGGTGGGCAGGATGAAAAGGATAGCCTTTTTAAGATTGTCATAGACGGTGCGGCCTTCCTCGACGGCGTGGGCGATCGAGGCGAAATTATCGTCCGCCAGCACCATCTCGGCGGCTTCCTTGGCGGCTTCCGAGCCCTTGCGTCCCATGGCGACCCCGACATCGGCGCGCTTCAAGGCCGGGGCATCGTTGACGCCATCGCCGGTCATGGCGACGATGCGGCCGCTTGCCTGCAAGGCTTCGACCAGGCGCAGCTTGTGTTCGGGGCTGGTGCGGGCGAAAATATCCACCTCGAGGGCCTGGCCGGCGAGCGTCGAGGCGTCCATATGGTCAAGATCGGCGCCGCTGAGAACAACATCGGTATTGACAAGGCCAAGCCTGCCGGCGATTGCCTTGGCGGTGCCGGCATGATCGCCGGTGATCATTTTCACCCGCACCCCGGCGGCGGCGCAGCGGGCAACGCTGGCGATGGCTTCCTCGCGCGGCGGATCGGCAAGGCCGAACAGCCCCAGCAAGGTCAAGCCCTCTTCCACGTCGGCAAAGCGTAGCGTCCGGTGATCCTGCGTGGCAGGCTTTGCGGCAAGCGCGAGGATACGCTCGCCGCGGGCGCTCATCTCCGCCATCCGCCGGCACCAATAATCCTTGTCCAATGCACGGTCCATCGTTCCGTCACGTTGCCGCGCGCACATCTCGATGAGGCGCTCTGGCGCGCCCTTGACATAGATGACGCCATGGCCCTCATGATCATGATGCAGGCTCGCCATGAAGCGATGCGCGGACTCGAAGGGGATTTCATCGTCCCGCGGCCAACTTTTACGCACAAGTTCCGGGTCAAGCCCCGCCTTCATTCCAACAACGAGAAGCGCCGCTTCCATCGGATCGCCATCGATGAGCCACTCGTCTTCCACTTCGCGCACGCTCGCGTCGCTACAGAGCGCCGCGCCCAGCACCAGTTCCTGGAGGCGCGGGCGATAGTCAAGGGCGACGGATGTGCCGCCCAGCAGAAAGTCGCCCTGCGGCGCATATCCCGTGCCTGAGACCTCGAAAAGCTGGCCGCTGGTGGCGATGCTTTGCACCGTCATCTCGTTGCGGGTGAAGGTCCCCGTCTTGTCGGAGCAGATGACGCTGACCGCGCCCAGGGTTTCCACTGCCGGCAAGCGGCGAATGATGGCGTTGCGCCGCGCCATGCGCTCGACCCCGATCGCCAGGGTGACGGTCATGATGGCGGGCAGCCCTTCCGGGATCGCCGCCACCGCAAGACCAACCGCGGCGAGGAACATCTCGCTGGCGGCAAAACCGTGGATGTTTGTGCCGACGAGAAAGGTGGCGGCGGCAAGGACAAGGATCGCCAGCGTCAACCAACGGCCGAACCGCGCCATCTGCCGCAGCAAGGGGGTGCTCAACCTTTCGATGCGCGCCAACAGCGCGCTGACATGGCCCAACTCGGTGGCGTCCCCCGTCGCCACCACGACGCCGGTTCCCTGGCCGTGCGCAACCATGGTGCCGGAAAAGGCCATGGCCCAGCGCTCGCCTATAGGGGCATCGGCTGGGTTGGGCGCCACCGCCTTGTCCACCGGCATCGACTCACCGGTGAGCAGCGCCTCCTGCATGCGCAGGGTCTTGGCGCGGATGAGCCGCAGGTCGGCGGGCACCTTGTCGCCGGACTGGACGAAGACGATATCGCCGGGCACCAAGGCTTCGGCGGCGAGCGTCACTCGCCGCCCATCGCGCAAAACCATCGCCCGCGGCGACAACAGATCGCGAATCGCCGCCAGCGCCTGTTCCGCCCGCCCTTCCTGGATAAAGCCGATGACGCCATTGACCAGCACCACGGCGGCGATGACCGCGCTGTCGATCCAATGGCCCAAGAGCGCGGTGATCAGCGTCGCCGCGACAAGGACGTAGATGAGGACATTGCGAAATTGATCGAGGAGCCGCGCCATGGCGCCGCGCGCCTTGGGCGGCGTCAGCAGATTGGGGCCATGCATCGCCAGGCGAATATCGACTTCTTCTTGGCGCAAGCCTTCGGCGCGGCTGGCGACGGCCTCCAGCACCTCGGCGACCGGCATGGCATGCCACGGCGGCGGTTGCCGGCTTTGCCTTTCCATCACGTCGGCCTTCAGCCCGCGCAGCGCGCTTCGGCCTTGATCAAGGCGAGGTGGGCGCGCAGGGTGTTTTCCTTCTCTTGGGCCGCGATGGTGAAACCGAAGCGCCGGGCAAGGCCCAGCATGCGCCGATTGTCCGGCAAGATGGTCCCCGCCAACGCCCCGGTGCCCCGCGCCTGGTGGTAGCGGATGAGCTTGTCAAGGAGAAGCGCGCCCAAGCCCTTGCCTTTGAGGTCGGAGCGCACGAGGATCGAGAATTCGGCCACGCTGTTGTCCGGATCGCTCACCGTCCGCGCCTCGCCCAGCATTTCCAGCGCCTCCTCATGGTTCTTCGCCACCGCGACAAAGGCCATTTCGCGGTTGAAGTCGATCTGCGTGTAGCGCGCGACTTGCGCCCGCTCGGTGGAGCGCGCCATGCCGAAAAAGCGAAAACGCTTGTCTTCCGGGGCAATCCGGTCAAGGAGGGCGGCATAGAGCGCTTCATCCTCCGGGCGGATCGGGCGCAGCGTCGCTGGAGTGCCGGCAAAGACGACGCTTTGGGTCAACTCTCCGGGATAGGGCTTGATGGCGAAACGCGCCGTCCCGCAGCAGGTGGTTTCGGCCACGCGCAAGCGCGCATCGAGCGCCACCACCCCGGCATCGTCGGCAAGCAGCGGATTGATGTCGAGCTCGACGACCTCGGGAAGATCGGCCACCATTTGCGCGACTTTGAGCAGGCTAAGCTCAAGCGCCTTCCTATCCACCCCCTTGCGATCGCGATAGCCGGCAAGCAGCTTCGCGACCCGGGTCTGGGAGATGAGGTGCGCCGCCAGGACTTGGTTGAGCGGCGGCAGGGCGACCGCGCGGTCGGCGATCACCTCGACGGCGGTGCCGCCCTGGCCGAACAGGATGACCGGCCCGAAGACGGGGTCATCCTTGACCCCGATAATGAGCTCGTGGGCATTGCCGCGGCGGACCATTTGCTGAACGGTAAAGCCATCGATCACCGCGTCGGGCTGGGCCGCGCGAACCCGCGCCGTCATCTCCCGCGCCGCCTCTTTCACCGCTTCGGCGGTCTCCAGATTGAGCGCCACGCCGCCGACGTCGGATTTGTGGCTGATATCCTTTGAAAGGATTTTCACGGCGACGGGAAAGCCAATCTCCCCGGCCGCCGCGACGCAGGCCGCCGGGTCCCGCGCAATCTTGGTTTTGACGGTGGGGATATCATAGGCGGCGAGAATGGCTTTGGCTTCTGGCTCGGTCAGAAGATCCCGCCCTTCCTTCAGCACGGCGGCAATAAGGCCCCGCGCGGCGGCGGTATCGGGGGTGAAATCCTCGGCCATCGAGGCGGGCGTTTGCCGCAGCAAATTCTGGTTGCGCCGGTAATCGACGAGCTGGAGAAAGCCGGCAGCCGCTTCTTCCGGCGTGTCATAGGTGGGCACGCCCGCTTGCGCAAAAAGCCGGCGCGCCTCGGCCACGCCATCGCCCCCCAGCCAGCTTGCGAACACCGGCTTTTTCATGCCGGCGATGAGCGGCGTCAAGCCGGCGGCGATCGCCTGGCTGGAAACAATCGCCGTCGGCGCGTGAATGAGCAGGATTGCGTCGACGCCGTCGCAGGCGGCGAGACGCTCCAGCGCCGCGCCATAGCGCTCGGCCGGCGCATCGCCGATGATATCGACCGGATTGCCGTGGGACCACGTCGCGGGCAGGACCGTGTTCAAGCTTTCCACCGTCGCTTCATCGAGCTTGGCAAGAGCCGCGCCGCGCGCGGCGACAAGATCAGCCGCCATCACCCCGGGCCCGCCGCCATTGGTGAGGATCGCCAGGCGCTCGCCGGCCAGGGGTCTGGCGCGGGCGAGGGTTTCCACCGCGTCGAACAAGTCCTCGATGCTTTCCACCCGCAGCATGCCGGCGCGCCGGATGGCGGCGTCATAGACATCGTCGGCGCCGGCCAGCGCGCCGGTATGGGACGCCGCCGCTTGGGCGCCTTCCGGCATGCGCCCGGCCTTGACCACGATGACCGGCTTGTTGCGCGCCGCGGCGCGGGCGGCGGACATGAACTTGCGAGCCTCATTGATGGCCTCGATGTAAAGAAGGATCGCCTGTGTTTGTGGATCCCCGGCGAGATAGTCGACGACATCGCCGAAATCGACGTCGGCGCCGTTGCCCAGCGACACGAAATGGGAAAAGCCGATTTGCCGCGACTTGGCCCAGTCGAGCACCGCCGTCGCCAGGGCGCCCGACTGGGAGACGAAGGCGATCTTGCCCGGCTTTACCGTGGTGTGGGCGAAGCTGGCGTTCAACCCGGCGCCGGGCACGATGAGACCGACGCAATTGGGCCCAAGGATGCGCAGCAGATGCGGCCGGGCGGCCGCCAGCATCGCCTGCTGCAAGGATCCATCCGTGTCTTTTGCTTTGACATCGAGCCCGGCGGTGAGAACGATGGCGGCGCGGGTGCCGCGCGCGCCCAGCTCGGCAATCAGCCCGGGAACGCTCGGCGGCGGGGTGCAGATCACCGCCAAGTCGGGAGCGATGGGCAGCCTGGCGATATCGGGATAGGCGTAAACCCCGGCGACCGCTTGATATTTGGGGTTGACCGGCATCACCGGGCCGGCAAAACCGCCGGCAAGCAGATTGCGCATGACGGTGTTGCCGACGCTTTGGCTGCGGTTGGAGGCGCCGATCACGGCGACGGAAGCAGGCCTCATCAACAAATCGAGATTGCGGATGCTCATCGGGGTCCCTCATCCTTGACAAAGACGGCCGCCCCTTTCATCTGGGTCCCTCCTCCCGCCATTGCAACGCGACCTTTTACCGCTGGCGCTCATGAGCATGGCTTGCGCGGCCATGGCGCGCACGCCCCTCTCAAGCCCATTCATGTCACCGCATTATTTGCGTGTTTTCGCCGCCTGCTCCTTGCTCTCCTGGCGGAAGAGGGTCGAGCCATTGGCCGCCAACTTCATGCCGAGCTCGGCGATTTTCTGCGCCTCGGCGGCATATTCCTCGCTGGCCTGGCGGGCCCAGGCTTGCTGGGCTTCGGCCAATTGCGTCCAATTGCGGCAACAGGCCATGGACTGGCCATATTCGGCGTCGTGCTTCAGCCGGCTTGCGAGAAATTCGGAAAATTCCTTGCTCAGGGCGTTGATGCCCTCGACATAATTCTGCGTCGCCTTGGCCAGGGCCTCGACAAAGGCCCCATTGGCCGACGCCAGGGCTGAAATGTGATGATTCGCCGTCTCGTTCCAATCGAAGGTCTGGGATTGCTGGCTGGTCATGGCTCTCTCCTATGGGATCGATGCTGGATGATGCACCTCGCCATCGATAGCCTGACGCGGCGCAAGCGCTCTTGATCCGCGTCAATCGGCAAAGGCTCTAAAACCCTTGCCGGGCCTGCCGTTGCGGCCATGGAGGCACGGCGACAACGATTCCGTCTAGGGAACGTCAAGAGCCTCTCGAAGCGTGGCTTCAGACGCAAAGAAAGCCTTGTGCTGTTTTAAGGAGAAAATGAGGCATGTCAGCGAGCAAAAATCGCCAAAGCATCAAGATCGCCATCGTTGGGGTGGGAAATTGCGCAAGCTCCCTGGTGCAAGGCATCCACTATTACGGTGAGGGGCGGGAAGCCATCGCGGACGGCCTCATGCACCATGATCTGGGAGGATATCGCGCGCGCGACATCGAGGTGGTGCTTGCCTTCGACATCGACAAGCGCAAGGTTGGTCAGGACGTGGCGCATGCCATCTTCGCAGCCCCCAATTGCACTGCCGCCTTCCATGAAAACGTGCCGCTTTCCGGAGTCTGCGTTCAAATGGGGCGGATCCTCGATGGCTGCCCGCCGCACATGGATGATTATCCGGAAAAGCGCCGTTTCGTCATGGCCGACGCCGCCGAGCCCAGCATGGACGACGTGGTCGCCGCCTTGCGTGGATCGGGGGCGCAGATCCTCATGAACTATTTGCCGGTCGGCAGCCAGAACGCCACCGAATTCTATGCCGAATGCGCCTTGCGCGCCGGCGTCGCCTTCGTCAACAACATCCCGGTGTTCATCGCCAGCGACCCGAAATGGGCAAAGCGCTTCGCGGCCGCGCGCCTGCCCATCATCGGCGACGACATCAAGGCCCAGCTTGGCGCCACCATCGTGCACCGCGTCCTTACCGATCTGTTCGCCGCGCGCGGGGTGACGCTGGAGCGGACCTATCAGCTCAACACCGGGGGCAACACCGATTTCCTCAACATGCTGAACCGCGCGCGGCTCGCCTCGAAGAAGATCTCCAAGACGGAAGCCGTGCAATCGGTCTGCGCAAGCCGGCTGGACGATGAAAACATCCATGTGGGACCCAGCGATTATGTCCCCTGGCAGAACGACAACAAGGTCTGCTTTCTGCGCATGGAAGGCCGGCTTTTCGGCGGCGTCCCGATGAATCTCGAGCTTCGCCTGTCGGTCGAGGACTCGCCCAATTCCGCCGGCGTTGCCATCGACGCCGTGCGCTGCGCCCGGCTCGCGCTCGACCGCGGGATCGCGGGCGTCCTTGAAGGCCCCTCGGCGTATTTCTGCAAGCATCCGCCGGTCCAGCATAGCGACAACGAAGCCCGGCTTTTGACCGAGGCCTTTATTTTCGATCAGAGACTGCGCTCGATTTCCGGCGACCGCGCCCTCGACCAAGGCGCTGCTGCAAAGCCGCCAGCGGCAAGCGCCAGCACCTCTTCATGAGGGTGGCGGCCCAGGACAGGGGAAGGCGTCCATGCCACCGCCCGCAAAGCTAGTGGTCCGCCCCAAACGGATAAATCCATCCGTTTGGGAGAAGTGGACCACTGAGTTAGTGAATCTGTGGTGTGATTTCTCCAACAGATGGAAACCATCTGTTGGAATCGCACCACTAGCCGCTGCCCAGGAGCCTCTGGTCAATATAAATTGCGCGCTGGTTTATGGCCGGCCGCCTGAGATCGAGGATTTGAGCAACCGCGCCCTCATCCACCCGCTATCGGCGCGGGTGGTGACCCTTGCCTTGCGGATGGGCCTTAGCCCCAATCAGCTTTCCCTCCTTGGCTTGACGTGCGGCCTTGTTGCCGCCCTTGCCTATTACCGCTTGCCGGAACCGGCTTATGTCATGGCCGGCCTTGGCTTGATGCTCGGCTGGCATGTTCTGGATGGCGCCGACGGCCGTCTGGCGCGGCTCACCGGCTCAGCCAGCCCTTTAGGGCGGCTGATCGATGGCTTGTGCGACCATGTGGTTTTTCTTGGCGTCTATGTAGCGCTCGCTTTTTCCCTCGTGGCGGCGGGTTGGGGGTTTGAGGTCTGGCCGCTCGCCCTCGGCGCTGGTCTTTCCCATCTTCTCCAGGCGGCGAGCTATGAGGAGCGGCGGCAGAAATATCAGCGCCGCGTCAAGGGCCAGGCGCGCCTCAACATGGCGCAAACCGGCATGGCCGCCCGCAGCATCGCCGCCCAGCTTGCCCGGCTTTACGACCTGGGGCAAAGAGTGGCGGCTGGCGGGAATCCCGGCTTTGACGCGCTCCTGGCCTCATTGGCGGCGGGTAAAACGATGCAAAGCCATGCGCTACGGGAAAGCCTGCTGAGAAAATACGCTCTGATCGTCCGCTTGTGGTCGGCATTGAATTCCAACAACCGCAGTTTCGCCATCGCCCTATTTGCCGTCATAGCGCGCCCCGACCTTTATTTCTGGTATGAACTCATCGTGTTGAACGTCCTTTTCCTTATGTTATGCCTCGGCGAAGCCCTCTTCGAGCAGCGTGCCCAGCGCGTCATGACTGTAGTTTAGCATTGCGCTCATTTTGCCAGCGCAACACCGCGGGCAAAAGCGTCCATGTCGCCAAAAGGCAGGATGAAAAGCCGATGCTGGCGACCAGGCCCAGGGAGCGCAGTCCCGCCATCGAGGCGGTCAGCATGCCGGCAAAGCCAAGCAAGGTTGTCACGGTGGACAAGGTCGCCGCCTGGCCGGTGGTCGCCATCACCCCGGCGATGCTGACCCCGCGCCCTTCTTCCTTGAAGCGGTGGAAAATATGGATCCCATTGTCGACGCCGATGCCGATGATCGAGGGCAGGATCACCATGTTGATGATGGAAAGCTTGATGCCCAGCGCGCCCATGAGGCCCAGCGTAACGAGCATGCCAACGGCAGCGGGCAGAAAAACGATGAGGCTATCCCTCACCGAGCGGAAAATAGCGAAAACGATGGGCAATGTCGTCAACACGACGAGCAGGATGGCCTTGATGGCATCGGCTTCCATCAAGGCCATCATTTCGACGAAGACAAAGGCCTCGGCGGCCGGCGCATAGGTCTTGCCGTTGACCGTGAAGCGGGCGGCGTCTTCATAGAAGGCGCGCGCCAGATCCGCATCGTTCATGGTGACCGAGTTATAGATGTAGATAAGATAGCCCGGCTTGCCATCGACGCCGAGAAACAAGCGCTGGATCGCGGGCGGAAGGTCGTCAACCCCTAGCGGGCCGATGTCGAAATAGCGCTCCCACCCCTTGTGCACGAGGGGCGTCGCTTTCGGCAGTCGCTGCTCGATCGCCTTGATGAGGCGAAGCCTTTCCTGCTGCGCCGCCGCCTCGGGCAAGAAGTCGTAAATGCTCCTTACCTCCGCGATCGTCGGGGAAGCCGTGTCGCGGGCGACATAGTCCTTGAAATAGGCGATGATGGCCGCCACTTCCTCCAGGCTATCGACCACCAGGACCGCCCGGTCGTGGCCACCCTTGAAGACGCGCTCGGCTTCAAGGGTCGCCCAGCGCAATTGCGCTGGTTGTTCCGCCTCAAGATTGCTGAAATCCTTCTCAAAACCTATGTGCAAGGCGAAATAAAAGGCGCCGGCCAAGACGATGCCGGCAACGGCGAAGACAATGGAAGGAGGAGGCGACAAAGGCCAGCGCCGGGGCCGCAAGGGGCGTTGCTTCAAGCGTGGGCGCAGCCAGGGAATTGAATCGCAGAGCACGAGCAGCGCTGGGAAAAGCGTGTACATCGCGACAAAGGCAAGAATAACGCCAACGCCGGCGATAAAGCCGAATTCGGCGAAGGCGCGAAAATCGGTGAACATCAGGGCAAGAAAGCCGATCGCCGTGGTCAGGGCGGCGGCAAGCGAGGCGATGCCGGTTTGGCCAAGCACCACCGCGATGGCGCCTTCAAGAGCGAGGCCGTCCTTGCGGGCTTCCATATAGCGGCTGAGATTATGGATGCCGAAATCGATCCCCAGGCCAAAAAGAATGAGCCCGAGAAAAACGGTGACGAGGTTGAGCCCGCCGATCACCTGCGCGGTGACCCCCATGGTCCAGACGACGGAAAGCAGCAGTGGCGGCAAAATGTAAAATATGGCTGAAAGGCTGCGAAAATAGACAATGAGGACGAGCGTGATAAGGGTTGCCGAGCCGATGAAGCTGCTGGTGACGTCGGCGGTGACGGCGTCGAACTGCACCACCCGGTTGCGGATGCGCCCGGCGACCCCGACCTGCATGTCGGGGGCATAGCTTTGCGGCACCAGGCGGGCGATGAGCCTTTCCATGTCGACAATCATCGCTTTTGAAACATCGGCGCCGGTTCTGCCATCCTTGGGCCACACGACGAGCAGCGTCGTCGCCCCGTCGGCCGACTGGAACAAGCGCTGGTTTTGATCAGCGCTGCCATTGCTGTCGATGGCGGGCTCGAGCAAGGCCTTGAGCTTGGCCGCCTGCGCGTCATCGACGGGCCGCGCGCGGCGCAAGCGAATGCGCACCTCCTGGCCCAGCGCTTGCTCCAGCGCCGCGCTCATGCGCTGCGCGATGAAGCCATCGACTTTCTGATCAAGATCGGCAAGCGCCCCGGTTTCCATATAGAGGAGCTTGTGGCGCTCGAAGACGGAAATATCCTCGCTATAGCGGGCGGAATAGACCCAGTCCAAGGCTTCCGCCTGCTTCCTCAGGTCTTCGGCAAAGCGCAAGGCGGCTTTGGGGTCCGAAGTGCGCATGACCACGTCGACCGAGGCAAAGCTTCCGGTCTTTTCCAGCGCCCGATTGAGGGTTTCGACGCTGGGCGTGCCCTTGGGCATGAGCGCTTCAAGATTGGTCGCAAGGCTAAGCTCCCGGGCGGCGTTGACGGCAAGGCCGGTGACAAGGACAGCCAACAGCACGACGAGCCAGGCGCGGCGGACCAGCCACGCCGCGCAAAGCTGCGCCCAGGGGGGAGGAGCGGCCTTGGCGTCAAGGCCGTCCGCAAGGGAAAGCACACTGTCATTCATCACCCCTCAAGACGAAGTGATGGGGCGAACGCCGCCATGGATGCGTCAAGCCGGGGAGGGGGGACGAAAAGCCTCCCTAATACTCGAACCGCAGAAAGGCACCGATGGCGCGCGGGCGCAAAGGGGTGACCTGGGTGCCCGCGGCAAGACTGAACGGATTGCCGAAGGCAAAGGTATTCGCGCGTTGATTGCCGGCGTTCCTCGCAAAAAGCCCGGCGCGCCAGGCATCGCGCCCGATTTCGAGGCGAAGATTGCCTGAATGATAGCGTCCCATGGCGGGCGAGCCTTCTTCGTTGAAGGTCAGCGATGACTCGCCCACATAGGAATAGTCCCCCGCCAAGAGCCCTTCCAGGCGAAAGGGCAAGTCGAACCGATAGGCAAGGGACAGGCCCGCCGAAAGGCCGGTGACGCCAGGCAGCCGGTCGCCTTTTTCGGCGCCGAGAAAAGCGTTGCCCGCCGTCAGCTGTGGGTCGCTCCTGAAAAAAGTGGCGCTGATGTCGAGATTATCGAGAGGGCGCGCGGTGACCTCCAGTTCAAGGCCGATGCTGCGGGCGTTTCCCGCCTTGGCGACATAGGTAAGCCCGCTGGGAAGCAGCTGATCGGTTTGAATGTCACGCCATATGACGTAAAAAACCGAGGCATTCACCAACAAAAGGCCGCCCGCCCAGGTCGATTTCATGCCCAGCTCGAAATTCCACAGCTTGTCGGATTCGAATCTATTCAATTCATCCTTTGCTTCCCTAGGATCGGAGGTGAGCAGGGCGTCGAGGGGGGTGTTGATGTTGATGCCACCAACGCGAAAGCCTTGCGAGACCTGAGCAAAATACAAAAAACTCGTGCTTGGCTGATAGCCGAGCACGAGCTTTGGAGTAAGGCCGGTCTCGTTATTCTCGCCCTTGATAAGGGAGGTCCCTTCATTGGCGATGCCATCGCTGAGCGAGGCCGTATCGAAGGTGGTGCGAAACAGGCGCAGGCCGGCGGTCAGCCGCCAGGCGGGAGCAAGGGCGTAAGTCGCTTCGCCGAAAACCGCCATCTGCCTCACCCGGTCGTCACGGCTTTCCCAAAAAATACGATCCGAGGGAAAGCCGCGACCGGCGAAAGCCTCGCCGGCGCCGGGAACCATGATGTTGGTCGCCAGGTTTTCGTTGCGGCCGAACAAAAAGGCGCCGGCCAGCCAGTCAAGCCGTCCCGGCCGCACCGAGACAAGCCGCGTTTCGTGGCTGAAGGTTCTGATCGCATTGTCGCTGGTGAACGGGCTTGGAGTCAGCGCAAGGCCGGTGAGACGCGGCACGATGAGCGTTGCGTCGGCCTGGCTTGTGATATTGCGATCGACATAGGCGCTTGCCGAGACAAGCTCCGCCCAATCGAAGGCGGCGCTCAGCGTGACATTGGCGTGGCGAAAGCGGTCCCGATAAGGCTCGGGCAAAAAATTGGCCCGTTTAAAGGGCCCAAGCGGTTCAAGGAAATATTGCGTATCGGCAAGCTCTATATCCTGATAATTCAGCGCCACGTCCACCGTCCAGCGGCTTGCCGGCTTGAGGCGCATGGCGGCCCGCCCGCCGTAAATCTCCGCGGAATTGACATCATTCAATCCCAGCCGCAGGTCATCGATATAGCCGGCTTGCCGGTTGAAATAACCGACGAAGCGCACGCCCAGACGGTCCTCGATCACCGGCAGGTTGAAAACCGCCTCGGCCGCACTCGTGACGCCGCCGTCCTCGATCAGCGCGCCGCTGGCGCTGATGCTCGCCGAAATGGCCTCAAGGTCGGGCTTGCGGGTGACCACGCGATAGGTGCCGCCAATGGCGCCAGAGCCGTAAAGCGTGCCTTGCGGCCCGCGCGCCACCTCGACCCGCTCGATATCAACGAGCCGCAGATCGGGATTGGCCTCGCTGAAGGTGATCGGCGTTTCATCCCAATAAATGCCCACGGTCGATTGCGAGCGGTCGACGAAAGTGCCGTCGGAAAGGCCGCGAACGAAGATTTTATTGCGCCCCGGTCCCAAATTGGTGACCAGCACGCCGGCAAGACGCGGCGCCAGGCCGTTCATGTCGGTGATGCCGAAAGCGCGCAACTGCTCGCCATCGACCGAGCCGAGACTGACGGGGAGGCTTTGCGCGCGCGCGGCGCGCTTGGATGCGGTGACGATGATGTTGGGGATGGCGGAATCGTCGTCCAGCCTCGCTTTTTGGGGACGGCTTTTCACGTCATCGCGCGGCGGTGGCGGCGGCGGCAGAATGCGCACCGTCGTGGCATCGAGAAACTGGAAGCGAAAGCGGGTGGCGGAAAGCAGAAGGCGCAAGGCCTCGCGCGGCGCATAGCGGCCTTTAAGCGCCGGAGCGCGGTAGGGCCGCAAGTCAACGCCCGTTTGGCCCAGGGAAAGCCTGGCCTGCACGGCGAAGGCGACGAGGGCGCTGGCAAGGGGCTGGGCGGGGATATCGAAGTCGACAAGATCCTCGGCCTGCGCCGGCAAGCAAAATGCGCTGAAAAACGCAAGGCACAGCAAGCGCGCCAGCCATCGCCGCGCGGAGCGGTCAACGCTGGTGACCGGGCAAGACATTTCGCGCATGCCCCCGTTTTCTCTCAATCCTCGGCACTGCGCGTCAACACAATACGATCGCCCTCCCTTTGATAGCGTAAGGGGAGAAGGCCGCTCAACCGCTGGGCAACGGTCTCGCTATCGGCGATGAGCAAGACCCCAGTGAAGCGAAGATTGGCCGTTTTACTATCGGCCGCCACCATCCGGCTGTCAGGGAAATAACGGTTGAGCGCCATGACCACCGCCGATAAAGGCGCATCGTCGAAAACAAGCTGCCCGCTTTGCCACATGCCGATGCGGGCGGGATCGATGCGGGTCTTGACGGGCGGCTTGTCCTCGCCCGCGAACATCAGCCGCTCGCCGGCCTGCAGACTGTGTTCAACCGGCGCCTGGGGGCGCGAGGCTGGCTTGGCGGCGACCACGACGCTGCCGCGGGCGACGGCGACGGCGACCTTCCCATCGCGTTTTGCCACTTCGAAGCGGGTGCCCACCACCCGCACCGTTTGCCGCCCCGCCTCGACGAGGAAAGGCCGGGCGCGGTCGGGCGTCACCTCGAGCAGCACCGCGCCTTCGCGCAAGACGATGACCCGCTCGTCCCTGGTCATGGTGACGGTGATTTGGCTGGCAGCGTCCAAATGGACGGTGCTGCCGTCGGCAAGCTCCATGGTGCGCACCTCGCCCGCCGGGGTCGCGAAATATTGAGGTTGTGGGCCGCGAAACAGCAGCGGCAGCGACAGAAACCCCACCACCAGGAGCGCGCCGGCGACCGCCGCGACCCGCCACGGCCGGGCGCGCAAGAAGGCGCCGAGCGGCGCGACGAAGGCGTGCCAGCGCGCTGCGCCCGCCGCCGGCTTTATCCCCTGTTGCGTCAAGGCGGGCCTGTCCATGGCAAAGCGCGCCAAAACCGCCGCGCGCGCGCTTTCAAGGCTATCCCAGCGCCGCCGCACTGCCTCGAAGGCTTCCACATGCCGGGGGTCGGCCATCAGCCAAGCGGCAAGCGCCTCGTGATCCGCCTCGCGCGCATCACCAGAGGTAAGGCGTGCATGCCAGGCGATGGCCTCATCCAAGGCCTGCTTAGGAATAGACCTGGCGGCGTTCTCGCTCATGCCGTGATTTTCCAATAGCTCTCTTCCTTAAGACGGCGCCCGGTACGATGAGCCGCTATCGAGACCCCAAGCCCAAGTACCCTTATGGCCACCTTCATCATGCCATTTCCTTTATCAGCAACTTCATGGCCTTGATGATGTGTTTTTCCACCGTGCTGGTGGACAAACCCAAGCGCGCCGCGACTTCCCTGTGCGACAGCCCCTTGAAACGGTGGAGAATAAAAGCCGTGCGCACCGGGTAGGATAAACGCTCAAGCAGCGCCAGGACCTGCTCGATTTCGCCCCTCGCCTCGGCGATCCGATGCTGAATGGGGCCAGCCGCCGCCGCGCAGTCCCCCGCGCCATTGAGAAAATAGATTTCCGACCACGCCTTTTCGCGGGCGCGCCGGCTGTTGTTCTGCCGCATCCGGTCGATCGACAGATTGGCGGCGATTTTGATGAGGAGCGCATCGGGACTGGCGATAGGATCCTTGTCTTGCACCTGCCGGAACTGGACAAAGGCTTCCTGCATCACTTCTTCGGCTTCTTCGTGATTTTTGAGCCGGGCGGCAAGAAAGCGCAGCAACAACGCCCTGCGCGTTTGGTAGAATTGGGAAAAATCCTTCTCAGCCGCGTCTGCCATGGCCCTTAATGACCATATTTGCGCACAGGACGCAATCGCCCCTTCGCGTGGCAAGGGAGGATGCCTTGAGGCTGGCCTGGCGCCCGCTTTAAGGCGGACAGGCGGATAAAGGGGGTCAGCGCTCGCCCAGGGGGCGCGCCGCGCCGCCATGGAAATAATTGAGGATGATGGTCATCGCCGTTGCCCCCGGCGGCGCCTCAAACAGGACCTTTTCGATGCTCGGCTTGCCATAGCCAAGGCGCGGATTGTGGGAAAAGCCATAGCCGTCGGAAAAGACGTTGAGCCGGCCGTTCTGGTTGCGGTCGTGGAGGACGACCATGGCGTAGCGGCCAGGCCCCGGCAGCGGCATGCAAATGCGGGCGGCGCCCATGGGCGTTGGGATATCGATGCGGGCAAGGTGCCTCGCGATGAATTCCTCGGCCTTGTCGGAATAAAGCTCGACCCGCAAAATGCCCTTCCTGTCTTTAAAGCCGGTGACGGTGACAAGGGCGTTCACCGCCGAGCCTTGAGGACAGGCCGCCACTTCATTGGCCGCCGCCTCCGTCCCGTCCACCGCTGGCGACGCCGGGGCGGACGATATGTCCTGCGCCGCGTTGGACCAAGAGGCGGCTATAAGAGCGAGCGTCAGCGTTGCCGAAGCGCCCGTTATCGAAGTGACCAATATCTTCATTTGAAGGGCATCCTTAGGGGCTTAGCTGAAATGGCAAGGGCGCGCCCCTCACAGGACCTGCGCTGGCGGCCAGCGCGGGCGGCGCTTGCCCCAAGGCGTAATGGACTTCATAGCCGCTATGGTCGGAGAGGGGGCGGCCATCCACCCGCTCCTGGAAGTTGCGGGTGGAAAAAACCGGCCTCATATGCACTTTCGCGCCGGCGCGGAAATACTGCTTGTCGTTGGTGTCGTAGAGCATTTCGCCGGATTTGCTGTTGGCGCCGAGGCGGCAGGACCAGGCCATGGCCAGGCATTGCTCGGCGCTGTCGGCAAGGGTGACGCGGGCGCGGAAATAAGCAAGGCGCGGCGCATAGCGGGTGTTGAAATCACCCGCCATGATGAGCGGGCGCTCGTTGCCTACTTCCTGTTCAAGGAAGTGGGCCAGCATATCCGTTTGCGCAGCATGGGCCTTGAGGCTAATCGGGGCTGGCACGCCAGCGCTTTTATGGGAATTCATGTGGGTGGTGATGATGTCCAGCGGCGCGGCAAGGCCGGGAACCTTGAGCTGGCCCCACAAAATGGCCTTGTTCGAGAAACAGTCGAAGCCGGCGCAAGCGGCGTTGCCAAAGCTTTGCGCGCGTGCTGCCAGAATGGGGAAATCGCTCAAGAGATAAAGGCCGCTCCCCACCAGCTTGGGCGCCGTGCCCAGCGGCGTGTGGGGCGCGGCATCGCTTTCGCCCGGCTCCATGACAGGCACGGGGCCACCGCCTTCGGCATCCGGCCCCTTGACGGCATAGCGATAGCCGCCGACCTCGCGAATGATCTCGGCGTTCTCGGTAAAAGCCTCTTGGAGGACGACCACCTGCGGCTGGTTGCCCGCCGCCCGGCGGGCGCGCAAAATCTCGGCGATGTTTTGCAAAAGCGGCGCCTTGCCCCGTTTCAGCGGTGCCGGCAAGGCGTTGATGTTATAGGTAAGGACCCGCAGGATAACGCCCTCTTCCCCCGGCAAAGGCTCGTCCGCCTGGGCCGGTGAGCCCGACACAGCCGCCAGAACAAGCAAAACCGAACCAACCCTGCCTTGCATCTCCACCTTATCCCTTGGCGTGTCTAGTGGTCCGCCCCAAACGGATAAATCCATCCGTTTGGGAAAAGTGGACCACTAAGCTATTGAATCTGTGGTGCGATTTCTCCAACAGATGGGAACCGTCCGTTGGAATCGCACCACTAGGCCATCAGGGGGAGTGACGAACCCGGCGCCCCCGCCCCTCCATGCTGATACCCAGGAAATGCCGCCATGGCGCCGTTTAAGAGCGCACATGACGATGCGATGGCGGTTCGCCTTGGCCCGCACCGTCATAGGTGGCGTATCAGTGCCCCGCCGCGATGTGCATGCTGCGGGATGCATGAGAGTGGAGAGGAAATGGATAAAATCTACACCGCCATCGAGCACCGCCTGCACCAGTTCGCAACGCTTCCCGCCCTCCCCGCGCCGAAACGCGACCGCCATGGCCTGGCCATGGTCTGCATCGCCAAGAACGAAGAGCGTTACCTGCCCGAATGGATCGCCTTTCATCGCCTGGTCGGGGCAAGGCACTTTTATATCTATGTCAACGACAGGGTTGACGCCGCTTGCCATGCCGTGAAGCGCTTTATCGAGGACGGCCTGGTGACCGTCATTCCCTGGGACAATTACACCACCGTCGCATCACCCCAGACGCTGGCCTATGCCCATGCCCTTGCCAATTTCGGGCCGTACTATCGTTGGATGGCCTTCATCGATGTCGATGAATTCCTGTTCCCGGTGAGCCATGCAACCTTGCTGGAAGCGCTTGATCAATTCCAGGATCTCAGCGGCCTCGCGGTCCCCTGGCATCTTTTCGGCACCTCGGGGCACGCCGTGCCGCCGCCCGGCCTCGTCACCGAGCATTATCAGATGCGCGCGCCCTTCCCGCCCCGCGCGATCGATTATCAAATGCTGCAGTATAAGTCGGTGGTCGACCCGGCGGCCGTGCTGTCGATGAAAAACAGCCATTGGTTTTATTTGCCCGACGGCACCCGCGCCGCCTTCACGGAAGGCCGGCATAAGCTCAACATGGTCTCGGAGCACTTGCCTTCCCTCGCGCAAAGCAGGGTTTTTCGCCTCAACCATTATTTCACCCGCTCGGCATCCGAGATCGTGGCCAAAATGCATGGCGGCCGCGCCGATCGTCCTGGCGCGCCTCGTGGCACACGCGGCAAATTCATCCGCACCAAGCGCATTTGGCAGCTGATCGAGCGCGCGCCGGTTCACGACACCCTCATCCAGCGCTTTCTGCCGGACCTCAAGCAGGCGCTTGTGCCACACGAAGCGACCGTTCACGCGCATCGGAGCATGGCGAGACGCGCCGAGACCTTGACGCCTTTAAGGGTGAGTGGCTGAAGAGTGAGGGCTATCCGCGCGACCTTAAACGGCGCAACAGAACGCGGTCTTGCCTGGTGGTCGCCAACATCCTCGCCATTAAAAGGAAGCAGCCAAGTGCGCCGGCGAAAAGCAGGCCGGAAAGATAGTCGTTTTGCAGCGTCACAGTATAACGCAGCACTGCGAGCGGCGCTGCAATGATGGTGGCGATCAAAACCGGGCGCCAATAAAAGCGGTCGAGCACATTGATGCTTAATTGCTTGCGCACCATGGCAAGACGCCCCGTCATGAGGCTCGCCATGGCGAGAAGAAAGCCCGCAGCGGCGCCAGGCGCACCCCAGACGGGCGCCATGAGGCCGATCGCGAGGATTTCGATGACCAGGGCCGCAACAATGAGGGTCAAGGCCGCACTGGGCTTGGCATAGATCAACGGTATTTCGGTAAGGATGAAGCTGCCGTCCAGCAGCTCGGCCAGCAAAATGATGGCGAGCACCACCGCCCCGGACGCAAACTGACTGCCAAACAGGGCCAAGGCGTGATCGCCGAATATCACCAACGGCACGGTGAGGCCGATTTGCAAGGTGAAAATCCAGCGGCAGACGCCGGCGAGCTTGGCCTCGATCACCCTCGGCTTTCTGTCGTGGTGCAGTTGCGCGATGACGGGCGCCATCATGGGATCGAACAGCCCATGGATTTTATAGGGCACGGTGGCGATTTGCTGGACCATATAATAGACGCCCAGGGTGGCGGGGTCCGCCACCAGGCCGAGCAGCAGGACATCGATCCGGCGAAACAGCGTGACGCCGATGTCGGTCAGTCCCGCTGGCAGGCTGATAAGGGGTATCGACACAACCGACTTCCAGCGCGGGCGGCGAATGAAAAGGGTGCGCCACCCGAACACGCTCCCCAGCCCGATGAGGGCATGAGCCATGGCGAAAAAGGATGCGCCGGCATAAGCGATGAGAAGGCCGCCGCTTTTCGCCCCCAGAACTGCGAGCATGCCCGCCAGGGCAAGAAAGGCCCAAGGCTCCACCACACACCGCGTTATCACTTCCCAGCGCATGATCCTGCGATAGCGGGTCGCCGCCAGCGCCACATCGGCAATCACGATGCTGGGAATGGCGAGGAGCAAAATCGGCTGCCACTCCGGCCCGGTTGGGAAAAGCACCGGCCAAGCCATCACGAAAATGCCGGTAAGAGCAAGGCTCAACATGGCCACGGCGAGCACGGCCTCGACGACCACTTGGGCGACATTCCTGCCCTCTTTGGCAGCGCCGCTCAGCAGCCCCAGAAGCGTGCGTTTGAGCCCCATCACCCCAACCGCCGACAAAATCTCGACGCTTGCCGCGACTTGCGCCAGATAGCCCAATTCCACAGCGCCAAAAAAATGCCCGGCGGTCAGCAGAAAAGCGATGCGCGCCAGCACCCGTCCGCCGTACCCGCCCAACGACGCAAAGCCACCCCGAACGACATCGCGCACGTCAGCGATGGAAGCCATTGTTACCGCGCGTTATTGATCCGCCATGTTCCTCTAAATGACGAAAGGCAGGCTCTTTCCCCTCCATGGCGGCGGCCAAGAAAATCTCGGCACAACCGGCCGGCTCGTGTTTTTCACGGCTGCGCCATGACGACTGAGGCGGGCCGCTCAAGCATGAGCGGCGGCGGTGGGGCGGTGTCATTGCCATCGCCATTGAAGGAATTCCTTTCCTGGAATATCTCGTCGGGCGACTTGCCAAGGCCGGAGATGAAATCGAAGCCGTCATTGTATCTACCTCTGTTACCCAGTGTCGTGAAGCGATTGTTGCTGACAATGGGTCCGCCGCAGGCTCGATTGCACCAAACTTCACCCCCATGGGATCGGTGGCGTTGACGGGGTCGTTGCCAGCATAGGCGTAAAGGTTCATGCCGCCAGCATGGCCGATCGGGTCGGCATTACGGTGACACGCATTACGGTGACAGTGCACTCAATTGCACGCATTACGGTGACAGTGCACTCAATTGCATTAACATTACGGTGACAGTGCACTCAATTACATTACGGTGACAGTGACATTACGGTGACAGTGCACTCAATTAGTGCACTCAATTGACATCCCCGCCCGGAATTACGGTGACAGTGCACTCAATTGACATCCCCGCCCGCTCGGCGACAGCGCTTTTCTGGAGCGCATCAAGACCGCCCTCGGCCGCGACCCGCGACCGCGCAAATCCGGACCGCAAAGAAAATTAAGTGCACTGTCACCGTAATTGCTGTCACCGTAATTGCCAGAGCAACTGTGTCATAGGAATTCCCAGAATTCGCCATGCGGCGCAGCGCTCGATCACCATGAGTTTTCATGGTCTCCCGGTTACGTATCGTCACCGGAACTCGTATCACCGGAACCCCTCGCACCGCGACGCCTATCCGCTTCCTCGAGCCACACTTTCGCCAATGCTCTGTCTCTCTTAACACCTATGCCGTGGTAATACATCCTCCCAATACTTTCTGCAGCGTCTTTGTCCCCCAACAAAGCTGCGCGCAAATAATGAATGAACGCCTTTTTCTCAGATTTCCTCAGCCCATGGCCGATTTCATAACAAACCGCCAGATCAAAATTTGCAGAAGCCACGCCACACTCCGAAGCCTCTCGTAGTAACTCAATGGCCTTTTTTCGAGATTTTTTTATGATAGGCTCCTTCCCATGAAGATACCACGTAGCCAATGCATAGGCAGCCTCAGCCGATCCATTCTCGATGGCCATTCTTAGATGCGAGGTAGCAACCGCCACGTCCGGCGATGATTTATTCATCTCGGCCAGAGCTTTACTGAGAAAATCCGAATTTTCGTTTGATGATTTCATTTCCACGTCACTATGCAACAAGATCGCCGCATTCAAGTCCAATTTGGCACCGAAAAATTTCCTGCTGCACATCAAATCCAGGTGGAAGGATTATCAATGGAAGCGGGATTCGGATCGTTGGCAGCGGAGGCCATGGCCCCTTCCAATTGGGCGGTCTCTGGCTAGGGGGGCGGCGACGGGTATCGCCCTTCTCCCCACCACCATCCCGTTTTTCTCGAGCCCTACCTTTCTCATGCTTCCCCTTGGTTGACGGACGCGCATTCTTTGTATGTTCCTCGCCAACAAGTATGAATTCACCGCCCGCCCCGCCGATCCCCATATCGCTCTGCGTGTAGCCTTGATTTGTATCCCCAAACAGACCCAAACTGCCAAACTCACTGAACCCCTTCGACCCCGTCGCGACATTGAACCCGATAACGGGCAGGCAGATCGCGGCGCCGCAACTTGTGACAAAATCCGTTGAATTGTTGTTGGCACCAATGCGGCGGAACCCCCCGCCACCGCCGCCACCGCTGTTGCCGGATCCAAATCGGTTGGATGACTCGTATACCTTGCAAGAACCGACGCTAACCCCCGCGATCCGCGACCCGCACGTGCCGTTCGAATCTGTCGCGTTGACCGGGTCGTTGCCGGCATAGGCGTAAAGGTTCATGCCGCCAGCATGGCCGATCGGGTCGGTGGAGAGGAAGCGCCCGAGGCTGGGGCTATAGAAGCGGGCCTTGTAATAATAAAGCCCGGCTTCGGGGATGGCGATCTGGCCGGTATAGGCAAAGCGCGAACCGGCCAGGTTCGAGCTCTCGCCATAAGGCCCGTAGGCATAGGTGGCGCTCGCCGTGCCGCTGGCGTTGGTGGTGGCGATGATCGAGCCCCGCTCGTCGGCGTGCAGCCAGCGCCTGTCGCCGGTGCCGGCGCCCTCGTACCAGACCAAGGGCTCGTCCACCCCCGGCCCGTGGACATAGCGGCGCAGCAGGTTGCCCGACCCGTCATATTCACCGACCAGGTCCCAGCCGTCATAAAGAAAGCGGGTGGTCGCCCCGCCGGAAACCGCCGTCTCGTAAAGCCGGCCCAGGGGATCATAGGCGAGGGCGAGCGTCGCCGCCCCCGTCACCTGGCTGAGCTTGTTCTCGGCGTCATAGGCAAAGCCCGATGTCCCGTCCCCGGTGACATTGCCGTTGGCGTCATGGCTGATCGCCTTCGCCCCCACCTGCGTCACCTGGTTAAGGCCGTTGGCGGTGGCGGAAACCGTGCCCACCGCCTGCCCGGTCCAGGCATAGACCACATCATTGGTCTGGGTGCGGCGGGCGATCTGCGAGGCCGGGGTGAAGCTGAATGCAATTTAGTGCACTGTCACCGTAATTCTCACCGTAATTCCGTGTCACCGTAATTCCGTAATTCGTAATTCTTTATTTTTCGATCTTGATCATACTTACAGATTTCTTTTCTAGGCTGTAATAACACTCAAATGCCGGAAATAATGAACGGTCCTTGTATTTCGTTCCTGGAACGTCAACAAAGACGGGTAGGAAATACACATAAACAAAATCACCTTTCCCCCCGAATATGACGTTGTATTCCCCAATGTTCTCTTTTTTGTATCTGATATCGCTTTCTTTCATACCAGCCGCTTCACACGCAAGTAAGGCCCTCATTTCCGGGTTAGAGATAATTGCCGTTAATTCAATACCATCTGTATTCAACATTCCCTTCCAAAATTCCTGACTTTCGGGGGAAAACGCATCATCGCGCCGTTCGACCTGCGCCCCGGTGGGCTGGACCGAAACAACGAGCACCGCAAGAAACGCAAAAAACCATTTCATGCCGCTATCCTCTTCATTGCGTTGGCAAACAGCCAAAGCTACCGCTGAGATCGGTATCAACCTTCAGGCCCGGAAAATTCACAAGAAAATTGCCGCCGGGCGTGCCAATGAATCCCGGAATATTGCGGTCCAAATTGAACTGCTTGTCAGTCCGAGACGACCCCTCAAATCCCGCGCCGGAACCATGCGTATGAAACGTAGCGACAACCGTTGCACCGGCCGGCACTTGCGATATCGCGTCAAAGGTCTTGACTGAGTCCACCCCGTTGTTTGTTACCGCGCCAGTCGCACCAACCCTACGAAAGCGTCCAGTTGTCCTGAAGACCAGGCCACCGAACTCGATGTTCTGCCTGATCGATTGGGCGTTGATCTTCGACAATGCCTCAAACGCAGTAGCGGCAATCTCTTTGAAATCACCCGAGAATTCCACCGGCGATGCCTGTCCCTTGGTGCACAGCCTGGGCTTTTCTAGAGTAATCGGCTCCCGCTCAAGCAGCGGGGCAGGGCCTGATGGAGCAACACCGGAGGAGCCACCAATACCAGCACTCGGGCTTGGCCCACCAAATGCGCTGCCCGAGCCGCCACACCACCACCAGCCATAGCCTGTAAAGTTCGTGCATGGCGATGACGGTGCGTCGTTCGTATTAACGCATATGGGCGCGCCACAACCAGGTCCCGTTGGTGTGCTCATTGTCACCCCCATGGGATTGGTGGCGTTGACCGGGTCGTTGCCGGCATAGGCGTAAAGGTTCATGCCGCCGGCATAGCCGATCGGGTCGGTGGAGAGGAAGCGCCCGAGGCTGGGCGAGTAGAAGCGCGCCTTGTAATAGTAGCGAGCAGGAACCGCGTGAACGATTTCACGCGGTAAGCCCGCGCAGCCCGGCTTCGGGGATGGCGATCTGGCCGGTATAGGCAAAGCGCGAACCAGCCAGGTTCGCGCTCTCCCCATAAGGCCCGTAGGCGTAAATGGCCGTGGCCGTGCCGCTGGCGTTGGTGGTGGCGATGATCGAGCCCCGCTCGGCGACGATGCTTTTCTAGAGCGCATCAAGACCGCCCTCGGCCGCGACCCGCGACCGCGCAAATCCGGACCGCAAAGAAAATTAAGTGCACTGTCACCGTAACTCAATTTGTAATTTCGTAATTATGGTGGAAGACTTAGCCAGCATCTCTTCACTGCTCATTGTTGCGCTTGTCCTTCTTAGACTCTTTATATTTTCTAATATCATCAATTGATGGAACTATGAATACAATGGATAGTATAATTAAAATTAAAACTATTCTTGTTTTTAATTTGTCTGATATATAAAATATATTAATATTAGTGTACATATCTATATAATACAGACCTATTATTATTAAAATAAATAAAGCTATGACTCTTTTCACATTGTAAGGCAATGGAAACATTTCATGTTTCTCCTGAATATTTTATCATGACCCAGACGCTTTGCACTCTACTTCCCTGGGCGCAAGGGTGGCGAAGCTTTGGAAAAGGTCCACCGCTCCGCCAAATATGGTCATGCTATTACCTATGAACCGGTAGGCGCCGCGCTCGCTTGCGGACAGCGCCCTATTGGGGGCCGCCGCCATTTTACCCAGAAGCCCCGCCGAGCTGAGACTGATGACGCCGTTGACCGCATTATCAAAGCCACCGCCGCCAAAACCTTGCAGTAAGCCACCCACCGCCTGAAGTCCCCCCGCCCCGATGCCGATCACACCCCCTGTGGCCACCACGGTAACTCCAGCTACTGAGACTTCCGGTTGACCAGCTACAAAACCGCCCAAAGCTAGCACACCTCCACCAACTATTAACTTAATCGAAGCATCCCCGGCATCATTTGAAAGTCTGATGAGGGCATTACCGGCGCGGCATAACTTAGGCTTGGCCTCCTTGACCGTCTCGTCAACATCCTGCTTGATGGATTCGATGAGGTTATTGAGGGCCTCGAAGAGGCTGAGGAGGGATGAGCCGCCGATGTTGATGGAATTGAGCGGGCCGTACATCGACTCCAGCTTCAAGCGTTGTCCAATCACCACGATTTCCTCAATGGTATCAACGAGGCCCATGGGATCGGTGGCGTTGACGGGGTCGTTGCCAGCATAGGCGTAAAGGTTCATGCCGCCAGCATGGCCGATCGGGCGAAGCGGGACCGTGGCGCCAGTGGCGCCGCGTAAGCCCGCTGAGCGCGCAGCTCGGGTGCAAGGAAGCGGCCGAGGCTGGGCGAGTAGAAGCGCGCCTTGTAATAGTAGCGAGCAGGAACCGCGTGAACGATTTCACGCGGTAAGCCCGCGCAGCCCGGCTTCGGGGATGGCGATCTGGCCGGTATAGGCAAAGCGCGAACCAGCCAGGTTCGAGCTCTCCCCATATGGCCCATAGGCATAGGTGGCGCTCGCCGTGCCGCTGGCGTTGGTGGTGGCGATGATCGAGCCCCGCTCGGCGACGATGCTTTTCTAGAGCGCATCAAGACCGCCCTCGGCCGCGACCCGCGACCGCGCAAACCCGGACCGCAAAGAAAATTAAGTGCACTGTCACCGTAATTCCAATCCTGGGAATCCCTTTAATAGGTCCTGAACCTAATCCCTGCTCCTATGTTTTTTGTATTCTCTAATTTCCTCCACGGAAGGGCAAAACAATACAAAAATAATTATACCGATAAATGCAACAATACGAATATCTATTTTATCGCTCAGTCCAAAAATATGCAGCACTGTGTATTTATCTGAAAAATATAATATTACAAAAACTGTTATAATCGACATTATGACCTGTTTAACAAAGAACGGTACAGGTAACATACTAACTCCCTATGATTTTGATTCTTCTGAATACTCAAAATTCTCTCATTATAGAAACACACATATGTACAATACTATCCACTACTGTCCTTCGGATGCTTCACACATCACTTCCTTGGGTGCCAGTGTTGCAAAACTCTGAAAGAGATCCACACTGCCGCCCGTCACTATCGTGCCATTTTTCATGAATGCGTCCGATCTACGCTGGCTTGCCGATCGAAACCCTGAAGGCACCGCCGCAAAACGACTAAGAACTGCGCCAGTCCCAAGGCTTAATGCAGCGTTGCGTGCATTGTCGAAGCCGCCGTCGCTACCGCCAGCGGTTTGAAGCAAGCCGCCCACCAACTGAAGCCCGCCAGCGCCAACGCCAAGGACGGCGCCCGTTTCAATTACTACGATGCCTGCACCAGCCACCTCCGGCTGAAGAAGCGCAACTCCTATACCAGTTACGCCAAGCCCGGTAACGATCACAGTCGCCGAAGCATCCCCGGCATCATTTGAAAGTCTGATGAGGGCATTACCGGCGCGGCATAACTTAGGCTTGGCCTCCTTGACCGTCTCGTCAACATCCTGCTTGATGGATTCGATGAGGTTATTGAGGGCCTCGAAGAGGCTCAGGAGGGATGAGCCGCCGATGTTGATGGAATTGAGGGGGCCGTACATCGACTCCAGCTTCAAGCGTTGTCCAGTCACCACGATTTCCTCAATGGTATCAACGAGCCCCATGGGATCGGTGGCATTGATGGGGTCGTTGCCGGCATAGGCGTAAAGGTTCATGCCGCCAGCATAGCCGATCGGGTCGGTGGAGAGGAAGCGCCCGAGGCTGGGGCTATAGAAGCGGGCCTTGTAATAATAAAGCCCGGCTTCGGGGATGGCGATCTGGCCGGTATAGGCAAAGCGCGAACCAGCCAGGTTCGCGCTCTCGCCATAAGGCCCGTAGGTGTAGGTGGCGCTCGCCGTGCCGCTGGCGTTGGTGGTGGCGATGATCGAGCCCCGCTCGTCCACATGGTACCAGCGCCTGTCGCCGGTGCCGGCCCCCTCGTACCAGACCAAGGGCTCGTCGACCGCCGGCCCGTGGACATAGCGGCGCAGCAGGTTGCCCGACCCGTCATATTCACCGACCAGGTCCCAGCCGTCATAAAGAAAGCGGGTGGTCGCCCCGCCGCCGACCGCCGTCTCGTAAAGCCGGCCCAGAGGATCATAGGCGAGGGCGAGCGTCGCGGCCATAGGCTGTTTCAACCAGTCGCCGCGAGAATAAGTTACAGTCGGTCAAGATGCCATTCTTTCGCGCACATGACCGGCGAACTCAACCACATAGGGGGCATGGCTTGCGGGACTTATGATCGACAGAACATCACGGAGCTGTTCCCTCGTGCCGTATAAGAAAAGCAACGACAGAA
>JBMOOS010000038.1:0-1960 GCA_049324415.1 Pseudomonadota bacterium
ACGTGATGGCGGCTTTGCGCCTTGCCGGCTTTGCCGAGCGGCGGGTGAACGGCCTTGCCGCGGCGCCCAACGAGACGGAAGGCCTGGAAGCCAGCCTGCGCCTTGCCCGGGAGGGCGCCGCCGCCGCCCCGTCCTGGCTTCTTGTCGTTTACGGCCAGGCCCGCGAATTTTCCCAAGTCTTCGCCGCCGTCGATGAAGCGCGCGCGAGCGCCCGCCCGGTCCTCGATCAGTTCGACGTGCCCGCCCGCGCCGCCGGCTTGCGCGGCGATATGCGCCTGCCCTGGGGCGGGGGGCATGCAACCCGCCTCAGCATCGACGCGCGCTGGGCGCAGGGCGAGACCAACGAGCGCTTTCGCGATCTGGGCGACGGCTTCACCCGCTTGCGCCGTGCGGGCGGGGCGCAGCTCATCGCCGGCCTTGCGGTGGAGGAAAGCTGGACCCTGGCCCGGGGCCTCATCCTCACGGGCGGCCTCAGGCTCGACCATTGGCGCAATGTGAACGGCATCCGCCAGGAAAGCGACTTGGCGACAGGCGCCCTTCTCGTCGATGAAAAAAGCGCCGACCAGAAGGGCTGGCGGCCGAGCGCCCGGCTGGGCGCCGCCATGCCGCTCACCCCGGCGCTGACCGCCCGGCTTGCCGCCTACAGCGCCTTTCGGGTGCCGACATTGAATGAACTGCATCGGCCATTTCGCGTGCGCAACGATATCACCGAGGCCAATCCCGCCTTGCGCCCGGAAAAGCTCAAAGGGGTCGAAGGCGGCCTTGACTATGCGCCGCTGGCGGGCCTTGAGTTCACGGCGACGCTGTTCGCCAACTGGCTTGGCGACGCGGTGGGCAACGTCACCCTTGCCACCGGGCCCGGGGTGTTTCCCATCGCCGGCTTCGTGCCGGCGGGCGGCAGCTTGCGCCAGCGGCGGAACATCGATGGCGTGCGGGTCGTCGGCCTTGAGCTTGGCGGGCGGGCGGAATTTGCCGGCGCTTGGGCGCTCGAAGGCAGCTATGTTTATAACGCGGCGCGCGTGACTGCCGCCTTGATGGCCCCCGACCTCGTGGGCACGCGCCTCGTTCAGGTGCCGCGCCATCAAGGCCAGATGACCTTGCGCTGGCAGCCAGCGGGGCCCTTGTCCGCCTTGCTAAGGGCGCGCGCCGCCGGCCGCCAGTTCGACGATGACCTTAACACCCGGGTGCTGAAGGGTTATGGGGCGCTCGATGCCGCCCTGCGCTGGCAGGTGGACGCCGGGGTGACGCTGTTCGCCAATGGCGAAAATCTGACCGACAGTTTGATTGAGGCGGCGCGCGACGGCGATGGCCTTGTCACCCGGACAACGCCGCGCAGCCTCACCCTCGGCTTACGGCTGCGGCTTTAGGGTCCGGACCCTAGATGATGACGCGCCTCGCTCGGCCGCTTCCTCCTTGCGGGGTGGCAAGCAAGGCTCGTATCCTGCACAGATGGACACCTTAAAGAACCGCCCTTTTGTGCTCTGACTTTCTCGCCGCTCGGCTGCGTTCCTCAAATATGGCTATATATTCTGCGGTGCTCGCCTTCGCGGCTCCTGGTCAGATCAGCAAAATTTCGGTTCTTAGAGGTATCCAGTTAACTCCAAGAGAGTTGCGCGCTACATCTTGAATGTAGCCAAAAGAATTCCGTGCCGCCGTGAGAAATTCTTCGGGCGCCAAGTCGCCTTCAATTTCGACTGCAAGATCGCTGGGAATTTCAGCGGACGTAATCATCCTGTCCTCCAGACAGGATCTTACCCGACTGATGAGTTCCTGTATAGTAAACGTTTTACGGTAATACCGGCCAAAATAGCATTGGGGTGCGCTTCATCGCCAATGTGTCCACTTAAGCTTCTTGGCTTACGAATAGGTTGATGGTTTCGATGGGTCTTCTGCCCTGATTGCGGTAGCCGAGATGGGGCCGCTCGGTGTTGTAGTGGACGAGCCAAGCGTCCAGATCGGC
>JBMOOS010000039.1:0-20217 GCA_049324415.1 Pseudomonadota bacterium
GACACAGCCCCATGGGATCGGTGGCATTGATGGGGTCGTTGCCGGCATAGGCGTAAAGGTTCATGCCGCCAGCATAGCCGATCGGGTCGGTGGAGAGGAAGCGCCCGAGGCTGGGCGAGTAGAAGCGCGCTTTGTAATAATAAAGCCCGGCTTCGGGGATGGCGATCTGGCCGGTATAGGCAAAGCGCGAACCGGCCAGGTTCGAGCTCTCGCCAAACGGCCCATAGGCATAGGTGGCCGTCGCCGTGCCGCTGGCGTTGGTGGTGGCGATGATCGAGCCCCGCTCGTCGGCGTGCAGCCAGCGCCGGTCGCCGGTGCCGGCGCCCTCGTACCAGACCAAGGGCTCGTCGACCCCCGGCCCGTGCACATAGCGGCGCAGGAGCGTGCCCGACCCGTCATATTCACCGACCAAGTCCCAGCCGTCATAAAGAAAGCGGGTGGTCGCCCCGCCGCCGACCGCCGTCTCGTAAAGCCGGCCCAGGGGATCATAGGCGAGGGCGAGCGTCGCCGCCCCCGTCACCTGGCTGAGCTTGTTCTCGGCGTCATAGGTAAAGCCCGATGTCCCGTCGCCGGTGACATTGCCGTTGGCGTCATGGCTGATCGCCTTCGCCCCCACCTGCGTCACCTGGTTAAGGCCGTTGGCGGTGGCGGAAACCGTGCCCACCGCCTGCCCGGTCCAGGCATAGACCACATCATTGGTCTGGGTGCGGCGGGCGATCTGCGAGGCCGGGGTGAAGCTGAATGCAATTTAGTGCACTGTCACCGTAATTCCCTGAATGCAATTTAGTGCACTGTCACCGTAATTCCCACACCATCAATGCAATTCCTGAATTTCTGGTAATTCCTGGGGTTATTCAGACTCACCTTCAAGGACTTTAATCAGCTTTGCGAGTTCTAATTTCGCGTTCAGATCTGCTAAACCTATTGGACATTGTGCGCTTGAATAACGCTCATGGATTGCAAATATCTGGCGCACATAGGGCTCAATTTCAGCCGGGAATTTTCGTTGTTGTAAAAGATCGTCGAGGCCATAGCCTTCCGCCGTAAGAAAGTCGCGTATGAGAATAGCCAACTGTCGCTTATCGACTTTTCTCATTGTGTTCACCCTCCCGCCGGTGGCAGGATTTTTATGAAGGTCGGAAGATGGTAATCACCTATGCGAGCGGTAAATTCGAGCAACCCTGTTTTCGCATTATATGACCAGCCAATTCTTATCCACCTGAAATTGAAAAACCCAGAATTTCTATAACCTCTATAAAATGTATTTCCAAAAACCGGCCCCTTTGGCCCCAGGAAATCGAGCACGACAGGGGGGAGGCTGTCTAGCGCTATTGGTCCGGCTACGAGCCCGGCCGTAATGCCCATCGCCTGCAGATCCTCCAACGGCGTTGAGGTCACTGTACCGTTCATGCCGCATATGTCCGCCGCCACACAGCCACCGACCTTTGCATAGGCAAGCGTGCCAGTGATGTCTCTCGTCACAGGTGTCGTCCACCATTGTGCCATCCACCAGTTGCCCTGTCCGCCTGGCGTCACCGTGAGGCAGCCGCCATTATAGGGGCAGTTGTTCTGCTTTTTGGCCTTGGGTGGGCGGTTGTCGCCGCTAACACCGCTGAACCGCTTGCCGCCGCCGCTGTTGAACAGAGAAAGCGCGTCATAACCGGTATAAACCGGCCCTATCGCGCCGCCCCGGGGATTGACAATAATATTGTCTATTGGATTGGGAGTTCCCGGACTACCGCCGGCGCCATCCTCCAGGCATTCGAGATGACACAACCCCATGGGGTCGGTGGCGTTGATGGGGTCGTTGCCAGCATAGGCGTAAAGGTTCATGCCGCCAGCATAGCCGATGGGGCGAAGCGGGACCGTGGCGCCAGTGGCGCCGCGTAAGCCCGCTGAGCGCGAAGCTCGGTGGAGAGGAAGCGGCCGAGGCTGGGCGAGTAGAAGCGCGCCTTGTAATAATAAATCCCGGCTTCGGGGATGGCGATCTGGCCGGTATAGGCAAAGCGCGAACCGGCCAGGTTCGCGCTCTCGCCATAAGGCCCGTAGGCGTAAATGGCCGTGGCCGTGCCGCTGGCGTTGGTGGTGCCGATGATATCGACGAACTTTCCCGAACTGACGCCGACGATGCAGCCGGAGGTGCAGGTGACGCCGGTCACCGTCAGCGGATCGCCGTCCGGGTCGCTGTCGTTGGCGAGCACGGCGATCGTTGCGGTGTCGTATTGGAAATAGGTGTTGGGATCGACGTCGTTGACCGCGACCGGTGGCTGATTGGCCGGAGGCGGTGGCGCCGCGCCGCAGGCGGTGCTGGTTGTCACCACCGAGCTGCGGTTGCCACGGTAGATTGCGCAGCATTACCATCACTATCTGATATCGAAATTGGAAATCCGATACCCCATATCAGTTTACTTAACATACCGGTCTCGAAGTACACATAAAACAAAATGCAGTATTGTCAAAACAATATATGACACTATAAATATAAATATTCTTGCACATACGCTCAAATCAAATCTTCCATCCGTAAAGATCAATAATGCACTTATTAATCCATACCAAAATACGGATTTTGTAGACTTGAATAATCTTATAATAAACATCATATACTTCGCCTAATACAAGCGCAGATTGCAATATCTGGTCAACAAATCCCAAGAGCACCCATCAAAGTTATCAAAAAACGTACGTCGGTCAGTGCCTGTTACGGCGGGCATGAGTCATAATTTCCTGAGCAGGCATTGGGTGAGCTTGGTTGCGGCTCTGTCCCTTGCTCAGATATCTTTTCTTCAGCACCCAAAAACTCCAAACCCTTGCGCACCACGGTACCAACAGGAACAGGAGATCCAGCGGAGCGCCCAGCGATGTTAGCAGCCCCCTCGAGTGCGCCTTCCGTGGTTTCTTCACCTCCCCTGCGTGTCTCGTTCGCCGCGCCTGCAACCGATGCCTCAGTTAAAGCTGTAGCGCCAAGGACGGCTCGCTCCGCCTTCGAAAAATTTTCAACGACAGTTTTAGTCTTACCAACACCAATTACCACCTTACCTGTAACGGCCGCCTTGCCAGCTATAGCCGCAAATCCTCCAACAGAGCCTAAAGCCGCTGATACAGCGGTTTGCTTCAAATCGACTCCCTTCACGCTCTCTGAAAAACTTTTTCCTGAAGCAACGCCAATGCCCACCTGTAATCCAACATCAATTGTGGCTCCAATAAGTGCACCAACAACGAAGAATTCCCCCGTCGGGTCCGTGGCATTGACCGGATCGTTTGCGACATAGGCATAGAGGTTGATCTGGTCCTGGTAGCCAATGGGGTCGGTCTGGAGGAAGCGACCCAAGGCGGGGGAATAAATACGCGCTTTGTAATGATAAAGCGTAAGCCCGGGAAGCTGGATTTGCCCGGTATAGGCGAAGCGCCCCAAATTGGCCGGCGACGGAACACCATAGCTATCATAGCTGTTGACGCCGAGCATGGCACCGGTGCCGCCGCTCACCGCCACTATGCTGCCTTGATGGTCGGCATGGAGATACCGCCGCGTGGATGAACCGACCCCCGCGCCCTCGTACCAGACCAAGGGCTCGTCCACCGCCGGCCCGTGGACATAGCGGAATTACGGTGACAGTGCACTCAATTGACATCCCCGCCCGCTCGCAATTACGGTGACACAATTACGGTGACAGTGCACTTACAATTACGGTGACAGTGCACTTAATTTTCTTTGCGGTCCGGATTTGCGCGGTCGCGGGTCGCGGCCGAGGGCGGTCTTGATGCGCTCCAGAAAAGCGCTGTCGCCGAGCGGGCGGGGATGTCAATTGAGTGCACTGTCACCGTAATTCCCGATCTGCGAGGCCGGGGAGTAGGCAAAGCCCGCCGCGTAATCCTGCGCCGCGCCGGCCAGGTCCTGGGCGAGGCTGGTCAGCCGCGAGGCGGCGATCATCGAATTGCATTCACCAGGGCCTGCACCAACAATTCAGATTTATCGCAATCGGCAAAAAAATCAAACGTTACGACATATTCTCCGATTTTATTCCCCGCTGCAGCATAGCTTACTGCTGTAATGGGGTAGCCCCTTTCCATAGCCACCCTAGAAAGCATACCTGTATACTCAAAAACATCATCTCCAGTATAAGGTATTTTTTCGCTGCAAATTGCATCTTGACGTATATATTTTCTATTTAGAATATCTTTGACAACATTAGGAAATGCGTTTTCCTCCAAAAGAGATAGATTAATCTTAATATTATTATATTCAATATTGTTAATCGCACCGCTAATCTCAGGCACATGCATACGATCAAAGAATACTAAAAATAATTTTTTCCAATCTCCAAATCTTGAATACATAATCATTCCCTTTGTATAAAATTTATCATATATTTTTTTTGATATGATATAATAATCATCTTTGGATATTATTTCAGTATCATACTCTATTAAAAATAAATTACGATATTCATTTTCTTTTTGTTCTCCGTACGTTCGTGAGCAGCTTATAATAAATATAACTGCACATAAAAAAATAAATTTCATAGATTTCATTGCTCAGCTCCAAATCTAACAATAACGGCAATATCTGCTCCAGAGGCGCTTGTAACCGGCGTAATAGTCAAGGTATGAATGAAAATACGTGCGCTTGGCCCAGTATCAAATTGGAAGATTTTTGTGAAAAATGGAAAAATATGACCACCAAACTGTGATGCAATTACGGTGACAGTGCACTTAATTTTCTTTGCGGTCCGGATTTGCGCGGTCGCGGGTCGCGGCCGAGGGCGGTCTTGATGCGCTCCAGAAAAGCGCTGTCGCCGAGCGGGCGGGGATGTCAATTGAGTGCACTGTCACCGTAATTCCAGCATTTCCTCACCTCTCATTGTTGCGGTTGTCATTCATAGACTCTTTATACTTGCGAATCTCATCGATTGATGGAAATATTATTATCAACCACAAAATACCAATCGTAAGAAATATAATATCTTTCGTGTTCCCAGCAATTTCTATGATATTTATAGATGTATATTTATCTATATGATATATTATTGCGACAACAAGAAATACAATAGTTATTATTCTTCTTGTATTAAAAGAGAGACGTAACATTTTGTTCCTTTCTAGAGATATTACTTATTTAACGCTTGATATCTCATGGCGCCTTGCATTCCACTTCCTTGGGCGCAAGTGTGGCGAATCTTTGGAAAATGTCCGCCGCTCCGCCAAATATGGTCATGCCATTACCTATGAACCGGTAGGCATTGCGCTCGCTTGCGGACAGTACCCTATTGGGGGCTGCCGCCATTCTACCCAGAAGCCCCGCCGCGCTGAGACCGATGACGCCGTTGACCGCATTATCAAAGCCACCGCCGCCAAAGCCTTGCAGTAAGCCACCCACCACCTGCAGTCCCCCCGCCCCGATGCCGATCACGCCCCCTGTGGTGGTTACCGCAAGACCAGCCGCCGAAACTTCCGGCTGAAGGATTGCAAAGCCAACACCTGTGGTAAGAAGCCCGCCCGATATTAACATAATCGAAGCATCTCCGGCATCATTTGAAAGTCTGATGAGGGCATTACCGGCGCGGCATAACTTAGGCTTGGCCTCCTTGACCGTCTCGTCAACATCCTGCTTGATGGATTCGATGAGGTTATTGAGGGCCTCGAAGAGGCTGAGGAGGGATGAGCCGCCGATGTTGATGGAATTGAGCGGGCCGTACATCGACTCCAGCTTCAAGCGTTGTCCAATCACCACGATTTCCTCAATGGTATCAACGAGGCCCATGGGATCGGTGGCGTTGACGGGGTCGTTGCCGGCGTAGGCGTATAGGTTCATGCCGCCAGCATAGCCGATGGGGCGAAGCGGTGAGGTGGTTCCACTTGTTTGGGCAGTCTGACGGCTTCGCTAAGGTGTATTCCGTTGTCTGATCATGCCGCCAAAATCCTGTTTATCAGATTTTTTTGCTGCTGTTGAGCCTGTGGGGATGTGGGCAAGGCGGCAGCCTTGTCCATCATATCCACAGGCCCCCCGTGTCCGTCGGCCGCATGGGCTTCCGCCGGCGTTCGGGCGCTGAGCGCCGCATGGGGGCGCTCGGTGTTGTAGAAGCCGATCCAGTCCGCGATGACTCGCTCGGCATGGAAGCCGTCGGTGAGTTCGTGCAGATGCACCGCCTCGTATTTCAGCGAGCGCCACAGCCGCTCGATGAAGATGTTGTCCATGCAGCGGCCGCGGCCGTCCATGGAGATCGTCACCTCAGCATCCTTGAGCCGGCCGGTGAAGTCGAAGCTGGTGAATTGACTGCCCTGATCGGTGTTGAAGATCTCCGGTTTGCCGTAGCGGGCCAGTGCGTCGTCCAAGGCCTCGACGCAAAACCCGGCGTCCATGGTGTTCGACAGCCGCCAGGCCAGGACGTGGCGTGTCGCCCAGTCCATGATCGCCACCAGATAGAGGAAGCCGCGCTTGAGCAGGATGTAGGTGATGTCGGCACACCAGACATGATCGGGGCGCTCGATGGCCAGCCCCTTGAGCCGGTACGGATAGACCCGGTGCTCCGGGTGCGGCTGGCTCGTCCTCGGCGCCTGGTAGATCGCCTCCAGCCCCATCAGACGCACCAATCGTCGGATACGATGTCGGCCAACGCGGATGCCGTCCGGTCGCAGTTGCCGGGTCATCTGGCGCGAGCCGTAGAACGGATACTTCAGGAACAGCGCGTCGATGCGGCGCATCAGCGCCAGGTTCTCGGTACTCTCGCCCCGTGGCGCGTAATACAATGACGACCAGCTGATCGACAGGATCTGGCATTGCCGGCTCAAGCCGAGAACGGGGTGGTCGCGCCGGATCAGCGCCTTGCGTTCCCCCCGGCTCATCGCTTGAGCCCTCTGGCCAAAAAATCCCGTTCCACCGTCAACTGGCCGATCTTGGCATGAAGATCGTGGACCTCGGCATCATGATCCCGACGCGCCTGATCGGCGCCGTTTGAGAACACCTCGCACAGGCCATCCATCGCCTGGCGCTTCCACGTGCTGACCTGATTGGGGTGAACCTTGTGTCGGGATGCGATCTCCTGGATCGTCTTGTCGCCCCGCAGCGCTTCCAGCGCGACCTTCGCCTTGAACTCAGGCGTGAACTTCCGTCGCTTCGTCATCTCGTATCCCTCCGTAACCGGCGGAATAAACCTTAGACTCCTGTCCGATTTTCTGGGACCACCTCACCGAACCGGGCCGGGCGAGGTTCGCTCAGGTAAAGACGGAGGGCCGTTCAGAGACGGAAATTCGGCCCGGCGCCAGTCTCCGAGGTTCGGCTGCCTCGGCTAAACGCCTTTGAACCAAAAAGAAAAAGGCCCGCGGGCGGAGCCTCATCTTAGGTTAGCTACAAGATAATGGCGGAGGGAGTGGACCCGGCATCCAACCCTCTCCAAGTAGTTGCGTGCTATTGCAGCGTACTGGTTCGAAGAGCGGTGTAGGCGTTTCTTGAAGCCCCCTTTTCGTCAATCGCCAAGTAGTGCCCGAAGGTCTTTCATCAGCAAGAAGAGATGGCAGGGGTCGGTGGGGCTGGGCTCGAAATCGAACGCTTCGTACCAGGCACGAGCCTCGTCGTTCTTGGCGTGGACGATGAGGGCGCGGATGCCGGCAATGTCGGCGGCTTGGGCGGTCCGGAGCAGCGCATCCTTGAGGAGTGCCCGGCCGAGGCCGCGTCCCTGCTCCGTCTTGTCGACGGCGAGGCGCGCGAGAAGCATGACCGGGATCAGGTGCCGTGGCTGCCCCTTTCTTATACGGCCGGGGGCATCCGCATGTTCAACCGAGCCGACAGTCAGGCTGTAATAGCCGACGACACGGCGGCCGCCCCGGCACGCGACGTAGGTCTGGGCGCTCCCGGCCTTCTGGTTCGTAAGCGCAAATCGCTGCAGAAACCGATCAAGGGGCCCCTTGCCGCAATCGAATGTCTCGGTCTCATGGCCGGCATCGAGTTTTTCGACAGCAAAGAGCGGTTCGTCAGCCGTTTTCACTCAAGCACGCTTTTCTCGGCGAGCAACCGGGCAAGGCGGGGCTTTTTTGCGACTGGGCGGTCGAGGGCCGCCTGGAAGGCGCGCCACTGCGCCTCATCCAGCCGGAACATGCGGCGGTCGACCAGGGCATCCTCGGCAGCATTGATGCCCGCCTCGAGCAGGAACTCGGTGACGTTCTTGTGCGAAGAGCTGGCTGCGCGCTGCAACAGCGCCTTCATGCTCGGCGTGGTGCGCAGCTCGATACGCTCGGACTTGGCTTCGGCAGCTGGCATGGCGGTTCTCCTGTTGCCTTCTTGATAACATACGGACAACGTACGGACAAGAATTTATCTGCCTGTCGTCATCGGCGAAGAGCGCATGGAAGAATAACTGTGCCAAGATGGCCAAAATTATTGTCAGACGGGGGCTGCTCGACACCCTGAAACACAACATCTTGTGCATTCGAGCGTCATCACCATATATGATGTACAATGTATCAACCAGAGCGAGGTCAGGCTCATGGCCAAAAAGCAAAGCCATACCGGGTATCGGAGCTCGCAGACCGGACGGTTCGTAAAGGGGAGCTACGCAAAGGCGCATCCGAACACGACCCAGAAGGAATCGATCCCGAATCCCGGACGTGGCGACACCGGACGCGGCAAGAAAAAGTAGACTGCCTACGGTCCACTTGGACCAGAAGGCGCTCGCTCAGCGCTGGAACATCAGTCCGAGAACTCTGGAACGCTGGCGGTGGCTCGGAACAGGGCCTCGTTACCTGAAGCTTGGTGGGCGAGTTCTCTGCCGCCTTGAAGATATCGAGGCGTATGAGGCGCGCCAGCTGCGCGGTTAAGACGCTCAGGGCATATCGGGTCCAGCCGCGGGAAACACCGAATTAACGACATATGCGCACCTGTCGGCGCATCCGCCAACTCCTGTCACCCACCGCTGGGATGACGAGCATCAGGATCACTTAGCCGTTCTGCCCGCGCATAAATGACGCGTGGCCTTCGCGCCTCGACCATCCGGGGATTTCGCTGCCAGGTACCGGTCGACCGCCTGCCGCAATACCCAGGCGATCGAGGCGTCACGCTATGGCCAACTCCCGGATCCGCCTGATCTGGCCCCTGTCAAAATGACTGTTGTGCGGGATTCCTTCTTGGCGGACCTGGACGCCATTGGGCTTACTCCCGTCGAATCAGGATCGAGGATATGCGGTTTGCACCATCGGTGCTACTCTGATTAGCCGATGTCGGTGGCCCGCTCCGGCTAGGCGCCAGACGACAGGGGGATCGAAGCAATGAGCCCGAATGCTGCGCCGCCAGTCACACAACGAGCTTACACGCTTCGGCTGCGTCGCGGACCAGGCAAGTGCCCTGCATGTCAAATGGATGATTGCGATTGCTGGCGCGATGCGCTGTGGGCAACGCACCAGGCAGTCAACCGCGGGGCAAAGGTCTTTGGGGATTGGCTGCTGACCCTGCGCGGGGGGCTCTGCCACACGCTCGCGGACATGGAGGTTCCTGCAAAGAAGGGCAAGGGGTCGCCACGGGCACCTACACCGGAAGAACGGCGGGATCGACGGATCTTGCTCGCGCTGTCGTGGCTCAGCGTGGAGGATGAGCTCGGTGCGCCGAAGGGAGATGGATTGCGGGTCGCCGCGGGAAAAGACGCGACCGACAAACGGGGCGACGCGGTCAAGGCAGCACTGCGCGATATTCTCGTGAAGCGAGGGGTTAAAGAATCAGAGATCGTGGAATGGCTGCGTGACTGCGGACCATCGCTTCAAGCGCGTATCCGTGAGGATGCTGTGTGGATCAACCGGAGTGCATGCTTCGACAAGGCAGTCGCAAGCGCCTGCAACACACTCACGCGGGAAGAAGTGTGGGACTTTCTTGAGCCATTCTTTGGTACGCGAGAGGCGTACTTTGCCGGGCTCGGAGACGGCGAAGAGGAAGATGAAGCGGCACGCGAGGAAGAAGAAGACGCAAAAGACCTCGTCCAGAAGGCCGGTCAGTGGTTGAGCGCCCGGTTCGGAACGGGAAAGGGAGCTGACTTCGATGCGATGGCTGGCGCGTACGAGAGGATCGCCAAGTGGGCCTCCCGGGCGGCCAGCGGTGACTAGGGCGAGAAAACGATTCGTCACCTTGCCGCCTGCCTGAACTTGCCGTCCGGCTCGGGCGACCTCAACGGCGTGCTCCGCGTCATCAGTGGGCCAGGTTACAAGAGCGCAACGCGAAATCACCTAAAGATCATGGCTGGCAAGTCCAATGTCGCACAGGATGATCTTAACCGACTGAAGGAACTTGCCGAGAAAGACGCCGCCAAGTGCAAGAACAACGTTGGGAGGAAGGGGCGGCGGCCTTGGGCGGATAGGATCTTGAAGGAAGCGGAGAAGGCATGCGGGTTCACGTATCTCCAGAACGGTGGCCCAGCTCAACACCGAGAATTTTCGGTCATGCTTGACCACGCCGCCCGGCGCGTGTCGATCGCGCACTCATGGATCAAGCTGGCGGAGCAACGGCGACGCCAATTCGAAAGCGATGCGAAGAAGCTCGAAGCATTGCGACAACGTGCGCCTCGAGCCGTCGAGTGGCTCGATCAGTTCTGCGCCGATCGGTCGATCGCAACGGGGGCAGGCACCGAATTCGGCTATCGCATCCGCAAGAGGGCTGTCGAGGGGTGGGGTCACGTCGTCAAGGCCTGGGCAAGGTCGTCATGCGAGACGAGCGATAAACGGATCGCGGCTGCTCGGGAAGTCCAAGCCGATCCGGAAATCGAGAAGTTCGGGGATATCCAGCTTTTCAAAGCGCTCGCGACGGACGAGGCTGTCTGCGTGTGGCGTGATCAGGCTGACAAGCCCGACACGTCCATCCTGATCGACTACGTGGCGGGCACGACGGCGGAGCATGACCAGAAACGATTCAAGGTTCCGGCCTACCGTCATCCTGATGCGCTCCGGCATCCGGTCTTCTGCGACTTCGGGAACTCCCGATGGGCGATCCGATTCGCCATCCACGATGCGGTCAAAGCACAAAGCAAGGGAAAGCACGCCAAGACGGATACGAACTGGCTCCAGAACCGCCACGGCCTGCGGATAGGTCTGTGGAACGGCAATAGCGTGGACGATGTCGACCTGCAGTGGTCTTCCAAACGCCTCACGAAAGACTTGGCGCTCGACGACAACCCCGACGCAACGGCCACCAGTGTGACGCGTGCGGATCGGCTCGGTCGGGCGGCCTCCGGCGCCTTCGGCCCTGCCGCGATCAAGAACGTGTTCGAGGAGAAGGATTGGAACGGGAGGCTCCAGGCCCCACGTGCCCAACTGGACCGGATCGCCGAACTTGAAGACCGCGGACATCAAGCCCAGGCCGAGGGGCTGCGCCGGCACCTGCGTTGGCTCGTTTCATTCTCGCCGCGCCTGCGTCCATCGGGCCCATTTATCGAATATGCCGCGTCACAGGGCATCGAGCCGAATCGGAAAGGTGAGTATTACCCGAATGCCCCAGTGAACAAGGGGCGCGAGGGGCTCGCCAAGCTGGTCCTTTCGCGCCTTCCTGGTCTTCGCGTCCTCTCGGTAGACCTCGGCCACCGCTACGCTGCCGCGGGCGCCGTATGGGAAACCCTTCCAAACGCTGCCTTCAAGAGGGAGATCGCGGGCCTCACGGTGCGCGCGGGTGGTCCGGGCAAGGACGACCTGTACCTGCACGTCGAAAACCCAAGGGATGACGGCAAGACGAAGACCGCGATCTACCGCCGTATCGGCCCCGACAGCCTTTCCGACGGGCAGCTCCACCCCGCGCCCTGGGCCCGCCTCGATCGCCAGTTCCTCATCAAGCTCCAGGGCGAGGACGAGGAAGCCCGCGAGGCATCGAACGAAGAGATCTGGGCGGTCCATCAACTCGAGACCGAACTTGGGCGCGCGGTTCCGCTCATCGACCACATGGTGAGAGGCGGTTTCGGTGAGACCGACAAGCAGGAACGGCGGTTGGAGACACTGCAGGGATTTGGGTGGACACGGGCGACGACGAATGCGCCGCCCGGCGCAGCCGACGAGGAGGAAGGCGAAGCCCGGACGATATCGCGCTCCGTCGACGAGTTGATGTCCGCCGCGGTTCGCGCCATGCGGCTCGCGCTCAAGCGCCACGGGGATCGAGCGCGCGTTGCGTTCGCCATGATAGCCGAATTCAAGCCCATGCCGGGGGACCGGCGGTACTATTTCAACGAGGCAAAAGACGCGTCGATAGGCGACGACGAAACGACACGACGTGGCAAGCGCATCGAGTTTCTCCAAGACGCTCTCTCCCTGTGGCATGACCTGTTCTCGTCGCGGGACTGGAAAGACGATGCAGCCAAGGAGCTCTGGGAGCAACACGTCGCCACCTTGCCGAAATACCAGACGCCGGAGGAGATCGCGGAAGATCTGACGGGTATTGAGAGAAAGAAGAAACGCAAGGAGAACAGGGACAAGCTGCGCGCAGTGGCCAAGGCGCTCGCGGCGGATGATCAGCGACGCAAGAATCTGCACGAAGCTTGGAAGAAGCGCTGGGAGTCGGACGACGAGCAGTGGAACAAGCGGCTTCGCTGGTTCAAGGACTGGATTCTTCCCCCTGGCAAGGCCGGAGATGATCCAGGCATCCGTCATGTCGGCGGGCTCTCGCTCACCCGGCTGTCGACGCTGACCGAGTTCCGCCGCAAAGTGCAGGTGGGATTTTTCGCTCGCCTGCGTCCTGACGACACGAAGCCTGAGATAAAAGAGTCGTTCGGTCAAGCCGCCTTGGACGCGCTCGACCGCCTCCGCGAGCAGCGGGTCAAACAGCTTGCCAGCCGCATCGTCGAGGCGGCGCTGGGCATTGGGCGAATCAAGATTCCCAAGGGAGGCAAGACGCCCAAGCGGCCCAGCAAGGCCGTGGATGCCCCCTGCCACGCGGTCGTCATCGAATCCCTCACGCACTACCGTCTCGACGATCTGCGTACCCGGCGCGAGAACCGTCAGCTCATGACCTGGTCATCGAGCAAGGTGAAGAAGTATCTGGCCGAGGCATGTCACCTGAACGGACTGCATCTGCGCGAAGTGCCGGCGGGGTACACCTCGCGGCTGGATTCGCGGACGGGAGCCCCGGGCATCCGCTGTCAAGACGTCCCCGTCAAGGAGTTCATGCAGTCGCCCTTCTGGCGGAAGCAAGTTGCGCAGGCCGAGAAGAAGGGAACGGATGGCCGGGGCGATGCACGCGAACGATTCCTTGTCGACCTGAATGCGAAATGGAAAGACCAGACGGAGGCCGCATGGAAGAGCGGCGGGCCTGTGCGCTAGCCGGGATCGATCCGCGTGTGTTTCGGCGCAGATCGAAGCGACCGAAAGACACCGAGCTGCGGACCAGGATGAGGGAACTGGCCTCGGAGAGGCGGCGGTTCGGCTATCGTCGGCTGCACCTCCTGCTGAAGCGCGAGGGCTGGGAGGTGAACTGGAAGAAGCTCTATCGGCTCTACCGCGAAGAAGGTTTAACCGTTCGTAAACGGGGCGGGCGCAGGATCCGCATGTGCTGCGCGCCATTGCCCGTGCCTGGAGCTGGCGGCGGCAGCTGGAAACCGGCGCCGCTTCCACGATCCAGGATATCGCCGCGGCCGAGAAAGTCTCCGACCGGTTCGTGAGCCGAATGATGCGGCTCGCCTACCTGTCGCCGGAGGTGCTCGAACACCTCATCGTCCGGCGCCTGCCACCGGCGCTTTCGCTGAACGACCTTGTCGCTGTCGCCGACCGGCCGTGGGCGGAGCAGATGGAGCTAGTTTTCGAACGCTCGCTTTAACCGGCGCAGCAGGAGAGCTTCGCCACATCCTTATCAAAGGTCTGCGCTGCGAGCTTGAGCCCTTCCACCGTGGTGAGATACGGAAAGATCGTCTCACCGAGCGACTTTGCGGTCATGCCGAACTTCAGCGCCATGGCCAGTGTCTGGATGCTGTCAGCGCCTTCATGGGCAAGGATCTGGCCACCGAGCAGGCGGTCGGTCCTGGCGTCGGCCACCAACTTGATCAGCCCCCGCGTGTCCCGGGCGGCCAGCGCGCGCGGCACCGCGTCGAGCGGCAGGACGGAGGTCTTGACTGCGTGACCGGCGGCCTTCGCCGCCGCTTCGCTCAAACCCACGCCCGCCACCTGCGGGTCCGTAAACACGACCCACGGCATGGCGCTGTTGTCATAGGCGAGGCTGTCGCCGTTGAGCGCGTTGAGGGCGGCGAGCTTGGCCCCATAGGCCGCCATGTAGACGAACTGGTCCCGATCGGTCACGTCGCCGGCAGCGTAGACGCCGGCCTTGGACGTGCGCATCCGGTCATCGACGACGATGGCGCCGCGGCTGTCCTGCTCGATGCCGGCGTCGGCGAGGCCCAGCGCTTCGGTATTGGGCGTGCGCCCTGTCGCGACCAGAAGCCGTTCGGCCGTCAGCTCGATCAGCCTGCCGCCCTCCTTGACGCAGACAGTGACGCCGCTTTCGTCTTCATGGCAGGCATCGTAGGCGATGCCGCAATGAAGGGTGATGCCCTCGGCCCGGAACACGTCCGCCAGGGCTGCGGAGACTTCCGGCTCCACCTGCGGCAATAACCGCGAACGGCAGATCACCGTCACCTTCACACCCATGCGCGCCATCATCTGGGCGAGTTCGGCCCCGATATAGCCGCCGCCGATGACGATCAGGCTCTCGGGCAGGTCTTCCAGTTCCAGCAGCGTCGTGCTCGTCAGGTAGCGCACGCTGTCGATGCCGGGAATGGGCGGCACGGCGGGCCGCCCGCCCGTGGCGATGATGGTCTTGCCGGCGGCAATGGCATTACCGTTGACGATCACACCGGCCCCGTTCAGCCGGGCCTCACCTTCCAGATAGGCAATGGTGTTGTATTCGGGCAGGAGGTCCGCATATTTCTTCTGCCTGAGCGTCGAGACGAGGTCGTCCTTGGCGGTGATCAGACGCCGCCAGTCATTCACCTGCGCGTCTCCGGTCAGACCCGGGAAGCGCCCCGCCGCCCGCGCGCCATGCAGCGCCTCGGCGGCCCGGATCATGGTCTTGGAGGGTACGCAGCCGACATTGACGCAGGTGCCGCCAATGGTGCCATGGCCGATCAGCGCTACGTTGGCGCCCTGTTCGGCGGCGGTGATGGCGGCGGAAAACCCCGCCGAGCCAGCGCCGATGACGGCGAGGTCGTAAGTCGCTTTGGATGATTTGGCCGGGGTGCAGCAGTCCGCCATGTCAGGCTCTTTCTTTGTTTGTCTGAATGTTCGTATCGCAACAGGCCGCCGCGCGGTTGCGCCGCCACAGGCCATAGGCCGTCAGGCCGATGAAGACGGCGAGCGAGGGCAGCAGCACATAGTCGAGCCCGCTCACCCGGGCCGACAAGCCGAGCGCCCCGAGCGCGAGGACGAGTGCCGGTGTGAAACAACAGATGGCGGCGATAACCGTGCCGATGACACCGGCCTTCAAAATGGTCGCATCCTTCATCGGCCTCAGCCTTTGACCGAGGCCGGATAGCCCGCATTGGTGGACGCGGCGGCAATGGCGTCCGCATTCGTCACCGACGGGTCGAAGACCACCGTCGCCGTCTTGGCGTCGAAATCGACCGTCACTGATGTGACACCCGCAACGCCTTCCATGGCTTTCTTCACCGTGACGGGGCACAAGGCGCAGGTCATGTTCCGGATGGCGAAGGTGGTGGTTTGTGCGGCCGCCACCTGTTGGGCAGCGGACTGCGCCGCGACGGAAGAGATGGTCGTCAACGCAAGTGCGCCGAGCCCTCCGAGCGACAGCAGGGCAGCGGCGAGGATGAGGGGTCGTTTCATGAGGGTATCTCCTAAGTTCCGAGTCAGTAGAAAAGCGGCGCCCACCAGCCGATGGTCAGCGCTAGCAGGACGATGACGGTGGAGAGCCAAAGGGCGGTCTTGGTGATGACGGCCGACTGCGGCTTGGCGCAATAGCTGCCCTCCACGCAGGCGGGCTTCGACTTGAAGTAAACCTGCCGGAAGCCGAGGCCGATGAAGACCAGCGCGACGCCTGCAAAGTAGGGCTTGTAGGGCTCCAGCGCTGTCAGGTTGCCGATCCACGCCCCGGAAATGCCGAGCATGACGAACAGCAGCGGCACCACGCAGCAGGTCGAGGCCAGAATGGCCCCAATCACGCCGCCTGCCGCAAAGAGTTTCCGCTTCCGGTCTTCAGCGTCGCTCTCAACTTGCAATGGCCGGGCTTCCGCTTCGGTCGTGCTCATGCGTCATCATCCTCGCTTCCTTTCTGTATTTAAGATAAGGTCTGTAGCAACTACAGACTCAAGGGAGTTTTCGAGCACATGGGTGATCACGTTTCCGGGAAGGGATTGAAGCGTGCGCAGCTCGCGCGGCGGACGGGCTGCAATCTGGAGACCATCCGCTATTACGAGAAGATCGGAATGATGCCGGAGCCGCCGCGCACGGCGTCAGGCTACCGCGTCTATGACCAGGCCCACGTCTCGCGCCTGCGCTTCATCCTGCGTGGACGGGAACTCGGCTTCTCCATCGAGGAACTGCGCGGACTACTGCGTCTGGTTGACCGGGGCACCCAGACCTGCGCGGAAGTCAAAGCCATGACGGACCAGCATCTTGCCGACGTGCGGGCCAAGATCGCTGACCTAAAGCGCATCGAGAAGGTGCTCGCAGCCACGGCGGCGCAGTGCTCAGGCCAGGAGGTGCCGGAGTGCCCTGTTCTGGAGGCGCTGACATCTTGATCAAACGGATCCACAAGCGTGCGTATCTGCGCGCTTGATTTGGCACTTGATGGTTCGTGAGAATACTTCGCACAACGCCTACCGCGCGTTCTCAGGATGGCGATGCCAGCCGGGATAACTGCCGCAGAAAATGCCCTGGTGCGATGGGCGGAACCACCTGAAAACGCTGGCTTTCGCGAAACCGAACCGTTCGGCGTGTGGTTCGCTCGGTTAGAGACGGAGGGTCGTTCAGAGACGGAAATTGAACTTAGCGCCAGTCTCCGAGGTTCGGATGCCTCGGCTAAACTCCTTTGAAACAAAAAGAAAAAAGGCCGCGGGCGGGGCCTTATCTCGGGTTCGTGCAGGTGTGTTGGCGGAGAGGGTGGGATTCGAACCCACGGTACGGTTGCCCGTACAACGGTTTTCGAGACCGCCCCGTTCGACCGCTCCGGCACCTCTCCGCAAGACCAAAGGCTGGCGCTCCTCGCGGCGCGCACACTAACCAAAGCCGCAGACCGGGGCAAGCCGACAATCATGTTCGCCCAAGGGGCCTTATGGTTTGTCGCGATCAGCCTCTTCATACCTCCGTCGAGATTGTTGCCAAGGGTCTTTTCACCGCGGTCTTCTCGCCTACATTATAAGGGCGGTTCGTGAAGGATCATTGCGTCATGACCATAGAGCGGGTTGCAAAGTTTCGTTTGGGCCAAGTGGTCAAGCATCGCTTCTTCCCCTTTCGCGGGGTGGTGTTCGATGTCGACCCGGCCTTCGCCAATTCCGAGGAGTGGTGGCTTTCGATCCCCGAGGCGATCAGGCCAGCCAAGGACCAACCCTATTACCATCTTCTCGCGGAGAATGAGGAAGCCGCCTATATCGCCTATGTGAGCCAGCAAAACCTGCTGGCCGATGACAGCGGCCAGCCGGTCCGCCATCCTGACGTCGCCAAGCTGTTCGAGCGCCACGGCGGCGACTATCGCTTGCGCAGCCGCGCCGCCCATTGAGCGCGCCAGCCTTGCTGCCCTTTATGGCTTTTCAGTCAACGCCGACAGCCGCGGCAGCCGGACGGCGGGGGTCGGCGGCGCCGAAGAAAAGGCCGTCGCGCCACTGGATCGACTGGGTGGCGCCAATGGCGCCGCGATTGAAGACTTTATATCCTTTGCCTTCGAGCAGGCGGACGGTGTCGGGCGAGATGCCGGGCTCGAGGAACAGCCTGTCGGGCAGCCACTGATGGTGAATGCGCGGCGTTGCCGTCGCCTCGGCGACGTTCATCCCATGGTCGAGCACGTTGAGCAGCATTTGCAGCACGGTGGTGATGATGGTCGAGCCGCCCGGCGAGCCGGTCAGCAGGAAGGGCTTATCGTCTTTCAGCACGATGACCGGCGTCATCGACGACAAGGGCCGCTTGCCCGGGGCGATGGCGTTGGCCTCGCCGCCGATGAGGCCAAAACCGTTGGGCGCCCCCGGCTTTGCCGAAAAATCGTCCATCTCGTTGTTGAGAAGGATGCCGGTGCCCGCCGCCACCCGGCCCGACCCATAGGAGAAATTGAGGGTATAGGTGTTGGCGACGGCGTTGCCCCAGCGGTCGAGCACGGAAAAATGCGTGGTCTCGTTCGACTCGAAAGGCAGGCGCGCCGCTGGCGCAATCTCGTGCGAAGGCCGCGCCCGCGCCATGTCGATGCCGGCGCGGATCGCCCGCGCATAGGCCTTATCGGTCAAGGCGGCGACCGGCACGTCGAAGAAGTCGGGGTCGCCCAGATATTTCGAACGGTCGGCATAGGCCTGCTTCATGGTTGCCGCGAGAAGGTGGATATAGTCCGCCGAGCCGACGCCAAGCGCCTTTAAGTCATCGCCTTCAAGGACATTCAGCATCTGGATGAGGTGAACCCCGCCCGATGACGGCGGCGGCATGGTGACGATCCTATAGCCCCGGTAGACACCGGTGAGCACCGGCCGCTCGATGACCCGGTAGGCGGCCAAGTCCTCAAGGGTGACAAGGCCGCCATTGGCCGCCATGTCCTTAGCGATCGCCTTGGCGATGGCGCCGCGGTAAAAGGCTTGAGGACCATCCTTGGCGACTTTTTTCAAAGAGCGGGCAAGGTCCTGCTGGCGCCAAGTCTCGCCGGGGCGCAAGCCGCTGCCGTCGGGATGGAAGAATTTGGCCCGCGCCGCTGGGCTCGCGCTCAAACGCTCGCGGGCGCGCGCCAGGCTGCCGGCAAGGTCATAGCTGACAACGATCCCCTGCTCGGCCAAGGCGATCGCCGGCGCCATCACCTTGGTAAGCGGCATGGTGCCATATTGCCTCAAGGCATGGGCAAGGCCGGCAACGGTGCCAGGGACGCCGGCGGCGGCGTGGCTGAAGCGGGCCTTGTCATTGTCAACCTCGCCCGCCGCGTCAAGAAACATGTCGCGCCCGGCGGCCTTGGGCGCCATCTCGCGATAGTCGATGGCGATGTCGCGCCCGGTATCGGCGAGATGGACCAGCATGAAGCCGCCGCCGCCCAGGTTGCCAGCGCGCGGCAAGGTGACGGCAAGGGCAAAGCCGACGGCGACCGCCGCGTCCACCGCGTTGCCGCCTTGGGCAAGGATATCGGCGCCCACCTTGCTTGCCACCGCTTCCTGGCTCGCCACCATGCCTTGGGCAGCGATGACGGGGTTGTGGATCGCATCGAGGTCGATGATGGCGGCAACTTCGTCGCCCGGGGGTTCCTGCGCCCAGGCGGGAAGGCCAAGCGCAATGGTCAGGACCAGGGAAATGAGGCGGCGCATGTGGGATTTTCCGTGCCAATTGTTCAAATCGGGCCCATAGAAAGAACGGCGGGCGGCGGAAGTCAACCTGGCGCGAGGCATCTTTTAAAAAACCCCATCCGGGGGTGGCGCCGCCGGCCAAGGCTAATCCCTTGGAAAGCGTTGACAAAGCGGGGTTCCTGACTATAGTGCGCCCACTTTGCCGGCGGGCTCGCCTGCCGAGAAGGTTTTTTTCGCCCTTGGCGTCACGGACCCAAGGGTGAAAAGCACCAAGGAAAGCCTGCGCAAACCGCAGTTAAAGCGCTTGAGATGGGTCAAGCCCGGTTGTGGCGCGGCGAAAAAGATGTGAAAGGGACACGCGATGTACGCGGTGGTCAAGACTGGCGGCAAGCAGTATAAGGTTGCCGCGGGCGATATCTTGAAGGTGGAAAAGCTCGCTGGCGCGCAAGGCGACACCGTGGAGCTCGGCGAGGTTCTGCTGGTCGCCGACGACGCCGGGGTGCGCACCGGCGCACCGCTCATCGATGGCATCGTCGTTTCAGCGGAAATCCTTGAGCAGGCCAAGGGCGACAAGGTCGTCATTTTCAAAAAGAAGCGGCGGCACAACTACCGCCGCAAGCGTGGCCACCGGCAAAACCTCACGGTTTTGAAGGTGCTGGACATCGGCGCGCCAGGCGCGGTCAAGAAGGCGGCGCCCAAGAAAGCCGCCCCCAAGAAAGCTGAAGTGGCCGCAAAGACGGCCGGGGAAGCACCGGAAAAAACCACGACGACCCAAGCCGCAGTAAAAAAGCCAGCGGTGACA
>JBMOOS010000039.1:20227-229726 GCA_049324415.1 Pseudomonadota bacterium
AGCCCGCGGAAAATAAACCCACGTAAAAAAAGACTGCCGTCAAGAAGCCGGCGGCGAAAAAAGCCGCGCCCAAGGCAAGCGCGCCGGCAGCCAAGAAAGACCCTAAAAAGGCCGCGCCTGAAAAGGCGGCGCCTAAGAAAACGTCCAGGAAGACCAAGGAGTAAGCGACATGGCGCATAAAAAAGCAGGTGGTTCGTCCCGGAACGGGCGCGACAGCGCGGGCCGGCGCTTGGGCGTCAAGAAATTCGGCGGCGAGGCCGTGGTCGCCGGCAACATCATCGTGCGCCAGCGGGGCACCAAGTTTCACCCCGGCGACAATGTGGGGCTGGGCAAGGATCACACTCTTTTCGCCACCAGCGCCGGTCATGTGAAGTTCCATGGCGGCAAACAGGGCCGCACTTATGTCTCGGTCGAACCGAGCCCGACCAACTGACATAACCGGCGACTCGGAATCGCCGCAGGCGATCCGCCACGCAAAGTTCAGGAAGGGGAGATGGGTCGCCATCTCCCCTTTTCTTTGGGACTGAGGCCGATGCAAACTGTGACCACATCGCGTTTGACCTTACGCGCGCTCCATAGCGATGACGCCACCGCGATGGCGATGCTTGCCGACGACTGGCTGGTCGCCTCCATGCTCGCCACCATGCCGCACCCCTTTGGCGTAGGGGACGCCCGCGACTTCCTCATGCGCCGGATGCCCGAGGCGCTGGCGCGGGGCGATTTTGTCTGGGCCATCACCCTAAGGGGCGCTGAGACCGCCCTCATCGGCTGCATCGGCTGCCACCATAAGGAAGAGCAAATATACCCGGACCTTGGCTATTGGCTGGGCCGGCCCTTTTGGGGGCGTGGCCTGGCCAGCGAGGCGGCGCGCGCGGTATGCGCCCACTGCTTTGCCGCCTGGCCGGTGGAGGCCTTGGAAAGCGGCCATTTCCTGGAAAACGTCGCCTCGGCGCGGGTCCTTGAGAAAGCGGGATTTGAAGCCATTGGCGCCAAGACTTTCCCCTGCCTGGCTCGGGGCCAGCCGGTGGAGGGGCGGGCCATGCGGCTCACGCGGGCCCGCTGGCGCTCGCTCGGATTGGCGCAAGGGGTGGGGCCATGAAGTTTCTCGACGAAGCGAAAATCCACATTCAGTCGGGGGCGGGCGGGCCTGGCTGCCTCTCCTTCCGCCGCGAGAAATATATCGAGTTCGGCGGTCCCGACGGCGGCGATGGCGGTCGCGGCGGCCATGTCTATGTGGAATGCATCGAAGGGCTCAACACCCTCATCGACTATCGCTATCGCCAGCATTTCAAGGCCGAGCGCGGCCAGCATGGCATGGGCAAAAGCCGCACCGGGCGGGCCGGCGCCGACTTGGTGCTCAAACTGCCGCCGGGGACGCAGGTCCTTGCCGAGGACAAGGAAACGCTGCTCGCCGACCTCGTCGTGCCAGGCCAGAAGATCCTCCTTTTGGAAGGCGGCGCGGGGGGCCTTGGCAACGAGCATTTCAAATCGGCGACCAACCGCGCGCCGCGCCGCACCACCCCCGGCGGGCCGGCCAAGGAGCAATGGATCTGGCTCAAGCTGAAGCTCATCGCCGATGCCGGGCTCATCGGCCTTCCCAACGCCGGCAAGTCGACCTTTTTATCGGTCGTCTCCCACGCCCGGCCGAAAATCGCCGACTATCCTTTCACCACCTTAAAGCCGCAACTGGGGGTCGTTGGCTATAAGGGCGGGGAATTCGTCCTTGCCGATCTGCCTGGCCTTATCGCCGGCGCCGCGCAAGGGGTGGGCCTTGGCCACCACTTCCTTGGCCATGTGGAGCGCTGCCGGGTGCTTCTCCATCTTGTGGACAGCACGCAGGACGACGTCGCCGCGGCCTACCGGACGGTGCGCGGGGAATTGGCCGCCTATGGCGCGGGGCTTGAGGACAAGCCGGAAATCCTTGGCCTTGGCAAAAGCGACGCGGTGGACGCCAAGACCTTGGCGCGGCGGCAAAGGGCGCTGGAGAAGGCGGCGGGCAAGCCGGTCTTGACCCTTTCCAGCGCGACCCGCGTCCATATCGATGCCGTGCTGGCCGCCATGGCGGGGGCGATTCTGGCGGCGGCAGAGAAGGACGCGGACAAACGGGCGGCCGAGGACGAAAAGCCATGGGCGCCCCTGTGACCGCCGCCGGCCATGCCGCCCTGTGGTCGGGGGCGCGGGCAGCGCGGCGCATGGTCATCAAGGTCGGCTCCTCGCTTCTTGTTGATGGCAAGACCGGCCTCCAGCGCGCCTGGCTCGACGCCCTTGCCGACGATATCGCCCATTTGGCCGGGCAGGGCCGCCAGATCATCGTCGTGTCCTCCGGCGCCATCGCCTTGGGCCGCCGTCGTCTAGGCCTTAACGCGCGGCCGCGCAGCCTGACCGACGCCCAGGCCTGCGCTGCGGTCGGCCAGATCGCACTGGCGCAAAGCTGGACCGCGGCGCTTGCCCGTCACGACCTTGCCGCGGCGCAGATGCTGTTGACGCTCGCCGACCTTGAAGGCCGGCGCACCTATCTGAACGCGCGCGAGACCTTGGAGCGGCTCCTCAAATTACGCGCCGTCCCCGTCATCAACGAAAATGATTCGACGGCGACGGAGGAAATCCGCTTCGGCGACAACGACCGGCTCGCCGCCCGGGTGGCGCAGATGATGGCCGCCGACCTTCTTATCCTGTTTTCCGATATCGACGGGCTGTATAGCGCCGACCCGGCGCGCGACCAGACGGCGTGCTTCATCCCCGAGGTCTCTGGCGTCAGCACGCAAGTGGAGGCCATGGCGGGCGGCGCGCAGGCCACCGGCATCGGCTCGGGCGGCATGGTGACCAAGCTTGCCGCCGCCCGCATCGCCACCGAGGCCGGGGTCGCCATGCTCATCGCCCGCGGCAGCCTCGAGCATCCCTTGCGCCGTCTTGAGGAAGGGGGGCGCGCCACCTTGTTCCACCCGGTGCGCAGCCGGCGCGACGCGCGCAAGCTGTGGATCGCCGGGCGCTTGCGCCTTGCCGGCCGTCTCATCATCGATGACGGGGCGATTGCCGCGCTCAAGTCCGGCAAGTCGCTGCTCCCTGCTGGCCTGGTCGCCGTCGAAGGCGATTTCGAACGCGGCGATGCCGTCGCCATCTCCGATCGCGAAGGCCGCCTCATCGCCCGTGGGCTGGCCGCCTATGACGGGGCTGAAGCGCGCGCCCTCATCGGCGCTAAAAGTGGAGAAATCGCCGCTCGTCTGGGCTATGGTCGCACCGACGAGCTCGTCCACCGCGATGATCTGGTGCTGGAGGCCAGCCGATGAACCGCGCGAAAGCGCCAAGCGAAGACGCCGCGCAGTGCATCGCCGCCATGGGCCTGGCGGCGAAGGGGGTGCGGGCGCGGCTGGCGCAAGCGACACCTCGGGAAAAGAACGACGCCCTTGTCGCGGCGGCGGACGCCTTGCGGCAAAACAGCGAAAAGATCCTGGCCGCCAACGCCGCCGACATGGGTGCGGCGCGTGACGCGGGGCTGGGCGCCGCCATGCTCGACCGCCTGGCGCTCGATGCCGGGCGCCTTGAAGCGATTGCCGGGGCGCTTGAAGCGATTGTCCGCCTTGACGACCCCATCGGCGCCGCCATCGCCACCTGGCGGCGGCCCAACGGCCTTGAGATTTCCCGGGTGCGGGTGCCCCTGGGCGTCATCGGGGTGATATACGAATCGCGGCCCAATGTGACCGCGGATGCCGCCGGCCTGTGCCTCAAGGCCGGCAACCCGGTCATCTTGCGGGGCGGCTCGGAGAGCCGACGCTCATCGGCGGCGATCCACCGCTGCCTCATAAGCGGCCTTGCGCGGGCGGGCCTTCCCGAAGCGGCGGTTCAACTCGTCCCCACCACCGACCGCGCCGCCGTCGGGGCGATGCTGACCCGCTCCGACCTCATCGATGTCATTATCCCCCGCGGCGGCAAGTCCCTGGTTGCCCGGGTGCAGGCGGAGGCAAGGGTGCCAGTCTTGGCCCATCTCGAAGGCATCTGCCATGTCTTCATCGACAAGGCGGCGGACCTAGACAAGGCGGTGGCCATCGCGGTCAACGCCAAGATGCGCCGCACCGGCATTTGCGGGGCGATGGAAACGCTGCTGGTCCACCGCGCGGTGGCGGCGAGCCACCTGCCGGCGATCTTGACGGCCTTGCGCGCCGCCGGCTGCGCCTTGCGCGGCGACGATGGGGTGCGGGCGCTCGACGACAAGGTGGCGCCGGCGACGCAAGAGGATTGGCGCACCGAATATCTCGACGCCATCCTCGCGGTGCGCATCCTTGATGACCTCGACGCCGCGGTCCACCATATCGCCACCTATGGCTCGGGCCACAGCGACGCCATCGTCACCGAGGACGAGGCGGCGGCGGCGCGCTTCCTTGCCCAGGTGGACAGCGCCATCGTCCTTGTCAACGCCTCGACCCAGTTCGCCGACGGCGGCGAATTTGGCATGGGTGCGGAAATCGGCATTTCCACCGGACGCTTGCACGCCCGCGGCCCGGTCGGGGTGGAACAGCTCACCACTTATAAATATGTGGTGCGCGGCACCGGCCAGACCCGCCCGTGAGCGCCGCCAAGGCCGCAAGGCAGCTCTTTCTCGGCGGTCACGGCCGGTGGCGCGGCCGCACGGTGGGGCTTTATGGCGGCTCCTTCAATCCCGCCCATGCCGGGCACCGCCATGTCAGCCTCACGGCCTTGAAGGCCCTGGGCCTCGACGCCCTCTGGTGGCTGGTCAGCCCAGGCAATCCCCTGAAGGCGGAACGCGACATGGCGCCGCTTGCGCAGCGCCTGGCGCAAGCGCAGGCCATCGCCCGCCACCCCCGGTTTTTCGTCACCGATGTGGAACAAGCCCTGGGCAGCGTCTACAGCGCCCATAGCGTGGCGGCTTTGCGTCGCCGCCACCCGAGAACCCGCTTTGTGTGGATCATGGGGGCGGACAATCTTGCCGATTTTCACCATTGGCGGGACTGGGAAAAAATCTTTAAAAGCCTGCCCATTGCCGTCATCGACCGCCCGGGTTATGCTTTTTGCGCGTTGGCCGCGCCCGCCGCGCGGCATTTTCAGCGGTGGCGGGCGCCGGCGGGGCGTGCTAGAGCCTTGGCGGCGATGGATCCGCCGGCATGGGTTTTCCTGCGCATCCCCCGGCATCGGGCCAGCGCAACGGTGCTGCGCCAGGCCGCCGCCGGCGATTGGCCATTGGCGGCCCAGCGGGGAGCGAGGCTGTCCCGGCACGGCATCGTCGAAGCGCCATGACGGCGCCGACCACAACAGCAAGGAGTAACGGTTGCACCCCAAGACAGCTCTACCGTCGCCCGACGGTTCCTCCCGGCGCCGCGCCAGCGGCCGGCGGGAGCCGATGTCCGCCAAAGGCCGGGCCATATTGGCAACGATTCTCAAGGCTCTTGAAGACGGCAAGGCGGAAGATATCGTCACCATCGACCTTATTGGAAAAACCTCCCTTGCCGACGCCATGGTGATCGCCTCCGGGCGAAGCCAGCGCCAGGTCGCGGCCTTGGCGGGCCAGGTGGTCGAGAAGCTCAAGGCCAGCAGCGCTCTTGTTCCCAAGGTCGAAGGCAAGACCTCCGGCGACTGGGTCTTGATCGACGCCGGCGATATCATCGTCCATGTCTTTCGCCCCGAGGTGCGCAGCTTTTACAATCTGGAAAAGATGTGGGCGATCGACGTCGTCGAGCCGCTGGCGCAGGCCTGAGGGCGCGGCGCTTTTTCCATGGCGTCGCCGATCACCGTTATTGCCGTCGGCCGACTTGGGCGCGGCCCTGAGGCCGAGTTGTGCGCGTCTTACGCAAAACGCATCGCCTGGCCGATGGACATCATCGAAATCGACGACCGCAAGGCGCCCGCCGCCAAGCGCAAGGTCTGGGAAGCGGCGCAGATCCTCAATGCCTGCCCCAGGGATGCCCATATCATCCTGCTTGATGAACGCGGACGAGCGGTGACGAGCCCGCAACTGGCGCGTCTCATCGGCGCCAAAAGGGAGGCTGGCGAGGCCTTGGCGTTCATCATCGGCGGCGCGGACGGCGTTGATGAAGCGGTGCGCGTCCGGGCGGGCGAGGCTATCGCTTTTGGCGGCATGACCTGGCCGCATAAATTGGCGCGGGCCATGCTGATGGAGCAGCTTTACCGCGCTGGGACAATTTTAACCGGCCACCCCTATCATCGGAGCTGAAAGCCTGTTTGCCGTGACCGTGAAAAAGTTAAGGATAATGGCGTCAGCACGCTCCATCGCCCTTGCCTGCCCGGTGGCCGCAAGCATCGCGGCGCTGGCGCCTCATGATCTTGCGCTGGCGGGCCAAGCGCCGCAAAAACAGCTGGAGGCGGTGCGTGAGGCGCTGGATAGCGCGCAAGACCGCAGCAAGGCCCTGGAGGCCGAGGAAGCCGCGCTGGCCACCCAAGTGCAGGACCTGGCCCGCCGCCTGGTCGAGACCGCCGCCAAGGTGCAGCGCCAGGAAGACAGCTTGACGCGGATCGAGATGGAAATAGACGCCCTCAACCAGGAAGAACGCCGGCTTGCCCAAGCGCTCGCCGCCCGCCAGGCGCAGCTTGCCGAGACCCTGGCGGCGTTGCAGATGCTGAGCCGCCAGCCGCCGCACCTGGTGCTGCTGCGACCGGCCTCGGCGACCCAGACCGCCCGCTCCGCCGCGCTGCTCAACCAGGTGATGCCGGAAATCCGCGCCCAGGCGGCAGGCGTGCGCGCCGAGCTCGACACCCTGGCCACGGTGCGCGCCGAGCTCGACGCCCGGCGAACCCGGCAAAGGATCGAGCTTGCCGCCCTTGAGACGACGCGCGTCGAGCTCGACCGTCTGCGCGAGGAGCGCACCAAGCGCCGCGCCGAGGTTTCCGACCTCGCCCGCGCCGAACGGGCGCGCATCGCCGCGCTGGTGCGCCAATCGCGCACCCTTGAGGAGCTGCTCGCCAAGCTGGAGGCCGAACGCCAGCGCCTTGCCGCGGTGCCGAGCCCGATCCCGCGCCCCCAGGCCCGGCCTGGGGCTTCCCGGCCTTTCTCCAAGGCCCGCGGCGCTCTGCCCCTCCCCGCGCGGGGAGATATTCTGATCGGCTTTGGCGACAAGACGGAGGAGGGCGCCGCCAAGGGCCTTTCCATTCTCACCCGCGACGCAGCGACCGTGGTCGCGCCCTATGACGGCACCATCGTCTATGCCGACCGCTTCCGCTCCTATGGCCAGCTCTTGATCATCGAGCATGGCGAAGGATATCATTCGGTTTTGGCGGGCATGATTCGGCTCGATGGCAGTGTCGGCCAATGGGTTCTGACGGGTGAGCCGGTGGGTGAGATGGGCCGCGCCGACGCCGCCCAGAAACAGACCGGCAACCCCGCAGGGCGGCCGGTGCTTTATGTCGAGTTGCAGCGCGACGGCAAGCCGATCAATCCGCTGCCGTGGCTGTCGGCCAAGCTGGAAAGGGTAAGTCCATGAAGCGTCTCGTCTTGACCGCCTTTGCGGCCGGCGCGTTGGCCATCGGCCTCGCCGCGGCGACCCAGGCGGATAATGCCTCCAAGACCTTCCGCCGCTTCGACAAATTGGTCGATGTGTTCGAGCGGGTGCGCGCCGAATATGTCGAGCCGGTGGACGAGGACAAGCTCATCGAGGCGGCGATCAGCGGCATGCTTTCCTCGCTCGACCCGCATTCCAGCTATATGCCGCCGGACAGTTTCCGCGCCATGCAGGTGCAGACCGATGGCGAGTTTGGCGGGCTCGGCATCGAGGTGCAGATGGAAAACGGCCTTGTCAAGGTGGTTTCCCCCATCGACGACACGCCGGCGGCGCGCGCCGGGATCGAGGGCGGCGACCTCATCATCCAGATCGATGGCGAGCAGGTCTATGGCCTCAGCCTTCAGGAAGCGCTCGACAAGATGCGCGGGCCGGTGGGGGCGCCGATCACCGTCACCATCTTGCGCGAAGGCAAGGACGAGCCCTTCGATGTCACCATCGTGCGCGACATGATCAAGCTGCGCGCGGTGCGCGCCCGGGTCGAGGACGGCAGCGTCGGCTATGTCCGCATTTCCACCTTCAACCGCCAGGCCAGCGATGGCCTCGAGGAGGCGGTGGCGGACTTGCGCAAGCAACTGGACGGGCGCATGACCGGCCTTATCCTCGACTTGCGTGGCAACCCAGGCGGGCTCTTGGATCAGGCGGTGGGCGTCGCCGACGCCTTTCTCGACCATGGCGAGATCGTCTCGACCCGCGGCCGGCGCAAGGCCGACATCGACCGCCGCGCGGCGCGTCCGGGGGATGTCATCGATGGCTTGCCGCTGATCGTGCTGGTCAATGCCTATTCCGCGTCGGCATCCGAGATTGTCGCGGGCGCGCTGCAGGACCATCGCCGGGCCGTGGTCCTCGGCACCCAGACCTTCGGCAAGGGGACGGTGCAGACGGTGATCCCGCTCGCTGGCGAGGCCGCCATGCGGCTGACCACGGCGCGCTATTACACCCCTTCTGGCCGCTCGATCCAGGAATATGGCATCAAGCCTGATATCGAGGTGAAGCAGCCCCGTCCGGCCGGCGCGGAAGAGGAAGACGAAACCCCGTCATCGCCGCGTCGCGAGGCTGACTTGCGCAACCATTTGAGCAACGAGCACAGCCCCGCTGGGCAGACCAATCTCGAGGTTAAGGACGCGCCGCTCGCCCCGCGCGAAGTGGTCCCCACCAGTGTCGACACCGAGGACGCGAAGGACTATCAATTGGGCTATGCCTTGTCGCTGATGCGCGGCATCGCCCAGCAAAAGGCCCAGTTGGCGTTGAATTAGGAACCTGGCCGGGGCCATGCCGAACAACCCCGCCGCGAGGGGCAAATGGGCAAAGACAGGGGCGATGGCAAGGCTGAGTAAAGGCGAAAAGCTTCTGGCGGGCGCCTGGGCGGGGTTTATCCTCCTGGTGGCCAGCCTTTCGCTGTGGGTGGTCGCTGGCGGGCCGCCGCCGCGCCCTATCGCCAATCTTGCCGATGCAACGCCGAACCGCGCGCTTGAGGCGGCCCCTGCGCACGACGGCGAGGAAGCGGCGGCTTTGCCCCCCGTCGCGCAAGATGATGAAGCGCCGCCGCCAGCCGTTGCCTCGGATCTTTCCCTTGCGCCGGTGAGCGAGGCCTTGAGCGAGACGACGCCGCGAGGGGCCTTGCCGCGGATCAGCGATGACGGACGCGAGCCCTGGCGGGTCTATGCCGCGCCCGCGCCGCCCGACGATGGCCGGCCGCGAATCGCCGTCATGCTGACCGCCCTTGGCCTCAACCAGGCGGCGGGCGAAGCCGCCATCGCCAAGCTCCCGCCCGCCATCAGCTTTGCTTTTTCCCCCTATGGCCGGGATTTGCCGGATTGGGCCCACAAGGCGCGCGCCAAGGGGCATGAAATCTTCCTCATGGTGCCGATGGAGCCCTTGCGCTATCCCGAGAACGACCCCGGCCCCCAGAGCCTGTTGCGCAGCCTGTCGCCGGCGGACAATATCGCGCGGCTCAACGAGGTGATGACCCGTTTCGCCGGCTATGTGGGGATCGTCAACGACATGGGCTCGGCCTTCACCGCCAACGAGGCCGCCATGCGGCCCGTCCTGCAGGAGCTTAAAAACCGCGGCCTTATGTTTATCGACGCGCGCTCGACCAATTATTCCGTCGCGGCCTCGCTCGCCGGTCAGATGGCGGTGCCGGTGGCGGTGAACAACCGGTTCATCGACGAAACGCCGTCGGCAGACGAGGTGCGGCGCATGCTGCTTGAGCTGGAGACCACGGCGCAGACCCTTGGCAACGCCGTGGGTTTTGCCCGCCCGCTGCCGCTGAGCATCGAGGCCATCGCCACCTGGTCAGCAGGGGTTGGCGAACGCGGGCTAAGTCTCGTCCCCGTCAGCGCCATTGCCAATCGCCAGCCAGTGCGCTAGCAAGCCGGCCATGTCAGAAAAGCACCCGGCCACGCGCGGCCCCCGCCATCACGAGACGCGTTATCGCCCCGGCGTTGGCGTGTTGTTGTTCAATGCCATGGGCGACGTCTTTGTCGGCCAGCGTATCGATACACAGGTCGAGGCCTGGCAGCTCCCCCAGGGCGGCATCGATGCCGGCGAGGCGCCGCTTGACGCGGCTCGGCGCGAGCTGCGCGAGGAAATCGGCACCGACAAGGCGCGCCTCCTCGCCGAGACGGTGGACTGGCTTGCCTATGACCTGCCGGAGGATCTGCGCGGCAAGGTGTGGGGCGGCCGTTATCGCGGCCAGCGGCAGAAATGGTTCGCCATGCGCTTTGAAGGCGCCGAGGCGGACATCGATCTTGCCACCGCGCATCCGGAATTTGCCGCCTGGGCCTGGCAACCGCTGGAGAGCTTGCCGGCCCTCATCGTTCCCTTCAAGCGCGGCGTCTATAGCGAGCTGGTGCGCCGTTTTCAGCCCTTGGCGGAACGCGTCAAGGCCGGGGAAATTTGAACCCGGCATTCCGTACGCCAGGGCGTCAGCCTTCCATCCAGGGCGGGGTGGGAAGGTTTTTTTCGCGCAAAAAAGCAGGATTGAAAATGCGCGAAAGATACCGCAGGCCGGAATCGCAAAGAACCGTGACGATGGTCTTGCCGGGGCCCAGCGCGCGCGCCAGCTTCATCGCGCCAACGACATTGATGGCCGAGGAAAGGCCAAGGCACAGCCCTTCGTCGCGCATCAAGGCAAACAGCACCGGCAAGGCCTCGGCATCGCTCACCTGGAACTGGTCGTCGATCGGCGCGTCTTCAAGATTGGCGGTAATCCGGCTTTGCCCGATGCCCTCGGCGATGGAGCTGCCTTCGGCCTTCAATTCGCCATGGGCGTAATAATTGTAAAGCGCCGCCCCCATGGGGTCGGTAAGGGCGATGACCACCTTCTCGTTGCGCGCCTTCAGCCCCATGCCGACGCCAGCCAGGGTGCCGCCGGTGCCCACCGCGCAGGTAAAGCCATCGACCGCGCCCCTGGTCTCGTCCCAGATTTCCGCCGCCGTGGTCTCGATATGGGCGCGCCGGTTCGCCACATTGTCGAACTGGTTGGCCCAGATGGCGCCGGCGGTTTCCTCGGCGATGCGGCGCGAGGTATGAACGAAATGCCCGGGATTGGAAAAGGGCGCGGCGGGGACGAGGACCAGCTCCGCGCCCAGCGCCCTTAAGGTGTCCTTCTTCTCCTGGCTTTGGGTTTCCGGCATGACGATGATGGTGCGATAGCCCTTGGCGTTGCCGACCACGGCAAGGCCGATGCCGGTGTTGCCGGCGGTGCCTTCCACCACGACGCCGCCGGGCCCCAGCTCGCCCCGCGCTTGTGCGTCCTCGATGATGAACAGCGCGGCGCGGTCCTTGACCGAGCCGCCGGGGTTCATGAATTCGCACTTGCCCAGGATGGTGCAGCCGGTTTCCTGCGACGCGCGGCGCAGCTTGACGAGCGGCGTATTGCCGATGAGGGCAAGGACGCTTTCGGGCGGTGGTTTTCTGGTCATGCTTGGTCTGCCTCGGCATGGATGAAGGCGCGCTCCAGACTTAAAAGCCTGGGGCCAGCCCCGCAACGCAGAATTTCTAATGCCTAGTGGTGCGATTCCAACGGATGGTTCCCATCTGTTGGAGAAATCGCACCACAGATTCAATAACTTAGTGGTCCACTTTTCCCAAACGGAAGGATTTATCCGTTTGGGGCGGACCACTAGGCGTTCCCGGATAATCGATCGCGATCACCGCTCATGCCTGGCGCATCGCCTTTTCCGCATGGGCCCAGCCCAGCTCGGCCAGGGGTGCGATCATGGCGCCCATCTGCCGGGCATGGCGGGACGCGGCGGTGCCGCGCACCACCCGGCCCTGGATGCCATGGACGATGGCGGCGAGGCGAAACAGGTTATAGGCGAAATAAAAGTCAAGATGGGGAATGCCTTCTTCGCGCCCCGTGCGCCGGCAATAGGCGGCGACATAAGCCTCCTCGCAAGGGATGCCGAGGGCCTGAAGGTCGGCGCCATAAAGGCCGGCGGTCTCCATCGGCGGCATGCGGTACATCATCAAATGATAAGAAAAGTCGGCAAGGGGGTGCCCGAGGGTCGACAGCTCCCAGTCGATGACCGCCAGCACCTTGGGCTCCCGGGGATGGAAAATCAGGTTGTCGCAGCGATAGTCGCCATGGACGATGGCGGTCTCGTCGCCCGGCGGAATATGCGCCGGCAGCCAGGCAACCAACCGGTCCATCGCCGGGAAGCGCCCCGCCGCCTCGTCCGCTTCATATTGCCGCGACCAGCGGGCGATCTGGCGGGCGAAGTAATTGCCCGCCTTGCCGAAGTCGGCAAGGCCGAGGGCGGCATGGTCGGCGCAGTGCAGCCGGGCAAGGGTCGCGTTCATGGCGTCGAAATAGGCGGCGCGCGCCTCGCGGGGGAGTTGCGGGAAGCTGGCGTCCCAGAAAATCCGCCCCTCCACGAAGTCCATGACATAGAACCAGGTGCCGATCACCCCCTCATCGGTGCACAGGCCATGGGTCCTGGCGACGGGAAAGCCGGTGGCGGCCAAGGCGGTGACGACCTTATATTCGCGGTCCACCGCATGCGCCGACTGCAAAAGCTTTCCCGGCGGCTTGCGGCGCAGGACATAGGCGGCGCCCGGGGTGGTGAGCTTATAGGTGGGGTTTGACTGGCCGCCCTTGAACTCGGCGATCTCGAGCGGCCCTTCATAGCCCTCGACATGGGCGCGCATCCATAAGTCAAGCGCCCCCTTGTCGATATGATGGGCCGCGCGCACCGCCATGGTGCCGGAAAACTTCTCTTGCCGCGATGCCTGGCTCATAGACGGGTTCTCCATCGCCGTTCCTAGGGAACTGGCCCTAAAACACACCAACGTCAAGCCCGGCGGCCATCAGCGCGCCAAGCGCGGCGCATTCCCCGATAAAGTCTTCTGTCCACGCCCCGCGGCAGATGAGCGGGGGCTGGACGGCGCGCCAGCGCAGGCCAGTGACGATGGTCTCGACCCCCCGCCGGGTGCCGGTGCCGTCATGGCCGGCGCGGATGTAAAGCGCATAGGGAAGGCCTTGGGTGCGCTCCAGGCACGGATCATAGACGCGGTCGAAGAAGTCCTTGAGCGCCCCCGCCATATAGCCAAGGTTTTCCGGGGTGCCGAGCACCACCGCCTGGGCCGCGAGCACGTCATCGGCCCCGGCGTCGAGGGGGGCGATGGCCTTAACCTCGATCGCCTCGCCGCCCGCTTCCCGCGCCCCGCGCGCGACCGCCTCGCGCAAAGCCTGGGTGTTGGCGGACGGGGCGTGGGCAACGATGAGGAGGCGTTTCTTCATGGCGCATCGGCTTTGTCGGCCGCTTCCTCCCGTGCCGTCGCTCGCCAGCCGATATCCCGGCGATAATAGGCGCCCGGCCAAGTGATATGGGCAAGCGCTTCATAGGCGCGCCGCTGCGCTTGGCGGACATTTGCCGCGAGCGCGGTGACGCCTAGGACGCGGCCACCGCTGGCGTGGATTTCTCCCCCTTGAGCGGTGGTGCCGGCATGGAACACCGTTACCTCGGGCATGGCGCTGGCGCGCGCAAGGCCGTGTATCGCATCGCCCTTAACGTGCGACCCGGGATAGCCCTTGTTGGCCATCACCACGGTGAGCGCAGTACGGGTGTCCCAGCGCAGGTCGAAATGGGCAAGCCCACCCTCCACCGCGGCAAGCAGCGCTGGCAGCAGGTCGGACTTAAGGCGCGGCAGCATCGCCTGGCACTCCGGGTCGCCAAAGCGCACATTATATTCGATGAGCTTGGGCCCGTCCCGGGTCAGCATCAGGCCGGCATAAAGGACCCCGACAAAGGGCGCGCCCATGTCGCGCATCGCTTTCACCGTCGGGTTGATGATGCGCGCCATCACTGTATCGACGAGCGCCGGGGTCATGGCGGGGGCCGGCGAATAGGCGCCCATGCCGCCGGTATTGGGGCCGGTGTCGCCCTCCCCGATACGCTTGTGGTCCTGGGCGCTGGTCAAGGCCAGCGCGGTCTTGCCGTCGACCAGGGCGAAGAAGGAGGCTTCCTCGCCTTCCAGATATTCCTCGACGACGACGGCGGCGCCAGCGGGGCCGAAACGGCCGGAAAAGCAGTCATCGATGGCGGCGAAGGCCTCGGCCTCGCTTTGCGCGATGATGACGCCCTTGCCGGCCGCCAGGCCATCGGCCTTGATGACGATGGGGGTGCCGCGGATAGCGACATAATCTTTGGCTTCCTGGGCCTCCAAACAACGCTGATAGGCGGCGGTGGGGATGCCGTAGGAACGGCACAGATCCTTGGCGAACCCTTTGGAGCCTTCGAGCTGGGCCGCCGCCGCGCTGGGCCCGAAGGCCTTGATGCCGGCGGCGGTCAAGGCATCGACCAGGCCGGCGACCAGCGGCCCTTCCGGTCCGACGACCACCAGTTCGACATGGTTTTCACGGCAAAAGTCGATCACCGCGCCGGGGTTATCGGCATTGAGGTCCACGCAGGTGGCGCACTGCGCGATGCCGGGATTGCCCGGCGCGCAATAAAGGGTGGTCAGCAGCGGCGAAGCCGCGAGTTTCCAGGCAAGGGCATGTTCGCGCCCGCCTGCGCCGATCAATAGGACATTCATGTCCGCTCCTTATTGGTATTGGGCCCATGAAACTGTTATGTCGTTTTTGCTGGCATGGCGAAACGCTGGCGGCCATGCCAGAGAATGGCCCTTTGTAGCAGGCGGCGATAACGAGGCAAGCCGGCAAAAGAACGAGGCATGGGTGGTCGAACTGGTCGAATATAGCGTTTCTGAGCTGGCAAGCGCGCTCAAGCGCGCGGTCGAGGAGCGTTTTTCCCATGTTCGCCTGCGGGGGGAGATTTCCGGCTTCAAGCGCCATACCTCCGGCCATTGCTATTTGAGCCTCAAGGACGAGAAGGCGGTCATCGACGCAGTGATTTGGCGGGGCACCGCCAGCGCGCTCAGCTTTCGCCCCGAGGATGGGCTCGAAGTCATCGCCATCGGCAAGGTGACCACTTATCCCGCCCGCTCCAAATACCAGATCGTCATCGACCATTTGGAGCCCGCGGGCGTCGGCGCCCTGATGGCGCTTCTCGAGGAGCGCCGCCGGGCGCTCGCCGCCGAGGGCCTCTTTGAGGCGGCGCGGAAAAAGCCCTTGCCGTTTCTCCCCGAGGTGATTGGCGTCGTCACCTCGCCCACCGGGGCGGTCATCCGCGATATCCTGCACCGCCTTGCCGACCGCTGTCCCCGCCGGGTCCTTTTGTGGCCGGTGGCGGTCCAGGGCGAGGGGGCGGCGGAACAAATCGCCGCGGCGATTGCCGGCTTCAACGCCCTGCCATCCCAGGGCCCGGTGCCGCGCCCCGAGGTCCTCATCGTCGCCCGGGGGGGCGGCAGCCTCGAGGACCTATGGGCTTTCAACGAGGAAATCGTGGTCCGCGCGGCGGCGGCCAGCGCCATCCCCCTCATTTCCGCCGTCGGCCATGAGACCGACACCACCCTCATCGACCACGCCGCCGACCGGCGGGCGCCGACGCCGAGCGCGGCGGCGGAAATGGCGGTGCCGGTGCTCGCCGAGCTGCGCTACCAGAACGAGGACTTGGCGGCACGGCTTGCGCGGGCGATGGCGCGCCACCTCGCCCAGCGCGGCGAAAGGCTGAAAGGGCTGGCGCGCGGCCTTCCCGTCTTGCGCGACGTCCTCGCCATTCCCATGCAGCGACTGGATGAGCTGGGAGAGCGCCTGCCCCGCGCCCTGCGCGCCCTCAACGCCGAGAAGCGCGCCGCCCATGAACGGGTCGCCGGCCGCTTGCAGGGCCGTCTTCTTGCCACAAGCTTGCGCCAGCATGGCGTTGCGGTGCATGAGCTTGAGCGCCGCCTCGCCCATGGCTTGGACCGCCGGCTGGAGCGGGCGGGCGCGCGCATCGAGGCGAGCGCCCGGCTGCTCGAAGGTTTGAGCTATGAGCGGATATTGGAGCGCGGCTATGCGGTGGTTCTTGACCAGGCGGCGCGGCCCATCGTCCGGCGCGTCGGGATAAGGCCGGGTGACGCCTTGACGCTGCGTTTTCACGATGGCGAGCTTGGCGCCATCGCCGCCGCCGGCAAGCCGCGCCGCGCGCCCGCGAAAGGCGGCGATGGCACGCCGCCGGCCCAAGGAAAACTGCTATGAGGGAAGCGAAGCTGGTTTACGAGGCGGCGGGGGTGCGCATCCTCGTGCCGGGGGATTATGTCCTTTGCGCGGTCACCGGCGCACGCATCCCCTTGGAAGCGCTGCGCTATTGGAACGCCGAGCTGCAGGAAGCCTATGTCGATGCGCAAGCGGCGAGCGCGCGGCACCGGCAGCGCCATGAGGCGCGCCCGGAGGAAGCGCCATGAGGCTGGGGCCCCTCTTCATCGCGGCGCTTATTCTAGCGCTTCCGGCTGAGGCCTTGGAGCTCTCCGGGGCCTTGAAGCAAGGCGGCCTCGTCCTTGGCCAGGTGGCGCCGGGAAGCCGGGTGTGGCTTGATGGCGCGGAAATCAAGGTGGCGGGCGATGGCCGCTTTATATTCGGCTTTGCCCGCGAGGCCGGCGCCAAGGCCGTGCTCAGCTTTGCCAGCCCCGATGGCGTACGGGAACAACGCCAGCTCGCCATCGCGCCGCAAGACTACGCCATCGACCGGGTGGACGGCCTGCCGCCGGCGACCGTCACCATCCCGCCGGAGGAAGCGGCGCGGCGCCAGCGCGAAAGCGCGCTTGTCCAACAAGCCCGCGCCCCGGTTTCCGAGCTGATGGCCTGGGCCGATGGCTTCATCCTCCCCGTCGCGGGGGCGCGTATCAGCGGGGTTTATGGCGCGCAGCGCATCCTCAATGGCGAGCCGCGCTGGCCGCATTACGGCCTCGACCTCGCAGCGCCGGTGGGCACCCCGGTCACGGCGCCGGCCGCCGGCATCGTCCGCCTTGCCGAAACCGACTTTTTGCTCGAGGGCGGCATCGTCATCATCGACCATGGCTTTGGCGTTTCCTCGACCCTCATGCATTTGCATTCCGTCGCCGTGACGAAGGGCCAGTCGGTGCGCCAGGGCGAAGTCGTCGCCACTTTGGGGATGAGCGGGCGCGCCAACGGCCCGCATGTGGACTGGCGCATCAACTGGGGCGATGTCCGGGTCGACCCGAGGCTGGCCTTGGAGATGCGGCCCAAGGCGGACCCATGACATGAAAAGATGGGCCACCGTCTTATTTTTCCTGGCGCTTGTCGTGCCTTCCCCGCTTGCCGCCCAATGGTATGGCGAGGCGAGCGTGACCAGCGACTATCGCGACCGCGGGGTTTCCTATTCCGGCGGCGATGTCGCGGTCCAGGGGCTTATCGAGCGCGGCTTTGACAGCGGCCTTAATCTAGGGGTCTGGGCCTCGACTTTGCGCCAAGCGCCGGGCGGGGACGCCGAGGTGAACATTTATGCAAGCTATGGCAAGGACATGGGCGCCGTCGGCTTCTGGTCGCTGGGGGCGCAATATGTCGGCTTTGTCGGCGCGCCCGGCACCGATTATGGCGAAGTTTTCGCCGCCATCGGGGTGGATTATGGCCTTGCCGTTGCAAGCCTTGGCCTGAGCTATACCCCCAGCCGCAACGACATCAAGGCCGGCGGCGATCTTTACACCCAGGCCCGCATCGACGCCCACTGGCCGGGCCGCCCCTATGGCGCCAGCGCGCGCTTGGGCTATGACCGGCTTGAGAAGCTGACCGACAAATGGGACTGGTCCCTGGGGCTGTTCTACCGTTGGCGGGCGGCGACTTTGAGCCTTGACTATGTGGACAGCGCCCGGGCTAACGCGCAAGTCTTTGCCCGCCGCGGCGCCACTATCGTCGGCGCGGTGAAGCTGAGTTTTTAGGGTCCGGACCCTAGCCCTTGGCGCCGAAGCGGATCGGCAAGGCCAGCATAAAGGGTATCAGGCGCCGGCCACCATCATCGTCTCGATGCGCAAGCTAGGCGCGTCGATGCCATAGCGGAACTGCAAGTCGTTGGCCGGCGTCAAGGCGGCGAACATGTCGAGAAGATTGCCGGCGATGGTGACCTCGGCGACCGGGCGCGTCACCTCGCCGTTTTCAATGAGAAAGCCGGCAGCGCCGCGGCTATAGTCGCCGGTCACCGGGTTGACGCCCATGCCGATGAGCTCGGTGACGTAAAAGCCGGCGCTCATATCCTCGATCAGCGCCGCCGGCGTCACGGCGCCGGGGGCAAGATAAAGATTGCTGGGCGCCGGCGCTGGCGCGCTCGCCGGCGCGCGGGCGGCGTGGCCGGTGGTGGCAAGGCCCAGTTGCCGCGCCGTCGCGCTGTCCAGAAGCCAGCTTTCAAGGACGCCGTCCGCGACGAGCGTGCAAGGCTTGGAGGCCACCCCTTCGCCGTCGAAGGGGCGCGAGCGCAAGCCCCGCCGGCGCAACGGGTCGTCGACGATGCGGATGCCGGGGGCGAAGACGCGCGCTGCCATTTTCTTGCGCAAGAAACTCGTCCCCCTCGCCACCGCCTGGCCATTGATGGCGGCAGCGAAATGGCTGACAAGGCCGCCGGCGACGCGCGGATCGAAGACCACCGGCATGGCGCCGGTCTTGATGCGGGTGGGCAAGAGCCGGCGCACGGCACGGTTGCCGGCGCGCCGGCCCACCGTCTCGGGCGCTTCCAGATCAGTCCAATGGCGGGCCGAGGAAAAGGCATAGTCGCGCTCCATGGCGTTGCCTTCGCCAGCGATCACCGAGACCGAAAGGCTGCTTGCCGTGGCGCTTTGCGCGGCCTCAAAGCCGGCCGAGGTGGCAAGCCTCATATGGCTGCGCGACCAGTGGGCACTGGCGCCCTCGGAATTGCTGACGCCAGGGACGGCGCGGGCGGCGTCCTCGCTGGCAAGGGCGGCGGCGAAAAGATTCTCCACCGGGCGCTCCACGCCATCGTCGAGGTCGAGGTCCAGCGCCGTGCCGCGAGACAGCCGGGAAGGATCGGCAAGACCGGCATAGGGGTCAGGCGGGGCGAGGCGGGCCATGGCGACGGCGCGCGCGGCAAGCTCGGCGAGGGCATGGGGCTTGAGGTCGGCCGACGAGGCCATCGCCTGGCGGCCGCCGATAAACACCCGCAAACCCAACTCGGTGGTCTCGGCGCGGGCGATATCTTCGCGCGCGCCAAGACGCACCGTCGCCGATAGCGCGGTTTCCGCGAATAATATGGCATCGGCCGCCTCGGCGCCGGCGGCAAGAGCAAGGGCGAGGGCCTTTTCAAGGACGGCGGCGCCCTGCGGCGGCGTGGCCATTCATATCCTCCTTCACACTGGGAAAACGCGGGCGCCTTTCTTCAGGACTCCGGGGAGGTACGCCGTGGTCGCCTGCAAGGCAAGCCGCTTTTGTGCGCGCTGCCCGCATGCCAACAATTTTAACTTGCAATTTTTTTCGGGCATGCGCAGATGAGGGCATCGTTCGCCTTGGGGGAGGCGCGTTTAAAATGGCCGGCCTGTGGGCCGTGTCCCGCGCTGTCATGCTATGCAGAATGCCAAAATTTCTGTCGCCACGGATGACGCGCTTGCCGATGAGGAAAAGGCGGCGTTCAAAAATGTCATCAGGGCCTGCGCATGCGGCAATCTGCGCCGCGCGACCCGCGTGGTGACGCGCCAGTTCGACGAGGTTTTTCGCGCGCTCGGCCTTCGCTCGACGCAAGTGGTCATTTTGATGCATGTGGGCGAGCAGGGGACCGCCATTTTATCGGCGCTGGCGCGCAAGCTGGCGATGGACGCCTCGACGTTGACGCGCAACCTCAATCCGCTGGAAGAGGCCGGGCTTATCGTCGCGGAAAAGACGCCGGCGGGGCGCCGCCGCTCGGTCAAGCTCACCGATGCCGGCATCGCCATGCTGCGCCGCGCCTTGCCGCTATGGCAAAAAGCGCAAGCAAGCGTCACTGCCTCATTCGACGGCGCTGAATGGGAACGCCTTCGCGGCACGCTCGATCGCCTGGCGGGCTAATTTCGCTCGCCTGCGGCCATAAGCGCCGCCAGTTTATCCCCGCCAAGCACGGTGCGGGCGATGAAAAGGGCGCTCGCCGCCTCCAGCGCTTCCGCGTTGCCGCGCCGCGAGAAGCCATGGCCCTCGTCCTCGGCGAGGAGATACCACACTTCCCCCCCTTGGGCACGGAGGGTGCGCACCATCTGCTCCGACTCGCTGGCCGGCACCCGCGGGTCGTTGCGCCCCTGGGCCACCAGCAGCGGGCGGGTGATGCGCCGGGCGTTGGTCAAGGGCGAGATGGCGTTGAGATAAGCGCGCATCTGCGGATCGTTTTCATCGCCATATTCGACGCGGCGCAAATCGCGGCGGAATTCCCCGGTCGACTGCAAAAAAGTGACGAAATTGGAAATCCCCACGATATCGATCCCGCCCCGCAGCCGGTCGTTATATCGCACAAGGGAGGCGAGCGTCAGATAGCCGCCATAGGACGCGCCCTGCACCATGACGCGGCTGGCGTCGAGATCGGGGACGGCGGCGATCCAGTCAAGCAGCGCCCCCACGTCGCGCACCGCGTCCTCGCGCAGGCGGCCATTGTCGAGGGCGGCGAAGTCGCGCCCATAGCCGGTGGAGCCCCGGACATTGGGAAGAATGACCGCGACCCCCAGCTCGCGCACCCAGAATTGGGTGGTGGCGGAATAGCTGGCCACCGATTGCGCCTCCGGCCCGCCATGGAAGCGGATGACCACCGGATGCGGCCCGGGGCCGACGGGGCGGTAGATGAGCGCCGGGATACGCCGCGCCGCCCCCTGGTCCAGGTCGAAGCTGGGGTAGGTGATCATCTCCGGCTCTGGCAAAGCCCGTTCGGCGACGATCCCCTTGTCGCTGCGGCTCCACTGCGTCACCGCGCCGGTCGCCATGTCGAGGGCATAGGCGTTCTGCCCCAGGCGGGCGGCATCCAGGCTGAACCCTAAGCGCTTGCCCGCCTCATCGAAAGCCAGGTCGCTGATGAGCCCCATGGGCAAGTCGGGCGCCCATAGGGTGGCGCCGCTCGCCAGGTCGCGCACAACCAAGCGAAAGGCGCCGCCTTCGTTGACCGCGAAAGCGATCGCGCGGCCATCGGGCGAGATGTCGAACTGGGTGACGTTCCAGGGGATATCCGCGGTCAAAGTGCGTAATAGGGCCCCATCGAAGCCGCGATAGCGCAAATGCAGGAAATCGCTTTGCGCGTTGGATGTGTAATAGACGCCGCGCCCGTCCGGCGCAAACCGCGCGTCGCTATAGCCGATGGCGCCAGCATGGGCGTCGAGCGGCGCCTTGATGCCGGTCGCGACGTCGGCGATATAAAGCGTGCTGTCGTGGACGCTGGTGAAGCGCAGAAGCAGCAGCCACTTATCGTTCGGCGACCAGTCGAGCGCCAGCCAGGCGCCAGGGTCCTGAAACAAGACCCGGGTCGCACCCGGCTCTTCCACCGCGCTGATCAAGACTCCCCAATCATCGCCCTCCCCGGTCTGCGCCCGGGTATAGGCGATGCGCCGCCGGTCATTGGCGATGACGGCGTTGGAATTGCGCCCGCCGGGCTGGGTCAGGGCGCGAACCTCGCCCCCCGCGCCAGCGATGCGGTAAAAATGGAAATTCTCATCGCCATCGCGGTCGCGGGCAAAGACAACGCCCCCGTCGGCGGCGAACATGCCGCGCGTCACCGGCTGATCGAAATCGGTGAGCTGGCGCGGCTTTGCGCCCGGCTCCTCGATCAGGAAAAGCTGCGTCGTCTCGCCTTCGTTGGCGGCGACCAGCATGCCCTTGCCGCCCGGCTGCCAATCGAGGAACCGGGTCTCGCGCAAGGCGCTGTAGCGGCGCAGCTTGGCGATGAGGGCGGGCGGCAGGTCGGGCACGCCTTCCATGCGCAAGCCGCCGATTTGGCTGACCCGCGCCGCCTCCTCGCCAGACAAGGCGGGCGCGGCCAAAACCATGGCGAGCAGGGCGCCCGCCGGCATCAGCCAAAAGCGCGTCATGCCTATTCCGCCGGGGCCGTCAGGCTGGCATGGATGGAAGCGACCAGACGATCGCCGTGCACGAAGGCGTCGGGGGCGTCCCAGGTCGCGTCATAGGTGGCGGTAAGGCCCGCCTTCTGGATCTCGGCCAAGGACTTGCCGGCGGCGATTTCCCCCGCCACCTTGTTGCGCACATCGGCGAGCATGGCGCGGTAGGCCTTGAGCGCCGCCTTGTCCGCCAGCGGGCCGTGGCCGGGAATGATGCGGCTGTTCTCGTCGGCAAGCTCAAGCCCCTTATCGACGGCGGCAAGGACGCCGTCGACATGGCCGCCCGACTGCACGTCGATATAGGGATAGCGGCCGTTGAAGAAAATATCGCCCATATGGATGACGTTGGAGCCGGTAAAATGGATCAGCGCGTCGCCGTCGGTATGGGCGTGGGGGACATGGATGGCGCGCACCGCCTCGCCGTTCAAGTGGAAGGTGGTGGTCTCGGAAAAGGTGACAACCGGCAAGGCGGCCTCTGGCGCCGGCGGCGTCACCTGGCCGCCGCCGCGGTCGAGCCCGGTCGCCAGCCGCGCCCGGACATTGTCATGGGCGAAGATCAACGTGTCGTGCTGGGCGGCGAAATTCTCGTTGCCGCCAGTATGGTCGTAATGCCAATGGGTGTTGACAAGGAAGCGGATCGGCCCGTCGGAAAAGGTGCGGATGGCAGCGACGATGCGCGGGCTCAATTCAGCGAACTGATCGTCGATGACGAAAACCCCATCCGGTCCCGAGGAGACGCCGATATTGCCGCCGGCACCGAACAGAACGTGAATATTGGGGGCAAGCTGGCGCGCCTCCACCTGCACCGTGGAAAAGTCGCGCTGGGCATGGCTTGGCACGACGGCAAGCAGGGCCATCATGGCGCCAGCGGCGGCGGCGCGCAATGGGGGCATCGGCAGTGGAAAGGGATGAAGCATCTTGTCTTCCTCCGGCAAGGGGCCGCATAAGCTTAGCCAAGGCCGGCGCCGGGTTCCAGCCCCCTCCGGCGCCTGGATTTATGGGAGCATGGGAGATAACGCGCATGCCGTTCACCGCCATTGACGGACACAGCCTGTTCTATCACGAGGAGGGGGTCGCCAGCGGCGGGCCGCCCCTGGTCTTCATCCATGGCTGGACCTGCGATCATAGCGCCATGCTGCCGCTCGCCGAGCGGTTCTCCGCCGACCATCATTGGATCGCCCTCGACCTTTTGGGCCATGGCCGCTCCGACAAGCCAGAGGCCGGCTATGCCATCGCCGACCAGGCAAAGGGGGCGCTGGCGCTGATCCGGCAATGGGCAGGGGCCCATCCGGTTCTCATCGGCCACTCCATGGGGGCGCAAGTCGCCCTCGAGGTCGCCGCCATGGCGGACTTTCCCCCCAAGGCCTTGGTGCTGCTCGACCCGGCGCCGATCCTGCCCCATGACAAGGCGCGCGCCTGGGGCAAGGATTTGCGCCGCCAACTGGCGCGCCAGGACATCCCCGCCTTTCTCGCCGCTTTCGCCCGCCGCCAGTTCATCGAGCCCGTGGACCCGGCGGCCGTCGACCGCCTGATCGAGGTGATGACGGCAACCCCGGCGCATGTGGTGCGAGCCGCCTGGGACGGCGTCATCGACTGGGACGGCGCGAGCGCCCTTGCCCGCCTTTCCTCTCCGACCCTTGTCATTTCCGCCGACAAGCCGCTCAACCGCCCGCAAGACATCGCCCGCGCCAACCCGCGGGTGATAACGGCGCAGACCGCCGGCGCCGGCCACATGCAGCAGTTCGAGGTGCCCGATCAGCTGGAAGCGATGATCCGCCGGTTTCTCCATCTGCTGGGGCATTGAAGGGCGTTCATGACAGATTCAGCCGATCTGCTATTGTCTCACTTGCGGCAAGGGAGCGGGGCGAAATTGAGAGGAGGAGAAAGCGACATGGCAAAGGCCACTATCCGCGCGATACTGCTTGGAACGCTGACGGGGTTCGCCCTTGGCGCCTGCACCACCAATCCTTATACCGGCGAGCGGCAGGCTTCCAAGACCGCCATCGGCGCCGGGGCCGGGGCGGCGGTGGGGGGCATCATCGGCGCCATCGCTGGCAAGCGCAAGGCGGCGCTCATCGGCGCCGGGGTCGGCGCGCTGGCGGGCGGCGCCGTCGGTGGCTATATGGACGCCCAGGAAGCCAAGCTCAAACGCCAGCTTGCCAACACCGGCGTCTCGGTCACCCGCGATGGCGACACCATCATCCTCAACATGCCCTCCAACATCACGTTCGACGTCGATAAGGCCGAAGTGAAGCCGCAATTTTACCCAGTTCTCAATTCCGTCGCCCTGGTGCTGAACGAATATGAGAAAACCTATGTCGATGTGATGGGCCACACCGATTCCACCGGCTCGGAAGAATATAATCTCGACCTTTCGGTGCATCGCGCCAACGCCGTCGCCAATTATCTGATGGGACAAAAGGTTTTGGGCGAGCGCTTTCTGGTGCGCGGCATGGGCGAGGCGATGCCCATTGCCACCAACGACACCCCCGAGGGCCGGGCGCTCAACCGCCGGGTCGAGATCACGCTGCAACCGGTGACTTGAGCCTGGATTGAAGCCATAAGTTGAGCCGCGTCAAGGCATCCGGCCTTGCGCTTGCGCATTGTGCCTCGCATGGAGGCATGGAATGCTGACGCCGGCAAGCCAAGGGACGATCCGGACGGTGGCGCTCGCCAAGACTTATGGCGCGGGTGCAAGTGCCGTCTATGCCTTGCGCGGGGTCGATCTTGCCATCGCCCAAGGCCAACTGGCGGTCATCCTTGGCCCCTCGGGCTCGGGCAAGTCGACGTTGCTCAATATCCTCGGCGGGCTTGACCGGCCAAGCGCTGGCCAGGTGTTTTTCCGCGACGAGGAGATCACCGCGCTCGATGATCGCGCGCTGACCCGCTTTCGCCGCGCCCATGTCGGCTTCGTCTTCCAGTTCTACAACCTCATCCCGTCCTTGACGGCGTTGGAGAACGTCGCCCTGGTGACCGAGATCGCCGATGACCCGATGCCGCCGGAAGAAGCCCTTGACCTCGTCGGCCTTGGCCCGCGCACCCACCACTTTCCGGCGCAACTGTCGGGTGGCGAACAGCAGCGGGTCGCCATCGCCCGGGCGATCGCCAAGCGCCCGACGCTGCTGTTGTGCGACGAGCCCACCGGCGCCCTTGATTCGCAGACCGGGGTCAAGGTGCTGAGCGCCATCGCCAAGGTCAATCAGGCGCTAGACACCACGACGCTGGTCATCACCCATAATGTCGCCATCGCCGACATGGCCGATCGCGTCCTTTTTTTCGCTGACGGCCGGCTGGTGAAGGAAAAGCGCAATGAGCAGCGCAAAGCTAGCGAGGAGATCGCCTGGTGAGCTGGAGAGCACGGCTTGACCGCCTGCTTGCGCCCCTCGCGCCGCTCGACCGCAAGCTGGCGCGCGATCTGTGGCACATTCGTGGTCAAGGCCTTGCCATCGCCGTCGTCATCGGCTGCGGGGTGGCGGTGTTCGTCATGTCGGTGGGAATGATCCGCTCGCTCGATCTGACCCGCGACACCTATTATGAGCGTTATCGCTTCGCCGACCTCTATGCCGCGGTGACCCGCGCCCCCTTACACCTTCTGTCACGACTTGCCGACCTCCCTGGAATGCGGGCGGTGGAAGGGCGCATTTCGGCAAACGCCATCGTCGATGTCCCGGGGATGGACGAGCCGGTCACTGGCCGGCTGCACGCCCTGCCCATGCAGGGCGCGGCAAAGGTCAACGCCCTCGTCCTGCGGCAGGGACGCTGGCTCGATCCAACGCGCGCCCATGAGGTTCTGGTCAACCAATCCTTCGCCGAGGCGCACGGCCTTCAGCCTGGCGATGGCTTGGCCGTCACCATGAAAGGCAAGAAGCAACGCCTCGCCATCGCCGGCCTCGTCCTCTCGCCGGAATATGTCTACGCCATCGCCCCAGGCCAGATCATTCCCGACAATCGCCGCTTTGCCGTCTTGTGGATGGGCTATGACCATCTTGCCGCCGCCTACGATCTTGAAGGCGCTTTCAACGAGATGGTGGCAACGCTGGACCATGGGACAAGCGCCGCGCCGGTGATCGACGCGGTCGATCGGCTTCTCGCGCGTTATGGCGGCACCGGCGCCTATGTGCGGTCGGAGCAGATCTCGGAAAAATTCGTCGCCAACGAGATGGACCAGTTGCGCACCATGACCGCCATCCTGCCGCCCATTTTCCTGGGCGTCGCCGCTTTTCTCCTCAACGTGGTGCTGGCCCGCCTCATCGCGACCGAACGCGAGCAGATCGGCCTGTTAAAGGCCTTCGGCTATGCCAACACGGCGATCGTCTGGCATTACGCCAAAATGGTGCTGATCTTGACCAGTATCGGCATCCTATTGGGCTTTGCCGTCGGCGCCTGGCTGGGGCGAGGGTTGGCGCGGCTTTATACCGATTTTTTCGTCTTCCCTTTCCTGTTGTTCCGCGCTGGCGCCGATGTCTATGCGCTGGCCGCCCTCATCAGCCTCGCCGCGGCGCTAAGCGCTACCTTCGGCGCGGTTTTGCGCGCCGCCCGGCTTTCTCCGGCAACCGCCATGCAGCCGCCGGCGCCCGCCGACTATTCCGGCCGGCTGCTCAACTGGCTGGCGCGGCCACGCTGGCTTAACGAGCCCAGCCGCATGATCCTGCGCCATGTTTTGCGCAAACCCATGCGCGCTGGCGTCACCGTCCTGGGCCTTGGCCTTGCATTGGGCCTCAGGATCGCGACCGACGCGACGCTCGATGACACCGACCGAATGATGGAGCTGATTTTCGACTATGGCGAGCGCCAGGACGCCACCCTTCTCCTTGCCGAGCCGCGCAGCATCGCCGTGATGCATGATCTCCACCGCTTGCCGGGGGTGCGCGCCGCCGAGCCATTCCGCGCCGTTCCCGCCATCCTGCACTTTGGCGCCCGGGAACGGCGGCAAGGCTTGACCGGGGTTACGGAAGCGCCAAGCCTCAACCGCATGATCGACACCGCGACCCGGCCGGTGGCGCCGCCGTCTCATGGCCTGCTGCTGTCGCGCAGCCTTAGCCGCGAGTTGGGCGTCCGCACCGGCGATGTCGTGACGGTGCAGGTGACCGAAGGCGCGCGGCCCGTTGCCCAGCTTCGGGTGAGCGGCCTTGTCGACAGTTTCATCGGCACCCCCGCCTATATGGCGCTGGACGCGCTCAATCGCCTGATGCAGGACGGCGAGGTGATAAGCGGCGCCTATCTCCTCAACGACAGGGCGCAAAGGCCGGCGCTCTATCGCGCCATCAAGGAGACCCCGCAGGTCGCCGCCATCAGCTTCAAGGAAGCCTCGATCGCCATGTTCCAGCGCACGGTGGAGGAAAATATCGGCATCATGACCCTGTTCAACACCATTTTCGCCAGCCTCATCGTCGTCGGGGTGGTTTACAACAACGCCCGTATTTCCCTCTCGGAAAAGGCCCGCGACCTTGCGTCCTTGCGAGTACTGGGCTTCACCCGGGCCGAGGTTTCCGCCATTCTTCTCGGCGAGCTTGCCCTTTTGACGCTTTTGTCCCTTCCCCTAGGGATCGGCTTTGGCGTCGCTTTGTCCTGGTACATGGCCGAAGCCTTTTCCAACGATCTTTTCACCCTTCCTTTCGCGCTGACCAGCCGAACGGTGGCGATCGCCGTGATCACCGTTCTCCTGGCCGCCGTCGCCTCGGCCCTCATCGTGCGCCGCCGTGTCGATCGCCTTGACCTCATCGGCGTTCTCAAGACCAGGGAGTAGGCGTCATGGCCGCGGCCGACAAGCATCGCTGGACCCGCCGCCTGCTCTTTGCCGCCGTGGGGCTCAGCCTTGCGCTGGCGCTTATCCTTGCCTTAAGGCCATCGCCGGTTGCCGTCGATTCTGCAAGCGTGACGCGGGGCGCCCTGGTGGTGACCATCGACGAGGAGGGCAAGACCCGGGTGCGCGATGTCTATCGCGTCGCAGCGCCAGTCACCGGGCACCTCCTGCGCATTAGCTGGGAAGTGGGCGACCCGGTGGTTGCCGGCGCCACCGTACTTGCCCACCTGCAGCCCGTTTCCCCCGGCTTTCTCGACCTGCGCAACCAGCGCCAGGCCGAAGCCGAGATGGCGGCGGCGGCGGCGGCGCTGCGCCAAGCGCAGGCTGAGCTGCAACGCGCCCTGGCGGAGCGTGATTACGCGGCAAGCGAATTTGCCCGAGCAAATCGCCTTGTCGAGACGGGAACCGCGGCACCTGCTACCCTCGACCGCGCCCGCGCCGCGCTTGACGCCGCCCGCGCCAGCGTCTCAAGCGCCCAAGCCGCCATCGATGTCGCCGCCTACAAGCGTGAGGCCGCTAAGGCCGGTCTGATCGCGCCATATCTTGCCGCAGGGGAAGGGCCCGAAGCGCCTTGCTGCGCCCTTGCCCTTCACGCCCCGATCAATGGCGTGATCTTGCGCCTTTGGGAGGAAAGCGAGACGGTGGTGCCAGCGGGTGCGGCGCTGGTGGAGGTGGGCGATGCGCAAGACTTGGAAGTCGTGGTCGAGCTCTTGTCGCGCGATGCCGTGCGCATCGCGCCCGGCGCGGCGGTTGAGGTCATAGACTGGGGCGGCAAGGAGACGCTGGCCGGCGTCGTGCGCCAGGTTGAGCCTTTTGGCTACACCAAGGTCTCCGCCCTTGGCGTCGAGGAGCAGCGAGTAAATGTAATCATCGACTTTACCGGCCCGCCCGAAGCCCGCGCCGCCCTTGGCCATGGTTATCGCATCGAGGCGCGGATCGCCGTCTGGCGTGGAGAGGACGTCGTCAAGGTCAACGAGGCGGCGCTGTTTCGCGCTGGCGATGACTGGGCGGTCTATGCCCTGGTGGAAGGCCGCGCCCGCCTGCGCCTGGTCAAGGTGGGGGAGCGCAACGGGCGCGAGGCGCAGCTTCTTGGCGGTCTGGAGGCCGGCGACAGGGTGGTGCTCTATCCCGGGGAAAAGGTGGAGGACGGCGCGCGCCTCAAAGCGCGGCCGCGCTAATCCTTGGGCTTGTCGCCGGCGGCGCGCCACCAGTCCTGCAGGCGTTGCAGCGTTTCCTGGCTGACGTGGAGGTCGCGCTGCGGGAAGGGAAATTCGATGCCGTTCTCGTGGAACAAGTCCCAGATCTGCAACAGGACATCGGACGAGACATTGGCGACGCCGTTATAGGGGTCGTCGATCCAGAAGCGCAGCTCAAGATCGACGCCGTCGGCACCAAAGCCCTTGAGCAGCGCCTTGGGCGCCGGGCTCTTCAGCACCCGCTCGATCTTCATGGCGGCCTCGGTCATCAGCTCCATGGCCTTCTTGATATCGCAGCTATAGGCCACCTGCACCGGCAGCCGGCGGCGCACGTTGCGGTCGGAATGGGACCAGTTGATCACCGCCTGGGTGACCATGTCCTCGTTGGGGATGAGATATTCGACGCCGTCGCGCGTCACCACCGAGGTATAGCGCGCCGCCAGCTTGTTGATCCAGCCATAGGTGCCCTGGGCCTCGATGACGTCGCCCGGCTTGATCGAGCGGTCGAGCAGCAGGATGATGCCAGAAACGAAGTTCGACACCACCTTCTGGAGGCCGAAACCGAGGCCGACGCCAAGCGCCCCGGAAAAGACGGCAAGCGCAGTGAGGTCGATGCCGGCCGAGGACAGGGCGATGAGCACGGCGATGGAGAGCAAGAGGATGCGCACCATCTTGCCGAACAGCACCTGCAATGAGGGGTTGAGGGCCTGCGCCCGCTTCAGGCTTTGCTCCGTCGCGCTGGCGAGAAGCTGAGCGCCCCAGATGAGAAGGATCGCGGTGAGGGCGCCCGAGAGAATGCCATAGGCGGTGATCTGGGACCCGCCCAACTGGAAGCCGATGGCTTTCAGCCGGTCTATCAGCGGATCGAGCCAGTCGAGGATGTTGAGGGCGGCGATCGCCCAGGCGGTGAGCGCAAAGGCGCGCGCCAGCGCCCGGTTGCGGATGAAGTTGGACGCGAAGCGAATGATGATCCAGGCGGCAAGCAGGCTGGACGCGACCACAAGAAGGCCGGTCTGCACGCCCAAGGGGCGCAGCGCCATGATGGCGAGGCGCAACAGGATGAGGGCGGCCACCGGGCGGCTCAAGCTGGTGATGAAGGGGGCAACGCGGCGCCAGGCGTCCCACCGCCCGAGGGCGCTGTTGCACCAGCGGTCGATCCGCCGGCCAAGCCAGCCGCTGGCCAGCGCCGCAAGGGCGATGAGAGCGCCTTGGGTGGCGATGTCCGCGGTCCACACTTCCGCCTTGAACCAAGCGAAAAGCTGATCGCTCCACAGGAGCCATTGCTCACGGTCAAAAAATTGCGCCATGGCGCAAGATTAGCGTCGGCTGTGGAAAAAGTCTCTTAAAAGCTTGGCCGCCCGCGCCTCGCCAATTCCGGGATAAAGCTCAGGTTTATGGTGGCAGGTGGGGTGGGCGAAAACCCGCGGCCCATGGGCGACGCCGCCGCCTTTGGGATCGTCGGCGCCATAATAGAGCCGGGCGATCCGGGCAAAGGATATCGCCGCCGCGCACATCGGGCACGGCTCCAGGGTGACGTAAAGGTCGCAGCCGGCAAGCCGCTCGCTCAAAAGGACCTGGCAGGCGGCGCGGATGGCGAGCAGCTCGGCATGCGCGGTGGGGTCGCGCTCCGCCACCACCCGATTGCCGGCGCGCGCGACAACCTCGCCGTCGCGGACGATGACGGCGCCCACCGGCACCTCGCCGCGCTGCGCCGCGGCTTGGGCTTCGGCGAGGGCAAGCGCCATGAAGGGATTGGCCTTGGCGTTCATGGGGAAAACTCCTGTCAGTGCCCGGGCCGGCGGTCAAGCAGCAATTGTCGCGCGCGCATCATCGGCTTATGGTGCTGGGCCATGAGCCAGGAACCAGACCCACCCCAGACAGGCGAGCGCATCGCCAAGCTGCTCGCCCGCGCCGGCGTCGGCTCACGGCGGGCGGTGGAGCTGATGATCAGCGAAGGCCGCGTCCACCACCGCGGCACGCCGGTGACGACGCCCGCGACCCTACTGACAGCGCTCGAGGGCATCACCGTCGATGGCAAGCCGGTGGCGGCGGTGGCGCCGCCGCGGCTATGGCGCTTCCACAAGCCGCGCGGGGTCATCACCACGCACAAGGACCCGCAAGGACGGCGCACCGTCTTCGATCTCTTGCCGCCGGGAGCCGGCCGCCTCATTTCGGTGGGCCGGCTCGACCTCAACAGCGAAGGGCTGCTGCTGCTTACCAATGACGGCGCGCTCGCCCGCCATCTGGAGCACCCGGCGACCGGGCTGGCGCGGCGCTATCGGGTGCGCGTCCATGGCGAGGTCGATGAAGCCCGGCTTGGCGCGCTCATCGAAGGCATCACCGTCGAAGGCGTGCGCTACGGCCCCATCACGGCAAGCCTGGAGCGCGCCCAAGGAAGCAATGCCTGGCTTATCGTCACCTTGCACGAAGGCAAGAACCGCGAGATCCGCAAGGTCCTCGCCGCCCTTGGCCTCATGGTGACGCGGCTGATCCGCATCGCTTACGGCCCCTTCGGGCTTGGCCAATTGGCGCCGGGGGAAATGAAGCCGGTTCCGCCCAATGATTGGGCACCCCTGGCGCGGCCCATCGCCGGGGCCCTCGCCGGCGCTTCGGACGCAACCCTCAGCGCCCGCCCCAAGGGCTGGGCCAAGCCCAAGCCGCGCCGGCGAGGGCGTAAAAGTCGGCAGGGCGGCTGATGCGCATCATCGCGGGGCGGTTTCGCGGCCGGCGCTTGCAGGCCCCCGCCGGGGTGGGCACCCGCCCCAGCAGCGACCGGCTGCGCGAGGCGCTGTTCAACCTTTTGGCCCACCGCCCCGGCCCACCCTTGGAAAACGCGCTTATTGGCGATTTTTTCGCCGGCACCGGGGCGTTGGGGCTCGAGGCCTTGTCCCGCGGCGCCCGCCATGCCTTCTTTGTCGAGCCGGCGCGCCAAGCGCTTGCCGCCTTGCGCGCCAACATCGCCCGCCTCGGGGTTGGCGGGCAAAGCACCGTTCATGCCATTGACGCGCGGCGGCTGCCGCCAGCGGCGCAAGCGCTGGATTTTCTGTTCCTCGACCCGCCTTATGGCCAGGGGCTGGCGCTGCCCGCGCTGGAGCGGGCCATGGCCCAAGGCTGGCTTAAAAGCGGCAGCCTTATCATCGTCGAGGCCGGGCGCGATGAAGCGCTCGACTGGCCCGCAGCCTGGCGCCTTCTCGACCGGCGGGTCTACGGCCAAGGCGTGGTTTACCTCGTACACAACTTTTAATTGTAATTTATAACTATATTTTTGTTTATGGTTGCATTTTCGAGGTAATTTTGCCATCATCTACCTTAAGTAGAAAAACTATAACATGATACGATCATTAGGAAATATATGACCATTGCCAGCCCACCCCCCTCGACACGCGACGCGATCCGCTTGTGCCTCGCGCAGCTGCTCGACGACTGCCTGCATGCCGGCTTCCACGTGACGGCCCTCCATATTCGGCTCGCCATCATGGAGCTTGACGACTTTATCGAAGACCCGGCGTCGCGCGATGGAGAAAAGCCCAAGCGCAATGTCGCCTAGCGGGCCTTGGGCTTGGGTTGATCGACTTTTTTTGAGCTAACGGCGGCCGAACAGGCGCTCGATATCGGCGAGCTTTAACTCCACATAAGTGGGCCGGCCGTGATTGCACTGGCCGCTATGGGGGGTGGCCTCCATGTCGCGCAGCAGCGCGTTCATCTCCTCCGCCGTCAAGCGCCGGCCAGCGCGGATGCTGCCATGACAGGCCATGGTGGCGCACACCGCTTCCAGCCGTTCCTTGAGCGACAGCGTTTCCTCAAGGTCCGCCAGATCGTCGGCAAGGTCGCGCACCAAGCGGGCGCAATCGGCGCGCCCCAGCAAGGCCGGCGTTTCGCGCACGAGGACGGCGTCCTCGCCAAAGGGCTCCAGCGCCAGGCCCAGCTCCTTGAGCTCGTCGGCGCGCGCGCAAAGCCGGGCGGCGGCGGCGTTATCCAGCTCCACCACCTCGGGCAAGAGGAGGAGCTGGCGCGCGACGCCGCCCTCGTTAAGCGCTGCCTTCATCCGTTCATAGACGAGCCGCTCATGGGCGGCGTGCTGGTCGACGAGGACGATGCCGTCGCGGGTCTGGGCGATGATATAGGTCTCATGAAGCTGGCCGCGGGCGGCGCCCAGGGGAAAGGCCTCGGCCGTCTCCTCGGGCGCGGCGGCGAGAAGGGCGTGCGGCGCCGCCGGCCGTTCCTGGGTCAAGCCCAGCTCGGCTTGGGGGCCGGCATGGTAGCGCCGCGTCCATTCGGCAACCCCCGGCGGCAACGGCTGCGCCTTGCCCGGCCGCCCAGCGTAAGTCCCACCCGCGGGTTGCATGCGCCCCAGGGCCGCCGCCGCGACGGTGGTCGCGGCGCGGTGGCCGGCCTCGGCCAGGGCATGGCGCAAGCCGCTGACGATGAGCCCGCGCACCAGCCCGGGGTCGGCAAAGCGCACCTCCGCCTTGGCCGGGTGGACGTTGACGTCGACCACCTCCGGCGGCACTTCGAGGAACAAGGCGACCACCGGATGGCGATCGCGGGCCAAAACGTCGGCATAGGCGCCGCGCACCGCGCCCACCAGCAGCCGGTCGCGCACCGGCCGGCCGTTGACGAACAGATATTGATGCTGCGCCGTCCCCCGGTGATAGGTGGGAAGCCCGGCAAGCCCCGTAAGGCGCAAGGCCTCGCGCGTAGCCTCGATGGCGAGGGCGTTGTCGGCGAAATCGCGCCCCAGCACGCCAGCGAGGCGGGCGGCCCGGGCGGCGGCTGGTGAGGCCCCGGGCGCGAGCGCCTCGGCGTGGAACGCGGCGCGGTTATCGACGGTCACTTGAAAGGCGATGCCGGGATGGGCCATCGCCAGGCGTTTCACCGCGTCCAGCGCGGCGGCCTGCTCGCTGCGCGCGGATTTAAGGAATTTGCGCCGCGCCGGGGTGGCGTAGAACAAGTCTTCGACCACCACCTGCGTGCCCTTGCCGCCGGCGGCCGGCCCGGCGGCGACTTGGCGCCCGCCCTCGACGCGGATGTACCAGGCGCTGTCGGCGCCGGCGACCCGGCTGGTGATGTCAAGGCGCGCGACCGAGGCGATGGAGGGCAAGGCCTCGCCGCGAAAGCCAAGGCTGGCGATATGGGTTAAATCATCGTCCGGCAGCTTCGAGGTGGCATGGCGCTCCAACGCGAGGGCCATCTCCGCCGCGCTCATGCCCATGCCATCATCGCTGACGCACAGCCGCCCGACCCCGCCATCTTCAAGCGCGATGTCGATGCGCTGGGCGCCGGCGTCGATGGCGTTTTCCACCAGTTCCTTCAAGGCGCTGGCGGGGCGTTCCACCACCTCGCCGGCGGCGATCTGGTTGACGATGGTGTCGGGCAGGCGGCGAATGGGCATGGCCGCGTTTTAGCATAGCATGGCGAGCGCGCCCACTGCCCGAAGGTATTTTCTTATTAAGGAGACCTATTGCGGCGGCGCCAGGGGAGCCGAGCTCATATGCTCGATGCTGGTGGCGGTGGAATCGACCAGGCCGTCGGAGGTATCGAGGATTTCGCGCAGGAAGACCCCCTTGTCGGCGACCAGGGTCGCCGGTTGCGAGACTTGCGAGCGCACGCTGGCGTCCACCTCGTTGGCCCCCGCCTGGGAAAGAAGCGCGCGCTCGCCGGCGCTTTTGGGCGGCAGGCTGGTGCGCCCCGGGAAAAGGGCGGCGATGGCTTGCGCCTGACTGTCCAATTCCTTGGCCTGCTTTTCCCCTGGGCGGGGGGGGCGCAAACTATAGTCCGGCGGCATGATCAGCGGCTTGCCGGGGACCACGGCGAATTCATCGGGCGCTTTCTTGGTCATCCCCAAGCTTTCGCGCATGCTGGAGCAGGCACCCAAAAGCAGCGCCGAAAGGGCAAGGGCCGCGCCCGCCGTTCCCATCCGCCTTGCCATCACGCATCCCCTTTGGTCGTTGTCACGCTCTGCTCTTCACTTTTGCTTCCCGGCTTCAGCATCGCTTCAACAAGCAACAGCCCGACCCCTATGGTAATCGCGCTGTCGGCAATGTTGAACACATAAAAATCATGGCCCCAGCCATGGAGGTGGACAAAATCCGCCACCGCACCGAAGCGGATGCGGTCGACGATGTTGCCGATGGCCCCGCCGATGACGAGACCAAGGCCAAAACGCAGCATGCCCTGCCTCGCCGTGCGCAGCCAGAACAGCAACAACATCGTTACGGCGAGGGTCACGCCCACCAGCAGCCAGCGCGCGCCATCGCTGCCCGCCTGCATGAGGCCAAGGCTGATGCCGCGATTCCACACCATGGTGAGGGAGAAAAACGGCAGGATTTCGACGCTGCCCTTGGCCGGGAGGTCATAAACGGCCAAAATCCAATATTTGCTGAGCTGGTCGAGGACCAGCACCACAGCGGCAAGGCTTAGCCCTAAGCGCATCAGGCTCCCGCCCCCTGATATTCGGCGACCGCCTCGACGCAGCGGCGGCACAGGTCGGGCGCCTGCGGCGTTGACCCCACCTCCGGCAACACCTGCCAGCAGCGCTGGCATTTCTCGCCCGCCGCCGGGGCGAAGGCGACGGCGACATCGGGCACCTCGGCCAGGCGAAAAGCGGCGGCCGGCGCGTCCTCGCCGCTAAGCCGCGCGCCCGAAGTGATGAAGACTTCAGCCGGGTCGAGCCCTTCGAAGGCCGCCAGCGTCTCGGCGCACTTCACATAAACGATGGGCGCGGCCTGCAGGCTGGCGCCGATCACCTTGTCGCGGCGGGCGATCTCCAGCGCCCCGGTGACGACCCGGCGCACCGCCCGCACCTGCCGCCATTTGGCCTCCAGCGCGTCGTCGCGCCAAGCGGCGGGCAGAGAGGGAAACAGGCGCTCGTGGACCGAGCCTTGGCCATCGCCATGCCGGGTGCGCCAGACTTCCTCGGAGGTGAAGACGAGGATCGGCGCGAACCAGGCGGTGAGGCAATCAAAAACCGTATCGAGCACCGTGCGCGCGGCGCGGCGGCGCAAGGAGGATGGCGCGTCGCAATAGAGCGTATCCTTGCGGATATCGAAATAAAAAGCCGACAGGTCGAGAATGCAAAAGCTGTGAAGCGCGGTATAGACCTTGTTGAGGTCATAAGCGGCGATGGCGGCGCGGATTTTCTCGTCGAGCAGGGCAAGCCGATGCAGCACCCAGCGCTCGAGCTCGGGCATCGCCTCGGCCGCCACCCGCTCGGCCGCGGTAAAGCCGGAAAGATTGCCCAAAAGATAGCGGAAGGTATTGCGGATCTTGCGATAAGCGTCCACCTGGCCGCGCAGGATCTCCTCGCTGATGCGCTGATCCTCGAAATAGTCGGTGGAGGCCGCCCAGAGGCGCAGGATATCAGCGCCATACTGGTCCACCACTTTTTGCGGCGCCACCACATTGCCCAGCGACTTCGACATCTTGCGTCCCTCGGCGTCGAGGGTGAAGCCGTGGGTCACCACGTCGCTGAAGGGCGCCTTGCCCCGGGTGCCCACCGACTCGAGCAAGGACGACTGGAACCAGCCGCGATGCTGGTCCGAGCCTTCGAGGTAAAGCACCCGCTCGGCATTTTGAAGTTGGGGCCGGGTCTCCACGACGAAGGCGTGGGTCGAGCCCGAATCGAACCAAACGTCGAGGATGTCCTTAACCTGCTCATAGTCCGCCGCGGCATAAGCGCCGCCGAGCAAATCTTGCAAAGGCGTGGTGAACCAGGCATCGGCGCCGCCGGCGCGCATGGCGGCGATGATGCGCGCGTTCACCGCCTCGTCGATGAGGATTTCGCCGCTCGCCTTGTGGACGAAGAGGGTGATGGGCACGCCCCAGGCGCGCTGGCGGGAGATCACCCAGTCGGGCCGCTCGGCGACCATCGCCCTGATGCGGTTCTTGGCCTGCGGCGGGAACCATTGCACCCGCTCGATCTCGGCCAAGGCCTTGTCGCGCAGCCCGTTCTTGTCCATCGACACGAACCATTGCGCGGTGGCGCGGAAGATGAGCGGCGCCTTGGAGCGCCAGGAATGGGGGTAGCTGTGCACCAGCTTGCCCCTGGCAAGGAGCGCCCCGCCCAAAAGATCGCAGACGATGGGGTCGGCCTTGAACACATGTACGCCGGCGACCAGCGGCACATGGTCATGGAAGCGCCCATCACCGCCCACCGTCATCGGCACCTCGAGGCCGAATTGCTGGCCGACGGCGAAATCCTCCTCGCCATGGCCTGGCGCGGTATGGACAAAGCCGGTGCCGGCCTCGGTGGTGACATGCGCCCCAGGCAGCAGGGGGACATCGAAGTCATAGCCCCGGCCGCGCCAGGGATGGGCGCACAAGGTGCCGTGTAAATCCCTCCCTTGGAGGCGTGAAACGACCGTCAAATCCCCAATGCCGGCGCGCGCGCCAAAGGCTTCGACAAGCGCCTCGGCCAGAACCAGGCGGCGGCCTTTCGTTTCGGCAACGACATAAGCAATGTCTGGACCATAACAAATTGCCCGGTTGCCCGGCATGGTCCAGGGCGTCGTCGTCCAGATGACGATCTCGGTGTCTCGCAGCGCGGCAACGGACGGCGCCACCACCTTGAAGGCGACGTCGATTTGCGTCGATTCATGGTCGTGATATTCGATTTCCGCCTCAGCCAGGGCGGTTTGTTCCACCACAGACCACATCACCGGCTTGGCGCCGCGATAAAGGCTGCCAGCACGGGCGAATTTCAACAGTTCCTCGGCGATCCTCGCCTCGGCCTCGAAAGCCATGGTGGTGTAGGGATTGTCCCAATCGCCCATGACGCCAAGGCGCTTGAACTGCTCCCGCTGGATATCGAGCCATTTGGCGGCGAAGGCGCGGCATTGGGCGCGAAACGCGATGGGATCGATTGCGTCCTTTAAGGTGCCAGCCTTACGATAGGCCTCCTCGACCTTCCATTCGATCGGCAAGCCATGGCAGTCCCAGCCCGGCACATAGGGCGCGTCGAAGCCCAGCATGGCGTGGGCGCGCACGACAAAGTCCTTCAAGATCTTATTAAGGGCGGTGCCGATATGGATTTCGCCATTGGCGTAGGGCGGGCCGTCGTGGAGGACATATTTGGGCCGCCCTTGGGCCGCCTTGCGCAGCCGCCCATAAAGGTCCTCATCCGCCCAGCGCTTGAGCCAGAGGGGCTCGGACGCCGGCAGGCCGGCCTTCATCGGCAGATCGGTCTTGGGCAGGAAAACGGTGGACTTATAGTCGCTGGACATGGGGTTTCGGGCTCAACTGTCAAAAAATCCAACATCTAAGGAAAAGGCGAGCTTCCCGGCGCCCGTCACCTAAGCGCCGGGGCGATAATTCGCGAGAATTGAGCCACGTCTTGCCACGCCATGGCGCCCTTCTAGCGGCGCGACCACCCCCTGTCGAGGGGCTTTGTGCAAGCAAGGCAGCCCTTAAAGACAATCGGCAAGCCTCGGCGCGGGGAACCGATCGGCGGCATTGGCGGGCTCGGCGAGAAGACGCCGCGCCGCCGCGCAATCCTTGGCGATTTGCTCTCGCAGCGCTTCGCGCCCGGTGAATTTTTCCTCCCCACGGATGAACCCCACCAGCTCGACGCGCACCGCCCGGCCGTAAAAATCGCCTTGGACCTCGAAAAGATGCGCTTCCAACACCACGTCGCTCTCACCAAAGGTGGGCCGCCGGCCGATATTGGCAACGCCGTCATAAGACGCACCGCCCATTCCCACCCGCACGGCGTAGACGCCGAGGCGCGGCCGCAGATAGTCGGTCATGGCCAGGTTCAAGGTGGGAAAGCCGATTTGCCGCCCCCGCTGGTCGCCCTTCATCACATGGCCCTCGATGGCCCACCAGTGGCCGAGCAGCTCGGCGGCGGCGTAAGGCTCGCCGGCGCGCAGCTTTTCGCGGATGAGGGTGGAGGAAAAGACCGCCCCCTTGGCGGCCACCGGTTCGAGCACGTCCAGCCCATAGCCCAAGGCGGGTGCGCGCGCGCGCAGGAGGTCGGCGTTGCCGGCGCGGCCCTTGCCGAAGCGGTAGTCATAGCCGACGACGAGATGGGCAAGGCCCAATTGTCGGCGCAAGACATCCTCGATGAAGGCCTCGGCGCAGGTCGCCGCCAATTGCGCGTCGAAGGGCAGCACGAACAGGATATCGACGCCGAATTCCTGCAAATGATGCGCCTTGACGCGGAACGGGGTCAAAAGAAAGGGGGTTTGGTTGGGCTGGAAAAAGAGACGCGGGTGCGGCTCGGTGGTCAAGACCGCGAGGGGGCGATCCATAGTGCGGGCGATGCCTCCGGCATGGGCGATGACCGCTTGATGGCCGCGATGAAAGCCGTCGAAGGTGCCAAGGGCCGCCACGGCGCCCCACGCGGTGGAGGGCAAGGTTGCGCCATGCCGATAAATCTGCATTCGTCCCGTTCACCCCCGCCTTATGCCGGCACCATGATCATCGCCTCGCCGCTGACCACCGGACGCCCCTTGACCCACGCCATGCAGTCGAGTCGCACCCGGCGCCTGGCCGGGATCAGTTCAGCGATGGTGACTTCCGCTTCGACCTGGTCGCCAATCCACACCGGCGCCAGGAATTTGAAGCTCTGCGACAAATAAATGGCGCCGTGGCCCGGCAACTGGGTGCCCAGCAGGGTGGAAAACAGGCTGCCCGTCAGCATGCCATGGGCGATGCAGCCGCAAAACTGCGTGCCGCGGGCATAATCCTCGTCGAGATGGACCGGATTGGTGTCGCCGGTGATGGCGGCAAAGCCGACCACATCGGCGCGCTCGATGGTCTTGCGCAAGCGCGCCTGCTGTCCGACCACCAGTTTTTCAAAGGCCATCCCGTTTCCCCTCATGACCAAGGTGCGACCTGGCGGGCACTGTAGTGGGACGAGGAAAGGCCGGCAACGCCTTCCTTGCGCTGAGAGCCGGTTTTGAAACTCGCCTGGGGCCGTGCCGATGGCGGGCGCGCCGTTAACCGATTTTTTAAGCCACCCGCCTAATCTGCAATCACGGTCGAGCGCACGCCCTGGGCTTGGCGCGCGATCTGGCGTTAAGGAACTCACAGCCGCGAGAGTTGGGTAGTCATGGCAGTAGACTTGCAGATGCCGATCCTCATCGTCGATGATTATAAGACGATGCTGAGGATCATTCATAACCTATTGAAGCAGTTGGGCTTCAATAATGTCGATGAAGCGATGGACGGGTCGCAAGCATTGGCCAAGATGCGCGCCAAGAGCTATGGTCTGGTGATTTCCGATTGGAACATGGAGCCGATGACCGGCTATGAGCTGCTGAAGGAAGTGCGCGCCGACGAGCACCTCAAGGCGACCCCCTTCATCATGGTTACCGCCGAATCGAAAACCGACAACGTCGTCGCCGCCAAGAAGGCGGGGGTCAACAACTATATCGTCAAGCCCTTCAACGCCGCGACGCTGAAATCCAAGCTGAGCACGGTGTTGGGGGATTTTTAAAAAGCACCGGCCTTACGATTTTCCTCGGTCACGCGAAAACAAAGGATGCCGCCGGCTAGACCCGGCGGCATTTTTTTGGCTCATGCCCCTTGATCCATGGCGCCCTCCCTATGTCAGGCGACGCCGCGGGCGGGCTCAGCCTCCATGCTTTCGATCGGACTTTGCCTGGGGCGGCCGAACAAATAGCCTTGCGCGTAATCGATATCGCGATCGAGGACCTCGACCACCGTCTCTTCCCGCTCGATATGGGTGGCGATGAGGTCGATATTCTGCCGCTTGAGGCTGAGCTTGAGCTCGCCGCGCCCGGCTTCTTCTTTGCTGAGCAGCAAGGCCGCGTCCAGTTTCAGGTAAGCCACCTGGTGCCGGGCCAGGGCGATGGGGTCGAAATCGAGGCTGTCCACATTATCCAGCGAATAACGAAAGCCGGCGCGCGCCAGCCGGGCAAGGTCGTCCCATATGGCCGGCCCGAAACCCATGGCGTCGGCATAGTCGAACTCGAACACCAGCCTTGGGGCAAGGGCCCGGTTGCGCGACATGAAGTCGACGAATTGCGGGAAGAACTGCGAGTCTCCAAGCGAGGCGGAAGAGATGTTGCAGAAGAATTTCACCCCCGGCCGGCGATGGCCGAGGCGGCGAATGAGCTGGACGCAGCGGAACAAGATGAGGTTGTCAAGCGTGCTTGACAGTCCCCGCTCCACCGCGACTTCCAGATAATCCCTGGGAAAAATGATGCGGCCCACCTCGTCGCGCACGCGCGAGAAGCATTCGTAATGCCAGGGCCGCCGGCTTGGCAGGTGGACGATGGGCTGAACGTGAAGGTCGATGCGGTTTTCCTGAAGCGCGTTGCGCATGATGGCAAAGATATCCTCCGCGTCATGGCGCGGCGCGGCTTCGCTGGCTTGGGCGGGCGGGCGGGCGGCTTCGGCTTTTGCCCCCGGCTTGTGCTCGACAACCTGCTGGAGCAAGGTCTGGAGGATTTTCACCTCGGCCATGACCTCCTCCGATTGCCGTTGGGTCGCGGCATCGAATTCAGCACGTGTCCCATCCAGGCTGGCGGCGAAATTCTCCAGCGCCTTTGCCTGCACCCGCACCGCGCCCTCAAGCGCGGCCTGGCGGCGCTTGAGGGTGCGCAGGCCAAGGCCGCCGCCGATAAGGACATGGAGAAACGCGCAGACGAGGAAAACAAGCGCGGCGGCGAGCAGCGTTGCCTCGATGGGCGCCGCTTCCTGCCGCAGGGTCCAGGCGGCGGCGGTGGCGATGGCGGCCGCGTAGCTGATGGCAAGAACGGCGTGGATAAGGAGTGTCATGCGAACCTTGTTGGCTTGTCGTTTCCTTGAAAGAAGACATGGTGCCGCGCCGTCGCTTGAAATATGGTTAACATTTCGCCATGCCAGCGCGAGGACGTGGCATGCACATCTGAGCCAAGCCGGCGTATGCGCCATGCTGGTCGGGGGGAAGGGGACTTGATGAACATCGATCCCGGCACATTGGCGCTTATCCTGTTGACCGGGCTCGGGGCGGGTTTTGCCGGCGGCCTGCTGGGCATTGGCGGCGGCATCATCATCGTGCCCACCCTGTTTTCCCTTGCCCCCCTGTTTGGCTGGCCGGCGGCGAGCGCCATGCACCTTGCCGTCGGCACCTCGCTTGCCACCATCATCGTCACCGCGGCGGTCTCGGCGGCGGGCCATGGCCGCCGCGGCGCCATCGACCATGGCCTCCTCAAGCGCTGGATACCTACCCTTCTTCTTGGCGTCGTCCTTGCCAGTCTCGCCGCCGGCCCCCTTAAGAGCACGGTTCTATCCGGCCTTTTCAGCGTCATCGCCTTCGCCGTCGCCCTCAACATGGCGCGCACGGCGCCTCTTGCGGTGGCGGCCCATTTGCCCGCCCGCTGGATCCAGCACGGCCTGGCCCTGGCCATCGGCTTATTGTCGACCTTGATGGGAATTGGCGGCGGCACCTTGAGCGTACCGGTGCTGACCGCCTATGGGATGCCGATCCATCGCGCGGTGGGCAGCGCCGCCGCGCTTGGGGTCGCCATCGCCGTCGTCGGCGCCGCCGGCTTCGTGTTCGCGGGCCTTGCCGCCGCCCAGCCCTTGCCGCCAGGCGCCCTCGGCTTTGTCTACCTGCCGGCGGCGCTGCTGATTGTCCCCGGCGCCATGCTGGCGGCGCCTTGGGGGGTGCGTCTTGCTCATGCGCTCGATGCCAGGCGGTTGCGGCGGGTTTTCGCCCTTGCCTTGATGGCCATCGCTGGCCGCATGATGTGGGCCGCGCTGGCTTGACGGTGATCACATTCCTGCCCCATAGCCATGATAGGGGATACCAGAAGCGCGCAGTGGGGCTGGGGCATAGGCGGCGGACACGCCAGCGTTAAGAGGCCAAAGGCTTTGAATCGTTTTGTGAGAATTCTTGGCTGGACGGTGGGGCTGGCGATAGCCGCGCTCGTCGGCGGGGGGATTTATGCCTATCTCAACGGGCAGACCCTGATCCGCGATGCCGTCACCCAATACGGTCCGCAAGTGACCGGCACGCCGGTTTCGCTGCGCTCGGTCTCCTTGGCGCCTTCTTTCGGAAAGGCCAGCGTGCATGGCTTGGAAATCGGCACGCCCCCGGGCTTTGGCGCGCCCTTCACCTTGCGCCTGGATAAGGCCGACCTGACCCTGGTTCCGCGCAGCTTGTTCAAGGATACGCTGCACATCCGCAAACTGGAGTTGGTCGCGCCCATCATTGTGTACGAGCCGGGGCGGCGCGGCTCCAACCTGGATGTTTTGCAACGCAACATCAACGCCTTCAGCACGCGCGTGGCGGCGCAATTCGGCGATGCCGAGGAGGCGCGAGGCAAGTCCCTCATCATCGACGCGCTGGTCATCCGCCAGCCGCAGCTGCGCATCATGGCGACACAAGCCGGATTGGGCGAGCACGCGCTGACCCTTGCCGACATAACATTAAGGGATATCGGCGTCGCCGAAGGCGGGATAGCGCCAGGGCAAGCGGCGCGCCTGGCGATGGACGCGCTGATGCCGCAGGTCATGGCGGCGCTGGCGTCGCGGCAAGGCCGGCGTCTGCTCGACCAAGCGCTGAGGGGAAGGGTCGAGCTTGATGGATCGCTGGTGGAGCAGGGCAAGAAGGCCCTTGGCAGCAAGCTCAAAGACAGGCTAAAGAATATAACTGGCGAGAAAAACTAAAATCCCCTTCAATGGGCATTCAATAAAATGAGGAGGTGTTGACAATGACGAAACAGTTGGAACTGATGCGCCGCCTGGGCCTTGGCCTTGCTGTGAGCCTGCCTTTGGCCTTGGCTGCCTGCGGCAAGGAGAAAAGCCAGCAAGCCGAGGAGGCCGTGGAAACCGCGACCGAAGCCGCCGATAGCGCCGCTACGGCAACACAGGAAGCGGTCGAGGCGACGGGCGAGGCCGCCGGCGACATGATGGACGGCGCGGCGGAAGCGATGGGCGATGCCATGGACGCCGCGCAGCATGAAGGCGCCGCCATGATGGAAGGCGCCGCCGAAGCGGCCAAGGAAGAAGCGCCGAAGAACTGATGCCAAAGCGCGATGAGGATGACTCATCGCGCGCTTGTTTTAAGTCCGCGCGGCGCTTCAATGCTTCGGATCGCTCATGCCGTGGCGCGCGTGCGATCCGGTGTGGGTTTTTTTCGCGCATAAGGGGCCGTGCCAGGCGTTGCTTGGCCGGCCCCGTTTCATTTGGCGTTGCGGTTTTTATCCGCCTGCGCGAAAAAGGCGCTACCGTCGCCCGGCGAGGGGTGATAGCGTGCTTGCCGTGATTTTCAACGACACAGGGGAGAACCCAGAATGAGCCTCGCAGAAGTCACCCAGCAGATGAAAAGCCGGATTGGCGATGGCGCTGGAATCGGCAAGGTGATCAAGTTCGACTTCGGCGGCGACGGCGTGCTGCGCATCGACGATTCGCAAAGCCCGGCCGTGGTCAATAACGAGGACGGCGCGGCGGACGTCACGATCAAGGTGACGATGGATGACTTCAAGGCGATCGCCAGCGGCGAGCAAAACCCGCAAATGGCGTTCATGATGGGCAAGCTGAAAATCGAAGGCGACATGGGGCTAGCCATGCGGCTGGGCCAGATCCTGGGATAGGACGTCGCCAAGCGCGCAAGTCAATGCCTGGCGAGGCGTAAAGCTTGGCTGTATCGCAGCGCAAGAGGGGTGGTGTTTTACCTTGGCTTTTTTTTGAAGGATTTGAGAGGTTCTTTAGTAAATTCCAGCGATGACCACAATATTGGCAAAGGAACAGCGGTCGCACGAGCCGGTTAACCTTTTTACTTAAGCGATCGTTTACACGGCGCACGACAAGCTGATGAAAGAGCAAGCCGGCAAGAAAATACAATGCCCGGCTTATCCGCCACCGTCTGGCAAGGGGACATGAGGCCGAAAGGATGATCATGACAACCCCGCTGAAGAAATTGGCCGCACGCTCCCTCACGCACGCCCTGTCGGCCGCCTTGCTTGCTGGCTTTCTTGCACCCAATACAGCACGGGCGGGCGGCTGCATGACGGCAGACGAGGCCATGGCGGAAGAAGTGCGCCGCTTGCAAACCACCTTGATGGTCGGCGCGCTCCAGTGCCGCAGTCAGCCTGCGCTGCGGACCGCCGAGATTTACAATCGTTTCGTCCAGCGCCATGGCGCGGCGATTGCCGCGCAGAACAGAATTTTCACCCGCTATTTTCAGCGCACCTATGGGGCCAATCACCAAAGCGCCATGGACAGTCATATCACCGTGCTGGCCAACACCGCTTCCCGCCTTGGCCATATGGATGGGAATTTTTGCGCCCGGGTCACTGCGCTGGGTGAAGCCACCTTGACCGCCAATGGTGGCCTTGCCGAGACCGCGCATAAAAACACGCTGGTGGCGGGTACGCTGAAAAGCTGCCTGCCGGCGCGGGCGCAAACGGTCGACAACCGCAGCAGCACGGCGCAATAAGGCAATCGGACACTTCCAAGAACTGAAAATTTTGCTGATCTGAGCAGGAGCCGTGAAGGCGAGCACCGCAGAATATAGGGACATATTTGAGGAGCGCAGCCGAGCGGCGAGGAAGTCAGAGCACAAAAGGGCGGTTCTTTAAGGTGTCCAATCGCTTTGGGACGCCGGCCGGGGCGCGGCCGCCTGGCTTTTCATCAAGTCATGCACTGAATCGCGAAGGGACGCCTGGATTTCCCAGGCGTCCCTCGATGTGCTCATTGGCCCGCGGTGGGCGCAAGGCGGCTATTGCACCGACGGAAAGGAAATTTCCACCCGACGGTTTTGCGGCTCGCGCACGCCATCCAAGGTTTCGATGAGTGGCTGGTTTTCGCCAAAGCCGCGGGTCGTTATCACGCTGGCCTCGACCCCGTTGCGGGCGAGCTCGGCTTGCACGGCGGCCGCCCGTTGCTCGGAAAGGCGCTGGTTATAGCTGGCGGCACCCGAACGGTCGGCATGGCCTTCCAAGAGGATGCGCGCCTGGCCCGTTTGGCGATAGGCATTGGCCGCATCACGGATGATGGCGGCCGCCTCGGGCGTGATATCCGCCACATCCCAATCGAAGAAGACGATGAAGGGACCCGGGATCGGGGGCGGCGGCGGAGGCGGTGGCGGAGGCGGCGGCGTCGGCTCCGGCTTTGGCTTGGCCGCGGGCGGCGGTGGGGGTGGTGGCGGCGTCGGCTCGGGTTGCGGCTTGGGGGCAACGCCGAATTTATAGCTCAGCCCGAACAGGAGGGAGTTGGAACGAAACCCTCCTTCCAGGGAGCGGCCCGTGACGTCGCGGAATCTGCCGCCATCGGTTTGGAAATGCCGGAACTTGGCGGTCAGGGAAAGCCGCTCGCTGAGGGTTTTACGCAAGCCCGCCAGAATCTGCCAGGCGAAGGCGTCGTCCTTGTCGTCGAGGAGAAGGCCCGCCGGCGCGGCAAGGCCCTTGTTGTTGACCCGGGCAAAACCGGCGCCAGCGCCGACAAAGCCGGACACGCCGCCTTCGGACTGGGGTGTTTCGACAAGGCCGTTCAACATATAGGAAACGGCCCGCCGGTTGCCCCTCATGGGGTCGATGCTGTCAAGCGCGGACACGCCCAGGGCATTTACGAAAACGCTGTCGTTGAAAGCGTTGCCAGTATCGGCGCCGGCGCGCTGAAAGCCGACATCGCCTTCCAGACGAAAGCCGCCGAAGTCATAGCCAAGCTGGCCGCCGATGCTGTAGCCAAGCTTGCTCCGCACGCGAAGGACGTCGGTTTCGCTGGCATTTTCGAAATTTTGCGTGCCGACAAGATTTGGCCCGCCGTCAACGCCTATGTACCAGCCCGTGCTCTCTTGTGCCTGCGCCGCACCGGCAAGGATGCTGGTGCCGAGCAAAGCGGCGAGAAATAGTCTCTGCATGTGAAATCCCCTTGTTAAAAACCAAGGATATAGGATCGCGGCACGGGCTTGTTGTCCTCACTCGCCGCAACGCCGCGTAAAACGCGGCGACCTGTCTCGTTATATCCGTGGCTCAACTAGGGGATGAAATATGGCGCGACCATGGAAAAGCCATGGCGAAAATGGAAAAGCCACCTCATGTTGCAATTATGCCATGGTTGCGCAAAGCCGCCAGAATAGCCGTGGTTGCGCTGCGTGCTTCATTATCGATGGTCGTCCCGCCGGTGGGGTTGGCGATGGCGGGCTGGCGCGCGGCGAGCACTTTAACGCCGCCAACGCGAATTTCAGAACCAATCAGCACTCCCGCCTGCCATTGGGCACCGTCGAAGCGGGCGGGCAAGGCCTCGTCCTTGAGCCAGGCGGTGGCGCCCTCTCGCGGGGCGAGGAAGCGCCAGCCGCCGCTAGCCCACAGGGCAAGCTCTCCGTCCTTGCCTGTCCACTCGCCCGTCCCCCCTGTGGCGACGATCCACACCGCGCCTTCAGGCGGCGTTGCGGGCGGCGTGGCGCTTAACCGGCTTTCCACCGCAGGGTGGATTAGCGCATCGAGCAGCAGCAAGGCTTCGTTATGGGTGACCTCCTTTTGCGCCTGATTGGTGGCGATCAGGGGCAGCAGCCAGCGTGCGGTGGCCTCGGACATGGTGAAAGCTCCTTATCATAAAGCGATGGTCACTTGCGCCGGCAGGCCGCGCCCGACCTGCGCCGAACGCTGGTAAAGCCGCAAGCTGAGGGTTGCCGGCAAGCCGCCAAAATCGCTGAGCTGGTCGGCGGCGCTATAAAGTGCCTGGGGCGTGGTCGTGGCATAGCTGCGCGCCACGGTGGCGCCATTGAGGATTTCCAGGTCATAAGCCTCGCTTTCCTCGGCGAGGGGGGCATCGGCACCGTCGATCCAGGCGGCGCCGGCGCGGCTGCGCCGGATCCAGCTTATGCTGATGGCGCCATCGGCCTGGCGGCGGCCCCGCACATGCACCGGGGCAAGGGGGCGCAAATTGGCCGCAGTGAAAGTGAAGGGCGTCTCCCCTGCATTGATAAGAGCCTCGTTTGGCCCCACCGCCTTATAGCGACGCGTTTCGCCAACCTGCGCCAGTGTCGCGTTAATTGCGACAATGCTCGTGCGGTCCAAAAGGACGAAGCGCTCGCCCGCAAGATGGCCGGCGATCGCCGCCTCGCTGCCCCCCCGCCCCCGCAGCAATTGGGACAGGATATAGCTGCCGTCGGCTTGCAGAGCGGCATTGCGGAACTGGATGACTTCATCGCCGAGAAGCGCGGCGTTGGCGCCGCCAAGCACGGCTATTTGTGACCGCGATTCCAGCGTTGCCTGGGGATTGTCCAAGCCAACGCGCACTGTGTTTTGTAAGTCCCAGACATGAGGGGACGCTGGCGGCAGGGCGTCAAGGGCGGCACCCATGATGGCGGGCAGCGCGCTACGCGCCACGGGCTGATAGCTGAGGCCGCCATCGCCCGATTCGAAAAGGCTGGCCGAGCGCCACGCATCATCATCGCCAGTGGCGGCGAAGTAAAAGCGCGGCATGCTCAGCTGCTCCGGGGTCAGCGCCGGCAGGTCGAAGAGGGTAAAGAAGGTTGGCCCCTGCAAGCGCAGGGTTTGACCGATCGGCGATCCGCCGTCGGCAAGCCCGGCGCCGGTCACCGCTTCCAAGTCAACAACGCGCCCGGCAAGGCGAACGCTGACGCCGTCATAGCGCTTGTCCTCGACCAGCATCAGCGGCGCCCCGCCCGGTGTCGCCGGCAGGCGAATGACATCGCCCGGCTCGATGGCAAGATCGGTTGGCGGCAGCGAAAGGCTGTATCGTGCGCGCCCGCTCCAGGCCTTTTCCAATCGGCGCTCGGCCGCCGCCTTGGCCGTCGCTGCATCAAGGGCGACGGGGGCGCTGAACGCGCTCGCCCCCTCGCTCGCCGCCGTCCGCCGGCGGGCGCGCTGCACATTGGGCTGGTAGTCGCGGTCGGTGTCCCAGAAATAGACCCGGGTTTCTCGCGGCAGTTCTGATGCCTCGGCCTGCATACGCTCGATGCGCGGGCGCGGCGCGCCTTCCTCGCCAGCGCCAAGCCGTGCGGCATCGAAATCGATGGCGCCTTGTGGCATATCGCGCAAATAAAGCACGCCCTGGCTTTCCACCGCGGAAAAGTCGCGGGCGAGCGAGAGATTTTCCAGCGCATCGCGAAAGCCGGTGCCGCCATCGGTGACGAAGCCGGCGACGCTTCCTGTCAGGCCCCCGCCATCGACGGGCGCAAGCCCCACGCGCCCGGCGATGTCCAGCGCCACCGCCGCAAGACCGGCATTGGGCTCGTCGGCCACCACTTCAAAATTGAGATTGGGCACGCGATTGGCGAACTCCGCCAGGGGCAAGTCCTCGAGGACGGCATAGGCAAGGCCGCGATGGGCCGGTACCTGCCCCACCCCTTGCGCGGCTTCGATCACCGGATCGGGCTGCTGTCCTTCCTCTCCGGCATAGACCCGCAGCGTGCCACCGACGCTCAGCGGACCACTGGCCGCACGGATGAGTTTGCCGTCGGCCCAGATCCGCTCAACGCGCGCGATGGGGCGGCCAGAGAGCGCCACCGCCAGCGAAGCGCTGTAATTGAAGCGCACCGTGGTGGTGCCGCCTCCGCCCCCCTTGCCGCCGCTTCTTTCCTCGGACCGGCTTTCGACGAGCCCGCTCGACCAGATGACGTTGCCCGCCACCCGGGCGCGGCCATAGATAAGGGGTATTGGCGCGCCATAGGACGCGCCCTGCACGCTGAGATCCTTCAGCCGCGGCCCTTCGCGCAGGCCGCCGCCGGGGCGAAAGATCTGGCGGTCGATGAAACTGCCGGCAACGGCGCCAACAAGGCTGCCGACGGGGCCGGCGATGGCTTGACCGACAGCGGCGAGGACGAGCGTGGCCATTAGGAAACCCCTGGGAAACGGTAGGCGCCGACAAGCCGCGCGCGCCACACGGGGTCAAGCCGGTGCTCGACCACGCGGCGCGCCAAGGCATAGGCGTGGATCATGCCCTTGTCGCTGGCGAGCGCCACATGCTGCGCCGGTCCATCGATGCGAAACAGCAAGACATCGCCGGGAAGCGCCGCCACCGGCGGGATCGGCGCCAGGCCGGCGGCGGCAAGATGGCGCTCCAACAGGCCGTGCGCCGGCTGGCGGCCATAGTCGCAAGGGTCGTCGGTCTGCAACCCCACGCCATGGGCGACATGGATGAGAAGGCCGACGCAATCGAGCCCCCGGCCCAATGCCCGGCCTTGATGGCGAAAGGGCGTGCCCAAACACTGCCGGGCGGCGGCCACCAGATCATCGCGGGTCATTGCAAGCCTGGATAGTCGAGGAGCGAGTCAACGCCCGGCACGAACGGTTCGCCACGAAAATTCTCGCCATTGGCGAATTTGTCGCGGCATGTGACAAAACGTTTGTCGCAGCCGGCTTCGACTTGAAACCGGTCGCCGATTTCGATCGGTGCGGCAAGGCTTCCCTGCAGCGCCAGCACGCCGGCGCTGTCGCTGCTCACGTCCATTTCCAAGCCGGCATTGCCGCCGCCAAGCCACAACAGCCGGCCATAGTGAAACCAGCCATCGGGAAAACCAAGGGCGCTGCGCATGCGTTTGGTCCCTTCCACCGCCGCCACCTGGCTCATCACCGTGAAGTCGCGCAAGGCGACGCGGCATTGCCGGTCGCCGAGGTCGGCGCGGCATTCGGGCGAGAAAACGGCGCCCACCGGCTGCTGCAGGGCTTGTTTGAGGCCGCGCATTTCGGCGGTGAAACGAGCGTCCTCGGCGCGTACTTCACCAAGGGTGCCGGTTTGCAGGACGATGCGCCCGGCCGGCGGGTCGGCCCAATTGACGAGGAACACCGCAATACGCGCCAAGTCATAGCGCCCGGCAAGCAGGTCCGCCTCGCGGATGGCGCTGTCGGACAATACGCCTTCAATTTCCATATTATCGACGTTAAGGCCACTGCCGGCGGCGATCTGCGAAGGCAGGAAGGAGGGCGCCGGGCGATAGCGCGCGCCATCGATGACAAGCGTCTGATCGTGGGTGGTGAACCCAAGGCTGACGCCGTCCCGCCGGGTGACGCGCCAGCACAAGGCAAGGCTGGTCACCGGCGCGGCGAGATGCGCCGCCAGGGCGGGGGAAAGGCTGAGCACGGCCTAAAGCCTGATCTCAACGAGGGGGATGGAAGGCACTTCCCCCGCCGCGAAGGTCTCGAAGCTGACTGCAAGGCTGTCCTCGGCGAAGCGCACGGGCACATCGAACTCGAAGCCGGCGGTGATCTGCGCGCCGCTGACCGGCGGATTTTCAAAATCGAGCACGCCGGTGGTGGTGTCGACGACCCAGCCGCTGGTCAGCTCGACCCCATCGAGGGCGACGCGCACCGTTCCCGCCACCGGCTTCAAAATGGGGCGCACCACATCGGCGCCAAGGTCGCCATAATGCTTCACCAGTTGGAAGCTGGTGGCAAGGCCATCGCCCGCACCTAGCACTTGATCGCTCGCGCTGACCGAGGTGCCCACGCTGGCGGAGCTGAAATCGGCCCAGTCCTTGAAGCGAAAGCCGTGGGCGCGACCTTGGCGGGCGCGAAAAAAGGCGATGAGCTGGGCCAGGTCGGCCTCGCCGCGCAAGCCTCCGCCCACGTCATAGCGGGCACGCGCCTGCGCCCAATTGATATTGCGCTGTTCGGCGCCGGAGACCATCTCGCTCACCGTGGTGGAAAAGACAGGGCCGCCCGTGGCGCCGAAAGCGATATCGACGGGAAAGCGCACCTCGTGGAAGCCGGTCATATCGTCATCCTCCAGTTGGAAAAAAACAAAGCCGTCCCGGGCGACCTGCGGATAGGCCCAGACGAAGACCTCGGCAAAGCCGCGGGCGCGCCCATCCTCGATGGCGCGCGCGATGTTGCGCCACAGCGCACCATCGGCGGGGTCAAGGACGAAGCCGGCGAAATAATCGCTGTCCTGCGGGCTGTAGCCGAAACGCGCAGCGACTTGCGCAAGGCCCGCCGCATGGGCGCGCCAATCGCCAGCGATGACGTGGTCATAGTCTTCGACCTGCAGCCGGGTGAAGGCGGGAAATGACCAGCTTGCCGGCATGTTGACGCTGGCCAGCATGGGCGCGTCCGTGCGCAACACCTGCGGGGTGTAGACCAGAAGAAAGACCTTGGCGCCGGGATAGGCCCCCTGCACCGCATCGCGCAAGGCAAGGGTCGCCGCGCCCAGCTTCGTCCCGAGCCAATCGAGATAAGCCTGCTGCGCCGCATCTGGCGTTTCGGTGACGCTTTGATGGGCCGGCGGCACCGCCTGTCCCGTCTCCGCCGTATAAAGGGCGGTGGTGGTAGCGTCGTAAAAGCAGGGCTTGGCGCTAGCATCGGACGCAACCCACCACCAGGGCTCACCAATCTGCACCGCAGGGAGAAGGCCGGCGGCGGCCTGCACGCCGGTAAATTCCAGAAAGGCGTCGGCGAGATAATCCATGGCGGTGTCGTTGGTGGGCGTAAGGAGGGTGGAGGGCGGCTGCCAGCCGGTGAGCGCCGGGCTGGCGTCAAAGGCGCGCTGCTTCCAGCTTGCCGGCGCCCAAGCGTCGAAGAGCTCGAAGGAAAGCGAAAGGATGACCTCATAGCCCAAGGCGGCGGCGCGGGCGAAATAATCCTGATGCCACGCCCGGCACGGGGCATTGAGGACGCTGCCATTGCCATCGCGGGCGGCGATGAAACGGCTCTCGCCGGCATCGAAGGCCAAGCGGAAATAATGGCTCATCCCGGCATAATGGTCGAGCGCGCCTTGATAGCCGAGATGAAGGGCGTTGCGCAGCAGACGCTCAGGCGTCTGGTTGAATACATCGTCATAGCCATTGGCGAGGCGCAGCGGGTGCGGCGGGGTGAAGGCATCGCCAAGGCCGATGGTGCTCAGCGGCCCCTCGGCCGCCATCGCGCTGATTTCCACCCAGGCCTCGGCGGCGCCATTGGCGAGCGGGCCGGTGGCGACGCCATCAAAGTCGGGCGGCACCATGGAGATGAACATGCGGTCGATATCGCCCGGCCATAGCGGGTCGGCTTCTTGGGGAAGAAGAAAGCCGCCGTCCATTTGGCTGAAGTCAAGGGTGATGAGGGCGTCATCGGTGGCGCCGACGGCATAGTTCCAGAGCCGCACATACCAGGTGCGCGGCGCCCCGCTGGCGTCGCGGCCTTCGATGGTGAGGGTGGGGCCATTGACCTCGGCCAGGCCGCGGATGCCGCCGGCGCGCCAGCGGAAGCGCAAAACCGTGCCGCTATAGTCCCGCGCCGTTTCATAGCGCAAATGCGGCGGGTCGAGGGTATCGACGCTGTCCCAAATAAGCCCGGCAAGATTGTCGCGCTCGTAAAATGTCAAATCGACCCTGAGGGCGTCGCTCCCCTGGGTGATGACCGAGGCCATCATCGGGCGGGGGAAGTTGACGGTCCAGAAGCGGGGGTCGAAGCGCTTGATGAAGGTGCGCCTCAGCGCGTCTTCGGGGGCGGTGAGCCAATACATGATGAAACCGTTGCGCTGTTGACGGTGTCAGCGGTCGCGCTCGGCCCGTTCGACCGCGCGGCGCACGGCAAGGGCGATTTGCCCGGCGCTTTCGCGGCCCAGGCGGGCGCTGGGCGCGGCGTTGACATTGATGGTGATGGCGATGGACCGGCGTTGCGCCAGGTTGGGATCAGCGCGGCTTAAGGGGGCGATGCGGCCGCTGGCGGGGGGAAGAAAAACCTCCGGCCCGCGTTCGCCGACCAAGACCGGACGCCGCTCGACGACGGGGCCGCCGATGGCCCGCCCGGCGGTCGAGAGCACGGGCGGCGCGCTCCCGAAGATGGCGCTAAAGAAGCTCCCGAGAAGCCCGCCCCCGGAAGCGCCGCCGAAAATCCGATCGAGGCCAGAACGGATGGCGGCGCTGGCGATATCGTTCAAGACCCCCAGCGCCACCACGCGCAAATCCTCGAACGACAGGCGGCCGGTGCGGGCAAAGCGGATGAAGGCGTTTTCCATGCGCCGACCGGCGCTGGTGGCGGCGGTGGCCAGCAGGGCGCCAAAATTATCCATTTCGCCGGCAAGGCTGCCCAATTGCCGCTTGGCGCCATTGCCGGCATCACTAAGGCCGGCAAGGTCGGCGCGCACGCGGCCCAGATCCCGCTCAAGGGCGCGGGTATCGGCGCGCACGGCAACGACCAGCGTGTCGAGGACTGTCTCCACGCGCATTTCTCCATCACTATGAAAAAATCGGTTAGCGCCGCCGGCTCATATGCAGCCACAGATGAATGGCGCGGCCCGCCACGAAGAGAAGGCTCGGCGCTATGACGGCCCAGATATTGAGGTTCTGGAAACCGCGCTCGAACAAAAGCCAGGCATAAGCGAGCAACAGCGTCAACCCCACCGCTTGCAGGGTGAAGGCGAGCGTGCGCCACCGGCGTTGGGTCTTGGCGTCGCGGCGCGCTGTCTGCGGGTCGCTTTCCCCGCGCTGACGGGCGGCGACGCGCTCACGCAAAGAAGGGCGGGGCGGCGGTGGTTCAGTCATGGCCCATGATGGCCGCTCCCACCCCTCCCGTCAACGATCGGGAAAGCGCGCCTTGAGGGCGGCAAGCCCTTCGCCGTCGAGCCTTGCCGGCGCTTCTCCGCCCAAGCCGTGCGCTTTTGCCCACAGGCTCCAGGCGGCGAGGAATTCATGGGGCGTTGCCCGCCAGAAATCCTCGGGCGGCCAGCCCATGAGGCCAGTGGCGACGCCAGCGCAGCCTTGCCAGTCGATGAGCCGGGTCATGCCGGCCCCTTGAGCACCGCCAACAGGATATCGCGATAGGCGGTGGTCACGGCGGCGACGCCATCGCCAGCGATGAGTTCGCCCACGTCGTCACGGCTGAGGCCCGCGCCGCCCGCGTCAAGGCACGCCCACAAAACGGTGACAATGTCGCCAAGCCGGGGTGCGCCGCTGCTTGCCCGTTCGATAAGGGCAAGCAGGCTCCCCTCGGCTTCCTCGATGCGCGCAAGGGCGGCAAAGCTTGGCCGCAGCACATAGCCTGTGCCGCCCAGGCGCAGCGCGACCTCGCCGCGCAAGGGATTGGCCTTATGTTCAGACATCGGTGAAGACCACTGGCCCCGAGCTTTCCAGCTGCAGGCTATAGGTCCGCTCGCCATTGAAGTCGCCGGCATATTCAAGGCTGGTGACCTGGAAGCTGCCGGCAAAGCTGTCGCCGGTCTCGAACACTACTTGATAGGCGCCAAGGCTTGCATCCATCGCCTTGGCTTGAACGAGGCGCTCGGCGGCGCCGTCGGTGAACACGCCGGCACCGGTAATCGATACCGCGCGCACCCCGGCGCCGGCAAGCAGCGTGCGCCAGCCATTGGACGCCTTGGTGGTGACATCGACCGCCTCGGCGTTGATGGTGAATTGGGTGGTGCGCATGCCGGCAACGGTGGTGAGGACCGGCGGGGTCCCATCATCGGAAATTTTCAACAAAAAGGCACTGCCTTTTTCGGCGGGCATGGCAAGGCTCCTTTCAGCCGTGGAGTTAAGGAAGGGCGTGGGTGAGGGCGCGGAAGCGCATAATCGCGTGATGGAGGGGTCCCGCCGCCTCGCGCAGGATTTGCCCGAACTCGAAGCGCAAGCTTACAAGCGCGTGGCCGGGAAGGGTGAGCGCCGCCTCGTGCAAGGCGTCATAAGCAAGGGCCATCAACTCCTTGGCTTCGCCATGACCGGGGGCGGCGGACCACAAATGGACATCGAAGCGATGCTCCTCGCCGCTGAAGCTTTTGCTCGACCAGTCGCGCACCGTCGCTGGCCCAAGGGTGGCATAAGGATAGGCCGCCTCAGGGGAAACATGGTCGTAAACCCCGTTAAGCCGCGCCATCAGCGCCATATCGCCGGTCAGGCGGCCATAGACCGCCTGTTGCAGCGGCCAGCTTGCGTCAAGGGGCATGAATAAATTCCCGATGCTGTTCAGCGGGCGGAGAAATCGTCTGGCGTCAGCCGCGCTGCCAAGGCGGCGGGACCAAGAAAGGGCCGCGCCGGCTGGCGGGCGGTGCCGAATTCGACAAAGCCGGCGTGGGGCGCGGCGGCGACAACCTTGACGGCCGCGCCATCCTCGATAACCGCGATGCTTTCGGCAAGCGTGCTGGGCAAGGGCCGGGCCGGGTCGCGCCCGGCCAGCACATTGGTGCGGGCATCCATGGCGACTTTTTCGGCAAGCTGGCGCGAAAGGCCGGCAAGGTGCGCCGCCAAGGCGGCGCGATAGGCCTTGTCGGCTTGCGCCAGGCGATCCGTGGACAGCGCCGTCTTAATCATGTCGCCGCCGCCCCTTCGCAATCCAGCTCCAGCATGCGCCGGGCGCCGGTGGAGTCGATGACCCGCAGCACCAGCAAGGGGCGGCCGCGCCACAGGAGACGCATGCCCGGCGCCACCCCGGCGCGATAGCGCAAATAGACTTTATAGGCCACCACGGCATCACGGCGCTGGGCGATATCGACACTGCTCGCGGCGCGCGGGGTGATGGCCGCCTTGCAGCGCGCGACATCGCGCCAGACGTCCTCTTGGCCGCCACCGCCATCGCCGGCATCGCTCGCCCGCGCTTGCAGCCATACCGAGTGGCTGAGCGCGCCGGCTTCTTCCCCGCCCATCACAGGTGCATCTCCCGATAGGGTTGCCACAAGGCGGTGACGGCGGTGGGCACCGCCGGCGCCGAAGCATCGTCGCGATAGCGATAGGCGTGGGCGATGAGGCGCAACAGTCCTTGGCGCAGGGGCCAGGGGACGGCGTTCCAATCCGCGCCATAGCCGGCGCGATAGTCGATCTCGAGACGGCTGGCGGTGGCGGGCAAGCGTTTAAGGACAAGCTGGTCGCGGCCATCGCCCTGCACCAGCGCATAGTCGCCGGCGGACCAATCGAAGCTTGCGAGGCTGCTGGCTTCGCGCACCGTAAGGATGGCTTCCACCGGCCCATGGCCAAGGGTGATGGCGGCCGTCATCGCTTGAGTGCGGTAGCGCCAGGTCTGGCTGATGAGGGAACGGCCCGTGAACCCCTCGCAGGTCTGGCGCGCCGTGGTGATCAGCATGGCGACAAGCGCGTCTTCCGTCTCGTCCTCGAGGCGCAAATAGGCGCGCGCCTCGTCGAGCGAGACAGGCTCCACCGCCGGCGGGGAAAGAAGAAGATAGCTCATCAGCGCTCATCCACCAGAATGGTGAAGCTGCGTTCCTCGACAAGGCCGCCCGATAGAGCGATGCGGTTGGCAACGCGATAGGCGTGGCGCTTAATCCCGGCGGCCAGGGTGACTGAAGCCTTGGTCCCGTCGAGCGCCTCGCCAAGGATGGCAAGCCCGCCTTCCTCTTGCGGCGAAAGCGACCAGTTGCTCGTGAGGATGGTTTGTCCGGCAAACCCGGCGTCCGCCCATTCAATGCTGTAGTCAAGGGTGGCTTGCGGGTCTTTAAGAAAGGTGGTCATACGCTGGCCGCCGTCAAGGTCACGGTAACGTCGATGGTGTCGCCGTTCGCCACTACCCGGTTGCCACCGGCAAATGCCGCCCCGCCCATCAAAATGCCGGTGGTCCCGCCCTTGGTCGCATTGGTGGCGACGAAGGCGCCGCCCACGGTGCCGCTGGCGTTGATGGCAAAGCTCGCCTTGACGGCTGAATTGTCCACCGATTGCGCCGAGACGGTCCCCAAGGTCAGCGTCGGCCGGGCGGCGTTTGAATAGACGGTGCTTTCGGTCCAGCCGGCGTGGGAAGCCATGGTGTCGGCGGCGGCGAAAGTGGGCGTCCCGCCGGCGAGCCCGACATAATGCGCCGCCGTGTAGGCAGCGCCTTTCCAGAACTTGTCGAGAATCTCGTCGAGCCCGACATTGACCGTGATGTTTTTTACGGTCTCGCGCCATTTGACGGCGCCCGCCGCATCGCGGCAGACAACTTCATAGGTGTTGCGGAAAGCGGTATTGATTTGGGTCATGCCTTGATGCTCCTTTGGCTGGCAGTGATGGTGATGGTGCGCTTCCCCGCGCCCACGGTGAGGGTGCGGCTGGCCGCGCCGATGGCAATGGTCCTTCCCGGGCTGGGCGTGACGGTGGTGGCAAGGGCAAACAGCGCACCTGCGCCATGCCCTATCTCGATAAGGTCATTGACGGTGAGCTTGCCCGATGCGCTCGCCGCGAACAGGCCGGCAATGGTGATGGTTGCGCCCACCGCCGTGCGTTCTTGCTGGGCAATGTCAAGGTCCACGGCAAGCGCCAGGTCGGCGCCGATCCTGACTGCGTTCAGCGGCGAAAGGCCAGCGCCAAGGCTTAGCGACAGTGCCTCGGCGATGGCCTGGCCGCCGGGGCTTGCCGCCAGCCCGGCTCCTATCCCAAGCGCCATCGGGGCGATGAGATAAGAGGTGACGGCAGCATCGAGCCCGGCGCCCTGGTCAAGGCTTATCAGCCCGGCAACGCCCGCCGTGCCGCCCAGTCCTGCGCTCGCGCCAAGGCCTAGATTTATTGTCTCGCTAAATACCGTACCGCCCGCAACCGGTGTAATGCTGACATGGGCGAGCGCCCAATAGCCGCTCAAGCTTGCATCGCCCAGCCGGAAGGTGGCGATAGAGCCAGTGAAGGTCAGCGTCGCCGCGGCATTGTTGGCGACCCAGTCGGCGACGCTGGTACGCAAAACATTGCTCGCGTCGTAGAACTGCGCGGCATTGGTCGAACCCGGCGCGATGTCGAGGAGGACCGTCGCGCCGTCGAGCACCTGGATGCGCTGGGCGGTTTGCGCGAAACCCTCATCGCCCAGGGCAAGGCGTATCTGATATTGGCCGGGCGCTGGCAAATCGACGGAGAAGTTTCTTATTTTGGTGGCAAGATGCGAATGCACCCCGGCAAGCCGGGCGTCCACCGCGTTCGAGCGGTTGGCCCGCGTCAGGCCGCCGGTATTGTCCCAGCCGAAGGTCTGACCGTCGCGGGTGACGGGATAGGTATCGTTGCCGACGAACACGTCGCCCGGCGCGTCCGTCACATGGGACGCCGTCGCCCTGAAGTTAAAGCCGGCCATGGATGAAATGGGCGAGGCGGCCGTTTCTTGCCGCCCCGCGTCCGTCCCTTGTTTTCAGCTGAGGGCGAATTTGAGAAGCTTGATGGCCTCGGAATTCATCACCCCGCCGCCTGTGCGCCTGGTGGCGTAGAAATGAATGAAGGGCTTGTTGGAGAAGGGGTCGCGCAAGACCCGTGTCCCCATGCGGTCGGTAATGAGATAGCCGCGGGTGAAATTACCGAAAGCGATGGGCAGACCGTCGGCGCCGATATCGGGCATGTCCTCGGCTTCAACGACGGGATAGCCAAGCAAGGTGGCGGCCGCCGCCTCGCCCAACCCCGGCCGCCATAGATAATTGCCATCGGCATCCTTGAACTTGCGGATGCGGGCCAGCGTGTTGGTGTTCATGACGAAGCGCGCGCCTTGGCGATAGACCGGCCGCAAGGCATGGACGAGGTCCACCAGCTTATCGGCAGGATTGCTAGCCGGAAAGTCGCCGGAAACCCCGGTCGCCACATGCTGCAAGGTGCCGAAGGGGCGGCTTGCGTCATCGCTGGCGGCGGTGGCGTAGCTGAGGAAACCCCTGGGCTTGTCGATCCCGTCGCCGGCGACAAAGGCGGCGCCTTCCTTGGCCCCGAATTCGATGGCAAGCTCGTCGGCGAGCCAAGCCTCGACGTCGAAAAAGGCATCATCGAGCATGCCTTGGGTCGCCGCCGGATTGGCGTAAATCTCGCCCAAGGGCGGGGTGACCTCGGCAAATTGCGGGGTTCCCGTCTCCGGCCGGGCAGCGCTTTCCCCCACCCAGCCCGAGGCGGCGCCCGTCATGCTCACCAGTTTTTTGTAACTGCCGCTGCCGATCTGCGTCACATTGGCGATGGCGCGGATGGGGGAGACATCCTTTAAGAGACGCTCGATGGCGGCATCGATTTGCTGCGGCACGGCAAATCCGCCGTCCGCGTCAACCCCGGTATTGAGCGCCTTGGCCTCAATCCGGGGCAAGCCGGTCTCGAGGCCCTTGCGCACATAGCGATCGATGAACGCGGTCTTGTATTCGTCGGCTTGTCCGCCGCGCCCGCTGCCTTCGAGCATGGGCCGAGCGGCGCGGCGCGTCAGCATGTCGACACGGCCGTGCAGCCGGTCGACCTCGGCATTGATACGGTCAAGTTTTTGCTCGAGGACGGCATCGCCCGTCCGCTCGGCCTCTTCATGGCTGGCCTTGAAGGCCTCGAAGGCCTGGCCCAGTTCGTCGACCGCCGCCTTGATTTCATAGGCGCTGGCGGCGGGCCGGGCACAGGCTTCGGCCGGACTATCGGTTGGAGAGTGGCTATAGGTCATGGACGTGCTCCTGTGTTGAGGGCGTGAATGAGGTTTTGCAAGCTCGCAAGAAGCGCCGACGAAGTGGGCTTTGCGTACCTGTCTGGCGGCGCGTCAGGGGCTGGTCTTGCCTTGATGGCGGTAAGCCTGGCGGCCGGCTGCATGGGGAAAGTCACCAGCGAGACTTCCCACAAGTCGATGTCGATGAGCCGGCGCACGCTGCGCGCGGCGTCGACTTCCGCCGCGCGGACCTTGTAGCCGATCGACAGGCCATCAAGGGCGCCGGCCCGCAGCAAGGCCTGGGCTTCCCGAGCACGAATGACATCGCCCAGCAGCCGGCCGCGCACGAACAGGCCGTGGCTGTCCTCCCGGATATGCTCGATGACGCCGACAGGCTCGCGCGGGTCGTGCTGCCATAAAAGCTTGACGCCGCCCGCGCCGCGGGCTTTCAGCGAGCGGGCAAAGGCGCCGGGCATGATTTCATCGCGACCCTGGTCGATGCGTCCGAAAACGCTGGCATAGCCCTCGAAGCGTCCCACCTCGGCAAGGGACGCGAGGGCGCCAGCGGCGTTGCAGCAATGCGCCACGGCGAGTGTTCCTTCTGCAATGGTCGAAGCCGGTTTCCTAAGGGCGGACCGTCTTGAGGTAGAGCACCAGCCCGACGAGGAGAGCGGTGATCATGATCTTGACCAGCCAATTGACGGCGGCACGCCAGGCGGTGCGCCGCAGATCGCGCCAGGCGGTGATGAGCTGGCGCAATTCGTAAATATCGCCGCCGGCATGGGCATCGCCAAGGCCAAGCTGGGCAAGGGCGCGGGCAGCGCCTATTTCGCTGGCCTCCTCGACAAGCGCACGCAAGGTAACGACATCGGCGCCGCCAGCCTGGGCTTGCCGCGCCAGGGCGGCGAGCAGGCTTTCGCTGTTTTGGTATCGGGCTGGCTTGTTCATGAGGCAATCGGGAATAGCCGAGCGGGCAGGTGGCTCTCGCCTGCCCGCGCGTCGTCGGTTTGGCTTGGAAGTTTTTTTCGCTATTTAAGATTTATTGAAAACATTCTCCATCCGGCCCGTAAGAGTTTGCGCCGGCAGGCTTTTTAGAGCCAAATGAGAAGAATTTCGTCAGGCCGCGTGGTCTCGGTCTCGATCAACAGTTGAATGCCCGGCTGCGGCGGGGGCGGCGCGGCGCGGGCGCTGTCTTCGGTCGTTGGCGCCGCCTGCTCCAGGGCAAGCGCCGTCAGCCCCATCAACATGGTTCCCTTCAAGGTCGCTGCCAGCATGATCGCATCTCCCTGCACGCCATGGCCAATATGTCAGCAAGACCAATGCCAGATTCGTAAAACGCATATTTCTCAAATCGTTAGCATGAGAAAGGCGCGTCATGGTTAGGAAAATGTAAAGATTTCCAACGCTCAAGCGCCAGCCTCGTCCCCTTCTGGGACGTCCTCGCCATCGCGCATCCGGGCCGGCAGGAGCGGCAATCCCAGAACGACACGCTTTTCCGCGTCAGTCAAAAAGCTTGCCGCCGCCACCATGCGCCATAAAGCCTCGCGCTCCGGTAACAAGGCCGGGATGGCGTTGCGGTCGAAGTCGAGCTTCAACCCACCGCCAAAGGCGGGGGCGAGCCAGCGGTCGAGGGCGCCGGCAAGCTTGCCGAGTAGGGGCAACAGGCTGAGCCGCCACAGGGCGCGGTTGGCTTCCTGATAATTGGCGTAAGTATTGTCGCCGGGGATGCCCAACAGCATGGGCGGGACGCCGAAGGCGAGCGCGATGTCGCGGGCGGCAGCGTTTTTGGTCGCGTGATAATCCATGTCGGACGGCGAAAAGGCCATCTGCTGCCATTTAAGGCCGCCTTCGAGAAGCAGAGGCCGGCCGGCGTTGCCGCTGCCTTGGAAGTTTTCCTCCATTTCTTTTTTAAGACGCAGGAACTGCTCCTCGCTGAGCGCTGGCGCGCCGTCGCGGGGCTCGAAAACGAGCGCCCCGGAAGGCCGCGCCGCGTTGTCGAGAAGAGCCTTGTTCCAGCCATCCACGGCGCCGTGGAGGTCGAGGCCGCGGGCTGCGGCATCGAGGGCTGAAAGACCCAAATGGTCGTCGAGGGGATCGAATTCGCGGATATGCAAAATTGACGAGGCGCCGCTAATGGGATCGACGGGAAAACGGTGCTTGGCGCCTCCAGCGCGGTATTCATAGGCCTCCGGCCAGCCGGACGCGCCAGCAAGGATATGCATGCGGTCGGGCCGCAGCACATGAAGCTCCGCCGGCGCCCCCTCGCTGTCATCGACCCGCTCGATGAAGGCATCCCCCGCAAGCAGAAGATAGCCAATGAGCGCTTCGATGAATTCCGCGCCGCCAAGCAGCGGGTTGGGCCGTCGCAAAAGATCAAGAAGCGGGTGCTGGATCAGCGCCCGGCCTTCCTGCTCAAGCCGCCAGGGCACTGCGGCGATCGATTGGCTGACGATCCGCACGCAACGCTGGACCACGGGATTTTCCGCCATCCCGCGCCGCACGAGGCTGGCATAAGACCGCCCCGACCATTGGGCGCCCATGCCAGCGAAAAGCCATGTTTCAAGCCGCGCCGGCGCGCCGCCACGCGCCGCGCTCGCCTTGGCTTCCAGTACGGGTCGCGGCCGCCGGAAGGGATTGCCAAATATCGCCATGTGATGTCCTTGCCCGCTTGGGATATGAAAAAGACTATTGGCCCTTGAAGGGGGTTTGAGGTCCGGCCCGGCGTTTCAAGACGGGCTCTTAGCCGAGCCGCCGCACCCGCGGCGCGGCGGCGGCCGATGCGCCCATCAAGTCGGTCAGCGCCCAGACCAGCGCGTCCATGCGGTCGGGGCTCGCCTTGCCGCCGGCCGGCGCAAAGCTGCACATCTCATCCTCGAGTTCCAGCATGAGGCCGACATGATGGACCTGGCCGCGCTCGTAAAGCGCCGCCACCGGCTCGGCGCGGATAAGCTTGCCGCGGCTGGCGCGCACCGCGCGATAAGCGACATGGGACGCGCAGGCGCGCAGCACCGCTTCCACGAGGTCGCCGCCATTGTTCACCTCCGCCACCAGCCGGTCGGCGCCATGGCGGTCATAGGCGGCGACGGCGCGTTGGCTCCAGCCTTCGGGGCTCAGGCCCTGCACGCTGTCGTCGGCAAGGACATAGAAATGGCCGTCCGGCCCGAGGCCAGCAGTGACAATGCCGCAGCGATCGGAGGTGGCATGGCTGGTCACTGGCGGGTCCACCGCCACCACCACGCGCATGAGCGGCGGCGGCGCCTCGACGCGGTAGGCGTCGATCATGTCTTGGCGCCACAGGGCGCCAGCGTGATCCTCCAAGAGCATGCCTTCCAGCTCTTGCCGGCCCAAGCGCGTGCCCTGATAGCGCTCGCGCATCTGGGCGATGAAGCCGGCCGGCAAATGCGTGGCATTTTCCCAGGTGGTTCCCCGGGTGACGACGGTGGCGGGGGCGGCAAGAAGATTGCGCAGCAAGGCCATGGGCCGCGGCGTCGTGGTGACCAGAAGGCGCGGGCGCGCGCCCAGGCGCAAGCCCAGCAAGAGGTTGGACCAGACGGCCTCGGCGCGGTGCCATTTCGCCAGCTCATCGCCCCAGGCAAGGCCATGCTGGGGGCCGCGCAGTTGATCCGGCTCGTCCGCCGAATAGAGGGTGGCGACCGCGCCGTTGGGCCAGACGAGGCGGCGCCGCGCGGCTTCGAAGCAGGGCCGTTGCCCGGGCGGCGCGCAGGCAAGAAAGCCGGATTCGCCCTCGACCAGGATGTCGCGGCCATCGGCAAGGCTGCCGGCGACAAGGGCGATGCGCGCCGGCGCGTGCCCAGGCGCCAAAAGCGGGCTTGCCCCTTCGACGAAGCGACGGACCCATTCCACCCCCAGCCGCGTCTTGCCAAAGCCGCGCCCGGCAACCACCAGCCAGCAGAACCAATCGCCCGGCGGCGGCAGTTGCTTGGGCCGGGCCCAAAAGCGCCAGTCATGAAGAAGCTGGCGTGCGGCGGACGCATCGATATCGCTTATCACCGCGCGCCAGGCGGCGGGACCTTGGCGCACCAGCCGCTCGGCAAGCGATAGATCGCAGGCAAGGTCCCTTGGTTCGTCCTGGGCGGCGCTCACTCCGCCTCCCAGTCCGGGGCGGGCGGCGCTTCCTGGCGCCGCTCGATGGCGGCAAGGCGCGCTTCCAGCTCGGCCACCGGATCGGGGGCGGCACTGGCGGCGGCATCCTTTTTCAAATCCTTGGCTTCGCCATAGACCTGCGGGCGATGCGCCTTTAGAAGGAACATGGCCAAAGCGTCGGAATAGGACTTTGAGGTCCCCACTGGCTTGCCGGCATGAAAATGGGTTTTTTCCACGCCGTCGATCGCGCGTTTCATCACGGCATCCTCCAGGGCATCGAGTCCGATATCGAGGGCATCCTGCCAGGCCTCGGCGAAGGCTGCGTCGAGACGGCGCAAGCGATAGGCGCTGGATGGCGACATGCCGGCGGCGCTGGCGCTGGCGCTGACATTGGCGGTGGCGGCCAGTTCTTTGAGAAAGCGCCGCCGCCGCGCCTTGGTCCAACTGTGGCCACGCGCCATGCCGTTCACGCACCAAAAAATTTTAAAGAAAGACTTGTGGTTCGCCCCGGGCGGGAAGGCCGCCTTTGTTGGAGCTGTGAACCCTGGACCCAATGATCCAGCTTGATATAACCAATATCAATCATCATAACGCTTGTCAAGATAAATTAGTACCATTTTGGTTTTTTTATGTGGTCTACTCCCTCGAATCCCCTCAAATTCCTCTAAACATTTATATTTAATATGCGAAATTAATATATCTAATTTATTTGTGGAACGAAAAATATATAATGTATCATTTTGCGAAATGAATAACGCACATATGGTGTACAAATGAATAATTATCAGGCATACATTATGGTGTTTGGAATATTTATTATAAATTCTTATGCATTGGCGCAGGAATATCTTGTGCGTACTTTGTTTTCAAAAGAAACATTGGTCATGGAGACACAAGACCCTTTATCTCAACGCATCGACAAAGCAACGGGCGCGCAGCAGGGGTGTGATCAGCGCGCGGATTGTCTGGTGCGCGACGGGCGCTTGGTTTCCGCCGAGGACAGGATGCGCGCGCGGCGGGCGCTGACTGCGGTTTTAGCGGTGATTCGCCAAAGCTGCGGCGACGGCGCCTGCGCGGGAGGCGTCATGCGCTGAGACATTACCCAAAGTCCCCTTGCCTTGGGCGCCCTCACGGGCGCCCTTTTTTTGGCCAACAGGGGAACAAGCCAAGGACTGGAATTATGGGCGCCGCGGCGTCAAGCCATAATGGCAGGCCAAACGCTCCAAGGCGATGCCAAGGACCACCTTGGCCGAGCGTTGCGGCCAGCCAAGTCCCCGCTCCGCCACTTCAAGCCCTTCATGCTGGCAGCAGATGCGCACCACCACCGCCTCAAGGCCTGGGCCAAGCGCGGCGAGCGCCCGTTCAAGGCGCAGGCGCGCGCGCAACTCGCCCGGGGTGGGGTCGTGTTGCTCCGGCGCGCCGCGCGGCGCCCGCCCCAGGGGTGGCGCGTCCCAGTTCATGGTGAGCCGCGGCCCGCGATGGGCGAGCTCCCAGTCGGCGCGCAGGCGCTCGCCGGCTTCATATTGTGCTTCGCTGATGAGCGGGCGGCCCTTTTTATCGCGCCGCGACTTCAGCCACCACAGAGGCGACTCGGCAAGGTTGACATTGGCCATCACCACCCCTCGCGCCCCGGCAAGCCGCCGCCGGCGCATCACTTGATGCTGGGCGGCGAAATCAGCGGGGGCCGTCGCCGTGCCCCGCTTCGCGCGGGCTGCTTGGCGTCGCAGATAGGCATCGCCCCGGCTGTTAAGCCGCAGCCTGCCTTCCTCAATGGCGACGAAATCGCGGCGGGCCAAGTCCTTGACAAGGCTGGCGGGCGCCGTGTCGACGCCAAGGCGGCATTCCCCGCCGGGGCCGAGCGGCGCCGCCCCGCGTCGCGCCAGATGCTGCAAGACGCGGCGGGCAAAGCGGCTGAGAGGCGGTTCCACCGAACGGGAAGCGGGATCAATTGGCGATGAACTGCGCGCGCCAGTCATGGTCTTCTCCCTTGCTGCCGAGAAGGGCTTAGCGGACGGAATGGGCTGTAGGACAGAAAAATTTTGCCAAAATGGTTATATCTTTATAGAAAAAGAAAATATTTTCCCAAGGAGAGCTGATATGCGCAGCCGCATTCGGGAAATTCGCAAGGCCAAGGGACTGACGCTGGCCGACGTCGCGGCCCGCGTCCGTCCCACACCCACCACCGCCCAGACCATCGGCCGGCTTGAGACCGGGCGGCGCGGTCTTTCCGTAGGTTGGCTCAACCGTATCGCCGCCGCGCTCGAGGTGGACCCCTCGGCGCTTATCAGCCTGCCACAGCAACCCGATTGCCCCCTTGTCGGGCTTCTTGGCCCCGAGGGCCTTGCCCCGCCGGCCTTTGCGGAAATGGTGGACTTGCGCTTGGCGGCGCGCGACCCCGTCGCCTTGCGCGTCAGCGAAGCTGTCGGCGACTATCGGCCTGGAGACATTTTGATCTGCGACCGCGTGGCACCGGCGCAAGCCGCCGGCCATGATTGCGCCCTTGCCACCCATGCTGGCGGGCTTCTCTTTGGCCGGCTGATATGCGAAGGCGCGGGAGCTCCTATGTTGGCAACACCGCCGCCCAACCCTTGCCTTCACCGTGACCTCGACATCGCCTGGGCGGCGCGCCTCGTCATGCTCCTGCGTCACTTGGGTTGAATGAATTCAGAACTTGACGTTTACGTCAACGTAAACCAAGCTGCCGCCATGTCCTGAAAGGGAGACGCCGCCATGCTGCCAAGCCGCGCCATTTACACCAGCGACCATGTCCTGTTCCGCGATGCCGTGCGCAAGTTTTACGCGCGCGAGCTCTATCCCAACAAGGCGCAATGGGAAAAGGACGGCATCGTCGGCAAGGACTTCTGGCTGAAGGCGGGCAGCGCGGGTCTTCTGTGCCCCACGGTGCCCGAGGCCTATGGCGGCCCCGGGCTTGACTTCCGCTTCAACTGCATCGTCGATGAAGAGCTCGCTTATGCCGGCACGGCAGGTCCGGGCTTTGGCGTTCATTCCGACATCGTCGCGGACTATATCGTTGCCTATGGTTCGGATGAGCAGAAGAAAAAATGGCTGCCCCAAATGGTTTCGGGCGAGGTGATCGGCGCCATCGCCATGTCGGAGCCGGCCGCCGGCTCCGACCTTCAAGGGGTGAAAACGACCGCCAGGCGCGACGGCAATCATTATGTCATCAACGGGCAAAAGACCTTCATCACCAATGGCCAGAACGCTGGCCTTATCATCGTCGTCGCCAAGACCGACCCGGAAAAGGGGGCGCACGGCACCTCCCTCATCCTGGTGGAGGCTGACCGGGAAGGCTTTCGCCGGGGACGCAACCTTGACAAGATAGGCCAGCATGCCGCCGACACATCGGAGCTGTTTTTCGACGATGTGCGGGTGCCCATCACCAATTGCCTGGGCGAGGAAAATTCCGGCTTCATCTATTTGATGCAGCAATTGCCCCAGGAGCGGCTGTCGATTGCCGTCGCCGCCCAGGCCGCGGCGCAGCGCGCCTTTGACATCACCCTTGCTTATGTCAAGGAGCGCAAGGCGTTCGGCAAGCGCATCCTCGATTTCCAGAACACCCGTTTCACGCTGGCCGAAATCAAGACCGAGCTGCAAGTGGGCTGGGCCCATGTCGATCAGTGCATCGAAAAGCATGTGAAAAAAGAATTGACCGCCTTTGAAGGCGCGGCGGCCAAGCTGTGGCACACCGAGTTGCAATGGCGGGTGGTCGACACCTGCCTCCAGCTTCATGGCGGCTATGGCTATATGAACGAATATGAAATCGCCCAAGCATGGCGCGATTCCCGGGTGCAGCGCATCTATGGCGGCACTTCGGAAATCATGAAGGAGCTTATCGGCCGTTCACTTTAAGGGGCGCGCCGCCTTCCCGCCTTGCCTCCGCCCTTCCGCCCGATTAGGCTCCGCCCATCTTTCGAGGAAGGGATTGTCATGATGCGGACTGTGGTTGCGGCGCTATTTTTGGCCCTGTGCTTGCCTGCCTTGGCGCAAGCGCAGGAGGAAAAGGATAAAGCCGCCGCCCCGCCGGCGCCCCCCATCGCCGAGCCGCAAGTCTTCACCAGCCGCCATGAAGGCCGCTTCAACGGCCAGACTGTGCGCTATGGCGTCACCGCCGGCGAAACCTATTTGCGCAATGACAAGGACGAGCCTATCGCGTCCATCTTTTCCATCGCCTATGTCCGCGACAAAGGGCGCGAGGAAGGCCCCCGTCCCGTCACTTTCGTCTTCAATGGCGGCCCTGGCTCGGCGTCCCTCTGGCTCCATATGGGGGTGTTCGGCCCCAAGCGGGTCAACCTGCCGTCCGACGCCGAGGACGATGGCGCGCCGCCCTATGACATTGTCGACAACCCCTTAGCGCCGCTCGATGTCACCGACCTGGTGTTCATCGATCCCGTTGGCACCGGCTATTCGCGCCCCTTGGGCAAGGCGAAGGGCAAGGATTTCTGGGGGGTGCGCCAGGACGCCGATTCCCTGGCCGAGTTCATCCGCCTGTGGGTGACCAGGAACAAACGCTGGAACGCGCCCAAATATATCGCCGGCGAAAGCTATGGCACGACCCGGGCAGCGGCGCTCGCTGACCGTTTGCAGGATGGCTTTAACGGCATCGCGGTGAACGGCGTCATCCTCATCTCCGCCATTCTCGACTTTCAAAGCGCGCGGTTCGCGACCGGCAACCAGATTCCCTATATCGGCTTTTTGCCCACTTATGCCGCGACCCATTGGTATCACAATTTGAAAGCCGGCGGCGCGGTGAGCCTTGAGGACCATGTGGCGCGGGCCCGGCGTTTCGCGCTCGAGGTCTATGCCCCGGCCCTTCTCAAGGGCAACCGGCTGAGCGAGGAGGAGCGCGCCCTGGTGCGCCAGGAGCTCGCCAGCCTCACCGGCCTTGGCGAGCGTTATCTTGACGACACTGACCTGCGCATCAGCATCGCCCGCTTCACCAAGGAATTCGGCCGCGCCCAAGGCTTCACCGTGGGCCGTTTCGACAGCCGCTTCAAGGGCCGCGACTATGACAATGCCGGCGAACGCTATGACGACGACCCCTCGGGCTATGGCATCGCCGGCGGCTTCACCGCCGCGGTCAACCATTATATGGCCAGCGATCTCGGAGTGACGATCGAGCGGGAATACAAGGTCTTGCCGCGCGACCCAGGGCGTGATTGGGACTGGTCGATGGACGGCTCGGGGCGTGGCTTCGGCAATGTCAACGTGGCGCCGATGCTGGGCGAGGCGATGCGGGAAAACACCGACATGAGGGTTCTTCTCGCTGCCGGCTATTACGACCTGGCGACGCCCTTCTTCGCCGCCGAGAACACCATGGCGACCAACGGCATCGTGGCGGAACGGCTGGTGAAAACCTATTACGAGGCCGGCCATATGATGTATCTTCACCGCCCCTCGCTTGAAAAGCTCGCCCGCGACATCCGTCAGTTCATCGCCGCTGGCGGCTCTTGAAAAAGGCCATGGCAAAGCCGCCGGCCATGCGCTTCACCCGCCGCGTCCCCGAGGGCGACAACCGGGAGCGGCAAGTCTGCGCCACCTGTGGTTTTATCGATTATGACAACCCCAAGGTGGTGGTGGGCGCGGTGGTGCGCCATGGTGAAAAGCTGCTCTTGTGCCGCCGGGCGATCGAGCCGCGCAAGGGCTATTGGACCATCCCCGCGGGCTTTCTCGAGCACAATGAAAGCGCCGAGGAAGGGGCGCTGCGGGAAGCCCGCGAGGAAGCCTGCGCCGCGATCGAAATCGATCGTCTGCTGGCGGTTTATTCCATCCCCCGCATCAGCCAGATCCAGCTCATCTATCGGGCGCGTCTTCCCCTATTGGAGTTTGCCGCCGGTCCGGAGAGCGCCGAGGTCGCGCTTTTTGCCTGGGAGGACATTCCCTGGGACACGCTTGCCTTCCCCTCGGTCCATTGGGCGCTTGCCCAGGCGCGCAGCGTTTGGCACGCGGCTGATTTCGCCCCCTTCGCCAACCCCCCGGACGGGCTTTAGCGGCCGCCTTGCGGGTCGCCCGCCTGGTGTTTGAGCATCACCGGCACTTGGGAAAGGGCGAAAACAAGGGTGAGCGGCATGATGCCCCAGACCTTGAAGCCGACCCAGAAGTCGGTGGAGAAATTGCGCCACACCACTTCGTTCAAGCCGGCAAGGACGCAAAAGAACAAGGCCCAGTTGATGGTGAGGCGGCGCCATCCCGCATCGGTCAATGGCGGAAAGGCGGGCCCGAACAGCATTTTCAAAAAAGGCCGGTCGAAAACAAGCCCCACGCCCAGCGCCCCGGCAAACAACAGGTTGACGATGGTGGGCTTGAGCTTGATGAAAAGCGCATCCTCCAAGGCAAGGGTCAGGCCGCCGAAAACGCCAACCACCGCGCCGTTCACCCACAGGATGGGCGGCACCTTGCGGGTGGTGGCGAAGGTATAGGCGATGGCGACGGCCATCGCCGCCATGAAGGCCGCCGTGGCAGCGAAGATGCCCGCCTTCCAGTTGGCGAGGAAGAACACCAACAAGGGGCCGAACTCGACGGCGAGTTTAAGCCAGGGATTGGCAGGGGCGGGCGGCGGCGCGGCGGTCATGCCGGGGTCTCCATGGATCGGGCCGTTTCGGCCAACAGCCCCGCCACGAAGTCCGGCACGATTTTGCCCGCCGGGCCATGATGGGCCTCGGCGAAGCTGGCGCTGCCGAGCGATGGCTCAAGATTAAGCTCGACCGTGTGGGCGCGGCGGTAATAGCGCACCGTCTCGACAAAGCCGGCGGCGGGATAGACATGGCCCGAGGTGCCGATGGAAAGGAAGAGGTCGCAGCGGGCAAGGGCTCTGTCGATCGCCTCCATGGCGAAGGGCATTTCGCCGAACCAGACGATATGCGGACGCAAGGAAGGCGCGCGCTGGCAGGCGGGACAGGGCGTCGTTTGCAAAAGATCGGCGCGCCAATCATGGACCGTGCCACAGTGGCAGCAGCGCGCCTTGTTGAGCTCGCCATGCATGTGGATGAGGTTGCGGCTGCCGGCCCGCTCGTGCAGATCATCCACATTCTGCGTTATGATCAACACCGCGCCGGGGTATTCCGCTTCCAGCCGGGCGAGCGCCCGGTGGGCGGGGTTGGGCGCGACATGGGCAAGGGCGCGCCGGCGCATGTTGTAAAAATCCTGCACCAGGTCGGGGTCGCGGGCGAAGGCTTGCGGGGTTGCCACATCCTCCACCCGCTGGCCTTCCCACAAGCCGCCGGGGCCGCGAAAGGTGCCAAGCCCGGATTCGGCGGAAATGCCGGCGCCGGTGAGAATGACGATGTTACGATAGGCGGCCATGGCGCCTTGCGAGTGTGGTGGATTTGAAGTTCGTTCCATGATTGACGGCCTGCTCGTAAACGAACTTCAAATCCAAGACCACACGAGATTCAATTGATGACGAGTGTCCTTGCGCATCGTTAAGTTCGCGCGGTCGCGCGCCCCAATATAGAGCGAACTTAACGGCCAGGGACACTAGCGGCTTGACGGTCACTTATCAAACGGAGTTTGTGGAGAAAGCGATGGTTGGCGTTCTTTTCGTTTGCCTGGGCAATATTTGCCGTTCGCCGGCGGCCGAAGGGGTGTTCAGCCGAATGGCGGACGCGGCGGGCCTTCAAGCGCGGCTGCGCATCGATTCGGCCGGCACCGGCGCTTGGCATGTGGGGCAAGCGCCGGATGCGCGGATGATCGCCGCGGCGCGGGCGCGCGGCATCGACCTGCGCGCCTTGCGGGCGCGCCAGGTACGCGTCCAGGACTTTCACGACTTCGATTACCTTCTCGCCATGGACCGCGATAACCTACGCCGACTGCACGCCCTGGCGCCGGCGGGCCTTGAGGGCAAGGCGCGGTTGTTTCTCAGCTTTGCCGCCGCCCCCGCCGTGCACGAGGTGCCCGACCCCTATTATGGCGGGCCGCAAGGGTTTGAGGAGGTGCTTGACCTAATCGACGCAGCGGCGCGAGGGCTGCTTGCCCATCTCCGGGCCACCCAGGCGCTATGAGGCTGGACAAGCGCCTTGCCGAGCTTCTTGGCGCGAGGGTCATCGGTATAAGCCCGCTTGGCGGCGGCTCGATCGCCACGGTGCGGCGCTGCGACCTTGCCGACGGGCGCGCCGTGGTCGCCAAGACCGGCAGCGCGGGGCTTGTCTGCGAAGCGCGCATGCTGCGCTATTTAAAGGACCATACGGCCCTTCCCGTGCCCGAGGTCATCCACGCCGAGGACGATCTTCTGATTCTTGAGTATTGCGACAATGACGCCCGCTTGGGGGGCAAGGGCGAAAGCGATGCCGCGCGCCATGTCGCGGCCTTGCACGCCCATTTGGGGCCCGGCTATGGCTTTGCCTGGGAGACCCGGATCGGCCCCTTGCCGCAGTCCAATGCCTGGGGCGATGATTGGCCGACCTTTTTCGCCGGGCAGCGGCTTTTCCCCATGGCCCGCGCTTGCCGTGACGCGGGCGGCATCGATGGCGCCGCCCTGCGCCGGGTGGAGGCGCTGATACCTCGCCTCCACGGGCTGCTTCCCGCCCGGCCGCCGCCAAGCCTGCTGCATGGCGACCTGTGGGGCGGCAATATCCTAAGCCTTAAAGGCCGCGTCACCGGCTTCATTGACCCCGCGCTTTATTTTGGCGACGCTGAGATGGACCTTGCCTTCATCACCCTTTTCGCCAGCGTCGGCGCGGCTTTTTTCAACGCCTATCAAAGCCTGCACCCCATCGAACCCGGCTTTTTCGAAGAACGGCGCGACCTTTATAATCTGTGGCCTCTGTTGGTGCACGCCCGCCTTTTCGGCGGCGGCTATGGGGCGCAAGCCGCCACCATCCTTGCCCGTTTCACCTCATGACGCGGGGTAGCGGCCGACCACGGCGTAATGGGCCCCGCCGCGGCCCAGTTCGGAAAGGAACAGCCCCACTTCGCCAACCGTGAAGGCCGCGCCCCGCCATAGGCCGTGGCGGTGGAGGAAGCTTTCCACCTCGCCCGGGCGGGGCGACCCGGAAAAGCGCGCCAAGGTGACGTGCGGCTTGTATTTGCGCCGCTCGGCCTCAAGGCCGGCGGCGCTGAGAAGGCGGTCGATTTTCTTATGAAGGGCGATGAACGGCGCTTCCGGGTCAAGGCCTGCCCAAAGCGCCCGTTCAAAGCCGTTCTTGCCGAAATGGCCAACCCCGGCGGAGGCGGCGGCGAAGGGGGAAAAGCGCAAAGCGGCAAGCGCCGCGTCGATGTCGCGGGCGCGCGCGCCATCCACCTCGCCGATGAAACGCAGGCTTAAATGGAGCTGCGCCGGCGTCTGCCAGCGCGCCCCCTTGACCCCGCCTTGCAAGGTGAGAAGGGCCTGCTTTACCGCCTCCGGCAACTCCACGGCAACGAACAAACGCGGCATGACAGTCTCCCGGGCCCCAAGGACCTTCAGTGGGTGGCCTTGTCCTTGGGCAGCAAGGGCAAGATGACGGGCAGCATGCGCTCAACGATGACGGCAACGCCCTTGGCATTGGGATGGATGCCGTCGGCTTGGTTCAGCTTGGGCGCGGCGGCAACCCCATCGAGGAAGAAGGGGTAGAAGGCGGCGCCATAAGCCCCGGCAAGGTCGGGAAAAATGGCGTTGAATTCCGCTTCATAATCGCGTCCCATATTGGGCGGGGCCAGCATGCCGGCGAGAAGAACCGGGATGCCACGGGCGTCCAAGGCTTCGATGATGGCGGCGAGATTGGCGCGGGTCAGCCTTGGCTCAAGGCCGCGCAGGGCGTCATTGGCGCCCAGCTCGACGATGGCCAAGGCCGGCCGGGCTTTAAGACTGTCGAGCGCCCAGTCGAGCCGCGCCCGCGCCGATGCGGAGGTGTCGCCGGAAACCCCGGCATTGACGACGCGGACGTTGCGCCCGCTGGCGTGCAAGGCGTCCGCCAACTGGTCGGTAAAGCCCTCGCCGGGGGCAAGGCCGTAGCCGGCAGTGAGGCTGTCGCCAAAGGCAAAGAGGATCGGGGTCTGGCCCGAGCCGGCGCTATCATCCGCGGTTTTTGCAGCAAATGGGACGAAAAGTGCGGCAATAAGGACAAGAATGGCCGGCCAAGCGTTGATTGCCCGGGCTAAAATGCCATATGGCTTGGATTGGCAGGCAGGCAGCATAGGCCCGATATGGACTTTTCCCCCGCAGGCGACAAGCCCCCCCGTGACGATAAGCCGGTGATTGCGCTTCAAGGCGTGCATTTAAGCCTGCCTTCGCAAGCCGGCCTTGTCCATATCCTGCGCGGCGTCGACTTCGTGGTCCCCGCCGGCCAGTCGGTGGGGATTGTCGGACCCTCGGGCTCGGGCAAATCCACCTTGATGGCAGTGATGACCGGGCTAGAGCGCGCTTCCCAAGGCAGGGTGGACGTCGCCGGCTCTAGCCTTTCGACGATGGGCGAGGACGCCCTTGCCCTGTTCCGCCGCCGCCATGCCGGCATCGTCCTTCAGGCCTTTCACCTCATCCCCACCATGACGGCGCTGGAAAATGTCGCCATCCCCTTGGAGCTGGCCGGCCGGCGCGACGCCTTCACCATTGCCAAAGCCGAGCTTGCAGCGGTCGGCCTTGGCCATCGCCTCAGCCATTATCCAGCGCAATTGTCGGGGGGCGAGCAGCAGCGGGTGGCGCTCGCCCGCGCCCTTGCCCCCGGGCCCGCCATCCTGTTCGCTGACGAGCCCACCGGCAATCTCGACAGCGCCACCGGCGCCGCCATCATCGATTTGCTGTTCGCGCTGCATGCCGCACGGACGACCACCCTGGTGCTCATCACCCATGACGTGGCGCTGGCTGAGCGCTGCGCGCGCATCGTCGAGATGCGCGATGGCCGCATCCTTGCCGACCGCAAGGCGCCGCCAGCCAAGGTGGCGGCGCAATGAGCGGCGGCAGACGCGCCTTGCCGCTTGCCCCGCGCCTTGCCTTGCGGGAGATGCGCGGCGGCCTTAGGGGCTTTCGCGTCTTCATCGCCTGCCTTGCCCTGGGGGTGGCCGCCATCGCCGCCGTCGGCGCGGTTGAGGACGGCGTTCTTGATACCCTCATGGCCAAGGGCCAGACGCTGCTCGGCGCCGACGTGGAGCTGCGCCTCACCCACCGGGAAGCCAGCGAAGATGAGCGTGCCTATCTCACCCGCCATGCCGCGCGGGTCTCTAAAATCACCAGGCTGCGCGCCATGGCGCGGGCCCCCGCGACCGACAAGCGCACCCTGGTGGAATTAAAGGCGGTCGATGCGCTTTACCCGCTTTATGGCGCTTTCACGACCCGCCCTCAATTGGCGCAGGCGGCGCTTTTTGACCGTGATGGCGAAGTGTGGGGGGCAGCGGTCGACCCTGCCCTTGCCCAGCGGCTGGGGGTCGGCATCGGCGACCGGCTGAGCGTTGGCGACGCCCGTCTTGAAGTCCGCGCCCTTATCGAAAACGAGCCCGACAAGGCCAATGAAGGTTTTCTCCTTGGCCCGACGCTGGTGATCGCCGCCACGGCGCTGCCGGCGACCGGGCTTGTCCGCCCAGGCAGCCTGGTGCGCTATCATTATCGCCTTGGCCTTGACCCAGCGGCGGATATCGATGCCTGGCGCACAGCGCTGACCGCGGCCTTTCCCGACGCCGGCTGGCAAATCCGCGACCGGGCCAACGGCGCCCCCGGGGTGCGCCGCTTTGTCGAACGCATGGGGCTGTTCCTTACCCTCGTGGGCCTGACCGCGCTTGCCGTTGGCGGGGTTGGCGTCGGCAACGCGGTGCGCGGCTATTTGGAGACCAAGACCCGGACCATCGCCACCTTGAAAACCATGGGCGCCGATGGGGCGCTGATTTTCCGCTTGTATTTATGGCAGGTCATGCTCATGGCGGGCCTTGCCATCGCCATGGGGCTGGCTTTGGGCGCACTTGCCCCCTTGGCGCTAAGCAAGGCCCTCGCGGCGCGGCTGCCGGTGACGCCAACGCTTGGCCTTTATCCCGCGGCGCTGGCAAGCGCCGCCGTCTATGGCTTTCTCATCACCCTCATTTTCGCCGTCTGGCCGCTGGCCCGTGCCCGCGAAGTGCCGGCGGCGCGGCTGTTTCGCGCCCTCATCGCCCCGACATACGCTTGGCCGCGCCGGCGTTATATCCTCCTCATCGTACTGGCCGTGCTTAGCCTCGCCGCCTTGGCCGTTCTCCTTGCCCGCGACAGCCTGCTGGCGCTTGGCTTTGTCGGCGCCGCCCTTGCCGCCCTTGGCCTGTTGCGGGCGGCCGGCTGGGGAGTGGAGCGCCTTGCCGCCCGGCTGCCCCGTATTCGCCGCCCTACCTGGCGCATCGCCCTCACCAACCTCCACCGCCCCGGAGCGGCGACTGCGGCGGTGGTTCTGTCGCTGGGGCTGGGGCTCACCTTGTTCGCAGCGCTTACCGGGATCGAGGCCAATATGAACCGGGAGATCGCGCAAGCGATGCCGGTGCGCGCGCCTGCCTTTTTCTTCATCGACATCCAGCCCCACGAGGTCGCCGCCTTTCGCCGCACGGTGGCCGCGGTGCCGGGGGTGACGGCAGTCGACATGGTGCCATCCTTGCGCGCGCCGGTAACCCGCGTCAACGGCGTGCCGGCGCGCGAAGTGAAGGCGGGTGCCGACGCCGCCTGGGTGCTGCGCGGCGACCGCGGGCTCACTTACGCGAGCGCCTTGCCCGAAGGCAACCGTTTGACGGCGGGCGCCTGGTGGCCGCCGGACTATGCCGGGCCGCCGCTCATTTCCCTTGGCGATGAAGTCGCCGCCGGACTTGGCCTTAAGGTGGGCGACAGCCTCACCCTTTCCGTCCTGGGGCGGGACATCACCGCCACCATCGCCAATTTGCGGGCCATCAATTGGGGCTCTTACGGCTTTAATTTCGTCATCATCTTCGCGCCGGGAACGCTGGAGGCGGCGCCCCACAGCTTCATGGCGACGCTGAGCGCCGAGGGCGATGCCGAAGCCGCCGCCTATCGCGCCGTCACCGATGCTTTTCCCGGGGTTTCGGTGATCCGCATGAAGGAGGTCCTTGCCAGCCTCAATGACCTGTTGGGCCAAATCGGCGGGGCGGTGCGCCTTACCGCCCTTGTCACCATCGTCACCGGTGTCCTGGTGCTTGCCGGGGCGCTGGCGGCGGGCTATCGGGCGCGGGTTTATGACGCGGTGATCCTTAAAGTGCTGGGGGCGACACGCGGCGACGTTCTCAAGGCTTATTTCCTGGAATATCTCATCCTTGGCGCCGTCACCGGGCTCATTGCCTTGGGGCTGGGCACGCTCGCCGCTTTCATCGTCGTCACCCGCATTTTCGAGACCAGTTGGGCATGGCCGGCGACCCCGATGGCCGCCACCCTCGGCAGCGCCATGGCCCTTACCCTTGCTTTTGGCCTTGCCACCACTTGGGCGGCGCTTTCGGTGCGGCCCAATCGGCTGCTTGCTGGGCTTTAGGAAAATCATGCGAAAAGCCGACAGGCACGATGCTTTTGCTTGAAAAGCCGGCGCGCCATGCCAATATTTGGGCATGAATTTCCAAACATGAGGAAATGACGAGGGAATATGCCAATGAATGAGCCATACCGGGCCCCTTATGGGCATCAGGGCACCGTCGCCCGCACCGGAGCCCGCGTTGACGCTGGGCTGCGCAGCTATATGCTGGGGATTTACAATTACATGGCCTCCGGCGTCTTGCTGACGGGGTTGGTGGCGCTCATCACCTATTCGACGCCCGCCATCCACACGCTTCTTTTCCGCCTCAACGAGTTTGGCCAGATCGTCGGCTATACCGGGCTTGGCTGGGTCGCCGTCCTTGCCCCCCTTGCCGTCGTCTTCGGCATGAGCTTTGGCATCAACCGCTTGAGCGCCAGCGCGGCGCAAGGGCTGTTCTGGGGCTATGCAGCGCTGATGGGCCTGTCCTTGAGCTCCATCCTTTTCGTCTATACCGGGGTTTCCATCGCCAAGGTCTTCTTCATGGCCGCCGCCATGTTCGGCGCGCTCAGCCTGTGGGGCTATACCACCAAGCGCGACCTCAGCGGCTGGGGCACCTTCCTTTTCATGGGCCTCATCGGCGTCATCATCGCGTCGGTGGTCAACATGTTCTTGGGCTCGTCGATGCTCGACCTCATCGTCTCCATCGTCGGCCTTCTCGTCTTTGCCGGTCTTACCGCCTATGACAATCAGAAGCTGAAGCAAATGTACTATGTGGTGGGGGGTGGCGAAGCGCGGGCCAAAACCATGGTCATGGGGGCCCTCAGCCTTTATCTCGACTTCATCAACATGTTCCTGTTTTTGCTGCGCTTTTTCGGCAGCCGGGAATAGAGTAGCCCTAAGCTCAACCTCTTAACAAACAAGGCCCGGCGGATATGCCGGGCCTTGTGCTTTATGGCGCGTTTTAAGGCTCGATGAGCTTGAGACGCCTGGTCTCGAACAGCTTGAGAACCGCCGGAAGGCCTGCGCCGCGCTTCAAGACCGCGCCGGCGGCATTGACGATGCGGAACGCCCCTTGCCGGCGCGCCAGGGCGGGCTCCTTGACGATACGCAAGTCGGCTCGTTCGGCGGCGCGGCGGTAAGCTGAAAAGCTCACCCAGCCGGCGCCGGCCTCGATGGAATAATCGCGCCATGCGCCCGCCGCCACCATGCGTCCATAAATTTGCAGAAGTTGGTCGAGCTCCCGCCGGCTAAAAAAAACCGGTGCGACTTGGCACCGGCTCGAAAACGCTTGCGCGTCCGGCAGGGGCAAGACATTGGACATGACGCTTTCTCCCCAAGATCCTCGCAGTATTTGCCACATTGTTGGACTGTTAGAGGGGCTTGACAAGCGAAGAATGTTCGCGGGCATGCGTGCTTGCCTTGACGCAGTAGTTTTACTACAATGTAGTAACCTCCTCTTATGAAAGGAACTGACCATCATGCAGCGCATTATTCTCCCCCTGTTGTGCGGCGCCGCTTTCCTTGCCGCGCCCGCGCTTGCCGCCGAGAAGAGCTATGATTTTGGCAAAATCCGCGCCATCGATGCCGGCGGCGCGATGGCCTTGGACATCAGCTTCGGGCCGCGCCAGTCGGTGGTGGTGGAGGAGCCAGAGGGCCGTTTTGACGAGCTTGAATTATCGCTCGATGATGGCGTCCTCGACATCGATCAACGGTCGCGCGGCCGTAAGGACAGCGGCGAATTCACCATCCGCCTGACCCTTGATGCCTTGGAGGCCCTTGACCTTTCCGGTGCGGTTAAGACGTCCGTTAAAGGCTATAAGGGCGAGCAGCTCGCCATCGATGCCTCGGGCGCGGTTCAGCTCATCCTGGCCGGCGAATGCACGAGGCTTAGCCTCGACCTTTCCGGCGCCGTCAAGCTCGATGGCAAGGACTTCAAATGCCAGGACGTTAGCATCGATATTTCCGGCGCCGGGGCGGCGCAAGTCTATGCCAGCCAGTCCCTGAGGATCGACTCCTCAGGGGCTGCCAAGGTGACGGCCTATGGCAAGCCAAGCCGGATCGAAAAGGACATGTCCGGTGTTGCCCAAGTCATCATCGCCCAGGAGTAATGCTGCCCAAAAGGCGCCGCATTTCGAGCATGCTGGCGCCCCATTGGCGGACTATTCAACGCTTGTTGGCCTCGTCGCCCAGCCGTGGTTGGCGGAAGACCTTTACCCCTCAGCCCCCTCATGTCTTCCCGTCACGGCTGGGCTTTTTTCCAAGGCTGCGCTCTTTCCTTGGCGATGGCGCGGCGCTTGACAGGCGGCTTGCATCAACATATATCATAACGATATATGGGATGGAGAAACAGCCATGCCTCGTCCTGCCATTTTCGCCCTTGGCTTGAGCCTCGCTGCCTTTGCCTCCGGCACGGCGCAAGCCGAAGACAAACGCTTGGACCTCGGCCCCGTCCACAGCGTGCACGTCGCGAATCTGGGCACGCTCAGCATCACCGTGGGCGAAGCGCAGTCGTTGCTGCTCAGCGCTCCCGACGGCAAGATGGACCGGCTTGAGGTGGACTTCGAGGGCGGCGTTCTGCGCATCAAGCGACAAAAGAGCTGGTTTGGCGGCGACGACGCCGAACCCTATCAAGCCCGGCTGAGCGTTCAATCCTTGGATGCGCTCACTGTTTCCGGCGGCACCAAGGCGACGGTGCGCGGGATCGCCGCAGACCGTTTCGCGCTGGAGATTGCCGGGGCTGCCAAACTCGACATCGTGGGGACCTGCGCAACGCTCACCCTTGAGGCCTCTGGCGCCAACACCCTTTTCGGACAAGGCCTGCGCTGCGATGAGGTGAGCCTTGAAGCGGCGGGCGCCAACGATCTTCACGTTTTCGCTAGCAAGGCCATCGGCGTCAAAGCCGCCGGCGCCAATAGCGTCACCGTTCATGGCACCCCTCAGCGCCTGGAGAACAACAGCGCCGGCGCCAATAAGGTGCGTCTTGCGGACGGCTAAACCGCGCCAAGCATAAATGACAGGCTCTATCCTAGCCCCTTGAAGCTTTTCATGTTTCCGCCTATCTAGCCTTGCGGTCGCTGAATGCGCTGTCGGCATTTCCATGCTGACCGCTGTGCATGATGGGAGGAAGGGGCTGATGTCATGGCGGCGCTGATCGAAGCGCGGGCGCTGGTCAAGCGCTTCGGCGCCATCAAGGCGGTGACGGACTTATCCCTTGCCGTGGAAAAGGGCGAGGTTCTCGGCTTGCTTGGCCCCAATGGCGCCGGCAAGTCCACCACCATGAAGATGCTGACCGGTTTCCTGCGGCCGACATCCGGGGCCGCCGTCATTGCCGGCATGGACGTCAATCAAGACCCCATCGGCGCCAAGCGCCGCTTCGGCTATCTGCCCGAAGGCGCGCCTTCCTATGGCGACATGACGGCCGAGGCGTTCCTGCACTTCATCGCCGAGGCCCGCGGTCTCAAGGGCGCCAAGAGCGCTATCGCCAAGGCGGTCAAGGCGGTGGCGCTTGAAAGCGTGCTCGGCCAAAGCATCGATACCTTGTCCAAGGGGTTTCGCCGCCGGGTCGGGGTTGCCCAAGCGCTCCTTCACGACCCCGATGTCCTCATCCTCGATGAACCCACCGACGGTCTCGACCCCAATCAAAAACACGAGGTGCGCCAGTTGATCGCCGCCATGGCGCCGGAAAAGGCGATCATCATTTCCACCCATCTTCTGGAAGAGGTGGACGCCCTGTGCAGCCGCGCCATCATCATCGATCATGGCAAGGTGGTGGCCGATGGCACGCCAAGCGCCCTCAAGGCGCGCTCGCGCTATCATGGCGCGGTGGCGCTGACCCTTGAAAGCGTCGCCCTCAAGGAAGCGCTGGCGGCGTTCAAGAACGTGAAGGGCGCGGCGGGGGTCGAGCATGAAAAACTGGAAAACGGCTGCCTGCGCTTCACCATCCTCGCCAAGCCCGACGTCCTGCTGATCGACGCGGCACGCGCCCTGTGCGCCGACCGCGGCTGGGCGGTGCGCGAGCTGTCGGTGGATGCCGGCCGCCTTGATGACGTTTTCCGCACGGTCACCCAGGGCGATCGCGCGAAGGTCGAGGAGGCTGGCCAATGACCGGATGGCGCAGCGTTTTCAAACGCGAGTTCAAGGGCTATTTCGCAACCCCGCTGGCTCTCGTCTTCATCCTCGTCTTCCTGGTGATGACAGGCATTTTCACCTTTTTCGTCGGTGATTTCTTCGCCCGCGGCCAGGCCGACCTCAAGGCCTTCTTTTCCTTTCACCCCTGGCTTTATCTGTTTCTGGCGCCCGCGCTCGCCATGCGATTATGGGCCGAGGAGCGCCGGTCGGGCACCTTGGAGCTTCTCCTCACCCTTCCCATCTCGACCCTTGGCGCGGTGACGGGGAAGTTTCTCGCCGCCTGGGCCTTTGCCAGCGTCGCCCTGGCGCTGACCTTCCCCTTGTGGCTGACGGTCAATCTTTTGGGCGAGCCCGATAATGGCGTCATCCTTGCAAGCTATCTTGGCTCGTCGCTGATGCTGGGGGCCTATCTTGCCATTGGCTCCGCCTTGTCGGCGACCACCCGCAATCAAGTCATCGCTTTCGTCGCCACCGCCAGCGTTTCCTTTCTTTTCACCGTCGCTGGCCTTCCCCTGGTGCTTGCCGCCTTTCAAGGCTGGGCGCCGCAAGGCCTGGTCGAACTCATCGGCGCCTTGAGCTTTCTCAGCCATTTCAACGCCATCGAACAAGGCGTCATCGATGCCCGTGACGTGGTGTATTTCGCCAGCGTCATCGCCGTCTGGCTCTATGCCACCGTCATCGTGGTGGATGCGAAGAAGGAGGCAGGCTGAACCATGGCTGGAAAACCCATGATGATAAGTCGCGCTGGCGCGACGCTCGCCCTTCTTGCCGTTCTTTTGGTCGCCATCAACGGGGTGTCGCAATCCGCTCTGCGGGGGGCGCGGATCGACCTCACCCAAGGCCGGCTTTACACCCTGTCGGAGGGCACCAAAAGCGTCCTTTCCAGCCTTGAAGGGCCGGTCAGGCTGCGGCTTTACTTCTCCGCCAAGGCGGCGACCGGCTACCCCCAGCTCAAGGATTATGCCCGCCGGGTGGAGGATAATTTGCGCGAATATGCCGCCCTTGCCGGCGGCAAGCTCCAGCTCGAGGTGATCGATCCCGAGCCCTTCACCGAGGCCGAGGACGAGGCCGTCGCCTATGGCCTGCGCGCGGCGCAATCGAGCGGCGGCGAGAAGGTTTTTTTCGGCCTTGTCGGCACCAACGATGTCGATGGCAAGGAGCTTATCCCCTTCTTCGCCCAGGAACGCGAGGCGCTGCTCGAATATGACCTGACCCAGCTTGTCGACCGGCTCGCCCAGGCACGGCCGCGGCCCAAGATAGCGCTTGTCACCTCCCTTCCCATGCAATTCGGCCCTGGCGGCATCATCGCCCTGCAACAGGGGCGCCGGCCCCAGCCCTATGTCATTTACGAGCAGCTCCGCCAGGCTTTCGACGTCACCCTGCTGCAAGCCGACTTCGACCGCATCGATGAGGAAACCCGGCTTCTCGTCCTCGCCCATCCCGCCGAGCTTGGCCCGCGTCAGCTTTATCTCGTCGACCAGTTCGTCCTTAAAGGCGGCAAGGCGCTTGTCTTTCTCGACCCCTATTCGGAAGCCGCCGCGGGGGCGCAGGCCGCCCCTGGCCCCATGGGCATGCCGCAACCGGGCGCGCCCACCGCTTCCGATTTATCGCCCCTTCTTGAGGCCTGGGGCGTGAAGCTGGAGCCCGGCAAGGTGGTGGGCGACCTCAGCCTTGCGCAGCGGGTCAACATGGGAGGCCCGGATCCGCGCCGGCAGGTGGTGGACTACATCCCCTGGCTGGCGGTGACCGCGCCCTATCTTGCCGGCGACGACATCGTCACCGCCGACCTTGCGCAGGTCAACCTCGCCTCGGCCGGGGCGCTCACCCCCCTCGAGGGGCGCGCGACCACCGTCGCCCCGTTGATGCGCAGCTCCGATAGCGCGGCACTGATCGATGCCATGAGCGTGCAAGGTGAGCCCGACCCCGACCGCCTTATCCGCGAGCTTGCCCCCACCGGCGAGGCCTATATGCTGGCGGCGCGGATCACCGGCCCGGCGAAGTCGGCCTACCCCGATGGCCCGCCCAAGGATACGCTCGATCAAAAACCGGCCGAGGAAGAGGGCGCGGAAGCGCCGGCTCCGCTACCCTCTCACAAGGCCGCGTCCGATGGCCCTATCAACGTCATTGTCGTTGCCGATGCCGACATGCTGGAGGACCGCTTCTGGGCCCAGGTGCAGGACTTTTTCGGCCAGCGCTTGGTGGTGCCCTATGATGGCGTTGGCAATGCCAGCTTCGTCCTCAACGCGGTGGACAATCTGTCCGGCTCCGATGCCCTTGTCTCCTTGCGCAGCCGGGCGGTGGCGGCGCGGCCCTTCACCGTCATCGAGCGCTTGCGGCGCGAAGCGGAGGTGCAATATCTCAACCGCGAGCAGATGCTGGAGGATGAGTTGCGCGCCACCGAGCGGCGCATCGCTGAATTGGAAGGCGAAAACCGCGACGGCGAGACTTTCCTCACCCCGGAACAACTGGCCGAAATCGAGCGCTTCCGCGCCCAAGCCGTCGAGACCCGCCGGGCGCTGCGCGCCGTCCAGCGCGACCTGCGCCAGGATATCGAGCGCCTGCAAGGCTTCGTCACCTGGACCAATATCCTCGCCATACCGCTCATTCTGGTGCTCATCGCCATGGTAAAGGGCTGGCGGCGGCGGGCCAGGGGGGCGGCATGAAGCGGGCGTCCTTGGGCCGCGGCGGGGTCATCGCCATCGCCGTCGCCATCGCCGTCGCGCTGGGCTTCGTGTTCGAGCACGAGCCCCAACGCGAAAAGGAAATGCCGCTTTTCCCCGACCTTCGGGAAAAGCTTGCCACCGTTGACGCCATCACCCTTGGCAAAAACGATGAGCGCCTTAACCTCGCACACCATGCCGAGGGTTGGGTCATCGCCGACAAGGGCGGGGTGCCGGCGGACGGTGGCGCGGTGCAGAAATTTCTTCTCGACCTCAGCCGCATCGAACGCCTGGAGCCGCGCACCGCCGACCCCGCGCTTTACGACAAGCTTGAACTGGGCGATGCCGCAGCCATTGTGACGCTGGCGAGCGACGGCAAAACCGTTGCCCGGCTTCATGTCGGCAAGGCGGCCAGCGGCGGCGCTGGCCGGCGCTATGTCCGCGCGGGCGAAGCGCCGCAGACCTGGGTCGGCGCGCCGGTGCCCGATGTCAAGCTGGGGGTACGCGACTGGAGCCGGCTTAAGCTTCCCGCCTTGTCGCGCGAGCGGGTGAAGCGGGTCAGTCTTCGCCACCAGGATGGCGATAGCATCGCGGTGGCGCGGGCCAAGCCCGCCGAGTACGGCTTTCGTCTGCAAGGCCTTAAGAAAGGCGAGGTGGCGGCCTATGAGTCGGTGGGCGACGGCTTGGGCGCCAGCCTTGCCTATCTCACTTACGAAGATATCCGTCCGGCAAGCGACATCGATGCCCCGCCCGCCGTCACCGCCCGCTTCGAGACGTGGGACGGCCTTACCGTTACCCTGGCGCTGACCCAATTGGGTGATACATGGTGGGCGGTTCCTTCGGCGCAGTACGACCCCGGCGTTGCCGCCGCCCCCGAGGCGCCGGCGCAAATGCCCGACGCGGCGCCCGACGGGAAACAAGAAGCCGCCGACATCAACGCCCTTGCCGCCTGGGCCTTCGCCCTTCCCGATTACAAGGCGAGCGAGCTCGTCAAGCGGCGCCGGGATTTTCTGAAAGACCCTCAAGAATAATCCAAGAGGCAAAACCATGAGCGAAACGACAACAACCGAGACGTTGGCGTTCGAAGCCGAAGTGGCTCGCCTTCTCCATATGATGGTACATTCGGTCTATGCCGAGCGCGAGGTGTTCCTGCGCGAGCTGATTTCCAACGCCTCGGACGCCTGCGACCGGCTGCGCCACGCCGCGCTCACCCAGCCTGAACTGACGGCGGACGCGCCCGACTTCAAAATCGCCATCACCGTCGACAAGGCGGCCGGCTGCCTCACCATCGCCGACAATGGCATCGGCATGAACCGGGCCGACCTGATCGACAATCTCGGCACCATCGCCCGTTCCGGCACCGCCCGCTTCGTCGAGCAGCTTTCCGGCAACCAGAAAGCCGATATGAGCCTTATCGGCCAGTTCGGGGTCGGCTTTTATTCCGTGTTCATGGTCGCCGACAAGGTCACGGTCCTCACCCGGCGGGCGGGCGATGGAGAAGCCTGGACCTGGGCCTCCGATGGCCTTGGCGCCTATAGCATCGCGCCAGGGAAAAAGGACGCGCGAGGGACCAGCATCACCCTTTTCCTTAAAGGGGACGCCAAGAATTTTCTCGAGCGCCAAACAATAGAAAAAATCGTTCGCACCTATTCCGACCATATCGCGGTGCCCATCACCCTCGACGCCGGCGATGGCAAGCCGCAGGCGGTCAACAGCGGCGCTGCCTTATGGGCGCGCCCCAAGGCGGATATTTCCGAGGCGCAATATGCCGAATTCTATCGCCATGTCTCGGGTGCGTTCGACAAGCCGGCGCTCACCATCCATTTTCGCGCCGAGGGGCGGATTGAATATACCGGCCTTCTCTTCGTCCCCGAGACGCCGCCCTTCGACCTTTTCGACCCCGCGCGCAAGGCCCGGGTCAAGCTCTATGTGAAGCGGGTCTTCATCACCGACGATGTGGAGGACCTCATCCCCGGATATCTGCGCTTCCTGCGCGGCCTTGTTGACGCCCAGGACCTTCCCCTCAACATTTCGCGCGAGATGCTGCAGAACAACCCGGTTGTGGCGGTGATGCGCAAGGCCATCGCCGGGCGCGTCCTTGGCGAGCTTAAGAAATACCTCGAGGCCGACCCCAAGGCCTATGAAAGCCTGTGGGCGGCCTATGGCAAGGTCTTGAAGGAAGGGCTTTATGAAGACGCCGAACGGCGCGAGGAGCTATTGCGGCTTGCGCGTTTTCGCTCCACCAAGGTAGCAGGCTGGACAAGCCTTGAGGACTATGTCGCCCGCATGGCGGACAAGCAAGGCGCCATCTACACCATTTCCGGCGACAGCCTTGCCGCCTTGCAGGCGAGCCCCCAGCTCGAAGGCTTCAAGGCGCGGGGGGTCGAGGTTCTTTTGATGACCGATCCGGTGGATGATTTCTGGCTGCCGGCGGTTGGCGACTATGGCGGCAAGCCTTTCAAGTCGGTGACCCGTGGCGGTGCCGACTTGAAGGATTTGGGCGCGCCCGAGGCCAAGGCGGAAGCGGCGCCGGACGCCGCGACGGCGACCCTTATCGCCGCCCTTAAAACCGCCTTGGGCGATGGCGTGAAGGATGTGCGCGCTTCCGACCGCTTGACCGATTCCGCGGTCTGCCTGGTGGCCGACGAGGCCGGGCTCGACCTTCATATCGAGCGCTTGCTCAAAGCCCATGACCGGCTGGAGAAACTGACCCCGCGCATTCTCGAGATCAACCCCGGCCACCCCCTCATCAAGGCCCTCGCTGCGCGCGCCGGCAAAAAGGACAGCGCGTCGCTGATCGCGGACGCCGCCCACCTCCTCCTCGACCAGGCCCGTGTCCTTGAGGGCGAGACCTTGCCCGACGCCAACGCCTTTGCCCGCAGAATGGCCGACGTGATGATGAAGGCGCTGGGATGAGCCGGGACGAGGCCTTAAGGTGGATTAGGACCAGGTCAAGCGAGAAACTGAGGGTGAGTAAACGCGCATGACCTATGCTGATTACAATGCTTTTTGTAAATCACTCCCCGCCACCAGTTATGTGGTGCAATGGGGCGGCTCTCATGTGTGGAAGGTTGGCGGCAAGGTTTTTGCCATTGGCGGTTGGGACGATGGCGGCGAGCCTCATATCACGTTTAAGACGTCGGATATTGCTTACGAGGTTTTAAAGGATCAGCCAGGCTTGCGGCCTGCGCCCTATTTGGCTTCCCGGGGCATGAAGTGGATCCAGCATTATGCAAAGCCCGGTCTTTCCGACCCGGACCTTCAATATTATTTGCAAGAATCCCATCGCCTTGTTGCGCTTGGCCTTTCAAAAAAGAAAAGAAGGGAACTGGGGCTTATCCTCCACTAAGAGCCCGTTTCAAAACGGGCTCTAAGAGCAAGCCTTGCGTTTTACGGGCCGACATTGATGAGATTGGCTTCGATGGCCTTGAAGATGGCGCCTTGGATGGTGGCGGTGCCGAGGGTTTGCTTGGCGGCGGCGGGCGCGGTGACGAAATCGACGGCCGTCGACTCCACCTATGTCAAGGCGCACCGCTCGGCCCATGGCGGTAAGTAGGGCGAAAAATCGAAAAATCAGGCGATCGGCCCGTCCCGCTGCGGTCAGACGACCAAGGTCCACGCCCTCACGGATATCCTTGGCCGTCCTTACGCCTTCGACCTGACGGCGGGCAATGTCTCCGACACCGATGCGGCAGGCCTCTTGCGGCACAAGGCTGACGGCGCCCGCTACCTCCTGGCCGACAAGGTCTATGATGCCAACGCCGTCCATCGGACGCGGCGTCAGGGCGGCGCCGTTCCCGTCATCCCGGAGCACATCAAACGCAAGCAGAAAATCACTTACGACAAGGTCCGCTATCGCCAGCGATACAGGATCGAGAACGTCTTTTTGCAGGCTCAAGGCCTTCCACCGCGTTGCAACCCGCTACGGCAAGCTGCGCGACCGAAGCTTTCGATCGCTGTAGCTCTGCTCGAATGGCGCGCGTGGTCTTGGCGCTACCGTGGAGAACCTGTCCCATAAGCCCCTCTGCTGTGATAGTGATAATTTTAGACCATCAAAACCTGGGATCAAACACCCTATGGTCCGGAACTTAGTGGTCCCCTTTTCCCAAACGGATGGATCCATCCGTTTGGGGCGGACCACTAGAAAACCCCCTTGCGATCCAAACCAATCACAGCTCGCTCTGGGGGTTCGCAAGACTATCCTCCGGCAAGAGCGTCCATCGCCTGGGCAAGGGCGATGTCGCGTCCCGTGACCCCGCCCGCTTCATGGGTGGACAAGGTGACGTCCACCTGGCTGTAGACATTGCGCCATTCGGGGTGGTGATCAATTTTTTCCGCGGTCATGGCAACGCGGGTCATGAAGCCGAAGGCGGCGTTGAAGTCGGCGAAACGGAAGGTCTTGGCGATGGCGTTGCGGCCGGCCACCGGCGTCCAGCCGGAGAGTTTGGCAAGGGCGGCGGCGCGCTCGGTCTCGCTGAGAGGAACGATCATGGATTTATCCTTTGCTTGAAGCCTGCTTTGCGCCAGGATGGCGTGGATGATGCGGGATGGTCAAATTTATCGCGATCTGGAAGCGCCGGGCGCCGAGGTGATCGAAGCGCTGGCGGCGGAGACTCTCGCGCAAATGCCCGAGCCTTTCCGCTCCTGGGTCAAGGATGTGGTGGTTAAGATCGAGGACTTTCCCTCCGACGAGATCATTGACGAGATGGGGCTAGAGTCCGCCTTTGAGTTGCTTGGCCTTTACCAGGGGGTTGCCATTGGCGAGAAAACCTCGGACCATCTGTCAGGCCTGCCTGACATGATCTTCCTTTACCGCCGGCCAATGCTGGACTACTGGTCCGAGCATCACGAGACCTTGGCCGCTGTCGTGCGCCATGTCCTTATCCATGAAATCGGCCATCATTTCGGCTTGTCGGACGATGACATGGAGCGCATCGAGACGATGATGGAGGATGGCGCGCCCGCCGCCGTTCACTGAGCGGTTAGCGTTGCCCGGACCCTAGAGACTCTTCTCCATATGGATAAGCGGCACCGCGACGCCCGAGGGCGTCGGGCTGTGCAGCCGGGCGACCTCGACATAGCCGCAAGCCCGGTAAAGCGGCGCCCCGGCAAGCGTCGCGGCAAGCGCGCAGCGCTTGAAGCCGGCTTTGCCCGCCGCCGCCTCGCACAGCCTGAGAATAAGTCGGCCAATGCCGCGCCGCGTCCAATCGGGATGGGTGTACATGGCGCGTATCCGGGCGGCGTCGCGCTCAGGGTCGAGCAAGGCGGCATCGCGTCCCTGCGCCCCATCGCCACCATAAAGCGTTGCCCGCCGGCTCCAGCCGCCGCAGCCGACGATGCTGCGTTCATGCTCGATGACGAAATAGGTGCGGTCCTCGATCAGTTGGCTATCGAGCCCCATGACGGCGAAAGACGCCGCCACCGCCTCAGGCGGCAGATAAGCGGGAAGAAGCTGGCGGATCGCCGCATCCATCAACGCCGAAAGCGCTGGTATGTCGCGGTGGGTGGCCAGGCGATGGGTGAAAAGAGATGTCGTGGTCTCCATGGCGCCGCCAATAACCTTTCTTGCCGGGGACCTACAAATACCATGAAAGGCCATGAAAGGCAGAGTGAGCGCGATCATGAGGGTTGAGAGGAAGAGCGGGGGCTTGCCCAAAGAATATGCATAAATAATATGGAATACATGGTAAGCGTAGTTCATTCATGAATGGGCATCGGGATGCTTGACTGGACGGCGGTTCGCGATTTTCTGGCGGTGGCGGAGCATGGCAGCCTTTCGGCTGCCGCCCGCCAGCTCAAGATCAGCCAGCCGACGCTGGGCCGGCGCATTACCGCGCTCGAAGAGATACTGGGCGCCGAATTGTTCGTACGCGGGCCGCGCGGGCTTGACCTCACCCCCACCGGCGAAGCCATCCTGGAGCGCGCCAAGGGCATGCGCGAGGAAGCCTTGGCGCTGGAGCGCGCGGCGACCGGCAACGACCAGTCGCTGACCGGCACGGTGCGCATCTCGGTGACCGAAATCATAGGCGCCGAGTGGCTCACCGAGCAGATGGCGCCATTCCTGCGGCGCTTCCCGCAGATCACCGTGGAAATGTCGATCGACAACGCGGCGGCCGACATTTTGCGTCGCCAGGCCGATATCGCGGTGCGCATGTTCGATCCCACCGAGCCTGACTTGATCGCCACCAAGGTGGGCATCATGCGCTTCGGGCTTTATGCCGCGCGGGACTATCTTGCCACCTATGGCGTGCCTCGCTCGGCGGAGGATTTGTTGCAGCACCGCTTTATTCTTCCCGGCGAGCGGCTGATGTCCATGGTGCGGCAAAGATGGCTCGATACCCGCGCCTATGAAGAGCGCGCGGCCTTCCGCGCCAATTCGGCGATCGCCCTGTCGACGGCGCTGATGAACGGCTATGGCGTCGGGCTGCAAGCGGCGATCCTTGCCTGGCGGGCGGACAATCTGGTGCGGGTGATGCCGGCGCTTGAATATCCGCCGTCCAATATCTGGCTGGTGACCCATGCCGATTTGCGCCGCTCGGCGCGGATTCGCGCCGCCTTTTCCTATTTGAAGGAATTGTTCGAGGAAAACCGGCGCTTGTTCGATGAACTGCCCGATGGCGCCCTATCGCCGGCGCCGCGTCCCTCGGGCCATCCTCAAACAGGCTCTTAGATCGCCATGCGGCTGGGATCGTCACGGCTGACAAGGCCGGAAACATAGGGTCCCTGGAACAGGCAGAAGCCAAGGGCGCGTCCCGTCTCCACCGCTTGGGCCGAGGTGCAGCCGGACAGGATGAGCCGGCCGCGGCCGGCAAGCGCTGCGGAATCGGCGAAATGCTGGCGCCACGCGCCGGCCAGCGTCGTCTCATAGTCATCGCGCCATTCGATTTTCTCGAAGTCGGCGATGACCTGCCGGCGATTGAGGAAAACGAAGTCGAACGCGCTCATCCCCTGCAAGCAGACCCGATAGCCCAAGGCGTGCAGCCGTGCGCGCGCTTCCATATAGCGGTAGGCCGAGCGCATCACGTCGGGGAGCCGGAACTCGATGATGATCGGCCGATCGGTCAACCGCCGCCGCTCGGCGTCGAAGCGCAGAAAGACTTCCGACAGCACGGCGTCCACATGGCTGGGAAAGGAAAAGGCAAGGGCCTTGCCGCCGCCCGACAATTTGAGCGTGCGCAGGAGCCGCAGTTCGATGAGCCGAGCAAGGTACTCGAACAGACAGGGGCTCGCCTTCAAGTCACGACTCGGCAGCACCGCGTTTTGCAGCGCGCTGTAGGAAAAATGCTGCTCGGCGAAGACGGGATGGGGCGGCGTGTCGCTGCCGGCGATGGCGACCACCGGGCGCGGCTCGATGAAGCTGGTGGCGTCGAGGGTCCGCAAGCTGCTTTCCAGCCGGTCGAGGTCGGCCGCCGCCATGATCTGGGTGGGCGTCGGAACTGGCGCCGGGACGGGCGGCTTCATGGGTTCCGGAGCGTGGATGGCATGATAGGTGATTGTGGCGCCAGGCCGCTGGTCGGCGCTGGAATGAAGGGCGTATTTGTCGGCTGGTTTGTCGTCCCGACAGTCAGCGGTGGGCGCTGGGCCCGGCTGTTCCTGGGGCGGCGCGTCCATTGCCTGGCGGGCGGCGGCGAGCAGCGCCTCGCAGTCGGCAAGGAACGCCTCATAGTCGCTATCGAGTTCGTACCAGTCGACCAGCGCGTCGTGGCGGGGGTCCGGGGACTCGTCGCCGGCGAGCGCGGAATCGTGGCGGTACAGCCCCCGCAAGGCGATGACCGCGCTCTCGACGTCGAGGGCCGAGGCGTCTTTGGAAGCAAAGACGAGGTCGGCGTTGCCGAGGCGAAAAAGCTGCCCGGCGTCGCGCTTCAGCAGGCTGTGGAAGCAGGCGGCGGACTGGCGCAGGGCGTGCGGCGCGCGATTCTCTGGCCCCAGGCGCGATATATGCACGTGCACCGCCATCCGCCCGGCGCAATGCTTGCGCAAGCGGCGCGCGAAATCCACCAGTTGCTCTTCCTGGCGCGGCTTGCCCTCGCGGCGAAGGCTCATGCTTGGCCCTGTTCCTAGAGTTCACACGGCTTGGCCATGATGGAAGGCGCGGCTTTGCAATTTGGTTAATTTTAACGAAAATTGTTGCGATGCCAGAGGATGCCCGCTTCCGTTGGCGCAAACGGACGGGAGGCATCCGCTCAGCGCGGGCCGCCAGGCAAACTGTGCAGCCACCAAGCTTCCTCGTTGATGGAATAGATGGGCCGGTAATGATGAATGGCGCTGTCGGGGAGCACCATGTCCACCTGGTTGTCGAGGATCCAGGTTTGCCCATCGATGGCGACGGCAAGGACGGCATGGGGAACCCCAAGGTTCAAGTCGTCGACGACGACGATGCGCATCGTCCCGGGGGGCACGCCCAGGCGCTTCAAAGCGACATATTTGGCGATGACGTAATCCTCGCAGTCGCCATCCTTGCGCAGGAATTCCCGCACCGTCGCCCAGTAATCGGGCACGCCCCAGTTGACCGGATCGATGATATAGGGCGCGCGGTTGAGGATGAGGTTGAGCTCGCGCATCTGGAGCGCCGGATCGGCGCCGGCGAGGCGCGCGACCATGGCGTCGAAATCGTCCTGGCTGCACAAGCGATCCGGGGGACAAAGCGCCCAGCGGGATGCGGCCGACGACGGGGCGGCGTCCTGCGCCGCCATGCGGCGCCACATGCCGGTCCATTTTTCGAATGCGGCGAGCGAGGTATAGCGCGTTTCACTGGCGCCAAAGGGGCCCGCCGCCGCGCCTTGCCAGGCGAGGGCCGAGGCAAGCACGATGGCGACGAAAAAGGGTTTCAAGGCCGGCATAGGCGTAAGAATTGCCGCTGATGCTTAAACAAGGCTTAAGCATTTAGGTTAACGTTAAGAGAAGACCAAGCAAGGCGGAGGGCTCATGGCTGACGACAGTGCCGGCGAATTCGCCATCCTAGAGCGCCGGGCGCGGCGTGGCGCCCTGTTGGCCCAACTCCTCATCGCTTTTGCCCTTATCATCGGGCTGGCGCTCATCTGGCGCTTGGGCGAGGCCGCGGCGCGCCGCGAGTTGCTGCGCTGGCAAACCCATATGGGCCTGGTGGCCGAAGCGCGGGCGAGCGCCATCGGCGGCTGGCTTGCCGCGCGTCGCCAGATGGTGCAGTCGCTTGCCGACAAGACCGCCGTGCGCCTCTACCTTTCCGAGCGGAACGCCATCGCGCCCGAGGTGGCGGCGGCGCAGGAGCGCTATCTTGCCACCCTGCTTCAGGCGGCGGCGCAGGAATGGGGCCTGGGGGTGGACGCTGTGGCGGTGCCCGCCAATGTGCCGCTTACGCTGCCGGCGGGTCTCGCCCTTGTCGACCGGGAAGGCGCGGTCATCGCCCGGGTTGGCAATCCGCCGCCGCCGGCCCTGGCGCAAGGGGCGGGCGATGGCGTCCGCCTCGAAGGGCCGGACTTTGCAAGCGCCGCGCCCTTGTTTTTACGCTTTACCGCGCCGATCTTCGCTGTCCAGGCCGATGGCGGCGCGCCGGTCGGCTTTGTCTACGCCACCATCCCCTTCGCGGGACCCGTCCAGTCCCTTCTCGCGCAGCCTGGCGATCGCACGGCGCGCGCCGCCACCCGCCTGCTGGCCGCCGAGGCAGGCGGCGTCCGGGTTCTCGCCGCGCGACCGGACATGAGCGAAGTGGGCCAGCTCCTGAGCCGCAACGCGGAACTCGACAGCGCCTGGGCGGCGGCGCGCGGCGATGGCTTTGCCCGCCTCATGGACCGCGACGGGACGCCCGTTCTCGCCGCCGCCCGGTCCATCGAAGGAAGCGCCTGGACCCTGCTTTACAGCGTCAGCGAGGCCGAGGCCCTGGGGCCGGCGCGCGCCGGGCGCAACAAATTTCTCATAAGCCTGGGCCTCGTGGCCTTGCTCGCCATCGCCGGCGTCGTGCTGTACTGGCGCCATGGCGCGGCCTTGCGGGCAAACCGCCTTGCCAGGGTGGAACGGGCGGCGGCGCGCGACCTGGCTGAAGCCGCCGCTCTGTTGCGCCAGATGGCCGACGAGCAGCGCACCGCTATCCTTGTTCTTGACCCCGAAGGCGCGATCCGCTTCGCCAACGCCACAGCGGCGCGCCTTGCCCGCGCCGCCACCCCGGACGCCCTTGTGGGCAAGGCCTTGGCGGCGGCCTGGGGGCCAGCCATCGCCCATCCTTTCCTCAAACTTATGCAATCAGCCCGCCATGTCGGCGGCACGGCGACCGCCTCGTTCGCGCTGGATTTCGGCGATGGCTCGCGGATCGGCCGCGCCGACGCCACACCGTTGCAGCAAGACCATGGCGACCCCCAACAGCCGGGCGCTATGATGCTGGTCTGGGATGATTTGAGCGATTTGATCGCGGCGCGCGAGAAACGGGAACAGAGCCTTCAGCAACTTGTCACCCTTCTCGTCGGCCTCATCGATGCCCGCGACCCCTATTCCGCCGCCCATGCCCGCCGCGTGATGGCGTTGGCGCGGGAAATCGCCGTTGATCTTGATTTTGCGGAAACCGACAGGCGCGCCCTGATGCTTGCCGCGCTGTTGATGAATCTCGGCAAGGTGTTGGTGCCGTCCACCTTGCTGACCAAGCCGCAAATGCTGAGCGATGCGGAGCTGGCGACGGTGCGGGCGGCCATGGCCAAGGGAACGGCGCTGGTGTCGAAGGTCGATTTCGACGTTCCCGTGCGCGAGGTCATGGAGGCCGCCCTGGGCGATGCCCCGGCGGCCGGTCGGCCGGCCGAGTTGTTGCGCGTCGTCAACGCTTTTGTCGGCATGGTCTCGCCCCGCGCCCATCGTCAGGGATTTGATGTCGACCGGGCGGTGGCGGAACTGCGCGCCGCCGCCGAGCGTTTCACCCCCGCCATGGTTTCCGCCCTGGCGCATTTCCTCGACAATCGCGGCGGGCGCTACATGATCGCCGCCTGGGATGAGGACTACAACCCCCAGGGCTGACCGAAGCCGGTGTCCATGACGCCTTGAAGCCGTACCGCCGCGGCAATGCCGCTGCTTCCTCAAAGACAATGCCGGGCGCCGCCGCGCAGCACGCCTTCGGCAGCAAAGCGTGGCGCCGCCTGCATTTTTGCTTTCTGTCCCAATATTGACGGGAACGATACAAGGAACATTTGGCAAGAATAAACGGCTTGTTGCCGTTTCAGCCGTTGAATCTCATGCCGCCAGCGAGCGGTCCACGAGATTGGCGAGCCGGTCCACCAGCTCCCGCCCGGTGGCGCCGCCATGGCCTTCGATCTGGTTGTTCATCACCACCTCGAACGAGCGCACATGCGCGTCCACCACCTCGAGATTGACGGCGCGGCCGTCGAGGGCGCGCAGATAGCGGCACAAGGACATGCCCGTCTCGGTCATCAAGGGAAAACCGAAGCTCGCCCCCATCCCTTTGATATTATGAGCAATCCCATAGATGGCGTCGATCAGCGCCTTGTCTCCGGGATGATCGCGCAAGGCCGTCATGTGAGCCCGCATTTCAGCCAGCGAGCCCTTGGTCCAGCGCAGGTAATTGTCACGCAATTCGGGGTCGCTCGTCACCGTGGCCATGAATGTCCCTTTTATCGGAAAAGCAGTTTTTTTCATGAGGTGGCCGGCCAAGCGCCAGTTCCATCTGGCCACCACAATATCGGCGTGGCCTTAATAAAATCTTGCGGTGCGGCATCTGGTCGCTGCCCGCACAGCCTGAAGGTTGCAGGAAAATTGCTGGCCAAGGAAATTGCTGGCCAGACTTCTGAACGTTAAAAGCTGGTGTCGCGGTAAAAGACGTGGTCGCCAACCGTGGCGCTACGCTCCATCTGGCTCACCCAATAGGGCTCGGTGTAGACCGCATGGTAATGCGTTGCCTTGCCGGAAAGGTCGCGCCATTGCCGGCTCAAGGCGATTTGGGCGATGGAGCGGGCGATGGCCCAGGCCTGCATGTTATAGGGATTGTCGCTTCGGCCGTCGCAGGCGAAGGAGAATTGGCAGCGGAAGGGCAAATGCTCGTTCTGGAACACGACGCTGCAGACCGAGGCGGGATAGCGGGGGTCGGCGACGCGGTTCAGCACCACCTGGGCGACCGCCAACTGGCCCTCGAGGTCCTCGGAGCGGGCCTCGAAATAAATCGCCTGGGCAAGGCAACGGGCTTCCTTGGTGCCGTCGCTTGGCAATGCGGACAGGGTGGCAAAGACCAGATCGTCGAGCTTGTCATATTGCGCGGTGACGGTTTGGCTGGCGCTCGCCTCGACGACGGCCAAGGGCGCCAGGCCTTCGGCATCGTTCATCGGGCGCCCACTCATCGGCGCCATCAGAAACGGCGTCACCGCGGCAAGCATCTTCAAGCGTCGCATGCATTGGTCCTCTATATGCCGCCGGCGCGTTCGCTTCTTTCAAGCGGCAACGCGCGCCATCATCCCTTCGCCGGCGTGCACGGCCGGCTTACGCATTCCTCATTGGTTCTTTTATGATTGGCGAGACGCGGCCGTTTGGGTTAGAAACGCCGCGGCCAGCAACTTGCTCGCTCTGCCGAGTGGCTCCGTCTCCTTTGCGAACCAGCCCCGTTGCCCGGTCTGCGCCGGGGGGCCATTGTTCCCGCCTCACGAACCCGCAGCACGCCTCACAGCCAGCGTTTCTCGCTGGCGTTTATGGCGCTAATGTGGAAAAAAGAATTTAATTGTCAATAAAATCCAAGCATAGGAAAATCACTGCGCCCTGCCACTGTGACGTAATTGCAACAACGCAAACCCGGTTAAGGTTACCCCATGGCCTGTAGCGAAATGCGTCATGCGGAAGATTTGCGCAATGATCGAATCAATTAAGGGATAATGACGACATGACGCCCCATGAAATAGCCCGCTTGCAGAAATATTTACGCCAGACTTTCGATAATAACCGTCTGGCGGTGCGGCCGATGAAGGGCGCGGGGGATTCCGCCGAGGTTTATCTTGGCGACGAGTTTTTGGGCGTGATTTACCGCGATGACGAGGAAGGCGAGCTGTCCTATGCCTTCCAGATGGCGATTCTCGAAATGGATTTGCCAGCGCTCTAGTGGTCCGCCCCAAACGGATAAATCCATCCGTTTGGGAAAAGTGGACCACTAAGTTAGTGAACCTGTGGTGCGATTTCTCCAACAGATGGGAACCATCTGTTGGAATCGCACCACTAGGACTGGGGCCTAAACGATAGGCTCCTCAAGCAGCGGGTTGTCATCGCGCGCTTCGATATCGACCACCCACAGGTCAGGGTCGTGCTTGACCTGGCGATCGAGATAAGCTTGCGTTTCGGCCCAGGAGACGGGCCTGGGGCCGGTGGCGCGCAGCCATATCCGGCCGCCGTCAAGCCCCATGGAGGGCGCCAGCACCACGCCGCTGCCATCGCAACGATCGACGCGGATCAGCACCTGGCCCGCCATCGCATCGCCCCGGCGCACCACAACCGCCGGCTTATGCGCGCCCGCCGCCCGGCGCAGATAAGCGGCGACCCAGACGGCGGCGCTCAGGCGGCCCTTCATGGCCGCGCCTTGCCATAGCCATCGAGGCTACCTAAGGGGATGCGGCTTTTCATGAAGGTGCCGGTGCCGCGCGCCGCTTCCCGACCGTGCGCGTCCTTCAGCACCGCCTCGGCCAGGAAGACCCGGCGCGCGCCGCTCAGCCAATGGCCTTCGGCGGTGACCGGCCCCGCCGGCAAGGGCCGCGTCAAATGCATGTTGAAGGCGGTGGTCAGGACAAAGACCTCCTCCACCCGGCTGTTGACGGCGAAAAAACACGCGTCGTCAAGAAGCTTGAAATAGACCGCGCCATGCGCCGCGCCCGCGCCATGAAAAAGGCCGGGGGCGATATCAAGGTCGATACGTGCTGCGCCTTGGCTGATCTGGATACGGGACGGAAACAGCCGGTTGATGGGGGCGGCGTCATAAAGCGCTTCCAGTCGGCGGTAATGGTCCGGGTTCAAGGCCTTGTCCTTAATCGTTGAGCGCGGCTTTACAAGGGGCGCGGCGGCGCCGATCATGCCGGGATTAAGGGAGGATGTCATGCCCCAATCCAAGGCATGGAGCATGGGCCAATCGGCGCCGCCGCAGGGTCAAGGCGCGGCCATCGCCCTTGCCGTGATGCTGGCGGGCGGCGCCGGGCGGCGGCTCGGCGGCGACAAAGCATGCCGTAAGCTTGCCGGCCGGCCGCTGGCGGCGCATGGCCTTGAGCGGCTGCGGGCGCAGGGTCTTGCCGTCGCCATCAGCGCGCCCGCGCCGGTGCCGGGCCTCGACCCGGCGCTGCCGCTGCTCGCCGACGAGGCCTCCCTCGCTGGGCGTGGGCCGCTCGCCGGGGTTCTCGCCGCGCTCGACCACGCTGCGGCGAGGGGCTGCGCGCAAGTGCTGACGGTGGGCTGCGACATGCCGTTCCTGCCTCCCGACCTTTATGCCCGCCTCGCCGGCGGCCTGGGGCGGGCGGAGGTCGCCATCGCCCGCTCGGGCCGCGAGACGGCCTTTATCTGCGCTCTTTGGCGCTCCCCTCTCGCCGGCGCCCTGCGGCGCTCGCTTGGCGCCGCGCCCGATGGCCTGTCGGTGCAGGCGTTTCAAGCGTCACGGGCAACCGTCAAGGTGGATTTCCCCGCCTCGCATCCGCCCGCCTTCTTCAACGTCAACACTCCGGCCGAGCTTGAACAGGCGCAAAGCTGGCTTGCCGAGGGTCAGGACAAGGCTCACATCGCGGCAATGCCGCCATCGACATAAAGCTCGGCGCCGGTGACGAACTTGGCTTCATCGGAGCCAAGGTAAAGCGCGGCATAGGCGACATCGTCCGGCGCGCCGACATGACCCATCGGGATCTGCCGCCCGAGCTTTTCCAACACTGCGGCGCGCGGGGCGTCGGTGGCAAAGCCGTTAAGAATGGGGGTGTCGATGAAGGCGGGGTGGATGGAGTTGCAGGTGATGGGCCAGCGGTTCCTGGCGCAATAAAGCGCCACCGACTTGCTGAGATGGCGCACCGCCGCCTTGGCCGAATTATAGGCGGCCAAATTGGGCGCGGCGATAACCCCGGCGATGGAGGAGATATTGACGATGGCGCCGCGGCCGCCCGCCTTGACCGTCTCGGCGATGGCGGCAACGCCATGCTTGCAGCCCAGGAACACGCTATCGAGATCGACGGCATGGACGTGCCGCCAAGTGTCAAGGCTGGTCTCGGCGATCGAGCCAGCAGCGCCGATGCCGGCGTTGTTCACCAGGATGTGAAGGCCGCCAAAATGCTTGTGGACGGCGGCGAGGGCCGCCTGCCATTCCGCTTCCTTGGTCACGTCCTGGGCAATGGCGATGGCGTTGCCGCCTATCGCGGCGGCGACGGTTTGGGCGCCGGCATGGTTGATGTCGCTCACCGCCACCTTGGCGCCCTCGGCGGCGAACAGCGTTGCCATCGCCCGGCCCAGCCCGGACGCGCCGCCGGTGATGAGGGCTATCTTGCCGGCCAGCCTGCCCGCCATGTTGGTGCTCCCTTCGTTCTCAACCTTGCCGACTGTGCCCGAGAAAGCACAGTGCTTTCAATTCCTTTCCTTGCTTGCGCACCGCCGCTTGACCGCTGAAGGCGGCATGATAGACCAATGTATCCTGCGGGCAGTGCGTTTAAACACGTGGCTCCGCAGCGGCCATCACGCGAGACAAAAAAACGGCGCCCGAGCGCCGCGACAGAGGGAAGAACCATGTCTTTTCGCCACATGCTCACCGCCAGCTCGATGCTCGTCGCCGCGACGGGCCTCTCCGCCTGGCAAACCGCCATGGCTCAAGAAGCCGCGACGGCGACCATCGAGGAGATCATCGTCACCGCCACCAAGCGGGCGCAAACCCTGCAGGACGTGCCGATCGCCGTCTCGGCCTATTCGGCGGAGCAGATCAAGAATTCCGGCATCACCGATCTGCGCGAGCTGACGCAATTGTCGCCCAGCCTGTTCCTTTCCTCCTCCGCCTCGGAGGCGGCGGGGGCAGTCGCCCGCATCCGCGGCGTCGGCACCACTGGCGACAATCCCGGCCTGGAAAGCTCGGTCGCGGTGTTCGTCGACGGCGTGTACCGCAACCGCACCAATATCGGCCTTACCGAATTGGGCGAGCTTGAGCGGGTGGAAGTGCTGCGCGGGCCGCAAGGCACGCTTTTCGGCCGCAACGCCTCGGCCGGCCTCATCAGCATCACCACCAAGCAGCCCAGCTTCGAATTCGGCGCCAATGGCGAGCTGACTTTTGGCAATTACAGCTATACCCGCATCGCCCTGGGGGTCACCGGGCCGCTGGTGGAAGACAAGGTGGCGGCACGCGTTGACTATATTCGCAACAATCGCGATGGCTTTTTGAAGGACAAGGTGACGGGCGAGGATTATAACGACCGCGACCGCTATTTGCTGCGCGGCCAGCTTTTGATCACCCCCACCGACGCCTTGTCGCTGCGCCTCATCGCCGACTACGCCAGCCGCGACGAGAACTGCTGCGCCGCCACCACCATCGTGCGCGGCCCCACCGCCGGCATCATCGAAGCCTTGGGCGGCGTGATGGGCTCGGGCGGCTCCAGCGCCGATCCCGACCCCTTCAGCCGGCGCTCGGCGACGACGCCCGGGCGTGGCTTCCAGCAGGACGTCAAGGAGCAGGGGGTCTCGGCCGAGCTTAATTGGGACATGAACTGGGCGACCTTCACCTCGATCACCGCCTACCGCGATTGGCAGAACTTCCGCAGCCAGGATCTCGACTTTTCCAGCGCCGACATCCTTTATCGCGATACCGACGGCTGGCGTCAGCAATTCAAGACCTTCAGCCAGGAAGCGCGGCTCAACGGCCAGGCCGGCTTCCTCGACTGGCTGTTGGGCTTTTACTACGCCAATGAGAAGCTGGCGCTCGATGACCGCATTCTCCTCGGCGCCCAATATGGCGCCTATGCCGACGCCCTGGTGCGCCTGAGCGTGCCCAGCTTCCCCGGCTATGGCCTGTTCCGGCCCTTCGTGCAAGCGGCGACGGGTTCGGCGGCGCTGGCTTCCCTGGCGCCGGCGGCCCTCTTGTTCCCCGAAGGCTCCGGCGTTGCCCAGGACCAGTTCCGCCAGACCTCGGACAACTGGGCGCTGTTCACCCATAACATCATCAATGTGACCGACGCCATCGACCTCACCCTGGGCCTGCGCTACACCGAGGAGCGCAAAACCCTTGACGCCAGCATCGCCACCAACAACCAGGCCTGCAGCAGCCTCCTTGGCTTCCTCAACAATCCCGCCGTGCCGGGTGCTGTGAGGCAAGCGCTTGGCGGCCTGGCGACGCTGCCGTGTCTGTCCTTCTTCAACCCCGTGGTCGATGGGGATTATGACGGGCGGCGCAAGGAAAGCGAGCTTTCCGGCACCGTCGCCGTCAATGTGAAGTGGGACGACGATGTCGCGACCTATGCCAGCTATTCGCGTGGCTACAAGGCGGGCGGCTTCAACCTCGACCGCGCGGCCTTGAGCACGGCCAACCCGAATGCCGACGCCGACCTGCAATTTAAGCAGGAAACGGTGGACGCCTTCGAATTGGGCGCCAAGCTGCGCAGCCCGGGACGCAGCGTCAACCTCAACGCCGCCCTGTTCTATTCCCGTTTCGAGGATTTCCAGCTCAACACCTTCAACGGCATTTCCTACGTGGTCGAAAACCTGCCGAAGGTGACCACCAAGGGCGTCGAGCTGGAGGGCTCCTGGCAGGCCACCGAATATTTGAATTTCAGCGGCGGCCTCACCTATGCCCAGACCGAATATGGCAAGGACTTGGGCACCGACCCGATCTTCGCCCCGCCCAGCCAGACCAACCGCGCTGGCGGCGCCTTGTGGCAGTTGCCCGGCCAGCAGATCACCAACGCACCGAAATGGACGATGACCGGCGCCGCCAGCTATGAGCATCCCTTGACCGAGACCTTGCTGGCGCTCTTGTATCTCGACTTCCGCTATACCGGCAAGCTCAACACCGGCTCCGACCTCGACCTTGAAAAGGTGCAGGAAGGGGTGTTCATCGTCAACGGGCGCCTGGGGCTTGGCAATATCGACCGCAACTGGCGGATCGAGCTGTGGAGCCGCAATATTTTTGACAAGGACTATATCCAGATCGCTTTTGACGCGCCGCTGCAGGGCTCGGGCACGGTGCGCAACACGATCCTTGCCAATACCCAAACCTATAACGCCTTCCTGGCCGAGCCGAGGACCTTCGGCATCACCCTGCGCGGTGAATTCTGAGGCGTTGGAGAAAATATTGTTAACGAGAGCGGCCTCCGGGCCGCTCTTTTTTTGCGCAAAATAGTGGCGGGCTTGCAACATCCGGCCAAAGTTTATTGCGAATGCGTAAGGGAAATACGCAAAGCCGTCTTGACGGACGGGGGGCTTAGGCCCGAGAGTGCGGACAAATATTAAAGAAAAAAACAACCAACAATGCACTCGGTATTGGGGAGAGATCATGTCCACGAAAACGTCATTGTCGCGCACTACCGCGCTTGCCACCTTGAGCCTCATCGCCGCCGCGCCGCTCGCAGGGGCGATGGCCCAGCAACTGCCCATGGAGCAGGTGGCGGACGACCAAGTGGCGGTCGAGGAGATCGTCGTCACCGGCTCCTATATTCGCCGCAAGACGCAGTTCGATTCGCCCTCGCCGATCCAGGTGGTGGGGTCCGAGCAGTTGGAGACGCTGGGAGTCTCCACCATCGCCGAGCTCACCCAGACCCTCACCGTCAATAATGGCGCCCAGAACAATTCGGACGCCTTCACCCAGAACCTGACCACGGGGACGGAAAATATCAACCTGCGCGGGCTTGGCGTGCAGTCGACGCTGGTGCTGCTCAACGGCCGGCGCCAGGTGGGGTCTGCCGCGCCCACCGATGGCGGCCTCAACTTCGTCGATACCGCTTCGCTGGTGCCGATGATCGCCGTTGACCGGGTGGAGATCTTGAAAGACGGCGCCGCCGCGCTCTACGGCACCGACGCCGTCGCGGGCGTCGTCAACTTCATCACCCGCGATGATTTCGAAGGCCTCGAGCTCAACGCCGATTTTCAGTCGGTGACGGAAAAATCATCGTCCGACTTAAGGGTTTCCGGCCTGTGGGGCGCGGGCGATGACCGCACCCATTTCGTCGTCGCCGCCTCTTATTTCAACCGCACCGAATTGTCGAGCCGCGAGCGCGACCTGCGCCGCGGTGCCGAGGGCGCGCCTTATTATCTTTCGGTATCTTCCAATACCGCCTTTCCGCCCAATTTCGTGGTGCCGTCCTCGCAGTTCATGGCGGCGACCAACAATCCCCTCCTGCCGGCCTTTACCCAGGCCTTTGACGGCTTTACGCCCTTTATTGCGCCGGGTCAGCTCAATCTGGTGCCAGGCGTTGACGGCAATGGCAACCCCACCATGGTGTTCGGCGGCTTCCTTCCAGCCCCGGACAGCATCGCCGATGGCCTTACCACGGCGGTTTTGGCGTCCCTCGGCGTCCCCCAAGCCTTGGCGTTAGCGGGACTTAACCCCAGCTTGATCATGGGCCAGATCCAGGCGCAGATCGTCGCGCGCCAGCAGGCGGCGCTGGCGGCGGGGCAGCAGTCCACCTTCAACACCCCCTTCGTGCCTGACCCCAATTGCGCGACGATCGCGCAGAATTTCGAGGACGATACTCAATTGCTCCCCCCGCAAGTGGGCAATAGCGCCGCCGGCATTTCAGCGATCGGCGCATTGGGGCAATGCTCCCTCGACTTCGGTCCCTATTTTTCGGTCATCCCCGATGAAGAGCGCATCCAGGGCTATACCAAGCTCACCCATCAATTGACCGACGCGGTGGAGATTTTCGCCGAGTTCTCCTATGCCCGCAACCGGGCGGAGCGCAACACCTCCAACTTTCCCATCACCTCGCCCTTCACCATCCCGGCGATCAACCCCTTCAACCCCTTCGGACCCGGCACCATCGTCATTGGCCGCAGCCCGGGCAATGGCCAGCTCAATGGCGATTTCTTCACCGACCGGCCCAACCCCAATTTCTTCAAATACGACACCTATCGGGTGAGCGCCGGCGCCCACGGCGACCTTTCCGACACCTGGTATTTCGACCTCGCTTTTACCCGCGGCGTCAATGATTATCGCCTGCGCTCGACCGATGGCGTGCGGTCAAAGACCTTGCTGGCCTTGGCGGGGCTTGGCGGCGAGGGCTGCGACCCCGCGACCGGCATTCCCGGCGTCGGGCCGTGCCAGTTCTATAATATCTTCGGCTCCGGCTTCATCGCCGACCCCAACGTTCGGGTGCCCGTGCTCAATCCGCAGACCTTCCAGCCCCTCGCCGGGCCCGATGGCAACCCCATTTTGGTGCCGGTGCGCAACAGCAATGAAATTCTCCAGTTCATCGTCTCCGACATTATTTTCGAGAACACCTCCAAGCTCAACGTCTTCGACGCCGTCGTCTCCGGCGATCTGTTCGACATGCCGGCGGGCACCGCGGGTCTTGCCGTCGGCTTCCAATATCGCGACGAAAGCTTATCGTCCGATCTGGACGCCGACACCAATGCCGGCGACCGCTTGTTCGTCACCCAGCCCACCGCTGATTTTAACGCCAGCCGCAATGTCTGGGCCTTCTTCACCGAACTCAACCTGCCGCTCATGGACAATCTCGAATTGAACGGCGCCCTGCGCTATGAAAACTACAGCGGCAATGTGGGCGATACCCTCGATCCCAAAGTATCGATCCTTTACCGGCCGGTGGACAGTCTCACCTTGCGCGGCTCCTGGGGCACTTCGTTCCGCGCCCCCTCGCTGTTCCAGACCTTTGGCAACCAGACGACCTTGAATTCGGTGCGCGACCCCTTTGGCGGCCAGCCCTTCATCGCCATCCGCACCGAGGGCAATGAGGAACTGCGGCCCGAGACATCGAGCACCTACAACCTTGGCGCCACCTTCGAGCCGGCCGAAGGTCTCGAGTTCAGCGTCGATTTCTGGTCGTTCAATTTCGACAATGTGATTTCGGAAATCCCCGCCGATTCACTGGCGCTGTTCGCCGCCGCCGGCGCGCCCTTGCCCAGTTTCGGCGACAAGCAGGCCGCGGTCATTCGCAATGCTTCGACGGGCGGTTTGCTCACCATCACCACCTTGTTCACCAACGACAACCAGATCAAGACCAACGGGCTCGATTTCTCTGTCGCCTATACACTGGATGTGGGGAACGCCGGCGTCCTGCGCTTTGGCGTCGATGGCACCTATGTCAACAAATACAGCATCACCGGCTTTGATGGCATCACGGTGAGCGGCGCGGGCCGCACCAACCGGCTCACCTTCGCCGATCCGGTGCCCGAATTGCGCACCAACTTTTCCGCACTATGGGTAAAAGGCGGCCATCAAGGCGCGCTCTTCGTGCGCCGCATCGGCGGCATGCTGGACGACCGCAACACCATTTTCGCCGAGCTGCCGCCGCTGGCGCCCGGTCTTCCCGGCCTCCCCGACTTGACGCAAGTGGTCGATCCAGTGCGGGTATCCAGCATGACCACGCTCGACTTGCAGTATAGCTACACCTTTGAAGCCTATGGCCCGCTGCAGGGGGCCCAGCTCACCATCGGCGCCATCAACTTGCTTGACAAGGCGCCGCCCTTCGTGCGCACCGATGGCGGCTTCGAAAGCCGCACCTATGACCCGCGGGGACGGCTCCTCTATGTAAGGACCAAGTTTAATTTCTGATGCTGCGCGATAAGCTGTAATGCCAACGGCGGTAACGAGTGACCGGCATGGGCCCAGAGCGAGCTGTGATTGGTTTGGATCGCAAGGGGGTTTTCTAGGTTCCGGACTCTAGGGCTCGTGATGTGATTCAAGCATGGGGCTGGGTATGGAGGCCAGCCCAAATCTTGAATCGCATCCAAGGCCTCTTGGGAATCCCTCTTCGATTCAAACCAATCGCAGCCCGCTCTAGCATCATTATGCTGGGAGCGGTGGCGGACTTTCCTAAGATTTTCGGTATTTTGCCAGCCCGCCCGATACTCAATGCCTATATCGACCGCTGCCTCTCCCGTTCCGCCTGTCGGCAGACGCTGGTCAAGGACATGGCGGAACAAGAGAGCAGACGCGCAACGGACCCGCGTTAAGCGCTCGCCACGCGCGCCACGGGCGCGGCGTCAAGCGCGGCCAGGCAGGCTTCAAGCTCCTCGCGGGCGCCAAGGGAAATGCGCAAGGCGTTCGGCACGCCAACCGGGCGAACGATGATGCCCTGGGCCCGCAAGGCGGCATCCGCAGCCGTGGCGCCGCCCGGCCAGGCATCAAAGAGGGCAAGGAGGAAATTACCCCGCACATTATCAAGAACGCGGATCCCGCGCGCCGCCAGCGCCTTGCCAAACCAGGGAAGAAGCTGGGCGTTCATGGCAACCACGCGTCTCAGATGCTGTTGGTCCTCCAGCGCCGCCTGCGCCGCCGCCAGCGACGGCCCGGTCACCGGAAAGACGCCGCGCACCCGGCGCAAGACGTCGATCATCTCTGGCGTTCCATGGGCCCAGCCGACCCGCGCGCTGGCCAGGCCATAGGCCTTGGAAAAGGTGCGGGTGACGATGACATTGCCCGCCGCCACCAGGGCATGGCCGGCCTCGTAATCCGCATCCCCCATATATTCGGCATAGGCGCTGTCGATGACGAGGAGCACGGCGGCGGGCAGACCCGCCCGCAGGCGGCGCAAGGCGCCGGCATCGATCCAAGTGCCGGTGGGATTGTTGGGGTTGGCGATGACCACCAGCTTGGTGGCAGGGCTGACTTGCGCCAGCAGCCTATCGACATCGGCGCCATAGCCTGGCGCTTCGGCTTCGATGGGGGTGGCCCCGGCGGCGCGGGCGGCGATGGGGTAGACGGGGAAGGAAAAGGCCGGGAACAGCACCTCATCCCCCGGTCCCGCATAGCAACGGATGATGACGTCGAGCAACGCTTCCGAGCCGGTGCCGATGATGAGCCCGGCGGGATCGAGACCGTGAAGCTGCGCCAAAGCCGCGCGCAGCGCGCGCTGGTCGGGGTCGGGATAGCGGGCGAGCAGATGCGCGGCGGCTTGAAAGGCCGAGACCGCCCGGGGCGAAGGCCCAAGGGGGGATTCGTTCGAGGCAAGCTTGATAATCTTGCGCCGCCCGGCAACGGTGCTTTCGCCAGCGGCATAGGGCTTGATATCATGAAGACTTGGGCGGGGCTGGGGTTTGTCGCTCATGCGGCAATCACCTCGTTGCCTTGGGGGTCGTTGAAGGCGGCAAGCCACGCTGCGCGCCGCGCCGCCGCCTTGTCCACGCTGGCGCGTTTCACATGGCCAAAGCCGCGAATTTCTTCCGGCACGGCGGCAAGGGCCAGGGCGGCGGCCTTGTTGGCGGCGGTAAGATGGGCCGCGACATGGGCAAGGTCGGCTTCATATTGGGCGATCAGCGCCCGCTCCATGCGCCGTTCCGCCGTGCGGCCGAAGGGGTCTAGGGGCGTCCCGCGCAGCCATTTAAAGCGGGCAAGGGCTTTGAACGCCAGCATCATCCAGGGGCCGAAGGTTGACTTGGCGGGAAGGTCGCTGCCTGGCTTTTTCCTTCCCAAGATCGGCGGCGCCAAGTGGAAGCGCAGGCGATAATCGCCTTCAAAGACCCGCGCCACGGCTTTGGCAAAACGGCCATCGGCATAAAGCCGCGCCACTTCATATTCATCCTTATAGGCCATCAGCTTGTAAAGATTGCGCGCGACCGTCTTGGCCAGCCGATCCTCGCCGTCGAGCGCCGCTTCCGCCTTGGCGACGAGCGCCACCAGGCGCTCGAAACGGGCGGCATAGGCCGGCGACTGATAGGCGCGCAAAAGGCCGCTGCGGTGGGCGAGGATGCCTGCCAGGTCGCGCGGCGCCGGTTTGGCCCCCGCCTCCAATGCGACAACCGGCGCGCCCGCCGCCATTAAGCGGCCGAGGGCAAAAGCGCGCCGGTTGCTCCTCACCGCGACGCCATTGAGCTCTATGGCCCGTTCAAGCGCGGCGCGGCTTACCGGAATCAATCCCTTCTGCCAGGCGTAGCCGAGCAACAGCACATTGGCGCCGATGCCATCGCCCATCAGCCGCTGGGCGGCGGCCACCGCGTCGATCGCCTCCAGCCGTCCAGCGCCGGCGGCGTGGGCAAGCTTGGCGATCAACGCTGGGCGGTTAAGGGAAAAGTCTGGGTTGCGGGTAAAGTCGCCGGTCACCAGCTCATGGTCGTTGACGATGACCCGGCTATGGCCCCGGGCGATGGTGGCAAGGGCCTCGCTGTTGGCGGCGACCAGCGGATCGCAGGCCATGACCACATCCGCCGCGCCGACGTCGATGCGCACTTGGTGGAGCAGCGCTGGCGTGGCGCCCAGCCGCACATGGGACAGCACCGCGCCGCCTTTTTGCGCAAAACCCATGAAATCGAGCTGGCTTGCCCCCTTGCCTTCCAGATGGGCGGCCATGGCGACCAGGGCGGCGACCGTCACCACCCCGGTGCCGCCAACGCCGGCGAAAAGCAGATTGAAGGGCTTGGCAAGATCAGCGATGGCCGGCTCGGCAAGGTCGCCAAGCGCGGCCTCAAGCTGGGCTTCGTCAAGGGTGGCGGCGCCGGTCTTGCGCACCGCGCCGCCGATGACCGAAACGAAGGAGGGGCAAAAGCCCTCGACACAGCTATAGTCCTTGTTGCACGAGGCCTGGTCGATGGCGCGCTTGCGGCCCAACTCGGTCTCCACCGGAATGACCGACAAGCAGTTGGAGGCGCGGCCGCAATCGCCGCAGCCCTCGCATATTTCAGCATTGATGAAAACCCGCCGCGGCGGATCGGGATAGTCGCCTTTTTTGCGCCGCCGGCGCTTTTCCGCGGCGCAGGTCTGATCGTAAATGAGAACGGTCACGCCCTTTATCTCGCGCAGGCGGCGCTGCACCATATCCAGCATCGCGCGATGCTGGACGCTGACGCCACTGGGCAAGCTAGCTTGCGCGTATTTCTCCGGCTCGTCGGTGACGACGACCGCCTCGCGCGCGCCTTCGTCCAACACTTGGGCGGCGATTTGCGGCACCGTGAGAACGCCATCCACGGGCTGGCCACCGGTCATCGCCACCGCGTCGTTATAGAGGATTTTATAGGTGATGTTGGCGCCGGCGGCGATCGCCTGGCGGATCGCCATCGAGCCGGAATGGAAATAGGTGCCATCGCCCAGGTTTTGAAACAGATGCGGCTCGTCGCTGAACAGGGATTGGGCGATCCAGTCGACGCCCTCGCCGCCCATTTGGATGAGGCCGTCGGTGTCGCGCTCCATCCACGCCGCCATGAAATGGCAACCGATGCCCGCGCGCGCCCGGCTGCCCGCCGGCACCCGGGTCGAGGTGTTGTGCGGACAGCCGGAGCAAAAATAAGGCGTGCGCCGCAAGCTGTCGGCTGCCGTCTTGAGCGGCGCGGACGGCGCGAACAGCGAAAGCCGCGCCGCAAGCTGCGGCAGATCGCGGTGGCGGGCAAGCCAGGCCGCCAGAGGGCCCGCCACCCGCGACGGGCGCAGCTCGCCCAAGGCGGAAAGGAAGGGCGCGCCGGTCATCGCGTCGGTCTTGCCGCTGACCGAGGGGCGGGCGTCGGCGGCGCGGTTGTAAAGCAGGTCCTTCACTTGATTTTCGACGATGGGGCCCTTTTCCTCGACGATAAGGACATGGGCGACGCCGCGCAGCGCATGGTCAAGCCGGCGGGGCGCCAAGGGAAAGCTCTGGCCGATTTTGTAAAGCCGGACGCCAAGCTGGGTAAGCGCGTCGAGGTCGAGCCCAAGGACCCGCAGCGCTTCCATGACATCGCCATGGGCCTTGCCGGTGGTGAGGATGGCAAGATCGGCCGCCTCCGGATTGCTGAGAAGGCGGTCGATGGCGTTGTCCTCGGCAAAGGCGCGGGCGGCGGCAAGCTTGGCGGCGATCCGGGCTTCAATGTCGAGACTGGGATAATCGGGCCAGCGCAGGTGAAGGCCACCGGGCGGCGCCTCGAACGCCGGCACATGGAAGCGGGGCAAGGCCGGCAGGGCGAGGGAAGCACCGCCCTCCACCACTTCCGAGATCGCCTTGAAGCCAACCCAGGCCCCGGAAAAACGTGACAAGGCCCAGCCATAAAGGCCGAATTCGAGATAATCAGCGATGCTGGCCGGATGAAGGACCGGCATCGACCACGCCATGAAGGCGTGGTCGGACTGGTGCGGCATGGACGAGGAGACGCAGCCATGGTCATCGCCGGCGACCACCAGAACGCCGCCCAAGGGAGAGGTGCCATAGGCGTTGCCGTGCTTCAGCGCATCGCCCGCCCGGTCAACCCCGGGACCCTTGCCATACCACAGGGCATAGACGCCATCGACCCGGCGCTTGGGGTCGGCGCCAATGCGTTGACTGCCCAAGCAGGCGGTCGCCGCCAGATCCTCGTTGATCGCTGGCAGGAAGCGCACCCCATGGGCGTCCAGAGCCGCCTTGGCGCGCCACATCTGCTGATCGACGGCGCCCAGGGGCGAGCCGCGATAGCCGGAAACGAAGCCGGCGGTGTTGCGGCCGGCGGCGCGATCAAGCCGCGCCTGGTCCAGCATCAGCCGCACCAAGGCCTGGGTGCCGGTCAAATAAACCCGCCCCGAGCTGCGTGTAAGATTGTCGCCCAGGGCATAATCGCGGTCGATGGCGGGGGCGGCATGGCGGGCGGCGGACATGGCGCATCCTTGCTTGTCAAACGCCACATGATAGCCCGCAAAAGCAGAAATTACTTTTCTTGTTTTACCTTGCTTTCAGGAATTTTGGGTATATTTTTTCCGTAAAATGGAATAATATGGAAAAAATTAATGCAACTAGATCAATTTTCAAAAAAGATATTGCGCATTCTTCAGGAAGATGGGCGGATCACGGTGCAAGACCTTGCCGTCCAGGCCGGGCTTTCCACCTCGCCCTGCTGGCGCCGCCTTAAAGAGCTGGAGGAAAGCGGGATCATTCGCCGCTATGCCGCGCTCCTCGATCGCCGCCGGCTGGGACTTAATCTGTGCATGATCGTCCAGGTGACGCTGCTTCGCCACGCCGAGGGCACGGTCGAAAGCTTCGAAACGCGAATCCTCGAATGCCCGGAGGTGGTGGAATGCTATGAGACCACGGGCGATGCGGACTATGTGCTTAAGGTCTTCGTCCCCGATATCGATGCCTTCAACGCCTTTCTTCATGACAGCCTTCTGAAATTGCCCGGCATTGCGCAAGTGCGCTCCTCGGTCGCCTTAAAGGAAATCAAATATGATACGGCGCTGCCGCTTTGATATTTTCTTTCCAACGACCTTTTGTGTAGATGCAATATAGCCACGGTCCGCATTTGCCGCCGGCTATCCGCGAAGAAAAAGGGCTTGCCCAGCATGGCGAGCTATGCAGTGCTAGGTCCACTGAGGGAAAGAACAACACTGAAAAGGCATTATGAGTAGGGGTAAGAACGACGCGGCGCTGACCGCGGAAACCTGGCCCAACCTTGTCACCATGTTTTTCGACCAGGCGGCGCGGCTCAAGAAAAAGCCGTTCCTGTGGCGCAAACTTGACGGTAAGTACCGCGCCCTGAGCTGGCGCGACGTTGCGGCCGACGTTGCCCGCATGGCGGGCGCCTTGCGCAAATTGGGGGTGGAGCGTGGCGACCGGGTCGCCATTGTCGCCGAGAATCGCCCGGAGTGGCTGATCGCCGATCTTGCGATCATGGCGGCAGGCGGCATTACGGTGCCCATCTACACCACCTATGCCGAGCGCGATTATATGTATGTGCTCGACAATGCCGGGGCCAAGGGGGTGATCGTTTCCAGCCGGAAGCTCATCAAGTCGATTTTACCCGTCGCCCACGAACTCAACTCCTTGCGCTTCATGATCACCCTGGAAAGCGCGCATGTGAACCAGGGGCTCAATGTGGATATCTACTCCTGGCTCGGGCTTCTGGAAGACAACCACCGCACGCGGTTGAGCGATATCGCCGCCTCGGCGGCGCGCCTGAAGCGCAGCGACACGGCCTGTCTTATCTACACCTCCGGCACCGGCGGCAGCCCGCGGGGGGTGATGCAGCACCATGGCGCGATCCTCCATAATTGCGCCGGGGCGCGGGACATCGTCGAGGATTTCGGCCTCGGGCACGACGTGTTTCTGTCCTTCCTCCCCCTCAGCCATGCTTATGAGCATACCGCCGGTCAGTTTCTCCCCATATCCATCGGCGCCCAGATTTATTACGCCGAAGGGCTGGACAAGCTCGCCGCCAACATCGCCGAGGCGCGGCCCACCATCATGGTGGTGGTGCCACGTCTGTTCGAGGTCCTGCGCACCCGCATCACCCGTGAAATCGAGAAGGAAGGCGGCTTGCGCCAGCGTTTGTTCGAGCGCACGGTCAAGCTGGGCGCCAAGGCCCATGCCGATCCCGCCTCCCTCAACGGCGTCGAGCGGCTTTACAACCGGCTGCTCGATATCCTGGTGCGGCGCAAGGTGCAAAAGAAATTCGGCGGCCATATCAAGGCCATGGTCTCCGGCGGCGCGCCGCTCAACCCCGAGGTGGGCCTTTTTTTCAACGCCCTCGGCCTCGTCATGGTGCAGGGCTATGGCCAGACCGAGGCGGCCCCGGTGATCGCCGCCAACCGCAAGACCAACAACAAGATGCATACGGTTGGGCCCCCGTTGAGGGACACCGAGGTGAGGATCGCCGAGGACGGCGAAATCCTGGTGCGCGGCGAGCTGGTGATGCATGGCTATTGGCGCGACCGGGAAGCGACGGCCTGCGTTCTTAAGAACGGCTGGCTCCACACTGGCGATGTGGGCCATATCGATGCCGACGGCCATATCGTCATCACCGACCGGAAAAAGGACCTCATTGTCAACGACAAGGGCGACAATGTGTCGCCGCAGCGGGTCGAAGGCATGCTGGCGCTCGAGCCCGAGATCATGCAGGCGATGATCTATGGCGAGCAAAAGCCGCATATGGTGGCCCTTCTGGTGCCCGATGGCGAATGGCTCAGCGAATGGGCGGCGCGCCAGGGCAAGGAAGCCTCGCTTGCCGCGGTGCGGGGCGATGCCTCCCTTCACCAGGCGCTCGACCACGCTGTCGCCCGGGTCAACGCGCGGCTTTCGGTGACCGAGAAAATCCGCCGCTTCGCGGTCGCCGCCGAACCATTCACCATCGAGAACGAGCAAATGACGCCGACCTTGAAAATCCGCCGACACGTCATCAAGAAAATCTATGGCCCGACCTTGGAAGCCTTGTATCGTCGCAGTGCCACAGGCGAGCATGGCTGATTGTGGCGCCGGCCTCGCGCCGACATCGGCAAGCGCCAAAGCTGTGTATCTTGATGGTGCTTTTCGGCAAGGCGGTGATTATCATCGTTCATCGTCCATTCCACGGCCGCATCGAGGAGAGAAATATCATGCCCACGCCGCAAAACACCCAAATCCGCCTTGCCAAGCGCCCGTCGGGCACGCCTGTCCCTGATGATTTCAGCGTCGTCGCCGAAGCGGCGCGGCCGCCGAGCGAGGGCGAAGTGCTGGTGGCGGTGGATTTTCTTTCCCTCGATCCTGCGATGCGCGGCTGGATGAACGAAGGCAAGTCCTATATCGACCCCGTGGGCCTCGGGGAGGTGATGCGGGCGATCGGCGTCGGCCATGTCGTCGACAGCCGCGCGCCCGATATGGCGGTGGGCGATCATGTGGTCGGTCTTTTGGGCGTCCAGCGCTACGCCACCGTGCCGGCGCGCGGGCTCGATAAGGTCGATGCGCGGCTGGCGCCCTTGCCGCGCTATCTTTCCGTCCTTGGCATGCCGGGCATGACCGCTTATTTCGGGCTTCTCGATGTCGGCCGCCCCAAGGCGGGGGAAACCGTCGTCGTCTCCGGCGCGGCGGGCGCGGTCGGCGCCGTCGTCGGTCAGATCGCCAAGCTTAAGGGTTGCCATGTGGTGGGCATCGCCGGCGGCACCGAGAAATGCCAATATGTGGTCAACGAGCTGGGGTTCGACGCCTGCATCGACTATAAGGCGAGCGATCTCGCCAAGGGCCTCAAGGCGCACTGCCCCAACGGCATCGACGTTTATTTCGACAATGTCGGGGGCGACATTCTCGATGAGGTGCTGCGGCGCATCAACAAGGGGGCGCGGATCGTCATCTGCGGCGCCATTTCGCAATACAACGCCCTGGAGGCGGTCAAGGGACCGGCCAATTACCTAGCCCTCCTCGTCAATCGCGCACGCATGGAAGGCTTCGTCGTGTTCGACTATCGCCACCGCTATGGCGAGGCGGCGCGCGAGATGGCGGGCTGGCTGGCGGCGGGCAAGCTGAAGGCGCGCGAGCATATCGTCGAGGGGCTGGAGACGTTTCCCGAGCGCCTGCTGATGCTGTTCAGGGGCGAAAACTTCGGCAAGCTCATCCTCAAGCCCTGATGAAAAAAGGGCGGCGATGGCGCGCCTTCGCTTTATCCCGACGATACGCAGTTAATTGGTGAGCACCCGGTCGATGCCATCGGACACCACGACCATCGTCACTTCGGGCAGGTCCGCCTCGGGGTAAAGCTTGGCCAGCGCCTTCGACACGAAATAGGCAAGCACGGGGCCCACCCGATTGGCTTCGTCGGTTTCCAGAAAAGCGAAATCCGGCCCCTGATAATTGGGATCGACCGAGAAACGCGGCACGAAATTGACCATCACCTTGTGGCTTTCCAGCTCCTTGCCGGTCGCGGGATCGATCCGGGCGATGCGCCCCTTGGCGTAGGTGTTGGCAAAGTTGATGACCGCGACGGAATGGTTGGGCACCGTCATCCAGTTCAAGGTGAGGCGGATATCGTCGGCGTCCTCGGCGCGGCCGATGCGCGCAAGGCTAAGCCGCACCAGGCCTTCGAGCAGGCTTTTGACGCCATAGTCCTCGGCCCGCGGAACGGCGAGGGCGCCGGCCCAGGCAACGTCGGCGAAACGGGTTTGATTATAGCGCATGATCGAACGGCTTAGCCCCCTCTTGTCATCCAGCCGATCGCGGAAGTTGATCTCCCTTTCCCGTTCGACGGCATCGATTCGCGGCAGGTATTTGCCGATCCGCCCGCCAAACTGAATGTCCGGGGTTTGCGCCAGGGCAGCACCGCCGGCCAGCGCGAAGGCGCACAGGGACGCCAAGACGCCACGCATGATGGGGTTCATCGTAAAGCCTCCTTCTCAGCCGCGCATTCGCTATCAATAATAGCATAAAGCAGCGCCAAGGGCGGCATTTATTGCGTATTGCGCCTTGTCAATGGCGCCCATCTCCAGGCACAGTCGCGGGCATGAACAAGGACAATCCGTTTGTCGCCTACCGCCACCGCGCGCGCTATCACGAGGTCGATCTCCAGGGGGTCGTTTACAACGCCCATTACCTCACTTTCTTCGATATCGCCCTTGGCGAATATTTGCGAGCATTGAACTTTGCCTTGCCGCCGCCGGGGGCGTCCCATGATTTCCACGTGGCGCGCGCGACGGTGGACTATCGCCGGCCGATCCGCCTTGATGAGGAGGTGGACATCACCGTGCGGGTCGCCCGTCTTGGCCGCTCGTCCGTGACTTTTGCCCTTGAAGCTCTAGGCATGGCGGGCGAAGGGGACGTGCGGGCAATGGGCGAAGTGGTTTGGGTGTGGACCGACCAGCAAGCTGGCAAGGCGACGGCCTTGCCGGCAGCGCTTAAGGAACGGCTTGCGGGGTAGAAAGGGCGCGGGCCCATCTTATATTTTGCAAGACGGATAAAAAGGATCACGGCCGGTGAAATATCTTCATACCATGGTGCGCGTCAGCGACCTTGAGCAAAGCCTTGACTTCTACTGCAACGGCTTGGGGCTGACGGAATTGAAGCGCAAGGACCATGACAAGGGCCGCTATACCCTGGTGTTCCTTGCCGCGCCGGGCGATGAAGCGGCGCAAGTGGAGCTGACCTATAATTGGGACGAGAAAGCCTATACCCAGGGGCGCAATTTCGGCCACCTTGCCTATGAGGTGGAGGATATCTATGCCCTCTGCCAGCATTTGATGAACCGGGGCATTGTCATCAACCGCCCGCCGCGCGATGGCCGGATGGCTTTCGTGCGCTCGCCCGACGGCATTTCCGTCGAGCTTTTGCAAAAGGGCGGCGCCCTGCCGCTGTGCGAGCCTTGGGCGTCGATGCCCAATCAAGGAATCTGGTGATGGCGGCGCGCCTCGATATCGTGCAAATCCCGGTGCTGGCGGATAATTACATTTATCTTGTCCATGAGCCGGAAAGCGGCGCCACCGCCGCGGTCGACCCGGCGCTCGCCGAGCCGGTGCTGGAAGAAGCGGCGCGGCGGGGCTGGCGCTTGAGCCATATCCTCAACACCCATCATCATGGCGACCATGTGGGCGGCAACCTCGCCTTGAAGGCGGCAACGGGCTGCACCATCGTCGGCCCCCGCGCCGACGCCGCCCGCATCCCCGGCCTCGACATTGCCGTTGGCGAGGGCGATGACTATCCACTCGGCACGGCGCAAGCGCGGGTTTTCGATGTCCCCGGCCATACCCGGGGTCACATCGCCTTTTATTTCGCCGCAAGCGATGCCTTGTTCTGCGGCGACACCCTTTTCGCCCTGGGCTGCGGCCGCTTGTTCGAGGGCACGGCGCAGCAGATGTACGACTCGCTCGCCAAGCTAAAGGCCCTTCCCGACGCCACCCGGGTCTACTGCGCCCATGAATATACCATGGCCAACGGCCATTTCGCCTTGACCGTCGAGCCCGGCAATGCAGCCTTGGTGGCGCGCATGGCCGACGTTGCCGCCGCCCGTGCCCAGGGCCTTGCCACCGTGCCGTCCACCCTGGGCGAGGAAAAGGCGACCAACCCTTTTCTGCGCGCTCCCGACGCGGCCCGGCTTGGCGCGGTGCGCCGCCTCAAGGACGCCTTTCGCGGCTGAGCTCCGGAAATGCGCAAGGCCGGCGCGGCGATCGGCTATTGACCCGGCGTTCAGCCGCGGTTCAGATCGCTTGCCTTAGGCTATCGATGGGAAAAGGAAGCTGGGAGACCCGCCATGAAGTCTGTCCTTTCCATAGCAGTACTTGCCGCCGCCTTGGGGGCGACGAGCAGCGCTTATGCCGGAGAAAAGCAAGACAAGGCCCCGCCGCCAGCGGATGGTGAAGGCGCGCTGTGCGTTTCCATCCCGCGTATCCAGCGCACCGATATCCTCAACGACCGCCAGATCCTCTTCTACATGAAGGGCAAGGATATCTACCTCAATGAATTGCCGCATAATTGCCCGCAACTGGGATTTGAGGAAAGCTTCACCTATGCGACTTCCCTTACCCAATTGTGCAACACCGACATCATCACCGTCCTCTTGCGCACGGGGGGCGGCGATATCGGCGGCCTGCAACGGGGAGCAAGCTGCGGCCTTGGCAAGTTCGTGCCGATAACGCAGGAGGAGGCGAAAAAGCTGAAGGACGAAGCGAAGATGAGCACGTCCAAGGACAAGGATGCCGGCTGAGCCCGCCAGCCACGCCGCGTACGGTGCGAATACAGCCGCCAGAGGACAGAAAAAATATTTTTTGCCAGGCCCTTGCGGGAAAATGGGCGGCGCGCGATTTTAAGCCTTGCGCCGGGGAAGGTTCCGGCGGCCCGCGCGCCGTGGTGCGGCGCGTTTTTCGAGGTTTCCACCCATGAAATCCTGCGTTGCTGCTTTTGTCGCGGCGGGACTTGCCTTAAGCGCCAGCCCGCTGCCGGCCCATGCCCAAGAGGCGCCTGCGCTTTCTGGCCTCGATGGCGATGGCTGCATCGCCGCCAGCGCCGTTCAGTCGACCAAGGTGATCGATGATTATACGGTTGCCCTGCTGCTCGCCGACGGCACGACGTTGACCGGCAAGATGGCCGAGGAATGCTTTCAATTGGCGCACAATGGCCGCTTCCGCTTTGCCGCGGGCGCAACCCGGATATGCCCTGGCGATCCCATCACCGTGGTCCAGAAAAACGGCCTTGACGCCATGGAATGCGCCTTGGGCGCTCTCGCCCGCTAAGTCCACTCTCTCAACAGGCTCAGCGCAAGCGGCGGTTCATATAAACCAGCTCGAGCGCGGCGCGATAGGCCTCCTGCTTGAGGTTGGCGACCCCAGCATGGCCGCCCTCGATGTTTTCATAGTAAAGCACTGGGTGGCCTTGCGCCATCAGGCGGGCGGCGAATTTGCGGGCGTGCCCGGGATGAACCCGGTCGTCCTTGGTCGAGGTGTAGATGAAGACTTCGGGATAATCCGCCTCGGCGCGCAGATTCTGATAAGGCGAATAGCCAAGGATGGCCTTGCGCATTTCAGCGTCACCGGGATCGCCATATTCGCCAATCCAGGAAGCGCCGGCGAGCAGCTTGTCGTAGCGCAGCATGTCGAGGAGCGGCACCCCGATGATGACGGCGTTATAGAGCTTTGGCTGCTGGGTAAGCTGCACCCCCATCAACAGCCCGCCATTGGAGCGCCCGGAAATGCCAAGGCGCCGGGGCGAGGTGATTTTATTGGCGATGAGGTCTGAAGCGACGGCGGCGAAATCGTCATAGGCGCGTTGTCGGTTCTTAAGCAACGCCGCCTGATGCCATTGCGGCCCGAACTCGCCGCCGCCGCGGATGTTGGCGACCACATAAGCGCCGCCTTCCTCGAGCCAGAACTGGACCCCTGGACTGACATAACGAGGGGTCAGCGGAATTTCGAAGCCGCCATAGGACCACATCCATAAAGGCGTCGTCCCGTCCATCGCCATGTCCTTGGGGCGGATGAGGAAGTAAGGGACTTGCGTGCCGTCCTTCGAGGTCGCCTGGCGCTGCTCCACCATGAGGCGGGAGGCATCGAAGCGCTCGGCCAAGGCCTTGACCCGGCGCACCGGGCCATCGCCCACCAGATAGAGGCTGTCGGGGGTGAGAAAGCCTTCGAAATTGACGAAAGCGCGCTCCGATTGGGAATCGGTGGCGCTGATCGTCAGGCGCCCGTTTTCCGGCAGGTCCACCGGCATCGCGACCCACCCGTCAGGACCGCGGCGCAGCGCCAAAAGCTTGCCCGTCACATTGTCGAGAAGGCTGACATAAAGCGTCGATTGGGCGGCCATCACGTCCTGGATGGAAGCCCGCGCCCCGGGGATAAGCACCTGCTCGATGACGGTCGCGCCATCGGCGAGCAAGGGGTCGATGGCATAGGCCACCAGGCTGCCGCGGGGATAGGTGACCCCATCCTCACTCCAGTCGCTGCGCAGCAGCGCCAGGACATAGCCGCCAAGCAGCGTCTTGAAGTCCGCGTCCTCGGGCAGCGGCCAGGCAACCTGGGCGCCATCGGCCTTGAGATGGACCCTTTGGCTGCTCCAGAAGGTCTTGAGGCCGAAGAGCAGGCGGTCGGCGCGGTCGTGGCCAAGCTCGGAATGCGCCGTCGCCCCCATGGCGGTGACGGGAACCTCGAATATGGGCGGCGCTTCGGCAAGCGTCTCGCCGCGCCGCCACAGCTTGAGGAAGCGGGGATAGCCGGCCTCGGTCTGGCTGCCGGGTCCAAAATCGCTGCCGATGATGAGAGTATCGTCGTCATACCAGGCAAACCAGGTCTTGGCTTCCTCGACCATGAACCCGTCAGCGACGAACGCCTTGCTCCTAAGGTCGAATTCCCGCACCACCGCCGCGTCCGTGCCGCCGCGCGACAGAGTGATGAGGCAGCGCCGGTGATCGGTGCCGCGGCATTGAGCATCGCCCCAAATCCAATTCTCGCCCTCCGCCTTGGCCAGCGCATCGAGGTCGAGCACCGTCTCCCACACCGGGTCGGCGCTTTCATAAGATACCAGCGTCGTGCGCCGCCACAGGCCACGCACATGGTCTTCGTCCCGCCACAAATTATAGAGCTGGCCGCCGATGAAACTGACATAGGGGATGCGGTCCTTGGCCGACAGAATGGCCTCGGCGCGCGCCCGGTATTCGGCAAAGCCGGGCTCGCCTTCGAGCACGTCCAAGCTCTCGCCATTACGCGCCTTGACCCAGGCCAGCGCCTTTTCGCCCTCGATCTCCTCCAGCCACAGATAAGGGTCGTCAAGATTGGCTTCATTCGTCATCGCAGGCTCGTTTCCCGATTCGGTCTTGTCGCCACAAGCGCTCACCAACATTCCCAGGAGGAGGGCGATTATCAGGGACTTGGTCATGGCTTATACTCTTTCCTTCAGGCCGCTCACATGGGGAGCGCAGCATGCACCAAGGAGAAGCGTCATGCAAACCACGACAGACCGGATCATTTTCGCAAGCCTGACGGCGGTTTCCTGGCTCTGGCTGGCGGGGGGAACATTGGGCGGCGCGGGCGCGGGCGCGCTCAGCCGTTACGAGGTGAGCGCCGCGGTGCGGGATGCGCTGCGCGAGGCGCAGCCAGCGACGGCCCAGGACGTGCGCCAGGTGGTGGAGGAAATCCTGCGCCGCTGCACGGTTACTGGCCGGCTGACCGAAAGCGAGGCGCTGAAGGGCGACGCCACCGATTTCGTGGCGCGCATTCAGTGCTAGTGGTGCGATTCCAACAGATGGTTCCCATCTGTTGGAGAAATCGCACCACAGATTGAATAATCTAGTGGTCCACTTTTCCCAAACGGATGGATTTGTCCGTTTGGGGCGGACCACGAGTGTCCCAAATCCTTAAGTTCGCTCTATATGGGGGCGCGCTCGCAAGCAAACTTAATGATTTGCAAGGACACGAGCAATCCCTCGACTCTCATGTGGTTTTGGATTTGAAGTTGGTTTACGAGCCCGCCCCCAAGAATGGAACGAACTTCAAATCCACCACACGAGAATGGGGATGGGGCTCTAAGAGCCTGTTAGAGACTGCTGATGAGGCCGTGTCCCTGGCGCTCTTGGCTCTTGTCCCGCTGCGCTCTCGGTCGCGTTGGCGGACGTCAAGAACAAGGCCAGCCGGTCGTTCTCAATGTCCAGCATTTTGCTTGCCCGCCTGGCAAGCGGGATGGCGCTTTGCATGCAGTAATGCACCAGGGCGGCCATCAATTCCTGGTTGGTGAAGGAAAATTCGCATGCCGGCCGGGCCATGACATAGGCGATCATAGCGATGGGCCGGCCTTTCCCATCGCGGCTGAGCACAAGGGTGGGCGCACCGTCGCCTGGTGCCTCATCGCCGCGTTGGCGCATGACCGCCGACAGCGCCGCCAGCACTTCCTCGCTGCTAAAGACGATGCAGCGGACTTCTTCAGCCAAGATATGAGTCCCAATCGTTGATTTAACGCCTGCTTGCCAGCATAGGCCAAGGGGGTTAGCCAAAGATGAAGAAAGGTTGGGATTTTCGTCAAATGAACGGCAGCGGCCGGACTTGGCGCAAGGTCCACAAGGCCAGCCCCCCGATTGGCCGCAGCGCCGATCATTTGCCGGCGTCTCAACGACCCCCTTGCCTTAAAGCCGCGCCTCGCGCATGCTCCGCGCCCATCATCAGGACGCGCTTATCGGCGCCCCAGTTACGAAAGTGTTGGCGTTCATGTCCGCGCTTGTTGTTAGCGCCGCCACCGGCGGCCTCGTTCCTTCCGACCCCGTCACCAGCACACCAGCGCTCGTCGCGCTGGGGGTCTTTGCCGTCGGCTATCTTCTGGTCATGCTGGAAGAGGTGACGCATCTGCGCAAGTCAAAGCCGATGCTGATCGCCGCCGGCATCATCTGGGCGATGGTCGCCTGGGATGCGGCGAACCTGCCCAAGCTCGGGCCCCATGGCGCCGACCATGCGTTTCGCGAGACCTTCCTCGAATTCGCCGAGCTTTTCGGCTTTCTCCTGGTGGCGATGACCTATGTCAATGCGTTGACCGAGCGCAACGTGTTCGAGGCATTGCGCTCCTGGCTGGTGCGCCGGCGCCTCGGTTACCGCGCGGTGTTCTGGGTTACCGGCGGCCTTGCCTTTCTCTTATCGCCGGTGGTGGACAACATGACCACCGCCCTCCTCATGGGCGCCGTGGTATTGGCCGTCGCCCGCGCCAACCCGCGTTTCGTGACCCTTGCCAGCATCAATGTGGTGGTGGCGGCCAATGCCTCGGGCGCATTCTCGCCCTTTGGCGACGTCACCACCTTGATGGTCTGGCAGCGCGACGTGCTGCCCTTTTTCACCTTCTTTTATCTGGTGGTGCCGGCGGTGGTGAACTGGGCGATTCCGGCGGTCATCATGTCGCTGGCGGTGCCGGGCGGCATTCCCGAAGGGCAACGGGATGATGTCCGCATGAAGCTTGGCGCCAAATGGGTGATGGCGCTGTTTGCCCTCACCATCACCTTTACCGTCGTCATGCGCCACGAAGTCGGCTTGCCGGCCGTTTACGGCATGCTGATGGGCCTGGGCTTTCTTCAGCTTTTCGGCTATTTCCTGCAGCGCGCCGAACGCCGGGTGAACGATAACGGCGCCCTCGGTCAAGTAGTGCCGTTCGACATCTTTCGCCAGATCGCCCTTGTCGAGTGGGACACCATGCTGTTCTTCTACGGGGTGATCTTGAGCGTCGGCGGGCTTGCCGCCTTCGGCTATCTCGACTGGGTCGCCGGCCATATTTACGGCAGCTGGGGAGCGACGGCGGCCAATGTGGCGGTGGGCGTCGCCTCGGCGGTGGTCGACAACATCCCCATCATGTTCGCGGTGCTCACCATGCATCCGGCGATGGACGTGGGGCAGTGGCTGCTGGTGACCATGACCGCCGGGGTGGGCGGCTCGCTTCTGTCCATCGGCTCGGCCGCGGGCGTCGCCTTGATGGGCCAGGCGCGCGGCGCCTATACCTTCTCCGGCCATCTCAAATGGAGCTGGGCGGTGGCCTTGGGTTACGCCGCCTCGATCCTTGCCCACCAGATGCTGAATAGCGGGCTGTTTACCAACGTCCCGCTTCAGTGAGCCAACGCTGATACCCCGGCGATCCAGGGGTGGGCGTAGACGAGCGCGAGATAAAGCGCCGCCCCGGCCAAGAGAGGAAATAGGCCCACCGCCTTCAAGGGGGTCTTTCCTTGTGCGATGGCGAGGAAGGGAAAATAGGACGTGTGCGCCTGGAAATCCCACCATAGGGCGCCAAGGCGCGCCGCCAGCTTGACGTCCTGGAGGGCGGCGCCAAGGAGCGCCAGCAAGGCGATGCCAGCGCCGAGAAGCACGGTCGGCACGTCACCGCTGGTGGCCATGTGCGCCAAGGCCCACAGGCCAAAGGCCCACATCATCGGGTGGCGGGTGATGGCGTAAACCCCGCTTGGCTGCGGGGTGCTCTGAAGGCCGGTGGTCATCATCTTCACATAAGGATTGCCTGCGAAGCTGCCGGCGAACAGCACTGCTGCAAGCAGCATCACGCCATGGACCGGCCAGCGCAAGGCTTCAGCATGCGGCCAAAGGACAGTCACCGGCGCGGCGCGATAGGCGAACGCCACCCATATGAGGCTGGCAAGGGCGATGAGGGAATAAAGACCGCGAAAGCCGGTTTCGCCCAAAAGGCCCACGAGCGGCGCGCGCAAAGGATGCGAAAGCAGGAAATGGCCGCCGACGAAGACGATCAGCGCCCACACGAGATGCATCGTCGTTCCCGTCATCATTTGCCTCCCCCCAGCCTCTGCCGCCGGCAGAGTGCCGCGCCCCACGGCGGGATGCAAGGCCTTTAGTCCCGCTTTCAGCGGGCGACCACGTCGCCGAGCCGGCGCACCTCATAGCCTTTCTGGCGCAACAGCGCGATGACGCTGTCCTCGCCGATGAGATGGGCGGCGCCCACCGCCACCATATGCACCCCGGGGGTGGCGAGCAGGACTTCAAGCTTGGGCACCCAGTCGTTGTTACGCTCGACGATGATTGCCTGATAGAGCTCCGGCTGGTTTTGCATGCCGTCCAGCAAAAGCGCGCCGAGGCTTTCGGTGTCGCCAGCGCGCCAGGCTTGGTGCAATTGGTGGAGGATGTCGCCGCCATCGGCCAATTGGCCGATGGTCTCGGCAAGCATGGCCTCTTGCGCCGCGGGGCTGGGGCCGGCCAGGGCTTTCAAGCCGGTCAAGGGGTCTTCAAGGCCCAGAATCGGCTTTTCCATCTCGGTAAAGCCCCGGCTCAGCCAGGCCTCGGCGCCGCTTTCCTGGGCAAAGCCCTGGCTTTGCGCATAGACCATGGTCAGCGAGATGGCGGCGAGCCAGGGCCGCATGCGCTCAAGGCTCGCCATGGGAAGCCCAAGCTGGCTGGCGAGCGCTTTGAGCCGCTCATGGAGCGCGCCATCGATGGTGCCGCCAAGGGTGCCGCCATCGGCGAAAAATCCTTCCCGCATGGTGAACTGCGTCATTTCCGGGGTGGCGATGTCGGCGGCCGCCACTTCCAAGGTAAGGCTACCGGCGGCGCGCATGGCGGCGCGCAAGGCGGGGGTTTGCCAACCCTCGTCCGCCGGCAGGAGATGGATGGTGCCAAAGAGGAAAAGCTGCCCCGCCTCGCCTGCGACCTGCCAAATCGCCGGTCCGCCGCCAGTGCCGGCATTGCTTGTCGGCGCCTCGGCCCCGACAGAGCTTGCAAGAAGAGCAAAGCTACAAACGACGACAGACGCAAGCCGGCCTAAACGCCGGCAGGCGGCAAACCAGGCAAACAATAAGGGCATGCATCATCCTTCCATGCGCGCTATGCAAGAAAAAGCGAGGCCGGCAACGGGCGGGTTAAAGCGGCGATCGTCACCCGCGACCCTTGCTATTGCGTTATCCTATACCAGATAGGCAAGTGTTTGTAATTCCAAGGGGAGGTATCATGACCGCCGCGCCGCTGCTGCCGCTCAGCGCCCTTCGTCGGTTTTTCCGGCTGGAATCGGCGGCCGGGCTCATCCTCATTGGCGCCGCCGCATTGGCCTTGGTGGTGGAAAACAGCTGGCTTGCCCATCTTTACGATCATTTTCTCACCCTGCCCGTGGCCATCCAGATCGGCGCGCTTGTCATCAAGAAGCCCCTCCTGCTGTGGATCAACGATGGCCTGATGGCGGTGTTCTTCCTGCTGGTCGGGCTGGAGGTGAAGCGCGAGCTCGTCGAAGGAGAGCTGTCAAGCAAGGAACAGGTGACGCTGCCGGTCATCGGTGCCCTTGGCGGGATGGCGGTGCCGGCGGCCATCTATGTCCTTTTCAACGCATCCGACCCCGTTGCCTTGCAAGGCTGGGCGGTGCCGGCGGCGACCGACATCGCCTTTGCCCTTGGCGTCATGATGCTGCTGGGCGATAAGGTGCCCATCCAGCTGAAAATCCTTCTCACCACCATCGCGGTGTTCGACGACCTGGGCGCCATCGGCATCATCGCCGCCTTTTACACCAGCGATCTATCCATCGCCTCCCTTGGCTTTGCCGGGCTTGCCATGATTGTTCTTCTCGCCCTTAACCAGCGCGGCGTCACTTCGCTCACGCCCTATATACTGACGGGCATCGTTCTTTGGGTGGCGGTTCTCAAGTCCGGCGTCCATGCAACGCTTGCCGGCGTCGCCCTGGGCTTTGCCATTCCCTTGCGCCGGCGCAACGCCGCAGGGCAAAGCCCGCTCAAAAACCTGGAAGACGCGCTTCATCCTTGGGTCGCCTATGGCGTGCTGCCGCTCTTCGCCTTTGCCAACGCTGGCCTTCCCCTGGCCGGGCTGGCGCTCGCCGACCTTGTGCACCCGGTTTCGCTGGGGATTGGCATGGGATTGTTCCTGGGCAAGCAACTGGGAATTTTTACCCTTGCCTTCATCGCAATCAAGCTCGGGCTCGCCCGGTTGCCCGAAAGGGTGGGCTGGCTTGGCCTTTACGGCGTTGCCGTCCTCGCTGGCGTCGGCTTTACCATGTCGCTTTTCATCGGCACCCTAGCCTTTGACGGCGTCGAGGCCGCCAATCGGGTGCGCTTGGGCGTGCTCCTTGGCTCGCTTTCCTCGGCGCTGCTCGGCTATTATGTTCTGCGCCTTGCCGGCCAGCGGCAAGCAACCCCGCTCACCAGCGGTTGATTGGTGCGTGACGGGTGGGGCGTGCTATGAAGGGGCCATGATGGCTTTGCGTTCATGGGCGGCCGCCGCCCTTGTCCTGTTGTTGCCGGCGGCAAGCCCTGCCGACAAACCTTCGCGGCCGCCGGTGGTGGTCGAGCTTTTCACCAGCCAAGGCTGCGCCGCCTGCCCCGCCGCCGACAAGGTGCTGGCCGAATTGGACGGGCGTGCCGATGTGCTGGCGCTCAGCTGGGCGGTGGATTATTGGGACTATCTGGGCTGGCCCGACAGTTTCGCCATGCGCGGCAACAGCCTGCGCCAGCGCGCCTACAACCGCAGCCTGGGGCGCCAGGCGGTGTTCACCCCGCAGATGGTGATCGATGGCCGGCGCCAGCTCGTCGGCTCGCGCCGCAAGGACGTGCTGGCGGCGGTTGCCGCCCAAGCGGCGCAGTCCGGCGATAAGCTCGAGGTGCGCATCGACAATGAAAGCGGGGCGCGGATGACGGTGCGCATCAGCGGCGCCGTGACCAAGGGTTCTGCCGTGGTGCGCATGCTGTGGTTCGATCGCCAGCGCAACGTTGCCGTGCAGCGCGGCGAGAATCGCGGTAGGACGCTGACCTACACCAACATCGTGCGCGGCGACCATGTCATCGGCCGCTTCGAAGGCGGCGCGCTAACCCTCGACTTGCCCATGGGCGATGCCCACGCCATGGAGTGCGATGGCCTTGCCGTCATCGTCCAGGCCGACCCGGTTGGCCCGGTCCTGGGCGCCGATGCCGTCACGCTCTTCCACCGGGAGAAGGCCCAAGACTAAGCCGGCAAGGGCGGCGGGTTATCGGCGCTGGGCTGCGCGGCGGGCGCGGCCACTGGCTCATCCTTGCGCGGCGGCGAATAGGCGATGATCACGTCGCCAGCCTCGACCTTGGCTTTTCTCATTTCAGGGGCAAAGGCAAGCGCTCCATTGCGGCGCAGGATGAACAGCGTTTCCGCGTCCTTCGGCCGGTCGGCGAGATAATCCTCGATGAGGAATTTTTCCGTAAGCCTGGTCCTGTAAAAGGCCCAGCCCGCGAAATGACGCTTGAGCAACTCGTCAAGGGCAAGCCCGGAGCGCAGCAGCGCGCCGCCGCGAATGGTGAAGGAAAGGCCATGGGGATCGTCGCTTTCCGCCTGGCCCAACTGAAAGACCCGCTCGCGCCCCAGCTCGGGGGCGAATTCGCGGCACACCAGGGCGTTATAGGCTTCATTGCCGGTCACCGCGAGAAGATAGCCAAAGCGCGCCATGTCGAAGCGATGCTCGGTCACTTCGGAAAGGATTTCCCCATAATAGACGGGGACATCGGCAAGCCGCGCCAGGCGCAGGCGATGCCAGCTCGTGTCGGCGATGGCGGCCGGAACATTGAGCGACTTCAGCAGCTTGGCAAGCTCGACGCTCCATGGCGAGGAGCCAACGATCAGCACCCCAGGGGCGCTTTGCGCGGAAAGATCGAGATGGCGGGCAAGGCGGCCGACGGTAAAGCCATGCGCGAGGATGGTGGCAAAGACGATGGCAAAGCTTAAGGGCACCAGCCGCGCGGCGTCGGGATAGCCGAGCTCGCTGAGGCGCAAGGCGAAAAAGCCGGAGACGGCGACCGCGACAATGCCGCGCGGCGCGATCCAGCCAACCAGCGCCCGCTCCTGCCAACTCAAGCCGCTGCGCCAGGTGGCGAGCCATACGGAAGCGGGGCGCACGATGAAAAGAATGACAAGGGTAAAGACGGCAAGCCGCCAGTCGATCCCGGCCCACACCTCGCCCTGCAAGGTCGCGGTCAAGATGACGAACACGCCGGAGACCAGGAGGACGGCGATGTTTTCCTTGAACCGCCGCAAATCGTCGATCGAGGCGATGCGCGAATTGGCCATGGTGACGCCCATCGCGGTCACCGCCAGAAGGCCGGTCTCGTGCTCGATCGCGTTGGCCAGCGCGAAACAGGCGAGCACCGCGCACAGCAACACCGGGGCTTTCAAAAATTCCGGCACCAGCCCCCGGGGGAACACATAGGCGACGGCGCGGGCCATGGCGAAGCCCACCAGCCCGGCGACGGTGGAGGCGAACAGCATCCAGCCGCTGATTTCCAACAGCGGCCGCCCCTCGCCGGCATAAGACATATATTCATAGACAAGGACCGCCAGCAGGGCGCCAAGGGGGTCGTTGACGATCCCCTCCCATTTGAGCATGGTGCGCGGCCGCACGGCGAGCCGCGCCTGGCGCAACAGCGGGATGATGACGGTGGGGCCGGTGACGACGAGGATGCCGGCGAACAGGATGGCGACCGGCCAGCTTAAACCGGCGACATAATGCGCCGCCAGCGACCCCAAGCCCCAGGCGATGGGAACGCCGGGGACGACAAGGCGGGCAACGCCGCGCCCGGCATGGGCGAGCTCCTTGAAATCGAGGGAAAGCCCGCCTTCGAACAAGATGATGGCAACGGCGATGCCGACGATGGGCTGCAAATAGCCGTCGAAGTCGCGCGCCGGGTCGATGACTTGGAAAACCGGGCCGGCAAGAAGGCCCGCAACCGACATGAGGACGATGGCCGGCAGGTTGAAGCGCCAGGCCAGCCATTGCGAGCCGATGCCAAGAACGCCGATGAGCGCGACGATGCTGACCGTGCTTTCCATGCCTTATCCCTTACCAATCCCTCGTGGGGTGTAGCATGGGGCAAAGGCCAGCGATACCGTTAAGCAAGCGTGTCCCACGGCCCGGTGATGGCAAGGGTGATGCCGGGCTCCTGGATGTTGACGAACAGCCAGCGGCCGTCGGGGGAAAAACAGGCGCCGGCAAATTCGCTGCGCCCTGGATGGGCGTTGCGGGCAAGGCTGGTGATTTGGCCGTCCATCCTGACCTGGCGTAGGTAATTGTCGCCGCCGCCATCCTCGCAAACGATGAGCGTGCCCCAGGGGCTGACGGTCAGATTGTCCGGCATGTCGAGGATGGTGTCGTCATTGGGCTCGGCCAGAAGCTGTAAGCTCTCCTGCCCATCGGCGCCCAGACCAAGGCGCCAGATCTGGCCGCGCCGGTTGGGGCCGCCGGCGGTGGCGCTGAAAAAGAGCTCGCCCGCGCCCATCCAGACGCCTTCGCCGCGGACAAAGCGGGCGGCGCCCGCCGCCTGCGCCCGCGCCGCAAGGTCAAGGCTGGGGGCGGCGACGTCCTCAAGCCCGACCCAGGCGATGGGATAGGCTGTTCCGCGCTCGAAACGGGGCTTGTCCCAATTGGCGGTATCGGCCTGGGGCTGACCTGCGATGGCGAGCGCTTCCAGCCGGCCGCCGGCGTGAAGCGCGCCAGGGGTCGCGGGCTTAAAACGATAAAGACAGCCTTGCGGGTTGTCTTCGGTCAAATAGACGGCGCCGCTCATCGGGTCGACGGCGGCCGCCTCGTGGACGAAACGGCCCATGGCGGTGATGGGCTGCGCTGGCGCAAGCCCGATCTCGGTGCGTGCCGGCACTTCGAAGACAAAGCCATGATCGCGGCCAAGGCCGTCTTTTTCGCCAAGCACATTTTCCTCGCAGCTCAGCCAGCTTCCCCACGGCGTCGGCCCGCCGGCGCAATTGACCATGGTGCCGGCGAGGCTGAGCGACTGTTGCGTCAAGCGCTCGCGCGCGGGGTCGAAAATCAATGTCGTCACGCCGCCATAGGGCACGCCCCCCTTACCGCCAGGGTCATAAAGCCGGGCGCGCAGGGCGGGGCTAAGGCCCCCCTCGTCCTCGCCAAAAGCGCCCTTGCCGCGGGCGGTGCGGAACAGCCCGCGGGCAAGGCCCAGCTCGTGATTGCGCACCAGGATGACCTTATCCCCGGGACCAGCGAAGGCGGCCATGCCGTCGGGCCGGCCGGGAACGTGAAGGCCATCGCTCATCGCATCGCCGGTGTGGCTCAAGACGACATAGCGAAACCCCGGCTTAAGGTCGATAAGGCCATTTTTATCGGCGACAAGGTCCGGCTTTTCGCTCATCGTGCGCGCCGCCCGCCAGCCTAGCCCCGCAAGCGCAAGGCCAAGGGCGCTGCCCCCGGCAAGCATCAGGGTGCGGCGGTTCAGCATGGTCTATCTCCCTTGATGGCGTTTGCTCAAGCTCGCGGCGCTTGAGCGTATTTAGATCGCGGATGCGTCAGCACCTTCACGGGTCACGTATAAGCACCTTATCGCGTCCCTTGGGGTGGCGAAAGGGCTAGTGGTCCGCCCCAAACGGATAAATCCATCCGTTTGGGGCGGACCACTTAAGTTATTTGAATCTGTGGTGTGATTTCTCCAACAGATGGGAACCATCTGTTGGAATCGCACCACCAGCGCGGCCCTGCGCTCAGGCGAAGAAGGCGGCGCGGATGGCGTCGAAAATAAGCTGGGCGGCAAGCGCGGCGAGGATGACGCCGAACACCCGGGTGATGGAATGGGCAAGGGTCTTGCCCATGAGGCGCATCAGCGCGCTGGCCGCCAGAAGCGTTGCCAGGGTGAGGACAAGAGTGAGGACAAGCGCCGCGAGGACCATGCCCCTGGCCGCCCAATCGCCGTCATAACGGGCCATGTAAAGCATGATGGAGGCAATCGCCCCAGGCCCGGCGATCATCGGGATGCCCATGGGAAAGACGGAAATGTCGTCGGGGGCCTGATGCGCGTCTTCCACCATTTTTTCCGCCCGGTGGGTCCGGCGTTCGGTGCGTTTCTCGAACACCATCTCAAGGGCGATCATGAACAGCATCACCCCGCCGGCGGCGCGGAAGGCGTCGAGGCCGATGCCAAGGGCGCCCAAGAGCGGCTCGCCCAAAAAGGCGAAGAGACCGAGAATGGCGGTGGCGACCAGGGCCGAGCGCAACGCCATGCGCCGCTTATGGGCGGCCGGCGTGCCCTCGGTGAGGCCGGCGAACACCGGGGCGATGCCTGGCGGGTCGATGACCACGAAGAAGGTGACGAAGGCGGGGATGAAAATATCCCACAAGGCGGCGGTCAGCATGGGGCCTTTCCATCGCTGTCCAGTTCGGCGAGGCCGTGCTGACGGCAGGCGGCGGTCAGCGTGTTGGCAAGCAGGCAAGCAATCGTCATCGGCCCCACCCCGCCCGGCACCGGGGTGATGGCGCCAGCGCGGGCGCGGGCGCCGGCAAAATCGACATCGCCCACCAGCCGGGTCTTGCCCGCTCCCTTTTCCGGCGCCTCGAGGCGATTGATGCCAACGTCGATCACCGTCGCCCCGGGCTTGATCCAATCGCCGGCGATCATCCCTGGCCGGCCGACGGCGGCGACCAGGATATCGGCCCGCCGGCATTTATCGGCCAAGTCGCGGGTGCGCGAATGGGCGATGGTGACGGTGGCGTTCTCGCGCAACAGAAGCTGCGCCATCGGCTTGCCAACGATGTTGGAGCGGCCGACGATGAGGGCGTCAAGGCCGGCAAGGCTGGGATGGACATCCTTGATCAGCATCAGGCAGCCCAGCGGCGTGCACGGCACCATCGCCGGCTGGCCGGTGGCCAACAGGCCGGCGTTGACCACATGAAAGCCATCGACGTCCTTGGCGGGGTCGATGGCGGCGATGACAGCGGCTTCATCGATCTGCGCCGGCAGGGGAAGCTGCACCAGGATGCCATGCACGGCTTTATCGCCATTAAGCCGGGCGATGAGGGCAAGCAGGTCCGCCTGGCTTATGTGCGCGGGCAAACGGTGGGTGAAGGAAGCCATCCCCGCTTCCACCGTCGCCTTATGCTTGGCCCGGACATAGACCTCGCTCGCCGGGTCTTCGCCCACCAACACCACGGCAAGCCCCGGGACAAGGCCATGGCCAGCCTTGAGCGCCACCGCCCGCGCCGCCGTGCGTTGCCGCAAAGCCGCGGCAAAAGCCTTGCCGTCGATGATGCGCGCGCTCGTCATAGCCAGCCTTGCTCCGCGAACCAGCGGCGCACCATATCCGCGTCAGCGCCGACCGCAACAACTTTATCGCGGCCGCTGGCGCCTCTGATGACGCTAAGGGCGGAGGGCGGCAGCCCCCAGGTCTTGGCGAGCATCTGGCACAAGGCGGCGTTGGCCTTGCCGTCCACCGGGGGTGCGGTGACGCACACTTTAAGGCGCCGGCCACCGGCGCTGGCGATGGGGCCTTCTATCCTCGCGCGCCGCGCCTTGGGCGTCAGACGGACATGGACGCGCAAATCCCGACCCGTCCCGCTCAGCACCGTGAAAGCCCCCTAATAAACGCCCAGCGAGGCGAAAAAATTATGCCACAGGATTATGACAAACTGGATGAGGAGGAGGAGCACGATCGGCGAGATATCGATGCCGCCCAAATCCGGCATGAAGCGGCGGATCGGCCGCAAGGCCGGCTCGGTCACCCGGTACAAAAAGGTCATCACCATGGCGATGAACTGGTTATAGGTGTTGATCACGTTGAAGGCGACCAGCCAGCTCAACACCGCGGCGGCGATGACGAACCAGAAATAGAGGTTGAGCACGGTCGCCCCCAGCCAATGAATGGCGTCCAACATGGCCGTTCGTTCCCCAAGCTTTGCAAGCGAATGGCCATGGTCTTAGCCCTTAGCGTGGCAAGGAGCAAGAATTGAGGCGCCGTAAACGGCTTGGCAACCTTGATTTTCTATTCTGGGCATGCTGCCGGCGGTGTGCGCCGGGCAATGCGGCGTTGTTGGAGCTTGGCATGGTCTTCGGTCTTGGCAATGGGGGAAACAGCGGCTTTCGGGTGCTGTCTTTCGACACCTCGATCCTCGCCGACCTTTTCAATGCCCGCCTCGCCGCCAGGACGGTGCAAGCCGACCCCTTCGCCGCCGCCGCCCAGCTCAACCGCGAGCCGGCGGTCATCCCGCCCTGGAAGGTGGCAAGCGAGCCCCAGACCCTGGCGCGGCGCTTGAGCGAGGCGCGCGCCCTTAACAATTTTATCGACTTGAAATCATCCGTGGTGAAATCGGCGGGCGACAATGTCGACAGGCGGGCGACCTTCGCCCTGTTCGAAGCCTTGAGCAACCTGCAGAGCCTTGCCCAATACGCCGCCGAGGCGGCGACCCCGGAAGCCTCGCTTGCCGCCATCGACGCCAAGTTCCGCCAGGGCCTTGGCGAGGTGCAGGCGTTCCTTGCCAGCGCTCCCCTCGACAAGCTGAAGCTGATGTTCGGCGCCAAGGTGAACCGCGTCAGCACCGACGTGAAGATCGCCAAGAACACGATCGATTATGTCGGCAAGGTGATCCAGACCGGCGCCCGCTCCGACCCCTTGACCGGGCTTAGCGGCAACGAACGCTTCGACATAACCTTAAGCAAGTCCGGCGCCAGCGACATCATCAGCATCGATCTGGCGCAAATAGCTGCGCCGCTTACCCTTGAGTCCATCGTCGATTACGTCAACCAGCGGATTAGCGCCGTCCCCCTTCTCGATGCCAATGGCAACCCGGTGCTCGACGGCAGCGGCTATCCGGTGGCCAAATACCTCACCCGCTTCGCCATCGAGACCAACGCCGCCGGCGACCATGGCATCGCCGTCAAGGGCACCTTGCTGGAGACCGCCAAGCTGAGCGCCAGCGATCCCGATCCGGCCCTTTTCGTCGCCACCAATTTCACCCCCGTCACCACGCCAGGCGCGACCTTTGCGCGATTATCGCGCATCGATGGGGTGGGCGGCACCGCCCCGGCACTTGCCCTGCGCCAGGACCATGCCGCCGTCGATACGGCGCAGCAGGCGCTCAACGCCGAGGTCGCCGCCGCCGCGGGCAAGGACGGCGCCACGGCGACGCCCGTGCGCAGCCCCACCACCGCGGGTGGCCTTGCCATCGACAGCGAGGGCTTCGTCTATGTGGTCGGCACCGCCAGCGGCGATTTCGGCGCCCAGCGCGGCGACGGCGCCGAGGATGTCTATCTCAGCAAATTCGATTCCAATGGCGAGCTGGTGTTCACCCGGCTGCTCGGCACGGCGGGCGCGGACGGCACGGCGCGGGGCTTTGCCGTCACCGTCGACGCCAACGACAATGTCATCATCGCTGGGGAGACCGATGGCAAGGTGGCCAGCGGCGACACCCTTGCCGGCGCCGACAGCTTCGTCGTCAAATTCAACAGCCGCGGCGACGAGCTGTTTCGCTATCAGCTCGACAGCGCTGGCGCCGACAGCGCCCTTGCCCTGACGACGACCGCGAGCGGCGACGTCCTGGTCGCCGGCACCATGCGCGGCGGCATCGGCGGCGGGGTGGCGGCGCAAGGCGGGGCGGACGCCTATGTGCTGCGCCTCAGCGGCGCGACCGGCGCCGTCCTCGACCGCGCCCAGTTCGGCACCGCCGGGGAGGACGCCGCCGCGGCGCTGGCCGTCGCCAGCGATGGCAGCGTCTACCTTGCCTCCACCGAGGCGGGGCGCGGCATCGTCCGCCAGTTGGACGGGACCAATCTTGGCACGGTTCTGGCCAGCGCCGACCTTGGCAGTCTGGCCGGCGGCAAATTGAGCGCCATTGCCGTCGAAGGGGGAAGCGTGGCGGTGGGCGGCACCACCCGCACCGGGGCGCTGGCCGGCGGCGCGGCGGTCAATGGCTATGCCGGGGACACCGACGGCTTCGTCACCACCTTCTCGGCCGCGGGGCTTGCCGCCCAGAACACCCGCTTTCTGGGCACCAGCGCAGGCGAAAGCGTCGATGCCCTTGCCCTTGAGGGTGGTAAGATCTATGTCGCCGGGCGGACCGGCGGTCTTCTGGCTGGGACTGCGCGGCAAGGCGTCACCGATGCCTTCACCGCCAAAATCGACGCCGCCACCGGGGCCGAGGAGTTCGTTCAGCAGTTCGGCGCCTTCGGTGGCCGCACCGCGGTGGGCGGGCTTGGCTTTTCCAACACCGGCGCGGGCGTGCTTGCCAAATTGGGCCTGCGCGCCGGCACGCTGCAGCAAAGCGAGACCCGCGACATCGTCAGCCAGACCAGCGTCAATGACGGCGACTTCTTCTTCGTTTCCATCAATGGCGGGCGGCCGCGCAAGGTCACCATCAAGGCGGGCGAGAGCATGCGCTCCCTTGCCGCCAAGCTCAACCAACTGGATTTTCGCGGCATCAAGGCGACGGTGACAGCGGGCAGCGCAGGCGACAAGCTTGAAATCAAGGCGCAGAACGGCGCCCGCATCGACCTCATCGCCGGCGATGCCGGGCGCGACGCCCTGCGCCGGCTGGGCCTGGAGCCGACCCAGATTTTATCGCAGGAGCTGCTTTTCCAATTGGATGAAGTCAATAAAAAGCCCGAGGAGACGCTGGGCGGGACCTTCGCCCTTGGCCTTGATGACAGCTTCAACCTGCGCGACAAGCAGACCGCCAAGTTCGTCCTTGGCAAGATCGAGGGCGCCATCGCCACCGTGCAGCGCGCCTTCCGCTCCTTGACCTTCGATCCCGTCGCCTATGCGTTGCGCCAGCAAAGCCGCTTCGCCGGGGAAGTGCCGGCCTTCCTCACCAAGCAGCTTGCCGGCTATCAGGAGGCCCTGTTGCGCCTGCAGCTTGCCTCCCTTGCGCCCAGCCAAGGGGTGTTTACATGAGGCTTTTCCCCCTCATTCTGGCCGCCGGCATGGCGCTGCCCGCCGCCCCGCCGGCGCAAGGGTCGGCCAAGCCGGCGGCGGAGGGGACGGACACCTCGGTGGGCGCAGAGGCCTTCATCCGGGTCGAGCCCATCATCATTTCCGTCTTGCGCGGCAGCACCGTCGCCGGCCTGATGTCGCTGACCGTCGAGCTGCAGGTGCCGGACGCCGCCAAGCGCGAGGAGGTGGCGGCCATCCGCCCCCGCTTGCGGGACGGTTATTTGCGCGCGCTCTCACGTCTTGCCAGCACCACTCTCGACATCGACCGGCCGCTCAATTTCGAGCTTTTGACCCGGATGTTGCAGCGCGATACCGACCGCGTCCTCGGGCCGGGCGTGGCGCGGGTGCTGATTACCGATGCCTCCACCCGGCAAAACTGATACTGCGCGGCTGAAATGAGGATCCGCGCTTTTCTTCGCCAGCCCGGACGATAGACTGGCCATCCTTGCCCGATTTTCAGCGAGACCTTCGTGAACGCGCCAGAAACCGCCCGCATCATCGCCATCGACCTCGACGAGCGCACCATCCTGTGGCGCAACGCCGATGTGGAGCAGGAGCGCCGGGTCGCCATCTTCGACCTTTTGGAGAATAATGTTTTCGCGCCCGCCACCACCTATCCCGGCGGCTATCAGGGGCCGTTCCGCCTCCGCCTCAGGGTCGCGGAAGGCCGGCTTGTCATCGATGTCGCCGATGAAGCGGGGGCGCCGCTCGAGGCCATCGTCGTCGCCCTTACCCCGTTTCGCCGCCTCATCCGCGAATATTTCGCACTGTGCGACAGCTATTTCAAAGCCATCAAGTCGGCAACGCCGTCGCAGATCGAAGCCATCGACATGGGCCGCCGGGGCTTGCATAACGAGGCTTCCGAACTGCTGCGCGAGCGCCTGGCCGCCAAGGCCGCGGTGGATTTCGCCACCGCCCGGCGCCTTTTCACCCTCATCTGCGTGCTCCATATCCGGGGCTGATCGTGGCTTGCCCGCCCCTCGATCCTGCCCTCGAAAAGGTGGCGCCCCGGTCGCCGCGCAGCGTGCTGTTCGTGTGCAACGAGAACGCGGTGCGCTCGCCGATGGCGGAAGGCCTTGCGAAACATTATTTCCGCCGCCGCATCTTCGCCGATTCGGTGGGCTTGCGGACAGGCACCCTCGACCCCTTCTCCGTCGCCGTGATGGCGGAGCTGGGCATCGATATTGCGCGCCATCGCCCGAAAACCTTCGCCGAGCTTAAGGATCCGCGCTTTGACCTTGTCATTTCCCTCACTCCGGAAGCGCAGCATCATGCCGTCGAGCTGGCGCGGGGCGCCCCGCTCGCGGTCGAATATTGGCCGACCTTCGATCCCACCCTTGTCGAAGGCAGCCGCGGCGTCCGGATGCAAAGCTATCGCGAGGTGCGCGATGCGTTGCGCAAACGCATCATTTCGCGCTTCGATTTTGCAAAAGCGCCGCCGAAAAGCGGGTAGAACAGCAAAAGCCTTGCATTTCTCGCGCCTCTCGCTCAGTACTGTCGCGCCTCATAAGCGGTAGCGAAAAGGATTATGGCGAAAGAGGAACTCTTGGAAATGCGCGGCGTGGTGACGGAGCTGCTGCCCAACGCCATGTTCCGCGTCAAATTGGAAAACGGCCATGAGGTGCTGGGCCACACCGCTGGGAAAATGCGCAAGAACCGCATCCGCGTGCTGGCCGGCGATGAAGTCATGGTGGAGCTCACCCCTTATGACTTGACCAAGGGCCGCATCACCTACCGCTTCAAATAAGGCTCATCCTCTCTCATGTCGCAGACGCCGCCGTCGGAAGCTGGACTGGCAGGCCGCCTTGTCCTTGCCTCGGCCTCGCCCCGGCGGCTTGCCTTGCTTGCGCAAATCGGCGTGGTCCCCAGCCTGGTCGAGCCCGCCGCCGTCGACGAAACGCCCCATGCCCGGGAGGCCCCCGTGGACCATGCCCGCCGCCTGGCGCGGGAAAAGGCGGAACTGATCGCCGGCCGCCATCAAGGCGCGGTGGTGCTGGGCGCCGATACCGTGGTCGCCGTGGGCCGGCGGATCCTGGGCAAGCCAACAACCGAGGCCGAGGCCGCACGCTGCCTTCACCTCATGTCCGGCCGTCGCCACCGCGTCTATTCGGCGCTGATGGTGATCGACGCCCAGGGGCGCCGCCGCGCCCGCCTTGTCACCACCATCGTCGCCTTCAAGCGGCTGGAGGCGAGGGAAATCGATGCTTATATCGCCACCGGGGAATGGCGCGACAAGGCCGGCGGCTATGCCATCCAGGGCCGGGCGGCGGGGTTTGTCCGCTGGCTGAATGGCAGCCCGTCGAGCGTTGTCGGCCTGCCGCTTTACGAGACGCGGGCGCTGTTGCGCGCCGCCGGCCTTGATGTCCCTTGAGTTGCTGATCGAGGCCGGCATCGGCGAATGCCGCGCAGCGCTGGTGGCGGACGGCCGCGCCGTCGCGCTCGACCTTCTGCGGCCCTCGGAGGCAAGCGATGTCGGCGCCCTTTACCGGGCGCGGGTGGCGAAGGGTAGTGCGGCGGCAACCGGCCTTTTCCTCGACCTTGGTGGAGGACATAGCGCCCATCTGAGCCTGCGGCGCGCCAAGGCAGGCGGGGGCGGCGTACCGCCGGAGGGGGCGCTGGTGACGGTGGAGATCGTGCGCGCCGCCGCCGGGGATAAACTGGCCGAGGCGACCACCCGGCTACGCCCGGCGGGCCGTTATGTGGTTGTGGATGCCCGGGCCCCGGGGGGACGGCTGCTGCGCCGCGCCAGCGCTGGCATTGCCCCAGCGTTGATTGACGAGGAGACAACGGCCCTGGCGCGCGCGCTTGCCGATGGCGAAAGGGCGGCCCATGGTCCTGGCCTTATCGTCCCGGCGCCGTCTCCCCTGGCGCGGCTGTTGCGCGATTGCCCGCCGGTTGCGGCGCTCAGGGTCGATGACCCAGGATTGCTGGCCGAGATTCGCGCTCTTTGCGCCGCCTGGCCGGATGTGCGGGAAAGGCTGACGCTCGATCAAGCCTCGCCGGCGCTTTTCAGCCGTCATGGCCTGGAAGAGGATTGGGCGGCGGTCATCGGCGGACGCCACCCCTTGCCCAGCGGCGGGTGGATCGACATCGCCGAAACCGCGGCGCTTGTAGCCATCGATGTGAATTCCGGGCAAGCCGCAGGGCCCGCCGCCCGCGCCGCCCTTGCCGCCAATCTGGAAGCGGCGGACGAAATCGCCCGCCAGCTCCGCCTCCAGGACATCGGCGGGCGGGTGGTGGTGGACTTCATCGCCGAAGCGCAGGGCGGCCCTTCGCCCGCAGTGTTGACGCGCCTGCAACAGCGGCTGGCCGAAGATCCCAAGGGGGCGCGGCTTGGCGGGCGCACCGCGTTGGGCTTGGTCGAGCTGGTCCGGCCGCAGACAGGGCCTTCCCTTGCTTGCCGCCTGCGCGCGGCGCAGGAGCGGCGGCCTTCGCTGGCGAGCCAAGGCCATGAAGCCTTGCGCCAGGCCTGGCGATTAGGCCTTCAAAGCGGTCCGGGCGCGGTTCGGCTCACCGTGCCGCCGCCGCTCGCCGCGTGGTTGGCGGCGCGGCCTCATTTCTTGGCGCTTCTCGAGGACCGCTGCCGGCGGCGCCTCATCCTTGACAAAGGGGCGGCGGAAAGTGCAGTGCAGATTGCGCTGGTCAAGGACGATGGCCGATGAACAAGCGACCCAAGAACCGCTGTCCGCTCTGCGGCGCGCCGCCGGCGCCGCCATATCGTCCCTTTTGCTCGCGCGGCTGCGCCGACCGCGACCTTATGCGCTGGCTCGATGGCGATTATGTTCTTCCTGGCCCGCCGGTGAACCCTTCTAAGCCACCCCCTGAGACGCAGTGACGGTTCGCCGGACAAAGCCTCTCGACAGGGCCGGGACCATCGCCTATAAGGCGCCTCGCTCAAGTGGTCGAGGAAGCGCTTCTTGTGGCCGCTGGCGGTGGGTCTGTAAAGCGTAATTGCCCAGGTAGCTCAGTTGGTAGAGCAAGGGACTGAAAATCCCTGTGTCGGTGGTTCGATTCCGCCCCTGGGCACCACTTAGAGCCCGTTCATTGAAATGAGAGTCGGTGAACGTGCGCTAGAAGTCTTGATTTATCGCGTTTTAAAACCCGCAAAACCACTCACACTTTTTTATGAAAACGCTTTACAACCCTCTGAAAATAGTGGGTTCTTGTGTATTCAGCGCCTTGTTTTTCAGAAAACCCCTAGCCCCCAATTGGCCAGCTTGCCACCGGCTAAACCGCCTGCCGAAGCAAATCTGGGCTTGCCTGCATTTTCCAACCACGTACCAATCATAAAGCGATGACAAATCACAGTGAGGAAGCCCGCTTATACCAGTCGACGGCATCCTCCAGCCGGTCGTCACCCCAAAATAGCTCTCCACCGACATTGAATGTCGGGGAGCCAAATATTCCCAAAGAGCGCGCTTCATCCGTTGCTTCAAGATAAGCCGCTTCGATCTGCGGCGTGGTTGCCATTTTGACGACGCGATCTGGATCCTGTCCGATCGCGCACAAACTGTCTTGAACGTTCGGGTCACTTCCTGCCTCCTGGCCAAGCTGGAACCAGCATCTGTAAGCGGCTGTCACATAGTCCCGACACCACCCTTCCTGATAGCCCAGAACGGCAATCTTGTTCGCCAAATCGAACTCTTTCAGCGGATAAGGTGCTGGAATACGTGCTTGGAGGCCATATCTCTTTGCCCGGCGCTCAATATCACGCCACATATATTTCGCCTTGACGGGTTTCTTGATGAACGGGACGTTGTCCATTTCGATCATGATGGCACGGACGCTGAAAGGTCGAAATTCGAACGAAACTCCAGTTTCCACTTCCACTTCCGCAAGCCGCATGACACTCAGAAAACTGTAGGTGCTCCCAATTGAGATCCAGAACTCGATCGGTTCCATCGGTGTTCTCCATGTCGGTCGAATTACTATCTTCAGCCCCTTGGTCTAAATGCCCGATCATAAAGTTGTTGAATGATCTCAGTGTGTTGTGATTCGGTGTTTGTGACAAGCAACCATCGCAGGCACGGCAATTCCAGCGTCACCGTGCAGTGATCGGAATGCACCGAGATGCCCTTAAACATGGAGCATCGCGCGGGTCTTGATTTTGCCGCTCCGCGAACACGTAAAGAACGGGGTAACGCGGACCTTCTGCGGACAAGCGCCCGCAAGAACAAAGTTGGACACGCCATTATATGAAATGATTCGTGAAATGGCGCACCCGACAAGATTCGAACTTGTGACCTCTGCCTTCGGAGCTGGCCTAATGGCATTTCCGAATTGCGCGACGGAGTACGTCAGAGCACGATAAAGCACTGTTTCCAATAGACTTTATGATATCGCGCTCCGAAGACTCTATCCCGCGACAACCCCGGTATTTGCTCCCAAGTGCTTACGTGGTGCTTACGCGAAATCCGGGTCCGACTGGGACCGAGACGATGGCAAAAATCACAAAACGAACCGTAGACGGCGCCGAAGCGCAGACCAAGGATTACATCATCTGGGACGATGAACTGCCTGGCTTCGGGCTGCGCGTCTTCCCATCCGGCAAACGCAGCTACCTCATTCAGTATCGCGCGCGCGGGCGATCACGCCGCTACTCGATCGGCTTGCACGGGGTGTGGACCCCGGAAACTGCCCGCCGCGAGGCAAAGATCCGTTTGGGTGACGTCGCCCAGGGCGATGACCCCGCAGCAGAGCGGGAGGAAGAGCGTCGCGCGGTGACCGTTCGCGAGCTCTGCGAGCAATACATCGCCGACATGGAGGCGGGCCTCGTTCTTGGGAAAGGCGGTCGCCCCAAGAAGGCCACCACGGTCGCGACCGACGTCGGCCGCATCCGCCGGCACATTGTCCCATTGCTCGGCACACGGAGGATTAAGGACGTTACCAAGCCGGACATGAACAATCTTATGAAGGACATCATCGCCGGGAAGACGCGTGTCGCGATGAAGACGGAGAAGCTGCGCGGCAAGGCGATCGTACGCGGCGGACGCGGCACCGCCATCCGCACTATGGGCCTTCTCGGCGGTATCTTTTCCTACGCTATCGAAGCCGGGATCATCGACCAGAACCCAACGCACGGCCTCAAGAAGCCAAGATACAGGGTGCGTGACCGACGTCTGAGTGAAGCCGAGTATCGGACTCTGGGTCGCATTCTTAAGGAGATCCAGGATGACAGCCACTACGGCATCCACGCCGAGATCCTGCGCCTCATCGCCCTGACTGGCTGTAGGCGTGGCGAGATCATCGGACTAAGGTGGAGCGAAGTCGATATCGAGGGCAGCTGTCTACGCCTGAAAGATAGCAAGGAAGGTGCTTCCGTGCGTCCGGTTGGCCTGCCGGTAATTGACTATCTGGAGGCCGCACGCTCGAAGCGAAACGGTACGTTCGTCTTCCCCGGCCAAGGAGAGGACAACGCGGTCGGAAACTTCCCGCAGAGCTGGAAGAAGCTCTTCGCCGATACACCGCTCTGGGATGTCACGCCGCATGTCCTGCGGCACAGCTTCGCCAGCATTGCCAACGATCTCGGCTTTACCGAAATCACCATCGCCGCGCTTATCGGGCACGCAAAGGGCTCGGTCACGAGCAAATACGTTCACACGCTGGATTCGACGCTGATCATGGCCGCCGACACCATATCGGGTTACGTGAAGGCGCTGCTCGAAGGCGTCGAGTTCAGGCGAAACACCTACACGCTCGACCGGCAATCGCGGCGAGGCGCGATCGACCAGATGATCGTTGAAGCCCAGGAATAGTGTCTTTCTGCTCAGACATATTCCCCAACCAGACTATCTGCCATTGTGAACCCCGGATTGAGCTTCGCGAAGCTATCGGGGTGCCGCGAGACCAATCGCTGATCGAGACCAAGAAGATCGATATCGATCAACTGGTGCACCGCGCCGCCGTGCAGCAACCGCAACACCTCTGATAAGGCTAACGCTGCGGCGATCGCACCCACAAACGGGGCGCCGACGGCTTTGCCGGCAAGCATAGTCATGCCGCAACGATCGAGCACGCCGTCGGCAAGAAGCTTCGCATAGGCCGGGCGATTCTCGACACTTTCGCCTTGTCGCGCACGTTTCCAGATATCGGCGGCGGAGCGACGTCCCGGCAGGACGTGAAGTCTCATGGTTCGGAAGTCGCGATGCCCGCGTCCTAGGCCAGCCTCAACAATAAATTCGAATCCGACTTGGTCCAAGGCCCGTCGGCCAACACCGTTGTCGAGCCCGCAAAGTGCAACCGCTGGCTCATCCGCCTGCCGCTTGAAATCCGCGGCGAACAGGCGCTCCTGAATGGAAGTCACAAAGCCGCGCTGTTCGGCCCAAGCCGCCATCGTTCGTGTCTTCTTCCCGCCTACGATGGTGGAGTCGCTCAGGATCGAAGTGCTCTCCGTAGAGTCGGTAATAACGTCGACGTCCTGCAGAATGAGAGCCACCTTGGTGGGATCCCGGTAGGGCAGTAGCCCGAGGCACCATAAATAGGCCTGTCCCAAGTGACCAAGGCCGATCAACCAAAGTCGGGATGGCAGATAGGTCAAAGTCGGTTCCGTTTCGTCCGATAGCAACCAGTCGACCTCTGGACCAGGACGCCACAACGAAAGCCCTACAGCACGCCGCCCCCCCGCAGGCATCCCCCCGCTCACAAACAGGAATGCTTCGTTGACGGCCAACCCAGCCGCCAGCATTCCGCTTAGCGGCATTGCGCTCCCGCCTTCAGCCTCCAGCTCCGAATGGACCGGCAGGATGCCTCCGCGCCAGCCCGCTGTGGCGGTACGCACACAGAAGCCCTCACGCCGCTCGCGCGCACCGCCACCGATCACAATCGTCGGTGTATCAGCGATCGTCTCGTCAAGCAGCCCGCCCAGCGTCTGAACTGCCTCGCCCAAGGTACGACCGAACGGCATCGCCAGCTTCAGCGGCTCTTCAAGGGCTCCGGTGATTGTGACACCGCCGAGGAATACCCGCCGGCCGAGGGCGACCGTCGTCAATAGCGCGGCCTGCTGCACTGGATCCTGGGCAGCCGCGCCGCTGATCTCCACCGTCAATCGGTAACCTCGAAAAAGTGCTTCCGCCTCGGCGACGCTCGTAGCCGCTCCGCTGTCAATGGCGTGCTTGACCAGGCGATGGAGGGAGTCTGGCGAAACCTGTCCGGTCATGGTGCACTCCTTCAGAACAAACTGATGTGAAAGAATTCGCGGCGCTCGGATGGCCGCACGGTGTCCCACTGCTTGCCGCCCAAATAGTGATAGATGCCGATATCTCGCCGAGACTGACGGCCAGTCGCAAACTGCGGCAAAATCAGCGCGATATGCCCCGCGCGTGCGATCATGGGATGGTCTCGGTCTGAACGGCTTTGGCCCGACCCGCCCGGATGCACATGGATATCCGCCACAACGATCAGGCCACGCGCTTTGCAGATCGCCCAGAGATCACTGAAATAGCGCCCATCGAACCGAACAATGCCGCTGTCGAGCGCGCGTGGGTCGAGATCATCATAAAGGACGAAGTCGACGATCCTCGCCCTTCCGCCGTTGCGGCGGCCGAGGAGGAATGCCCCACTCTCGCGGCTGCAACGGTGACCGCGTTCGCGCAGCTTCGCTTTCAAACGGCGCCACACAAACCACGAGCAGGACAGCTCATGCCGCGGAGCGAAGAGGCGGCACATAGTCATGGGACTGAAGAAGTTCATGGACAAGCTCCAGGTATTGAACGATCCCTTCGGCGGGACGCCAAATCTTCGACGGCATCTCGCGACGCCAGTTGTCGTGCCCCACCAGGCTCTCCCTATCGCAGGGCAGGTAGAGGGCAGTGCCGCTCTTCCAGTCAGTGCGAAAGACCGCGGACACACGCCCGCCTCGACCGCGCGGCCAAAGATCGAACGCAAGAACCTTGTCGGTGTTCATGTCCCAAGGGCCGCCGGTCGGCGCCGCTTGCGGGTAACCGGCACAGTTCAGGCGAAGCACGTATTCGTGACCGTCCTTGGCGACGACACCGACAAATGCGAATGGCCAAGCCAAATGGATCAGCCGCCAGCGACCTTCTGTCTGGCCGAGGCGGAACGCGGCCTTCGCCACATCCGCCTCGAAGGCGCGCTGGTCGGGGCCGATCACGCGTCACCCCCGGCGGCACCGTTGATCCGCTCGTCGGGCACGAGATCGAAAGCCAAGGCGCAAACCTTGCCGTTGGTAAGCGCACCGATATGCGTCCCCGCCGCCGGCCGGTCATGCGTGCCTGCGATCTGCAGGACGTGCTCGCCAGCCTCCTCCTCGGACATCTCGAACTTCGTTTCGGCGGCCCAGCGCTTCACGCGCGCCACGGTGGTGCTCGGCGGAAAGCGGCGCTCGACCGTCTCGCCGTTGAATGTCACCGTGACCTCGACATGGCGGCAGCGATGGATATGGACCTTCAACCCCTTAGCTGTGGCGCGATCCTTCAGATGGACGCCTTCGTCGATGGGCTCGTCCTCATCCTCGATGAACAACAGCGCATCGAAAGGGACCTTGTGCTTTTCGACGAGGCGGGCCTTAAGGACAGCGAAGGTCGCGTCGGGCTCGAGCTCAATGTGCTCGATCTCACCGACACCTTCGCCCTGATAGAAAAGATCAATGGACTTCATGGTTTTGCACTCCGTGGGATCGAAGTGCGCGGCGGGAATGCCCGGCTTCGTCCCTTACTGGCTTGATCGCCAGCGGAGCAGCAACCCGGAAAGGCCGGCCACCAGAATTCAGTCGAGCTGAAGGGTTCCGGTGGGCATGGCCGAACATATAAAGAAGTGGGGGCACCGAGGGCAGGTCACTGAGTCAACCTCCGGCGGGAACTCGCCGGACGCGATACCGCCCAACATAGTGTCACTCTTTTTCTGACGATTTCCGAGCTTGGTCGCACTGATCGCAACAGGCTCATGCGTCTCGTCAGTCAAATGAAGCGCCTGAACGATCGCACGGCCGCCGAACTCGCTACGGGCCGCAAGCTGGTATAGCGTGTATTCGAGACGATCGTACTCGTCGCTGCGTTTGTAACCTGTGCGAACCCGCCGAATGACTACAGTCCCGTCGGCCAGTTCGGCCAATTCATTCGGCTCTACCAACACACGTCCGTTGGGGAAGTCGATGGCGAGGGGCTCAGCGTCGCGAAAGCGATGGCCGGCTCCGGCATTCAGAAGCGCCGCGATCAGTCGAGAAGCGAGCCTGCGATAGTCATCAGCGAACGCATGATCTGCGGGTCCGCGCACCTTCCAAATTTCCTCGAACGCCGCTTCCGCTTCGTGCAACTTGGGATCACCGCTGCGGCGGGCATCCGCGAGCCAGCGCAACAAGCCATACAAGCAGTCATGTGTACGAGAAAACGCTGTCGGCTTTCGAGCGCCGCCCAAACCCAGAACGTGCGTATAGAAAAAGCGACGTGGGCACTTCTCATACGAGCCTAATCGGCTGTCCGTCATCGCCCAATCCGATGGCCAAGAGATCGTTATCGGTTGCGGCCCCGGCATACCGGGCGGAAGCGCCAGCCTGGGCGGGTCCGGAAGCTCTCTAACCATACCGGCAGGGAGCCACTTGAGATACGGCGACGGTGAGCGCCCGTTTCCATTTCGTTGTTTTCGCGCGTGATAAAGACGAAGATAGGTCCGGGCACGCGAGAGAGCGACGAAGAACAGACACTCCTCCTCATCGCTATGGGAACGCTTTGCTTCGTCCGCCGGCGACAGGTCTCCAGATCCCTCGATCATCCCTTTGGGTGCCGGACAACGCTGGCCGCGGTTGGAACTCGGGAAACTCGCAACCGTCAAGCCCGGCACATGTACGGCCTCAAATTCGAGTCCCTTGCTGCCATGCACTGTCATTAATCGAACCGCGTCTAGATGCAGCGCCGAAGCCGGTACCTGGCGCAGATCGCGTTCTTCCGCCAGCAAGACCAGCTGACGTACCCGATCAAGCGTGCGCTGGATAGGAATCCCCCGTCCCACCGGACTTTGCTCGCGCACAAAGTTGAGGAACTGCCAAACCGCCACAGCGCGCATGCGCTCTGTGACTGAGGCCGCAATACCTAATTGTTTGGCCAGATCCGTACGATCGAGAAGAAAGACGGCGAGAAACTCCCAAGCGTTGGCGCTCGAACTGATGCCCTTGAGATCCGCCGAGAGGCGTTCAATGCCTTCACGTCCCGAAGCAGACAAGCCTGGCGCCGTCGCCGCAGCCGCGAGACCTATCAGGGCTGGCTTCCCAACCGATCGCAAATATCCGCTCACGCAATGCACATCCTGCAGCGAGAGACTGTATCGCGGCATCGCACCGACACGCACCAAGGCGTCACCGAAAGGATCAACGGCGAGGCTCAGCAGCGCCAGCAAGTCGCGAACCTCCTCGCGTTCAAACAGGCTGCCAAGGTGCAATACAGGAATACCGCGCGCCTCAAGAGCCGAAGCGATTTCGTTCAGCCGACCATTTGTCCGGCACAGAACCGCTTGGTCTCGGAGCTTTGTTCCCATCTTCTCAAGCTCGCGAACGCTCGCCGCGACACCCTCGGCCTCGTAATCCAGCGTCTCAAAGCTCCGAATCTCTGGACCAGCAGGGCCTTCTCCGCGGTCAGCTTCCAGCTTCAGCTTCAGCATCCCGTCAGAAGCGCCCATATGCGGCGCGACTGCGACAAAGCTGTCCACGATCTGCTCGGTCGAACGATAGTTGACACCAAGCTGATCGATCACAGCCTCATTGTAGTCGGACGTGAAACGGACCATGTTTTCTGATGAAGCGCCTCGAAAGCGATAGATCGATTGCCGCGCATCGCCGACGACCCAGAGCCGGTCCCCATCGCCCGCCACCATCTTGAGCAGGCGAGCGCTTGCCCGATTCACGTCCTGATATTCATCAACAAGCACATGCCGGTGCCGGAGTTGAACACCGATACGCACCGCCTCGTCTTCTTCCAGTAGACACGCCGGGCGCATGATGAGGTCGCCGAAATCGACGCCGCCATGTCTACGTAGCGCCGATTCATAGAGATCGTAGATGTCTGCGATCTCAAGGCACTTGGCGGCCGCGATCCGCGCATCCTCATCAAGAGCGTCCGCTTCCGCCCGCATCGCGTTCGCAAGTTCGCGGTATCGTTCAGGCCCGACCAATTCATCCTTTGCGCGCGAGATCGCACCGACAATGTCGCGGAGCACCATCGCCGGATCCCAGAGGTTCCGATAATGAACCAGCGACAATGTCGGCAAAATGCCTTCAAGGACTTCGATCGCATCGCTACGGTCAAATAGCGACGGATTCGGGGTCAGTTGAAATCTATCATGATAGCGCCTCACAAGATCGAGGCCGAACGCGTGAAAGGTTCCGATCCAAAGCTTCGGAGCCGCTTCTGGCGCCGTCGCAGTCAATCGCTCTGACAATTCTCCGGCTGCACGATTGGAAAATGTTAGGATGAGAATCGCCGCTGGATCTATGCCTTCCGCCAATAGCGAATGCACACGCCTCACCAACGTCCGCGTCTTGCCGGTCCCCGGCCCAGCTTGAAGTTGAAAGGGCTTGCCGCGGTGTGCTGCAGCTCGATCTTGCGAGGGATCTGGCTTGCGTGCGACCGCCGGTTCGGGCACGGATTCCGTTTCAATCACTATAGGAGGTAGCAGCAACGCGTCGAACAGCTGCTGCCGGACCAGCGCCCCGGGAAGATTTGTCCGCTCACAGATTGTTGCGGCCGCCAGGTTTTGTTCGAGGTGCAGCGCGCGCGCAAAAGGACGCGGTAGCACAAGCTCGCGGGCGTACACATTGGCCTGCAGTTCGCGACGCTCGCGAGCCCCGTAATCCTCGACCCGCTGGAGCCCCACTGGCGCCGCTTCCATACTGCGCGAAGGATCAATATCAGCGTTGCTGCATGTCGCGGAACCCGCATGCAGTTCAGAATGCCCAAGCTCGTGTGCGACGAGAAGTGCCCGAGTGACCGGGTCACCATCCTCCTCACAACAGATCGTTCCGCCCTGATCGTCGTATAGCGCTCGCGCGCCTTTCAGTGCTGGATCGCCTTTGGGCAGCCACACCAGTTCAAGATCGCGACGCGCCACGGCCGCCTGAACAAGTGCGAGTAGAGCGAACGGGTTTTGTCCCTCCGAAAGCAATTGCTCATGGAGTGCCGAGGCCTTGGAGCGGATTGGTTCGAAGGGGTCCACGAGATCAGAGCTCCAACAAAAACGTCTGTTGTGCCTCACCCAGTCCCGAGTTTCTAACCGCCTCCTCGAAGCTTTGCTGTGCACCAGCCGTGGGTTTGTCGTCCGCCTTGAAAAACTGTCCTGTCGGCGCTGCCGGTCGCGCAGAAAAATGGGCCACCACGACATCGATCGGTGCCGTTAGTTCCTTCGCTACATGAGCCCGAAAACCCGGCGTCATGGTCAAAGGATCAATTTGTCGGTCTCGCAGCTTGCCAACAAAAACAGCATTCGCATTCAAGCGCGCGGCGAGAGCGCGGTATTCACTTCGTGACAAACCCGCGAACGGATTGACTGCGTCGGCAAATTGATGGGCACTTTTCACTTCGGGCGCACGCGTTGTGTGGGCATGCAGCTGGTTCTGGAAGTGGCTCATCGCGCGACTGACAGCCGGGCTGATCGCGGTCGGGTCGATAGTCGCCTCGGCTGCCTCAACAACGCGATCACCACGCAGTGCGTCAACCGCGATTGCGATCGCGAAATCCGTCAGTTCCTCCCCAAACTGGGGATACCGGCGAACAATATCATCCAGTAGCTTCGCGTCGGGCACGGCCTGCGCCGTTGACAGAACATAGTAGGCTTCCCGCAATGAGCGCGGGGTCGGGTCAAGGGTCTGGCTCATAGGTCCTCCTTAAAACGGGAAAGCTTCGCCGCCGCCCGCGAGAGGCGATTGCGAATGGTTCGTCCCGTGCAGTTGCACCGTGTCGCGGCCGTTTCCTCGTTGGGATTCTCGGACTCTTCCTTATACCCGAGGACATGGACGAGGATGACGGCTTCGCGCTCATCGTCCGGCAACGCTTCGATCGCCTTTACAAACGGCTCCCGGAAAACATCCCACTCCTGGGTCGGTAGCACCTTGAAGTTCTCTGACACCCGGGCGAACGCATCCTCGTAGGCGTCTGGCTCGTCTGATACATCCGACGGCGGCAGCTCGACGATCTTGATCGTGCGATTGAGGCGGCGCATCTCGCGTCGAACGCCGTCGATGCGCAACGCCCTGAACGCTAAGTTGAAGCGGCATTCGTAAAAATCGAGCTCGTCTGGAAATTCACCGCTTCCGTCGACGACGAACAAGTCCGTGAAGTCCTCAAGAATTTGCTGGCGAATGCTGTCGGCATTTGGCAGCGCCCCGTCCGCGACCTTAGCCAGAAGATTCGCTTCGCATCGCCCAAGCAAAACTGGCAGCACGACGCTCATCAGCTGTTGATCACCAGACCGCCGCCCCTCGCGAACAAGATGGACCAGCGATTCATTGCGCAGATAGCCAGAGGCCTTGCGATCAGTGATCAAGAGTCGGGATTGCAGCTCGAATCGCGTGAGCTGGAGGGTTTCATCAATCTGAGCCTCGACTGCGACCGGTCGCATATACAACGAGCCGTCGGGTTCGGTATTCGTCAACGCTCGTGCCATCTTCCCCCCTTTTTTGACGCGCCGACGTGGTTACCAGCGCCATTTGGGTGCACTCATCTGCCTAATCGCGCCTCTAAGCAGAACCCGGAAAGCGAACTTGAATTTTTTGTGGTTCTGCTCTTTCACTTGAATCTCATCCTTCTTTCGGAGCGGTCCAACTGCTGGCGCGTACTGACTGTGCCATTAAAAACGATGCAAGTTCTGCGATCACTTCCCCGAGAGGTCCTGGATCGACCGCAACGTCTTCGATGAAGGCCCGCCACTGCCTCTGTTTCTGCTCGTCCGCCGCAAACGCCGGCGTCAGTGCATCGGGCAACTCGGTCGGGACCGCGGTCTCGCGCCGCGCAAAAGTCGCGGCAATCGCTTGTGCAAGCCTGTCATCATCGAAGCTGAAGGACCGGCTGAGAATCCAGATGTCGTAGAAATCCTTCATCCGACTGTTCGCCCGGCCGAGGGCCACCATCGCCTGAAATTTCTCGGCGATGACCGTCTCCCGCGCGTAGGCGCGCAATTTCGGCGCTGGAAGGTCGAGCATAACCGGATAGTCGACGACTTCCGCTCCAGGCTCCAGCGCATCGCCAAACCCGATATCGATTGTCAAATTGATCCGGGCGCCGCCAATCGAGGCGATGGCGCGTAGCCGGAGACCGCCATAGTCGAGCTCTTCACGAATGCGGTCGACACGTAGCGTCTCCGGATCGAACACGACACCGTCTTCGACATCCTGGCTGAGGATGTCCCGAAAGGTCGCCAGCATCGCGTCTTCGCTCGGGTCGCCGAAGCCCAACAGGTCGAGGTCGCGCGTCCCTCGGTGCGGATCGTCGAACCAACTCATCATGAGCATCGCGCCCTTCAACACGAAGCGGTCGGCATGCGGCGACTGGCTGAGACGGAACAGAAGCCGCTCCAGCGCGAAGCGCGTAAGCACCAGATCGAAGCTCTGTCCGTTCGCCTTGGAGAGCTTGAGGAGGCGGGTACGCACCGAGGCACCGAGATTCTTGATCTCCTTAGCCATTGGCGGTCAGCGCCTCCAGATAAGGGCGGATCACCGTACCGACCCCACCTATGTCCGCAGCCCTCGCGATCTCCGCTGGCGTGACTTTGCGTTGGCGCAGGGCTTCCTGCAGGCCTTCAAGCGCTACGGTGAGACCGATCTTACCGCGATGCCGGAAACAGTCGGCGACGGTCTTCGCAGCATCAAACACCTTCACCGATACGCCTTCGATCACATGGGTCTCGACGCCGTCGGCAAGCAGATCGTCCGAGAAGCGCAGTGTACGGATCGGCATGTCGCTTGGCTTCGGCGTCCAATCGTTTCGGCCGATCGCCATCCAGACCTTCTTCGGAAGTTGATCCGTGAGTTCATGAAAGGCGAGCGCCGAGACAAGGCAGATCACGCCCTTGGGAAAACGTTTAGCCGCCTCAGCGAGGCTGTGATTTGCATCGAGCTCTGCGTCGGGAAGCTGATAGAGTCCGCGCGCCAGCCGGATCACCTCGCCATCCTTTTCCATGCGGCTGACGGTTGCGGCGGTGACACCGGCTTCTCTGAGTTCCGCAAGGCGCAGAATCCCACGCGCCGCGAGGAGGTCGCGGGCTATCTCGCGTTGAGACCGGGTCCGGGGCATCGATATATATTCTCGCACTTCAGCATCCATAGTGTGAGGTTTTGTATCACACGGAATGGCGAAAGGAAAGACAAAGCGTCGTTCCATTCAGGGAACCTATTCGAGATCGTTAGAAGAAAGGCCGCCGCCCTCCGGGTCGGCCTGCCGGCGGAGCGGATGCACCGCTTCGGCTGATTGGGAGTCAATGTTCCGCTAATTGGCATCTCGTTGATCGCTGCTTGGGAGTCTGACTGGGGAAAGCCTTCCCCTGCGTCCGAGCCCAGGTCTCGGCCTACCCCTTCTGCGGGGAGACCCCGCAACGCCCCCAGAGAGTAAGAGTTCGGCGGCTTTCGCCGTGACGGGTTTGGAGGTCGAGAGAGGCTTTCGGCCGGCCCGCCCACGGAGATTGACCCATGACGAACCTTGAAACCCTGGACGGCCGACGCGACGCGAGCGGCGGCTACAAAGTTGATATCTCACGCGGAGAGCGGATCGGCCGCGTCTCCTCGGAGTGGTTTTCCCGGCCGAATGACGAGCGCTATCTGTCCCTGTCGGAGCTCTACGCGTCGGTGAAAGGCCGCGCCGAGCGCAGCCGCACGCGGACGGTCGAGAGCGCGGCGATCCGCGTCGAAGCCCATCGCGACGATCCGGAAAACCTGGCGCTCATCCTGCCCAACGCCGATACGCCGGTCGCCCCCACCCATTGGAGTTTCGGCCAACTCGCAAGCCTCGTCAGCGCGCCAGCGGCCTATCTGCGCCAGCTCCCGGCGCCGCTTGCGGGCATCAACCTGCAATACGGTCTCACCTCGCACCGAGCCGAGCAGATCAAGACGCTGGAAACCGAGGATGGGCGTACCGAGCTGCGCGCCGTCACCGGCCCGGATTATGGCCGCATCTACGATCACGAGCTCGTCGCCGCCGTGCAGAAGATCGCAGGCAACGGCACCGGCGATACGCGCTGGAAAGTGCCCGGCACGCTCGACTGGTCGAGCGGCGTCTACAACCCGATGGTCGACATCACCAAGGACACGACCACGCTCTACGCCTCCGACCGAGACGTCTTCCTCTTCCTGGTCGACGACATGAACCCGATCGAAGCAGGCAAGCTGCCCGACGGATCTCCCGATCTCTACTTCCGAGGCTTCTATTGCTGGAACTCGGAGGTTGGCGCGAAGACGCTCGGCATCGCCAGTTTCTATCTGCGCGCCGTCTGCCAGAACCGCAATCTCTGGGGCGTTGAGGACTTCCAGGAAATCAGCATCCGGCATTCCAAATACGCCGCCAACCGCTTCGCGCACGAGGCGGCGCCAGCTCTGACCCGCTTCGCCGACTCCTCGCCGCGGCCCTTCGTCGAAGGCATCCGTGCGGCGCGCGAGCGCATCGTCGCCCACAGCGACGACGACCGTACCGACTTCCTCCGCAAGCGGGGCTTCTCCAAGGCGGAGACGGCCAGGATCGTCGAGACAGTCCTCGCCGAGGAAGGCCGGCCGCCCGAGTCCGTGTTCGACTTCGTGCAGGGCATCACCGCCGTTGCACGGTCGAAGCCGCAGCAGGACGCCCGGCTCGACATTGAGGGCAAGGCGAAGAAGCTGTTGGAGCGCGCAGCGTAGCTTCAACCGGCGCTCCGCCTTTCCGGTCCGTCGCTTCCTCAAGAGGAAGAGGCGGGCCGGGTTTTTCGTGACGGGTTTGGAGGTCGAGAGAGAGGCTTTCGGCCAGCCCGTCGCGGAGAACTGACATGACCAAGTCTCAGAAAATCACCCTCAGCGCCTCGCGCGACATCCCTTTCAACAAGCTGGTGCTGAGCCAGTCCAATGTTCGGCACATCAAGGCCGGCGTCTCGATCGAAGAGCTTGCCGAGGACATCGCCCGGCGCACACTCCTGTCCTCGATCACCGTCCGGTCGGTGCTGGACGAGGACGGCGCTGAAACCGGCATGTTCGAGATCCCGGCCGGCGGACGCCGCTACCGGGCGCTCGAACTTCTGGTCAAGCAGAAGCGGCTGAACCGCACGGCGTCCGTGCCCTGCATCGTGCGCACGGACGGCCTCGCCGAAGAAGACAGTCTCGCCGAGAATGTTCAGCGTGCGCCGCTTCATCCGCTCGACCAGTTCCGCGCCTTCCAGGCAATGCGCGAAAAGGGCAAGAGCGAGGAAGAAATCGCGGCGGCCTTCTTTGTCTCGGCGAATGTTGTCAAGCAGCGGCTTAAGCTCGCGGCTATCGCGCCGTCGCTTCTCGACGCCTACGCCGAGGAGGAACTGACCCTCGACCAGCTCATGGCCTTCACGGTCAATCCCGACCATGAGCGCCAGGAACAGGTCTGGGAGTCGATCAAACGGACTTACGCGAAACAGCCCTATGAAATCCGCCGCATGCTGACCGAAGGCGCCGTGTGCGCCTCCGACCGGCGGGCGCAGTTCGTCGGGCTCGACGCCTATGAGGCGGCCGGCGGCGCCATCCTTCGCGATCTCTTCCAGTCCGATGATGGCGGTTGGCTGCAGGATGCAGGCCTGCTTGCGAAACTCGTCGATGAAAAGCTCGAAACCGATGCGGAAGCGATCCGCGCCGAGGGCTGGAAATGGATCGAGATCGGCACAGACTTTCCCTACGGCCATACCTGCGGCCTGCGCCGGATCATCGGCGAGACCGAGCCGATGAGCGAGGACGAGATCGCGAGCTTCCACGCGCTGAAGGCCGAATACGACAAGCTCGAAGACGAGTACGCCGACGCCGAGGAGTTCCCGGAAGATATCGACACCCGGCTCGGCGAGATCGAAACGGCGATGGAAGCCTTGCAGGAGCGGCCCGTCCGCTTCGAGCCGGACGAAATCGCCGTGGCCGGCGTCTTCGTCAGCATCGGCCATGACGGCCGTCTGCGTGTCGAACGCGGCTATTTCCGTCCCGAGGATGAACCTTCCGTCGAATCCGACGGACAGGACGAGGTCGATGGGATCGACGCGTCTGCCGAGGAGGACGTCGACGACGCTACGCCCTCCGATGCCAGCGACGAGGCGGAAGAGGAAGACGATGGCCTGAAGCCGCTCTCCGACCGCCTCGTCATGGAATTGACGGCGCATCGCACGCTCGCCCTTCGCGACGCGCTCGCCAACGATCCGCAGACGGCGTTCCTCGCCGCCCTGCACGCGATGACGCTCCGGCTCTTCTATCACTATCCGCTGGATAGCTGCGTCGAGATCACCCCGCACAGCGCCGGTTTCGGCGCCCAGGCGCCGGGCCTTGGCGACACGGCTTACGCGCTCAGCATCGACGATCGCACGACGAGCTGGCTAGGGGCGCTGCCGAAAGCGCCTGAGTATCTGTGGGAGGCGCTGGTCGGGTTCGACAACGACAGCCGCGAGGCGCTGTTCGCGCATTGCGTCGCCATGACCGTCAACGCCGTCCAGGAACCGTACAACCGCCGTCCGCGGCCGCTCGCCCATGCCGATGTGCTGGCGGCGACGCTCGGGCTCGACATGGCGGCGGCGGGCTGGGCGCCGACAGGCGAGAGCTATCTCGCTCGCGTCACCAAGGCCCGCATTCTGGAGGCCGTGCGCGAAGCGAAGGGCGAGAATGCATCCGACCGCATCGCCGGCCTCAAGAAACCGGACATGGTCGCAGCGGCCGAAGAGCTTCTCGAAGGAACCGGTTGGCTGCCCGAAGTACTGCGCATGCCGGCTCTCCCCGAGAGCGAAGTGCAATCGGCGGATAACGGCGGCGAACCGGCCATGGGCGATTCCGCCGTCATCACCGATGATGAACCTGTCACCGGCAACGCCTTCGCCACTGCGGCCGAGTGACCGGGAGCCAAGCCCCCCAACGGCTCCCGCAGCCGCCCCTGGAGCCCGCCCACAGTGGCGGGCTCCTTCTTTTTTGCTCTCAGCATGGAGGCGCAAATGAACAGCGCAGCATCCGAAATCGCACGACGGCTCGGCCGCGAGGCGGAGGCCGTCTGCCGCCATTACCTCTCCAACGGCCGCAAGCAGGGCCGATACTGGATCGTCGGCGACATCGAGAACACGTCCGGTCGCAGTCTTTACGTTCGCCTGACGGGACCAGCCCACGGTCCTGGAGCCGCCGGGAAATGGACAGACGCCGCCACGGGCGAACATGGCGACCTGCTAGATCTCATCGCCGGCGCCCGGCAACTTCGCACCTTCGGCGAGACGCTTGATGAGGCGCGTATCTTCCTGAGCCTCCCACGACCTGAACCGCCAACCCGCGAACGAGCGGTCGCACCCACCGGATCGCCGGAGGCTGCACGACGCCTCTTCGCCATGGGAAGACCTGTCAATGGAACGCTCGCCGAGCGCTATCTGCATCGGCGCGGTCTTTCCGGGCTTGGCGACGCGCCAGCGCTTCGGTTTCATCCGCACTGCTACTATTGGCGCGAAGGTCAGCCGAAAGACACCCCGCCAGAGACCTGGCCTGCATTGCTCGCCAAGGTCACTGACGGGAACGGCAATCTCACAGGCATCCACCGCACCTGGCTCGACCCTGCGACAGCATGCAAAGCTTCGCTCGATCCGCCACGCAAGGCGATGGGGAACCTCCTCGGCCATGGCGTACGGATCGGAGCCGCGAGCGACATTCTCGCCGCCGGCGAAGGGCTGGAAAGCACGCTGTCCGTGCGCATGGCGTTGCCCAACATGCCAGTCATCGCCGCGCTCTCGGCCAATCATCTCGCCGCGCTGATCCTGCCGACCGGGCTTCAGCGTCTCTACATCGCCGCCGACGCCGACGAAGCAGGCGACATGGCCACCGCCAATCTGATCGAACGCGCAGGAGCCGTCGGTATCGAGACGATCCGGCTTATTTCTCTTGGCGGCGACTTCAACGAAGACCTCCGCAAGCTCGGACGGGACGACCTAAGGACGCATCTGGGTCAGCAACTGGCCGAGCCCGATTTATCGCGGTTGCTTTCCGACGAACACTGAGCGGCTGAGCAGGCCCGTCACTAGTCTGGTCGTCATCGTCAGATCACCTCCTAATTCGAGAGCCTCGCCTTCGGCCTTCCGAGAGGAGCGAGACGGAGCGGAGACTGGCCGGGCCGGCAACGGCTGCGGCGACACTCTTTTCCGCCGCCGGGCATAGAGGCCCGGCTTTGCATCGCGAAACAAAAGAGCGCCGCCTTCGCCGTCCTTCGCCTGTGGCTCCGGCCGCCGTGACCGGCGGTGCAGTCCCGGACAGCCCCCGCTTTCCCGTCGCTCGGGAAGGCCGCGAGAGGCACGGCTCATGCCGAACAGGAGATGATCCCATGACCGCCGAGACCACCGAACCAATGGCCAGCTCCGCAACCGCGGCCGTACTCGAAGAGCTACAGCTCTATGGCTATCGGGCTTTCGCCGACGAGCCCGACCCGAGACCCTTACCCGAAGCCGGCGCCCTCCAGGGCGCGATGGCCGACATCTTCGACGCACTCGCCGCCACTCTGCAAGACACACGTCTCGAACCGGATCTCGAAGACCTGCTCTGGTCAGTCACGAACCTGTTTCATCGCACAGCCGCCCGTGTCGACCGCGACCTCGACGACAACGAACAGGCCCAGAAACGATCGCAACGCGAACAGGACGGCTCGGAAGTACGATCGATCGAACTTGAAGCCCTGACGGCGCAGGGCGTCACGTTGATCGAACGGCGCAACGCCTACGAGCTCATGCGCGACATCGCCGCGGATCACTTCGAGACCCATATCGGTCAGACCTGGCGTCCGCACTCGGGATCACGGATCAGTCACCGCACGCTGACAGCGGCCATGATCGACAGCCGCGACTTTCTGTCGGCGAAGCGACGCGCGGAGATCGAACCCCTCCTGCCGACCGGACCACGGGTCGCATTCTCCGGCGGACTCGACGTCACCAACCATCGGGCGATCTGGGATGCGTTGGACCGGGTCAAGGCGAAACATGCCGACATGGTGCTCCTGCATGGCGGCTCGCCCAAAGGCGCCGACAAGATCGCCGCCTGCTGGGCCGATAACCGCAAATGCCAGCAAATCGTCTTCAAGCCGGACTGGAAGCGCCACGGCAAGGCCGCGCCGTTCAAGCGTAACGACGCGCTTCTTGAGGCGATGCCCATCGGCCTCATCCTCTTTCCGGGCTCCGGGATCACCGACAATCTCGCCGACAAGGCCAAGAAACTCGGCGTCCCACTCTTCGATTTCAGGCCGAAGAACAACAAAGCGCAGGCAGCGTGATGCCTAAGATGCATCACCTGATGCGCGCGCCGGAAAGTTCCGGCGAGCGCCGCTTTGCGCTATACTTCGAAAAGCGCCGTGGCGGTTGGTGGAGGCGCTCCATCCATGAAGGAGACCGCCCATGTTTCTGTCCGCATTGCTGAGCGTTGTCGGCCTCGGCTTTCTCTGCTGGCTGTTATTCAGCCTGGCCGTCTACGCGCTTCCTTTCTTCGTCGCCGTCACGGTCGGCTACTATGCTTTTGAAAACGGCGCGGGGCCGATTGGCGCCATCGCCGTCGCCCTGTTCGCCGGCGCCGTCGCTCTTATCCTCGGGCAAATCGCGTTCGCCACAATCCGGTCACCGACCATCCGCCTGGCGATCGGCGCGCTCTATGCCTTGCCGGCCGGGCTGGCCGGCTTTCACGCGGTCAAAGGGCTCTCTCAGACCGGCGGCGCGGGCGAGACGTGGACCCTCATCTTCGCGAGCCTCGGTGCGATCATCGTCGGCGCGACGGCATGGGTGCGCATCGCATCCCTTGCAGGACCGGAGACGCAGTCCGGCGGCGTCGACTCGCATCATGCTGGATACGCGGCCCGAGAAGGCTGAATCGCTCAGGCCAATCTAACGTGTCGCTCTGCGATCAAGGTGCATCCGAGCGCATACCGGAGTCGCGCCTGACGCTTTTCGTGCCGACTCTCGCGCTTTGACTGGGAAGGCCCAATTAGGCTCCCAGCGAGAGCAACAATGACGGAGCGTTGTCGTTCCATCCTCTCCGATCTGATATCATCTTTCCGTCCGAAACAGTGTCGACGACACATCGCCTGACGCAAGTTGCCGGTAAGTCTCGGTCATCGCTGGCCACTGAAAAACTTCTCCTGAGCCTCATCACCCACGCCCGACACGGCCTCTCATGGACTGATCTGGCCGGGATCGGCTGACGCCTCGACCGCCTTGTCCGCAACGGCGGAGCCGAACTTTCTTCCCCTGGGCTACGCCCATTCCTCGCGGAACAAGAAACTCCGTCTCCGCCGTCCTCCGCTTGCGCTGCGGGTCGCAAGGACTGCGTCGGCGGTCGTCCCGGCCGTGCCGATCGCCATCGAGGCCGCGACGGGCGCGGGCTCGAAAGCCAAAAGGAGAACTGACATGGCCACCATCGGAACCTTCAAGAAGTCCGCCAACGAATACGTCGGCGAAATCGTCACCCTTAGCGTTCAGGCGAAAAATGTCCGGATCATCCCGGAAGAGGACCGCGCGAACGAAAACGCCCCCAGCCACCGCGTCTTCGTCGGCCGCGCAGAGATTGGCGCCGCCTGGTCCAAGCGCTCGAACGAGGGCCGCGACTATCTGAGCCTCAAACTCGACGATCCGAGCTTCACAGCTCCGATCTACGCTAACCTCTTTGACGACACCGTCATCGAGGGCGAAGAGAGCTACAGCCTCATCTGGTCGCGCAATCGCAGACAGAATGGCGACTGACGCCTACGACCGCCCCGCCCGGTTCCCGGGCGGGGCGTCTTCGCACCAAGCAACTCTAATCTTCCAAAAGCGCCGCCGGCCTCACATCGAGCGCGAGCGCCGCGTGCCAAAGCGTGATGATCGTCACATTCTGCTGGCCACGCTCCATCGCGCTCACATGGGCGCGATCGACGCCCATCTTCACGGCCAGCGCATCCTGGCTGAGCCCTGCCTTCAGCCGGTACTGCTTGAGATTTTTGCCAAAAACATCACGGATATCCATCCGTCAGTAAAATGCGGATCGCGTATTTTAATGCGACGTATTATAATACTCGGTCGGTGACCAAGGAGGCTTCGTCCGAGCGGTCGGTAGAGTGGAGATTCAACTGTCGGGCGCTTGCGCACTTTATGGTTTCCGGGTCATTAATTGGTTCGATAGCTTTATCAGGATACCGCATGTCTACTGTACAAGCCGCCATAGCAGACGCGCCGCCGAATGATGCGTCAGTCACCGTCTATGATCGCGAGCACGTCAAGCTTTACATGCGGCTCCTCGACGCTCACGAAGCCGGCGCATCCCTGGAAGAGGTCTCCGAGGTCCTGCTCGGCATCGACGCAAGAGCCGAACCCGAACGTGCGCGTCGCGTCCATGCCAGCCATCTCTCGCGCGCCCGGTGGATGACCGAGCGGGGTTATCGCGACATCCTCAGGCACGGATTTCCCAAAAATTCGCCCGTGCTGTGATGCGTGGCGTGCATCACGCGATGCCCGCGCCATGACTACTCAGGCGCCAATTCACAACGACATATTTTGATCAGGCACGTCTTGTTGAGTTTGGGGGCTCGCGCAGGAGAAATCGCCATGCCCACCGACTGGCGCGACGAACAGGCATATGCTCATTTCGATGATCTCGGCATTTCGGGACTGGCTTGGGAATGCCTGCGGCGCAATTCGCACTATCGCGCCGACTATGACCGGATGCAGAAGGGCGGCGGCGCGCCTGCCGATTGGGGGTTGCGATTTCCCCGCAGACCCACAGCTCAATGCGCTCGACGCGCCGATCTTCTGGCTTCCAGCGGCTGCGCCCGCCGTGGTTCATATTATCGCTGCGTTGCCTGATGTTGGGCTGCTCTCCACCCTATCACCTGATCTAATAGCAGATCGAAAACCCGACGCAGACGGATTATCATGGGTTCGCCTGCATGACGGCGTCGAATTAGTTGGCGACCTGACAGGAGAACGACCGGTCGGCATCCTTATTCCTTTTGACAGCGATTGGGGCGTTCGCCTCGCCGCGGCTGACCGTCTGTACCGCCAGATCGCCGGCCGCGAAGTCGACGCGTCGATCACGCGACAACGGCGCGAACGCCTGAAACGCGCCCTGCGAACAATCGATGGAAGACAGAGCGGCGCCAGCTACCGCGCCGTCGCGACGACCTTCTTTGGCGCCGATCGCGTGGCCGCCGAACCCTGGAAGACCAGTTCGCTCAAAGCGCAGGTGGCGCGTTTGGCCTCCTACGGTCGAATGATGATCGATCGAGGTTATCGGCAGCTCTTAACGAGGGAGTTTCGGTAGAGCCGGCCCACCACTTCAAACATCTGCAGCCAACGTCAGAGTTGCGGGACATTCTCGCCGTTCATATGGCCTCATCGAATGATAACTTTTGGGCCGGAAGCTACCTGTCTGTTTTTGGAATCCGGCAGCCACAAGCGGACGTAACCTAGCGTCCCACAGAAGGGCGCGGTATTCATCAGTATGAGCAAAGATTACGCCGAGAAGATCATCGCCGAGATGAAGCGGTTCGACGGACAGGGGAAACCCATGCCGCGCTGGTTTGGTGCAAAGCGCGAGGCATCGTTCGCCATGTTGCGCCGTTTCCACCGCACGCCGCCGCCGTCGCTAATCTACCATTACACATCGTCTGCGGCGCTCATTTCGATAGTTGTTAACAACGAGCTCTGGTTGAGCGAGGCCACCTATCTCAACGATCGCCACGAGATCGAGCTTGGCCGTCGGATGGCCTGCGATCGCGTCAGGGCGCTGATAGCAGCCGAACCGTCGGCCCAGGTCAGTGCGATGCTCGAACTCGTGCTGTCCTATTTCGACAGGCGAGCCGATCCGCAGGTCTACGTCGTCTGTTTCTCCTTCGAGGGTGACGATCTCACCCAATGGCGTGCGTATGGCGGGTCCGAGACGCCTGTCGCGATTGAGCTTGAACACAGCCCGCTGATGTTCGGTTACACTTCCGAAGGCATGCTTGATCGCGTCATGTACGACTCCGAGGATCAGCTCTGGGTCTTCAACAATCTGCTTACCGCCTATGCCGACGCTTATCGCAAGGACATCCGCGATCCCATACCGGTCGAACGGCGCGGCCCTCCGCTAACTGTCGAGGAGGAAAGCGAGATTGTTGCCGGAAGTCTCTATCACGCGCTCTGGCACTATATTGTTACCTGCAAGGATACTGCTTTCGCATCGGAGCGCGAGGTGCGCTTCATCTACACCGCGCACGACTTCAGCCAAGATGGAGCCTCTCGGTCTTGGTATCCTGAGCATCTGACCCCGCACTTTCGCGAACACGCCGGCCGTGTGATCCCTTATCTGACATCCAATAACCTCGAGTTTTCGAACATGGATCGTATTCGCGAAACTGAGAGGTTGCCCATTCGTTCGGTGCGGATCGGGCCCACCGCCGAGCCAGCATTGATCCAGCGCGGTATCCGCCGCCTCCTCGACACCCACGGACATCAGGAGGCGACCGTGACATTGTCTACCTCTCCATTCCGATCAGGCTGACTGGTTCGCCACTTCGCCGACGGACCAAGCTGGAGGAAAGACGGTTTCCGGGATCAACAAGTGCCCCAGGAATTGACCATATGGAGTGCGAAGTGGTCGTTCGAACGCAATGCCGCATCCGTCAGCATACGACTCGAATCAGCCATGCACTTCAGCTCGAAGGTAAGGCCTAAACTTGGCACAGCAGGCCTGTAGCAACTCGTCGCTTTGTGGGGTGACGTTTTCGCCGCGCTCTGATCGTCATCCCTCCCGGCGCGCATCTTACGCTTTTCTCGTCTCCGACAGTCCCGCGCTTCCCGCAGCGGGATGGCTTAACCGGAGACGCGACCCATGCCCCATCCCAATGCCGGACTTCCCCCACGCTATTTAAGAACGCCTGAAGCGGCCCGTTTTCTCGGCCTTTCGGGGCGGACACTCGAAAAACATCGCACCTATGGCACGGGACCACGCTACTCGAAGATCGGCGGGCGCGTCGTCTACGCGATCGAGGATCTGCAAGCCTGGGTCAGCCGGGGAGAGAAGAACTCGACCTCGGACGACACGGGCGACGAGGTGTTGCCCGCCAAGCGGCATGCAGCGATCTCGCCCGCCTATGCACGGAAGGCCCGCTCATGAGCGGCGGCGCCACTGTCGAACTCGTCTGGATCGAGAAGCAGATCGAGCACTGGATTCGCTTCGGCCGGATCGTACGGACAACGATCCAGAGCCGTAGCCGCAGCACCGTCGCTTTCGATCCCGGCGCCGTCTTCGCCTTCGTCCGTTGGCAGGCAAATGACTTCGGTACGGCGGAAAGCCGGATCGACATCCTGCGCGCGCCCAGAGCAGGTAAGCCCTATACGACTGTGCCGCATGTGACGCCCGGCGGCGAAAGTCTGCTGCGCCAGTCCGGCTGGCCTAAGGTCGAACGGGCCCTTCAGTTCACCGACGAGATCGAAGCGCTCGGCATCGACCCGGCCGACGCCGCGCCGGACTATTGGCGCCACGTTCACAACAGGCTGTCTGTAGGCTTGGAGCCGCGCGGCTACACAACCGCTCAACATCGCGCCTGGCTCCTGCGCCAAGCCTATCCGCCCGATCCACTGACATTGCGCGCCGCGTCGGCGGGGAGCGTGTCATGACCCGGTTCGGTTACGTCATGACGACCTATTTCTCGTTGCTCGCGATCGGCGGACTGGCCTTCGTCCGTGTGAGCCCCAAGCTGATCTGGAACGCGTCCGCGAGCGCGCCGATCGGACTCTACGCCGTCGCGTCGGACGACGATCTATCCGTAGGGGATCTGGTCGTCGTCGATTCGCCGAAGTCACTTGCGATCTATCTCGACGAGCGCGGCTATCTGCCCGAAGGCGTACCGCTCCTCAAGCATATCGCGGCGCTTCCCGGACAGCGTGTCTGCCGCGATGGCGCCGCTGTCTCTGTCGACGACATCAGCGTGGCGCAAGCCCAGCCGAGCGACCGCTTCGGACGCGATCTGCCCGTTTGGCAGGGCTGCCACATCGTCGCCAGCACAGAACTCTTCCTCCTGAATCCCAGCCATCCCGACAGTCTCGACGGTCGCTATTTCGGCGCGCTCCCGGCTGACGCCGTGATCGGACGCGCCGTTCCGATCCTCACCGATGAAGACGGCGACGACCACTATGTCTGGCGCGCCGATGACGACGCCGACGCTCCCGAAAATTCTTCCGACCGCAAATGAAAGGAACTTCCCCATGGCTCAGATCGGTCAATTCACCCGCACGAACGCTGGCTTCACCGGACGCCTTCACACGCTCATTCTCTATCGAGAACTCACGCTTGTTCCTGCCACGCCGTCAGACAGCGAAAACGCGCCCGACTATCGCATCCATCACGGCGATCACGACGGACCGGAGATCGGCGCCGGCTGGAAACACACCGGCGAGAAGGCTGGCGAATACATCTCTTTGCAGATCGACGACCCGACCTTTGCGTTTCCGATCCGCGCCAATCTCTTCAAGACCGACGCCGAGGACGGACATTGGGCGCTCTATTGGAACCGCCCTGCAAAGCGCCCCGAGAAACGCGATGAGCGCGGCTAGACCGTCTCGGCGCTGCGCTATTATGGCGAAGTTCCTCCTCTGCGGTCTGCTCTCCGGCGTGGTTGTCTCTCACACCGTATCAGCAGAGACCGCGTCCTCCAGGACGGAACAAGGCGGCAATTCCTATGCTGCCTATATCGCCGAAGCTGCGCAACGCTTCGGCGTCCCGGCGCATTGGATCCTCGCGGTCATGCGCAGGGAAAGCGCCGGCGACGTGCGCGCCGTCAGCGAAAAAGGCGCGATGGGGCTGCTGCAGATAATGCCCGATACCTGGGATGAGCTGCGCGCGCGTTACGGTCTGGGGCGCGACCCGTTCGATCCTCGCGACAACATTCTGGCGGGCGCCGCTTATCTCCGTGAACTGCATGACCGCTTCGGATCGCCGGGCTTCCTCGCCGCCTACAATGCGGGACCGACACGCTATGCCGAACATCTAGCTACAGGCCGACCGTTGCCCCGAGAAACCCGCGATTATGTTGCGGCGCTGGCGCCGCTCCTCGGCGCGTCGGTTGCAGCAGAACGGCGAGAACCGAGCGCAATTCTGACCGTGGATTGGCGCGCGGCACCACTCTTCGCCGCGCATACCGATCGACACACGTCCACTGATGAAGAGCCCCAAAGCAGCGATGTCGATGCTTATCCTCTGCACACATCCGGCGCTTCGGACAGCCTATTCCCATCACATGGAACCGGGGATCAGCGATGACTCCGCTGATCGCACTCTCGCGCAGTCCGTCGCGCGATGGCGTGGTTCCGGGAGGAAGGACGTGGACGGAAGGCGCAACAACAACGGGAGGGCGAGATAAAAGGCGCGGCACCAATGCGCGCTATGTCGTTGTTGTTGTTGGGCATTTCGCCCGCCGCGGTCATGGGCACAGTGCCGCCCAACGGCTCAACCCACTGTTTTTACGCGGGTTTCACCGTGCCGCACGCTTCCAAGCGGACACCTTGTCATGAGCGAACGCGACAATGACCTTCGCATCCGGCCTGGGCGCATCCGCAACAAGGGGACAAGCGTCCGCAAGGCGCGAAGCTTTGTCAGCCAGGTCATGGGCGCCGCCCACAAGGCCGGACACACTGGATACAAGCTGGGCGGTTCGAAGGGAGGCGGGCGTGGCTCGCAATTCGGTCGCGGCCGGTTCACCGGTGCGGCGCGCGGACTGTCGCGCACCCAGCGGCGCGTCGTCATCAAAGCACGCCTCGTCCGCCATCGCGGCGCCCGCTTTCGCTCCGCGCCGCTCACCAAGCACATCGCCTATCTCAAGCGCGAGGGCGTGACCCGCGACGGTCGCGACGCGGGCATGTTCAGCGCCGAAGCAGACAGCGTCGACGATCGCGCCTTCGCCGGAAGATGCGAACACGACCGGCATCATTTCCGCTTCATCGTCTCGCCTGAAGACGCCGACCGCCTCGAAGACATGCGCGCCTACACACGCGACCTGATGAGGCAGGCCGAGCGCGATCTCGGCACGAAGCTCGACTGGATCGGCGTCGATCATTGGAACACAGACAATCCGCACATCCATGTTCTCGTGCGCGGCCGAGCCGATAACGGCAAGGACCTCGTCATCTCGCGTGACTATATCAGCCGAGGTCTCCGCAGCCGCGCCGAGCAATTGGTCGAACTGGAGCTCGGGCCGCGCACCGAGCAGGAAATCGCGTCCGGCCTTCAGGCGGAGGTGAAAGCCGAACGCTGGACGGGTCTTGACCGCGCGCTTCAGGGGCTCGCTGATGACGGCGCCGGGGTTGCTGATCTGCGTCCCGGCTCTCCCGAACCGCGCGATCAGGAACTGCGCAAACTCCTTATTGGTCGCGCCCAAACGCTGGAACGGCTCGGCCTCGCCGACAGGCTCGCCCCCGCGGTCTGGTCCCTAAAACCGCGCGCACAGGAAACGCTGCGCGATCTCGCCGAGCGCGGTGACATCATCAAGGCCATGCACCGCGCCATGGCCGGCGGACCACGACGCGCGCAAACGGACTTCGCGATCGAAGACACACCTCACGCCCCGGTGCTGGGGAGGCTCGTCGAACGTGGCCTCCATGACGAACTCTCTGGCGAAGCCTATGCCGTGATCGACGCCGTCGACGGTCGCGTCCATCATCTGCGCTTCCACGATCTCGCCGCCACGGGCGACACCCCCGAAGGTGGCATTGTCGAAACGCGTGTCTGGCGCTCGGACGGTGGCGGCCGTCAGCGCATAGCCCTTGTCGGCCGCTCCGATCTCAGCCTCCAAACCCAGATCGGCGCGAACGGCGCGACCTGGCTCGACCGGCTGCAACTCGCCAAGACCCAAGCGCCGCTCAGCATGGGCGGATTCGGCGCCGAGGTCCGCGAAGCGCTCGACCGGCGCGCCGATCATCTTGTCGCCGAAGGGCTCGCGACCAGAAATGGTCGGCGCGTCACCTTCGCCCGCGATCTCCTGAAGACACTGCGCGAACGAGAGCTCGACGCAGCGGCGTCGCGTATCGAAGCGGAGACCGGCTTACCCCGCCGAAATTCTGCAGAAGGCGATCGCATCTCCGGAACCTACCGCCAGCGTCTCGATCTCGCCTCAGGCCGTTTCGCCATGGTCGATAACGGCCTCGGCTTCGAACTCGTCCCGTGGAAACCCCAACTCGAACGCCATCTCGGCCAGACCGTGGCGGGGACGATTACACCGGGCGGCGGAATCGACTGGAGCCTTGGCCGCAAGCGCGGGCTCAGCCTTTGACCAATACCCCGGAAGGAAAAGACATGCCGATCAAGACCCAGCAAACACAAGCCACCAAGATCCTCTGGGGCCAGATCATCATCGTCTCGCTCGTTGCACTCGGTTTCATCTGGGCCGCGACACAGTGGACCGCATGGCGGCTCGGCTTTCAGCCTCAGCTCGGCGCACCGGCGACCGACATTCTCGGATGGCCGATCTATCCGCCTTGGAGCTTCTTCGTCTGGTGGTATTTCTACGACGCCTACGCGCCGCGTGTTTTCGTCGAAGGCGCGACCATCGCGGGCAGCGGCGGGATCGCCGCGATCGGTATCGCGATTTTCCTCTCCGTCCTCCGGGCTCGCGAGGCGCGCGACGTGACCACCTATGGCTCGGCCCGATGGGCGGAGCGAAGGGACGTTGAATCCTCCGGACTGCTTGCTTCGGACGGCGTCGTGCTCGGCCGCTTCGAAAACCACTACCTCCGGCATGACGGTCCGGAGCATGTGCTCTGCTTCGCGCCGACCCGCAGCGGCAAGGGCGTCGGCCTCGTCGTGCCGAGTCTTCTGACCTGGCCCGGCTCGGCCATCGTCCATGACATCAAGGGGGAGAACTGGCAGCTCACGGCCGGGTGGCGGGCGCGGTTTACCCGCACCATCCTGTTCGATCCGACCAATCCAAACAGCGCGGCTTACAATCCGCTGCTCGAAGTCCGGCGCGGCGACAGCGAAGTACGAGACGTCCAGAACGTCGCTGACATCCTGGTGGATCCCGAAGGCCTGCTCGAACGCCGGAACCATTGGGAGAAGACCAGCCATTCGCTGCTCGTCGGCGCGATCCTCCATGTCCTCTATGCGGAAGCTGACAAGACGCTCGCCGGCGTCGCCGCCTTCCTCTCTGATCCGGGCCGGCCGATCGAGGTGACGCTCGCGGCGATGATGCGCACCCCGCATCTTGGCGACCGGCCGCACCCTGTCGTGGCGCAGGCGGCGCGAGAACTCCTGAATAAGTCGGAGAACGAACGCTCAGGCGTACTTTCAACGGCGATGAGTTTTCTCGGTCTCTATCGCGATCCCGTCGTCGCCAAGGTCACCAGCCGCTGCGACTGGCGGATCAGGGATCTGGTCTCTGGCGGACGGCCGACCACGCTCTATCTTGTCGTGCCGCCCTCAGACATCTCCCGGACCAAACCGCTGGTCCGGCTCGTGCTCAATCAGATCGGACGCAGGCTGACCGAAGAACTGAATACTGACGGCAAACGCCACCGCCTGTTGCTCATGCTCGACGAGTTTCCGGCGCTCGGGCGTCTCGATTTCTTCGAAAGCCAACTCGCCTTCATGGCCGGGTATGGGCTCAAGGCATTCCTCATCGCCCAGTCCCTCAATCAGATCGAGAAGGCCTATGGTCAGAACAACGCCATCCTCGACAACTGCCATGTCCGGGTGAGCTTCGCGACGAATGACGAACGCACCGCCAAGCGCGTGTCCGACGCCCTCGGCACGGCGACCGAGATGCGGGCGATGAAGAACTATGCCGGGCACAGACTGTCACCCTGGCTCGGCCACCTCATGGTCTCCCGGCAGGAGACCGCGCGGCCTTTGCTGACCCCCGGTGAGATCATGCAATTGCCGCCGGATGATGAAATCGTGCTCGTCTCCGGCGCGCCGCCGGTCCGGGGCAAAAAGGCGCGCTACTATACCGACCCACAGATCAAGACACGCATCCTGTCACCGCCCAAACTGATGGCCGAACCGACCGTATCGAAAGAGTTGCAGGCAGATGATTGGAGTGGCCGCGCACCCGTCGCCGCGCCAAAGCCAAGGAAGAGGGCCTCCAGCGATGCGGGCGAAGATGCAGACGGCGGCATTCGCCGCGAGCCGGAACTGCCCGAGCATGAAGACATCGCACCGGAACCGGCGCCGTCGGCACGGGAAGAATTTGCGGGGCTCGACGACGAACCGGATGACGATGCTCAACGCGCCCGTCAGATGCAGGGCCGGTTTCGCAGCATCGCCCGGCAGGCCTCGCTTGATCCCGATGACGGCATCGACCTTTGAGGCTCGCCATGAAGAAAGATCGGCTAAATGTGTATTTCGATCCGTCGCTGTCGCCGGAGCTCGATGCTCTGGCGGCGCGCCGCAAGGTGTCGAAGTCCCAGATCGTGGAAGCGGCGCTCGCCTCCTATCTGTCGCCGGATGCCTCCGATCAGCGTGAGGCCGCCATAACGCGACGCCTCGACCGGCTGACCCGAGCCGTCGAACGGCTTGAGCGGGACGTGACCATTGGCAATGAGGCGGTCGCGCTGTTCGTTCGGTTCTGGCTCAGTACGACGCCGCCGCTGCCAGATACGATGCGTGAGGCGGCGCAAGCGAAAGGTCGGGAGCGTTATGAAGGCTTTGTGGAGACCCTTGGGCGACGGTTAGCGAAGGGGACCACCTTTGCGAAGGAATTGTCTGAAGACATCACGGATCCCCGATCTCAGCAATGATGGCTTCTAATCCGAAGCCGCGTGACCGTACCGCAGTTGTTCTTGGATGCCAGATCCTTCATCGATGCTCATGCGACCACCAATCTCGATCGCATGAGCTGTTTCCTACCTCACTCGTCAAGTAACGAGGTTCCGTATGAGTTGTCCACGACACAAAGCCATTGATCTGCTTCCGATTTGCGAAACACATAGGTCGCCCGCCTGACAATTGGGGATCCCTCGGCCTCCGTCTCGAGTATGGTCTCCATGATGACCAGGGCGGTGTCCCCACCTTCGATGACATGCATGCGACCTTGTCGAACCTTGAGTTGGTTCTTGAAATGTATCGCAATGGCCTCGCACGCCTTCCGGATCTGATCTTTGCCAGTTGCGTTCAGCCCAGGCCGTACAACCAGTGTCGCGTCTTCGGCGTAGAACTCCATGAGCTCATCAAAATTTTCTGCCGTGATAGCCCGGTCGGCAGCCTCGATGACTTGCTTCAATTCGTGATCTGACATCTTCGTCTCCTGATAGCCCTGGAGACGAAACAAAGAAAACCGCCTCAAGGGCGGGTTGCATTGATAAGAACGTGCGCAAACCCACCATTCAATGAATGGTGGTAATAATCCTTTGGCCAAGTTTGCGAACTTTGTTCATGGCAAGTTGATAGCATGGAGGCTTCCATGAGGCCAGCCTCTGCGAAACTCGTTTCGCCACGCGAGCCTGATCTCGATCACCAAGCTGCGCTTCTTCCTGCCTTTGCACCCCCCTCACACTACTACGCCTTCAAGACTGTTGCCGCTGAGCCTTTAACGGTCTTCTTGATCGACCCCGTAATCAAACGCGGGGCCGCCAATGACCGTCCACACATTCAAATCCGAAGCGCTCGCCCGTGGCGCGCGCATGCTCAAAACAGCGCTGGGTGCCAACGTTGCCGCATGGCTGGAAGATCCTGCAGTTGTCGAAGTCATGCTCAATCCCGACGGGCGTCTGTGGGTGGATCGGCTGAGCGACGGCCTCGCTGACACCGGCGAAGAGCTTTCCGCCGCTGACGGCGAGCGTATCGTCCGTTTGGTCGCACACCATGTCAGTGCAGAGGTTCATGCTGGCGCTCCGCGTGTGTCCGCGGAGCTGCCGGGAACAGGGGAGCGGTTCGAGGGGCTTCTGCCGCCCTTGGTCGCCGCCCCGGTCTTCGCGATCCGCAAGCCGGCCGTCGCGGTCTTCACGCTCGAAGACTATGTCGCCGCCCGGATCATGCCGGAAGCAGCGGCAGCGGCATTGCGCGACGCCATCACATCCCGCGCCAACATCCTCGTCGCCGGCGGCACCTCGACCGGCAAGACCACGCTCACCAACGCCCTGCTGGCGGAAGTCGCCAAATCTTCCGACCGTGTCGTTCTGATCGAGGATACGCGCGAGCTCCAATGCCTGACGCCGAACCTTGTCGCTCTGCGGACCAAGGATGGCGTGGCGTCGCTCTCCGATCTCGTTCGCTCTTCGCTCCGCCTTCGTCCTGACCGCATCCCCATCGGCGAGGTGCGCGGCGCCGAGGCGCTCGATCTCCTCAAAGCCTGGGGCACCGGCCATCCCGGCGGCATCGGCACCATCCATGCCGGTTCGGTCCTCGGCGCGCTGCGCCGTCTCGAACAGCTCATCCAGGAAGCCGTCGTCACCGTGCCCCGCGCGATGATCGCCGAGACCATCGACCTGATCGCCGTCCTCTCGGGACGCGGATCTGCGCGCAGGCTTTCCGAACTCGCCCGGGTCGAGGGTCTCGATGCGACCGGGGACTACCAGATCCAATCGCTTTTTCACCCCCACACAGGAGACCATCCATGACCAAAACCACGATCCTCTATCCGCGCTGGCCGCTCTACGCGACAGCGATTGCGTTCAGCCTTCTTCTCGTCGCGCCCGCCCATGCGGCGGGATCGGGCATGCCCTGGGAGGCGCCGCTTCAGTCAATCCTGGAATCGATCGAAGGGCCGGTCGCCAAGATCGTCGCGGTGATCATCATCATCGTCACGGGACTGACTCTCGCCTTCGGCGACACCTCCGGCGGTTTTCGCCGCCTCGTGCAGATCGTCTTCGGCCTCTCCATCGCCTTCGCGGCGTCGAGCTTCTTCCTGTCCTTCTTCTCGTTCGGTGGCGGAGCGCTGATCTGATGTGGGAGCTGGCCGATATTCCGGGCTTTTACGCGCCCGTTCACCGCGCCTTGGTCGAACCGATCCTGCTCGGCGGCGCGCCCCGCACGGTCGCCATCGCCAACGGCACGCTCGCAGCGGCCGTCGGACTCGGGCTCAGGCTCTGGGCGGTCGGAATCGCGCTCTGGCTTGTCGGCCATCTCCTCGCGGTCTGGGCCGCAAAACGCGACGCCCAGATCGTCGATGTCGCCCGGCGACATCTGCGTTTCCCAACCTGGTTCGGAGTCTGAGCGATGTTGCGCCTCGCCGAATATCGCTCGACCGCCTCGCTATTGGCAGATTTTCTTCCGTGGGCGGCGCTCATCGCGGAGGGCGTCATCCTCAACAAGGATGGCAGTCTGCAACGCACCGCACGGTTTCGGGGGCCTGACCTCGACTCCGCGACACCGTCAGAGCTCGTCGCCGTGTCCGGCCGCCTCAACAACGCCCTTCGCCGGCTCGGATCGGGCTGGGCGATGTTCGTCGAAGCGCAGCGGGCGCCGGCGCGCGACTATCCGCTTTCGCATTTTCCCGATCCCGTTTCCGCCCTCGTCGATGCGGAGCGACGCGCCCAGTTTGAAGACGCCTCCAGCCATTTCGAGAGCCGCTACTTCCTCACTTTCATCTGGATGCCGCCGCTCGACGATACGAGCCGCGCGGGACGATGGCTCTATGAGGACGCGCCTGACAGCGGCCTCAACCCGCAAGAGCATGTCGAGAGTTTTACGGCGCGAACGGATCGTCTGCTCGATCTCCTCGACGGTTTCATGCCGGAGGCCGCCTGGCTCTCCGACGAAGAGACACTGACCTTTCTGCATTCGACCGTGTCGACGCGCCGCCAGCGCGTGCGCGTACCGGAAACACCAATGCATCTCGACGCGCTCCTAGCCGATAGCGCGCTCGTCGGCGGACTGGCGCCGAGTTTAGGCGGGGCGCATCTACGCAGCCTCTCCATCATCGGATTCCCCACAGCCACATGGCCGGGACTACTGGATGAGCTCAACAGCCAACCCTTCGAATATCGCTGGGTCACGCGCGCTATCTGCCTCGACAAGACCGACGCCACCAAGCTGCTGACGCGCATTCGCCGGCAATGGTTCGCCAAGCGCAAATCCATAGCCGCGATCCTGAAAGAGGTGATGACCAACGAGGCGTCGACGCTGCTCGATAGCGACGCGGCGAACAAGGCCGCCGACGCCGATGAAGCCTTGCAAGAGCTCGGCGCCGACATGGCGGGCGCCGCCTACATCACCGCATCACTGACCGTCTGGGATGAGGACGAAGCCGTCGCCGACACCAAACTAAAGGCGGCCGAAAAGGTCATTCAGGGTCGTGACTTCACCTGCATGCCCGAGACTTTGAACGCGATTGAGGCGTGGCTCGGCTCGTTACCTGGCCATCTCTACGCCAATGTTCGTCAACCGCCGGTCTCCACGCTCAATCTCGTCCACATGATCCCGATCTCGGCGGTCTGGGCGGGACCGCCGCGAAACGATCATCTGGACGGTCCGCCGCTCTTTTATGCGGAGACGGAAGGCTCGACCCCGTTCCGCTTTTCGCCCCATGTCGGCGATGTCGGGCACACGCTGGTCGTCGGTCCGACCGGCTCGGGCAAATCCGTGCTGCTGGCGCTGATGGCGTTGCAGTTCCGGCGCTATGCGGGCGCGCAGGTTTTCGCCTTCGACTTCGGCGGCTCGATCCGCTGTGCGACCGTCGCCTGTGGCGGAGACTGGCAGGATCTCGCCGGCGCGCTCTCGGATGACGAAGCCGCCGTCCAACTTCAGCCGTTGCGCAACATCGACGATATCGGCGAACGCGTCTGGGTGCAGGACTGGCTGTCCGGCCTGATCGCGCGCGAAGGCGTCATCATCGATCCGGTCGCACGGGATCATCTCTGGTCGGCGCTGACGTCGCTCGCCTCAGCGCCCGTTGGAGAACGCACGCTTACAGGGCTATCCGTCCTGTTGCAGTCGACCGAACTCAAGCAGGCACTCGCGCCGTTCTGTCTTGGCGGTCCCTTCGGACGTTTGCTCGACGCCGAAACCGAAGAGCTCGGAACGGCGGACTTCCAAGCCTTCGAGACAGAAGGGCTGATCGGATCGGCGGCGACGCCCGCCGTGCTCGCCTATCTGTTCCACCGGATCGAGGATCGCCTCGACGGACATCCGAGCCTCATCATCGTCGATGAAGGTTGGCTCGCGCTCGATGACGGGACGTTTGGCGGCCAACTCCGCGAATGGCTGAAGACTCTAAGGAAGAAGAACGCGTCCGTCCTCTTCGCCACGCAATCGCTCGCCGACATCGACAATTCCGCAATCGCGCCGGCCATCATCGAGAGCTGCCCCACACGGATCTTCCTGCCGAACGAGCGCGCTTTCGAGCCTCAGATCGCCGACATCTACCGCCGCTTCGGCCTCAATGAACGCCAGATCGAGATCGTCGCGCGGGCCATGCCGAAGCGGGACTATTACTGCCAGTCGCGGCGCGGTAATCGGCTCTTCTCACTCGGTCTCGGCGAGGTCGCGCTCGCCTTCACCGCCGCATCGTCGAAGACCGATCACGCCGCCATCGCCGACATCCTCGCCGAACACGGACGAGACGGCTTCGCCGCCGCCTGGCTCGCCCGACGCGGTCTCGATTGGGCCGTCGAACTGCTCGGCCCCTCCCATGACCCTCAACCCTCACATCAGACCCAGGAGACGCCCCATGCGTAAGAAACTCGCCGCCCTTTTGATGACGGGCGCCATCGCCTTTGCCCCGATGCAACCGGCCCACGCGCTGCTCGGTTTCGGCGACATCGTGTTCGACCCGTCGAACTATGCCGAGAACGTGCTGACCGCCGCGCGGACGCTCGAACAGATCAACAACCAGATTCAGCAGCTTCAGAACGAAGCGCAGATGCTGATCAATCAGGCGCGCAATCTCGCGAGCCTGCGATATTCCTCGCTCGCGCAGCTTCAGGCCACGATTGCACGCACACAGGATCTTCTGAACGAGGCCCAGAACATCGCCTATCAGGTCTCCGAGATCGAGACCGCATTCAACGAACAATATGGCGAGGCGGCCGCGAGTGGCGACTTCGCCGACATGATCGCCAGTGCCGAAGCACGCTGGCACAACTCGGTGGCCAGCTATGAAGACGCATTGAAGGTCCAGGCCGGCGTCGTCGACAACATCGAACGGACGCGCTCGGAGCTCAGCAATCTCGTCGCACAGAGCCAGGGCGCGACCGGCGCCTTGCAGGCGGCCCAGGCCGGCAACCAGCTTCTCGCGCTGCAAAGCCAGCAGATGACGGACCTCACCGCCGCCATCGCCGCGCAGAACCGTGCGGACGCGCTAGACGCAGCTCGGCGCGCATCCGCTGAGGCGCAGGGGCGGGAGAACCTCAGCCGTTTCCTCGATTACGGGACCGGCTACACGCCAACCGCCGTCAGCATGTTCCGGTAAGCCCCGTGCGCAGTTCTCCCGACCAAATCATCAGGTTCATCGCCATCGCCCTGGGCGGGCTCGCTGCACTCTTCGCCGCGGTTGAGCTGGCGAACACCGTCGCTCCGGAAAAGCCGGCGAGTCCGTCGGCGAGCAACGATCCTTTGTTGGCGGAACTTTCTCGCTGCCGGACGCTGACGCCGGAAGAGCTGGAAACCGACACGACGTGCCGCGCCGCCTGGGCGGAGCAACGCCGCCGATTTCTCGGGCTTTCCGGCGACGATCCCGAGAAGGAGTAGGACATGGGCGGCGTTGGCGTCATTGACCGCTTCCTGCAGGTCTTCACCTCCTACATCGATAGTGGCTTCGGCCTGCTCGGCGGTGATGTCGCCTTCCTCGCAACGACGCTGATCGTCATCGACGTGACGCTCGCCGCGCTCTTCTGGGCCTGGGGCGCCGACGACGACATTCTCGCCCGGCTCATCAAGAAGACGCTCTTCGTCGGCGTCTTCGCTTACATCATCGGCAACTGGAACGCGCTCGCCCGCATCGTTTTCGAAAGTTTCGCCGGTCTCGGCCTCATTGCTTCGGGCGGCAGCCTCAGCACCGGCGAGCTGCTTCAGCCCGGCCGCATCGCCGAGATCGGCCTTGATGCGGGCCGTCCGATTCTCGCGTCGATTTCCGATCTGATGGGGTTCGTCTCCTTCTTCGAGAATTTCCTTCAGATCATCATCCTGCTCTTCGCCTGGCTGGTCGTCCTCCTGTCCTTCTTCATTCTGGCGATCCAGCTCTTCGTCACGCTGATCGAGTTCAAGCTCGCCACGCTGGCCGGCTTCATCCTCGTGCCCTTCGGCCTCTTCAACAAAACCGCCTTCATGGCCGAGCGGGTGCTCGGGCTGGTGATCTCGTCCGGCGTCAAGGTTCTGGTGCTCGCCGTGATCGTCGGCATCGGCTCGACCATATTTGGCGAGTTCACCGCCGGGTTCACGGGCGAGCCGACCATTGAAGACGCCATGGCGATCGTTCTCGCCGCGCTTTCGATGCTCGCGCTCGGCATCTTCGGTCCGGGCATCGCCAACGGCATCGTTTCGGGCGGACCGCAACTCGGCGCAGGCGCTGCGGTTGGCGCAGGTCTCGCCGCCGGCGGGCTTGCTGTCGGAGGGGTCGCTGGCGCCCGGATGGCCGTGGGAGCAGCCGGCGCCGGAGCACGCGGTGCGGCGGCAGTCGCTGGTGGCGCCTCGACCGCCTACAGCATGGGAAACGCCGCTGCTGGCGGCGGCGCTTCCGGTGCCGCCGCCGGTCTCGCCAGCGTTGGAAAAGCCGGCGTCGGCGCCGCTACGAACCCGCTTCGCCGTTCCATGAGCGAAAGCTACCGCTCCGGCGCGCGCGCAGCCTTCGAAGCGACCGGCGGCAAGTTCAGTAACAGCCCCGACTTCTCGCCCTCTGCCAGTGGCGGACCGCCGGCCTGGGCGCGCCGCATGAAACAACAGCAATCCCTTCACCACGGCGCCGCCGTCGCCGCCCATGCCGTTCGCTCTGGCGACCATGGTGGCGGCGGGACCGCTGTCAGCCTTTCGGAGAAATCATGATGTTCCGTCGCCCGAGCGTTCGCTATTCCAAGACTCCCGAGCCCGTCACGCCCTATCAGAAGGCCGCACAGGTCTGGGACGAGCGCATCGGGTCCGCCCGCGTGCAAGCCAGGAACTGGCGGCTGATGGCATTCGGCTCGTTGCTGCTCTCAGGCGGGCTTAGCGCCGCTCTGGTCTGGCAGTCCACACAAGGGACAATCACGCCCTATGTCGTCGAAGTGGACAGGCTCGGCGCGGCGCAAGCCGTGAGGCCCGCCACCGCCGACTTCCGACCGACCGATCCGCAGATCGCTTACCACCTCTCGCGCTTCATCGAGAATGTACGGCAGATCCCCGCTGATCCCATCGTGCTGCGCCAGAACTGGCTGCAAGCGTATGATTTCACGACCGACAAGGGCGCGCTGGCGCTCAACGACTACGCCCGGGTGAACGATCCCTTCGCCAAGGTCGGCGACACCCAGATCTCGGTCGAAGTCTCCAGCGTGATCCGCGCCTCCGAGAGCAGCTTCCGCATCGCCTGGATCGAGCGCCGTTACGCCAACGGACAGCTCGCCGCGACCGAACGCTGGACCGCCATTCTCACCATCGTCCTGCAACAGCCGCGCGACGCCGAGCGCCTGCGCAAAAACCCGCTCGGCATATTCGTCAACGCCATCAACTGGTCCCGGGAGACTGCCCAATGACAAGAACACTTCACCCTGCAAAGGCCTCCATCGCCGCTCTGCTCACCGCGTCAGCGCTATCGGGATGCGCGACGTTCAAACCGCCCGAAATCGCCTATGACGAGCCGCCCATCGAAGCGACGCTTCTGCCGGAACCCGAACGGCCCGTGCGGATCGTCGAACGCACCGAACCCCTTCCGTTACCGGGACAGCTCAAACCCGTTGATGGGGGAGCACCGGAACAGGAATCCGCCAACCCTGCCGAACGCATCAACGAAGCGAACGCCGCCGCCCGGATGGAGCCGGTACGCGACGGCTTCATCAACGCAGTTCAGCTCTACCCTTTCAGTGAGGGCGCGCTCTATCAGGTCTACGCATCGCCAGGGCAGATCACCGATATCGCCCTGCAGCCCGGAGAGAGCCTTGTCGGCTCCGGTCCGATTGCGGCCGGCGACACGGCGCGCTGGATTATCGGCGACACCCAGAGCGGTTCAGGGGATGATCAGCGCATCCACATCCTGGTCAAACCGACGCGGCCCGATCTTCAGACCAATCTCGTCATTAATACGGATCGGCGGACTTATCATCTCGAACTGAGGGCGAACCCGTCCGCCTACATGGCGTCCGTATCCTGGACCTATGCCGAGGATGCTTTGATCGCGCTCAGGCGGCGCAATATCGAGACGGAAGCAGCCTTGCCGATCGGGCGCAACGTCGCACTGGACTCATTACGTTTCCGCTACCGGATCGAAGGCGACCGCGCGCCTTGGCGTCCGCTGCGCGCCTTCGACGATGGCCGGCAGGTCTTCATCGAGTTCCCGCGCGGGATTGGCCAAGGCGAAATGCCGCCGCTCTTCGTCATCGGACCTGAAGGCGAAGGCCAGCTCGTCAACTACCGTATCGCCCGCAACTACATGATCGTCGATCGGCTTTTCGCCGCCGCCGAACTGCGTCTCGGCGACAGGCAGAAACGCGTGCGGATCGTCCGTACCGATGGAGTGAGCCGCAACGCCCGTACAGAGCCGCATCATGGCGCCGTGGGGCCGCGCAAATGAGCGAGGATAGAGAACGCCAGGACGAAAAAGATATCGCCGCCTCGTTGCGACTGCGCGCCGATCCGCCAAGGGTCATGCGGCTATCGCGCCGCACGCTGACGGTGCTTGGCGCGGTCGGAGGCCTCGGGCTCGGCGCAATCCTGATCGCAGCGCTACAAGATCGCAGACCCGTGGATGGACCGCCGGAGCTCTATTCGACCGAGCGTATACAGGCAGCCGAAGGTCTGTCGCGTCTTCCGCTAGACTACACCAACGTACCCCAACTTGGGCCGCCGCTGCCCGGTGAACTTGGCCGGCCGATCCTGTCAGCTCAACAACGCGGTCAGCCCGTGCCGGCGGTCGTCACTGCGCCTGTCGTCGATCCGGACGAACAGCGCCGGTTGCAGGAGTTGGAGGCCGCCCGGCTCAGTCGCCTGTTCGCCGAAGCCAAGACCACCATTGGTGAACAACCGCAAACGTCGCCAGTGATCGCACCCATGCTGCCCGGCTCCGGATCATTCTTTCCCGCGAGCGCAACCGGCGCTGCACCAGACGCGACGGACAGGCGAGAAGGATTCCTGGAGGAACCCGTTGATCGCCGGACGACGGCTGCGGATCGACTCGTCGACCCTCCAAGCCCCTATGTCGTGCAAGCCGGAGCGGTCGTTTCGGCAGCCCTCGTGACCGGCCTGCGATCCGATCTTCCCGGCCAGATCACCGCGCAGGTTACGTCCAATGTCTATGACAGCCCGACCGGACGGTTCCTGCTGATCCCCCAAGGCGCGCGCCTCATCGGTGAATACGACAGCCGCGTCGCTTTCGGGCAAAGCCGCGTGCTGCTGGCCTGGACACGGCTGATCCTGCCCAATGGGCGCTCCATCGTTCTCGAACGCCAGCCCGGCGCCGACGAAGCCGGCTATGCCGGGCTAGAAGATGGCGTCAATAACCACTGGGGCCGGCTATTTATGGCGGCCGGTCTTGCCACTGTCCTGAATATCGGAGTGGAATTGGGCGCCGACGATGACGATGACATTGCTCGCGCCATTCGTGAGGGAACCCAGGACACGATCGGGCGCGCCGGAGACGAAATCGTCCGCCGTCAGATTTCCATCCCGCCGACCTTGACCATTCACCCCGGATTCCCAGTGCGCGTGATGGTCACGCGTGACCTCATCCTCGAGCCCTATCGGAATTGATCCATGACCAAACTCAAACTCGGTGCCATTCCTGACGACAAACCAATCAAGTTGAGCATCGAGCTGCCCGCCGATGTGCATCGCGATCTCGTCGCCTATGCTGACGTGCTCGCGCGCGAGACCGGACAGAAGAACGAGCCCGCAAAGCTTATCGCACCTATGTTGGCGCGGTTCATGGCCACGGATCGCGGATTTGCAAAGCTCAGGAAAGAACGCCGTTCCGCTTTGCCTCGATCCGCGCCAAGCTCAGAAACCGCCTGAGCGCAGGGTTGCCGTTTTCAGGCCGCCAAATGGGTCGGAATGGAATAGATTCACAGACTCTGTTCCCATCGCTTCAGATGTTTGTTGAGGTTCACATTGAAGCAGAAATCTTGCACCTCTATCCGACGTCGTTGGGCTTGCTGCCGAAAGTTTTCTTCCCTTTCGTCGCGCTAATTACGAAGCGGCTCGCCGCAATGTGACTGAACGCTGGATGTGACTGAACGCTGGCGAGGCAGTTTTTAACGCCCATCTTTGGATTGCCAATTTCCAGTTGGAACGTGTGTAGGATCAAGGAAGGCCGTGAATGCGGCGTTCGAAATGACATTGACTTCCGCACGATCCAACGAAGCCGAATGCCGAAGTTATAGCTCCAACAGCAACCGCGTAAGCTTCATTGCTTCTTTCGACGTCAACTTCGTTCCGATTGCGTCGGATAGGACCCGGGCATAGATGGGCCACATTGCCCGCCGGATGGATCGCCCCTGTTCTGATATAGCGACGATCTGCCCGCGACCGTCGTCCTCACAATCCTGCCGCTCCACCAATCCTGCCTTCACCATGCGGTCCAACAGTCTCGACGTGCCGTATTGAGGCAGCAGAAGTCGGTTCTTGAGTTCGAACGGGCGCAGGCCTTCTGGGCCTGCCTTCTCAAGTTCAAGTAGCGCATCATACCACGAAAGCGGCGGATGTCCGGCCGATTTGAGGGCAGCCTCAACCGCTTCCAGCAGCTTGCGGCTGGTTGACATCAAGGCCGCCCAGGCAGCTTGGGTCGCTCTGTCAGGTTCGCTCATAAGTTAACGATACCATATCGATGCAATTGCATCAACCTTGACAGCGGGTAGCGATCATGCTTCAAGTGAATGCAACTGCATCTATAAACGGAGTGTGTCCATGTCAAAACACCAACTCACCGATACCGGCGCTTTCCTGCTCCGCGTGGCGCTCGGGATCATGTTCCTAGCCCACAGCCTGCTCCTGAAGCTCTTCATCTTCACACTGGCCGGCACAGCCCAGTTCTTCGTCTCGATTGGGCTGCCCGGCTGGCTCGCTTACGTAATTTTTGCCGCAGAGACGGTTGCCGGCGTCCTACTGATCCTCGGTGTCCAGGCGCGGTGGGTCGCACTGGCGACGGTGCCCATTCTCGCAGGGGCGACATGGGCTCATTCCGGCAATGGGTGGATGTTCGGGTACGAGAACGGCGGCTGGGAGTATCCGGCCTACCTGACGTTGCTCGCCGTCGCGCAGGGGCTTCTAGGCGACGGCCGGTTCGCGCTCAGCCCCTCGGTCATGCCCAACTGGATTGGACACACCGGGAAAGGAACGGTGGAATCATGAAACATCCCATCTGCAAGACCAGCGACGTGCCGCCGGAAGGAGAGGCGCGGGTCTTCCCGTTCTTTGGCCGGGAGGTCCAGGTCTGGCGCGTGGGCGCCCGGATCCGCGCGGCAGCGAACGTGTGCCTTCACCTCGGGGGACCGCTGGAGTGCAAGGATGGCGCGTTCGTCTGCCCGTGGCATGGCGCGCGGTTCGAGATGACCAACGGTCAAAGGCTCGACGGCCCGGTACCGGCGGGCGCCCGCCTGATGTTCCTGCCGACACGGATCGAGGGCGAGGAACTGCTGTACGTCTGGGGAGAGACACAATGAGCCTGCATCTGATCAGTCACACGCTTTGCCCATACGTTCAGCGCGCGGCGATCTCGCTTGCGGAGAAAGAGGTCAGGTTTGAGCGGACCTACATTGACCTCGCGAACAAGCCCGACTGGTTCCTCGCAGTGTCACCTTTGGGCAAGACGCCGGTGCTGCTGAAGGGCGAGGTGCCGATCTTCGAATCTGCGGTGATCCTTGAGTATCTAGAAGAGACACAGCCCAATCCGCTCCATCCCCGTGACGCCCTCGAACGCGCACGCCACCGGGCTTGGATGGAGTTCGGCTCATCCGTCCTCAACGACATCGCGGGCTTCTATTCGGCATCCGACGACGGAGTATTCCGCGCGAAAATCGTGGTCCTGCGTGAGAAGTTCAAACGGCTGGAAGCAGAACTTGGAGCAGGGCCTTACTTTGCCGGCGACAGGTTCAGTCTCGTCGATGTCGTGTTCGGCCCGGTCTTCCGGTATTTCAATGTGTTCGAAGAGATCGGCGCCTTCGGTATCCTAACCGACCTTCCAAAGGTCGACGGTTGGAGGCAAGCGCTCGGTAGCAGAGGTAGCGTTGAAAAGGCCGTTGGCGACGAATACCCATCTCTGCTGCGCGCATTTCTACTTCGGCGGAACTCATACCTATCTTCGCTCATGCGGACAAATGAAGCTGGGCATAGCGCAACTGTCAGGTTGGAGTCCCAAGCTAAGCCATAGTCCCTTTTTCGAGGTTGCGAGATACCCGAATTGTTCCTGCGGCCTGCCGAGGTGATCGAGATTAGGAGCAAGCCGTGAACCGCCGAGTTTTCTAGGACCTGAGAACCCGAATGCAACGCCTCTCTGTTCTGGACCTCAATGCGATCGCGACCGTCGCGGAAACAGGCAGCTTCCGCAAGTCGGCCCTTCGACTTGGCCTTGGTCAACCTGCTATTTCCCGTCGGGTGGCTCGAGTGGAGGACATGATTGGGGTTTCGCTGTTTGAACGGCGTCTGAGCGGGACGAGACTGACCGTTGCGGGACGTGTTTTTGTGGGAAGGGCGCGTGGCATCCTGAACGACCTGACTGCCGCATTGGACGCGGCGCGCAGTGCGGGAGAGGCCAAAACCGGCGAGTTGCGGATCGGTCTAATCGCCTCGCCATCAAAAGGGACGCTCCGATGCGTCATCGAAGAGTTTTTGATCAGGCACCCGGACGTCCGCCTGAGCTTCACCGAGGCAGAGCGCAGCGAACTCCTCAGCCTGCTGAATCATCGGGAGATCGACGTCTTCATCGCCACGGGGACCAATTCTCTCGCAATCGGCGACACGATGCTCCTCGACGAGGAAAGAACTTATCTTGCTGTGCCGTCTAATTCGCATTTGGCGGTGAAGACGCAGCTTACCTGGACCGATGTCGAAGACGAAACTTATCTCGTCAGCACACGAGAGGCAGGTCAGGACCTACACGATTACATCCTTCGCCGAATATCCGACTTTGGCACACCAGTCAGGTTGCAATGGCACCGGCTTAGCCGCGAAGGAATCATGACCCTAGTTGGACTTGGGCTCGGCGTCAGCCTCATCGCCGATCATTGGCGCGGGGCCTCTTATCCGAATGTGACGTTTGTTCGGATTGGCGAGGCGGATGAGCGCGTACCGTTCTCCTTGGTTTGGCGACCCGAGAACGACAATCCGGCGCTCAGGCGTTTTGTGAGTTTGGCGCGGGTTCACGCGAAGGAGACGGCCTCCTCTCTTTCAGAAACTTCGCGAAGCCCCGATCCGTACCCAACCTAGCCTCGCTAAGATTGATGCGCCTGATGACCGAACATGATGAGCAAGCGTCCGCGACCTACCACCACGGAGATTTGCGGCGGGCGCTGGTCGACGCGGCGACGCGGATTGTTCAAACGGATGGCGCGGCAAAGCTGTCCTGCGCGCGGTCGCGTGGGCTGCGGGAGTCTCCATCGCAGCGCCCTATCATCACTTCACGGACAAGCAGAGCTTGCTCGCCGTAATCGCCGAGGCCGGCTTCCGCCAGCTTAACGACATGCTCGCGAACGCCGCGATCGAGGGCGCGCCTTTGGATCGACTGCATGCTCTGGGCGTCGGCTATGTGATGTTCGCCGCGCAGAACGTCACACCTGGTCTCCGCGACGATCTCTACGGGCAGAAACCGCGCCTCCTCTGCTGGGGGCGCAACCGAGGCGGGGTCCGGCGCATAACGGGGATCGCGCAGCCACTTGAAGATCAGGTTTGCGTTCACCGCGTAGCGCCGCGCCACCTGGGCCACGGAAACGCCCGGCGCCGCCGTCTGGAAACAGATCGACCGCTTCTCCTCGTCCGTCCAAAGCCGCTTCGTCCGCCGCGCCACGCCACCACCAGAGTGTCCACTATCAATGGTGGACACTATCCCGCACTCTCACCACGCGGCAGGGCGGTTAGACCGGCTTTCAATTACCCACAAATCTCATTCCGAGGAGGACGCCGAGGTGGATGTCTGTCAGTCGCGACATGCCGCGCCATATGACCATATTGCCGGGCGGCGGGTCGTTCTTGCGATCGAGATATCCGCCGAGGCGGGCGATTTTGACGATATAATCCGCCAACGTCTTTTTGGGCGGCGAATCCTTGTCTTCGATGAGCTGGTCGAGCAGGCGCATTTCCGTCTCTGTGAGCGCCGTTTCGGGCGCGGGCGGCGCCTTTTCCCGCTTGAGCATGGTCATCCAGAAGACACGCCAGGCGATGATGCAGAACACGGCGATGAGCTTGGTCAGCCGCTCGGCGGCGCGCAGTTTCGCTTTTTCAGCGTTGCAGCCTGATTTCAGAATCTTGTGAAACGTCTCGATTTTCCAGCGCATCGCATACCAATCGAGCTTTTCGGTCGCGTCCTTTCGCGAGGCGATCGGCAGGTTGGTGACGAGCTTCCAGTCGATCGCCTTGCGGCCTTCGGGCGCGCCCGCCTCGCGTGCGTGGAGGACAGTCAGGTCGAGCGCAGGATAGCGCCGCTGCTTGCCGATCGGCGGCAGAATGCGAATGCGGCGGTATTTCATCTCCAGCGTCGCGGTTTCCGTCTTCCCCTTCGCGTTCACAAACGTCACGTCATGGGTCGCCAGAAGCGGCGTCTCCTCAAGCGTCTGAGAGACTTTTCGATGCCGGTTCTCAGCCAGCCGATCGACGCAGGCGCGCACAAGAAAATTCGTTCCGAGCTCGTCGGCGAGGCAGAACAACTCGTAAATGTCGCTTTCCCGGTCGCCGATATGCACGACACGGCCCGCCTCGCCCAGCAATTCTGTCGACCGGCGCACGCCCTCGAGCCAGCGCATGCTTTCCTTCTCTTCGATCGGGACCCGCGTCGGGTTGATCTTCCTCTTCAGCGCGTTCGTTCCCTTGAACTTCTTTCGGGTCCAGAATTTCGCCGCCGTCAAGCCGAGCGGCAGACCGTCCGTCGTCACAGCCAGGCTGTCGTGGAGCAGCAGGCCGCATACGGTGTGGAGCCGCAGACGCCCCGCCGCGTCCTTGCCGCTGTTCGTGCGGACCGTCGCCCCGATCGCTTCCGGTTTTTCCCTCCGATAGGAAAACTCCGTCGTATCGTGCAACACCAAAATCGTCCCGGACGCAGCCGAAAAGCGCCCACGCGTCGCTTCGAAATGGCCCGCCAGAATCTCATGTTCGCTGAAGCGATCATTCGAAAAGAACCGATGCGCCGCTTTCGTCGCCGCCCAATCCTCGCAGGCGCGCGGGATCGGATCGCCGACGGCCCCGCTCATCTTTTGCAGCAGAGCGCGCAGACGGCCGCGCAACCGCGCGTCCGGCAAGCGGCAGCCCGACAATTCCTGTTCGAGCCAACCATGCGACGTCCCCTCCAAGCGCGCCTCCCGAAAGTACGGCGCTCAGAGATGAATCACACGTCGAACTTTTCAGGCAAGCCGGATCGCACGCTCAAGAGCGGATTTGTGGGTAATTGAAAGTTAGACCGGACGCTTACGTTCGCAACGCACCGCGACGTGCGCTGCCAAGGATGCCATTTCTGCTTCTGCAGACCATTGCCACGGCACCGACTGCGACTCAGTCCCGAAAAGTTGTGGCCGGATTGGCAACAGATGGGGCATGGTGAGATGGGGCATGGTGGTCGTACCCCGACGGAGCGACCGCCCGATGCGGCCTTCTGGAGCAAGACGGCTGTAAATCGGGCACTGGGGAGCGCGAATTTTTCTTCGCCGAATGCCGCCGTTTTTCCACCTTTTCGAAGAATGGCTGTACGCACCATGCTCTGGCGCACAATCGGCGGCTATAGCGCATAATAAAGGGATATCGGCGGAATATGGCGCACCCGACAGGATTCGAACCTGTGGCCTTCGCCTTCGGAGGGCGACGCTCTATCCAGCTGAGCTACGGGTGCATACCGGGTCGCAACTGCTTACGCAGTGCTTACGTGAACTTTTCGCGAGATGATAGATCGGAACGAGGGCCTCGCAAATCCTTGTTCCTATGAGCCTTATTCGTCTCCTCTTTTTCACGCGCCTTGTTGACATCCGCCTTCGGAGGGCAGCGCTCTATCCAGCTGAGCTACGGGTGCGCATGCCGCGTTGCGGACGGCGGGGACCATAGCCAAAAGGCCAAGGCCACGCAAATCCTAATAATAATAGGCTAAAGAGCAGAGCGCATCGTGGCCTCGCCAAGCCCGCGCGGCGCTTGAGCGTTTGAAGCCATGGATGCGCCGACATCCTCGCGGGTCCAGCATCAGGCGCCATGTCGGCGCGGCGTCAATGCCATGACAGACTGCCTCGCGCCACGGCCGGAGCGGGCGTTGCCGCATGGAATGGACCGAGGACGGGCGACGGCAGGTGAAGATCGGCCAACAGCAAGGCGGCGGCGCATTCCCGCCCCGCCCAGATAAGCGCCGCGCTTTGCTCAGCATAGGCGACAATCGGCGCAAGCCGTGCTTGGGCAGCGCAAGGGTCGTCCGCCTGCCAAGCGGCAAGGCTGGCAAGCAGCGCCACCTCGTCCGCGGTGCCGTACACGCAGCGCGGATGGCATAGCCTTGGTCGATGAGGCGCCGTGGCGCACACAAGGCTGAGAAAGACATCAAGCCTGAGGCCAAGTCCATGGCCGCCGATGCAGCGAAAAGCCTGCCAGAACAACGCCGGCGGCGCCCCATCGTCGCGCTGTCCCATGGCCCAATGTCGCATCAGCCAACATAGCAGCCGCTGGGCGAAAATATGCGGCCTTCGCGCCATCATGGGAACAGCAGCCTCGGCGGACATATGGACTGGCTTGACGGACATGGCGATCCTTTCATGGATGGCCCATTGTAAATGAAAATGAGAATTAATAGCAATACATAATTTTCACACCCTTCCCATTTCCTCCATCCATCCCGCATCGCTTTTCATGATGGGAGGGGTGCTTCGGCGCTTGGGTTGTTTGATCCCGGGGTTGGGTGGTGCATTGTTTTTCCAGGGAATGGAAGGAAGCGCTATGGGCCAGGTTCTACACGGCCGCGCCACGATGGCTGAGGGTCCTCGAGCGATACGGCATAGCGATACGGCATAGTCAAGAGAGCCTGAGGGCGCTGGCTGCACGCTGATAAGCGAGGCTCGGTGATCACCACCGCCAACGCCAGCGTCGCGGACCCATGGGAGTTTCAAGACGGTCTCTAAGGTTTGTTCTTGCCTTATTTTCCGCTATCACGCGCATCCCATTGGCCGGAAAATGCTCCGGTGTCCTTATCGTACCCGAAATTCGTTCCGAGCGTTCTGCACGATATAACGAACTTGTGGACAGGGACCACTAAGTTATTGAATCTGTGGCGCGATTTCTCCAACAGATGGGACCCATCTGTTGGAATCGCACCACTAGCGCGGGGCCATGCGGATGGCGCCGTCAAGGCGGATGGTTTCGCCATTGAGCATGGGGTTTTCCACGATATGGCGCGCCAGCATGGCGAATTCGCCAGGATCGCCCAAACGATTGGGAAACGGCACCTGGCGGCCCAGGCTCTCCCGCGCCTCCTCCGGCAGGGACATGAGAAGCGGGGTCAGGAACAGGCCGGGCGCGATGGTGACGACCCGCACTCCCTTGTCGGCAAGGTCGCGGGCGATGGGCAGCGTCATGCCGACGATGCCGCCTTTTGACGCGGCATAGGCGGCCTGGCCGATCTGACCGTCGAAGGCGGCGACCGAGGCGGTGTTGATGATGACCCCCCGCTCCTCGCCCAAGGGGGCGAGCGCCGTCATCCGCGCCGCCGCCTTGGCAAGGCAGTTGAAGCTGCCGACCAGATTGACCTCCAGCACCTTCCTGAACACGTCCAAGGGGTGGGGCGCGCCGCGCCCCACCGTCTTGATGGCAACCCCAATGCCGGCGCAATTGACCAGCACCCGGGTTGCGTCATGGGCTTTTTCCGCCGCGTCAAGGCCAGCGACCACGTCTCCCTCGGCGGCGACATCGACCTTGGCGTACTGGCCACCTATTTCGGCCGCGACTTTGGGCCCCATCGCCTCGTCAAGGTCGAACAGCGTCACCTTGGCCCCGGCCTTGGCCAAGGCGCGCGCGGTGGCCGCCCCCAGCCCCGATGCGCCGCCGGTGACGACGGCGCCAATGCCGCGTAGTTCCATCTTGTCTTATCCTTTCACCCACTTGGCCTGTGCTTGATGCTTTCTATGGCGGGGCGCAGGCGGCAGGTCAATCCAGGACGGGCGCCAAGGGCAAATCCCCCTTGCCCTTGTGGCGCAAGGCCATTATAAGCCTGCCCTTCGATGGGGCCGGCCCGGCGCACAGGGCATGCCGCGGCGGCCCACAAGCATGATGCCAGCTTAACGCTTGCATTCGTTGAAGAAGGACATGCGAAATGCCCAAGATGAAGACCAAGAGCGGCGCCAAGAAGCGCTTCAAGCTCTCCGCCTCCGGCAAGGTCGTCCATGCCCAGGCCGGCAAGCGCCACGGGATGATCAAGCGTTCGAATAAATTCATTCGCAACCAGCGCGGCACGGCGGTGATGGCCGATGCCGACGCCCGCGTTGTGAAGAAGCATTATCTGCCCAACGGCTGACGGAAGGATTGCACCATGGCACGCGTCAAGCGGGGCATGACCAGTCATGCCCGTCACAAAAAAGTCCTCAACGCCGCCAAGGGCTATTACGGCCGGCGCAAGAACACCATCCGCATCGCCCGTCAGGCGGTGGAGAAGGCGGGGCAGTACGCCTATCGCGACCGGCGGGTGAGGAAGCGCAATTTCCGCGCCCTCTGGATCCAGCGCATCAACGCCGCGGCCCGCGCCAACGGCCTTAGCTATGGCCGATTCATGCACGGGCTCAAGTGCGCCAATGTGGCCCTGGACCGCAAGGTCCTCGCCGATTTGGCGGTGCGCGAGCCCGAAGCTTTTGCGGCCCTCGCTCAGCAGGCGCAAGCGGCTCTCGCCACCACTGCGTGAGCGGTTTTTCGAAGGTTGATGGCGGGAAAGGACAAGGAGGGGCCGCGACAGGCCCCTTTTTGCTTTAAAGGCAGGAAAGCGTTGAGGATGAGCGATCTCGACCAATTGGAGAGCGGGCTTTTAGCGCAGATCGAGGCGGCGGACGATCCTGCCACGCTGGAAAACGTGCGGATCGCCGCCCTGGGCAAGAAAGGCTCGGTATCTACCCTCATGCGCACCCTGGGCGGGATGCGCGCCGAGGAGCGCCACGTCATGGGCCCGCGGCTCAACGGCCTTAAGGAACGGCTGGGCGCCGCCATCGCCGCCCGCAAGGCGGCGCTTGAGGCGCAGGCACTCGAAGCGCGCCTCGCGGCGGAGCGGGTTGATGCCACCCTTCCCGTCGCACCCGAGCCGCAAGGCAGCATTCACCCGGTCTCGCAGGTTTTCGACGAGCTTGCCGAGATTTTCGCCGATTTAGGCTTTGCCATCGCCGAGGGCCCGGAAATCGAGGACGAGACCCATAATTTCACCGCCCTCAATATCCCGGAGCATCATCCGGCGCGGGCTATGCACGACACCTTCTATCTCGAGCCCGGCACGGACGGGGTGCGCAAATTGCTGCGCACCCATACCTCGCCGGTGCAGATCCGCCATATGCTGGCGGCAACGCCGCCGATCCGCATCATCGCGCCAGGCCGGGTCTATCGCTGTGATTCCGACGCCACGCACACCCCCATGTTCCACCAGATCGAAGCCCTGGTGCTCGACGAGGCCACCCATATGGGCCATCTCAAGGGTCTCATCGTCGATGTTCTCAAGGCCTTTTTCGAGGTCGACGGCGTGACCATCCGCTTCCGGCCCAGCTATTTTCCCTTCACCGAACCCTCGGCGGAAGTGGACGTGCGCTGCGCCTTCGAGGGCGGCATGGTCAAGGTCGGCGAAGGCAACGACTGGCTGGAGATCGCCGGCTGCGGCATGGTCCACCCCCGGGTGATCGCCAATGGCGGCCATGACCCGGCGCGCTACCAAGGCTTTGCCTTGGGCGCCGGGCTCGACCGCCTCGCCATGCTGAAATACGGCGCCCCGGACTTGCGCGCCTTTTTCGAGGCCGACGTGCGCTGGCTCAAGCATTATGGCTTTGCCGCGCTTGACCTTCCCACCTTGTCGGGGGGCGTTGGGGCATGAAATTCACCCTTGGCTGGCTCAAGGACCATCTCGACACGGACGCCGGCTTGGAGGCCATCCTTGCGGCGCTCACCGACTGCGGCCTTGAAGTGGAGGGCGTCGACGATCCGGCGGCGAAATTCGCCGCCTTCAGCGCCGCCCAGGTCATCGCAGCGGCGCCCCACCCCAATGCCGACCGCCTGCGCCTGTGCCGGGTGATGACGGGCGAAGGGGAGGTCGCGGTGGTGTGCGGCGCGCCCAACGCGCGCGCCGGCATGAAGGCGGTCTTTGCTCCCGAAGGCAGCTATATCCCTGGCACCGGCGTCACCTTGAAGGCGACGATGATCCGCGGCGTCGCCTCGCATGGCATGCTGTGCTCGGAGCGGGAGCTGGAGCTTTCCGACGAGCATGAGGGCATCATCGAGCTCCCCGCCGAGGCCGCCATCGGCGCCCCGCTTGCCCAAGTGCTGGGCCTTGACGACCCGGTCATCGACGTCGCCATCACCCCCAACCGGCAGGACTGCATGGGGGTGCGCGGCATCGCCCGCGATCTGGCGGCCAAGGGCTTGGGCAAGCTGAAGCCCTTGAGCATTCCCGAAATCGCCGGCGCCTTCGCCAGTCCGATCGGCATCGCGCTCGATTTTCCCGAAGAAGCGCGCGATGCCTGTCCGGTCTTTGCCGGGCGGCTGATCCGCGGGGTGACCAACGGCCCCAGTCCCGATTGGCTGCAGCGCCGCTTGCGCGCCATCGGCTTGCGGCCCATTTCGGCGCTGGTCGACATCACCAATTATTTCACCATCGACCTTGCCCGGCCGCTGCACGTCTATGACGCGGCCAAGCTCAAGGGCGATATCCGCGCCCGCCTGGGCCGCGCTGGCGAAAGCCTCCTCGCCCTCGACGGCAAGACCTATGGCGTGGACGAGGACATCTGCGTCATCGCCGACGATCAAGCCGTACGCGGCCTTGGCGGAGTGATGGGGGGCGAGGACAGCAGCGTCGGCGAGGACACCGTCGATGTGTTTCTGGAATGCGCCTATTTCGACCCGGTGCGCACCGCCCGCACCGGCCGGCGCCTCGGCATCGAATCGGATGCCCGCGCCCGTTTCGAGCGCGGCGTCGACCCCGCCTTCGTGCGGGATGGGGAAAAGCTGGCGAGCGCCATGATCATGGCGCTGTGCGGCGGCAAATCGTCGCAGGCAATCATTGCCGGCGCCGAGCCAGTCACGGCGCGCGCCGTGCGCCTGCGCCCCGCGCGCGTCGAAAGCCTTGCCGGCTTTGCCATCGCCAAAGGTCAAGCGGCCGACATTTTGCGCCGCCTTGGCTTTGCCGTCAGCGACCAGGGCGCGGCCTTGGAAGCCGTCGTTCCATCCTGGCGGCGCGATATCGAAGGCGAGGCCGACCTGGTGGAGGAAATCGCCCGCATCCACGGCTATGACCATATCCCCACCACCTCTCTGCCGCGGCCGCTGGGCGTCGCCAAGCCCAGCCTTAGCGTGATGCAAAAGCGCAGCCGCAAGGTGCGGCGATTCCTCGCCGCGCGGGGGCTAAACGAAGCGGTCACCTGGTCCTTCATCGCCCCCTCTGACGCCGCCGCCTTTGCAGGCGCGAAGGCGCCGCTACGCCTTGCCAATCCGATTTCCGCCGACATGGCGGTGATGCGCCCCTCGCTGCTGCCGGGCCTTGCCCGCGCCGCGGCCCGCAATCTCGACCGCGGACAGACAAGCGTGCGCCTGTTCGAGCTTGGCGTGCAATACCATGACGCCAGCCCCGAGGGCCAAGCACCCGTCGCCGCCCTGGTGCTGGCGGGGCTGACCGGCCCCCGCCATTGGCGGGTGCCCGCCCGTCCCTTCGATCTGTTCGACGCCAAGGCCGAGGCTCTGGCGGCGCTCGCCAGCGCGGGCGTTCCTATCGACAAGGTTCAGGTCACGGCGGACGCCCCGGCCTGGTACCATCCCGGCCGCTCCGGCGTCATTCGTCTTGGCCCCAAGACGACGCTCGCCGAATTTGGCATGCTGCACCCCGGGCTGGCGCGCCATTTCGGCCTCAAGGCCGAGATGGCGATGGCCGAGCTTTACCTTGCCGCCCTGCCGGCCGCCAAGGCGACGGCGCGGGGGCGGCCGCCCCTTGCCCTTTCCGACTTGCCGGCGGTGGAGCGGGATTTTGCCTTCGTGGTCGCCGAGGAGGTGACCGCCGAGGCCATCCTGCGGGCGGCGCGCGGCGCCGACAAGGCGCATATTGCCGATGCCCGGCTTTTCGACGTCTATAGCGGCCCCGGCATCGCCGCGGGCCATAAGTCGGTCGCCATCGCGCTGACCTTGGCGCCCCGCGCCGCGACCTTCACCGACGCCGAGATCGAGGCCATCCGCCAGCGCGTCATCGCCCGGGTGGGCGCGGCAACCGGCGCCCGCCTACGCGCATAAGATGCAGAAAATCCGCAGGTTTCGCGGCTTTTCCAGACCTTCACCGTTAACGAAACATTTGGCTTCTTATCGCTACCTTGCCGCTATGCGACCATAGCTCCATGAAGGGGTGTCGTTTAGAGGGCGATGCGACAAATGCCACCGACTTGCGAGCGCCGCCGCGCCGATCGCTTCACGGTCTCGACCCCATGCGTCGTGACGGTGGACGGCTTGCGGCTGGAGGCGCGGCTGCGTGATATTTCGGGGATGGGGGCTTATTTCCTGTCGCCGGCGCGGCCCGACCTCGAGACGCTGGTGGTCTTGCAGCACCCCGACGCCGGGCGCCTGGAAGGCCGGATCGCGCGCCACGGCCCGGACGGTTTCGCCATCGCTCTTCCCGATGAATACAAGACGCTCGTTTTTGCCTTGAAAATGATTTCCCTCGACCGGGCCATGGCCGCGCCCGGGGGAGAAGCCTGAACGACGATGGAGAAAGCGACCCAAGAGGCAGCGCGCAAGGTTTCCCTCAAGGTCCGCCTCAAGGCCTGGTGGGAAGGCTATGACGCGGCCGAGCTTGACGCCTATTTGCATGGCGAAGGCGCGCCGCCCGAACCGAAGAACAAGGCGGCCAAGCCCGCGCCGCCGCCACGCGGCGCCATCGAGCAACTGGTGGAGGACAAAGCCGCGGAGGCGGACAAGCGCGAGGACAAGCTCCCCTTCGACCCCTGGGACAAGGCGCGGATCGATGTCGCCCAGTTCATCTGGGGCGAGGGCTATTGCGGCCCCGGCGGGCCCGACCATGTGATCGCCATATCGAAGCTTCTTGCCTTGTCGCCGGAGCTTTCGATGGCCGATATCGGCGCGGGCCTTGGCGGACCGGCGCGCACCCTGGCCGAGCATTTCGGCGTCTGGATGACCGGCTATGAGATGAGCCAGGCGCTGGTCGATGCCGGCAATCAGCTGTCCACCATGGCGGGCATGGCGAAGAAGGCGCCGCTTGCCCATTTCTCGCCCGACGGCGCATTCGAGTTCGAGCGCCGCTATGACCGGATGATCGCCAAGGAAAGCCTGTCGACCATCGAAGCCAAGACCGCCCTTTTGCCCAAGATGGAGGCGGCGCTGAAAGCCGATGGCCTGCTTCTGATCATCGATTATGTGCTGGCCAACGAATCGGTGGTGGGAAGCCAGGCCTACCGCGCTTGGCGCGACGGCGAGCCGCGCAAGCTCTTCATGGTGACGCAAGAGGAGATGAGCGATCTCATCGCCAAGGCCGGGCTCGCCATCCGCGTTAACGAGGATCGCACCAAGGATCAGATCGAGCTTATCACCCACGCCTGGCAGGGGGTCGACAAGCTGATCGCCAGGCTGATGGCCAACCCTGCGGAAAAGCATCTGGTCAAGGTCCTGCTCAAGGAAGCCGAATTGTGGAGCCGCCGGGTGCAGATGATGCAGGACGGCCATTTGAAGCTATGCCGCTTCCTTGCCGCGAAGAAGGAGCGCAAGCGCTCCATGATGTCCGACTGGTAGGCCTCCTTTTTGCCGCTTTTCCCCACTCCACGCCTATGCTACACGCGCGCCCATGACCGATCCGGCGCACATCCGCAACTTCGCCATCATCGCCCATATCGACCATGGCAAGTCGACGCTGGCCGACCGCCTCATCCAGCACACTGGCGGCCTTAGCCTCAGGGAGATGAAGGACCAGGTGCTCGATTCGATGGAGATCGAGCGCGAGCGCGGCATCACCATCAAGGCGCAGACGGTGCGCCTCGACTATGTGGCGCGAAACGGTAAGGCCTATGTCCTCAACCTCATCGACACCCCGGGCCATGTGGATTTTGCCTATGAGGTTTCCCGCTCGCTGGCGGCCTGCGAAGGCTCGCTGCTGGTGGTCGATGCCAGCCAGGGGGTGGAAGCCCAGACCCTTGCCAATGTCTATCAGGCGCTCGACAACGACCATGAGATCGTCCCCGTTCTCAACAAGATCGACTTGCCGGCGGCCGAGCCGGAGCGGGTCAAGGAGCAGATCGAGGACGTGATCGGCCTTGACGCTTCGCAGGCGCTGATGGTCTCGGCCAAGACCGGGCTTGGCATCGACGCGGTGCTGGAAGCCATCGTCCACCGCTTGCCGGCGCCCAAGGGCGAACGCGGCGCGCCCTTAAAGGCGCTTCTCGTCGATAGCTGGTATGACAGCTATCTGGGCGTCATCGTGCTGGTGCGCTTGGTCGACGGCGTCCTTAAAAAGGGGATGGGCATCCGCATGATGGGCGCCGGCACCGACCATGTGGTGGAGCGGGTCGGCGTTTTCCGCCCGAAGCCCGAAGTGGTGGCCGAGCTCGGCCCTGGCGAGGTCGGTTTTTTCACCGCATCCATCAAGGAGGTCGCCGACACCCGCGTCGGCGATACCCTGACCGAAGCCAAGCGGCCAACGGCAACCCCGCTGCCCGGCTTCAAGCCGGCGCAATCGGTGGTCTTTTGCGGGCTGTTCCCCGCCGATGCCGCTGATTTCGAGCATTTGCGCGACAGCCTTGCCAAATTGCGCCTCAACGATGCCTCCTTCAGCTTCGAGATGGAGACCTCGGCGGCGCTCGGCTTTGGCTTTCGCTGCGGCTTTCTTGGCCTTCTCCACCTCGAGATCATCCAGGAACGCCTGGCGCGCGAATATAATCTTGACCTCATCACCACCGCCCCTTCCGTGGTCTATCGGGTGTTGCTCACCAGCGGCGCCCTCAAGGAGCTGCACAATCCCGCCGACATGCCCGAGGCGGTGCGCATCGCCAGCATCGAGGAACCCTGGATCGAGGCCACCATCCTGGTGCCGGACACGCATCTGGGCAGCGTCCTCAAGCTTTGCCAGGATCGGCGCGGCATCCAAAAGAACCTCACCTATGTCGGCAGCCGGGCGATGCTGGTCTACGAGCTCCCCTTGAACGAAGTGGTGTTCGATTTTTACGACCGGCTGAAATCGGTGAGCCGCGGCTATGCCAGTTTCGATTATCACCTCGTCGGCTATCGCCAGGGCGACCTCGTCAAGATGTCGATCCTGGTCAATGGCGAGCCGGTCGATGCCCTATCGATGATCGTCCACCGCGACAAGGCGGAAAGCCGTGGCCGCGCCTTGTGCGAGCGTTTGAAGGACCTCATCCCCCGCCACCTGTTCAAGATCCCCGTGCAGGCCGCCATCGGCGCCAAGGTGATCGCCCGCGAGACCATCAGCGCCCTGCGCAAGGACGTCACCGCCAAATGCTATGGCGGCGACATCACCCGCAAGCGCAAGCTTCTGGAAAAGCAGAAGGAGGGCAAGAAGCGCATGCGCCAGTTCGGCAAGGTGGAAATCCCCCAGGACGCCTTCATCGCGGCGCTACGCATGGGCGACGACAAATAGCGTGCTCGCGGCCGATATTTCCGACCGCGGAGGCAGCGGCATCCTCGCGCCTCCAGCATCAGAGCCCGTCTTGAAACTCCCATGGGTTCGCAACGCTGGTGGTCCGCCCCAAACGGATAAATCCATCCGTAAAAAAAGGGGCGCCGCAGCGCCCCTTTCCGTTTAGGCCAAAAAATAGTTAGAAGCTGTAGCGGGCCCGGAAATAATAGAAGCCGCCGTTAAAGCCCATCGGCGCGGTCTCCGGGTATTTGGCGCCGACAATGCCGGCCCAGGGGTTGCGGTCGGGGAAATTGTTGAAGATGTTCTCGGCGCCAACCGCAAGCTCCAAGCCCTCAAAAACGGTGAAGCCCAATTCAACGTCGGCGGTGATTTCCGAGCCGGCGTTGATCGGCAGGGTGCCGTCATCGAGATGGGCCTCGAAATATTTGCCCCAATAGTTCAAGCGCACCAGGCCGCGCCAGCGCTCCATCGCGTGGGTGAGATTGACGTTGCCCCTGAAGCGCGGCAGGCCCTTTTCGATTTGCCGTTCGCGGGTCTCGTCGATGAGCGTGCCGCCAGTGAGGTTGGTCTTGGTCCAGTTGCCGGCGAAGTTGAGATCGGTATCGCCGCCAAAAAGATCGAGGGGGTACGTCGCGACGATGTCAATGCCCTTGGTCAACGTGTCGAAGTCGTTGGCGAAGAAGCGGAAGGAGGAGAAGTCGCTAGCCCCAGGAATGCCCTGGGCTTCCAGCTCCGCCGCCTCTGCGGGAGTGAGGGTGATGCTGGAGATTTGGGCGATGCGGTCGGTTACCTTGATGCGGAAAAAATCGACGGTGAGGTTAAGGCCACCCACGTCAAGCGCGGTGCCGATGGTAAAGCTCCTCGATTTTTCCGGCTCCAACGGCTTGCCGCCAAACCGCGCGGCGAGCGGAAGGGTCGGCGGAACGGTGCCGCGGTTGATAAGCTGCCCGCCTTCAAACACGGTCGAGATGTTGCTTACATTCGACTGGCCCGGGGTCGGCGCGCGAAAGCCGGTCGAATAGGTGCTGCGGAAGCTGAGGTTCTCAGTCGCATGCCAGAGGGCGGAGAATTTGCCGTTGGTGGTGGTGCCGAAATCGGTGAAATCCTCAAGCCGCCCGGCAACGCCCAAAACGAGATCCTCGGTCACATCGGCTTCCAGGTCGATATAGAGCGCGATGTTCTTGCGGTCGAAGGTGCCGGCGACCGTCGGGCTGAAGCCGGTAAAGCCGTTGGAGCCGACGACGAAGCCCTGGTCGGCCAAGGGGCCTGCCTCGAAGGATTCGGGGTCGCCCACCTGCGCTTCGAACTGTTCTTCCCGCCACTCGAAGCCGACGGCGATGTTGAGCGGCGAGGCAAAAAAGCTCACCGGCAGGGGATAGCTGAGGTCGATGTTGAAGTTCTTTTCAAGCTGGACATAGGTGCCGGCGTTGAAATTGGTGGGCGTATTGGGCCCCAGGGAGGCGTTCACCGTGTTGTTGATGAAAAAGTCAACCTCGTTGCGCCCGGCATTGGCGCTGATGTCATAGATAAGCCCGCTCTTGAACTCGCCGCGCACGCCAAGCGCGCCGCCGATGTCGTTCAAGCGCCCGCCGAATTGCGGGGTGAAGCCGCCGGGGAAAAGCTCGTTGAAGACGAAGCAATTGGGGTCGGCAATGACTTGTTGCAGCAAGGCGTTATTACCCACCGGCACGACAGGGCAGTTGCCGCTGCCATCGGGCGTCAAGTCGCCAACCAGACGGGTTATCCCACCATCATTGGAGAACACGCCGCCGCGCGTATTGGGGTTGCGGAAGAAAAAGCCGCCTTCGACGCGGCGCTGGGCATAGTTGCCGAAAGCGTAGATTTCGGCAACGTCGGAAGCTTGCACGGCGAAATTGATGAAGGTCTTATAGTCGCCGTCCACCTCCGGCTGGCCCCAGATTTGCGCATAGGGCTGGCGCACCGCGGTGTTGCCGGCATCGATCAAGGCCTGGGCGTCGTCGCGCTGAACGCTGCGCACCGTCGGGTCGGCCTCGCGAAACTCAAACGACAGATTGACATAGCCATCGTTGGTCACGGGAAGGCCGATATTGCCGGCGATCTGATAGGCATCGCCATCGCCTTCATAGGTGCTGCCGTATTTCACTTCGAAGGCGCCGCCCTCCGGGTCGTCGCGCAGCACGAAGTTGAGCACGCCAGCGATGGCGTCGGCGCCATATTGCGCCGCCGCGCCGTCGCGCAAGACTTCGACCCGTTCAAGGGCGATCGCCGGAATGACCGAAATGTCCGGGCCTTGCGAGCCTTCGGACAAGCCCTGGCCAAGGAAGGTGATGACCGCCGCCCGGTGGCGCCGCTTGCCGTTCACCAGGACGAGCGTGCTGTCCGGCGGCAGGCCGCGCAGATTGGCGGGGCGGATGAGGGTCGCGGCGTCGCTGATCGGCTGCGGGCGCACATTATAGGAAGGCACCACATTGCGCAGGAGGTTGGAAATGTCGGTGTCGCCCTGGTTGGTGAAGGCATCGCCGGAAATGACATCGACCGGCGCCGGGGTGTCGGCGGGGGAACGGGCCGCCCGGCGCGAGCCGGTGATGAGGATTTCCTCGACCGCGGCCGTGGCCTCCGCCTCCTGTTCCTGCGCCAGGGCGTCCGGCAGGGACGCGCTGCTCATCAAAAGGACAGAGGCGCTGGCCAATAAAAAGGTTTTTCGCATGGGGTATTTCCTCCTTGAAAATGCCCTTAAGGGCTTTGTCTTTTGGTGTAGCGCAAGCCCAGCGGACCCGTTCTCGCGGGGCCAGCTTGGACAAGCCGCTATGGGTATAGACGCTGAAAATCGCCAGGCCCTCAATCAAGCGGCTGATTTTTCTGCCTGAATGCCGATTTGACATATTTTGCGCCCATGCTGCGGGCGCGCAGCGAAGCGGCCTCGACGGGCCTGGACAGCTTTGTCCCATCCCTGACTTGGGACGGCGCGCTTGTCGATGGATGCTTCAGGGCATAAGCGCGAGGGGGACGGCTATGGCCGTCACATTCAGCCGCCGAGCACGGCTTGCCGCCCCCTTCTCCTTCACCGCCGTCTCCCGGCGGCAACCGTCAGGCAAATACCATCGCCAAACATCGCCTTATTTTCGGCTGGCGAGCGCACCAAGAAAGGCAAGGATGTCGCGCGCCACCTGCGGGCCCATGGCCTCGCCCACGATCCAGTGGCCATGGTCGGCGATTTCGCGGTAGCGCACCCGCCCCTGGAGCCGCCGCGCCGTCTGGCGGGCAACGCCGGTGGGGGTGATGCGGTCCTGATCGCCCACCATGATGAGGGCCGGACAGTCGATCTCGCCATAATCCACTTGGGCGGCACGGCGCCGGTCAACAAACCAATTGGCGATTTCGAACAAGGCGCGCCCGGAATCATGGATAAGGGCGGCGATCTCGGCCTTTGCCTCGGCTTCGGGGACGCCGTTGAAAATGCCATAGCGCGCGGCCTTGGCACCGAGAAGCGTCGGCTTTTTCCAATATTCCCACTTAAGCATAACCCCGGAAAGGGTGCGCAGGGCGCTGGGATAAAGCGCGAACATCCCCGCCGCCGGGGCCGGGGAAAGCAGCACCAGGGCGGGCGGCCGCAGCTTGGCCGCGACAAGCTGGGCAAGAAGGCCGCCCATGGAATGGCCGATGACCACCGGCGGGCGCGTGAATTTTGCCGCCTGCGCCAGCAAAGCCTCGACATAATCGCTGAGCGAGAGCGTGCCAAGCCCGTCCGGCGCCGGGTCGCCGGGGGTCGCCTCATGGCCGGGCAAGGCCGGCGCGAGGACTTCATGCCCGGCAGCGCTGAAGGCGGGCGTCATGTGGCGCCACAAACGCGGGCTCGCCCACATGCCGTGAATGAGCAACAGGGGCGGCGGCGCCGTGCTGGCCGCCTTGCTAGCGGGTGCCTGCTCGGTCACGGCGTTGGCTTCCTATCCATCCATTTCCTCGCCGGTCACGTCACGCTCGACAGTGCTGCCAAAGGCAGCGAGCGCGACATCGGCAAGCCTTGTCTTATATTGGCCGGGGTCGCGGGTCGCGTCTTGGCCGATGATGACGGCGTTCCATAATGGTTTCTTGCCTGGCTCGAACAAGAGAAATTTGACGGCAACGCGAAAGTCGCCGTCACGGCTTTTGCCAAGGGGAATTTTGAGCAAGGGCAGCGCCCGGCTGTGCTCCTTGGCGGCCGAGCTGCCCTCATAAGCGTCGCGCAAGGCGCCGCGGCTTCTTAAAGCGTCATCGTCTTCGCAAGGGCTCACCTCGATGCGCAGCACCAGGGGCGCGCGCGCCGCCACGGTGAAGCCGTTTTCTTGAAGCCAGTCAGCGACTTGCCTTGCCACGGCCTCGCCTTCCGGATCGCCGCAGAAGGCATCGATCATGATAAGGCCGCCGCGCGGCATGGCAGCGACCGCGGTGCTGGTCAGCCGCGCCACCGTCTCGGGCGCGGCGGCTTGCTGCGCGGCGCTCGGGAAGGCGGCAAGGCCCAGCAAAATTGCGATCAGCGTGGTTGAGCATGAACGGGCCACCGGGGTTCTCCTTGTGATTTGCCACCCTGTCGTACCCTTCCCCCGATGGGAGCATAGACCGCTGGGCTGGAAGACAACAGCCGGCATGGGCGATGATCCCGGTTTTTTGATCGATTGTGGCGCGCGGGGCACAATCCGATGCGCGCCTAATGCGCTGCGTCCCAGTTCGCGCCATGGCCGGTTTCCACCACCAGGGGCACCGAGAGATCGTGCGCGGGCGTTGCCGCCTGGCTCATGACCGTGGCGATGACGGGACACGCTTCTTCCACCAGCGCGGCGGGCGCTTCGAAGACGAGCTCGTCATGGACCTGCATCAGCATCCTGACGGCGCCAAGCCCGGCTTCGGCCAAGGCCGCCGGCATGCGGATCATGGCCCGGCGGATGATGTCGGCGGCAGCCCCCTGGATCGGCGCGTTGATCGCCGCGCGTTCGGAAAAGCCACGCATATTGGGGTTCTTGTCGTTGATGCCCCGGATATGGACGCGGCGGCCGAACAGCGTCTCCACATAGCCCTGGCGGCGGGCTTGCTCGACGGTTTCGTCCATATAGCGGCGGATGCCGGGGAAACGGTCGAAATAGGCGTCGATGAAGCGTTGCGCCTCGGCCCGCGCAATGCCGAGCTGACGGGCAAGGCCAAAGGCGGAAATGCCATAGATGATGCCGAAATTGATCGCCTTGGCCTGGCGGCGGATCATCGGGTCCATGTCCTTCAGCGGCACCCCGAAGACTTGCGAGGCGGTAAGGGCGTGGATGTCCTCGCCTTCGCGAAAAGCCTTTTTCAAGGCCGCGATGTCGGCGATATGGGCGAGCAGCCGCAATTCGATCTGGCTATAGTCGGCGGAGATGAGGGCGCAGCCGTCATCGGCGATGAAGGCCTGGCGGATGCGCCGGCCTTCCTCGCTGCGGACCGGGATGTTCTGGAGATTGGGATCGTTGGACGACAGCCGCCCGGTCGAAGTGGCGGCCATGTGATAGCTGGTATGGACCCGCCCGGTCGCCGGGTTGATTTGGCCCTGCAGGGTGTCGGTATAGGTGGATTTGAGCTTGGCGAGCTGGCGCCAGTCGAGCACCCGGGCCGGCAGGTCGTGCCCCAGGTCGGCAAGCTCCTCCAGAATGTCCGCCCCCGTCGCCCACGCCCCGGTCTTGGTCTTTTTCGGCTTGGGGCTGATGTCCAGCTTGTCGAAAAGGACTTCGCCCAATTGCGCCGGCGAGGCGATGTTGAAAGCTTCGCCGGCCAGGGCATGGATTTCCTTCTCGAGCGTGGTCATGCGCTGGGCGAACTCGCCCGACAGGCGGGCAAGCGCCGCCCGGTCGATCTTGACGCCATGGCGCTCCATGGCGGCGAGCACCGGCACCAGGGGCCGCTCCAGGGTTTCATAGACCGTCGCCACCCCCTCCTTGGCAAGGCGCGGCTTCAGTATCCGGGACAGGCGCAGGGTGATGTCGGCGTCCTCCGCCGCATAGGCGGTCGCCTTGTCCAAGGGCACATGATCGAAGGTGACTTGGTTGCGCCCGGCACCGGCCACTTCGGCGAAGCGGATCGTTTTGTAGCCCAGATGGAGGGCGGCAAGCTCGTCCATGCCGTGGCCGTTCTTGCCGGAATCGAGGGCATAGGACATCAGCATGGTGTCGTCGATGGGCGTAACCGCGACGCCGTAGCGGGCCAGCACTTCCATATCGTATTTGATGTTTTGGCCGATTTTCAAAATCGCCGGGTCGGCAAGCAGCGGCCGCAGGGCGGCGAGCACGGCGGCAAGCGGCAATTGCCGTGGCGCATCGCCCTCCAAGGCAAGGCCGCCCTCGCCCGGCGCCCGATGCCCGACTGGGATGTAGCAAGCCTCGCCGGCTTCGCAGGCAAGGGAAATGCCCACCAAGTCGCAGACCATGGCGTCGAGCCCGGTGGTCTCGGTGTCGACGGCAACGACCCCTGCTTCCTTGATCCGCGCGACCCAGGCCGCGAGCGCGGCTTCGCTGGTGACGCATTGATAGTCCGCTGCGTCGCCTTGCGGCGGCGCGCCTTTGGCAAGGCCCTCCGTGCCTGCTCCGCCATTGCCCAGCCCGGCGGCAAGCTTGGCTTTGAGGGAGCGAAAGCCGTGCTTTTCGAGAAAGGCAAGGAGCGGCGCCGGCGGCGGCAGACAGATTGCCATGGCGTCAAGGGGCACCGGCAAGTCGACGTCGCGCCTTAACGTGACGAGCTGTTTAGAGAGGCGCGCCTGGTCGGCAAAGGCGATGAGGCTTTCCCGCCTTTTGGGTTGCTTGATCTCGCTGGCGTGGGCGAGCAGCGTCTCCAGATCGCCATAGGTTTCGATAAGCTGCGCCGCCGTCTTGGGGCCGATCCCCGGCACCCCGGGGACATTGTCGATGGCATCCCCCATCAAGGCCTGAACGTCGATCACCTGGTCTGGGGGAACGCCGAATTTTTGCCTCACCGCAGCGGCGTCCAAATGGCGGTTGTTCATGCTGTCGAAAAGATCGACCCCATCGCCGACAAGCTGCATCAAGTCCTTGTCCGAGGAGACGATGGTCACCTTCCAGCCGTGCCTTTTCGCTTCCTCGGCGTAGGAGGCGATGATGTCGTCGGCCTCGAAGCCGGGCGATTCGACGCAAGGGATGCCCAGCGCCCGCACCGCGTCGCGGGTCAGCGGAAATTGCGGCACCAGGTCTTCCGGCGGCGGCGGCCGGTTGGTCTTGTAGGCGGGATAGATGTCGGAGCGAAAGGTCTTGCGCGCGGCATCGAAAATGACCGCAAGATGGGTCGGGTGCTCCTGGTCGTTAAGGTCCTGCTGGAGCTTCAAAAGCATGGTGGTGAAGCCATATACCGCGCCCACGGGGGTGCCCGCGGGATCGGTCAGGGGCGGCAATTTGTGATAGGCGCGGAAGATGTAGCCCGAGCCGTCCACGAGATAGAGATGCTTGTCCTCGGCCATGGTCTTTCTATAGCCCTCAAGAACAGGCTTGTCGAAGGCCAATGACGCGCTGCCTCAGGCCGCCCGCTCCCGCTCCGCCAGGCTGTCCTTAAGGATGTAAAGCCGGTCGCAATAGGGGCATTCGACCCGGCCGTCCTTTCCCATATTGAGGTAGACCCGGGGATGGCCCAACGGACCCTCATCGCCATCGCAGGCGACGATGCGGGTCTCGACGATCTTGGTCTCCGGCGGCGGAATGGCCATGGCGTGCCTCGTCAAATCGGATCAATTGACCACTGTGCGTCGCGGATGATAGCGATTATGAAATGTTCATCAAGCAGGAACGACGCATGACCGAGTGCGATGCAGCGATCGCCGTGAAGGGCCTTGCCAAGGTCTATGGCACCAGCCGCGGCGCCCCCCCCATCCGGGCGCTCGACGGCATCGACCTCGTCGTGCCGCGCGGCTCCATATTCGCCCTTTTGGGGCCCAATGGCGCGGGCAAGTCCACCTTCATCAACATCCTTGCCGGCCTTGTCACCAAGACCACCGGCAGCGCCGCGGTATGGGGCTGGGATATCGATCACAACCCGCGCAACGCCAAGGCCTCGATCGGCGTGGTGCCGCAGGAGCTATATTTCGACGCCTTCTTCACCCCCCTGGAGATGCTGGAGTTCCAAGCGGGCATGTACGGCGTCCCCAAGCGCCAGCGCCGGTCCATGGACCTGTTGCGGGCGATGCGCCTCGATGACAAAGCGCATGCCTATTCGCGCACCCTTTCAGGGGGCATGAAGCGGCGCCTTCTGGTGGCCAAGGCGATGGTCCACAACCCGCCGGTCCTTATCCTCGATGAACCCACGGCCGGGGTCGATATCGAGCTGCGGCAGCATCTTTGGGCCTATGTGCGGGACTTGAACGCGCGCGGCGTCACCATCGTCCTTACCACCCATTATCTGGAGGAGGCGCAAGCGCTGTGCGACCGCATCGCCATCATCAACCATGGCCGGGTGGTCTGCTGCGAAGAGAAGGCGGCCCTGCTCGCCCGCATCGCCGAAAAGCAGGTGACGATCCGCCTAGCCGAACCCTTGGCGGAGTGGCCGCAAGGCCTTGCCCGCTTCAAGCCGGCGCGCCTTGCCGACAACGCCTTCACCATCCAGTATGATGCCCAATCGACGCCCATCGGCGAGATCCTCGCCGCGGTGATGGCGGCGGGGCTCAGCATCGCCGATCTCAGCACCAAGGAGACCGACCTTGAGGACATCTTCCTGCAACTGACCGCGCGCAAGGCGGCCTAGGGCCATGGCAGGACCGCGGGTGCACCAGGTGGATGTGCTGATCCTGGGATCCGGCGCCGCCGGCCTTACCGCCGCGCTGACGCTGGCCCCTAAAATGAAGGTCGCGGTGTTGTCCAAGGGCGCGCTCGCCGCCGGCTCGACCGACTGGGCGCAAGGCGGCATCGCCGCCGTTCTGGAAGCCGGCGACAGCCTTGAATCGCATATCGAGGACACCCTTATCGCCGGCGCCGGGCTGTGCCAGCGCGCGGCGGTGGAACATATCGTCGCCCAGGGCCCGGCGGCGATCGAAAGGCTGATTGGCCTGGGCGTCGATTTCTCCCGCTATCCCGGCAAGGAAGAGGGTTACGGCTATCATCTGACCCGCGAGGGCGGGCATTCGCGCCGCCGCGTCATCCATGTCGCCGACGCCACTGGCCATGCGGTGCAAATGGCGTTGATCGAGGCCGCCCGCAAGTGCCGGCGGCTTCGGCTTTATGAAAACCGCATTGCCGTCGACCTCATCACCCAGCGCCATGTGGGCGGCGCGCCGCGCTGCCATGGCGCTTATGTGCTGGACGCCAAGCGGCGCCGCGTCGACCTTTTCCTTGCCCGCGCCACCTTGCTCGCCACCGGCGGCGCTTCCAAGGTCTATCTTTACACCTCCAACCCCGACGGCGCGACCGGCGATGGCATCGCCATGGCCTGGCGCGCCGGCTGCCGGGTCGCCAACATGGAATTCAACCAGTTCCACCCCACCTGCCTTTACCACCCCAAGGCCAAGTCATTCCTCATCAGCGAGGCGATGCGCGGCGAAGGCGCGGTTCTGAAATTGCCCGACGGCGCCCGCTTCATGGAGAAGGTGGACAAGCGGGCCGAGCTGGCGCCGCGCGACATCGTCGCCCGCGCCATCGATCATGAAATGAAGCGCGCCGGCCTTGACCATGTCCTTCTCGATATTTCCCACAAACCCGCCGATTTCGTGATTTCCCATTTCCCCACCATCTACCGACGCTGCCTCGACTTTGGCCATGACATCACCAAGGGGCCGATCCCGGTGGTGCCGGCGGCGCACTATACCTGCGGCGGGGTGATGACCGACTTGGCGGCGCGCACCGACCTTGCCGGCCTTTATGCGGCGGGCGAGTGCGCCCATACCGGGCTTCATGGCGCCAACCGCATGGCTTCCAACTCCTTGCTGGAATGCCTGGTGATGGGCGAGGCGGCGGCGCGCGACATCCTGGCGCTAGGGGACGCCTTGCCGCCGCCCGACGCCGCCCCGCCTTGGGATGAAAGCCGGGTCACCGATTCCGACGAGGAAATCGTCGTCAGCCACAACTGGCACGAGCTGCGCCGTTTCATGTGGGACTATGTCGGCATCGTGCGCACCAGCAAGCGGTTGGAGAGGGCGCAGCACCGTGTCGATCTTCTCACCCGCGAGGCCCAGGACTATTACGGCAATTTCCGCGTCACCCGCGACCTGTTGGAGCTGCGCAACCTGGTGACGGTGGCCGACCTCATCGTGCGTTCGGCGCGCAAGCGCAGGGAAAGCCGCGGCCTCCATTTCACCGCCGATTATCCGCGTCCGCTCGCCCAAGCGCGCGATACGGTGCTGATGCCCGCCAATCCCGCCAAGAAAGCCGCCGCCCAGCGCCGCGCTAAGCGCGGGTCATAGAAAGAAAAAGCCAGTGTCCCTACCCGCAAGTTCGCCACGCTATGGGGCAAGCTCAAAACGAACTTCGGATTCGATGAGGACACGAGCAGTTTTATGACTCTCGTGTGGTTTTTGAATTTGAAGTTCGTCTTTAAAAGACTGCCGCAAGCGACATGACGGACTTCAAATCCACCACACGGGCAGGGATAACAATAGAGCACCCCGCTTATAACAAATGTTAGTTTTTCCTTGTTTGAGCGCATATTAACAAAACCGAATATATGCTATTTTTATACGATGGGCGCCAAAGAAAATCACTTATAAGTTTGTGTGCAGATGAGTTGTCAGGGGTGCGAGATCCGGCGGTTCGGCTTGTGCAGGATTATCCCAGAGCGCCTTGCCGATGAATTCGACGCCATCAAGATCGGTCCCCGTTCAGCCTCGATGAATGCCTTATTGCTCTCCCCGCATCTTGAAACATATTTTTTCATCATTCGCCGGGGGTGGGCGGCGGCCTATCTGGCGCTGCCCGATGGACGGATGCAAATTCTCGATGTGCTGTTGCCTGGGGACGCCGCGCCCCTTCACCGTGTTTTCGTAGCCGGCAAAGGCCCTTTAGTGAAGGCGGTGACGCCGGTGGAATATTGCGCCATGAACTCTCACGAGTTCAAAGCTTTTCTTGAGCGGCACAGGGATATAATGGGACATGTCTTCGATCTCGTCGGGACGCTTTTCAAAAAACGTGATGTCGCAATCCTGCAGCTAGGAGCGCTGGATGCGCGGCAGGCGCTTCTCGCTCTTCTCCATGCCCTCATCGACCGTTATCGGCAAGGCGCGGGCGCCGAGGCAAAGCCGGTGTTTCCCTTGCGCAGCCGGCTCCTCGCCGAGGCCCTTGGCATCACCGTCGTCCATGCGGGCCGCATCCTCAAGGATCTGGAAAGGGAAGAGCTTATCCTTCGCGTCAAGGGCGGCGTGCGTATTGTCAATGAAGACAGGCTGCGCCAGAAGGCGGCGGCGCTGCTGCCCAGTGGCTGGTCGCCGTAAAGACATTTGACGACAACAAATGTTTATATTTTCAAAATAAAATTTAACCATAATTTGAACGGCCCCGGAAAATGATCACTGCCAATGTTGTGTTCTGGGGGATCAATGAATGGACAGGCAAAATATCGACCGCGACGCGCGGCTGCGCTTTTCGCAGATAACCACGGATACTTCGGAAATTCTTCGCGACTTTTGGCCGGCCTTGCAAGAGGCCTTGCCCAAGATATTGGATGACTTCTACCGCCATGTAACCGATGAGCCCGCCTTGGCGCGCCTGGTCGATGGCCAGGTCGAGCGCTTGAAAATGACGCAGAGCGCGCATTGGGCGCGGCTGTTTTCCGGCCGTTTCGACACCGCCTATATGGAAAGCGTGCGCGTCATCGGCCTTGCCCATAACCGCATCGGCCTTTCGCCGCGCTGGTATATCGGCGGCTATAGCTTTGTTTTGACGCGCCTCCTCGATCTGGCGGCAACCCATTATGCAAATGCCGCCTCATATTCCGCCGCCGCCGTCAATGCCGCGGTGACGCGCGCCGTGCTCCTCGACATGGATTTGGCGATCTCGGTCTATCAGGACGCCTTGATCGAGGAGCGCCAGGCCCGCGCGCGGGAAATGGATGTGGCGATCAAGCAATTCGACGGCGCGCTCGGCACGGTCCTGGAGGCGCTGTCGAAGGCCGGCGCGCGGATGGCCGCGACGGCGACGCAACTGAAGTCGTCCTCCGGGCATATGACCGAGCAATCGGCGGCAGTCGCGGCGGCGTCCGAGCAGGCCTCGATGAACGTGCAGACCGTGGCGGCGGCGACCGACGAGCTTTCCGCCTCCGTCGGCGAGATCGCCCGGCAGATCGAGGCCTCGGCCAAGCTCACCCGCGACGCCGTCACCGGCGCGGGAAAAGCGGGCGACATGATCAACGCGCTGTCGCAATCGGCGGAAAAGATCGGCGCGGTGATCGAACTCATCAACAGCATCGCCTCGCAGACCAAGTTGCTGGCGCTGAACGCGACCATCGAGGCGGCGCGGGCGGGAGAGGCCGGCAAGGGCTTTTCCGTCGTCGCCGCGGAAGTCAAAAGCCTCGCCAACCAGACCGAGAAGGCCACCGGCGACATCGCCGCCCAGATCGAGGCCATCCAGAACGCCACCGGCGATGCCGTGGCCTCGGTCAAGGGGATCGATGAGATCATCGGCAAGCTTGACGGCATCGCGACCTCCATCGCCTCGGCGATCGATGAACAGACCAAGGCCACCCAGGAAATCGCCATCAGCGTGCAGGAGGCGGCGACCGGCACCACCGAGGTCTCTTCAGGCATCGCGCAGGTCAACCAGGTGGCGCAGGACACCAACAGCGCCTCCGAACAGGTCCAGACGGCAGTCAAAGAGCTTGAGGAGCAAACCATGCGGATCAGGCGCGAGGTCGAAGGCTTCTTCAGCAAGGTCCGCGCCGCTTAAATGGGCATGGCGTCCAGAGAGGGGGCCGGCGACGCACCGGTGCAAGGGGGAGCCGGCCCCTGCCCCTTGACAACAGAGCAGGAAAGCCACCCGCGCAGCCAGTTCGAGGAGGTTCTGGTCGAGACCACCGACGCCGTGGTCTCGATTGACGCCGAACACCGCGTCACTTTCTTCAACAGCGCCGCCGAGCGCCTTTTCGGATACCGGCGGCACGAGGTTCTGGGCCGCCCCCTCGACATGCTGCTGCCGGAAGGCGTGCGGCGGAGCCACCGCCGTCACGTGGAGAACTTCGATCACTCTCCAGCGCGCGCCCGCTTCATGGAGGAGCTAGGCCTGGGTCTTGCCATCGTCAAGCGGATGGCGGAGCTTTTGCAAGGCAAGGTCGCCATTACAAGCGCGCTGGGAAAAGGCACGACGGTGCGCGTCAGCTTTCCCCTTTCGATGGCGCGTCTGGGTTAGAGCAAAAATACAGGTCTGGTTTTTGCGCGCTTCGCGCCCCCCATATAGAGCGAGCTTAAGCATTCGGAACTCTAGAGCACGTTCACCTCAATCGGAGTCGGTAAACGTGCTCTAGAATCTTGATTGATCGCGTTTTAAAACCAGCAAAACTGCTCGCACTTTTTTTGAAAACGCTCTAGCGGGCCGCGCTTATTTGGGCGCGATCACCATGATCATCTGGCGGCCTTCCAGCTTGGGCATGGCTTCCACCTTGGCGTAGCCGGAGACATCGCCCTGGACGCGCTCAAGAAGCT
>JBMOOS010000040.1:0-34839 GCA_049324415.1 Pseudomonadota bacterium
CGATGAAGCCGTCGCCGCCGCGCAAGGCCACCTCCACCACCTTGCCCTCGATGCGCCGCACCCCCCGCGCCTCGGCGTATTGGCGCAAATAACCCGCATAAAGCGAAGCATCAAAATGATAGGCGTATTTAACGCCAGCGAGCGGCGCGATGTCCACATCCCCCAAGGGCGCGAAACGGTTCGCCTTGGCGGCTTGGGCGTTCAGCGAATAGGCCCAAAGATCATCGCCGCCCCCGTCATGGCGATGGCGCAGCCAATAGTGATGGAAGGTGAGAAGGCCGAGGGGAAGGCCGATATCGCCAAAGGCATGGATATAGGCATCGCCCAGGCGCCGCCAGTTTTCAAACACGATGCCCAGCTTGAAGCTGCCTTGGCTGGCGCGCAAAAAGTCGGCCTCATCAAGGCCGAGGAACTGGTTGATGAGGCGGATTTGCGGGATCGTCGCCTCGCCCACCCCGACGATGCCGATGTCTTCCGATTCGATGAGGCGGATATCGAGGGCCGGCCCCATCGCCCTCGCCAGCACCGCCGCCGCCATCCAGCCTGCGGTGCCGCCGCCCAGGATGACGACTTGCCGTACCCTTTCATCCATCATGACCGTTTTGTCCCGCTATGGGCGCAAAAGGCTCCCACCGGTCCGTCCCCGGCGGGAGCCTCATGAGCATGCGCCAGCGCCCCTAGAATGTATAGGATGCGCCAATCAGATAGGTGCGGCCATATCTTTGCTGGTCGATGACCAGCCGGGGATCCGGCTCTTGGAAGGTGATGAAGGGCTCGTTGGTAAGGTTATAGGCCTGGAGCACGATCGAAAGCCCCTCGAGCACCCCTTCCTGGAAGGCATAGCCGATCTGGGCATCGAAAATCGACTCGCCCTTGGCCGAGCGCAGAATGCGTGTCGCGCTGATCCCCGAGACCTCCGCCAGGAAGTCGGTGCGGTAGCGATGGCTGAGCCGGGCCTGGAAGCCGCTTTTTTCATAATAAGCGGTGGTGTTGACCACCCATTTGGAAAGGCCCGGCACCGTGATCGGCACGGTGCTGTCGCCCAGCAAGACCTTGCTGTCGGTAAAGGAGCCGCCGACGATAACGCCAAAGCCTTCAAGGGCCGGCGCGATCATGCCGGCGGGAAGCGAGAGCGAAGCCTCAAGGCCCCTGATGCTGCCGCCGCCCCGGTTGGTCGGTCCCGAGATGATGCCAAGCGTGGTCCCCAACTCGTCCCGCCGATCGGCAGGCACATAGGCGTCGACGAAATTGGCGAAGTCGAACAGAAAGGCATCATTGGGATTAACGAAATCCTGGAGGTCCTTGTAATAGGCGGCAAGGGCAAAATAGCCATCGCCCTTGCCGAAATATTTTTCATAGGAAATGTCCACCGCGTTGGCGATGGTCGGCCGCAGCTTGGGGTTGCCGCCGGAGGCTCTGAAATAGGCCTGGTTGGGGTCGGTGGAGCCGATCAGCCTTAGATCGGTGCCAATCGTCAGGCCGGCATTGAGCTGATCCATGCGCGCCCGCGCCAGAGTGCGGGCGGCGCCGAGGCGGATGACGCTGTCGTCGGCCAGGTGGAAACTCAGGTTGAGGCTGGGCAGGAAGCGGGTATAGCTATCGCCGTCGGTGACCGCGATCAAGGTCGGCTCGGTGATGCCGGCGCCGGGGTCGGCGTCCTCGACCCTAAAGCCGCTCGATGTCTGGTCGGTATAGACGACCTGCAGACCGAAGTTTCCATTGACCGGAATGGCGCCCACTTCGCTGTCCACCTCGAACTTGGCGAAGCCGACCAGCACGTCCTCGCGCGCTTGCCAGTCCTGCGGCACGTTGAAGGACGAAAGGACCGCCGGCACGCTAACCAGGACATTGTTGAGGACATAAAGGGGATCATAGGTCACCTGCCCCGGAATGCCGATGAAGTCGAGGGCGACGGTCTTGTCAAGCAGCGCCGCGGCGGGAATCGGGGCCGAGGTGGTGCCCGTGGGCGGGGTCAGGAATTCCTGCCTTATCGCCCGCTGCTTGTCGCGGCGGCTTAAATCCACGCCGATTTTAAAGGCGCTCACGGGGCCGATTTCCCATGGCCGGTCAACGCTCATCCGCAGATGGGTAAGCTCGTCCTCGGTATCCGGGCTGTTGATAAAGCCGGCCTGGGTGAGCGGATTGGGCTTTGCCCCCCCGCCCCAGCCTTGGGGATCGGTGAGGACGAAAAGATTGGGATTGGCGTAATCCAGCGAGGGGGAGAAAACCACCACCCCATTGGGCTGCAAGGCAAAGCCCAAGGCGTCCGTCGCCCCCGTGCCGGCAGGGCCGGTGCCGCTATAGCTTTCCAGGAGCACGTCCTTGCGGTCGGCGCGGGAATAGCTGAGGTCGGTCTCCAGCGCCCAGTCATTGGCAAGGTTGAAGCGCATGTTCCAGCCGGCGGCGAACAGTTCGGCCTCGCGCTTGTTAAGGTCGTTGCGCATGACGCCCTTGACGCCGGCGAAAACGCCTTCGGTGATGAGACCGTCTTCAACCGTGTAGCCCGGCTGCAATTGCGCCGACGACCATTGCAACGGAAATTCGATGCCGCGCAGGACCTGCTTTTCGTCGAAATTGGAATAATAAAGGTCAAGGGCGGTCCGGAAATTGGTCGTCGGCTCGTATTCCAAGGTGCCGATGACGCCGAAGCGGTTGAGATCGTTGGACTGCGCGAAGGGTTTGGCGCCGCCGATGACCAGCGGACCTCCATCGCCAAAATTAGGATAGCCCCAGGCGTTGAAACGCTGGCTTTGGGTCGGCGTCGACTGATAGGCAACACCGAGGGCAACGCCGAGCGTGTCATTGGCGAATTGATCGACATAGGTGGCGCTGCCGCGGATGCCGCCCGACGGGGCATCGGGATTGAGCGAGCCATCCTCGTTGAATTCATAGCGGGCGTTGGCCGACAGGATGCGCTCCTTGCGGTCGAGCGGACGGATGGTGCGCATGTCGACGGTGCCGGCAAGCCCCTGGCCGATGAGGGTTGCGTCCGGGGTCTTGTAGACCACCGCGGCGGCCATCAATTCGGAAGGGTACTGGTCGAACTCGACGCCGCGGTTATCGCCGGTGGAGACCTGCTCGCGGCCATTCAAAAGGGCGGTGGAAAGGTCGGGCCCCAAGCCGCGGATGCTGATCACCTGGCTGCGGCCGTCGAGGCGTTGGGTCGCGAGGCCGGGCAAACGGCCCAGCGATTCGGCGATGCTGATATCCGGCAGCTTGCCGATTTCCTCCGCCGACACCGCTTCGACGATCGAGGACGAGCTTCGCTTGGTGGCGATCGAGTCGGTGATGCTCTTGCGAAAACCGGTGACGACGATTTCCTCAAGCTCGGCCTCCTCCTTGGCTTTCGCTTGCTGATCGACAGGCTCGCTGGTGGCTTGGGCAAGCGCCGCCGGGGCCATCGCCAAGGCTGATGCAAAACCTAACAGCGCAGTACGGAAACGGAGATGGCTCATTTTCCTCCCCTCATGAAATTGCAAGGACACCCATTTTCCGGGCATCGGTTGTTATTGCGGCGCGCAGTACGCTGGGCCGCCCACCCGCGACGCACGCGCGGCGGAGTGGCGCAGCCTTATTGCAAGAAATTACAAATTTTTGCGCAATCTGCAATAACAATCTGCTGGCCATGGCCTGCCTGGGCTGGCCATGACTTCGCGCAGTGCATGTGAAAAATTCCGACCTTGTCTGTTTGATTAGCATTAAAATATTGATATATCACATAAAATGACACAATGTGTCGCTCTTTGACGCTTTTTTTGAGCGGGCTGTCACGGATCCCGATTTGCAAAATATTGCAAAAGATGATCAGACCATGCATCATGACCTGCAACACGCAAGACCACGAGTCGCGAGTTTGAACGATAGGGACAAGAAAAAGGAAACGCGCATGACGACAAGCGACAAGGCAAGGCCCACTTCAATCCTATGGCGCCGCGCGCGGCTTACCGCCCTCGCCCTTGCCTTGGTCGCCCTTGCTCCTGGCGCGACCCTTGCCACCGCGTCCCCGCCAGCGCCCGATGCCGCCACGCCGTCGCCCTACACGCCCCGGCCCTATGTCAAGATCGCCCATCCCGCCTGGAGCAAGCACGCCACCCTTTATCAAATCAACACCCGGCAATTCACCCCCGAAGGCACCTTCAAGGCGGCCATGGCGCAGCTGCCGCGCCTCAAGGCGCTGGGGGTCGAAATTTTATGGCTGATGCCGATCCATCCCATCGGCGAGAAAAACCGCAAGGGCACGCTGGGCAGCCCCTATGCGGTCAAGGACTATTACGGCGTCAACCCCGAATTCGGCACCCTCGACGACCTCAAGGCCTTCGTCGCGCAAGCGCATAAGCTGGGCATGTACGTCATCCTCGACTGGGTCGCCAACCACACTGCCTGGGACAACCCGCTGACCACCCTCCACCCCGACTGGTACGCGCGGGACTGGAAGGGCGACTTGCAGCCGACCCCGTGGTGGGACTGGTCGGACATCATCGACCTTGACTATGACAACGAGGACTTGCGCCGCTACATGACCGAGGCCATGAAATACTGGGTCCGCGAAGTCGGGATCGACGGCTATCGCTGCGATGTCGCCGGGTTCGTGCCCCTCGATTTCTGGAACAATGCGCGCCGCGAGCTGGACGCCATCAAACCCGTCTTCATGCTGGCCGAGTGGGAATCGCGCGACCTCCATGCCGAGGCCTTCGACATGACCTATGCCTGGAGCTGGAACAACGCCGTCCACGACATCGCCATGGGCAAGGCGGATGTGGGGGCGCTGTTCAATTATTACGCCGGCAACGAAGGCGCCTTTCCCCGCGCCGGCATGCGCATGACCTATGTCAGCAATCATGACCAGAACGCCTGGGAAGGCACCCAGTTCGAGCGCTTTGGCGAGGCCCTCGAAGCGGCGATCGTCCTGTCCATGGTGGGCGAGGGCACGCCCCTCGTCTATAACGGCCAGGAAGCGGGCAATGAAAAGCGCCTCGCCTTTTTCGAAAAAGACCCCATCCTTTGGCGCGAGCACCCCATCGGCGGCCTATACCAGAAGCTGATCGCGCTTAAAAAAGCCAATAGCGCGCTGTGGAACGCGCCATGGGGCGCCGCCATGATCAAGGTCGCCAACAGTGCCCCGGCCCAAGTCTTTTCCTTCGTGCGCCGCAATGAAAAGGACAGGGTTTTTGTTGTCATCAACTTCTCAAGCAAACCACAGACAGTCTCGTTCGAGGACGGGCCGCACCATGGCCGCTATGTGGATTTCGCAACCGCCAAGACAGTCACCATCGATGGCGACACGACCATGGACTTGGCGCCCTGGCGCTATCGGCTGCTGGCCTGCTGCGACTGACCTTGCGCGCCAGGAATGCGGCCAATCAATGAACGAGGGGAGGTGGTGATGGCAGTGAAGAATTCCAAAAACAAACAAGGCTGGCGGCTTGCTTGCGCACTGGGCCTTGCGGGCCTTCTTGCCGCTTGTAGTGACGCCCCCCGGGAAGACGCGACGCAAGCCCTGCCCTCCTTCAACGTGCGTCCCATAAGCGATGACGTCATCTATTTCCTGCTGCCCGACCGGTTCGCCAATGGCGATCCGGCCAACGACCGTGGCGGCCTTGACGGCGACCGGCTGCGCCATGGCTATGACCCCAGCGACAAAGCCTTTTATCATGGCGGCGACTTGCAGGGCGTGCGCGACAAGCTCGACTATCTTGCCGATATGGGGGTGACCGCCATCTGGCTTTCCCCCGTGTTCAAGAACAAGCCGGTGCAAGGCCCCCCGGACGACGCTTCGGCCGCCTATCACGGCTATTGGATCACCGACTTCACCAAGGTCGATCCCCATCTCGGCGGCAATGACGATTTAAAGGCCCTGGTCGAGGACGCCCACCGGCGGGACATCAAGGTCATCCTTGACATCATCACCAACCACAGCGCCGACGTCATCCAATATCGCGAATGCCACGACCCTGCCTGGCCGAAGGCGCAAAAGGCCCCGGACTGCCCCTATCGGTCAAAGGCCGATTATCCCTATACCCGGCGTGGCGGGCGGGACGGGCCGCCGATCAATGACGGCTTTCTGGGCGATGACCCCCCCTTCCAGACGGCGGAGAATTTCGCCCGCCTCACCGACCCCGGCTATGCCTATACCCCCTTCGTGCCGGCGGCCGAGCAAGAGGTGAAAGTCCCTGCCTGGCTCAATGACCTGCGCTATTATCACAACCGCGGCGCCATGGACTGGCCGGGCGAGGCTGGGCTTTACGGCGACTTCGGCGGCCTTGACGATCTTTTCACCGAGCACCCCCGCGTCCTCGCCGGGATGATCGAGATTTACAAATCCTGGATCAGCGCCTATCGCATCGACGGCTTCCGCGTCGATACCGCGCGGCACGTCAATGCCACCTTCTGGCAAGCGTTCGTCCCGGCGATTCTCGCCCATGCCCAGGCGGAAGGCATAGCTGAGTTCGCCATTTTCGGCGAAGTCTATGACCCGGACCCCGCGAGCCTTGCCCGCTTCACCAAGGAGACCGGCTTTCCCACCGTGCTGGACTTCGCTTTCCAGGACCGGGCGATGCAGGTGATCGCCCGAGGCGGCGCCACCGATCTATTGCGCGACCTTTACGCCGCCGACGCCGCCTATGGTCCAGCGGCGGAGGAAGGGCGGCGGCTACCCACCTTCCTCGGCAATCATGACATGGGCCGCTTCGGCTGGTTTCTGCGCCGCGGCGAGGCGGGCGCGGACGAGGCAACCCTCTTGAAACGCCTCATTCTTGGCCATGCGCTGATGCTCTATGGCCGCGGCGTGCCGGTCATCTATTATGGCGACGAGCAGGGCTTCGTCGGCGACGGCGGCGACCAGGCGGCGCGCGAGGACATGTTTGAAAGCCAAGTGGCAAGCTATAACGACAATGTCCTCATCGGCAGCGCACGGACGACGGCGGACGACAATTTCACCCCCGACCACCCCCTTTATCAGGCCTTGCGGCGGATGACCGGCGTGCGCCGCGCCCATCCCGGCTTGCGCCACGGCGCGCAAAACGTTGTCTACAGCGCGGCGGAGCCCGGCCTTTTCGTCTTCACCCGGCAGGCGCCGTCGGGACCGCTTTACCTGGTCGCGCTCAACAGCGCCGCGACCCAGCATAAGGCCTCCCTTGCCGGGCTTCCGGCGCGCCGCTGGCGCGTGCTCGACGGCGCGGGCGAAGTGGTGGGAGAAGCCGGCGGGACCACCGGCATCACACTGCCCGGGCTTGGCTATGTCGTTTTGCAAGCACGAGGATAGGCGCTAAAGGCTATAAATTTTTCGTAATTTGCGCATTTTTTGCAATACGCCCTCCGGCGAAAAGCAATGTTGTCGGCGCGCAGTACAATGATATAAAAGGAGTATTTTGTGACGCCTCGCCTTTCTGCAAGCAGCTTACGAGAAGCCACCACAGAGATGTGCAATTTATTTGCAAAAATATTGCAAATTTTTTCTAATGTATGCAAATAGTGTGTGATCCAAATTGAAAGCCATAAGCATCTTGCTGACACGCAACATGGGATCGAAGGGGGACCGATGGCAGCGCAGTGGTGGCGGGGAGCCGTCGTTTATCAGATCTACCCGCGCAGCTTCCAAGACAGCAATGGCGATGGCGTCGGCGACCTCCCGGGTATTTTACGGCGCCTGGACTATGTCGCCGACCTCGGCGTCGATGCGGTGTGGATTTCGCCGTTTTTTACCTCGCCCATGCATGATTTCGGCTATGACGTTGCCGATTTCTGCAACGTCGATCCGCTGTTTGGCGCTTTGGCCGACTTCGACGCCCTCATCGCCAAGGCCCATGACCTCAACCTCAAGGTCATCATCGACCAGGTCTATTCCCACAGCTCCGTCGACCATCCCTGGTTCAGCGAAAGCCGGGCGAGCCGGACCGGGCCCAAGGCCGACTGGTATGTCTGGGCCGACCCCAAGGCGGACGGCACGCCGCCCAACAATTGGCAGTCGCTGTTCAGCGGGCCGGCCTGGACCTGGGATGGCCGGCGCCAGCAATACTATCTCCATAATTTCCTGCGCGAGCAGCCGGACCTCAACCTGCGCCACCCGGAAGTCCAGGAAGCGGTTCTCGACATCGCCCGCTTCTGGCTTGAGCGCGGGGTCGACGGCTTCCGCCTCGATGCCGCCAATTTCTACATGCACGACCCGGCCTTGCGGGACAACCCGCCGGCGCGCGCCCATGACGGCTCCCGGCCCTATGTTTTCCAGGACCATCTTTATAACCGCTCGCATCCCGATATTTTCCCCTTCATCGCTCGTCTGCGCCAGCTCATGGACGCCTATGAAGCGCGCTTCGCGGTGGCCGAGATCGGCGACCGCAGCTCGCTCGACGAGGTCATCGCCTATACCCAAGGGGCGGACCGCCTGCACAGCGCTTATTCCTTCGTTTTCCTGGAAAGCCATAAGCTCAGCGCCGATTTTCTACGCCGCGCGGTGGAGGCCTGGCATGTCAATGCCGGCGGCGCCTGGCCGTCCTGGACCTTTTCCAACCATGACGCGGTGCGCGCGCCGTCGCGCTGGCACGCCGGCGAAGATCCACGCTTTGCCAGGCTGCTGAACGCCCTTTTGCTCTCCTTGCGCGGCACCATTTTCGTTTATCAGGGCGAGGAACTGGGCCTGCCGCAAGCCGATGTCGCCAAGGCCGACCTGCGCGACCCGGAAGCCATCGCCAACTGGCCCGCGACCTTGGGCCGCGACGGCGCCCGCACCCCCATGCCCTGGCGCGCGGCCAGCGCCCAAGCCGGCTTTTCCACCGCCGCCCCCTGGCTGCCGGTGGACCCGCGCCATATTGCCTTGGCGGTCGACCGGCAGGCCAGGGATAGCGGCTCGACCTTGGCCATGACCCGGCGGCTCATCGCCCTGCGCCGCCGCCATATTGCCTTGCGCCTGGGCGATATCCATTTCCTGAACGCGCCCGAGCCGGTGGTCGCCTTCGAGCGCCGCCATCAGGCCGAGCGGCTGTTGTGCGTCTTCAACCTCAGCGATGCGGCGCAAAGCTGGCAGCCTGCCGACGCCGCCCGCTGGCAAAGCCTGGAGGAAGGGCGCCTTCACCCCGAGGCGGGCGCCAGCGCCCCCCAGCTTCCCCCCTTTGGCGGCTATATCGCCCGCTACCGGATTTAAGCGCCGCAGGACTCGCGCACGATAAGCTCGGTGGGCAGGGTTTCCGAGCGCACCGGCTCGCCTTCCAGCATGCGCAAGGTCTTGCTCACCAGCAAGCGCCCCGCCTTCACCACGTCCTGGCGGATGGTGGTGAGCGCCGGGCTAAAGTAAGCGGCCATGCGGATATCGTCATAGCCGACGACGGAGACATCCTTGGGCACCGCGACGCCGGCCTGCATGAGGCCGCGGATGGCGCCCATGGCGATGAGGTCGGAAGCGGCGAATATGGCGTCGAACCTGGTCTTGCGCTCGAGCAATATCTGCACCGCCTCGACCGCCGATTCGACGAAGAAATGCGCGGGCTGCACCAGCTCGCTGGAGAATGCCAGCCCGGCCTCGCGCAAGGCCTCGCGATAGCCGTCGTGGCGAAGCTGCGCCTCGGGAGCGTCGATGTCGCCCAGAAAGGCGATGCGCTGGCGGCCAAGCCGCAACAGATGGCTGGTCGCCCGATGGCCGCCCCGCTGATTGTCGGACCCCACCGAGCAATATAGCTGGTCGGGCAAGGCCGCCCCCCAGACGACGAACGGCGTCCCCTGGCGGGCCAGCGCGTTCAGATGATTGTGCAGCGTGCTTTGGCCGAGAAAAATGAGGCCGTCGGTGCGGCCGGCGCCGATCGAGCCCATGATCCCCTCATAATCGGTCGGCATGACGTGCGAGATGAGGAGATCGGCGTCCTTTTCCCGCAGCGCGTCGGCGACCCCGCCGATGAGGTCGAGGAGAAAAGGGTCGGAAATCCGGCTGTCGCGCCCTTGCGGCGGCGGGATGACGAGGGAGATGGTGCGCGTCGGCTCGCCGCCGGCGATCCGGTCGCGAAACCGCCCGGCATAATTATGGGCTTGCGCGATGGCGCGAATTTTCTGCTTGGTGCGGACGCTCACCAAAGCGGAATTGTTGAGCGCCCGGGAGACGGTGGAAATCGACACTCCGGCGAGGGCGGCCAAGTCCTCCAGCCGATAAAGGGCGTCTTGCGCCTCCCCGATGGGGGCTCGTGTTTTTCGGGTCATGGCAAAATTTTTCAAAAACTTGCAAACACCGCCACAACACCACGGCGCGGCCGCCTTGACAAGCCTTCATTGGCCCTGGTTCAGCCCGCCAGAGGCAATTCCACGACGAAGCGCGCACCCTTGACGGTCTCGCCGCCCAGCACATTGCTGGCGCTGATGGTGCCGCCATGGGCCTCGACGATCTGTTTCGAGATGGAAAGGCCGAGGCCGGAGTGGGTGCCGAAGGCCTCGCCCGCCGGGCGCGCAGAATAAAAGCGCTTGAAGATGTCGGCGATATTCTCTGTCGGCAAGCCGGGGCCCTGGTCCTCGACAATCAAAGAGGCCATCCCCCCCCTTTTTTTCACCGCGACGCTGACCGTGCCGTCAGGCGGCGAGAAGGAAAGGGCGTTGTCGATGATGTTGCGCGCGACTTGCCCCAGCCGATCTTCAAGGCCGCGCACCACCACCGTCCCTTCGCCAGGGGCGGCGAAGGCGATTTCCGCCCCCCCCGGCTTTGCCGTCGCCCGATAAACCTCGATAAGGGTGCCAACGAGCAGGCCGAGATCCACCTTGTCCATCTGCGCGCGCGACAGTTCCGCATCGAGGCGGGAGGCGTTGGAAATATCGGAAATCAGCCGGTCGAGACGGCCGATATCCTCCTTGACGATGGCGAGCAGCTTTTTCTGCACCGCCGCATCATGGGTGCGGTCCACCGTCTCGATGGCCGAACGCATGGAGGATAAAGGGTTTTTCAACTCATGGGCGACGTCGGCGGCAAAGCCCTCGACGGCGTCGATCTGGCGGTAAAGCGCATTGGTCATTTCCGATATCGAGCGCATGAGATCGCCGATCTCATCGCCTCGCTCGGCATAGTCGGGCAAGCGCACCTCGCGCCCGAGCCCGCCGCGCACCCGGTCAGCGGAGCGCGCCAGCCGGCGGATCGGCCGGGCGATGGTGCGGGCAAGAAAGGCCGATAGAAACATGGTGACGGCGAAGGTGACGCCAAAAACCTTGAAGATGGCGCCGCGCTCGGTGCGCAGGAGCTTGGTGAGGTCGCGGGTGTCGGCGGTCACCAGAAGGGCCCCCAGCACCCGGCGGAAGCGCTGCACCGGCACTGCGACCATGACCAGCGCCGTCTCATCGTCGAGAGCGCGCAGCGAGGTTGCGTCCTCGCCGGCAAGAGCGGCCAGGACCTCGGGATAATCGGCGGCCTTTTGCGGCGCCCGTTCGGCATAGGGCGCCAGGGGTACCTTGCGGCTGAGGCGGTCGAGCACCCGGTTGGCGGCGTCGTAGATTTTCTTGCGCAAGGTCTTGGGCTGGTCGGGGGGCGGCAGCTCGACGGCGATCACCGAGCGCCCGAGGAACATGAAACGGCTGTCGGCGACCAACTCACCCTCCAGGGTGAAAAGCCGCGCCCGCAGGCTGGAACGGCCGACGAGGCGGCCAAGGATCTGGCGGGCGGTATCGACGTCGACGCCCATCGCGTCCATCTCGCCAGTCGCCGCCTCGCCCAGCGCGCCAGCGATGATGCGCGACTGGTCCATCACTTCCTCGATGCGCTGATCGATGAGCTTGGCGCGGAACTGATCGAGATAAATGAGGCCGCCGCCCAGAATACCGAGGGCGATGAGGTTGACCGCCATGATGCGCAGCGTCAGCGGCGAAATCAGCCGCTCGCGCCGCCGCCAGGACCTGGCCATCCCGTCCTCCGCCTTACCCTTTCCCGATCAACGCCCAACCTTAACGCTCGCTATAGCGATAGCCGACGCCATAAAGGGTTTCGATGGACGCGAAATTGTCATCAATGGCGCGGAATTTCTTGCGCAAGCGCTTGATGTGGCTGTCGATGGTGCGATCATCGACATAGATGTCGTCGGAATAAGCCGCGTCCATCAGCTGGTCGCGGCTTTTGACATAGCCCGGCCGGCTGGCGAGCGCCTGCAAGATGAGGAATTCGGTGACCGTGAGCTGCACTTCCGCATCGTTCCAGGTGACATAATGGCGCTCGGGGTCCATGGTCAGCTTGCCGCGCCGGATGACGGCCTCGGAATGCTTGGACGTGGCTTTTTTATTGTTTTCCGCGCGACGCAGCACGGCGCGAATGCGCTCGATCAGCAACCGCTGGGAAAAGGGCTTGCCGATATAATCGTCAGCGCCCATCTTGAGGCCGAGGACCTCGTCGATCTCCTCGTCCTTGGAGGTGAGGAAAATCACCGGCAAGGCCGAGTTCTGGCGCAGCCGGCGCAACAGCTCCATGCCGTCCATGCGCGGCATCTTGATGTCGATCACCGCAAGGTCGGGCGGCTCGGCGGTGAAGGCGGCCAGCGCCGCCGCGCCGTCGGGATAGGTGCGCACCTTGAAACCCTCGGCCTGCAGCGCGATCGAGACCGAGGTCAGAATATTGCGGTCGTCATCTACGAGGGCAATGGTGGCGCTCATGTCGATTCCTTGCTGAAGGCCGCGGCTTGCGCGCAAGCCCTGTTCGGCCAATAGATTTGGTTTACGACGAAAACGTGGCGCGGCAAACCGTCTTTACGGCTGATTTAGCGCTCGCTGCCATGCTATCATGATGTCTTTGCTGGCCAGTGATGGATATAATACTTGCGCAGCCGGTCGAACAACTGGGGCTTTCCCCGCTGGGGGGGCTATGGCGCCGCCGCCGAGCCGGCGACCGTGCGCCTGTGCGACCGCATCGGCTGCACCGCCCGCGGCGCCCATCCCGCGCCCAAGTCCCCCAATTCGTCGGCCCGCTGGTGGTTTTGCGAAGCCCATGCCGCGGAATACAACCACGCCTGGGATTATTTCGCTGGCCTGTCGGCGGAAGAAGCGGCGCGGCGGCGTGAGGAAGACGCGGGCTGGCGCGCCCATGCCCGCTCGTCCGCCTGGGCCTGGATGGGGCCTTCCGGGGCGAGCGCCCGGGAACAAGCGTTCGGCGTTTTGGAGCTTGACGCCACCGCCAGCCAAGAGGAGGTGAAGCGCGCCTACCGCCGGCTGGCCAAGAAATACCACCCCGACACCAATGCCGGCGACGCAGAGGCCACCAAGCGCTTTCACGATGTCCGCGCCGCTTATGATTTGCTGCAGACCAAGGAAGGCGAAAAGCCATCCTAGCGGTCCGCCACAATATGCAGCACGCTCGTAAACGAACTTCAAATCCACCACATTAGGGACGCGATCCCGTCTGGGGCAAACCCCCGTTGAAGAAAGCACAGCAAAGATTCAAAAGCCAAATGGCGCGACCTCATCAGCATTCTCAAACAGGCTCCTAAGCCGTGCTGGTTACCCGGACAAGCTCGGCCGCGAGAATCTCGATATCGATGGGCTTGGCGACATAGCCGTCCATGCCGGCCTTTAAATAGCTTTCCTTTTGCTCTTGCATGGCATTGGCGGTGAGCGCGATGACCGGCGTCTGGCTGGCAGCGCTGTTCGATGCCCTGATCTTGCGAAAAGCGGTGACACCGTCCATGCCCGGCATCTGGATATCCATCAAGATGACATCATAGGGATGGGCCTGCGCCAGGCGCACCGCGGCCTCGCCATCATTGGCGAGGTCCACCTTGTGCCCAAGCTCGGCGAGCAATTTGCGCAACAGGAGCTGATTGACCGGGTTATCCTCCACCACCAGGACGCAAAGCGATGCCCCCGTCTTCCTTTGCGGCGGCAGGGCAGGCGGCGCGGCCTTGATGTCTTCTTGCGCTGACGCGAGCGGGAGCTGGACGGTGAAGCGCGAACCCTTGCCGGGGGCGCTTTCGAGCGCGATGGCGCCGTTCATCAGACCGACCAATTCGCGGCAGATGGAAAGCCCCAGCCCCGCCCCGCCCTTGTGCCGGGCGCTGGAGCCGTCGACTTGCGAGAAACGTTCAAAGACCCGGCTTTGCTGGTCCAGTGGAATGCCGGGACCGCTATCGGCGATGACGAAGACGATGGCCGTTGGCGAAGCCGCGCTTGCAAGGCTTAGGGAAACCGCGCCCTCTTCGGTGAATTTGATGGCGTTGCCAACCAGATTGAAAAGAATTTGGCCGATACGCATTTCATCGCCGTACAAAAATTCCGGGACATCGGAGGCGACACGCACATCAAAGGCCAGGTGTTTTTCGTCCGCCAGCGGCCGCAGGGTATCGTGCACGCGGCGGGCGAGGTCCGCTGGGCGGAAAGGTTCAGATTGCAGCTTGATCTGCCCCGCTTCGAGGCGGGAAAAGTCGAGGATGTCGTTGATGAGGTTCATCAGGCTGCGCGCGGACCAGCTCGCCGCCTCGACCAGCTCGGCCTGCTCGCCGTCAAGGCTGGTGCCCTTGAGAAGGGACAGCATGCCGATGACGCCGTTCATCGGAGTGCGGATTTCATGGCTCATATTGGCCAGGAATTGCGACTTGGCGCGGTTGGCGAGCTCCGCTTCCTCCTTGCTGGCGCGCAGCTCGGCGGCATGGGCGACTTCCTCGCTGCGGTCAAAGCCGGCAAGGACAAGAAGCGTCCTCCCCTCCATCTGCAAGGTCGTGCCCGACACGGAGACAGGCATGATCCGACCGTCACGGGTGCGAAGATCGACGTTTAAATCACGAACCTCCTTGCCCGCTTTGATGATGGCTAGAACCCTCTCCCGGTCCTTCACGTCCGTCCAGATATTGATATCATAGGCGGTGCGGCCGATGATGTCGGCCTTGCGATAGCCGAAGGCTTCGAGGAAACGGTCGTTGACGTCGATATAGGTGCCGGTGGAAAGTTCGGTGAGGCTGATGATCGCTGGCGAAACGCTGAAGACCTTTTCGAAAAGCCGGCGGGAATGCTCGTGCCGGGCCTCCGCCAGGGTCTTGTCGGTGATATCGTAAAGCGCCGCGAGCACCGCCGGTCCTCCCTGCCAGGGAATGAGCGAGGCCCGGCAATCGACCCATCGCACGGCGCCGTCGGCGCGGATGACGCGGAAACAGTAATTGGGCTCCACCTCTACGCCGCGCAGGCGGCCAGCGACATTGGCAGTCACCCTCGCGCGATCCTCGGGATGGACATGATCGATGATGGTCGGCACCGACAGGAACGCATCGAGCGTTTCATAGCCGGCAAGCTCCAGCATGGCGCGGTTGATGAGAAGGGGCGCGCCGCCGCGGTGGACGATAAGCCCTTCGGCGATGTTCTCGACAATGGCGCCGAAGCTTTCCGCCTGCTGGCGCGCCGCCGCGCTGTCATGCGGCGCATCCGACGGCAACTGACGCTCGATTTTCATGCCTGACTAACCTTGAACGCAGCCTCTAAGCCGTTTGGCGCGGGCGAAAAAACGGTCAAAAGCGCGCCCGGGAAAGAAGAACGCCTCGCACAAAAAACCATCGCTGACGAAGATCACCCTTTCCCGCGCCAATTTAGCCGCTTCCCTTAAAGAAACCGTAACCAAGCGCCATTGACCCTTTTGCTCCGCGCTTTAGACTGCACGGCAACGCCAAGATAAGCAGGCCCATGCTGAGGGCATTGACTGGACTTCATCGGGGGGATCGTTCTATGCAGCGCGCCAGCGTCCATGGCAGTTGGTCATCGCGCCTAACTTTTGTCCTTGCCGCCGTCGGCAGCGCCGTTGGCCTGGGCAATATCTGGAAATTTCCTTATGAAGCGGGACAAGGCGGCGGCGGCGCCTTTGTTATTGTTTATCTTTTGTTTGTTTTCGCCATTGGCGTGCCGGTGATGACCGCCGAACTGGCGTTGGGGCGGCGCGGCCGGGCTAGCCCGCCCAAGGCGATCGAAAATGTCGCCGTCGACGAAGGCCGGGGCCGCGGCTGGTCGGTCATCGGCTGGCTCGGCGTTGCCGGCGCCTTTCTGGTGTTGAGTTTCTACAGCGTCATCGGCGGGTGGACGCTGCGCTATATCGCGACCAGCATCGGCGGCGCGTTGGAGGGTATCTCCGCTGGCGGCTCCAGCGCACTTTTCGGGGGTTTCCTTGCCGATCCGTTAGGGGTGATTTTTTGGCACGCCCTTTTTATGGCGATTACCGTCGGCATTGTCGGGCGCGGCATTCAGGGGGGGCTGGAAAAGGCCGTCACCTGGTTGATGCCCGCCTTGTTCCTGCTGCTTTTCGCTTTGGTGATTTACGCGCTCAGCGCCGGCGCCGGGGCAAGAGCCATCGATTTTCTCTTCCGTCCGGACTTTAGCAAGCTCACCCCCGATATTGTCCTGCAGGCCTTGGGGCAGGCGTTTTTCTCGCTGTCCCTGGCGCTTGGCGCCATGCTCGCCTATGGCGCCTATGTGCCGGAGAACGTCTCGATCCCGCGCTCAGCGTTGATCATCGCCAGCGCCGACACCGCAGTCGCCTTGCTGGCCGGCCTGGCGGTGTTTCCGCTGGTTTTCGCCTATGGCCTTGAAGTGGGCTCCGGCCCTGGCCTTATCTTCGTCACGCTCCCCATCGCCTTTGGCCAAATGCCCGGGGGCCAGATTGTCGGCGCCGCCTTTTTCTTTTTGCTCGCCATCGCCGCCATCACTTCGTCGATTTCATTGCTCGAACCCGTCGTCTCCTGGCTCGAGGAGCATCGCGGCTTTCCCCGCGCCCGTTCGGCGCCGGCGGCGGGCCTTGCGGTTTTCGTCGTCGGGCTGGGCAGCGCCTTGTCCTTCAACGCCTGGGATGACGTGACCTTCCTTGGCGGCACGATTTTCGACAATATCGATTTTTTGACCAACAACATCATCATGCCGACCGGCGGCTTCTTGTTGGTGGTGTTCGCAGGCTGGGTCGTCTCGCGCGCGGCGATGCGGTCCGAGCTTCACAGCATCACCGATATACAATTTGCGTTATGGCGAGCGATGGCGCGCTATGTCTGCCCGGTGGCGCTCATCCTTATTTTTTTATCGGTGATTGGGGCGTTTTAGGGTGAGACCCCTCATCCGCGATGAGGAAATGCATGCGGGCGGCGGCGATGGGCCGGCTCGGCGCGTCCTGCCAGGCCCAGCTATGGACATTGACCACGCGGCGCCCCAAGCGCTGGACTTCGCCGCGGGCAAAGCTGTCCTTTGGCGCGCCAGCGCGCATATAGTCGATGGTGATGCCGATGGGCTTGGCAAAGCCGGCGGGCGTGTCGCCCTGTTCGCTTTGCGCGGCAAAGACGGCGATGGCGCCGGCAAATTCCATGAGCGCACCCAAGGTGCCGCCATGAAGGCGCGGCGGGAAGGGCGCGCCCACGAGCGCCTCCTTAAAGGGCATGCGTAAAAAAAGGGCGCCCGCTTGTCTGCCAAATCGCAAGCCCAGAAACACCGCATAAGGAATGCTTGCGAGCGGCGCCTCGAAGTCCTCGGTGGTTGCCAGCGCCCGCGCCAAGTCCTTGGCCAGGGTCATGCCGCGTCCTTTCGCCCTTTATCGCCAATGATGAAGGTGCCGGAAACATGGGCGATCGGCGTGTCGGCATCATCGTGATAGGCAAGGCCGCGCACGAAAGCGACATGGCGCGTCACCTTATAGCATTGCGCCCGACCATGGATGGTCTTGCCAGGCGTTGCCGGCTTTAAATAGTCGATGCGCAAGTCAAGGGTGGCGATGGGCTGAAACCGCGCCAGGGCCAGGAACACGGCGACCCCGGAAGCAGCATCCATCAACGTATAGATGGCGCCGCCGGCAATCACCCCGGTTTCGGGAAAGCCCACGAGGTCCTCGCGATAGGGAAGGGCAAGGGTGGCATGACCTTCCTCGACGCCGATGAGTTTAAGGCCCATGGCGGCTTGCTGCGGCGCGCCTTCCACCAGCATGCGCAAAAAATCGAGAGTGCCGGTTTTCATGTGACGTCCGCGGCGATGAGGAAGGGCCCGCTTTCCCCCGCCGCGTGGGCGAGGGCGGCGTCCAGCTCCTCGATGCTCGCCGCGCGCCGTGCCGGCACCCCCAGCCCTTGCGCCAGCTTCACCCAATCGACCGCCGGCGGCGCCAGCTCGAAAAGCCCCGAGCGGCCGTCATTGCCGCCGCGCGCCATCATCATTTCCATTTCCAGAATACGGTATTTATTGTTGGCGAAGATGACCGTGGTGACCCCCAGCCCTTCGCGCGCCTGGGTCCACAACCCTTGCAGGCAGTAAAGCCCCGCGCCATCCCCTTGCAAGCTGAAAACCCGCCGCTGTGGGCAAGCGAGCGCCGCGCCGACGGCGGCGGGGATGCCCTGGCCGATGGCCCCGCCGGTCAGGAACAGCCAGTCATGGGCGGCGGCCGCGCGGCTTGCCATGTAGCAATCGAGCCCGGCCGTCGTCGCATCGTCGGAAATGATGGCGTCCTCGGGCAGATGGCGGGCGATGAGCGCGGCCGCCGCGCCGGTGGTAAGGCCGCCCTTGGGCATGGCGGGAAGCGCCCGCGCCCGGGGCGGGGCCGGCGGCGCTTCGAGCATTTTCGCCAAGGCGGCCAACGCCGCCGCCGCGTCCTCCCCCTCCTCGGCAAGGGTGAGGAGCTTACCCCCCGCGGGCACCATTTCATAGGGCACGTTGGGGTAGGCGAAAAAGGAAATGGGCGGGCGGGCGCCAACAAGGATGAGCGTCTTCACCTCGGCCAAGGCCTGGAACACCATCGCCGGGAAATAGGGGAGACGCTCCACCTCGGCGCGGCCGGCGCCGCGTGCCTGGCGGGCGGCGAAGGTGGCGGAAAACACCTTGGCGCCAGTGGCGGCGGCGATGCCGGCGGCGGCGCCAAGCGGGGCGGGAGCAAGCGCGCCGCCCCCTAACAGGAACGCCGCTCCGCCCGCCTTGAGGGCCTTGGCGACGGTGGCAAGCCTTGCCGCCGGCACTGGCTTTGGCGGCGGCGCGGCTTGCGGCGTCAGCACCACTTGCGTCGGCGACCAGGCGGCATCATTGGGAACCACCAGGACAGAAACCCCCATGGGCGGGGTGAGCGCGGCGGTCAGCGCTTGCGCCGCCAGCGGCGCCAGCTCATCGGCGGTGCGCGCGGTGGCGATCCATTTCGCCGCCCCCTTGGCCATTGCCTCGATATCGCTGGCAAGCGGCGGGTCGAGGGCGCGCAAGCCCTGCGGGTGGTCGCCGACAACGACGACAACCGGGGTGTGCGCCTTCCCAGCGTTGTGGAGGTTGGCAAGGGCGTTGGCAAGGCCCGGCCCCAGATGGAGCAGCACCAGGGCGGGCTTTCCCTGCATGCGGGCATAGCCGTCCGCCGCGCCGGAACAGACGGTCTCGTGAACGCCGAGGATGGCGCGCATCGAGGGACGGGCGGCGATGGCGTCGACAAGATGCATCTCGGACGTGCCGGGATTGGCGAAGCATATGTCGACGCCGCCGCGAATGAGGGTTTCAATGAGCGCATCGGCGCCGCGCATGGCTGTTCTCCTTGACTTTAGGCCGCCACGATCCACGGCGCGGGCGGGCCCGTCAAGCCGCCTTGTGCGCCAGGTCTTGAATCCGCGCCACCATGGCGTGAAGGCCGTTGGTGCGGGTGGGGGACAAAGCGTTCGCCAGCTTGAGCTTATCGAGGATGGCGCGGGCGTCGAGCCCGGCCGCCTCGCGCGGCGTCTTGGCGTTGTAAATGGCGAGAAGGATGGCGATGAGGCCGCGCACGATATGGGCATCGGAATCGGCGGCCAGGATGAGCCGGCGCGGGATATCCTCGCTCAACCGCGCGCTCATCCACACCTGGCTGGCGCAGCCGCGCACCTTGTTGGCCGGGGTTTTGTCGGCCGGCGCCATGGGGGGAAGGGCGCGGCCCAGCTCGATGATATAGCGGTAGCGCTCGTCCCAATCCTCGCCCAGAAGGTCGAAGGTCTCGCAAATCTCGTCCAGGCTGCTGGTCATGGGCCTGATGTGGACGCAGGCCGGCGCGCTGTCAATTGGTTGGCGCGAAAAACCAGGGGTCATTGCCTAAAGGCACCGCGAACCGCAAATCATGCTGCCTGCCGACATGTCCGTGGTGGGCTTAATTGAGGGGCTTGTCGCGCAGTTTTTCGATTTCCTCGGCAAGGTGGTGGCCCTTATCGGTGACGATGCGCTCCAATACCCGGACCCGCTGCTCCAGGCGCTCGACCCGGGCGCGCCAGGTCTCGCTGTTTTCGGTGGCAAGGCTGGCCTGAAGCTCGAGCGCCCGTTCCTTGTGCCTGATGTGGCGCTTATAGACGTCGGCAAGGGTCCCGAACACCACAGGAATGCCAATGACGACAACGAAAAACAAGACCCAGCTTGGCATCGGTGTTCCTCCCTTTAGCGGGTGCGCAAGCGCTCGATTTCTTCCGCCAAATAATGGCCGCGGTCGGTGAGGATGCGCTCCAGCACTTGCAAGCGTTCCTCCATCCGTTCAAGGCGGGCGACGAGGGCTTCATTGACGGCGCCATCAGCGCCCCTTTCCAACTGGCGCTCGCGCAGCCGGACGAAATCGCGCCACATGTGTTTGGCCAGCCCGGCAAGGACCGGAATGCCCACGACGATGGCGAAAAAAGCAATAACGAACGAACCGTCGTCCCACATGGGATCTTCCCCTTATTTCTAGTGGTCCGCCTCAAACGGATAAATCCAGCCGTTTGGGAAAAGTGGACCACTAAGCTATTGAATCTGTGGTGCGGTTTCTCCAACAGATGGGAACCATCCGTTGGAATCGCACCACTAGGCATCGCGCAGCTTGTCGATTTCCCGATCGAGGTTGCGCTGCGAGGAGGTCACATACGCCTCCATCTCGCGCAGGCGTCGCTCCATTTCGGAAAAGCGCAATTTAACATCGTGCACCGTGGCCCGCGGCCGGGTGCGCACATTGCGCCAGAATTCGCGCTCGGCGGCCGGCTCGTCATAAAGCGCGCGTGGCTTTTCCGGGGCGAGAAAGCCGATCGCCAAATAGCCAATGATGGCCATGGCGCTGAACGGGGTGAAGACGAGCAAGACAAAGGCAAGGCGGATCCACAACACCTCGATGCCGGTATAGTCGGCAATGCCGGCGCATACCCCCATCACCTTGCCAGCCCGGCGATCGCGGTAGAATCTGGTGCGCTGAGCCATGGTTCGCCTCCTCACTCCGACTTGCGCCAGTCGCGGTTCTCGGCATCGAGAATACGCTCCAAGGTCATGATGCGTTTCTCCAGCCGTTCGGCGACATGGTGAATGCTTTCCAATGCTTGCTCATCCTCGCCCGAGAGCGTCTTCATCTGCTTCCACTTGGTGACATAGTGGAAGAACAGCGCCAGCGGCACGACGACAGCCAGCGTCAAGATGCCCAGTGTCTCGCCCATGATCTTCCTTTAGCTCCCCTCAGCCTTGTCCTTGCCCAGCAGCGTGGACCCAAAAACGTGGTCCCAACAGCATGGCGCATATGGCGGCGCAAGGCGATCCTATTTCGCTTTTTTCTCGCTGTCGTCACGCGCGCCGCCAAGCTTTGCTTTCAAGGCGTCGAGCTCGGCCGCGACCGCTTCTTCCGCGGCCAGCGCCGCGAACTCATCGTCGAGCGTCTTGCCCCGCCCCAGGTCGAAGGCTTCCACCCGGCCCTCGGCGTTGTCGACCCGGCGCTCCAGGCGCTCGAAGCGGGCGAAGGCGTCATCGACTCGGTTGGAATAAACCTGGTTGCGGATCTTGAGGCGGTTCGACACCGTTTCGACGCGGGCGGCGATCGCCGCCTGCTTGGCCTTGGCCTCGCGCAGCTTGGCCTCCAGCTTGACCACATCCTCCTCATGCTTGGTGAGCGCTTCATCGAGAAGGGCAAGCTCTTCCTCGAGCGCGGTGGCCATTTGCGCCACCTTGGCCTTTTCAACGAGGGCGCCCTTGGCGAGATCCTCGCGGCCCTTTTTCAAGGCGAGCTCGGCCTTTTCCTGCCAATCCTGGCTGGCTTGCGTCAAACGCTTGAGCTGACGACGCATGTCCTTCTGATCGGCGATGGTCTTGGCGGCGGAGGAGCGCACCTCCACCAGCGTATCCTCCATCTCCTGGATCACCAGGCGGATCATCTTCTCCGGATCTTCGGCACGGTCGAGCACGTCATTGATGTTGGAATTGACGATATCGGCCAGGCGGGAAAAAATACCCATGTCCTTATCTCCTTCTAAGCTGAGGCTGGCAAGCGCGCTGCGGGCAGCGCCTTAGCTGCGGCAGGCCCGTTCACGGCGGCGAATGCGCCGGTCATTGCTGCGCCCGCCGTGGCGCACGCCGCTATGGCGGCCGTAAAAGTCGACCAACGCCGCGCCATTGGTCGCCACCTCGTCAGTGGCGGCAAGCACCTGCGCAAAATGGGTCATCATGTTCATCGCCGATCTCCTCTTGTCCTCTGCGTGAAGGCCATGGCGGCCTTTGCCGATATAAAAGCAATCCTCGTGCCAAATTGGATTTAAAGTGGTAAGACATTGATAATACTCATATATTTTTTACAGCCCATCGAGAAAATATAGCCAGACCATGTAAATTATTGCTGATTATTAGTGTAAAATGCTATGTTCTGGCGCATGACACGACAAGGCCCGGACATCGCGCTCATCGGCCAATCGCCCGCCTTCCTCGACCTATTGGACAAAGTCTCCCACGCTGCGCCGCTGGACCGGCCGGTGCTCATCATCGGCGAGCGCGGCACCGGCAAGGAGCTTGTCGCCGCCCGCCTTCATTATTTGTCGCGGCGCTGGGACCGGCCATACGCCATTTTGAACTGCGCTGCCCTTGCGGAAAGCCTCCTTGATTCCGAGCTGTTCGGCCATGAAGCCGGCGCCTTCACCGGCGCCACCCGCGCCCGCAGCGGCCGCTTCGAGGCGAGCGACGGCGGCACCCTCTTTCTCGACGAAATCGCCAGCATGAGCCCGGCGACCCAGGAAAAACTCCTGCGCGTCATCGAATATGGCGTGCTTCAGAGGGTGGGCGGCAACGAGACCATCAACGTGGACGTGCGCATCATCGCCGCCGCCAATGTCGACCTCCCCGCCCTCGCGGCGATGGAGCGTTTTCGCGCCGATCTTCTCGATCGCCTGTCCTTCGACGTCTTGACCCTGCCGCCCTTGCGCCACCGGCGCGACGATATTTTAACGCTGGCCCAGCATTTCGCCCGCGCCTTTGCTGCCGAGCTGGGCTGGACCGCCTTTCCCGGCTTTGCCCCGGCGGCGCAAAGCGCTCTCATGGCCTATGACTGGCCGGGCAATGTGCGCCAGCTTAAAAACGTCGTCGAGCGCGCCGTCTATCGCGCGGGCAAGCCCGAGCAACCCATCGCCGAGGTCGTTTTTGACCCCTTTGCCTCGCCCTATCGGCCTTGTCCGGCGGGGGACAAAAAGGCGGACGCGGACAAGGCGGCCTTGAAGACGGCGCCCGCCCCCGCCGCCCCCCTTGACCTGCGCGCCCATTTGGCGGCCGAGGAAAAGCGCCTTCTTAAAAACGCCCTTGAAGCGTGCCGCTTCAATCAGCGCGCCGCCGCTGTCCATCTCCATCTCAGCTATGACCAGTTGCGCCATGCCTTGAAAAAACACGGCCTTTTAGGGACCAGTGCAGCGCCATGAGCCTGGAATGGACCTTGACGATCCTCATGGGGGCGAGCCTCATCCTTGCCCTTGCCAGCTGGCGCGCCCGCCAGCCTTATGTGCCGGGCAAGCCGCCGCTCATTCCCCTTGGCGCCATCCAGTTCCTTGCCCTTGTCGTCATCTTGGTCATGCTTGGCCACCTTGTAAGCCTTGCCTCGGGCCGTCCTTTCGTGCCCCGCGGCCTTGCTCAATAGCCGCCATCGCCTATTTAAGCTCGCCCCATTTGATCCCCAGGTCGCGATAAAGCACGGCGGCGATCAGATGGCGGAACAGCCGGCGCTTGCCGTGCCGGCCCTTGGCGAGATAAACTCCCGCCGGATGCTTGTGAATGCGCGGCGCCACCTCGACCGCCTGAGCAATCAGGATATCCTTGTCGGCGCTGCTGAGGCGCTGGGCGTCGTCGCGCGACAGGGGAAATGAAGAACGCCGGAAATAGCCCCAGGCGAACAGCCCCAGCGCCGCCAGCACCACGATATTGGCGATCAGGCTGAACATCAGCCAGGCCGACTTTTCCTGCTGAGCGCTCGCAGGATGCCCGCCATCGCGCAGCGGCGACGCCGCGGCGACTTCCGCAGCCGGCGCCGTTATGGCGATGACCGCGCCATCGACGTTGGAGAAAGGCGCGATCATCCCGTCGCCGCCGAAAACGACAGGCGCCCCCTCGGGTTGCAGACGAACGCCATATAAGGGCATGCCGGTGCAGCGCAATTTGATGCCGAGACGGCGCGCGCTGCGCTCCACCACCTGATAGTCGGTCACCACCCCGCAGAACATGTCCTCCTCGTGGATGAGCTCCTGGAGGAGCGCCGCCACCCCCCGGTGGTCGCCCGCCTGCTGCAAGGCATAGAAACGGTGAAAGGGATCTTCGCCCAGCGCCTCTTCGGCCTTGAGACCGCCATCAAGGCCGAGGAGGAAAAACAGCGCCGCGGCGAAACGCTGCACGCCCGTCACCGCCCTTGCCTCCGATTGCTGCTCTGCCGCCATGCCGGAAACATTATACCAGCCGGCCGGGCTTCGCTATCGCCTGCTTCCACCTATTTGCTATATTGTGCTTTAGTTTTTGATAGTATAATGAGCATATAGATAAATACCCCTACCTATTTGCAAGAGGCTCTTATGCATGACGTTCTGCTTCTGGGTGCCGGCAAGATCGGTGTCGCCATCGCCCATTTGCTTTCCCGCAGCGGCGATTATCGGGTCACCGTCGCCGACCTGGACGCCGCCAATCTGAAGCGGATCCCCAAGCACCCCGGCATCCGCACCCAGCGCGCCGATGTCGCCGATGGCGAGGCCCTGGTGAAGCTGATGAAGGGCAAGTTCGCCGCGCTCAACGCCTGCCCCTTTCACCTGGTGCCGGTCATCGCCAAGGCGGCGCGCAAGGCGGGGGCGCATTATTTCGACCTTACCGAGGATGTCGCCGCGACCCGGCTGGTGAAGGCGCTGGCCAAGGGCGCGAAATCCGCCTTCGTGCCGCAATGCGGGCTGGCGCCGGGCTTCATTTCCATCGTCGCCTATGACCTGGCCAAGCGGTTCGAGCGCTTGCACAATGTCCACATGCGGGTTGGCGCCCTGCCGCAATATCCTTCCAACGCCCTGAAATACAACCTTACCTGGTCGACCGACGGGCTCATTAACGAATATTGCAACCCGTGCGAGGCGATTGTCGACGGCGCGCTCAAGGAAGTCCCGCCCCTGGAGGAGATGGAGCAATTCTCCCTCGACGGCGATAATTACGAGGCCTTCAATACCTCCGGGGGCCTTGGCACGCTATGCGAGACCCTGAAGGACAAGGTCGACAACCTCAACTACCGCACGGTGCGCTATCCCGGCCATCGCGACATCATGAAAATGCTGATCCGCGACTTGCGGCTGGGCGAGCGGCGGGAGATGCTGAAGGACATTTTCGAATATGCCCTGCCCATCACCTATCAGGACGTAGTCCTGGTGTTCGTGACGGTCAGCGGCTATCGCGCCGGCCAGTTCGTCCAGGAAAGCTTTGCCCGCAAGGTCTATGCCCGCGCCATCGACGGCCAGCTTTGGTCGGCGATCCAGATCACCACCGCGTCGGGCATGGCCGCCATGGTGGACTTGCTGGCGCAAGGGCAATTGCCGCAAAAAGGCTTCGTGCGCCAGGAAGACTGCGACTATGCCGACTTCATCGCCAATCGTTTCGGGCGCAATTATTCCGCCGAATGCGCCAAGGCGATCGAGGTCGACCGGCCGGCGGCGGCGTGAAGCGATGGCCGAGCCCACGCCCTCCACGTCGCAAAACGCCGCGCAAGCCCTGGTGGCAACGCTGGTCGCCGCCGGCATCGACACCGCCTTTTGCGTCCCCGGCGAAAGCTATCTTGCGGTTCTCGACGCGCTTTACGATGCGGCCGGCAGGCTGCGCCTCATCACTTGCCGCCAGGAAGGCGGCGCTGCCACCATGGCCGAAGCCCATGGCCGCCTCACCAATAAGCCCGGCATCTGTTTCGTCACCCGCGGGCCGGGGGCGACCAATGCCGCCATCGGCGTCCATAACGCCAAGCAGAATGCCACGCCGATGGTCCTTTTCATCGGTCAGGTGGCGCGCGCCGACCAGGGCCGCGAAGCCTTCCAGGAAGTGGATTTCGAAGCGATGTTCGCGCCCCTGGCGAAATGGGCGGTCGAAGTGCGCTCAAGCGCCCGCATGGTGGAGATTGCCGCCCGGGCGCTGCATGTCGCCAGCGCTGGCCGGCCGGGGCCGGTGGTCGTCTCGCTGCCTGAGGACATGCTGAGCGAGCCTTGCCCGGCACTGGCGCGCCCGCCCGCGCCCGTCGCGCCGGCCGTCCCCAGCCCCGACGCAATGGCCCGCTGCCTCGCTCTTCTTAACGCGGCAACGCGGCCCATCGCCATCGTCGGCGGCAGCAGCTGGACGCCGGCGAGCGCCGCCCGCTTCACGCGGTTTTGCGAGGACGGGAAAATCCCCATCCTCGCCGCCTTCCGCCGCCAATCGCTCATCGACAACCGCAGCCCGGCCTATGCCGGGGTGCTGGGCCTTGGCCCCGACCCCAAGCTCATCGCCCGGGTCCATGGCGCCGACCTGGTGCTTGCCGTCGGCACCCGGCTGGGGGACATCGTCACCCAGGGCTACAGCCTTTTTGAAGGCGCGGCGCGGGCGCAAAAGCTGATCCATGTGACGCCCGACGAGACCGACCTTGGCCGGGTGTTCGCCCCCGCCCTCGGGCTTGCCTGCCGCGCCGATGACTTCATCGATGCCTTGCCGCCCCTTAGCCCCAGGGAGGAGCGGGAGGCCCCCTTCAGCGCGGCGCGGGCCGATTACGAGGCTTATTCGCAGGCTGCGCCCGAGGGCCTTGACCTCGACCCCGCCGCCGTCTTCCGCCATCTGCGCAGCCGCCTTGCCGACGAGGCCATCATCACCAACGGGGCGGGCAATTTCGCCATCTGGCTGCACCGCTATTTCCCCTATCATGGCTATAACACTCAGCTTGGCCCCATCAGCGGCGCCATGGGCTATGCCCTGCCGGCCGCGCTCGCCGCCAAGCTTGCTTGCCCCGACCGCCAGGTGGTCGCCGTCGCCGGCGATGGCGAATTGATGATGACGGTCCAGGAACTGGCGAGCGCCGCGCAATATGGCCTTAAGGTCATCGTCCTCGTCTTCAACAATGGCATGTTCGGCACCATCCGCATGCATCAGGCCAAGACCTATCCCGGCCGGGTTTCCGGAACCCGGCTGACCAACCCCGACTTCGCCGCCTTGGCGCGCGCCCATGGCCTGTTCGGGGCAAGGGTTGAGCGCACCCAGGACTTTGCCGAGGCGCTGGCGCGTGGCCTTGCCGCGCCCCATGCCGCGCTCATCGAGCTTGTCTGCGCGCCCCAACAAATAACCCCCACCATGCGCCTTACCGACGCTCCCGAAGATTGAAGGATGAAAAGCCCATGCCCTATGCCGACATCCTAGAGCCCTTTGGCCTGGCGGCGCCCGACGCCGAGGGCGACCTTGTGGTGACGACGCCCATCGACGGCGCCATCATCGGCCGGGTCAAGAGCCACACCAAGGCGCAAGTTTCCCGGCAGGTCGCCAAGGCGGTCTCGGCCTTCGCCGCCTGGCGGCAAGTGCCGGCGCCGCGGCGGGGGGAGCTGGTGCGGCTCCTCGGCGAGGAATTGCGCGCCCACAGGGAAGCGCTGGGCAAGCTCGTCACCCTCGAATGCGGCAAGATCCTCGCCGAAGGCATAGGCGAGGTTCAGGAAATGATCGACATCTGCGATTTCGCGGTCGGTCTTTCGCGCCAGCTCTATGGCCTTACCATCGCTTCCGAGCGGCCAGGCCACGCCATGCGCGAAAGCTGGCACCCCCTGGGCCCGGTGGGGGTGATTTCCGCCTTCAACTTCCCGGTCGCGGTATGGTCGTGGAATGCCGCCATCGCCCTGGTCTGCGGCGACCCCGTCATCTGGAAGCCTTCGGAAAAGACGCCGCTTACCGCTCTTGCCTGCCTCAGCCTTTTTGAAAAGGCAGCCAAGCGTTTTGGCGATGACGCCCCGGCCGGCCTGGTGCACGTGGCGCTGGGCGGGCGCGACATTGGCGAAAAATTAGCGGACGATCCCCGCCTGCCGCTCATTTCCGCAACCGGCTCGTGCCGCATGGGGCGGGCGCTGGGCCCCCGGGTCGCCGCCCGCTTTGGCCGTTCGATCCTGGAACTGGGCGGCAACAACGCCATCATTGTCGCCCCTTCCGCCGATCTCGATCTTGCGGTGCGCGCCATCCTGTTCGGCGCGGTCGGCACCGCCGGTCAGCGCTGCACCTCGACGCGGCGGCTCATCGTTCACGAAAAAATCCATGACCGGCTGATGAAAAAGCTGAAAAAGGCCTATGGCGGGATCGTCGTCGGCAACCCCCTCGAGCCCAAGACCCTGGTCGGGCCGCTCATCGACAAGGCCGCCTTGAAGGCGATGGAGGGCGCCCTTGCCCAGGCCAGGCGCCAGGGCGGCAAGGTCACCGGCGGCGGCCGGGCGCTGGCCAAGCGCTATCCCAAGGCCGCATACGCCATGCCCGCCATCGTCGACATGCCGGAGCAGAGCGCCGTCGTCATGAGCGAGACCTTCGCCCCCATTCTCTATGTTTTGCGCTATCGCGATCTCGATGCGGCGATCGCCATGCACAACGCGGTGCCGCAGGGCCTTTCCTCGGCCATCTTCACCACCGATGTGCGCGAGGCCGAGCGCTTCATCTCGGCGACCGGCTCCGACTGCGGCATCGCCAATGTCAATATCGGCACCTCGGGGGCGGAGATCGGCGGCGCCTTCGGTGGCGAGAAGGAAACCGGCGGCGGCCGCGAGTCGGGATCCGATGCCTGGAAAGCCTATATGCGGCGGATGACCTCGACGGTGAACTATTCCAACGCGCTGCCCCTAGCGCAAGGCATCAGCTTCGGCGATTAGGGACGGGACCCGCCATGGCTTACGAGCCCGACGCCACCGACCGCCGCATCCTTGACCTTCTCGAGCGCGACGCCCGCACCCCGGTCGCCACCATCGCCCGCGCCCTCAAACTTGCCCGGGCGACGGTGAAGGAGCGCATGGAGCGGCTGGAAAAGGCCGGCGTCATCGCCGGCTACACCATCCGCTTGAACCCCATATTGGCGCGCCGGCGGATCAATGCCCATATCCTCATCGACATCGACCCGCGCGAGGGAAAACCGGTCGCCGAAACCTTGACCAACCTTGCCCCGGTACGCAGCCTTTACGCCGTTTCCGGCGCCCATGACCTCATCGCCGTGGTGCGCACGGAAACGACGGAGGAGCTCGACGCCGTGCTCGATGCCATCGGCGCCACTCCCGGCGTGCGCGGCACCACCACGGCGATTATTCTCTCGGTCAAATTGGATCGCTGACGGGAAAATGGTGCCGCAGGAGAGAATTGAACTCTCGACCTCAGCCTTACCAAGGATGCGCTCTACCACTGAGCTACTGCGGCATGGCGCGGGGCTTGCCACCCCGCGTATCGGCGGGCCTTTTGCCATAGCCCCTTTTCCGGTACAAGCCTCTTATGCGTGAAGATGAACGCAAAAGGCCGAAAAAGCCCCGCGCCGCCAGCGAAAAGAATGCGCGCGGCGCCAAGCTGGGCCGCGCCTTGCGCGACAATTTGCAGCGGCGCAAGGCTCAGGCCCGCGCCCGCACCAAGACCGATGCGCCCACCAAGGGGTGAAGCCTTGCCGACGCCGGCGCAATCCCGTAGAAGCCGGCGGGGCGGCCCATAGCGAGGGCCGCATCAGGGGAGCCTCGCCGTCCATGACCATCATGTCCGACCGCTGGATCCGCGAAATGGCGACCGATCACGGGATGATCGAGCCCTTCGTCGATCGCCAACGCCGCGAAGGGACCATTTCCTACGGTCTTTCCTCTTATGGCTATGACGCGCGGGTGGCCAACGAGTTCAAGATCTTCACCAATGTCGATTCGGCGGTGGTCGACCCCAAGGACTTTTCCAACCAGTCCTTCGTCGACCGCACCAAGGATGTCTGCGTCATTCCCCCCAATTCCTTCGCCCTCGCCCGGACGGTGGAGTATTTCCGCATTCCCCGCGACGTGCTGGTCATCTGCCTGGGCAAATCGACGTACGCGCGCTGCGGCATCATCGTCAACGTCACACCTCTGGAGCCGGGCTGGGAAGGCCATGTGACGCTGGAGTTTTCCAACACCACCCCCCTGCCGGCCAAGGTCTATGCCCATGAAGGGGCGTGCCAGTTCCTGTTTCTCAAGGGCAACGAGCCGTGCGAGGTTTCCTACGCCGACCGTGCCGGCAAATATCAGGGTCAGCGCGGCGTCACCTTGCCCAAATTATGATGCATTGGCGCGCCATGGCGGGAAGGGCGCGATTGCATGCGCCGGCAAGGGGATGAAGGCACGGCATGGATAAAATCATCATCCGGGGCGGCCGCCCGCTGCGCGGCGCCATCGCCATCTCGGGGGCCAAGAACGCCGCCTTGCCCCTCATGGCCGCGGCCTTGCTGTCCGATGCGCCCCTGCGGCTTACCAACATGCCGCGGCTCGCCGACATCAACACCATGGCCGACCTTCTCATCGGCCATGGCGTCAAGATCATGCTGGAGGCGGGGCCGGGCGGCGGCTATGGCCGGGTGATGACCTTGGAGGCGCCCGGCATCGCCTCGACCCTCGCCCCTTACGACATCGTGCGCAAGATGCGCGCCTCGATCCTGGTGCTGGGGCCACTGTTGGCCCGAGTTGGCGAAGCCACCGTGTCGCTGCCCGGGGGGTGCGCCATCGGCAACCGGCCCATCGACTTGCATTTGAAAGCCATGGAAAAGCTCGGCGCCACCATCGAGCTCGCGCAAGGCTATGTCCGCGCAAGAGCGCCCAAGGGTTTGCGCGGCGCGGTGGTGCGCTTTCCCAAGCCTTCCGTCGGGGCGACGGAGAACACCCTTCTCGCGGCGGTATTGGCGCATGGCGAGACGGTGATCGAGAACGCGGCGCGGGAGCCGGAGATCGCCGACCTTGCCCGCTGCCTTGTCGCCATGGGGGCGCGCATCGAGGGGATCGGCAGCGAGCGGCTGTGCATAAGCGGCGTTGCGCGCCTGCAGCCCGCCCAGCACCGGGTGATGCCCGACCGCATCGAGGCGGCCTCCTATGGCGCGGCGGCGGCGATCACCGGCGGTGCGCTTGAGCTGATCGGCGCGCGGGCCGACATTTTCGGCGCCGTTCTCGAAACCTTCAGCGAAGCCGGCGTCAGCCTTGGCGAAACCGCGCAAGGCCTTCACGTGACGGCGCCGCAAGGGCGGCTCAAGGCGGTCACCGTCACCACCCAGCCCTTTCCCGGCTTTGCCACCGACATGCAGGCCCAGCTCATGGCCATGATGAGCCTTGCTGACGGCGCCTCGGTGCTCATCGAGACCATTTTCGAGAACCGCTTCATGCATGTGCCGGAACTGGCGCGCATGGGCGCCGACATCACGGTGAAGGGCGGCACGGCAACGGTGCGCGGCGTTGCCGCCCTTAAGGGCGCGCCGGTGATGGCCACCGATTTGCGGGCCTCCATGGGCCTTATCCTGGCCGGGCTTGCCGCAACCGGGGCAACCGAAATCAATCGCGTCTACCACCTTGACCGGGGCTATGAGCATCTGGAAGAAAAACTCGCCGGCGCGGGCGCCGACATCGAGCGGGTGGCGGGATAAGGAAAGGCCCCATGAGCAAGGATAAGCGGCTAAGGCTGAGGGCGCAGACGGCGGCGGACATCGCTCCCCTGTCGGCCTTGTTGCAGGATGCGACGGTGCGGGTCGCCGACATGGCTTATCGCGCGGAGGCGCGCCGTTTCGTCCTCCTGGCCAACCGCTTTCGCTGGGAGAAACAAGCCGCCCGCCGCTGGTTCGGAACGCCGGAGCGGGTGCGCGCCGCCCTGCGCTTGGACTTCGTCGACAAGGCGCGGCTCACCGGCATCGACCTTGAGGACAAGGAGCGGGTCCTTGACCTCCTCGCCCTTACCGCTGCGCCAACGGACGCCAAGGCGGACAGCCCGGCGACACTCACCCTCGTCTTTGCCGGCGAAGGCGCCATCGCGCTTCAATTGGAAGTGATCGACGCGACGCTCGAAGACGTTTCCGCGCCGTGGCCCGCGAGCGGGCGCCCCGACCACGAGCGCGCGTGAAGCCAATCACTTATGCGCCTCCCGGCGACTGATCACTTATGCGCCTCACGGCGACTGATCACTTATGCGCCTCACGGCGACTGATCACTTATGCGCCTCACGGCGCTGGGCGATGACTTGCTCCGCCAAGCGGCCGGACAATTCGCTCAAATGATCGAATTTCGCCTCGAAGGTGCCAGCCCCGGCGGTCAGGGAGCGCAATTCGATGATAAGGTCGCGGGTCTCCGCCTGCGGAATATGCGCTTCCACCGTATCCCATCCCGTCCAGCCTGAACGCGCGTCGAAGCCGAGAATCTGCCCGCGCCGGGTGGAGATGATGGCATTGGCCTTGGCGGTAAATTCGTTGGGAACATGGATTTTGACATGGCTGATCGGCTCGAGCAGCGTTGGCGCGCAGTCCGGCAAGGCTTCCGCCATCGCCTGCCGGCCGGCGATCTGGAACGCCATGTCGGAGGAATCGACAGCATGGTATTTGCCGTCGGTCAAGGTGACGCCGACATCGACCACGGGAAAACCGAGTGGTCCTTGCTTTAAATAGTCGCGCACCCCGGCTTCCACGGAAGGGATATACTGCCGCGGGATCGCCCCGCCGTGGATGGTCTCCTGAAAGACAAAGCCCGTGCCCGGCGCCAGCGGCGCGATCTCCACCACCACATCGCCGAATTGACCGTGGCCGCCCGATTGCTTCTTGTGCCGGGCGTGATGGGTCTTCGATTTGCGGATGGTTTCCTTATAGGGAACTTGCGGGACATGGGTGCTGACCGCGATGCCAAAGCGGCTTTTCAAGCGCTCGACGGCGACCGAGACATGGACCTCTCCCTGGCCCATCAGCACCAGTTCGTGGGTGTCCTCGTCATGGAGCGCCTTTAAAGAAGGATCCTCATCGCCAAGCTTGGCAAGGGCGCCTGACAATTTCACCTCGTCATTGCGGCTTTCCACCGCCAGGGCAAGACGATAGACTGGCGATAAAACTGGCGGGCGGGCTAGGGTGAAGCCATCCTCGCCGCCAAGGGTGTCGCCGGTGGCGGCCTTTTCCAGGCGGCCAAGGCCAATGACGTCGCCGGCCCGCGCCGGGCCCGCCTTTTCCCCTTGCTGGCCGGTGACGGCGAAAACCCCGGACACCCGCTCGCCGTTCAGCGTGTCGCCGTCCTTGACGGCGCCGCCATAAAGCCGCGCCACTGAAAGCTTGCCGGCATGGGGGGTATGGAAGGTCTTGATGACCTGCGCCAGCGCGCGGTCCGGCGCGCTCTTGAACCCGAGGCGCGCCAGCGTCTTGGCGAAAGGCGGCAGTTCATGGCGCAGCGCCTTCAGCAGACGGCGGGTGCCTTCATCGAGCATGGCCGCGCCCAGGAACACCGGCACGATAAGCCCTTCCTGGACGTCGCGGGCAAGGTCGGCGAAGACTTCGTCCTTTTCCGGCTCGATATCCTCCAGAAGCTTTTCCAAAAGCGCATCGTCGAAATCGGCGAGCTTTTCCAGCATGGCATAGCGGTCGAGGGCGAAGCGCTCGCTGACGCTCTCCGGCATGGCGATGATGTGGGAGGCCTCCCCCGGCCGGTAGACATGGGCTTTGGCGGCGGCAAGGTCCACATAACCGCTGATCGCCTCGCCCTCGCGGATGGGAATGTGGCGCAGGACGATGGGCGCGCGCGACACCCGCGACAGCCCCTCCGCAAGGTCGGCGAGCGAGCCGTTGGCGCGATCGATCTTGTTGATCATCACGAACCGCGGGATGGCGAGGTCCTCGAGCGCCTTGAAGACGGGGGCAAGGGCAAGGACGCGCTCCATCTCAGGCTCGGCGACGATGACGGCGGCATCGGCGCAGGCAAGGGCGTTCAGCGTTTCCTGGAAAAACTCGATGGAGCCAGGGCAGTCGAGAAAGGTGAACCGCTCGCCCAAATAATCGGTGGAGGCGATGTTGACATCGATGCCCATTTCGCGGGCCTTGGCTTCCGCCGAGCCATCGCCCACAAGACGCTGGCCACCGGGGCCCTTTCTATGGGCGGCGCCGGTGGCCACCAGAATGCTCTCCAAAAGCGTGGTCTTGCCGGAATGAAACGGGCCGACGAGCGCGACGACCCGTGTTTCTCCTGTGCCATGGGACGCCATAAACCCTCCTTTCTTAAAGCCTGTTTGAGGGTGGCGATGAGGTCGCGTTGGCCATGGGTCCGACCGGCCGGCCCCCAGATTATTTTCACATGGACCGAGTATAGGCATGGCCTACCCCCTTCCGCCAAGCCCTTCCCTCATGGGCTGCGACCATCTGCCTTGGGGAAGGGGCCGGGGCGCAGCCGCGCGATGCTGCCATTTCCTTGCGTTATCGGGTGTTTTTACAACCACGCCAAGGCGTGGCTTTTTTGCTGAAAAAGAGGATGGTACTCCATGTTCACACCATGCATCGGGCCGACTCAAATCAGCGGCGCCATGAGTCTGGACGAGAAACACATTCCTGGTAAATAGGAAGGGCCTTGTAACCCCAGCCGGAGCCCTTCCCAGCCCATGACCGAGCGTGACACGCTGGTTCTTGCCCTTCCCAAGGGGCGCATCCTGGCGCAGGCGATGCCGATCCTCGACGCGGTCGGCATTGCGCCGGAAGCGGCCTTTGCCGATGACGACGCGCGCCAG
>JBMOOS010000041.1:0-34019 GCA_049324415.1 Pseudomonadota bacterium
GCTCAGCCGATGCTCGGCCAGCTTGCTCGCCGCGTCGCGCCTGCCCCGATCCGATGACTTCGATGCTTGTGCCATGGCTTCCTCCCGTTAATGCAAAATAGCATGGAAAGAAGCTTAAGAGGACACACGATCATCTGGCGACAGGCCTCTTTGACATGCGCGAATGCGGGGCGGCCTGGGTATCTTGTTGGCTTGGGAGCGCCACCGGCTATTTCGTGATCGGCGGGCCCTTGTCGATGTTGATCTTCTGGCGCGGGGTCGACCGGAGCCACTATAAGCCTAAAGCCATGGGCATCGAGTTCGCCATATATCTCACGGCATTGTTCTTGGCGGTCCTCCTCAGCGCCGACCTGCCGTTCTTCGACCCCGATGGCCAGCGCGGCGTGTCTGTCGCGAGCTTCATGTTCCTGCCGCTGCCGATTCTGCAAGTGATGATCATGCGTTTTGGTGTCTTGGGAGCCAGCGTCGGCATCATTTTCAGCTCGATCACCTATGTTTTCGCGCTCTCCAGCGGGTATAGCGAGGCATGGGGCGCTCAGCCCTCGTCGCAGATTCACTTCATTCAGAGCTATTTGTGCATCGTCAGCCTCGTAACGATGTCGATGGCGATTTACCTGGAGACCATAAGGCGCCAGAAAGCGGCGCTGGAGGCGCTCAACCACGGCCTCGTGCAAGCCCGGCGGGAAGCCGAGGCGGGTCGTGCGGCCAAGAAAAATTTTCTGTGCATGATGCACCACGAGCTGCGCACGCCGCTTAACGCCATCCTCGGCTTTTCCGAGCTCATCAAGGAGCAGGCCTTCGGGCCCTTGAGCACCCGGGCCTATGAGGGCTTTGGCCACAACATCCACTCCAGCGGCCAGCGCCTGCTGTCGATGATCGAAGGTTTGCTACGGACTGCGGAAAGCGATGCCTCGATCTTCGATCTTGAAAAACGGCATATTGACTTACGGCTGGTGATTGAAGAAAGCCTAAAGCCCTATCGCGAGCAGGCGCGCGCGCGCGATATCGCCCTTGCCTGCCAAGCCAATTCCAACGCCGTCATCGAGACCGATCCATGCGCCCTCAATCAGATGATTTCCGCCCTGGTGGGAAACGCCCTTGCCCATACCCCGGCGGGCGGTCTGGTGAGGGTGACCTATTTCCGCGTGGGCGCCGACACCGTCATCGAGGTGTGCGACAATGGCGTCGGCTTTGATGTCGAAAGATGGCAGGCTAGCGCATCGAAGCTCGGCCGCCCGCCCGCCGCATTGGAACACGGCAAGGGCCTTGGCATCGGCTTGGTCATGACCCAGGTCCTCGCCCTGGCGATGGGGGGCCGCCTGGCGCTCTCTTCAGCGCCGGGAAAAGGCACCTGCGCGCGCATCATTCTTTACGCGACCCACGCCATGAGCCTTGACCAGCCGGCGGTCGCCTGACGGCAAAAGCGCACCAACACCCACTGCTCTGAAGGCGCCTGCGGCCTTGTATGCCCCTCGTGGGACACGTGGCCGGAGGCGGGCGGCCGGCGCGGGTGGTGAAGGTTGCGGGTGATTGCTTCAGGCGCAATAAAATCGCGCCCTCTCGGGAAAACTGATCGATTCACCAACGCTGAGCTGGACAATATTGGCGATGGGCAGGTGGGGTCTGCTTGGCGGCATGAGGAGGCTCCAGGCCAGGCGACATGCGGCTCCATGAAACTCAAGGCCGTTTTTCCCGTGCATGGGGGGGCCGTGCGTGCGACCCTGCCGTGAATGGTGAAATGACCCGACAACGAGGGAGCCTGCTATGCGTTTGATGTTGGGAGCGACGGCTTTATGTATCCTGACCACCGCGGGGCAAGCAGCCTCAGTGCCCCCGGCCATCGAGGCGCGGATTGTTGGCGATGGCGTGGCGTGCATGGTGGCGCCTGGGCAGGCGCTGGCGCCCTATGTGCCGACCGTGCTGGGGATTGACGCACCCACCTATGTCTGGCTGGCCGATGGCGATTGCCCGGTCAGTGTGCGGTTCTATTGGACGCCGAGCGCCGATCATATCTCGGTGGTGTTCGAGCGCCAGCCGGAAAACGTGATGGACGGGCGCGACGATGGGCTGATCTATCGGGCGGTGGTCACCCTCGATGGCAAGACCATCTGCGATGAGCAAGTGGGCGATGACGCCATAGTCTATCGCAAAGCGCCCTTGCGCCACCGCAACGGCCAGCGCTGGCGCTGCCAGAACAAGCCGATGCCGGTCCGGGTCTCAATCGCCGAGCTGGTGGCCAAGAGACTATTGCCGCCTCTTGGTCTGCCAGCGGCCTGGAACTTTGCCGGCAAGCCCGGGAGCGCCTATGACCAGCCCTTGTCGGATGGCGGCATCGAGCGCGGCATGCCGGGCACCGGCGGGCGGCCAGACATTGGGCTGTTCATGGGCCCGTCCGCCGTGTGGGCGGCGCTGGCCTTGAACACCCCGCAAAGCCCTGACTTGCCCGGCTGGGAAGCGGCGATGCGCGGAAATGCCGAGGGCGCGGCCTCGATCCCCTGGCATGTCCGCGATCCCAAGACCGGGGCATCCTTAAGGTTCGACGGCGCATATGCCGACGTCACCCTGGGCTGGCCTGGCCGTTCGTCCCAGGGCCGGCAATTGATCCTGGCGAAAGACGGCTGGGAGCCGGACCCGGCGCATTTTCCCGCGCCCTCGATCATTCCCTTCCTGGTGACCGGCGACCTTTACTTCCTTGAGCACGTCCAGGACGAGGCCGCATGGGCCATTGGCAACTACCCCGCCGACTATCGCGGGCGGGAAAAAATGATCCTGTCCGGCGCGCAGATACGAAACTATGCGTGGTCCCTGCGCTCAGTGTTCCAAGCGATGCAGACCGCACCCGATGATCCCACCGGCTATCTGGTGGCCAGGAGCTATTACAAAAAGGTGCTGGACAACAACGCCGCCTGGTGGGCTCAGCGCATCGAGGCGAACGAGCTTTCAACCCGCGTCGGCCTGCCGGTGCTGGGGTCCGGCAACCCGCCCGCCTTCAAGGCGTGGATGCGCGGCTTTTTATCGGTTGTGGTGGGTACCATGGTGTGGGCCGGCGAGGAGCAATACAGGCCGCTGTTGCAGACCATCTACGACCGTAGCATCGTCCCCTTCCTCGCCCTGGGGCCGCGCCGGGCGAGCGCCTATGTCCATGCCTTTGGCGAATATATCGATGAAGTGACGGGGCCAATGAGCATGGCGACCGCATTGAAGGTTCTGAACGACGTCGCGGCGGCGGACGAGAACGACAAGACCCCGAACGCGCCGCTTACCGCCTGGCGCGACTATCAGGATACCGCCATGGCAGAGCTTGACTATATGGCGCTCGCCGGATTGGACGTGGAGGCGTCGCGGGCCATCTGGCGGGCGGAGCTAAGCCGCTTCCCAGATGCGCGGCGAAAACCGTGGGGAGTGCTTGAAACGCGTGGCCGTTATTGACCGGCCCCGTGTATTAGGCATAATTGCCCCTTGGTTCATATTATCCTTAAGGTCCGCCATCAAGGCTGGGCAAGGCATGCAAGGAACGGGTTCCAGGGCTGAGATGCTGGGGCAAGCGGTCATTTTGGACATGAGGGCGGAAGATGCCGTGGCATGCAGGCCAGGCGTCATACGCCTATCCTATGCCATGGCGGTCCTTCCCGGCCTTGGGTCAGCGCTGCGACTTATTCGCCCCTAAGCGTCCAGGAAACCCGGGCCCCATGGGGCTTGACGCTTAGGGCAGGACCGAATGACGCCGCCGAGCGACCCTCTTGCAAGGACCAGTTCCATGACCCAAGCACCGCCAAGCCCTGTCGGCAGCCCCAATGATTATGTCCGCATTTTCGACACCACCTTGCGCGACGGCGAGCAATCGCCGGGCGCGTCGATGAGCCTTGCGGAAAAGCTCCGCATCGCCGAAATATTGGAAGCCCTGCGCGTCGATGTCATCGAGGCCGGCTTCGCCATTGCCTCGAACGGCGATTTCGAGGCCGTGCACGAAGTGGCGAAACTGGCGAAAACCGCCACCGTCGCCAGCCTCGCCCGCGCCGCCCGTGCCGATATCGATCGGGCGCTGGAGGCCCTCAAACCGGCGCAACGCCCACGCATCCACACCTTTATCGCCACCTCCCCCCTCCATATGCGGGCCAAGCTCAACTTGCGCCCCGAGGCGGTGCTCGCGCGCATCGCCGAAAGCGTTTCCTACGCCCGCCGCCACTGCGCCGATGTGGAGTGGTCGGCGGAGGACGCGACCCGCAGCGAGCTTGATTTCCTCTGCCGCGCGGTGGAAACGGCGATCAAGGCGGGGGCCTCCACCATCAACCTCCCCGACACCGTGGGCTATACCACCCCGCATGAATATTACCGCATGTTCCGCGCCGTGATGGAGCGGGTCCCCGACGCCGACACGGTGATCTTTTCCACCCATTGCCACAACGACCTCGGGCTTGCGGTGGCCAATTCCCTGTCCGGCGTCGAGGCCGGCGCCCGGCAAGTGGAATGCACCATCAACGGCATCGGCGAGCGGGCCGGCAACGCCGCCATGGAGGAAGTGGTGATGGCCTTGAAGGTACGCCAGGACGCCATGCCCTTCCGCACCGGCATCGCGACGCGCGAAATCACCCGCGCCTCGCGCCTGGTCTCGACCATCACTGGCTTTCTCGTCCAGAACAACAAGGCGATCGTCGGCGCCAACGCCTTTGCCCATGAATCCGGCATTCATCAGGACGGTGTCCTTAAGGACGCCAAGACCTATGAAATCATGACCCCGGAAAGCGTCGGCCTTGCCCGTTCCTCGCTGGTCATGGGCAAGCATTCCGGCCGCCATGCCTTTGCCGAGAAGCTGAAGGAGCTGGGCTATGACTTGGGGCGCAACGCGCTCGAGGACGCCTTTCTCCGCTTCAAGGCGCTGGGCGATCGCAAAAAACAGGTGTTCGACGAGGATATCATCGCCCTCGTCGATGACGCCGTGGTGCGCGGCAATGACCGTATCCACGTCGTCGCCCTGGAGGTTCATGCCGGGTCCACGGGGCCGCAGCGCGCCAGGCTCACGCTCGCCATCGATGGCGCGGAAAAAACCGTGGAAACCACCGGCAATGGCCCGGTGGACGCCACCTTCAACGCCATTCGCGCCCTGCTGCCCGACTTGGCCCCCGATCTGGTGCTGTTCCAGGTGCACGCCGTCACCCAGGGCACCGACGCCCAGGCGGAAGTTACCGTTCGTTTGCAAGAAGGTGGTAAGACGGTCAATGGCCAGGGCGCGGACGCCGATACCCTGGTCGCTTCGGCGCGTGCCTATGTCAACGCGGTCAACAAACTGCTGATTAAGCGGGAAAAGACCGCGCCCGGAGCGATCACCGCTTGACCTGCGCCCGCCGATGGGCCACTGGCCTGTCGGGAACCATCTTGGGCGCTGGTCTTGGGAGAAGCGCCCCCATTACGCGGCACGGCCCTCCGGACGAGGGCCATGCGGCAGACGTGCAAGAAAGGCTGTGACTTACGCATGTTCGGGAATTTCTTTCGCCTTCTGTCGTCGGATATGGCCATCGACTTGGGCACGGCCAATACCCTGGTTTACGTCAAAGGCAGGGGTATCGTCCTCAACGAGCCCTCGGTCGTCGCCTTCACCATCAAGCAAGGCCGGCGCGACGTGGTGGCGGTGGGCGACGAGGCTAAATTGATGCTGGGCCGCACCCCTGGCAATATCGTGGCGATCCGGCCCTTGCGCGACGGCGTCATCGCCGACTTTGAGGTGGCGCAGGAGATGATCCGCCACTTCATCCACAAGGTGCATAACCGCCGCGGTTTTGCCCGTCCCCGCATCATCATCTGCGTGCCCTCGGGCTCCACCGCGGTGGAGCGCAAGGCGATCCAGGAAGCGGCGGAAGAAGCCGGGGCGTCCAAAGTGGACCTCATCGAGGAGCCGATGGCGGCCGCCATCGGCGCCGGCCTGCCGGTGACCGAGCCCACCGGATCGATGGTGGTCGATATCGGCGGCGGCACCACGGAAGTGGCGGTTCTCTCGCTGGCGGGGATTGTGTATGCTACATCGGTCCGGGTCGGCGGCGACAAGATGGATGAAGCCATCATCGCCTATATCCGGCGCAATTTTAACCTGTTGGTGGGCGAGACCACGGCTGAACGCATCAAAAAGGAGATCGGGACCGCCTATCCGCCCGATGACGGCGTCGGCAAGACCATCAAGGTCCGGGGCCGCGACTTGATGAATGGCGTGCCGCGCGAGTTGGATTTCAATCAGGCGCAGATCGCCGAAGCGCTCAGCGAGCCGGTCGCCGCCATCGTCGAAGGGGTGAAGCAGGCGCTGGAGCACACCGCGCCCGAGCTTGCCGCCGATATCGTCGACAAGGGCATCATCATGACCGGCGGCGGCGCCCTGTTGGGCGACCTTGACCGCGTCCTGCGGGAAGCGACGGGTCTTCCGGTCATGGTGGCGGAGGACCCGCTGACCTGTGTCGCCCTGGGGACGGGCAAGGCGCTTGAGGACCAAAGCCTGCGGCTTGTCCTGACCCGGGCTTACTGACCGGCCGCCAAGGCGGCGGCGGCGAAATGAAGGAGAGGGGCCGTTGAACACGGCGGTGCGCAGCCGGCGGCGTCGCGCGCTTTCCCTGGCGCAGTGGGGGGTGCGCTTGCTTGCTGGCGCACTTGTTGCTGCCGCTGTCCTCCTCATGGGGCTCAGCCAGGCGCGCCCCGATCTCATGGACCGCCTGCGCATCGTTGGCGATAGCCTGCTTGCGCCAACGCTCGATCTTGCCGCGCGGCCCATCGCCTGGGCACGGGAAACGGGCGAAAACATCGCCAGCTATTTCACCGTCCGCCGTGATAACCGGGCGCTCAAGGCCAAGCTTGAGGACCTGGTGGTCCTTGAACGCACCCTTGAACGCCTGGCGGCGGAAAACAGCCGGCTGCGCCAGCAATTGGCGGTGACGGATTGGCCGGCCGAGGTGATCGCCACCGGACGGGTCATCGGCGCTGGCGGCGGGCCCTTCATGCGCAGCGTGCTCATCGATGCCGGCGGGCGCGCCGGGGTGCGGCCGCGGGTCGCCGTCGTCGACAAGGCGGGGATCGTCGGACGCACGGTGAATGTCGGGCCACTGGTCGCCCGGGTGCTGCTGCTCACCGACCTCAACAGCCGGATTCCAGTGCGCATCGAACGCACAGGAGCGACCGCCATCCTCGCCGGCGACAACAGCGAGGCGCCCGCGCTGCAGTTTTTGCCGCTCGATGCCGATGTCGCGGTGGGCGACCGCATCGTCACCTCGGGCCATGGCGGCATCTTTCCGCCGGATTTGCCGGTGGGCCTGGTGGCGCGGGTGACGCCGGAGGCGGTCGCCGTTGCTCCCTTCGCCGATCTCGGGCGATTGAACTTTTTGACCGTAGTCGGCCTGCCGCCTGGCTTAAGCGAGGATGGCGCGCTCCTCAGCGAGGCTGGGCAAGGCGCGCCAGAGGCCAAGATCACCGCCGCCGCGAGGTTGGAGGAGCGCTGAGCATGGCCTTTATCCAATCGGGTACGATGGCGTTGGGCTGGCGCCTGTGGCTGCCGGCGCTCATCACCCTTTTGCTGATGGCGGTCTTGCACGTTCCGACGCCGGACCAGGCGCTCACCCGTATCGGTCCGGCGGTGCCATTGATGTTCACCTATTATTGGGTTATCCAGCGGCCGCGCGCCGCCCCCTTGTTGCTGGTGTTCTTCATCGCCCTTCTCGGCGATTTATGGTGCGAGGGCGTGGTCGGCATCACCGTGCTCCTCGCGCTGTTTCTGCGCTTGACCCTGGCGCCGCACCAGGAAGCATTCCGGGTCGCCCCCTTCGTCTTGCGCTGGCTTGCCTTCGCCGTGATCCTTGTTCTCTTGTTCATGGCGAAGTGGATGCTGCTCAGCCTTCTGGAATGGCACTGGATCGCGGCGCGCGACCTTTTGTTCCAAGCGGTCGTGACGATCGCGCTTTACCCCCTTTTCAACCGCCTCTATGCGCTGATCGACCGCCATGGCGTATTGGGGAGAAGCTGATGGGCGTCCCTGGCAATGCTTGAGACCGAGGGCGATCGTTACCGGCTGTTCACGCGCCGCGCCGCGCTTCTCGGCGGCTTGCAGCTTCTCGGCTTTTCCGCGCTGGCGGCGCGCATGTATTACCTCACCATCGTTCAGGGCCAGCAATATAAGATGTTGGCCGACGAAAACCGCCTCAGCCTGCGTTTCATCGCCCCGATGCGGGGCCGCATCCTCGACCGTTTCGGCGAGGAGCTGGCGACCAATCGCCAGGATTTGCGGGTGACCATCATCCCCGAGCAGACCGAGGATATCGAGGCGACCCTGGACGCGCTGGGGCGGATCCTTGCCGTGAGCGCGCAGGAGCGCGAAGCGGTCTTGCGCCAGGCCCGCCGCCAGCGCGGCTTCGTGCCCGTCCTGGTGCGCGGCAATCTAAGCTGGGAGGAATTCGCCCGGGTCAATGTGGAAAGCGCGGAGCTGGCCGGCGTGCAACCGGCCGCCGGCACCAGCCGCTATTATCCCGATGGCCCGGCTTTCGCCCATGTTCTGGGGCATGTGGGGGCGGTCTCGGAGAAGGAGCTGGGCGATGACCCGGTGCTCCAGCTTCCCGGCTTCAAGGTGGGCAAGAACGGGGTCGAGAAAAACTTCGACGCCATGTTGCGGGGCAGCGCCGGCACCCGCCGGGTGGAAGTCAACGCCAGCGGTCGCATCGTGCGCGAGGTGGCCCGTCAGGACAGCGAGGCCGGTGCCGACCTGGCGCTCACCCTGTGCGCCCCCTTGCAGCGTTTCGCCGCCCGGCGCCTGGGCGCGGAAAGCGCCAGCGTCGTCACCCTTGACGCGGTGACCGGCGATATCCTTACCTTCGCCTCGACCCCGGCCTTCGACCCCAATGAATTCAGCGTCGGCATCAGCCGCGCCAGTTGGCAGACGCTGACCCAGGACCCGCGCAAGCCCCTTATCGACAAGGCCCTTTCCGGACAATACCCGCCCGGTTCCACCTTCAAGATGATGGTGGCGCTGGCCGCGCTCGAAGCGGGCGTCATCGACCCCGCGGAAAAAATCTATTGCAGCGGCAAATACGCCTATGGCGACAATGTCTTCCATTGCTGGCGCCCGCATGGGCATGGCTATGTCGACATGGTGCGCTCGCTGAGCCATAGCTGCGATATTTATTATTACCAGGTGGCCGAACGGGTCGGCGCCGCCGCCATCGCCGCCATGGCGCGGCGCTTTGGCCTGGGCGAGGCCTTCGAGGTGCCCCTTCCCGGGCAGGCGAGCGGCCTGGTGCCGGATCCGGCCTGGAAGCGCCGCGCCATGGGGCGGGGCTGGGTCGGCGGCGAAACGCTGATCCTGGGCATCGGCCAAGGCTATCTCTTGGCAACGCCATTGCAGCTTGCCGTGATGGCTGCCCGTCTGGCCAATGGCGCGGCGGCGGTGACGCCCCGCCTGCTCATGGCCGGCGCGCCTCTCCCGCCAAAGCCGCTGGGCATCAAGCCGGCGCATCTTGCCGTGGTGCGCCGCGGCATGGTGGAGGTGGTGAACGAGCCCACCGGCACCGCCTTTGCCGCGCGGATACGCGAGCCCGGCCTTTCCATGGCGGGCAAGACCGGCTCGGCGCAGGTTCGCCGCATCAGCAAGGCGGAGCGCGACACCCGGGTTCTTAAGAACGAGGAACGGCCCTGGCAAGAGCGCGACCACGCCCTGTTCGTCGCCTACGGCCCGGTGGAGGCGCCGCGCTATGCGATCAGCGTCATCGTCGAGCATGGCGGCGGCGGCGCCAGCGTCGCTGCGCCGATCGCCCGCGACATATTGGCGGAAACCTTGAAGCACGACCCTTCGCGCCGCGCTGGCGCCGATATGGCGGCAGTCGACCCAACAAGCTCAAGGGAGGGCTAGGCCGTGGCGGTCTTCGCCGTTGCGCAAGGGCGCCCGCTTTCCTTGTGGGGGCGCCTGCGCCGTATCAATTGGCTGATCGTCCTCGTCCTGTGCGCCATCGCCGGCGTCGGCGTTGCGGTCCTTTATTCCGTCGCTGGCGGCGGCTTCGAGCCTTGGGCGTTGCGCCAAGCGCTGCGCTTTGGCTTTGCCCTTGTCCTGATGCTGGCCATTGCGCTTGTCGATCTGCGGCTGTGGATGAGGCTTGCCCTGCCGCTTTACGGGCTGGGGCTTGCGCTGTTGCTGGCGGTCGAACTGATGGGCGTCACTGGTGGCGGCGGGCAACGCTGGATCGATTTGGGGGTCATGCGCTTGCAGCCCTCGGAGTTGATGAAGGTGGCGCTGGTCCTGGTGCTCGCCCGCTATTATCACGACCTGACGGTCGAGCGGGCGCGCCGCCTGTCCAGCCTTGTCGGCCCTTTGGTCCTCGTTCTGGCGCCGACCGCGCTGGTCATCGTCCAGCCCGACTTGGGAACCGCGCTGCTGCTGGTGATGGGCGGGGTGGCGATGGTGTTTCTTTCCGGCATGCGGCCATGGCTGTTCGTCTCAGGGATCATCGCCGGGCTCGCCGCCATCCCCATCGGCTGGCAGTTTTTGCGCGACTACCAGAAGGAGCGGGTGCTGACCTTCCTCGACCCCTCGCGCGACCCCCTGGGCGCCGGCTATCACATCCAGCAGGCCAAGATCGCCCTCGGTTCCGGGGGGCTGACGGGCAAGGGCTATCTCCTCGGCACCCAAAGCCATCTTAATTTCCTGCCCGAGATGCATACTGATTTCATCTTCACCATGCTGGCGGAGGAATGGGGTTTCATCGGCGCCCTGGCGGTGCTGGCGCTATACCTTGTCGTGCTGGCCTATGGGGTCAGCGTCGCCGTCCAGGCGCGCAGCCAGTTCGGCCGCATGCTCGCCATGGGCTTGACGATCACGCTGTTTCTCTATGTCTTCATCAATGTCGGCATGGTGATGGGACTGTTGCCGGTGGTCGGCGTGCCCTTGCCTTTGGTTTCCTATGGCGGCTCGGCGACGATGACGATGATGATCGCCATGGGCCTCATTTTCGCCGTCGATATCAACCGCGACCTCAGCATTCCCCGGCACGGCTATTGACCCCGCGAACAGGCGAATTGCGCCATGGACAGGGCCATGGTCCTGTGATAGGAACCGCCCGCTTGCGCGCGGGGCCTTGAGGGCTCCCGAGCACGCATGTGGGTGCATAGCTCAGTTGGTAGAGCAGCTGACTCTTAATCAGCGGGTCCAAGGTTCGAGTCCTTGTGCACCCACCAACAACATCAAGAACTCGGAGCGATTTTTTCTAGCGGCTGGCCCGTGATTTCCGAAGTGCTATAATCAAGGCGGTCTTGGCTGCCTGGTACGATGGTTGCGGCTGGCCCGTGATTTCCGAAGTGCTATAATAATCGGCACCAACAGCCTTGCCATCGCCTTGTTGCGGCTGGCCCGTGATTTCCGAAGTGCTATAATCGATCCCGCAAAAGTACTTTTTGAGCCCCAGTTGCGGCTGGCCCGTGATTTCCGAAGTGCTATAATCCAAAACTCGGTTGGTGTCGTGCTGCAAAGTTGCGGCTGGCCCGTGATTTCCGAAGTGCTATAATGCGAAAATTTCGCAGAAAAACGGAAAATTAGTTGCGGCTGGCCCGTGATTTCCGAAGTGCTATAATCGGCAAGCATTTGCGGACGGGCTACGTGAGCGTTGCGGCTGGCCCGTGATTTCCGAAGTGCTATAATGAAAGGCGTATCTCTTATTTGAAAATTGTTGTTGCGGCTGGCCCGTGATTTCCGAAGTGCTATAATAGGGGGCGCGACGGCACCGGCGCTGCCTTCGGTTGCGGCTGGCCCGTGATTTCCGAAGTGCTATAATGTCTGTCCAATGCCTTCGACTGCTCGTCGAGTTGCGGCTGGCCCGTGATTTCCGAAGTGCTATAATGCTCGCCCGGCGCGGCCCAAATTGCAGGAAGTTGCGGCTGGCCCGTGATTTCCGAAGTGCTATAATCGTCGATGGCAAGCACCGTGCCGTGCCAGAGTTGCGGCTGGCCCGTGATTTCCGAAGTGCTATAATTCAAAGCATTGAACAGCGGCGCGCCGCCTGGTTGCGGCTGGCCCGTGATTTCCGAAGTGCTATAATGGCTATTGAAAATCCCTCAAGGTCCCCAGGGTTGCGGCTGGCCCGTGATTTCCGAAGTGCTATAATTCTCGGCGCGGGCTGACCGCGCGGCATTGGGTTGCGGCTGGCCCGTGATTTCCGAAGTGCTATAATTTTCTTGCATAGAAGACTGGCGCGTTTCCGTTGCGGCTGGCCCGTGATTTCCGAAGTGCTATAATTAAAATTCCGTCGCTGAATTTGCTTTTGCTTGTTGCGGCTGGCCCGTGATTTCCGAAGTGCTATAATCCAAGCCCCAAAGGCTTCGCACATCGGCGTGTTGCGGCTGGCCCGTGATTTCCGAAGTGCTATAATGGAAACGCTTGGAATAGAGGGAGCAATAGCGTTGCGGCTGGCCCGTGATTTCCGAAGTGCTATAATGGCGGGCAGCGTGACGGGCACTTGGTACGAGTTGCGGCTGGCCCGTGATTTCCGAAGTGCTATAATTGGCCGCGATTTCGAGGCTCCTCAGTACGGGTTGCGGCTGGCCCGTGATTTCCGAAGTGCTATAATGGCGGTGCCCGCCTGGCGTTGCAAATTGTAGTTGCGGCTGGCCCGTGATTTCCGAAGTGCTATAATCATTGGCGAATGCCATCGACGAGCAGTCGAGTTGCGGCTGGCCCGTGATTTCCGAAGTGCTATAATTAATGTAGTAGCTGATCGCACGTTTAAAGAGTTGCGGCTGGCCCGTGATTTCCGAAGTGCTATAATCCAATAGCGGTGGGGTTGCGTTGCCGGTTGTTGCGGCTGGCCCGTGATTTCCGAAGTGCTATAATATGAGGTCTTGCGCAGGTGATAAGAGGTAGGTTGCGGCTGGCCCGTGATTTCCGAAGTGCTATAATGTTCTGTTTTGTTGTCACCGCTGAGTCTAGTTGCGGCTGGCCCGTGATTTCCGAAGTGCTATAATGGTAAATTAGTGCCCATTGTTGTCGATGTAGTTGCGGCTGGCCCGTGATTTCCGAAGTGCTATAATCGATCCTGGCCTAACCCGTTGATATCAAAGCGGGTTAGGCCGTCTTTTTTATGAAAATTTGCAACCCATGGGCTAAAACAACGCCAATTGATCCGGGTTTTTATAGCCCGGGTTGCGGCTACGGCCCGTGAAGGAGACGATATTCTCATATTGCTTGTCCGTGAAGCATAGGATGCTCACCTTACCATATTTCGGTAGGTTTTGCCTGATCCGGCGGATATATTTTTCAACCTGCTCCTTGCCCTTGCTGAAGCGCAAATAAACGGAATACTGGCTCATCTCAAAACCCTGATCGAGCAGGAATTGACGAAAATCCGTGGCCGCCTTGCGGTTGGCCTTGGTGTCGACCGGCAAGTCGAACATCACTTGGATCCACATAACCTGATATCCGCTTAAATAGGGGCCCGTCATGGCTGGGCCTTGATCGCTTGGCCAAGCGCCGCCAAGTGCAAGGCGGATGCCGGCGATGGCAGGTCGAGCTTGGGCGCACCCTTGGCCTCAAAGGCGTGCGCCAAGGACCCGGCAAGACGCCCAAGGCAGGCAAAGACCGGGCTGACGCCGCGTTCGGTTTCGATGTCGAAGACCATGAGCTGAGCCAGCGCTGCTTTCGCCCTGGCTGTGACGTCCGTCTCGCCCTGTTGAAACAAGATTTTGGCCGTGAAATCCACCAGCGGGCGGAAGGGCTCCATCACATCATCGGCGAGCGCGAATGCATTGGCGCGGTTTGCATGGGCAATGCCAATGGTGGGGTGCAAGCCGGCAGCGACAACGGCGCGGGTGGCGCAGGCGCGCAAGACGGTATAGCCGTAGTTCAAAAGGGCGTTGATGCCGGCGGCTCCCCGGTCACGGCGGAAATCCCTCCCCATCATCAAGGGCCAGTAACGCCGAGCCGCTTGCGCCTCGACATTATCAGGATCACCCGACCGCACCCGCGCCGCGAAGGCGGCGACCCCGCCCGAGGGCGCTTGGATGGCGGCAAGATTGGCGGCCTGGGCCAAGATCTTGGCACGGACAATTTGCTGCCAGGCCCGTTTGACGACGGGCGCGGGCGCACGCCATTGCGCCCGCATGCGCGCGCCCTGGATATGATGACCGGAGAGTGGCAACAAGCACGCGACCGGCGCGTGGTTTCGACCACAAGCCACAAGAACCGCGTTGTGCTCCGCCAAGGCGACAAGCAGATTATTGGAATAGGTCACGCCATGGGCATGGACGATGACGGCGGCGATATCGTCCAGGGCGATGCGCCCGACTTCTTCGCCATCACGCTCGACTTTTAGGAACCCGCGATAGGTCGACAGGTGCTGGCCGTCGGTCGCGATATCGATGATGCGTTCCATCTGCCTTGCGTCCGCTTCTTGAATGCGGGCGCCGGGCGCGCGGATGCACTCAACAGCGGGGGCCGGGGTCGAACACGTGGCCCAACTCGTCCACGCGCACTTGACGCGCCTTGCGTTTCATCAAGCCTGACGCGGAAGTGTTAATATATTTAAAATTGCTATCTTTGTCCCGGGTTCGCGCATCAACATTGGCTTCGTTGGGTGGGGCGAGCTGAAGCGAGCCGATGATTGAGAATTTGACCACGCGCAGAAGCTGGGTTGCGCCTTTGTCATCCTCCCAGGCGATGATGTCGTCCTTATGGAGCGACAGGACTTTCTTGGCCGTGTGGTTGTGAGCGCGGATGGGCGAGACATGGCCCGGCTGGTTGGCGTCGAAGGTGGAGACCACTTCCGGGACGAATTTATTCTCCGCAAGCCGCCAGACATCGAAACGCTCGTTCGCGTCCCCCTTATAGGCCTTATAGATTTTGCCACGGCGATCCTTCACCGGGATGACCGACAGGGTCTCGACCACGCGGACATGGCGAATGCCCTTGAACACCGGATGGGTGGCGGCAAAATTTAACAGCGCCGCCTTGAACAATTTTTTGTTCTCATCGCCGTCAAGGCCGTAGACTGCTTGGGCCAGCTCATCGCGCAGCTGTTTGTCGCGGATCATCATAACATCCGCCATCTTGGCCAGGCTGTCGAAGGGGACACGGTGCACGACCTCATAAGCGCCGCGGGCGTCGGGCCCATTGATGATGCCATAGGCGGTATCGTTATGCAGCCGGCCGGAAGTTTGGTTGCGGCCCATCGCGCGGCCTCGGCCGCCGGACGACTTGTGATCGGGGCGATGGGAGACGGTGATGCGCCCGACCACGGCGCGGACGTCTTCACGCAGACTGTCCCAAGGGAGCGGCGCATGGGCCATCAGGCGATCAAGATTTTGTTCCTCCGCCGCTGAGGCCTCGCGGGCCATGCGGTTCAGCAGCCCACGATCGGTCAAGGCGATGACGATGGCATCGATCGCGTGATGGCGATGGTCGTCGCGATTCTTGGGCGGGTTGTCCGGGTCCTCGACATTATGCCCGCGCAGGATGGAATTGAGACCCCAAAAACGCCGCAGCATGGCGGTGAGGCGGCCGGGGCTTGCCCACACATTGTCCGGGCCGCACACGAAGGACAGATATTCCGCCGCGATGCGGGAGAGATATTGTGTATCGACAAGCTGACGGTCGAGGAAATCGCGTGTCCCTGCAAAACGCTCCATCGCATCGGGGGCAAAACGCCAGCGCTTGTTGCGCGGCAGGGACTGGGCGTGGGCCAGAATGTTCGGCCAATCGGGCTGGTGACCAAAGGCTTCATAAGGGCTGAAGTCGCGCTTGCGCTTGTTCATGGCGGCAAAGCACACGGTCCTGTTCGCCGCCGAATTGTCCAGGGTCTTGGAAAAGGGGAGGATATGGTCGATATCCACCTCGGCCGTGAACAGGCGCTTGATGGCGATGGGCTGAAGGCTGTAAGGGCAGAGCCGGTTATGGGGGTCGGTGGGATTGAGTTCCTCCCATAACCTCAGGCGCAGGCGGTTTTCGCCATTGTCGGGATATCCAAGTTCTGCGAGCTTCTCGCAGTGGCGTTCGGCGCGATTGGTGTTTTCCTTGATGGTTTTGTTGATGGCGTCTTTTTGTCTTTTGTTGAGCTTCAATTCGCGGGCAAGCTCGACGCTGATTTGCGCCGGCGGGCCATGGCGGCGGATCAGGGCGTTGGCCACATGGCGCAGTTGGTTGAGCCCGATATGGACCGTCGGGTTGGCGACACGGCCATAACGCGCATCGTCATGATCGGCGGGGTCGCCACTGCCGAAGGCGACGTGGCGCTCCATCACCTTGCCATAATAGGGAAGCTGATCGAAAATCTCCCCGGTGCGAAAGTCGGAATGGTGGTAACCGGCGGCGGCGCACGCGGCGGAATAGACGACAACGTCCTTTTCCAATTGCGCAAGAATGGCCCGCGTCGCGGTGGGGCCAAGGTTGATGTGGCCATCCACCAGGGACAGGTTGGCCGCTTTTTGGGCTTGGCTCTCGCTCAAGCCGCAGTCCGCCATCAGCCAGGCGATCAAGCGATCTTCGTCCTGTTCGTTCAAAAGGCGATCGATGATTTCTATTTGGCGCTCAAGCGACAGGCCCGACCAGCGGCCGGCGAACGGCCCCGGCTTTTTCGTCGTGCCGGTCAAGGCGGCCGCGGTGAGGTCGCCGTCCAGAGCTTTGCGATTATCGCTTTCCAGATTGAAGCTGGCGGTCTTGGGAAGGCGGAGCACGGTGCGAAGCTGGTTGAAGGTGCGCTTGGGGTTGCTCAACAACGCCATCGCCACCTTGTCCCGGTCTTCACGGCACAGCGGCGGACCTTCGCGTTTATCCTCGCCGATGATGCGTAAATTATTGGCCTCTTGGTAGATGCGAAAGCGCTGGGCCAGGGGGTGGGCCTTGGGCAGGCGCTCTTCCTGTGGCTCAAAGGTGCATTTGCCGGCCCGCACCGGGCGCAGCGGGCGCTGAAAAAACAAAAAATCATGGATGGCCGCCTTGGTAGCATCGCTCAGCGCCGCGCCGTGATGGCGGGCTTGCGCCGTCCACAGCGTTTCAAATTCTTCCTCCACCAGGGCGCGATCGGGATAGAAATCATATCCTTCTTGCGGCTTGCCCTTGTCATCGGTGCCCAGCACCCGCATGCGCACGCGGACGGGGAGCCGTTGTTCGCGCCGCGTGTGGAGATATTCGCCCAGCGTCCGCGCTTTCACCTGCTTCATGGCTTGGCGCAGGCGATCCACTGCTAATTTGATTTTCCCCGATTCCTTGTCGTCGTCCTTGTCCGATTTGCGGTTGGACTTGAAGCCACGCCGCTGGTTCAAGTGAAAGATGGCGCGGCCCAATTGATGGCACGTCATTTTTTCATCCAGGCCCAGGGCACGCAAGGCATAAGGATCATATCGCCTGGGGTCGAACAAAACGTCCCGCGCGGCCGGGTCGGCGGGTAGCAAGCCATGTTCGGTTAGAACGCGCAGCAATTTGCGCCGGCGGCTGAGATAACGATCACGCCGCCGCCGCATCGACCGGGCGCCGCGCCGGGCAACGGCGAGCGAGGTTTTGTCTTTCGGATTGCGGCCATCGGCATAGATGCGCACCCCCGCGTCAAGCAAGCGGTTGGGCCGCCCACGATCATCCAGGCCGACCATGGCCCAGCCAATGGAATTCGCGCCGATATCGAGGCCAAGGCGGTAGTCAAGGGCGTGATCGCCGCGCATCATTTGCCCCCCAACAAGTGATGTACAACTAAAGCTTGCGTTTCTCTTTGCGTAGAGTCAATATTCCACTCTTAAGGACTTCGGAAATCACGGGACTTCCGTGAACAAGCCCCCGCTCCGGCGGGTGGTGCACAAGATAAGGGACCCGCTTCGGCGGGTTCTTTTTTTATCCAGCGGCGCGCGTGCCCGCTTGCGCCCCGGAGGTGGGCAGACAAATCGACTATTGCTGTGCGCTTGCGTGCGATCAATGGGCCGGGCGGCATTTCTGCTATGGCCTAGGGGGTGCTGAGGCACAGTGCGCGTCAAGCCGAGAGGAGGATGTGATGAAGGTCAAGCAAGCCATGCATGCCGGCGTTAAATGGCAGACGCCAGAGACGCCGGTCACCGAAATCGCCAAGATCATGCGGGACGAGGATATCGGCGCGGTGCCGATCGGAGAGAATGATCGCCTCATCGGCATGGTGACGGATCGCGACATCGCCTGCCGGGCCTGCGCCAATGGCGCCGATCTTTCCAAGATCACCGCCCGCGATGTCATGAGCAAGGGCATCACCTATTGCACCGAGGATCAGAATATCGAGGACGCGATCCATCTCATGGAGCAAAAGGCGATTCGCCGCATGCCGGTCATCAACAAGCGCAAGCGCATGGTCGGCATTTTGAGCCTCGGGGATGTCTCCCACGCCGTCTCGCACGAGCTTTCAGGAGAGCTTGCGGAAGCGGTGGCGGCGCACCACTGAGCGCGCCGGGGACGCCGAGCCTTGCGACGGGCCGCAGCGATGCGGCCCGTTTCTTCATCGCCGGTAAACACCGACGAGAACGGTGGAAGCAAGGATATGAGGCTCGGCGCCGCGATCAACCGCAAGGCAGGGCGCATCTGGCGCCACATTGAGGGCGGCGATATCGAGCGCATGCAGGGTGAAATGATAATGATGCGCCTGATCGCCCTTGGGGGGGCAAGGGCCGCCATAGCCTGGGCGCTGAAAATCGTTGATGGCCTGGCGGATGCCGGCCGCCGCCCGGGAGGTTGAAAAGCCTTCGGGCAGGCGCGTCCACGCCGCCGGGATGTCGAAGGCGGCCCAATGCTGAAAGACGCCCATCGGGGCATCGGGGTCGTGGCAGGCGAGGAAAAAGCTCTTTGTCCCCCGGGGCGCGCCGGACCATTGCAATGGCGGCGACAAGTCCGCGCCGTCGCAGCTGTATTGGATGGGGATGGTCGCGCCCTGGATAAAGGCAGGGCTGGTGAGGATGAATGGCATTGCCGCTTCCTTACCGCTTGTCTTGCGCCGCGCTCCGCTCTTCCTCGGGCGCGGCTTCCTCGCGGATAAGAATTTCCAGAACCCGCGCCGCGGCGGGGGTCAGCGGGCGTTCCATCTCGCCCATCACATCGTCGGCGCCGGCGAGCCACATCGCCGCCGCTTCCAGCGCCTCAAGGCTGGCGCCGGTGGCCATGATCTCCACCACCGTCTGGTCGCTAAGCTCGCCAAACAGCGCGATCAGGGTCTCGCGCCCGATGGATCCATGCCGTGCCATGCCGCCTGGTGTCATGCCCAGGCTCATAGCATGGGGAAGGGGGAAGGGATTGACGCCCGTCAATGGCAAGAGGGGGGGCGAAGGCGCGGGCAAAACAAAACCGCCGCGGGGAGAACCGCGGCGGTTCTTATTCAAAGTGGAAAAAAAGCCTAGCGGGGGCGCTCTATGGGCTCTTCAGCAGTGCTGCCGCCGCCCACCAATTCCACTTCCTCGGCCGTCAGCTCACGAAGGACGACCTCATGCTCTGTATGTGTCATTTTTTTCTGCTTTCCCTGTTTTATCAAGGCCCGTCGGTATTCCGACGCTAAAATCATCACTCAAAGTGTGAACCAAGTCAATTAACCTTAACAAAATATTAACTTTTTCCGGAAAAGCGCCAGCAAATATCAAGATTTCGCGGCGAACAAAGGTTTTTGCGCTAGCCCTTGAGGGGCGGTGTGGCGAATCGGTCACGGTCATTAACCATGGCCGCTGGTATGCGCCTGGGCAGGGCTTCAGGCCGCGGCGATGGTGGTGGGGGTGGGCCCCTGCGCCGGCGCCGCGGCGCTGGCGATGCAATGGGGCGGCAGGGTGACGGTGACGCGGGTGCCTTCGCCCAAACGGGAGTCGATGCGCAGCGCCCCGCCATGAAGGTCGACGATGGATTTGACGATGGAAAGGCCGAGGCCGGCCCCTTGATGGGCGCGGTCCCAGCCATCGTCCACCTGGACGAAAGGCTCCAACACCGCTTCCAGCTTCTCCGCCGGGATGCCGATGCCGTTGTCGCTGACCGTGAAGGCAACGCCGCCATTGGCGGCGCGCGCCGCGGCGATCTCGATGCGGGCGTCCTCGCCGGTGAACTTGACGGCGTTGAACAAAAGGTTGATCAGCACCTGCTTCATGCGCCGCCGGTCGACGGCAAGGGGCGGCAGGTCGTCCGCCACGGCGCAAAGGATGGTCTTGCCCGCGTCCTCCGCCTGGCGGCCGACGATATGGAGGGCGTCCTCGACGATGTCCTTCACCGCGCAGGCCTGGCGGGCGAGCTCGACCCCGCCGGTCTCGATCTGGGCGATGTTGAGGATGTCGTTGATGATGTCGAGCAGGTGATGGCCGCTCTTGGCGATGAGGCCGGCATATTCCTTGAGCCGCGGCGCCGGGATCTGGTTGCCGCCGTCCTGGGCCATCAGCTCGGAAAAGCCGATGATGGCGTTGAGGGGGGTGCGCAGCTCGTGGCTCATATTGGCGAGGAAGCGGGATTTGGCGGCGTTCGCCGCTTCCGCCCGCTTGCGGCTTTCATCGAGCGCCTTGGCGCCGCGCCGCTGGACGATGAAGGCGATGATGAGCACCACCATGAGAAGGCCGAGGAGCGCCAGGCTGATGGCCTGGGCCCGCAGCCTCAACTGGGTGAAGGCCCGCTCGCGCTCCAAAAGCTCGCGCTCGGCCCGCTCGCGCGCCAGCTCGGCGGCGAGGTCGGCGCGCAAGGCCTTGACCTCGGCCGAGCTTTCGGCGCGGATATATTGCATATTCTCTTCCAGATAGCGGTCCATGAGGTCGAGGGCCGCCTCGAGCCGGCCTTCGGCGCGGGCGATCTCCGCCCGGCTGTGGAGCAACTCCACCCGCCAGGCTTCGCTATAGGGGCTGGCTTCGCCCTCGAAATAGCCCGCCACCTTGTCGAGGAAGCCGCGCGCTTCCGCGACGCGCCCCAAGCGCGCCAGATTGACGGCCTGGATTTGCCACAGGGAAGCGTTGAAGCTGGGGCTGCCAGGAAAATTGTTCAACGCTTCTTGAACATAGGCTGTCGATTCTTGAAAGCGCTTCATGCGGTGGGTGGTAAGCGCCAGACCCAATAAGGCAAAATAGCGTTCATCTTGCTGGCCTACGGATATAAGCGCCCGGTCATAGGCCTCATAAAATTTGAGCGCCACCTCATATTCGCCGCGCAGGCGGAACAGATAGGCGAATTTGCGCAAAAGCGCTTCGCTGTTGACGGGAAGGCTGCTGCTTTCGGCCAAATCGAGGATCTGCACGGCGACCTCGATCAAGGCCTCGAGGTCGCCGGAGTCGGCCTGGATAAAGCTCGACGCCGACAACAGGGCGATGCGGGCAAAACCGCTGTCGGGGCTGCCCTCGGGGATGAGGGGGAAGGCCTCCTTCAAGGTGCGGATGGCGAACTCCCGGCGGTCCATGGCCCAGGCGGCAAAGGCGGTGAGCCGGCGCGCCTGGGTCTCGGCGAACCAGTCCTGCGCGTGGTGGGCGGCGGCAAGGTCGCTTTCCATGGCGTGGAGGGCTTGCGGCGACTGCGCCGCCTGGAAGGCGAGATAAAGGCGATAGCCACGGGCAAGGGCGACATAGGTCTCGTTATTTTGCCTATCCGCCTCCTTAACCAGAGCTTCGACCAGCAGGCTACGCTCCTCGTCGCTTTGCGCGGAAAAATAAAGCTGCTGGTAAAGCGCCCGCAGCCTCGCTGCGCCATCGTCGCTTTCCGCTTGCTGTTTCAGCGTCTCGATGAATCTGGCTTGGGCTTGGGGGTCGAGCCGCTCGATCCGCTCCAGGACATTGAGGGCCCGGGCCCGGGTCTCGGGCGCCGTCGCCCCTTGCGCCAGCGTCATCCATGGTCCGAATGCCAGCAGCAGCCACATAATGACATGAAGCGGACGTCGCATTGGTTCACTCACACAGGGATCCACTCATACTGGCATTGACCCTCACGGAACCCGCCTTGACGCCGGGGCCGCCAGGCCAAGGGCCGGGCGGCGTCCGGCCTGGGTTCAGCGCTGCATTCTCGTTCCATATCATCAACAACTGATTAAGAATGATTAGCATGGTATTAGGGGAAAAGGGCGTGTTTCGCGTCAACGCGGGGTTGCGTGCCGGTTCACGCCAGGCCGATGGCGCTGCCGGTCTCGGCGAACCAGGCGGTCTTGGGGTCCACCTCCACCAGCTTGCCGCCGCGAAACACCAGAAGGCGGCCGGCGCTTTGCACCGTCTCCAGGCGGTGGGCGATGATGACCCGGGTAATCCCGAGGGCGGCGATGGCCTGGTTGACCTTGCGCTCCGCCGCCATGTCGAGATGGGCGGTGCCCTCGTCCAGAAAAAGCACGCGCGGCTCGCGGTAAAGCGCGCGGGCGAGAAGGATGCGCTGCTTCTGGCCGCCGGAGAGCACCGTGCCCATGTCGCCGACCAGCGTCTCATAGCCCATCGGCATGGCGAGAATCTCGTCATGGATGGCGGCCTTGCTGGCGCAGTCCGCGACCTTGGCCATGTCGATGTCCGGATCGAAGAAGGCGATGTTCTCGGCCAGCGAGCCAGCGAACAGGCGATCGTCCTGCATCACCGCGGCGACCTGGCCGCGGAAGGCATGGATGCCGAATTGGGCCAGCGGCAGGCCGTCGACCAGCACCTCGCCCGCTTGCGGCGTGACGAGCCCGAGCATGACCTTGAGCATGGTCGTCTTGCCGCAGCCCGACGCCCCGGTGATGGCGACCGCTTCCCCTGGCGCGACATGGAAATTGACCCCGTCCAGCACCGTGGGCTCGAAGTCGGCATAGCGGAAGGTGATGTCGCGCAGCGCCAGCCGGCCTTCAAGGCACCGGTCGGTGGACAGGCCCTTTTCTTCCGGCTCGGGCTGGGTAAGGGCGATGTCGGCGATGCGCTCAAGGTGCAGATCGAGCATGCGGAACTCAAGCAGGCGATCCACCAGCGCCATCGCCTTTTCGGCAAACAGCGTCTTATAGGCAAGGAAGGCGAAGATCATGCCGATGGTGAACTCGCTGGCGAGCACCGCCCGCGCCGCGAGATAGATGATGGCGATGTTTTCAAGGCCGAACAAAAGCTTGTTCGCAATCTCGAAGAAAATCTTGGTCTTGCCGACGCGCACATCGGTGTTGACGAGGTCGGCGAGAAGGTTCTGCCAGACTTGCTGGCGCTGCGGCTCGCGGCCGTAAAGCTTGATCGGAAGGATGCCGCGAACGGTTTCGATGAAATTGGTATGCTCCTTGGCCTTGGCGAGGATGGCGTCTTCCGACTGCCGGCGAAAACGGCGGTAAAGGCCAAGCCGCAGGCCGACGTTGAAGGCAAAAGCGGCAAAGCTGATGATGGCGAGCAACGGCGCATAGACCAGCATCATCGCCAGGGTGGTGAGCGCCATCGCGCCGTCGATGATGCCGGCGATGAGGCCCTCGGTCAGCATCGTCTTGATCGGCATGGTGGAGCCAAAGCGAGAGTCGATGTCGCCGATATGGCGCTTGTCGAAATAGTCCTGCGGCAAGCGGATGAGATGACGAAACAGGTTGATCATCATCTGATAGCTCATCATGCCGCCGATATAGAGCACCAGCCGCGCGCGCAAGGCATTGGCGGCGACGTAAATGAGCGTGAACAAGCCAAAGCCGATGGCCAGGACGACGAGAAGGTCGGTGTCGAATTTGGTCAGCACCTCGTCGATCACCAACTGGACATAAAAGGGGCTGACGAGGACGAAAAGCTGCAACACCGCCGACAAGGCAAGAAGCTGAATGAGCGCGCGTTTAAAGCCTCTCATCCGGCTCCAAAGCTGCGACAGCCTTAATCTGCCGCGCTCGTCGGCCTTGGCAAAGCCGTCGGTGGGCTGCATCTCGATGGCGACGCCGGTATAATGCTTGGAGGCCTCCTGCCAGTCATAACGGCGCTCGCCCAAGGCGGGATCGTGCACCGTGATGCCCTTGCGGGTGACGGTGCGCAAGACGACGAAATGGTTCATGTCCCAATGGAGAACGGCGGGCAAGCGCAATTGCCCGAGCGCCGCCATCTCCGCCTTCAACGGCCGGCTGGCAAGGCCCAGCTTGTCGGCCATCGCCATCAGGGTCTGCAAGGTCATGCCCTTGAGCGAGATGGAAAAGCGCCGCCTTAAAGCCGGCAAGTCGGTGTGCAGGCCATGATAGCCGGCGAGCATGGCAAGGCAGGCAAGGCCGCATTCCGCCGCTTCCGTCTGGCGGATGAGGGGGAGCTTGCGGCCGCCCGTGAAGTCGAGGAGGCGCAAGGCGTCTTGGGAAACGCTCATGACCGGCTCCTCACCGCGCGCCAGGGCTCGGCCAGCCAGGCAAGCAGCGACTGGCGCTCCAGCACGATGCGCGCTTGCAAGGTCATGCCCGGTTGCAGCGGCACCGCCTCGCCGAAGGCGTCCACCGCCTGATCGCTAAGCGCCACCTTGACCCGATAGGCCGGCTCTTGCAGGGTGAAGGGCGTGGCGGCTTCGGCCGGCGCGAGAATGGTTTTTGTCACCGTCTTCACCACCCCGCGATAGGCGCCGAAACGCTGATAGGGAAAGGCATCGTAAAGCAGCCGCACCTCCTGGCCCTGGCGGACGAAGCCGATGGCGCGGCTCGGCACGTAAAGCTCGGCCTCCAGCGCCCCGCCTTCCGGCAGGATGACGAGGAGCGGCATTTGCGGATGGGCAACATCGCCGATCGAGGTTTGCAGCGCCGCCACCCGGCCGCTGACCGGCGCGGTGATGGTGTAGGCCTGGCGGCCCTCGATCTCCGCCCGGCGCTGCTTCAAGGCGGCGCTCTCGCTTTCGATCTGCGCTAGACGGTCGGACAAGTCGGTGGGCAGGCGCTCCAGGGCGAGGCGCGTTTCCTCCTGCTGGCGCTTTAAAGCGAGCAGCCTTTGATCGAGCTGGCGGCCTTGCTGGCGCTGGGCGAGCAAGGCTTGGCGCCGGCTTTCAAATTCGGTCTTGGCGACATAGCCCTTATCGACGAGCTCCCCTAAATCGGCGAAGGATTTGGCCGCCGAGGCGGTGATTTCCTCCTGCATCCGGCGTTGCGCGGCAAGCGCCGTCAACTCCTCGCCAAGGCTGGCAAGCTCGCTTGTCAGCCGGCGCTCATCGACCGCGGCGCGGGTGCGCTCCAGGGCAAGCCGGTCGCCAAGGGTGGCAAGCTGCTGGTCGATCAGCGGCAAGGCGCGCGCCTCGGCGCTTTCGCCGCTCAAGGTCGACTGCTCGATGACGATGCTCATCAACGCCATGCCGGCGTCAACCTGGTCGCCCTCGCGGGCGCTGATGGCGGAAACGACGCCGCTTTGCGGCGCATAGACGCGCACCAGGCCGCTGTCGGGGGCAAGAAAACCGGGCGCCGTTTCGGTGCGGGCATAGGAGCCGAAGATCAGGGTGGCGAAAAGGCCGATGATAAGGGCAAGAAACAGCCCCACCATCACCGAAGAGGAAAGGGGTTGGATAACGATCACCTCGCCCCAAAGCCGCTGGCCGCGGTGCTCGAGGGCTTCCTTGCGAAATAGCCTCGCCATGGCGCTTCCCCACCCGGGCGCTGACCTCAACCGCCTTATGAAAGCATTATTTGCCAACCAGATAAATGGTTTTCTTAGGCAGCGATGTGAACCTTAAACGGCGGAATGGGGGTGTCCGGAGCGATCAGTCGGCGTCTGCGGCGCGGATGGCGCTAAGGAAATGGGCGACGCGGCGCGACAGATCCTCGGTCTTGTCGACCACCATGTTGGCCGACTTGGAAACCTTGGCCATGCTGTCCCCCACCTGTTCCGCCGCCGCCGAAACGCCGCTGATGCTGTGGGATACTTCCGCCGCGCCCTTGGCGGTCTCCTGCACCGAGCGGCTGATCTCGCCGACCACATGGTTCTGCTCGCCCATGGTGGTCTCGATCGATTGCACGATGGACTGCATGCGCTCGATGGTCTCGCTGATGCGGTTGTTGGCGGCGACCGAGCGCCAGGTCGCTTCCTGGATGGCCTCGATCTGGGTCTCGATCTCGTCGGTCGCCTTGGCGGTCTGGCCGGCGAGCGCCTTGACTTCGCTCGCCACCACGGCAAAGCCCTTGCCCGCTTCGCCGGCGCGCGCTGCTTCGATGGTGGCGTTGAGCGCTAAAAGATTGGTCTGGCTGGCGATGGCGCGGATAAGCTTCACCACGCTGTCGATGCGCTCGGAAATGGCGGCGAGGCTCTCGATGGCGGCCTTGGTGTCGTCGGCTTCCTTGACTGCGCTGGTGGCGACCGTGGTGGACTCGGCGACCCGCTCCATGATGGCGCCGATGGAGGCGGTGAGCTCTTCGGCCGCCGCCGCCGCGGTGCGGACATTGGCGGCGCTCTGCTCGGCGGCGCTGGCGACCGCGGCGCTTTCGCCCAGCATGGTGCGGCTGGTCTCTTGCAAGGCGTTGGTATCCTCGCGCATCGCCAGGGCGGCATCGCCAACGCTTTCCAGGGTCGCCACCACGTCGCGCTCGAACTGCACGCCATGGGCGTGAAGCTGCTGGGCCGCCTGCTGCTTCATGCAGGCGTAATGGGCGGACACCATGACATCGCATTTGAGGAAGGCCAGCCGGTTGACGGCGGCGACTGCCGCCGCAAGCTTTTCCGGCGCGTCGCGATAGGCCTTGGCGGCGGCGCAAAGAATGCTGTCGAAAGCCAGGGTATAGGCGGCGAGGTAAAGCTTGGGGTCGAGCCCCATCTGGAAGAAATATTCGCCGCGCCGCGCCAAGCGCACGCCATAGTCGTGGTCGATGGGCCGGGTGAAGAGATACTCCCAATATTTTCCCTGACGCTCCTTATATTCGGCGAGCCGGCCGGCATCGAGCGCGCTGCGCGCGTCCTCGTGGGACAAGAGATGAGCGAAAAAATCGTCGAGAATGCCGGAAAGCCGGGGCGCCACATGGGGCCACAGGTCGCTGAGCGCGGCGGCGGTCTTGCCGTCCTCGCCATAGAAGACGGAACGGGCGTCCATTTCCACCTGGTCGGCGATGGAGGTGTCGGTCATGTCCTGTGGTGGTTGCGCTATGGCGGCGGCGTGCGTCATCGATCCTGGCCCTTTGGCGTATCCCCGGCTCTTGCCACGCGCGCGCGCGGCCTCGGCAAATTGGCCGGTGTTGGTCCCCAAAATGGCGGTAACTATTAACGAAAGAGGTTAAGAGCGGGTTGACGCTATGCGCGCAATGCCTTCGGGCACACCCTTGGGCTGGGCGCGGGGGGATGCTATGTGTCACGCCATGACGCAGCATTCGCCAGCGCAGGGACGCGGCAAGGGGCCTCCCCCGGCCATGAAGGGCAGGGCCGCGGCGATCCCGCTTGCCACCCGCTTGCTGGCGGAAGCGGTGCGCTATGACGAATTGGCTTGCGGTCCTCCGGACGCGGCCGACGAAGCGCCGGTGCTTGCCAAGGCGCGCGCCCTTAAAGGCGGCATGGAAGAAAAAGTGCGGGCCCGCGCCCTGCTTGTGCCTCAAGCCGGTCGGCTGGCGCGCGAGCTTGGCCATCTCGCTGGCCTGTTGCGCGCCGCCCTTCTTGTCGGACTTGTTGTCGCCGGCCTTGCCGGGGCGGCGACGGCGCGCACCGCCTTTGCCAGCGCGCAAGGCCCGACGGTCAATATTTTTTGGCTGCTGGCGGCGCTTCTCGGCCTACATCTCATCAGCTTCATTGCCTGGCTGGCGCTGATGGCGCTGGCGCCAAGACGGGCCCGCGGCGGGCTTGCCGGTCAGGCCTTGCTATGGGCATGGCAACGCTTGGCCGGGCGGTTGAGGAGGGGCGCCGCCCGCGCCGCCGCCATTCAGGCAGCGGGCAGCCGCTGGGGGCGCGGCGCGGCGGGACGCTGGCTCGCGTCCGCCGTCAGCCATGGCTTGTGGAGCGCCTATTTGGCCGGCGCGCTCGCCATGACGTTGCTCCTGTTGGCGGCGCGGAGCTATCATTTCGTTTGGGAGACCACCATCCTCTCGGCGGCCGCCTATCAGGAACTGACCCAGGTCCTTGCCGCGCCGCTCGCCTTTCTTGGCTTTGCCATGCCCGATGCGCAAGCGGTGGCGGCGGCCCAATGGCCGGCGCCTCCTGACATATCGGCCGCCGATGAGCAGGCCTTCGCGACATTTCTCATCGCCGCGCTCATACTCTATGGCCTTGTGCCAAGGCTCCTCGCCCTTGCTTTTTCTTGTCTTAAGGCCTGGCGGGCGGAGCGCCGGACGCCGCTCGACCTGTCGCGCCCCGGCTATGCCCGGCTGGTGCCGCTTTTAAGCCCCATCGTTGCCAGCACCAAAATCGTCGACCCCGATGGGCAAAAGCCGTCCTGCCTTGTCATTGCCGCGGATGTCGAGGCCATGCCGTCGCCGCCGCCGCCCGGCCCCGTCTATGTCATGGGCTGGGAATTGCCGGCGGCTGGCGCCAACTGGCCGCCCCCAGGCACGGCGGCGCCGTTCATGGACTTAGGCAATCTCGACAGCGTGGCCGATCTTGAGCGGGTGGCGGGGGCTGTTAAGGAACGGATGCCGGCCCGCCTGGTCGTCGCCCTCGACCTTGCCCACACCCCCGACCGCGGGGTGATGGCGGCGCTGAAACAGCTTCATGCCGCTGCCGGCGGGCGGCTGTTCGCGCTTTTCACCGGCGCCGCCCGGGCGACGGCCAGGCTGGGGCCGGCGGACGCTGCGCAGCGGCTGGGCGACTGGGTCGCGGCGGCGCACCAGGCGGGGATCGCCAGCGAAGCGATGATCGCCATCGATCTTGATCACATGCCCGTGGAGCAGCGGGCGCGGCTCGACCGGCTGTTAGGGGCGGAGCGGTGAAAAACGGTCTCGATATCGCCGTCATCGGCCACACCAACACCGGCAAGACCTCGCTGATGCGCACCCTTACCCGCGAGCGCGACTTTGGCGAGGTCTCGGCCCGGCCGGCCACCACCCGTCATGTGGAGATGGCGGCGCTGGCCGTTGGCGGGCAGGCGGCGGTGCGGCTTTACGACACCCCGGGCTTTGAGGATTCAAGCGGGCTTTTGCGCCATGTCGATGCCCTGCGCCAGAGCCGCGGCGAGGATTGGCTCGAGGCCTTGCGCGCCTTTGCCCGCCAGCCCGGCCTGCAGGCGGGTTTTACCCAGGAGGCCAAGGCGCTCGCCCAGCTTCTTGCCGCCGATGTGGTGCTCTATGTGATCGACGCGCGCGAGCCCGTCCACGGCAAATATCGCGACGAACTGGAGCTGTTGGGCCGCACCGCGCGTCCGGTGGTGGCGGTGCTCAATTTCATCGCCGCCGGCGATGCCGATGAGGACGCCTGGCGCGAGGCCTTGGCGCGGGTCAACATGCACGCCGTGGTCGCCTTCGACACCGTGGTCTTTGATGAAGCGGGCGAGCTTGCGCTTTATGGCAAGATCGCCGCCCTCGCCGAGCGCCATGCGCCGTTGCTCGACGAACTGCGCGCCGGGTTGACGGCGCGGCGGGCGGCGTTAAGGCGCGCGGGGGCGGTGATGGTGGCGGAAATGCTGGTGGACATCGCCGCCGCCCGGCGCATCTATGCCGCCGACGATGACCAGGCGCGGGCGCTGACGGCGCGGGCGCTGAAAAGCGCCACCCGCGCCCGTGAGCGGGAAACGGTGGCCGCCCTCCTCGACCTCTACCGCTTCAAGGAAAACGACTATTTGCCCGATACGCTTGCGATCAGCGAAGGCGCATGGCGGGAGGACGCCTTCGACCCCAAGGTGCTGGAGCGTTTCGGGCTCGACGCCGGCAAGGCGATGGCGACCGGCGCCGCCGCCGGGCTTGCCCTCGACCTCATGGTCGGCGGCCTTAGCTTGGGCGCGGCGGCGCTCGGCGGCGCGGCGGTAGGGTTCGTCATCGATACGCTGCGCCGTCATGGCGGGCGGTTGAAGGAAACGCTGACCGGGCTTGCCGCGCTGCGCGTCGATACGCCCACCTTGCGGCTGCTGGCGCAGCGGGAAGCGGCCCTCCTTGCCGCCTTGCTCAAGCGCGGTCACGGCGCGCAGGAAGCGATGCGCGCAGCCGCCATCGATGATGAGGGTCTGTGGCAAGCCCTGGCTCCGCACCTCAAGGCCGCCCGCCGGGCGCCCGGCTGGTCGGCCTTGTCCGATGGCGTTGCCCGCCCGCCCGCGTCCGCCGCACGGCGTGCCCTTATCGAGCGCTTGGCCGACGTCCTTGAAAAGGCGCTTGCGACGGGATGAATTATTTTTTCGTTTCCAAATCGGCCAAGTAGCGAAATTCGACCTCGATGGAGAAAGTCACTTCGTCCGCCACCACGATGGGCCAGGCGGCAAGGCCAAAGGCGCTGCGCGCAAAGGTTCCGGTGGCGGAGAACCCCAAGGTATGAACCCCGGTCAGCGGATTGCGCGCGCCGCCGTTGAAGGTTACCGCCAAAGTAACGGGGGCGCTGCGCCCGCGGATGGTCAAGATGCCGTGCATCAGCCCCGAACGCGCGTCCCTTTGCTCGAGCGCCGTCGAGACGAAGGTGATTTCCGGATGGCTGGCGGCGTCCAGCATATCCTTGCCCTTGATGAGGCCGTCAAAGACCGGCGCCGGGGCCGAGAGGCTGTCGGCCATGATGCGCGCCGTGACACGCGATTGTGTGACACTGTTATTGTCAAAATCGAGGCTGGCATCCCATGCATCGAAGCGGGCGACAAAGCGGGAAAAGCCCATATGGGCAACGGCAAAACTCAGCGACTTATGCTCCGGGTCGGCATGGTAGAGGCCGGCCGGCGCTTGCGCCGCATCGCTGCTGGGATGATGCGTTGCGACCCGCAGCGCCGTGCAGGCGGCAAGGAGAAAGGGCATGAAAAACAAAGCGATAGTCTGTTTCATCCGGTTTTTCCGTGAGGCCGGCATGGCCGGCGCGCTTGTCTGGAACACAGTGTTTCCCGTTTGACGATTGTCGCCGGCCCCCATTGTCTCATATCTAGCAGCCGAATGCGGGCTTAAAAATAAGGATTGGAGAGCGCACCCATGAACCGACTTGCCTTGAGCTTTGCCGCGTTGGGCCTGATGGCCGCTGCCGTGCCGCCGGCCTATGGCGAGAGCTATGTCATCGACAAATCCCATGCCTTTGTCGGCTTCGAGATCGATCACCTGGGCTTTTCCACCACCATCGGGCGCTTTGCCGATTATGACGCCAGGATCGAGGCCGATTGGGCAGCGCTGGCGCGCAGTCAGCTTGACGTCACCATCCGCACCGCCAGCATCGACACCGGCTGGGCCGAGCGGGATGCGCACTTGCGCAGCCCCGACTTTTTCAATGCCGAGGCCTTTCCCACCATGCGCTTCGTCAGCCGCGCCATAGAAGAGACCGGGGAGGGCAAGGCGCGGATTGTCGGGGATCTCACCTTGCTTGGGGTCACCCGGCCCCTCGTCTTGGACGCGGTCCTGGTGAAACGCGGGCCACATCCCATGGACCCCAACAAGGAAGTGGCGGGCGTCAAGGCGAGCGGCCGCTTGCAGCGCAGCGCCTGGGGCATGGACAAATATGTCCCCGCCGTCGGCGACGAGGTGGTCTTGCGCATCGAGGCCGAGCTTAATCGGGCGCCCAAGGAGTAAGCCGCCCATGGCCTGGCGTGACAGCCATCGACGTTGGGGAGGTGTGAGCCAGCTTTTCCACTGGCTGACCGCCCTCCTCGTGCTTGGCCTTTTAGTGGCGGGCTTTGCGGCCGCCGAATTCATCACCGACATCGGCACGCGTTTTCGCATCATCCAATGGCATAAGTCCTTTGGCCTGTTGGTATTGGCCTTGACCGCCTTGCGCCTTGGCTGGCGCTGGTTCAGCCCGGGTCCCGCGGCGCCTGGCGATCTCAAGCCTTATGAGCGCGCGCTGGCCCGCCTCAGCCATGCCGGGCTTTATACCCTTCTCATCGCCATGCCGCTGGCTGGCTGGCTGTCGGTCTCGACCGCGACCCGCGGCATCCCGACCGAGGTTTTCGGCCTTTTCACCCTCCCTCGGCTGCTGGCGCCCAATGCCGGCCATCATCGCTTTTTCGAGACCGCGCACGCGGTTTTCGCCTATCTTCTCGTCGCCTTGCTTCTCCTCCATGTGGCGGCGGCGTTGCACCATCATTGGCGGCGCAAGGATGACGTGCTGCGCCGCATGCTTCCCAACAAGATGAAATGAGGCAATGCCTGAACATGCGGGCTTTATTCATTGTTTTGTCGGTTTTTTTCCTAAGCCAGGCGGCCATGGCGCAAGCCCCTTCTTGGGAAGTGGACATGGCGCGCTCGCGCCTCGGCTTTGAATTCAGCCAGGAAGGCAAGCTACAGGAAGGCCACTTTTCCCGTTTTGCCGCCAAGATCGCCTTTGACCCGCAAGCGCCCGAGCAAGCGCATGTCGAAGTCCTTGTCGATTTGACCAGCGTTGCCGCCGGCTCGCAGGACGCCAATGACGCGCTTTTGGGCGGGGACTGGTTCAATACCAGGAAATTTCCCGAGGCGCGGTTTGTCAGCCGCGCCGTCACCCGGGCGGCGGATGGCGGCTATCGGATGGATGCCGATCTGACGATCCGCGACAGGACGGTGCGCGTCGTCCTTCCCTTCACCCTGGCGATCGCTGGCGATGGCGCGCACGCCCGCGGCGCGCTGTCCCTCGATCGCCTGGCCTTTGGCCTTGGCGAGGGGATCTGGGCCAACCCAAAATTCATCGGCCTTGCCGTCACCGTGCGCATCGATCTCTTCGCCACCCTAAAGCCGGCGCTTCCATAGCCAGCGGCCGACGCCCATGAGGCTGATGACAAGCCAGAAGGCCTCGATCAACAGGGCCGAGAGGTTGAAGTCATGGATAAGGGAGACAATGACCGCCCCGGCACCCGCCGCGTTGAGAAGGGAATAGGCCAGTCCATGGGGGTCGATCTGACGCGCCTGGAGCGCGCCATAGCTGCCGAGAATCAGGGCAAAACCCAAAAGCCCCACGCCATCGCTCACATATCCATCCACAGCCATGCTCCTTTATGGACAAGGCGGCATGGATGGCCCCCTTGCAATTGCCAAGGCTCCTTACAATGATATGGGGTCCAAGATAAGGGGTGAGCGGCCATGCGCGCCGTCTATTACCGCCGCTTTGGCGGTCCGGAGGTCATCGAGGTCGGCACCTTGCCCCGTTGCCAGGCAGGGCCGGGCGAAGTTTTGGTGCGCATCCGCGCCGCCGGGATCAATCCCATCGACTGGAAAATCCGCGATGGCATGATGCGGGATTATTTCCCCTGCGCCTTTCCCGTCATCCCGGGCTGGGACGCCGCCGGCACCGTCGCGGCGCTGGGCGAGGGCGTCACCGGCTTTGCCGAAGGCGACCGGGTCCATGGCTATATCCGCAAGGCCGGCCCGGTCAAGGACGGCACCTATGCCGATTATATCGCGGCACCGGCGGCGATGCTCGCCCCCATCCCGGAGGGCCTCGACTTTCATCAGGCCGCCGCCTTGCCCATCGCCGCCTTGACCGCCTGGCAGGCCTTGCTGGGGTTTTCCGGCGTCGCGCCGGGGCAGAGCGTTCTGGTGCACGCCGGGGCGGGCGGCGTCGGCTCCATCGCGGTGCAGGTGGCGCGGCACTTCGGCGCCAAGGTGGTGGCGAGCGCGAGCAACGCCAATAAGGGCTATGTCCATGAGCTGGGGGCAAGCCAGGTCGTCGACTATCGGCGCGAGGATGCCTGGGAGATGTTCGCGAGGGCGGCGCCCAAGGGCTATGACCTGGTGCTCGACAGCGTCGGCGGCAAGACGCTGGAGCGCAGCTATGCCCTGGTGCGCGCCGGCGGCGCCATCGCGTGTCTGAACGATGCGCCCGACCAAGCGATATGCCAGGCCAGGGGGATTCGCGGCCAGCGCATCATGGTAACCCCCAACGGCGCGCAGCTTCGCGGCATCGGCCGGGCCATCGCCGACGGTGGCTTGAAGCCGCCGCCGGTGACGGTCATGGCCTTGAAGGAGGCCGCCCGCGCCATGGAGATCTCCAAGGCCGGCCATGTCCGCGGCAAGCTGGTCCTCGCCGTGGAGTAGGTTTCATGGATCCACTGTTTTTTTTGACTTCTGTTCTCGCCGTGCTGGCGCTCGCCGGGGTCAATTGGTGGCTGGACCGTGAAGGTAGGCTGTCCCGCCCCCTTTCCCCGGTCGCCCGCCGCTTGGCGG
>JBMOOS010000042.1:0-211024 GCA_049324415.1 Pseudomonadota bacterium
CCCTTATCGGCATCGACAAAATCGACGGCGGCAAGGGCAATGATAAGATCACCGGCTCGGCGGGCGACGATGTCATCGTCGGCGGCCAGGGCAACGACCGCCTCGACGGCGGCGCCGGCAACGACACCTTCCTCGTCTCCGGCACCGGCGATGGCTTCGACAGCTTCTCCGGCGGCGAGGGCTATGACCGCATCCTCGCCGGCGAGGACAACACCCGCATCGGCATCGACTATAAGTTCGAGGCCGGCGCCGTCGAGGAGATCAACGCCAACGGCTTTGCCGGCGTCACCATCGAGGGCGATGCTTCCAACAACGTCCTCGACTTCTCCGCCACCACCCTTATCGGCATCGACAAAATCGACGGCGGCAAGGGCAATGATAAGATCACCGGCTCGGCGGGCGACGATGTCATCGTCGGCGGCCAGGGCAACGACCGCCTCGACGGCGGCGCCGGCAACGACACGCTGATTGGCGGCGCCGGTGATGACCGGCTTTATGGCGGCGACGGCTCCGACCTTTTCGTCTTCGCCCCCGGCGATGGCAAGGACATGGTGTCCGGCGGTGTCGGCGAAGGCTGGGTCGATAGTATTGAATTACAAGGCCTTGCCGACCTGCCCTCTGGCGCAAGCTGGACCGTGACCCTCGACAATGGCGAGACTTATACGCTTCAAGCGGGCGATGAGCTGGACTTGGGCCAGGATGCCGCCGGCACCATCACCTTCGACGATGGCACCAGCATCAGCTTCGAGGGGATCGAGCGGATCTTCGGTTAGTTTATCCGCGTTCACGCCTCGTCAACCTTGGCGCGCTAGTGTCCCGAATCCGAAGTTCGCCACGCCATGGGGTAAGCTCAGAACGAACTTCGGATTCGATGAGGACACGAGCAGTTTATGAATCTCGTGGGGTTTTTGGATTTGAAGTTCGTTTTTGGAGACTGCCGTAAGCAATGTCACGAACTTCAAATCCACCACACGAGGCTTGGCCGGCATGGTCGTCGAAGAGGGTCGCGCTCTGTGTTGAAACCGGCTATCGCCGCCTTGGGACTTATTCTGTGCAGCGCCAGCGCCAGCGCCATGACGGCGCAGGAGCGCGGCCTGGAAATCGCCCTCGAGGCGGAGCGCCGCGACGCCGGCTTTAGCGACAGCGTGGCAACGCTTACCATGGTGCTGACCAGCGCCCGCGGCGAGACCGGCCAGCGCCAGCTGGTGATAAAAACCCTGGAAGCGCCCGAGCCGGGCGAAGGCGACTGGTCGCTGGTGGTGTTCCACCAGCCAGCCGACGTGAAGGGCACCGCGCTTTTGACCTATGCCCGCATCCTCGAGCCCGATGACCAGTGGATTTTCCTCCCTGCCATGAAGCGGGTGAAGCGCATCGCCTCGGTCAACAAATCGGGCCCCTTCATGGGCTCGGAATTCGCCTATGAAGACATGGTGGCGCCCGAGCCGGGCAAATACGAGCATCTCTATCTGCGCGACGAGCCCTGCGGTGGCCTCATCTGCCATGTCGTCGAGCGGCGGCCTAAATACGAAGACTCGGGCTATTCCAAGCTCATCGTCTGGCTCGACCGGCAGGAATTGCGCACTCAGAAAATTGCTTATTACGACCGCCAGGGCGCCCATGTTAAGACCTTGACCTTAAAAAGCTATCGCCAATATGGCGGGCGCTGGTGGCGGGCCCATGACATGGAGATGGTCAACCACCAGACGGGCAAGGCGACGCGGCTTATGTGGTCTGCTTACCGCCTGGCGGCGGGACTGGGGCAAGCCGATTTCTCGCGCGCCAGTCTTGCCCGGCAATAGGCACAAGCCTGGATTTTTACCGCTAGGCAACGTCTTGCCGGCACACTCATTGGCATAGAAATTAAAACCGAGCTCGGGCATGACGACGCTACCACGGGCCCCTAGGGCCCCGTTCCTTTCAAGCTTGCTCGGCGCGGCTTTGGCCGGCTTGCTGTTCTGCAGCCCTGCCGGGGCCGCCACTCTTGTGGACTTGCGCCTCGGCGAGCACCCTCATTTCGTCCGCCTCGTGCTGGAGCTTGACGAGGCGGTCGAGGTCGAGCTTGCGGTCAAGGACAACAAGCTCCTCGTCCTGTTGCCGGCGGCAACCCAAGCCGGCGCCCAACGCCAAGCCACGGCAACCGCCTTGGCCGCCCGCTTCTTGCCCGCCAGCGGGGAAAACCCGCCGCGGGTGGAAGTCGCCGCCGGCCAGCGCATGACACTTGCCCGCCGCTTCACCTTGCCGGGCCGGCATGGCCAGGGGCGGCGCTGGGTGTTCGATTTCGTCGCCGCCGCCGTGCCTGCGCCGTCACTGCCACGGGAAACCCCGCCCCCAGGGATGACGGAAAGCGCCGCCGCGCCGCTTGCCCAAGGCCCGCACGAAGCGCCGCCGGAGGACTTTTCAAGCGCCATCCCCTTTGACTTGACGGGGGCGGGCATCACTAGCCGGCGCTTTAGTGTCTCCGGCTATATCGAAGCCGAAGGGCGGTGGTTCCCGCAAGACAGCCGTGACGGCGCCGCAAGTCATATGAACGGCTCCTTTGCCGCCCAGCCCAGCCTCGCCTGGTCCTGGGCCGATGGCGACCAGCAGCTTGTGGTCACCGGCTTTGGCCGCCTCGACGGGCGCGACCGCCGGCGCAGCCACGGCGACATTCGCGAAGCCAAGTGGATCGGCGTCTTCGGACCCCTGGAGCTGCGCCTTGGCTTCGATACGGTGTTCTGGGGAGTGACCGAGGCGGTCCATCTGGTGGATATCATCAACCAGGACGACGCCCTCGAGGACATCGACCAGGAGGACAAGCTGGGCCAGTTGATGGCCAGCGCCAAATATGTTTCCGAACTGGGCACCTTTGCCTTTTACGCCCTTCCCTGGACCCGCGAGCGGCGCTTTCCCGGCGCGAAGGGGCGACCCAACCTTCCTCTCCCCGTCGACCGCAGCCAGACCCAGTGGCAGGCGGGGGACAAGGATTGGCGGTTTAGCTGGGCGGCGCGCTGGAGCCATGCCATGGGGCCCTTCGACCTCGGCCTTTCCTATTTTGCCGGCAACGCCCGCGACCCGCGGCTTCTCCCTGGCCTCGACGGCGACGGCGCGCCGGTCCTGGTGCCGCGCTACGACCTTATCAAGCAGGCGGGGATCGACGCCCAGGCAACGCTGGGCGCCTGGTTGCTGAAATTCGAGGGCTTGCGCCAATGGACCGCGGCGGGCGACTTCACCGCCCTTGCCGCTGGCTTTGAATATACCCTTTTCAACCTTAGCGATGGCGCCGCCGACCTTGGCCTGCTTGCCGAATATCTTTACGACAGCCGGGGTAAGACCTTGCTCAGCCCGTTCGAAAACGATGTTTTCCTTGGCCTGCGCCTTGCCGCCACCGACGCCGCCAACACCGCCGTCCTTGCTGGCGTCATCATCGATGCCGGCGGCAAGGCGAACGCGCTCAACATCGAAGCCGGGCGGCGGCTGGGCGAGAAATGGTATGTCTCGCTGGATGCCCGGCTGTTTTTCGATGTCGCGCCGCCGGACGGGCTCTTGCCGCTGGCGGATGACGATTTCCTGCAGCTTCGCTTCACCCGCTACTTTTAGAGCCTGTTTTCACAAGGCCCACTCATCGCGCCCTTGGCGCTTGGTCCACACATAATTTCCCGTTGGCGGCGTGCATTCCATCCCCTTATGCTGGCAATAAGGGGGCATCAATGGTCGCGCACATCACTACGGTTGCTTTTCTCGGGCTGGAAGCGCGCACGGTGGATGTGCAGGTTTCCTTAAGCCCCGGCTTGCCGGCCTTCGCCATTGTCGGCTTGCCCGACAAGGCGGTGACCGAAGCGCGCGAGCGGGTGCGCTCGGCCCTCGGCGCCCTGGGGCTCGCCCTTCCCCCCAAGCGCATCACCATCAACCTTGCGCCCGCCGATCTGCCCAAGGAGGGAAGCCATTTCGATCTTGCCATCGCCCTTGGCCTGATGCTTGCCTTGGGCACCCTCGATGCGGAAGAGCTTGCCGGCCATCTTGCGGTGGGCGAGCTCGGCCTCGATGGCGCCATCCAGCCTGTGCCCGGCGTGCTTTTGGCCGCGCTCCACGCCTCGTCCCTCGACTTGGGGCTGGTTTGCCCCGCCGCGCAAGGGGGCGAAGCCGCCTGGGCCGGGCGTATCGAGGTGCTGGCCGCCCATCATCTGTTGGAGCTGGTCAACCATTTCAAGGGCCGGCAACTGCTCGCCGCGCCCACGCCCAAGCTTGCCGAGGCGGTGCGCGTCGCGGTGGATCTGGCGGAAATCAAGGGCCAGGAGAGCGCCAAGCGGGCGCTCGAGATCGCTGCTGCCGGCGGCCACAATCTGCTGCTGTCGGGGCCGCCGGGGGCAGGCAAGTCGCTGCTTGCCGCTGCGCTGCCAGGCCTGTTGCCCGCGCTTGGCCCAGATGAAGCGCTGGAAGTCTCGATGGTCGCCTCCATCGCCGGCGAGCTGGCGGACGGCGCCATCAGCCGCACCCCGCCGTTTCGCGCGCCGCACCATTCCGCCTCGATGGCCGCCCTGGTGGGGGGCGGGCTCAAGGCGCGGCCCGGCGAGGTCAGCCTCGCCCATCGCGGCGTGCTGTTCCTTGATGAGTTGCCGGAGTTTCAGCGCCCGGCGCTCGACGCCTTGCGCCAGCCCCTCGAGACCGGCCGCGTCGTCGTCGCCCGGGCCAACGCCCATGTCACCTATCCCGCCCGCTTCCAGCTCATCGCCGCGATGAACCCGTGCCGCTGCGGTCATTTGGCCGACCCGGCGCTGGCCTGCGCTCGGGCGCCGCGTTGCGCCGCTGACTATCAAGCGCGCATTTCCGGGCCGATGTTCGACCGCATCGACCTTCATGTGGAGGTCCCGGCGGTCTCCGCCGCCGATTTGAGCCTGCCGCCGCCAGCGGAAGGCTCGGCCGAGGTGGCGCGCCGCGTCGCCACCGCCCGCGAGCGGCAACGCGACCGCTATCGCGACCTTGAGCCCGACCGCGTCATTCGCTGCAACGCCGAGGCCGATGGCAAGCTTTTGGAAGAGGCGGCGCGCATCGACGAGGCCGGGCGCCGCCTTCTTAGCGAGGCGGTGGATAGGATGCGGCTCACCGCCCGCGGCTACCATCGGATTTTAAAAGTCGCGCGCACCATCGCCGACCTTGCCGGCGCCCCCCATGTCCACCGGAGCCATATCGCCGAGGCCCTCAGCTATCGCCGTGTCGCGCCGATGGCTTAAAAGGTGGGCCTTAAGGAATGCTTTTGAAGAAGCGGCCCCAGGGAACCCCTAAAAAACAGCCATCGCCGCCGCGCCTATCGCAGCGCGCCAGGGAAAAGCTGATCGCCTCCGCCCGGCCGATCAGCTCTTCGCTGGTGACGAGGCCAAAGCCATGCGGCGCCCGGCTATCGTTGGAATTGTCGCGGTTGTCGCCCATCATCAGGAACTGCCCGTCGGGCACGGTGAACAGCGGCGTGTTGTCCAAGGGGCGGTCATCGCCCCATTCGGCGATCGGGTGGGCAACGCCATTGGGAAGCGTTTCCTCGTAAATTTGAATGAGGCGCGGCCAGCCGGCGGCATCGCGCGTGCTGAGCTGGCGGACAAGCCGGCGCGGCACGATAACGTCATTGATGTAAAGCCGCCCGCCGCGCATCTGCACCTTGTCGCCGGGGAGGCCGATCACCCGCTTGATGAAGACTTCGTTGTCCTGTTCCGGCACGACGAAAACCGCGACATCGCCGCGCTTGGGCGCGCGGCCCCAAAGGCGGCCGGAAAAAAGCGGCGGGCTGAAAGGAAGGGAATGGCGGGAATAGCCATAGGCGAACTTGCTGACAACGATACGGTCGCCGATAAGAAGGGTCGGCTCCATCGAGCCCGAAGGAATGTGATAGGCGCCAAAGGCGAAGGAATGGAAAAGGACGACGAAACCGCCGATCCACACTATGTCCTTGGCCAGCCCCTTCGCCCAGGCGACAAGGCCGGATGGCTTGGTGGCTGATGCCACATGCTCTTTGCTCATTCCCATTCCTTCACGTCCCAGGGGGCATCGCCCAAGTGCTTGGCGTGATTCGCATTCTTCTCCCGGCAAATCAAGGTGCGGGGCTTGCAGCCGCGCAACCAAGGCTTATATAAGCGGCGAATTTCCAGTGCTTGTGGGCAACGCCGCGGCATGGAGAAGATGAAATAGGTGATGGGGGTCAGCCTACCGCCCGCCGCGTTGGGGGCTGCGTGACCCGCCGGGACAATGAGAGGTTAAGCGGATGTCAAAAGTAATCGGGATCGACCTTGGCACCACCAATTCGTGCGTCGCCATCATGGAGGGCGCCAAGCCCAAGGTCATCGAAAACGCCGAGGGCGCGCGCACCACGCCATCGATGGTCGCCTTCACCGCGGAGGGCGAGCGCCTTATAGGCCAGGCCGCCAAGCGCCAGGCGGTGACCAATCCGGAAGCGACCCTGTTCGCCATCAAGCGCCTCATCGGCCGCACCTTCAACGACCCGATGACCCAGAAGGACATCGGCATGGTGCCTTATAAGATCATCAAGGCCGACAATAACGACGCTTGGGTCGAGGTGCGGGGCGAGAAATATTCGCCCTCTCAGATTTCCGCCTTCATCCTCCAGAAGATGAAGGAAACGGCGGAAGCCTATCTGGGGGAAAAGGTGAGCCAGGCGGTCATCACCGTCCCCGCCTATTTCAACGACGCCCAGCGCCAGGCAACCAAGGACGCCGGCAAGATCGCCGGCTTGGAGGTCCTGCGCATCATCAACGAGCCGACGGCGGCGGCGCTCGCCTATGGCCTCGATCGCCAGGACGGCAAGACCATCGCCGTTTATGACTTGGGCGGCGGCACTTTCGATATCTCCATCCTGGAAATCGGCGACGGCGTTTTCGAGGTGAAGTCGACCAACGGCGATACTTTCCTCGGCGGCGAGGATTTCGACAAGCGGATCATCGATTGGCTGGCCGACGAGTTCAAGAAAGAGGCAGGCATCGACCTGCGCAAGGACAAGCTTGCCTTGCAGCGCCTGAAGGAAGCGGCGGAAAAAGCCAAGATCGAGCTTTCCTCAGCAAGCCAGACCGAGGTCAACCTGCCGTTCATCACCGCCGACGCCTCCGGGCCCAAGCACCTCACCATGAAGCTCACCCGGGCCAAGCTCGAAGCCTTGGTCGACGACCTCGTCAGCCGCACCTTGGAGCCGTGCAAGAAGGCCCTCAAAGACGCCGGGGTCTCCGCCGGCGAGATCGACGAGGTGGTCCTCGTCGGCGGCATGACCCGGATGCCCAAGGTCATCGACACGGTGAAGAATTTCTTCGGCCGCGAACCCCATAAGGGGGTCAACCCCGACGAGGTGGTGGCGATGGGCGCCGCCATCCAGGCCGGCGTCTTGCAGGGCGACGTCAAGGACGTGCTGCTGCTCGACGTCACCCCGCTGTCCCTCGGCATCGAGACCTTAGGCGGCGTCTTCACCCGCCTTATCGACCGCAACACCACCATCCCCACCAAGAAAAGCCAGGTCTTTTCCACCGCCGAGGACAATCAGGGCGCGGTCACCATCCGGGTCTTCCAGGGCGAGCGGGAAATGGCCGCCGACAACAAGCTGTTGGGCCAGTTCGATCTTGTCGGCCTGCCGCCGGCGCCGCGCGGCGTGCCGCAGATCGAGGTGGCCTTCGACATCGACGCCAACGGCATCGTCAATGTTTCGGCCAAGGACAAGGGCACCGGCAAGGAGCAGCAGATCCGCATCCAGGCTTCGGGCGGCTTGTCGGAAGCCGACATTGAAAAAATGGTCAAGGACGCCGAGGCCCATGCCGAGGAAGACAAGAAGCGGCGGGCCCTGGTGGAAGCCAAGAACCATGGCGAAAGCCTTGTCCACTCCACCGAACGTCAGCTCAGCGAGCATGGCGGCAAGGTGAGCCATGAGGAAAAGGGCGCCATCGAAAGCGCCATTGCCGACCTCAAAACGGCGCTTGAAGGCGATGACGCGGACGCCATCCAAGCCAAGACGCAAGTCTTGGCCCAGGCCGCGATGAAGCTGGGCGAGGCCATTTACAAGGCCGAGCAGGCGGGCGCCGCTGCGCCAAGCGGCGAGGAAAAAGCCAAGGCTTCAGCCAATGAGGACGTGGTCGACGCCGACTTCGAGGAAGTGGACGACGACAAGAAGTCGGCCTGAGCCAGGCCGAAAGGGCCTGTTAGGGAGAGGGAAACCGTTCGCGGCGATCCTTTATAGGTCGTGGCGGGCGGTTTCATCGGTGGGGGTCGAACCGGCGCATGGCCAAGCAAGACTATTATGAAACTTTGGGCGTTGCCCGCGACGTCGACGAAAGGGCGCTTAAAGCCGCATTTCGCAAACGCGCGATGCAATATCACCCGGACCGCAACAAGGACAATCCGGACGCCGAACGCCGCTTCAAGGAAGTGGCCGAGGCCTATGAGGTTCTCAAGGACCCGCAGCGGCGCGCCGCCTATGACCAATATGGCCATGCCGCGTTCGAGGGCATGAACGGCGCCCGCCATGGCGCGGGCGGCTTTGATTTCGCGGCCTCCTTTTCCGATATTTTCGACGACTTGTTCGGCGAATTCATGGGCGGCGGGCGCGGGCGCGGCCGTTCCGGCGCCCGGCGCGGCGCCGATTTGCGCTATGACATGGAGATCACCCTCGAAGAAGCCTTCACCGGGGTGGCAAAGACCATCACCGTCACTGCCACGGCGCCGTGCGAGACCTGTTCCGGCACCGGCGCCGAGGCCGGCGCCAAGCCCGAGACTTGCCCCACCTGCCAAGGCGCTGGCAAGCTGCGCACCACCCAGGGTTTTTTCATGGTGGAGCGCGGCTGCCCCACTTGCCAGGGCGCGGGCCGGGTGATCGCCAACCCGTGCAAGGCCTGTCACGGACAAGGCGCGGTGCGCCGCGATAAGACTCTGTCAGTCAAAATCCCCCAAGGGGTGGAGAGCGGCACCCGCATTCGTCTTGCCGGCGAGGGCGAGGCAGGCTTACGTGGCGGGCCGCCCGGCGACCTTTATATTTTTCTCGCCATCGCGCCGCACAAATTCTTCCAGCGCGACCGGGAGAACCTCCTCATCCTCATGCCGCTCGCCATGACCACGGCGATTAGCGGCGGCGATGTGGCGGTGCCGGCGATCGGCGGCGGCAAGGCCATGGTGAAAATTCCCGCCGGCACCCAGTCGGGCGCCCAGTTCCGCTTGCGCGGCAAGGGCATGCCCACTATTTCCGGTGGCCCGACGGGCGATATGATCGTCCAAGTCCGGGTCGAGACCCCCACCAACCTCAACAAGCGGCAGAAGGAGCTGATGCGCGAATTCGCCGCCATCGAGGAAGAGACCAAGGGTTCGTGCTCGCCCGAGGCAAGCGGCTTTTTCGCCAAGGTGAAGGAGTTCTGGGGCGGCCTTACCGAATAGGGCGCCGGCGATCCCGCTTTACGCCAATTTGCCGAAAATTGCGCTTTTTACCCAAGGCTTTAGCAAGCATCTTGGGCGGCTATTGCAAGGCCAGAATAAAGCTGGAAAGCCACCATGGCCAAGCCTCGGGCACGAGCGCATTTCCTTCACGCGAGCCGGTTCCGTCATTTTAGGAGATTGAGAACCGCTCTAGTGGTCCGCCCCAAACGGATGAATCCATCCGTTTGGGAAAAGTGGACCACTAGATTATTCAATCTGTGGTGCGATTTCTCCAACAGAAGGGAACCATCCGTTGGAATCGCACCACTAGCGCCGGCGCTCGTCTTCGCCCTTTTTTTCGCCGTGCCGGCGAAAGCCGGCGGGCAAGACGCTTCCATGCCCGCCGAACCGGCCATCGCCATGCCCCTGCGCCTCGATGAGGGAGGGCCCGGCAGCGAAGGCCTTGGCTGGCTCGCCACTAAGGCAGAGGAAGCGCATTTCTTCCTTATCGGCGACACCCCCGGCATCGCCGAGACCAGCGCGCTCATCGCCGCCCTCCTGCCCCGCCTCGATGCCGCCGGCTATGGCGCTTACGCCGTTGAGCTGGGGCCATGGATGGCGGCCAATGTGGAAGACATCGCCCGGCGTGGCGGCGATGAGTTGGCGCGTTTTCTCGGCGACCCGGCGAACGCCCGGCAAGCGCCCGTGCTTGGCAACAAGCAAGAAGCGGCGCTGCTCCGCCTTCTTGTCGATCATTGGGGCGCGACGCCGCGCTTCTTATGGGGACTCGACCAGGAGTTTCTCACCTCCGCCCCCTTCCTCCTCGACCGCCTGGCGCTGTTTGCCGCGACCGATGCCCAGCGCGCCGCCATCGCCGCTTATCGTAGAGAAGCGCAAGCGGAACCCTTTTACCTGGCGCGCGCTCCCGACAGCGTTTTCGCAGACCTGCACGCGCTTTTTGCCGAGGGACCGGCGGAAGCGCGGGCGCTCATCGACGAAATGGCGACCGCCAAACATATTTATGGTCCCTTCCTCGCCGATGACCCGCGGCTTGGAAAAGCGCATGCGCGGCGCGAACGCTTGATGGAGGAAAATTTCCACCGCTTCTGGAATGAACGGCTTCAGCAAGGCGGCGGAGCCACCCGTGTCCTCGCGCGCTTGAGCATGGCGCATCTTCATCGCCATCAAACGCCGGCCGGCGTCCCCTCGCTGGGGCGCAGCCTGCATGCCTTGGCTGCTACTAGAGGCGGCGCTGGCTTTTCCCTCGCCATCCTGTGCGGGCCCGGGGGCAGGCAGCGCCTGGCGGAGGGAGGCATCCGCGACTGCGGCGATGATTTCACCGGCAAATTCGCCGCCCTCACGCCCTATCTTGCCTCCCGGCAGATAACCCTCTTCCCCAGCATGGCCTTGGGCAAGGCCCTGGCGGGCGAGGCCATCAGCCCGGCGCTGCACCGCCTCATCGACGGCTATGACGCGATTGTGGTGGTCGGCATGGCAACCCCGACGACGCCCTTCGAGACGGACGAGAGTTCAAGCATATCCCCTTCCGGCGCCGATTGAAAAAAAGCGCGGCCTTGAGCGTAAACCCCCTCCGGGTTAAGCATGGCCAAGGGTTTGAGAAAAGGCCTCGCCCATGACCGCATTACGCATCGGCATCACCGGCATCGCCGGGCGCATGGGCAAGGCCCTGGTGCGCGAAACCCTCGGCGATGAGGGCCTCGTTCTTGCCGGCGGCAGCGCGCGCGCCGGCCATCCGCTTGTCGGCAGGCCAGTCCCTCACCCCGAAGGCGGCGCCGTGCGCGAGACCAAAGTCTTCGCCGACCCGGCCGCCCTCGCGGCGGTGAGCGAGGTTATCATCGACTTCACCCACCCCGCGGCGCTCGCCGCCCATGTCGCCGCCGCCGAGCAAGCGGGCGCCGCCCTTGTCGTCGGCACCACCGGGCTCGAGGCGGCGCATCTTGCCGCCTTGCGCCAGGCCGCCCGGCGCATCGCCATCGTCCATTCGGCCAATATGAGCCTGGGCGTCAACCTCATCGCCAGCCTGGTGCGCGAGGCCGCCGCCCGGTTGGGCCCCGATTGGGATATCGAAATCCTTGAGATGCACCATCGCCACAAGGTGGATGCGCCCTCGGGCACCGCCTTGATGCTGGGGCGCGCCGCCGCCGCCGGGCGCGGGGTGGCGCTGGAGGAAGTGATGGTCGCCGCGCGCGGCGGGGAGAGCGGCGCCCGCGCCCCCGGCGCCATCGGCTTTGCGGTGCTGCGCGGCGGCAGCGTCGCCGGCGAGCACAGTGTTATTTTCGCCGGCGAGGAGGAACGGCTGGAGCTGAGCCACAAGGCGACCAGCCGCAGCATTTTCGCCCGCGGCGCCCTCGCCGCCGCCCGCTGGCTGAAGGGCCGCCCGCCCGGGCTTTACAGCATGGCCGACGTGCTGGAAGACCGCATGGACGCCAAAACAAAAGCTTAAAATCAAGTCTCAGCCGGCAAGGAGCGCCGCTTTGCGCCGCGCCAGGGCGGCGCGGATGACGGCGGCGACGCGCGGGCGCTCCGCCGGCGGCAGAAAGGCGCCAATCACCAGCCGGCGGCCATGGCTGGCAAGGCTCAGCGCCCACCCATCGTCCACGCCGCCGCCAAGCTGAACCCGCACCCAGGCGGGCTGGAAGCAATGCACCTCGACCCGGTGGCGGGGGCGGATGCGGGCCACTTGCAAGCGCGTCTCATCGAGCGTGATATGCTCGCGCGTCATGCTCGCCCGCTGGCTGGCGCCAAAGGCAAGACAAAGGAGGATGAGGTCGGCGCCGAAAAAACCGCTGACCGGCCAGGCGCCGATGCTGAGGAAGAACCCGCCCGCCACCAGGGACATGCCGCCGACAAGCGCCATGACGAGGGCAAGGCCGCGCCGGCTCAAGCCTTGCGCCGGGCTGAGGACGAGGTCGAGATAGCAGCCGGACCTCGATGCGTGGGCCATCGCGGTCATGGGGGTGAGGATAGGTCCCCTGCCATGGGTGCGCAAGCCTTGCCGGTTTGCGTGCTGGCGTTGATGCCCTTAAAGTCGCCCCCATGAAAGCTGCCCCCATGAAAGCTGCCACTGTCGAAGAACTCTTCGCCCGCCTCGCCAAGGCAAACCCCGCGCCAACAAGCGAGCTTTCCTATGTCAACCCCTATACCCTGCTGGTCGCCGTCGTCCTTTCCGCGCAAGCCACCGACGCCGGCGTCAACAAGGCGACCAAGGCCTTGTTCAAAAAGGTGAAAACGCCGGCGGCCATGCTTGCCCTCGGCGAAGCCGGCTTAAAGGCGCATATCAAGACCATCGGCCTTTTCAACGGCAAGGCCAAGAACATCATCGCCCTTTCCCGCCTGTTGCTGGAGCGCCATGGCGGCAAGGTGCCGCACAGCCGCGAAGCCCTGGAAGCCTTGCCCGGGGTTGGCCGCAAGACCGCCAATGTGGTTCTCAACGTTGCCTTCGGGGCCGAGACCATCGCCGTCGACACCCATATTTTCCGGGTCGCCAACCGCACCGGCCTTGCCCCCGGCAAGACGCCGCGCGCGGTCGAGGATGGGCTGGAAAGGGTGGTGCCCCCCGCTTATCGCCGCCACGCCCATCATTGGCTCATCCTCCATGGCCGCTATGTGTGCAAGGCGCGCAAGCCGGCCTGCCCCACCTGCGTCATCCGCGATTTATGCGCCTATAAGGACAAGACCACGTGAAGAAGGGGGCTTTGTTTAGCGTTTTTCCGCCTGCGCCTTAATGAGCCCGTCAAGGCACGGCGCGGCATCGAGGGCAAGGGCGCTGGCGCCATCCCGGGCCTCGAAATAGACAAGGCGAAAGGCCGCGCCCGCGCCTTGTTCGTAAAAAACCAGGTCGAGGACGCAAGCGCGGCCTATATATTGATAGACTTGCGCATCACCTTCCCAGCGGATGAGGCCCGGCGAGCCCAAAAGCGCGGCAATCTCCGCGGGCGTCCTGTTTTTCAGCTTTTCGGGGTCGGGAAGGGCCGGCGGCACGGGCGGCGCCAAGGCCGCGTCAGGCGGGACGGCGGCCGGCCCCGGCTCTGGCGGTGGAGATGGCGGCGGCGTGGGCGCGGCGCACGCCGCAAGCGCCAGTGCCAATATCCCGGTGGCGGCAAGAGGGGCTTTGTTCATGCCTCATCGTCCGCGATGGCGTGAAAAGCGTGAACCGCCGCCGCCGTGGTCAACAGCGGCGCCAGAAGATTGACCACGGGGATCATGAAAAGAGCGGTGCCGGCAAGCCCCACCCCAAGGACGGTGCCGCGATTGGCTTTGCGCTGACGTTTAGCATCCCGCCCCTTCATATGCCGCAAGGCCACCATTTCTAGATATTCCCGGCCCAGCAAATAGCCGTTGAGCAGGCCATAAAGGATGATGGCGCCGACCCCGGTGAACCACAAGATGAGATAGAGGGGCAGGGCGAGAAGATTCCAAAAGACGATGGCAAGGCCGAGCCGCAGGCCGGCCGTGACCCCTGCGAGAACCCCCAACCGGCGGGACGCACGGCGGGCGGGATAATGGCGCGCTTCCACCGCATCGACGATATCGTCGAGAAACAGCCCCATCATCGCCGTCGCCACGGCGGGAAACAAAAGATAGGCGGCGATGAGGAAGGCCGCGAGCCCGCCCAGCTCCAGCGCCCAGTCCACCGCCCGGTCGGCCCAGGCGAAATCATAAGCGCTCACGCGGCCAAGCCCCCAGCGCGCCGCCAGATAAGCGCCGATGAAGGCGATGAACGCGCCGATGAGGCCCAGAAGCAGCACCCGGCGGAAGATGGGGTCGTCCAACTGGCCCAAGGCGCGGGTGAAATAGCGCAGCATTCTCGTCCCTTCACATGTATCAATTCGATATAATTTATCGGGCTGGTCATTGCAATGGCTGGACGGCGGCGAGGCGGTCCTTATACTGCCCGGGTTTTTGCGCCAATAAGGAGTCAGCATGACCACCCAGGACCTCGATGTCGTGGGCATCGGCAACGCCATCGTCGATGTCATCAGCCGGGCGGAGGAGGAATTCCTCGTCCGCCATGCCATCCCCAAGGGGACGATGACGCTGATCGACGCCGAGCGCGCGACGGCGCTTTATCAGGCCATGGGCGCGGGCGTCGAGGCCTCGGGCGGCTCGGTCGCCAACTCCATCGCCGCGCTGGCGGGGCTGGGGGCGCGCGGCGGCTATGTCGGCCGGGTGGCGAAGGACGAGCTGGGCCGCATTTTCGCCCATGACATCCGCGCCATGGGGGCGGTCTATGAAGGCCCGATGCGGGAGAACGGCCTGCCCACCGCCCGCTCGCTGATTTTCGTCACCCCCGATGCCCACCGCTCGATGAACACCTATCTTGGCGCGTGCACCGAATTGGCGCCCGATGACATCGATCCCGCCTTCATCGGCCGCGCCCGCACCCTTTATCTCGAAGGCTATCTGTGGGACCCGCCCAGCGCCAAGCAAGCCTTCCTCAAGGCGATGGACATCGCCCATGCAAGTGGCGCCAAGGTCGCCTTGTCCTTGTCCGACCCCTTTTGCGTCGAGCGCTGGCGGCGCGAATTCCGCGACCTCGTGGACCGCCATGTGGACATTCTTTTCGCCAACGAAGTGGAGCTGATGTCGCTTTACGAAGCGGCGCATTTCGACGACGCCTTGCAAGCGGTGCGCGGCCATGTCGGGGTTGCCGCCCTCACCCGCTCGGAAAAGGGCGCCGTCATCCTCGCCGATGGCGAGGTCCACATGGTCGATGCCGAGCCGGTGGCAAGGATTGTCGACACCACCGGCGCGGGCGACCTGTTCGCCGCCGGCTTCCTTACTGGCCTTGCGCAGGGGCGCGATTATCATACCGCCGGGCGCATGGGGGCGATCTGCGCCGCCGAGGTCATCTCCCACATGGGGGCGCGCCCCGAAACCGACTTGAAGGCGTTGGTGGCGCGCCGGCTCGCCGCCTGATCAGCCGGCTGATGCCAGCATCGGCCCCAAGGGCCGGCCGGCGAAGAGGTGAACGTGGAGGTGGGGCACCTCCTGATGGGCGTCTTGCCCGGCGTTGGCGAGCAGGCGATAGCCCGCCGCCTCCAGCCCCAAGAGGCGCGCCACATGGCCCACCGCGCGGACAAAGCCGACGATGAGTTCGGCTGGCGCGTTCTGGGAAAAATCGGCAAAGGAGACATAATCGCCCTTGGGCACCACCAGGACATGGGTCGGCGCCTGGGGGTTGATGTCGTGAAAGGCAAGGGCGAAATCGTCCTCATAAACCCGCTTGCACGGGATTTCGCCGCGCAGGATCCTGGCGAAGACATTGTTGCGGTCATAGGCGCCGCGCGCTGCCACGGCCATGGCTGGGTCTCCTCTTTAGCTTAAGGGGATGATCGCTTGCGTTTCGCTTTTTGCGCAAAGCCCGACACCCCTTCGCGGCGGGCCAGCTCGGCCATGACCGCGCTCGGCTCGATGTCGAGGTCCGCCCACAGCACCATGAGATGGAACAAAAGATCGGCGGATTCGGCAATGACTGCGCTTTTTTCCTGGGCGACCGCGGCGAGGGCGGTCTCCACCGCTTCCTCGCCCAGCTTCTGGGCCAGCTTAAGGCGCCCCTTGGCGTAAAGCCGGGCGACATAGGATTGCGCCGGGTCGGCGCCCTTGCGCGCGGCAATCACCTGGTAAAGGCGGGTGAGAACATCGGAACCCTCGGTCATGGCTGTGTTTCCCGCACGGGGATGCCGTGGGCCGCCATATGGGCCTTGGCTTGAGCGATGCTGTATTCCCCGAAATGAAAGATGGAGGCGGCAAGGACGGCGCTGGCGTGGCCCTCGATGACGCCGGCGACGAGGTGGTCGAGGCCGCCGACCCCGCCGGAGGCGATGACCGGCACCGGCACCGCGTCGGCGACGGCGCGGACAAGCTCAAGGTCAAAGCCTTGGCGGGTTCCATCCCGGTCCATCGAGGTGAGGAGAATCTCCCCCGCCCCCAAGGCCGCCACCTCCCGGGCATAGCAAAGCGCGTCCCACTCGCTCGCCGCGCGGCCGCCATGGGTGAAGACCTGCCAGCGCCCGGGGGCGACTTTTTTGGCATCGATGGCAACGGTGATGCACTGGCTGCCGAAGCGCTCGGCCAGTTCGCCGACCAGCGCCGGGCGCGCCACCGCCGCGGTCATCACCGAAACCTTGTCGGCGCCCGCGCGCAACAGGGCGCGCACATCGTTCTCGCCGCGCACGCCGCCGCCGACGGTCAGCGGCATGAAGCAGGCCTGCGCGGTGCGCGCCACCACGTCGAGGAGAATGTCGCGCCGCTCGGCGGAGGCGGTGATGTCGAGGAAGACCAGCTCGTCCGCGCCGGCGCCGTCGTAGACCCGGGCTTGTTCCACCGGGTCGCCAGCGTCCTTTAAATCGACGAAGTTGACCCCCTTCACCACGCGGCCGTCGCGCACGTCGAGGCAGGGGATGAGGCGGACCTTGAGCATGGGGGGCTTTTACCCCTCAAGCGGCAAGCGCGGCAAGGGCCTCGCGCAGCTCGAGCCGGCCATCGTAAAGCGCCCGCCCGGCGATGACCCCGTCGATGGCGCCTGGCGGCAAGTCCCTGGCCGCGGCTTTTAGCGCTTCAAGGTCGGCAAGGCCGGCGAGCCCGCCGGAGGCGATGACCGGCAGCCCCGTCGCTTGCGCCAAGGCGCGGGTTGTCGCCACATTCAAGCCGGCGAGCATCCCGTCGCGGCCGATGTCGGTGTATAGGAGGGCAGCGACGCCGGCGTCTTCAAAGCGGCGGGCGAGATCGACGGCTGAATGCGCGCTGGCGCGCGTCCAGCCTTCGACCGCGACCCGGTCGTCACGGGCGTCCACCGCGACGAGAATGCGGCCGGGATGGTCGCGCGCCGCCGCTTTCACCAGCGCGCTGTCGGTGAGCGCGGCGGTCCCCAAGACCACGCGGGCGACACCCTTGTCGAGCCAGGCATCGATCGCCCGCCGGTCGCGGATGCCGCCGCCCAACTGCACCTTGAGCCCCGGCGCGGCGGCAAGGATGGCAGCCACCGCCACGCCGTTGCGCGCCTGTCCGGCAAAAGCGCCATCGAGGTCCACCACGTGCAGCCAGCGGGCGCCGGCGGCAGCGAAGGCGCGGGCTTGGTCGGCGGGGTCGGGGTTGTAAACGGTGGCCCGGGCCATATCGCCCAAGGCAAGGCGCACGCACGCCCCCTCTTTAAGGTCGATCGCGGGATAAAGGATCACGGCGCTTCGCCATCGAGCGCCTTGGAATAAAAATAGCCGGGCACGAAATGGCCATCGACCAGGGCGAAATGCTTCTTTTCCGCCCAGCGCCTATAGCCCTGCGCTTCGAAGCGGGCGATGGCGCGGGTGCGGCTGGCGCGCACCGAAAGATCGAGGATGCGCACCCCCTTGGCGCGGGCGATGGCTTCCGCTTCCTCCAGCAGCCGCTGGGCAAGGCCCAGTCCTCGGCCCCAGGGAGCGACGAAGAAATTGGCGATCTCCGCGACATAAGGCCCGATTTCCGATAAAGGGCCAGCGCGCACCAGTTGAAAGGCGCCGGCGATCACCTTGTCGACCCGGCCGATCACCAGGGTGCGGTGCGGCGCGAGAACGACGCCCTGCCAGAAGGCGGCGAGGCGTTCTTGCGTCGGCGCGCCGGAAAAGGAGGAATCCTCCCCTTCCTCGATCATCGCCCGGGTGGCGCGGCAGAGATCGGCAAGGTCTCCGGCGCGAAAGCGCTCGACGGTCTCGACGGCAAGGCGCGGCGGCGGGTTGGCAGAAGGGGTCGCGGTCATGATGGTTGCCACATAAGAAAGTTGGTGAGGAAGCGCAAGCCGGCGCCCTGGCTTTTTTCCGGGTGGAACTGAACCCCCACTAGGTTTTCCCGCCCCACCGCGGCGATATGCCGCCCGCCATGCTCGGTGGTGGCAAGCACGTCGCCCTGGTTTTCGGTGAGGGCGAAGCTGTGCACAAAATACATATGCACGCTGGCGGCAAGGCCGGCGAAAAGAGGGTGCGCCGCGCCTTTTTCGGTCAGCTCAAGGGTGTTCCAGCCCATATGCGGCACTTTCAACGCCGGGTCACTGGGGCACAGCCGCTTAACCGTGCCCTCGATCCATCCCAGGCCCCGGTGCCTGCCATGCTCAAGGCCGTGCTGGGCCAGCAGTTGCATGCCGACACAGATACCCAAAAACGGCCGGGCGCGGCGGCGCGCCGTGTCCTCGAGCGCTGCCAGCAGGCCATCGATGGCGCGGAGCCCGGCAAGGCAATCGGCAAAAGCGCCTACGCCCGGCAACACGATACGATCCGCCACCGCCACCCGCGCCGGATCGGCGCTGACCTGGATATCGGCGGCAAGACCGCTTTCATGGGCCGCCCGCTCGAGCGCCTTGGCGGCCGAGCGCAGGTTGCCCGAGCCGTAATCGATCACCACAACGCTTTGGCTCATGCCGTCAGCGTCCCCTTGGTCGAGGGCACCGCGTCGGCCTTGCGGGGGTCGAGGGCGATCGCTTCGCGCAAGGCGCGGGCGAGGGCCTTAAAGCAGCTTTCGATGATATGATGGCTGTTGGCGCCATAAAGATTTTCCACATGCAGGGTGGCGCCGGCGGCTTGGGCGAAGGCTTGGAACCATTCCTTGAACAACTCGGTATCCATCTCCCCCAGCTTGTCGCGGGTGAAGGCGACCTTCCACACGAGATAGGGCCGGCCGGAAAGGTCGAGCGCCACCCGGGTCAGGGTTTCATCCATCGGGACGAGCGCCGCGCCATAGCGGGTGATGCCGCGCCGCGCGCCAAGCGCTTGGGCGAGCGCCTGGCCGATGGCGATGCCGCTGTCCTCGGTGGTGTGATGAAAGTCGATGTGGAGGTCGCCCTTGGCGGCGACGGAGAGGTCGATGAGGGAATGGCGCGCCAGTTGCTCCAGCATATGGTCGAGAAAGCCGATCCCCGTCGCCACCTCATAGCGGCCCTCGCCATCGAGATCGACGGTAACTTTAATCTCGGTTTCGGCGGTGCGACGCTCCACTTCAGCCCGGCGCATGACTTTGCCTCTTTGCAATGGCTTTGGCGCGGCCTATAGCAGCTTCATCGGCGCAAGGCCAGCGCGCGGGGTTGCAGCTTGGCCGGCGACGCCTATATCTGGCCTTCCTTGTGGAGAAGCCCGTGACCCATTCACAACCCCTTGCCCCCTGGCACGGCACCACCATTTTATCGGTGCGCAAAGGCAACACCGTGGTGGTCGCTGGCGATGGCCAGGTTTCCCTTGGCCAGACGGTGGTGAAGGCCAACGCGCGAAAGGTGCGCACCCTTGCCAAGGGGGCGGTGCTGGCCGGCTTTGCCGGGGCCACCGCCGATGCCTTCACCCTTCTTGAGCGGCTGGAAGCCAAGTTGGAGCGCTTTCCCGGCCAACTCAGCCGGGCCTGCGTCGAGCTTGCCAAGGATTGGCGCACCGACCGCTATTTGCGCCGCCTCGAGGCGATGATGGCGGTGGCGGACAAGGATGTCTCCCTGGTGCTTACCGGCACCGGCGATGTGCTGGAGCCGTCCGACGGCATCATCGGCATCGGCTCGGGCGGCCATTACGCCCTTGCCGCGGCGCGGGCGCTTTATGATCAGGACCTTGAGGCCGAGGCCATCGCCCGCAAGGCGATGCTGATCGCCGCCGAGATCTGCGTTTACACCAACGAGCAGGTGCTCCTCGAAAAATTGAGCTATTGATGCAGAACGCCTTTTCCCCCCGGGAGATCGTCTCCGAACTCGACCGCTTCATCGTTGGCCAGGCCGAGGCCAAGCGCGCCGTCGCCATTGCCTTGCGCAACCGCTGGCGGCGCCAGCAGCTTGAACCGGCCTTGCGCGAGGAAGTGCTGCCCAAGAATATCCTGATGATCGGGCCCACCGGCTGCGGCAAGACGGAAATCTCCCGCCGCCTGGCAAAGCTCGCCGGTGCCCCCTTCATCAAGGTGGAAGCGACCAAGTTCACCGAGGTGGGCTATGTCGGGCGCGACGTCGAGCAGATCGTGCGCGACCTCATCGAAGTCGCCATCGCCCAAGTGCGCGCCGCCAAACGCGAAGGGGTGAAGCCGCAGGCCCAGCTCGCCGCCGAGGAGCGCTTGCTCGACGCCCTTGTCGGCAAGGACGCAAGCCAGGCGACCCGCGATAAATTTCGCGAACAGCTTCGCGCCGGGGCGCTGGGCGAGAAGGAAGTCGAGCTGGACGTCGCCAATAGCGGCGGGCCGATGTCCACCTTCGAGATCCCCGGCATGCCGGGAGCGCAGATGGGGATGATCAATCTTGGCGAGGTGCTGGGCAAGGCCTTTGGCGGGCGCACCAAGCGCCGGCGCATGACGGTCGATCAGTCGCATGAAATCCTGTTGGCCGAGGAATCCGATAAATTGCTCGACGAGGACGCCATCATCCGCGAAGCGATCGACGTCACGGAAAACCATGGCATCGTCTTCATCGACGAGATCGACAAGATCTGCGCCTCGGACGGCCGCCATGGCGGCGACGTCTCGCGCGAAGGGGTCCAGCGCGACCTGTTGCCGCTGATCGAGGGCACCAGCGTGTCGACCAAATACGGCGCGGTGAAGACCGACCATGTGCTTTTCATCACCTCGGGCGCCTTTTCCGTGGCCAAGCCCTCGGACTTGTTGCCCGAGCTGCAGGGCCGCCTGCCGATCCGGGTCGAGCTCAAGGGCCTTACCAGGGACGATTTCAAGCGCATCCTCACCGAGCCGGAAAACTCCCTCATCCGCCAGTATAAGGCGCTGCTGGCGACCGAGGAGGTCACCCTCGATTTCGAGGAAAGCGGCGTCGCGGAAATCGCCCGCATCGCCGCCCAGGTCAACGAGGCGGTGGAAAATATCGGCGCCCGGCGGCTGCACACGGTGATGGAAAAGCTGTTGGACGAGGTTTCCTTCACCGCCGCCGATGCGCCGCGCACCTCGGTCGCCATCGATGCCGAATATGTGAAGGCCCATGTTGGCGACCTCGCCGGTGACGCCGATCTGAGCCGCTTTATCCTTTAGCGCTGTTGTTTTCCGACCACAGCCCGCCTTGAACTTGTCCATATGGTCAAGTTTTTGCTTGACTGTCTCCTCATCCCCGCTCGAAGCTCGCGCCGTCGCCGATCCAACAAGGCGCAGGGTTTTGCCAGGACAAGGGAGGTAACGATGGCGAATAAAAGGAATGGAACAGGCACGTCCTCGATCCAGGGCTCTCGCGGCCACTTGTTGGTGAGCGCGGCCAGCGGCCTTGTCGCTGTTTCCCTGGCGATGCCGGCGATGGCGCAAGATCAGACCATGCGCGAGGCCGGTCCCAGCGTGTTCGAGGAAATCGTCGTCACCGCCCGCAAGCGGGAGGAAAGTCTTTACGCCACGCCAATTTCCATCACTGCTTTTTCCGAAGAAGGCCTGACGGCGCGCAATGCCGCCACCTTGTCCGACGTCGGCAATTATGTGCCCAACCTCAACATCACCCGTTTTGGCGTTGGTAATCCCGCGCATGCCGCGATCTTCATCCGCGGCATTGGCTTGCAGGACCATATCATCACCACCGATCCAGGCGTTGGCGTCTATGTCGACGGGGTTTACCTCGGCCGCCAGATGGGCGCCAATCTTAACCTTAACAATGTCGAACGCGTTGAAGTGTTGCGTGGGCCGCAAGGCACGTTCTATGGCCGCAACACCATCGGCGGCGCGGTCAACATCATCACCAAGAAACCGGGAGCGGAAGAAGTCTTCCGCTTCAATCTCACCGGGGGTACCCGGGCCCGGGTAGCAGGCGATTTTTACGGCAACTTCAATCTTTCTGATCGGGTCGGCGTGTCGGTATCCGGCGCCGTTGACCGGCGCGACGGGATTGGACGTGCGCTCAATATCGTCGAGCCTGTCCGCAAAGTCGGCGAACTGTTCGAAGCCTCCGGCCGCCTTGCCATCAACTGGGACGTCAGCGACCGTTTTTCCCTCCTTGCCACCGCCGATGTGGTGCAGGGTGAAAACGGCCAATCGCCATCCTATGCACAAATTATCCCCGGGCTTGATGCGCCAGGTGTTTTCGCGGCTACCGGAAATGGCTTTTTCACCGACCCCATTGGGCCGGCGACCGGTCTGCCCGGCGGGCCCCTAAAGTCCAGTGATTTTGCCGCCAACCTTGATGATACCAACACCTCGGTCGGCAGCCTTCTTGCCCAGTCAAATTCTGGCTTCGGCACCTCGCTGACCGCCGGTTATGTTATCAACGACAATCTCAGCACCAAGCTTCTCACCAGCTATCGTCAGTCCAGCTATACTGGCGGCCTTGACGACGAGACTGCTTTCCAGGACTTCCAGTCCTTCCCCGAGCGGGGCGAAGCGGATCAATTTTCCGTGGAGGCTCAACTCAATGGTGAATATGACGCCCTCGATTTCGTTGGCGGACTTTATTATTTCCGCGAAGAAGGCAACACCTTTTCCGGCCCCAACACCTTTATTTCCCACGGTGATACTTTCGACATCAACCAAACCACCAACAGCTATGCCATCTACGCCCATGGTGGCTATCAGGTGAGCGACGATTTCAAGCTGGGCGGCGGTTTGCGCTACACCAGGGACGAAAAGGATGCCGACGCGCTGTTCACCAACTTTCCTTGGTTCCTACCAGCGCCCGCGGGCAACGGCAATGGCACGCCGGGCTCGGCCCAACGGGTTTTCCGCTCTGATAGTTGGGATGCCGTCACTTGGGACGTCAACGCGACCTATGACATCGCCGATACCCTCAATGCCTTTGCCACCATCTCGCGCGGCTATCAAAATGGCGGCTATCCGGCGCGCCCCTTTGGCGGGCCCGATACTTTCGCATCCTTTAATCCTACTTTTGCGCTGAATTACGAGACCGGCCTTAAGGGCACCATCGCCGACGTGCTGCAACTCTATCTCTCGGCCTTCTATACCCGCTACAAGGATTTGGCGCTGCAATTCTCCGCCCCCTCGGAGGCGGGGTTCATCACCATCACCGCCAATGCCGGCCGCTCTCGCGCCCTCGGAGTGGAGTTGGAGGGCACCGTGCATGTCACCGACGCTTTCTCGCTGCAATCAAGCATCGGCTATATCGATGCTGAGGTCACCTCGGTGCTTCCCGGCACGGTCGGCGTGGCGGAGGGCGACACGCCATCGCTGACCCCGAAGTGGACGCTTGCCATCGCGCCGCAATATACGGTCGACCTCGCCAATGGCGGCACCCTTGTGTTGCGCGCCGACTATTCCTATCGCAGCGCCATGTTCGGCCAGTCGGTCAATAATCCGTTCAATCGCTTGGCGGCCCGCGATCTGGTCGGCTTCAACATCAAATACGAAGCGCCAGGGGGCGACTGGGCCTTGGCGCTTTATGGCAAGAATATCTTCAACGAAAAATACGACGTGGGGCGTCTTGATCAGTTCTTTTCTGGCTTTGTCGAGGTCATTCGCTCCAACGACCGATCCGAGTTCGGCCTGCGCTTCACCAAGCGCTTCGGCTGAAGACAGCGCCGCGCCCGCGGGCGGCAAGGCAATCCCTTGCCGCCCTTTGTTATGGCCCTTGCCGCTGTGGACGCCGCAAGATGACATAAAGCGCGCCGTCGCCGCCATGGCTGGGGTGGGCTGGCTTGATGGCGAGGATATGGGGGACAAGGGGGCTCGCGGCCAGCCATTGCGGCACCGCCCGGCGCAGGATGCCAGGCGCGCCGTCCCGGCCTTTTCCGGTGATCACCAGCACCACCCGCGCCCCGGTTTCAAGCGCTTCGCTGATAACGCGCAGCAGCAAGGAATGGGCGCGGCCCTGCGAGTAGCCATGAAGGTCGAGGCTGCGGTCGGGGATAAGCTGGCCGCGGCGGACCCGCCTTTCCCAGCCCCGGTCGAGCGTGGCCTCCGGTGCCCGCGCCTTGGACGGCGGCGGCGCGCCGCGGCGGCGGACGGTGGCTGCAGTCTTCTTGCCCTCCGGCAGAGGCGGTGGCCCCCTCTCGTTGCGGGGGCGCACGTCGCGCATGGCGCGGCGCCACAGGGCTATGTCCTTGTCGGATAGCCCCTTCTTCATGGCGGCGGCGCGGCCACCACCCGCGCGGTCTTGGGGACCAGCACCACCATCCGCCCCGCGGCCTTCATGGCCCCGGCAAGGGCGCGCGCCGTCGCCCCTTCGCCGAAAAATATGTCGCCCCGCCCGGCGCCGCGGATCGCCCCGCCGGTGTCTTGCGCCAGCATCAGCCGGCGAAAGACGCCGCCATCGGGCAGGCGGGTCGAGACCCACACCGGCGCCCCCAATGGAACGACCGTTCGGTCAACCGCAAGGGAGCGGCCTTGCGTCAGCCCCACCCCTTGCGCGCCGACAACTGTATCGCCTGGCAGAAAACGGAAAAAAACGAAGGAAGGGTTGGCATGCATCAAGGCCTGCGCCCGTTCCGGGTTGGCCCGCATCCAGGCGATGATGGCCTCAAGGCTCATCGCCGCCGGGGCGATTTCGCCAGCCTCGATAAGGACCCGGCCTATCGCCTGATAGACATGGCCGTTTTGCCCGTCATAGCCGATCGTGCGCTGCGTTCCGTCGGGCAGGCGGACGATCCCTGAGCCTTGGATGTGGAGAAAAAAAGCGTCCACCGGATCAGAGAGCCAAAGAAGCTCAAGCCCCCGCCCGGCAAGGGCGCCGGCCTCGATGGCGGCGCGGTCGGCAAAGGGAAGGAGCCGCCGTCCCTCCAGCCGCCCGGCGATGCGCTCGCCCTTGAGCGCCGGGCGGAAAGCGCCGAGGTCGACATCGACAAGCTCTGGCGGGCGGCGATAGAGGGGAACGCGATAGCCGGGCGCGGGGGTAAGCGCGCCATCCACCAGGGGCACGAAATAGCCGGTGTAAAAGCCCGCCGCCTTGCCGTTCTGCCGTAGCTCGAAGGCCCAAAAATAGCTTTCCCAAAAGCGCCGCGCCGCGCCCGTGTCAGCCGCCGGCACCGTGGCAAGGGCCGAGCAAGGCGGGCGCCAATCGCGCGCCTCGACCAGGAAAGTATCGGCAAGAACTTGCGCCGACCCTTCGATAAGGCGGGGACAGGATTTGCCTAGCGCCGCCAGCGCCCCTTTCATATCGTCACCGGCCCAGCCGGCGAGGCTTTCCAGCGCCACCGGGCGCAAGGTGATCTTTCCGGCAGGCCGGGGGGCGAAAAAAACGACAAGCGGGAGGCCGGCCAATACAAGAAGCAGTACCGCCGTTTTCGCCCCAAGATGACGCGGCGAGGCCATGGTCGGCCTAGCGTTTGCTTAAGGTCAAGGACGAGGCCGCAACGTCGGCGCTTGGCCTTTTGCCTGTCTCCCCGTCCCTGGCCAGCGCGATCCTTGTGGGCATGGTCAAACGGGCTCTCAGCCGCTGGCGGTTTCGACGAGCGTCCAGTTGGGATCGCGGCTCCTAAGGGGCCTGGCGAAGGTCCAGATATCCTTCACCAAGTGGGTGTCGGAAAGCGAGCCTTCCGCCAGATTGCCATCGCGATCACGCACGGCGGCGATGATGTCGGCCTCATAAGCGACGGTGATATGGGCCGCATTCCCGACGATCTCGGCCGCCATGATGGCGACGGCGTTCAAGTGAACAAGCCGGTTTTCCACCGTCTGGCCAGCGGCCTGCCGCGCCTCGATGGCGGCGCTGAAGTTGGCCAGCACATCGGCATCGACAAACGATGCGAGCGTTTCCCTATCGCCCTTCCAGAAAGCCTCCAAGATCATTTCATAGGCCTTGCGCGCGCCTTCGAGGAAACGCGCCGGATCGAACTGCCGGTCGGCATGGGCGATGCGCTGCAAGACGTCGCGCACTTGCGGATCGGCATGGAAAAACGCCGCTTCCCCCTTGCCTTTCGCGTCCGGCGCATCCGGCCCGGCGAGCACGTCGGCTTTGGCGATGTCGCGGCGGGCGCCGTTATGCTCCGGCGTCGAGGGCTGCTCATCGCCCTGATGACGGCCAAAGACCCCGATAAGGCGCAGCGCGACGAAAGCCGCGATCATGGCGAAAATAATGATCTGGATGAGGTCGGCGCTCATGGTTCCGGTCATCAACTCCATACCGCGGGGGCGACTTATCCGTGCCTGCACGGCCGCGCGCAAATCAAAGTCCTAGCCCAATATATTAAACCATTACATAAGGAACGCGATGACAAAGGGCAAGGTTGCGCGCAATGCTTGTCCTTCCCCCCCATCCATGTTAGCTCGGCGGCCAAGATTTTCCCAATGGAGATGGCCATCATGGCAGAAAACGAAGAAAAGCCCAACGGCAATGGAGATGAAGGCCTTGCCGGCGCGGGCGTTGGCGATGGCGCCGGCAAAAGCGACCAGCCGCAAGCCGGCATGCTGGCGCAATATGTGAAGGACTTGTCCTTCGAGAACCCCAACGCGCCGCAAAGCCTGCAGCGGGCGACGGAAGCGCGGCCGGCGATCAACCTCAATGTCAACGTCAACGCCCGCCAGTTGGGCGCTGATTCTTACGAGGTGGAAATGAAGCTGGAGGCCAGCGCCACCCACGACGACAAGGTCGCCTTCGTCGTCGACCTTGTTTTTGCCGGTCTGTTCGGTATCCGCAACGTGCCGCGCGAGGCGCTCGAGCCCTTTCTTCTGGTGGAAGCGCCGCATCTTTTGTTCCCCTTCGCCCGGCGCATTCTGGCCGACGCGGTGCGCGACGGCGGCTTTTCACCCCTGATGCTGGAGCCGATCGATTTCGCCGGGCTATACCGTCAGCAATTGGCCCAGCGGCAAGGCGAGGGTGGCGGCATCATCACCGGCGGCACGGCGTGATCCGCCCCTAACGTCGCCACAAGGGGTCATGAAGACCATTGAGGAAGGCGGCATGCGCCGCCTTTTCCGCCGCTGAGGCTTGATGGGGGCGGGGGGGACGGGCGCGGCTCACGGCGATGACCGCGCCATCCTCGCCTTCCAGGTCCACGGATTCGGCGGCGCGCGACAGGTCAAGGCGTTTTTGCCGCCCGCCCTTAAGCTCAAGATAAACCTCGGCCAAAAGCTCGGCATCGAGGAGTGCGCCATGCTTGCCCCGCGCCGACAAGTCGATGTTGAAACGCCGGCACAGATTGTCGAGGCTGGCGCGCATGCCGGGAAAACGCTGGCGGGCCATCATCAGCGTATCGGTGACCCGGCTGGCGGAAAGCGGCGCCAAGCCGGCGTTGCCCAGCTCCCAATTGACAAAGCGCAGGTCGAACTCGGCATTGTGGGCGATGAGGCGGGCGTCGCCTAGAAAGTCGAGAAGCGCGCGGGCGATTTCGCAAAAGCGCGGCTTGTCGGCAAGAAATTCGCTGGAAAGGCCGTGGACCTGGAAGGCATCCACCGGCACCTCGCGCTCTGGGTTGAGATAGGCCTGGAAGTGGCGTCCCGTGGGCAAGAGGTTGACCAGCTCGACGCAGCCGATTTCCACCAGACGATGCCCTTCCGCCGGATCCATTCCCGTGGTTTCGGTATCGAAAACGATCTCGCGCATGGTTTATTTCCCGTAAGTCATGCTGTGAATAATCCGACGGACATCCTCGCGCGCGACGCGGCGACCCAATCCGGAGCGGATCACATAGTCGGCGCGCCGACGCTTGTCGGCGTCGGGAAGCTGCGCGGCAAGGATGGCGGCGAACTTGGCCTCCGTCATGCCGGGCCGGGCAAGCACCCGCGCCCGCTGCAGGCGGGAACTGGCGCTCACCACCGCCACCGCGTCGCAGCGCGCCGCGCCGCCGGTTTCGTACAAAAGGGGAATGTCGAGGACCACCAAGGGCGCCCGCTGGCGGCGCTGGCGCGCCAGCCAGCGCCGGCGTGCGCCTTCCACCATCGGGTGTAAAATCGCTTCCAGCCGCGCCTTCGCCGCGGCATCGCCAAACACATGCGCGCCAAGCTTTTCGCGGTCGACGCCGTTCCCGCCGACCATGTCGGGAAAGGCTTGGCCTATGGCCTCAAGGGCGGCGCCGCCCGGCCCGATAAGGCGGTGGACGGCGGCGTCGGCATCGAACACCGGCACCCCGGCGGCGCGGAACATGGCCGCCGCCGTCGATTTGCCCATGCCGATGGAGCCGGTGAGGCCAAGGAGCTTCATCTCGCCCTCAACGCCGATTCAAGCTCATCATAAAGTTCCGCCGTCACCTCCGGCTGGGCGCCGAACCAGCGGGCGAAGGCGGGCCGCGCCTGGTGCGCCAGCATGCCGAGCCCGCCGATGGCGCCAAGGCCGCGCGCCTTCGCCTGTTTAAGCAGCGCCGTTTCCAGTGGGCTGTAAACGCAATCATAGACCACCGCGCCCGCCATCGCCCGGTCGAGGGCGAGGGCAAGCGGCGGCGCGCCCGCCATGCCGAGGGAGGTGGCGTTGACGATGAGGCCCGCCTCTTCAAGGGCGGCGGCGCGGCTTTCCCAGGGGATGGGAACAAGCCGCTCTGTCGCAAACATCGCGGCCAAGCTTTGCGCCCGCGCTAATGAGCGGTTGATCACCCGCACCGGCCCGTCGAGATGGTCGAGCAGGGCCGCGGCAACCGCCCGCGCGGCACCGCCCGCACCGAGGACGACGAGGGGACGGCCATGTAAGGCGGCGATCCCCCGCGCGCCAAGGCTTGCTCGCAGATGCGCCCAGAAGCCAGGGGCATCCGTATTGTCGCCGACAAGCCGGCCATCCTCCACCGTCACCATGTTGACCGCGCCGATCTGCCGGGCGATCGGCGTCGCCGCGTCCATCAAGGCGAGGGCCGCCTCTTTGTGAGGAAGCGTGATATTGACCCCGACAACGCCCATATGGGGTATGAGGCGCAAAAAACATTCTAGATGTTGAGAATCGACGGCAAAGGGCACATAGGCGCCATCAATTCCATAGCGGTCGAGCCAAGCACCGTGAAGACGTGGGCTCAAGGAGTGGGCGACCGGCCAGCCAACGACGCCGGCAAGCCGCGCCGCGCCCGAGGGTCTCATGCCGGCACCATGGCGCGTGTGCGCAAATAAGCGATGACGGCAAGCAGCGGCAGGCCGAGGATGGCGAAATGGTCGCCTTCGATTTTTTCAAAAATCTGCACCCCCATGCCTTCCAAACGATAGGCGCCAAGGCAACCGAGAAGTTTTTTCCCTTCCTGGTCCAAATAAGCCTCGATGAAGGCATCGGACAGCGGCCGCACGTGAAGCCGCGCGGTCTCCGCGTGGCGCCAGACGGGACGGCCGGCCGCGGCGATGACGGCGGCGCAGACAAGGCGATGGGTGCGCCCGCTCAAAATCCGCAACTGTGCCCGCGCCGCTGCCCGGTCCATGGGTTTGTCGTGAACACGGCCTTCACAAACAAGGACCTGGTCGGCGCCGAGGACAAGGGCTTCCGGCCGTCGCGCGGAGAGCTTCACCGCCTTTGCCTCGGCCAGCGCGTCCGCCATGTTGGCGGGGGTGGCGCCCGCCCGGGCAAGCGCCGCCTTCAATGCGGCTTCGTCAAGGCGCGGCGCCATTGCTTCGAAGGGGATGCCGGCATCGCTTAGCAGCCGGCGCCGCGCGGCGCTGGCCGAGGCAAGGATGAGCGGCACATTCGCCATCATGGTCCGCCCGTGCCTTCCGCGCGTTGTTGATAAAGGTTGATGACGGCGGCGGCGGTTTCCTCGATCGAGCGCCGGGTGACGTCGATCACTGGCCAGCCTTGCTCGCTGAACAGGCGGCGGGCGGCTTGCAGCTCTTCGCGTACTTGCGCGATGTCCACATAGGAGGTCGCCCGTTCTTCCTGAAGGGCGAGCAGCCGGTTGCGGCGCACTTGAACCAGCCGGTCGGGCTGGGTGGTAAGGCCCACCACCAGGGGCTTGGTCAAGGCGCGAAGGTCGTGTGGCACCGGCACCTCCGGCACGACGGGGTAATTGGCCGTCTTATAGCCGCGGTTGGCAAGATACATCGAGGTTGGCGTCTTCGACGTGCGCGAAACCCCGATGAGGACGATATCGGCGCGCCCGAATTCCTCGATGAGTTGTCCATCGTCATGGGCAAGGGTGTATTGCATGGCATCGATGCGGCGGAAATAAGCGGCGTCCATGGCGTGCTGGCGGCCTGGCAGGCCCCGCGCCTTTTCCCCCAGATAGGTGCCCACCGCCTGGATCACCGGGTCAAGGACGGCGATGGTGAGAAGCCCCAGGCGCCGGCAATGGGTTTCCAGGACCTCGCGCAGCTCGCTGCTGACCAGGGTATACATCACCAGCCCTGGCCGCTCGGCGATGTCCTCGATCACCCTTTCCATCTGCCGCGGCGTGCGGATCATCGGCCAGAAATGCTTCACCGGCTCGGCGTCGGCGAACTGCACCAGGGTGGCCTTCACCACCGAGTCCAGAGTCTCGCCCGTAGCGTCGGACACCAGGTGGAGATGGAAGCGCTTCACACTCACGGGGGCTGTGACCAAGGTTGTGGAAAAACCAGCGGCGAACCCCTTGCTTCTAGCCAGTCGGCCCCGCCATGGCAATCCATGGCGCGGACAATCCCCAAGCTCTGGTCGGTTCCTGCCTGGTTTTGCACAAAGGGATAAAATGCTCCTCTGCCTGTTGGCAAAATTCCTTTCGTGGCTTTTCTTCACGATCATCCACAAATCGGGGTCTTGTCTGGGCCAAGAGAAAGGCGCAGACAGCGGGTTTTCCCGTTTTTCCACATGGGGCAGAATGCGGTCCCACCAATGGTGAAGAAGCGTGTGAAAAAAATCTGGTCTCACAAGGCTAACAGGGCCTATTACAACCACTATCCTATTTTAAGACTCTCTTTTTAAGTGAAGGTTCCGTTCGTGCCTTTAAGTCATCCCCTGCCTCCCCTCGTCCGCTGTCTGCAGGGCGAGCGGATAGACCCGCCACCCTTGTGGCTGATGCGCCAAGCCGGGCGCTATCTGCCGGAATACCGCGCGGTTCGGGCAAAGGCCGGTGGTTTTCTCGATCTTTGCTATGACCCGGATCTTGCCACGCAAGTGACCCTCCAGCCAATCCGCCGCTATCAGCTCGACGCGGCCATTCTCTTTGCCGACATTCTTCTCATTCCCCATGCCTTGGGGCAGGACTTGCGTTTCACCGCCGGTGAAGGGCCCGTGCTTTCCCCCGTGGTCACCGGCAAAACGTTGGCGCGGCTGAGCTTGCAGAAGATGGATGCGCGGCTGGCGCCGGTGATGGAAACGGTGCGCCGGCTGCGCGCGGCTTTAGCGCCCAGCGTCGGGCTCATCGGCTTTGCCGGGGCGCCATGGACGGTCGCCACCTATATGGTTGAAGGCGGCGGGTCGAAGGATCATGCGGCGACCCGTGCCTTTGCCTATGAAGCGCCTGCGGCTTTCGACAGCTTGCTTGCCCTTCTTGTTGACGCGACTGCGCGCTATCTTGCCCAGCAAATCGAGGCCGGCGCGCAATGCGTGCAGATTTTCGATAGCTGGGCAGGCTCGGCGCCGGCGGCGGGCTTTGCCCCCTGGGTGATCGCGCCAACGCGGGAAATCGTTACCCGCCTCAAAAGCCGCTATCCGGATGTGCCGGTCATCGGCTTTGCCCGAGGCGTAGGGGAGAAGCTGGGCGCCTATGCCCGGGAAACCGGGGTCGATGCAGTCGGCATCGACTATGGCCTCGATCTTGCCTGGGCCGATGGCGTGCTTGCCCCGGGGCTTTGCATCCAGGGCAATCTCGATCCCGCCCTGTTGCTTGCCGGCGGCAAGGTTTTGGCGGCGGCGGTGCGGGAAACGCTGGCGGCGGCGGGCGAGCGCCCGCATGTCTTCAATCTTGGCCATGGCATCCTGCCGCAAACCCCGCCCGAACATGTTGCCGCGCTTGTCGAGATGGTGAAAAATGGCCGTCTGGCCTAAGGGAGAAGGATGATGCTAGGCGCGGCCTATCCGTGGGTGAAAGCGGGCCATGTGATTTCCGTCATCTTCTGGATGGCCGGCATGTTCATGCTGCCGCGCTATTTCGCCTATCACGCCGAGTGTGTACCCGGCACCGAGGAAGACTGCCAATGGCAGGCGCGCGAGTGTCGCTTGCTTAAGATCATCATCAATCCATCCATGACCCTTGCTTGGATTTTTGGCGTGCTTCTTGCCTTTCATATCGGCTGGAACGCGGGGGCATGGCTCCATGCCAAGCTGGTGCTGGTCCTCGTCCTTTCCGGCTTTCACGGCCTGCTTGCCCGCTGGCGCAAGGATTTCGTCGAAGGCCGCAATCGCCGCTCGAGCCGCTTTTATCGCTTGAACAACGAGGTGCCGGCGCTCTTTATCATCCTCATCGTTATTCTGGTGATCGTCAGGCCTTTTTAAGATGCTGCTTAAGACCTCATGCAATGGCGCCAGTTATTCTCCACATCGCCGATAAACACTGATGTTGCGCTTGACTTGATTTCGCCCGGGCGATAAGAGAACGGCGCGGTTGGCGCTTTTTTCGCGCTTCTCACCCTTTTGCTCTTCCACGTCTTCTCATTATCGCTAGCGGATAGCCGTCCAGCCCTTTAACCCCCGGCGCGTTCCAGCCCATCCCTATTCACGCGAGGCCCAGCGATGCATTTGCAGGATTTGAAAGCCAAGACTCCCGCCGAACTCTTGTCCCTTGCCGAGGAGCATGGAGTGGAGAACGCCTCCACCATGCGCAAGCAGGATATGATGTTCGCCATTTTGAAAAGCCTTGCCGAGAAGGACATCGAGATCTCCGGCGGCGGCGTCATTGAAGTCCTCGCCGACGGCTTTGGTTTTCTAAGAGCGCCGGAAGCCAATTACCTGCCTGGTCCCGACGACATCTATGTCTCGCCCAGCCAGATCCGCCGCTTTGGCCTGCGCACCGGCGATACCGTCGACGGCCAAATCAGGGCGCCCAAGGATGGCGAGCGCTATTTCGCGCTTCTTAAGGTCAACAAGATCAATTTCGACGACCCCAATGTCGTTCGCCACCGCGTCAACTTCGACAATTTAACGCCGCTTTACCCGGATCAAAAATTCAGCCTCGATGTCGCCGACGCCACCTCGAAGGACATGTCGGCGCGGGTCATCGACATCGTTTCGCCGCAAGGCAAGGGGCAACGCTCGCTCATCGTTGCGCCGCCGCGCACCGGCAAGACGGTTTTGCTGCAGAACATCGCCCACGCCATCACCGCCAACCACCCGGAAGTGTTTCTCATCGTTCTTCTCATCGATGAGCGACCCGAGGAAGTGACCGACATGCAGCGTTCGGTGAAGGGCGAAGTGGTGTCCTCGACCTTCGATGAGCCGGCGACCCGCCATGTCCAGGTCGCGGAAATGGTGATCGAGAAGGCCAAGCGCCTGGTCGAGCACAAGCGCGACGTGGTGATCCTCCTTGATTCCATCACCCGCCTTGCCCGCGCCTACAACACCGTCGTTCCCTCTTCGGGCAAGGTTCTCACCGGCGGCGTCGATGCCAACGCCCTGCAACGGCCCAAGCGCTTTTTCGGCGCTGCCCGCAATATCGAGGAAGGCGGCTCGCTGTCGATCATCGCCACTGCCCTCATCGACACGGGAAGCCGGATGGACGAAGTCATCTTCGAGGAGTTCAAAGGCACCGGCAACTCGGAGATCGTTCTCGACCGGAAAATTTCCGACAAACGTATTTTCCCGGCGATGGACATCACCAAGTCGGGCACCCGCAAGGAAGAGTTGTTGGTCGACAAGGGCACTTTATCGAAGATGTGGGTGTTGCGCCGGATTCTGATGCAGATGGGCCCGGTGGACGCCATCGAGTTCCTGCTCGACAAGCTCAAGGGCACCAAGTCGAACGAGCATTTCTTCGACACCATGAATCAATAGGTTTCGAGGTCGGGGATGAGGCGAAAAAATAACCCCGCCCGCTGGCGCCCGTGGCCTCTTTGCAAAGCCCGCCGGTCTTCCCATATTGTGGGATCCCAGCGGCAAGGGGCGGGCTACCGCCGCAACGCTTAGCGCCTGAGTTTAGTCTTCATGGATTTCACCCTTGGCATGCTCGCCAGCCTGTTTTCGGTGGTTCTCATCGATCTTGTCCTTGCTGGCGACAATGCCGTGGTGGTGGGCTGTCTTGCCGCCGGCCTGCCGCGCGAGCAGCAGCGCCGGGTGATCCTGTTCGGGATTATCGCCGCCCTTCTATTCCGCATCGCTTTTGCTCTAGTGGCGGTCCAGCTTTTGTCCATCGTGGGCCTGCTTCTCGCCGGCGGCCTCCTTCTCTTGTGGGTCGCCTTCAAGATGTGGCGCGAACTTAATGTCGCCTCCCGCGCCAATGTTCCCGCCATGGGCGGCGGCGAAATTCCCTGCGTTGAAATGGACGTGCCGCCAGCGGCGAGCTTTCGCGCCGCCGTGATCCAGGTCGCGGTGGCGGATTTATCGATGAGCCTTGACAATGTGCTGGCGGTCGCCGGCACGGCGCACAACCATCCGGTGGTGATGGTCTTCGGGCTTATCCTGTCGGTCGCCTTGATGGGGCTTGCCGCAGGAATTATCGCCCGGCTGATCGAGCGGCACCGCTGGATCGCCTATCTGGGCTTTGCCATCGTCACCCTGGTTGCCTTGCACATGATCTGGCAGGGCGGCGCGGACGTGCTGGCGCTGACCATGGGCTAGAGCGTTTTCAAAAAAAGTGTGAGCGGTTTTGGAGGTTTTAAAACGCGATCAATCAAGACTTCTAGAGCCACGTTCAACGACTCTGATTGAGACGAACATGCTCTAGGGAAGCAGCAGGGTCGAGCCCACGGTCTTACGGCCTTCAAGGTCGCGCTGGGCGCGTCCCGCCTCTTGCAGGGGGTAGGTCTGGCCGATGGCGACCTTGATGGCGCCGCTGGAAATAAGATGAAAAAGCGCTTTTGCGCCGGCCGCACGCTCGCGCGCGTCGGCATAATAATGCGCAAGCGTCGGGCGGGTGACGTAAAGCGAGCCCTTGGCGGCAAGGAGCGCAAGATCGACGCCGGTCACCGCCCCCGAGGCGTTGCCATAAGAAACCATAAGGCCGCGCCGGGCGAGGCAGTCGAGCGAGCCTTCCCAGGTTGCCCGGCCCACCCCGTCGAACACCACCGGAACGCCGCGCCCCTTAGTGATCTCGCGCACCCGGGCGACGAAGTCCTCACGGCGATAGTCGATCACATGGTCGCAGCCATGGCGCGCCGCCAGGGCCGCTTTTTCCGGCCCCCCCACGGTGCCGATGACGGTGGCGCCCAGCGCTTTCAGCCACTGGCAGGCGATCAGCCCAACCCCGCCGGCGACGGCGTGAAACAGCACCGTTTCCCCGGCCTTCACCGGATAGGTGCGGCGGATGAGATATTCCGCCGTCGCGCCTTTGAGCATGACCGCCGCGGCGGTGCGCGCGTCGATGCCCTCGGGCAGGGGGACCAGCATGTCGGCCGGCATCAGCCGGTGGGTCGCATAAGCGCCGACCGGGCCCCAGCCATAGGCCACCCGCTCGCCCTCCTGAAAAGCGGTGACGCCTTGGCCCACCGCCTCGATGACGCCCGCCGCCTCCAGCCCCAAGCCTGAGGGGAGGGAAAGCGGATAAAGCCCGGTGCGGTGATAGATGTCGATGAAGTTAAGGCCGATGGCCTCCTGACGCAGAAGAACCTCCCCAGGGCCCGGGGCTCCAAGCTCCATAGTCCGCCAGGCAAGCACCTCCGGCCCGCCGGTTTGGGCAAAGGCGATGCGCCCCGTTTTCATGGGTTTTGGCATCAGCTTAAATGCGTCTTGAAAAATTCAAGGGTGCGGGCATCGGCCAGCTTTGCCGCTTGCGCGTTGAAATGCTGGCCATCGGGCCGGGCAAAGGCGTGGTCCATGCCGGGATAATCGTGGAGTGTCGCCAGGGGGTGGTTGTCGAGCGCGACGTGCATCGTCTTTTGCGCGTTGCCATCGACGAACTGGTCGGCGCCGGCGATATGCAGCATCAGCGGTTTCTTGATGTTTTTGGCTTCGTCGAGATGGTTGTGAATGCCGACCCCATAATAGCCGACGGCGGCGTCAATGTCGCTGCGGGTGGCGGTAAGATAGGCGAGCAGGCCGCCGAGGCAATAGCCCACCGCCCCCACCTTGCCGTTCGCCGCCGGGTGGCGGCGCAGGGCGGCGATGGTCGCCGTGATGTCGGCGATGCCTTTTCCCACGTCAAAACCATTGTAAAGCGCGAAGGCTTTTTGCCATTCCGCTTCCGTTTTGTCGGTAAGTTCGACTTCCGGCTCCTGGCGCCAGAAAAGGTCCGGCGCGACGGCGACAAAGCCATGCTTTGCCAACCGGTCGCAGATGCTACGCATGCCTTCATTGATGCCGAATATTTCCTGGATCGCGACCACGGCCGGGCCTTTGCCAGCTTGGGCAAGGGCAAGATAGGCGCGAAAATGGCCTGTGCCGTCGGTGGCGGGAATGGTGATCCATTGGCCTTGCATGATGCGCTCCTTATGGTTTTAGCGTGAACGGGCGAAAGTTTACGCGCAAGCCTTGGCTTACAGCAACGCCCCTTCCAGGCGCAAAAGCGCGATCTTGGTCTCAACCCCGCCTTCGCCGCTATAGCCGCCCAGACGACCGTCGGCGGCCAGCACCCGGTGGCAGGGGATGAGGATGGGCAAGGGATTGGCGCCGCACGCCTGGCCGATGGCGCGGGGCGAAGAGCCAAGAAGGCGGGCAAGAGCCTGATAGCTGCGGGTCTCGCCATAGGGGATGGCTTCGAGCGCCGCCCATAGCCGGCGCTGAAAAGGCGTGCCATGGGGGTAGAGCGGCACCTCGAACTGGCGCCGCCGTTCGTCGAAATAGTCGTGCAATTGGTGCACCGCGCGGCGCAACAGGGGGGTCGGCGTCTGGTCGCGGCCCCAGCCCCAGTCGAGGGCGACAAGAACCCCGTCTTCTTCCGTCAGGCTCAAATCGCCAAGGGGGCTATGGAGGGAAAGCTGGGGCATGGCGCTTATTCCCCGCCGAGGGCCTCGGTCACCGCCGCCGGGTCGCCGAGCGGCAGGGAACAGGCGCGCCCCCGGCAGATGAGAACCTGCGGCGTCTCTTGAACAAGGCCCCGCGCCGGGTGGCCCGGGGGCAGGTCATCGGCGGCGCGCGCGCGGCGGACGAGGGCGTTGGGGGGAAGGGCGCGCCACACCGCTTGTTCAAGCGCCTGTGCTGGCAGTCCGTCGCTGCCGGCAATGAGGACTTCCACGGGATGAACAAACGCATCATGGGCGGCAAGGAGGCTTGCAAAGGCGAGGGGGTTGCGCGCCGCGTCCCCGGCAAAGCTTTCAAATAGCGCTTGCGCGCGCTTGGCATAGCCCTCCTTGCCTGTAAAATAATATAGACATACCAATAGTTTAGAAGTCATGGCGTTGCCCGAGGGCGACGCCTGGTCTTGGCCCAGCCGAGGCCGGGCGAGGAGCGTTTCGCCATCTGAAGGGGTCAAATAATAGCCGCCGCCCTTGGCCGCGAAGCGGGCTTCGATTTCCTTGGCCCAGACCTCGGCCTTGGCAAGATAAGCCTTGTTGCCGGTTGCCTGGTAAAGGGACAAGGCGGCAAGCCCCATGGCGGCATGGTCATCGAGAAGGCCGTTGGCGCTCACTTTGCCGTCCCGCCCGGCATGGGTAAGGCGCGGCCCATCGCCCAGCCAATCAAGGACGCCGGCAAAGGCGCGCTCGGCAAGGCCAAGCCAGGCGGGCTCGGCAAAGCTCATCGCCGCCTGGGCAAGGGCGGCGATGGCAAGCCCGTTCCAGTCGGCGATGAGCTTGTCATCGCGCGCGGGCGCACTGCGCTGCGCACGGCGTGCCAACAGGCGCGCACGCGCTAAGGCCAAGGCCGCTTCCTCCTCGGGTGCGCCCAGCGCCAGGCGATGAAGGCGGTTGAGGATGGTCTTGCCTTCCCAATGACCCTCAGCGCGCACGTCATAAACCGCTTTGAAGAGTGTGGCATTGGGGCCAAGGACGATGTCCACCTCCTTTTCGCGCCAGACATAATATTTGCCCTCCTCGCCGTCGCTGTCGGCGTCGAGCGAGGCGGCGAAAGCGCCGTTGTCCAGCAGCATCTCGCGTTCGAGCCAGGCCACGGTCTCGGCCACCCGCTGGGCGAAAAGCGGGTTTTTCCCAGCGCGCCAGACCGCGGTCATGAGGTCGATGAGAAGGGCGTTGTCATAGAGCATTTTTTCAAAATGCGGCACCCGCCAGGCGGCATCGACGCTGTAGCGGGCAAAGCCGCCGCCCAGATGGTCGTAAATCCCGCCCTGCGCCATGTGGGTAAGGGCTTTTTCGACCTGCGCGCCCCAGGCGGCGGCAAGGCCCGTATCGGCTGTCCGGTAATGGCCGTGCCAGAGAAGCGTAAGGGCAGGGACGTTGGGAAATTTCGGCGCATCGCCAATCCCGCCATGCACCGGGTCGAGATGGCCGGCGAGAAAGCGGGCGGCCTCGACCATGGCGTCCGGGTTTAGGCTGCCGGGTACGGTCTGTTCCATGAGCTGGCGCACCCGTCCGGTCAAGGCCTCGCGGTTTTGCGCCACCGCCGGCTCGCGCTCTTCATAGGCCTTAGCAAGGCGCTCAAGGATCTGCGGAAAAGCCGGCTGGCCATGACGCGGGACAGGGGGGAAATAGGTGCCGCCCCAGAAAGGCGCGCCATCGGGGGCCAAAAACATGGTCAGCGGCCAGCCCCCCGGCTGGCCCATGGCGTGGAGCGCCGTCATGTAAATATGGTCGATGTCGGGGCGCTCTTCCCGGTCCACCTTGATGTTGATGAAATGCCGGTTCATCACCGCCGCGATGGCCGGGTCCTCGAAGCTTTCATGGGCCATCACATGGCACCAGTGGCAGGCGGCATAGCCGATGGAAAGAAGGATTGGCTTGTCCGCGTCCCGCGCCGCGGCGAGCGCTTCGGGGCCCCATTCCCACCATTGGACGGGGTTGTCCTTGTGCTGCCGAAGATAGGGGCTTGACGCCGCGCCGAGGCGGTTGCCAGTCACCGGCTTATTGTCCTGCTTTATCCCATGATGGCCATAGCATAATCTATTTGGCAGCCGACATTGAAAGGAAAGACGAAAGACTTATGAAAATCACTATCGATGTTGATTGCACCCCGGCCGAAGCGCGCGCCTTTTTCGGCCTTCCCGATTTAACCCCGGTTCACGAGGCCATGACCGCCCGCCTCACCGAAATGGCGAGTAAAGGGCTCAAGCCCGAGGATTTCCAGGCCATGCTCCAGGCCTGGATGCCAGGGCAAATGGCGCAAGGGTGGGAGGAGATGCAAAAGACCTTTTGGCAAGGCGCCATGGCCGCCACTCAAGGCGATCGCTCCCGTCAGAGCGCGAAGAGAAAGCCTTGAGCCAGGCGGATACCGTCTTCGCCCTGTCCAGCGGTCAGGGCCCGGCAGGGGTGGCTGTTCTGCGCTTGTCGGGCCCGGCGGCATTGGACGCCGCGGCGCGGCTCACCGGCAACCGCCTTCCTGCGCCGCGCCGCGCTGCCTTGCGCCGGCTGTATCGCCCCGATGACAACAGCCTCCTCGACACCGCCCTTGTCCTTGCCTTTCCCGCTCCCGCAAGCTTTACCGGGGAGGACATGGCGGAGCTCCACTGCCATGGCGGGCGCGCCATCATCGCCGCCGTCACCGCGGCCCTTCTCGCCCTCGGCTTGCGGCCGGCGCAAGCGGGCGAGTTCAGCCGCCGCGCCTTCATGAACGGACGGCTCGACCTTACCGCGGCGGAAGGGCTTGCCGACATGATTGCCGCCGAGACCGAGGCCCAGCGCGTCCAAGCCCTGCGCCAGGCGGGGGGCGCCCTGGCGACGCTTTATGATGATTGGCGCGCCCGGCTGATCGAAGCCCGCGCCCTTATCGAGGCGACGCTTGACTTTGCTGATGAGGAGGTGCCCGATAATCTCTTTGACAGAGTGAGGCCGGCGCTTGCCCGCCTGGCCGAGGATATCGCCCGCCATCTCGCCGACGCCCGTCGGGGGGAGCGCTTGCGCGACGGTCTGCAAATCGCGGTGATAGGCCCGCCGAACTCTGGAAAATCAAGCCTTATCAATGCATTAGCAAAGCGCGACGCGGCCATCGTCTCGGACATTCCAGGCACCACCCGGGACGTTATCGAGGTTCACCTCGACTTGGCCGGCTATCCCGTCACCATCGCCGACACGGCGGGCCTGCGGGCGGGGGGCGACCCCCTTGAAGCGGAAGGGATGCGCCGCGCCCGCGCCCGCGCTGCTGCCGCCGATTTAAAACTCATCCTTGGCGATGCGCGCAAAGACGCCCTCGACCCGGCGCTGGAGGCGCTGATCGATGACCGCGCGATGGTGCTGTATAACAAGCTCGATTTGCGCGAAGATGGTGGTAGGGTGGGCTTATCGGCGCCCGCTGGCTGTCTTGGCGCGTGGGCGGTTTCGGCCAAGACCGGCGCGGGGTTGGACGCCTGGCTCGCGGCTTTGGCGGCGTGGGCGGCGCGGCATTTTGCGCCTTCGGAAGCGCCGGCCATCACCCGGGCCCGCCATCGCCAAGCCCTGGAGGCGGCGCAAGCCGCCCTAGCGCGGGCGCTGGAGGGCGGCGGGGACGATGTGGTTCTGGCCGCCGAGGATTTGCGCCTTGCTAGCGATTCCCTGGGCCGGATTACCGGCCGGGTCGATGTGGAAGAAGTACTCGACGTGATTTTTGCGCAATTTTGCATCGGCAAGTGATGTTTCACGTGAAACAGGGCCAGGTTGCGCTTTGACGGAGAGTGAGCGCATGTCTATGCTCCGCCGCCGATTGAGGTTTTGCTTAAGGCCGATCCATGATTAAAGCGGATGTCATCGTCATTGGCGGGGGCCATGCCGGCTGCGAGGCCGCCGCCGCCGCCGCGCGTCTTGGCGCGCGGGTGGCGCTTTTCACCCATAAGCGGGAGACCATCGGCGAGATGTCCTGCAACCCGGCCATCGGCGGGCTGGGCAAGGGCCACCTGGTGCGCGAGATCGACGCCCTTGACGGCCTGATGGGGCGGGTCGCCGACGCCGCTGGCATTCAATTCCGTCTTCTCAACCGGCGCAAGGGCCCGGCGGTGCAGGGCCCGCGCGCCCAGGCCGACCGCAAGCTCTATCGCATCGCCATGCAAGCCGCCCTTGCCGAAGAGACAGGGCTGCACATCTTGGCCATGCCGGTGGAGGACCTGCTGGTGGAAGAGGGGGCTGGCGGGCGGCGCGTCACCGGGATCGTGACGGCGGCGGGGGAAAGGGTCCAAGCGGGCGCGGTGATTTTGACCACCGGCACTTTTTTGCGCGGCCTCATTCATATCGGCGACAAGCAAATTCCCGCTGGCCGGATCGGCGAGGCGCCGGCGCTTGGTTTGGCCAACACCTTGGACCGGCTGGGATTTCGCTTGGGCCGGCTGAAGACGGGAACCCCGCCGCGCCTGGATGGGCGAACCATCGACTGGGCGGCGACCGAGGAACAGCCGGGCGATGACCCGGCGGTGCCGTTCTCCTTTCTCACCAGCCGCATCACCACGCCGCAGGTGCCCTGCCATATCACCCGCACCAGCGCCGCGACCCACGCCCTCATCCGCGCCAATCTCAAGCGCTCGCCGCTTTACGCCGGGCGGATCGGCGGGCCCGGCCCCCGCTATTGCCCCTCCATCGAGGACAAGGTGGTGCGCTTCTCGGCGCGCGACAGCCACCAGATTTTTCTCGAGCCCGAAGGGCTGGACGACATCACCATTTATCCCAACGGGATTTCCACCTCGCTGCCCGAAGACGTGCAGCACGACTTTCTACGCACCATCCCGGGGCTTGAAAAAGCGGCTGTGCTGCGCCCCGGCTATGCCATCGAATATGATTTCGTCGATCCCCGGGAATTGACGCCGGCCCTTGAGACGCGCCGGGTTGCGGGCTTGTTTCTTGCTGGCCAGATCAATGGCACCACCGGCTATGAGGAAGCCGCGGCGCAAGGCCTGGTGGCCGGGCTCAATGCCGCCCTCAAGGCCTCGGGGGCGGCCGATCCTTTTATTCTGGACCGGGCCGAAGCCTATACTGGGGTGATGATCGATGACCTTGTCACCCGAGGGACGGCGGAGCCCTATCGCATGTTCACCTCGCGCGCCGAATACCGCTTGCGCCTGCGGGCCGACAATGCCGACCAGCGGTTGACCCCGCGGGGCCAGGCCTTGGGCTGTATCAGCCCGGCGCGGGCGCAAAGCCATGCCGCCAAGGCGGCCGCCCTTGCGGAGGGGCGCCGTTTGTTGGAGAGCCTCAAGCTCACCCCCAGGCAAGCGGCCCGCCATGGCCTCAACCTTAACCAGGACGGGGTCCCACGCAGCGCCTGGCAGCTTTTGTCCTATCCCGATATCGGCTTTAGCCAGCTTGCCGCCCTCTGGCCAGCGCTTGGCCGCCTGCCGGCGGTGGTCGCGGCGCAGCTCATCATCGATGCCCGCTATGCGGTTTATCTTGACCGCCAGGAGGCTGATATTGCCGCCTTCCGCCGCGATGAAGCGGTGCGCCTGCCAGCGAGCCTCGATTATGGCGCCATGGCGGGGCTTTCCAACGAGGTGCGGGAAAAGCTGACGGCCGCCCGCCCGGCGACCTTGGGGGCGGCGGCGCGGCTCCCGGGCATGACCCCGGCGGCGTTGAGCCTCATCCTTGTGCATCTCAAGCGGCGGCAGGCGGCGTGACGGGGCGGGTCTATGGGCCGCAGGACCTTGCCCGCGACCTCGATGTTTCACGTGAAACATTGACCCGGCTTGAGGCCTATGGCGAAACCCTTGTTGCCTGGCAGGCGCGGATCAATCTGGTGGGCCCCACCACCTGCGCCGACCTTTGGCGCCGCCATATGCTGGACAGCGGCCAGCTCATGGCTTTTTTACCGCCGCCGCCACAAGGGCGGGCGCGCCACCTTCTCGATCTCGGCGCGGGAGCCGGCTTTCCTGGCCTGGTGCTGGCCATTCTCGGCGCTGGACAAGTCCATTTGGTGGACGCCGACGGGCGCAAATGCGCTTTCCTGCGCGCCGCCGCCCGCGCCGCCGGCGTCAGCGGGATGGTCGCCATCCACCAGGCAAGGGTGGAAAAGCTTGCGCCTTTCCCGGTCGATGTGATTACCGCGCGGGCCTTTGCCCCACTGCCCCGCCTTTTTGCGCTGGCGGCGCCCTTCGCCAGCGAAGAGACGGACTGGCTGCTTTTAAAGGGACAAGATGTTGAAGAGGAATTGACCCAAGCCTCAATATCTTGGACAATGCAGGTCATAAAGCATGAAAGCCGCAGCGACCCGCGCGGCACCATAGTGCAGCTAAAAAGCCTGCGTTTGAAAAAGGCCGTTCGCCATGCCGGAGCAAGTTGAAAAAACCCCCGTCCCTGTCCAGGGGACGCAAGTCATCTGCGTCGTCAATCAAAAGGGCGGGGTCGGCAAGACGACGACGGCGATCAATCTTGGCACCGGCCTGGCCGCGGTCGGCCGCCGGGTGCTGATCCTCGACCTTGACCCGCAAGGCAACGCCTCCACCGGTCTTGGCCTTGGCCGGGCGGCGCGGACGCTGTCCTCCTATGACGTGCTGGTCGGGCGCGCCAAGCTGGACGAGGCGGTGCAGGCCAGCCTGGTGCCCCATCTTTTCATCGTGCCGTCCACGGTTGACCTTTCCGGGGCGGAATTGGAGCTGGCGCAGATCGAGCGCCGCACCCAACGCCTGCGCGACGCCTTGCGCGCCGAGGGGGCGGGGGAGTATGACTTCATCCTCATCGATTGCCCGCCATCGCTGGGCCTTCTCACCTTGAACGCCTTGGTCGCCGCCCATTCGGTGCTGGTGCCGCTGCAATGCGAGTTTTTCGCCCTTGAAGGCCTGAGCCAGCTTCTGAGCACGGTTGAGCGTGTAAGGGCAAATTTCAACCCATCGTTACGGATCCATGGCGTGGTCCTCACCATGTTCGACAAGCGTAACAATCTTTCGGAGCAGGTCGCTGCCGATGTCCGCTCCTGTCTTGGCGATGTGGTCTATAAAACGGTGATTCCCCGCAATGTCCGGATTTCCGAAGCGCCGTCCCATGGCAAGCCGGCGCTGCTTTACGACCACCGCTGCGCCGGCAGCCGCGCCTATATCCAGCTTGCCTCGGAAATGCTGCGGCGCAGCCAACCGGCAAGGGCGGCGTGATGAGCGAGGTGGCGGCGATGGGCAAGAAAGGGCCGGTCAAGGGTCTGGGGCGGGGGTTATCGGCGCTTCTTGGCGAGGATGTGCGGCTGCAGCCCGAGGGCGGGGCGGCGGCGGGCGAGGGCCTTGCCGAGCTGGCCATCGACCTCATTTTGCCCAATGCCGCCCAGCCGCGCCAGCGTTTCGAGGAAGCAGGTCTTGACGAGCTTGCCGCCTCGATCCGCGAAAAGGGCGTTTTGCAGCCGATCCTGGTGCGCCCCCTTGCCGCTGACCCCGGGCTTTATGAAATCGTCGCCGGCGAGCGGCGCTGGCGGGCGGCGCAAAAAGCCCAGCTGCATAAAATCCCGGTGCTCATTCAGCCGCTCGATGACGATGAAGCCCTGGCTCTAGCGCTCATCGAGAACATCCAGCGCGCCGATTTGACGCCGATGGAGGAAGCGCGCGGCTATCGCCGCTTGATCGATGACTTTGGCCAAGGCCAGGAAGCGGTGGCGCAAGCGGTTGGCAAAAGCCGCAGCCATGTCGCCAACATGTTGCGGCTGTTGCGCTTGCCCGCGCTGGTCCAGGCGATGCTCGACGATGGCCGGCTGTCCATGGGCCATGGCCGGGCGCTGGCGAATGCCGCCGCGCCTGAGCTTCTCGCCCGCCGCGTCGTTGACGAAGGCCTTTCGGTGCGGGAGACGGAAGCGCTGGCGCAAGGCGCCCGCGCCAAGGGCGCACGCCGGGGCGGGCGCGCCAAGCCGGAAAAGGACGCCGATACCCGGGCGCTCGAAGGCGACATGTCGGCGGCCCTGGGGCTAAAAGTCGTCATCGGCCACAAGGGCAAGGCCGGCGGCCAGGTCGCTATCCATTATAAAACCCTCGATCAGTTGGATGAAGTCTGCCAGCGGCTGTGCCGCGACCCGCATGACCAGATTTATTGATTAACCAGTAAAATCAATAACTTATCTATGACGTCATGGCGTCATGACGGCTTGATGGTCAAGCCCGGCTGGCGGCTTGCGCCAAGCGCATGATGGCCCGGCCCACCGCGGCCTCGCTGGGAATGCCGCTGGTCTTGCAGTCGATCTCCGCTTCGAGGGCAAGATCGAGGGCGCGGGCCAGAAGAGGGGTGGACCAGCGCTGAAGCTGGGCCTCATAGCCGCGCTTGTCCTTCCAGAATACCGGCGGCCGCAAGGCGGCGATGGCTTCGCTGGCGCTGCGGCCAGCATCACGCATCACCGAAGCGCGGTGCAGCCGCTCGATGCGGTTGAGCACAACCCGGATGATGGCGACGGGAGATTGGCCAGCCTCGAGCGCCCGGGCGAGCGTCCGGTCGCTAGCCGCCGCCTCGCCCGAGAGCGCGGCTTCGGCAATCTGCTCCAGGCTAAGCCCGGCGCTGTCGGCGATCACCGCTTGGACGGCGGCCAGATCCACCGTGCCGCCGTCGCATCCGTTCCGGCTTGGCCCGAGATAGTGGAGCAGCTTTTCCAGCTCTCGCCGGCTCAAGGCGCGATCACCGCCCAAATTGGCGATGAGATAGCGCCGGGCCTCGCCATCGGCGCGCCAGCCGGCGCCGCCCAGCACTTCATCGATCAAGGCGTCGAGGGTTGCCGCCTCGTCGCCATAGCAGGCGATGGCAAGCGCATTGCCTGCACCCTCGATGAGCCGGCGGAGCTTGGAGCTGGCGCCAAGGCCCCCGGCGAGAAGAAGGAGAAAATTGGCCGGCGGCGGTCCCTGTAAAATTTCGCCGATGGGGTCAGCGAGGGCATCGCCGGCTTCATCGACGCGGATGAGGCGTTTCTCGCCCGTCAAGGGCGGCTGCGCCATCTCGTCATGAAGGCGCGCCGGATCGCCTTTGAAGCCGTCGGCGGTGAAGCGGGCGACAAGAAAGGGATCGGCGCGCGCGCCGACGATCTGGCGGGTGATGTGCTGCGCCCGCTCCTCGGCAAGGCCGCCATCGGGCCCGTAAAGAAGAACGCAGGCCACCTGCGCATCGAGCCTGGCAAGGTGGCGCGCCACCTCCTGCGGCCGCACCTTCACCGCGCCATCGCTCCGCTTTTGTCATGGGCGCGGAAATAGAGCGCGAGGCGGGAAAGGATGAGGTCGGCGACCTGCTCGGCGTTGCGCGCGCTCGCTTTTTCCTCGGCGATGATGATGGCGTAATCGGACTGGACAAGGTCGATGGAGGTGTCGGCGCGGACCACGTCCTCGAACACCACATCGCTGCTCGCGGCATCGATCAGGCGGTAATGAGCGACCAGGCGGATACGCTCGCGGGTGATCGCTTCGTCGGCGCGAAAGCCGAAGCCCTCGATCGAGGAGTCAAGCTCGATCTCCAGCCGGTGGGTGACGTCATCGGCGCTGCCGGAGGGGGTGAGGCCGGTGGTCAGGCGGTTGTGGACGAGCTGGCCGACGCGGTCGGGGATCGGCGCCACTGTGACCCCGGAGAGGGCATGGACCACACCGCCGCGCGGCCCACGCTCAGCGTAAAGCGGCTCGAAGCCACAGGCGGCAATGAGCGGCATCAGGGCGCAAAGAGCGAACAGGGCACGGCGCATGACGGTCAGACTACCACATTGACGATGCGGTTGGGGACGATGATGACCTTACGCGGCGCTTGCCCGGCCATTGCCCGCTGAACCTTCTCGGAGGCAAGGGCGAGGCGCTCCAGCTCCGCCTTGGGGAGGTCTTTTGCCACCTCAAGGGTATCGCGCAGCTTGCCGGCGACCTGGATGGCGATGGTCACTTGGTCCTCGATGAGAAGGGCTTTATCCGCTTGCGGCCAGGCGGCATCGACGATGAGGCCTTCCTCGCCCAAGGCCTGCCATAGCTCTTCAGCCAGATGCGGCATCATCGGCGCGACGAGAAGGGCAAGGGCGCGCACCCCCTCGCGCCGCGCCCAAGCGGCGCCCGCGCCTTCAACCGGCTCCGAAAGGGCATTCACCAAGCCATGAACATGCGCCACCGCCTTGTTGAACTGGAGGGCGTCCAAGGCCTTGCTGGTGTCGGCGATGGCCTGATGCACGGCGCGGCGCAAGCGGGCCACGTCAGCGGCGAAAGCGGTGGGCGCGGCGGATGCGCGTGGCGCGGCCTCGGCAAGCAGGCCGTCCGCCACCCGCCACAGCCGCTGGGTGAAGCGCCAAGCGCCGTCGATGCCCACGTCGGACCACAGAAAGTCGCGCTCGGGCGGGCTGTCGGAGAGGACGAACCAGCGCACCGCGTCGGCGCCATATTGGTCCACCATGTCATCGGGATCGATGACGTTCCTTTTCGACTTGGACATTTTTTCCGCACGCCCCACCGTGACCGGCGCGCCACTTTCCTTCAAGCGATAGCTCTCGGCTATGCGCTCCACTTCCTCGGGATAACGCCATTCGCCGGCCTCGTCGCGATAGGTCTCGTGACACACCATGCCCAGGGTGAAAAGGCGCTTGAAAGGCTCATCCGGGGTCTTGTGACCACTGTGATTGAGCGCACGCATGAAAAAGCGCGAATACAACAAATGGAGTATAGCATGCTCTATACCCCCAATATACTGGTCTACTGGCAGCCAATAGCGCACGGCCTCAGGGTCGAAGGGCCGGCCCGCGTCAGGTCCGGCAAAGCGCAGGAAATACCACGAGGAATCGACAAAGGTATCGCAAGTGTCGGTTTCGCGCCGGGCCGGCTTGCCGCAGGCGGGGCAAGGGACATGGGACCACGTGGGGTGGCGCTCCAAGGGGTTGCCGGGGGTATCGAAGCTTACATCCTCGGGAAGCACCACCGGAAGGTCGGCGCGGCGCACCGGCACCACCCCGCAAGAGGGGCAGTGAACCATGGGAATGGGGCAGCCCCAATAACGCTGGCGCGAAACCCCCCAGTCGCGCAGGCGGTAATTGACGCTGCGCTTCCCAAAACCGCCGGCCTCGGCGCGGCGCGCCACCTCGGCCTTGGCGCTTTCGCTATCAAGCTCGTCAAGAAAATCGGAATTGGCAAGACGCCCCGGGCCGTCATAGGCCGTCGTGCCGACGGCAAAGGTCGCGGGGTCTTCGCCTTCCGGCACCACCACGGGCGGAACCGGCAGATCATAGGCGCGGGCGAAGTCCAGGTCGCGCTGGTCATGGGCAGGGCAACCGAAGATGGCGCCGGTGCCATAGTCCATGAGCACGAAATTGGCGATATAGACCGGCAGGGTACGGCCTTCGACAAAGGGGTGGCGAACTGCAAGCCCGGTCTTGAACCCCTTTTTTTCCGCACGCTCCAGCGCCTCCTCCGAGGTTCCCACATGACGGCAGGCAGCGGCAAAGGCGGCAGCCGCCTTGTCGGTTTCGGCCAGCGCCAGCGCCACCGGGTGGTCGGCGGCAATGGCGATGAAGGAGGCGCCGAAAATAGTATCGGGCCGGGTGGTGTAAACCTCGATGTCGGGCGCCGGCGCGGCGCCGTCGAAAACGAAACGCAGCCGCAACCCTTCGGAGCGGCCGATCCAGTTCGCCTGCATCAGGCGGACCTTTTCCGGCCAGTCGTGCAAATCATCGATGGCGGCGCGCAGGTCCTCGGCGAAAGCGGTGATCTTGAAAAACCATTGGGCGAGCTTGCGCCGCTCCACCGGCGCGCCGGAGCGCCAGCCGCGGCCATCGATCACCTGTTCGTTGGCCAGCACCGTGTGATCGACCGGGTCCCAGTTGACCCAGCTTTCCCGCCGATAGACGAGCCCTGCTTCATAAAGGTCGAGGAACAGCGCCTGCTGCTTGCCGTAATAATCGACATCGCAGGTGGCGAATTCGCGCCGCCAGTCGATGGCCGGGCCCAGACGCTTGAGTTGCGCCCGCATGGCGGCGATGTTGGCGCGGGTCCAGCTTGCGGGATGGACTTTTTTGGCGAAAGCGGCGTTTTCCGCCGGCATGCCGAAGGCGTCCCAGCCCATGGGATGCAGGACATTATAGCCGCAGGCCCGCTTGTGGCGCGCCACCACATCGCCCTGGGTGTAGTTGCGCACATGGCCCATGTGGATGCGCCCCGAAGGATAGGGGAACATCTCCAGCACGTAAAATTTCGGCGCTTTCGTATCGGCGCGGGCGTGGAAGCTGCCTTGCGTCTCCCAACGCTGCTGCCATTTCGGCTCGGTGGCCTGGGGGTTATATCGCGTCATGGTGTTGTGTGTCTTTCGGGCTAAGCGGGCGGCGGTTAGCCCCGGTCGATGACGCCGATGCGGATCTGGCGCGCCCGATGGAGGATCGCGTCCTCGATCTTTTGCGCCGTGCCCGCGCGCACTGGCGCCGACACCCATTCATTGTTCTGGACGACCTCGCGAAAAACGTTGACGGTCACCGAGTCGGCGCGCAGCGCGCGGTCGAGCACATAGACCGTCACTTTAAGGCGTTCGGTGGGCGTGTCGGGATTGACATACCAATCGGTCAGGATCACCCCCGAGCCGCCATCCACCTGCGCCATCGGCATGAAGCCAAGAGTATCGAGCGCCGCCCGCCACAGATAGCCATTGACCCCCAGGGCATAGGTGCGGCTTTCCGGCTCCTTGAAATCACCGCCGCCGCCGCAGGCCGATAGCGTGATGCCGCCCAAGACAACCCACAACATCCTGTATTTCATGACGGCTTCATTCCCTTCAACGCCCCGTACATAATTGATCCTGGCGCAATCAATCCTCTTGTCCCTTCCGCGTCAACACGCCGAAGAGGACGCCTTTACTACGCGTTAGCACACCCAAGGCCAAGGATTTTCCCACGCCGCATAACCAGAGCGCGGCCTTGCAGGCAATGTTGCCATGCTGCAACATTGTGGCGGGAAAACGGTGGCGGGCAGCGAATAAGCTGTTAACACGGCGGCGTCATATTATGCTATGAAGGCTTTGAGGATAGGCCACCCATGCTGCGCACCGCCCATATCTTATTCCTGGCCGCCGCCGCCGCCGCCGCCGGCGTCGCGGTGCCGGCGTTTGCCTGGGACGGCCAAGACCGCGCCCAGGCCAGCCCCGCTCGAACCCAGGCCGTTTCCCAAGCGGCTTCCCAAGCCGCGTCCGATGACGGCTTTCTTTATTTTCGCGACGAGGATGCGCCGGCGCAGACCATGGTGGTGATTTCCGCAACCGCGCCGACCCTGTTCACCCCGCGCCCGATCATCGATCTTGACCAAGCGCGCGCCCCCAAGGCCGGCTTTGTCGGTCTTTTCACCCCGCGCCGGCTGAACGCGCAGATCGGCCTTCTCTTCGGCCGCAACGCCGACACGGAAGACAAGAGCAGCATCGGCCTTAGCCTTACCTCGCATATCAGCCAACAGGACCAAGGCCAGTTCTTCGCGCCCACCAACCCGGACGCCAGCGTGGCCGGCGGCGCTTTCGAGGGCCGGCGTTATAATTTCGGCCTTGCAGTGGACTATTGGGGCTTCAGCCTGGGCGCCGGCCTCATCCGTGAGGAAACCGCCTTGGACGACGTCCATACCGGGGTTGATCTGGGGCTCAGCTACCGTGCCCGGTCATGGCGCACCAGCCTGCAAGTCATGGGCCTGCAAACCGCCCGGGCCAGCCGTTATATCGACCTTGCCACCCCCTATGACCGCATGTTCGCGGTGGAGCTGGGCGCCGCTTATGCCTTGACGCCGGGCTGGTCGCTTACCGGGGGCTTGCGCTATTCCGGCTTCCGCGACCGCTTCGATTTCGGGCTCAAGGACGATGGCTCGGATTCCCGGGTGTTCATGGGCACCGCGATCACGTTTTAGCGGTCCTGGCAAAACGGAAAGCTGCTATTTTATACCGCCGCTAAAAGTGGCGCTTTACAAAAAACAATCGATGCCGGCAAAGCCCGCCAAGGAAAGCCCGCGCAGTCGGCGCAGCGTCGAGGGTGACATCCCGCCCAAGGCATAAACCGGCTGGCGCGCGCCCTTCATCAGCCGGGCAAGCCCGCCTCGGCCAAGGCTTGCCGCATCGGGGTGGCTTGGCGTCTCGAACACGGGCGAGACAATGATGAAATCAGCGCCAAGCCGGCGCGCGCGCGCAAGCTCCCCCCGGTCGTGGACGGCACAACTGACGAGGCCATCCCCGTCCAGCGGCGGCGGGCCAGCCGCCCAGCGCGGCAGGTGGACCCCATCCGCCGCCATGTTCTTGGCAAGCGCCGCATCACCAGCGATGAGGACCGGCCGGCCCGCAGCGCGGCATAAGGCGACCATCTCCCGGGCAAGGCTGACGCGGTCCGGCCGGCGATAATCGCGCAGGATGACGCCGACATCGCTTGGCAAGGCGGCGGCGATGGCCAGCGGATCGGGTATCCGGGCGTCATCGGTCAGGAACCATGCCAGCGGCAAGCCGCGCGGCGGCTGGCCGAACAGGCGCCGCGCCTGGCGCAGCATGAGGCGCATCTTGCTTCCCGTCATGAAAGTCCCGCATTGCTCCCTGGTCACGCACCCGATATAGAACGCACCGTCATGCCCGATCCAGCCGTCATTGCGGAAAATCTCGCGGCCATCAACCAGCGCATCGCCCGCGCCGCCCGCCTCGCCGGCCGCGCGCCGGATGCAGCGCGCTTGCTGGCGGTCTCGAAAGGGCAAGACGAGGCGGCCATCGAAGCCTCGATCGTCGCCGGCCATGGCCTTTTCGGGGAAAACCGGGTCCAGGAAGCGCAAGCCAAATGGCCGGCCATCAAGGCCCGCCATCCCCAAGTCGCGCTGCATCTCATCGGCCCTTTGCAAAGCAACAAGGCGCGTGCCGCCCTGGCGCTGTTCGACGCCATTCACAGCCTCGACCGGCCAAAGCTCGCCCGCGAGCTCGCCCGGCTGATGGCGGAGACCGGACGGCGCATTCCCCTTTATATCGAGGTCAACACCGGTGGCGAGGGGCAGAAGGCGGGGGTCGCGGTGAGTGATTTGCCGGCGCTCATCGCCCTTGCCCGCGATGAATTGGCCTTGCCGGTGGTGGGGCTGATGGCGATCCCCCCCGCGGCCGACCATCCCGGCCCGCATTTCGCCCTGCTTGCCAAGCTCGCCGCCCGCCATGGGCTTGAAGAGCTGTCGATGGGCATGAGCGGCGATTTCGAGCAGGCGGTGATGCTGGGGGCGACGGTGGTGCGGGTCGGCACCGCGTTGTTCGGGGCGCGGCCACGCCCTTAAGAGCCCATCTTGAAACGCGCATGGAGGCCGCGTTGACCGCCGGCGTGCGGCTGAGCGGCCTCTGTGGCCGTTTAAACGCTCGTTATTGATTGTTAGGGTCGCGACGATTATATTGTTATAGACCGGCGCGCGCGACACGGTGAATTTGTCTTCCTGCCGTAGCACGCGAGAATTGCCTCGTGGAGCGCCATGTGGGGGAAGGAAGTCCCCACCGCGCGCCGGGGGTCTTGGGACCCGCCTGCGCTTTGCCTCCTGCCATTCCATCCCTTCATGGCCAGCGCGATCCTTACCAGCATTCTCAAACGGGCTCTTAAAACAAATGGCCGGTGCGGTCCCTTTTGGCGGCGAGATAGGCCTCGTTATGGGGGTTGGCGGGAAAGCGGTGCGGCACCCGCTCCACGACGCGAATGCCGTGCTGGCCGAGGGCGGCCACCTTGGCCGGGTTGTTGGTCATCAGCCGCACTGCGGAAAAGCCCAATTGCCGCAGCATGGTGGCGGCGGGCGCGAACAAGCGTTCATCGACGGCAAAGCCGAGCTTTAAATTGGCGTCCACCGTGTCGAAGCCCTGGCCTTGGAGATTATAGGCGCGCAGCTTGTTCATGAGGCCAATGCCGCGTCCTTCCTGGGCAAGATAAAGCACAACCCCGCCGCCAGCCGTGGCGATGGCGGCGATGGCGCCCTTAAGCTGGTCGCCGCAATCGCATTTGAGCGAGCCGAGAAGGTCGCCGGTCAAGCATTCCGAGTGGAGACGGGTGAGCACCGGATCGCGGCGCGGCGGGTCGCCGATGACGATGGCGAGATGCTCGATCCCGCCATCGCCGGGACGGAAGGCATGGACCCGCGCATCCTCGGCGCCAGCAAGGGGCACCCGGGCATCGACCACCGGGCGTAAAGTTTCTGCCTGGCCGGTGGCGAAGTTCAAGATATCGGCCGCCGGCAAGCGGATGACATCGGCGGCGGCCAACGCCTCTTGCGAAACGGCAAGGGCGATGAGCGCCGGCAAGAGCTGGGCCTGCTTGGCCAGCTCCAGCGCGGCTTCGGCGCAGGCGCCCCTGGGAAGGGGGCGCGGCGCAAAAGGGCCTTTGAGCGGCCGGGCGAGGTCGAGCCGCGGGTCGGCGACCGCGATGACGTCGGCAAGCCCCAACCAGGCCGGCCAGGCCAGCGCCACCGCGCCTTGCCCCACGCCGGGAACCTTGAGCGCGCCCGCCCGCTGGGCGCTGAGAAGTAGAAAAGGTTGTTCGGCCTTTACCGCGGCAAGCTCGGCGAGCGCTGCTTCGCTTGCCGTTTCGACGGAAAGAACGAGCAGCGCATCGCCATTATCCGTCACCGCCACGGGAACGCCGCGGCGCAGGTCGCCGATGGCGCGCAAGACCGCGCGGGTCGGCGAGTGCGGCTCACCACTCTTCACCTTTTTTTGCTCTCCTTCACCCATCCTAGTGGTGCGATACCAACAGATGGTTCCCATCTGTTGGAATCGCACCACAGATTCAATAACTTAGTGGTCCCCTTTTCCCAAACGGATGGATTTATCCGTTTGGGGCGGACCACTAGGATGCTATCGTTGCCGCTGCCCGGGGGCCAGCACAGAGTTGTCTTTCCCCATGGCACAGAGGCCAATATAGGTTTGAGCCAAAAAATGTTAGTGGGATAGGATGATGTCAGCCGCCAAACGCCTTCTCATCGTCGACGATGACGTCGATTTGCGCCAATCGCTGGCCGAGCAATTGGCGCTGCACGAGGATTTCACGACCGACCAGGCAGGCAATGCCGCGGAAGGGCTCGCCTGCCTCAAAGCCCGGGCTTATGACCTTATTCTCCTCGATGTCAACATGCCCGATATGGACGGACGGGAAATGTGCCGGCTGGCGCGCAAGGCCGGCGTCAAGGTGCCGATCATCATGCTCACCGCCATGGACAGCGACGCCGACACCATTCTCGGGCTCGACTCCGGGGCCAATGACTATGTGGTGAAACCATTCCGTTTCGGCGTCCTGCTGGCGCGCATCCGGGCGCAGTTTCGCCAGCATGAGCAAAGCGAGGACGCCATTTTTGCCATCGGCCCCTATATCTTCAAGCCGGCGGCCAAGCTGCTGCTGGACGAAGCGCGCAACAGGAAGGTCCGACTTACCGAAAAGGAAACGGCGATCCTCAAATTCCTCTATCGCGCGGGCGATCGCGCGGTGGGCCGCGACGTCCTTTTGGGCGAGGTGTGGGGCTATAACGCCGGCGTCACCACGCACACGCTGGAAACCCATGTTTACCGGCTGCGCCAGAAGATCGAGGCCGACCCTTCGAAGGCGGCCCTGCTGGTCACCGAGGCGGGCGGTTACCGCTTGGAGGCCAATCCTCGCCGGCCTGAATAAAATCAAATGGTTAAATATCGAAGTCGGCGACCACGGGGGCGTGGTCCGAGGGTTTTTCCCAGCCCCGGGCTTCCTCGATCACCCGACAGCCGGCGATGGCCGGTGCCAGGGAGGGCCCGGCCCAGACATGGTCGAGGCGGCGGCCGCGATCGGATGCCCGCCAGTCGCGGGCGCGGTAGCTCCACCAGCTATAGAGCCGCTCCGGCGCTGGCACGACGTGGCGCATGACGTCGACCCAGTCATGGCTTGTCTGCAAGGCCGCCATGCGGGCGGTCTCCACCGGGGTGTGGCTCACGACGGTAAGAAGCTGGCTGTGCGACCAGACATCGGAGGGGAGCGGCGCCACATTAAGGTCGCCCACCATGATGGTGGGGGTGTCAAGGGCGGTGGACCAGGCGATCATCTCGTCGAGAAACGCAAGCTTATGCGCGAATTTATCGTTTACCGCCGGGTCGGGTATGTCGCCGCCGGCGGGAACGTAGAAATTATCGAGCCGGACCAGGCCGCCCGCGCGGCGCAGCTGCACCTCGACATGGCGAGCATCGCCCTTGGCGCACCAGTCGGTGCTGTCGCTGGCGGCAAAGGGTAGGCGCGACAGGGTTGCCACACCATGATGGTTCTTCTGGCCGTGCACCGCCTGATGGATATAGCCGCGCTCGGCAAAGAACGCGGCCGGAAAGGCGCCCGTCACCACCTTGATTTCCTGCAGGCAGAGGACGTCCGGCTTGGTGGTGGCGAGAAAACGGTCAACCAGCGCCAGCCGGGCGCGGACCGAATTGATGTTCCAGGTGGCAATGCGCAGGGTCATGGCGGCTTTAAGGCTTAGAAGAGATTGAAACTGGCGCCGGCGATGCCGAGGGGCCAGCGCCCCGCCTCGAAAAGGCGGAATTTATGGAAAAAGGGGTGGTCCTCGGCATCCTCCCCGGCGATCAGGACAAGCGCGGCAAGATGCGCCGCCTGGACCGCGCCGCCCACCGCGGCGGTAAGAAAAGCCTCATCGTCAACCCCCAGCCGGGCGGCGGCCATGCTTGCCGCCTCGCCGGCCACCGTTGCCGTCACCGCCTCGACGGGCTGCAAAAGAGCCGCCAGCGCCGCCTCGCCCAGCAGCGCCTCGGCGGTGGCGACAAGCTCGGCGCGCAGTGCTTCCTCGGCGTCCCAGGCGGGGCTGTTATAGTCCAGGCTTTCCGCCGCCGCCGCCGCGTCGAGCCAATCCTCGACCCAGGCAGGCACGATGTCGGGAAAGCCCAGGGTGTCGAGATAGCGCCGCGCCATCCGCCGGGTGGGCGGGTCAAGGGGGGTCGCGACGCGGCCGAACCAGTCGATGCGGCGGATCAGCCCGGCAAAACGGGCGAGCGCACGGGTCGCGACTTCGTCCACCGGGTTTTCGGAAAAATCGCTCACATCGCTCATGGCGGCCTTGCCTAACCGGTTCAACGCGGCGGGGCAAGGGGGATAAAGTGCGCCCGGCCAAGGGGGCTCTTTGACCGGGCGCGGATGACGCTCGTCACGCGAACGGCAGCAGGGGCGCTGCCGGAACCGGCGACACCCGCGTAACAGGGGGCAAAGCGCGGATGTCGAGCGAACCGCCGACTCGATAAGCGAGATAGGCAAGAATCAAACCTATTTCAAGATGATCATCGATCACGGCTTCGTCAGTTGCGATAGAATGCTTCCCGTGCGCGATAAGACGAAAAGCAAAATTTCAACTGGTGGACGGCATGAAAATGGCCGCCGTCGGTGGCCTAAGGGAAGGCTCAGCCGGCGCGCCGTGGGCGGCGCACCGGGCCCTGGCGCGGGTCCTCGAAACGGAACCTGTCGTCGGCGATGACCGGGTTAAGGCGCGTTTTGCCCAAGGTCACGGTGGTGAGAAGGCCTTGGGCGTCCAGCACCTGCCATGAGCGCAAGCCAAGCCCGCCATCCTCGTCCCGGGCGAAAAAGAGGGTAAGAGTGCCATATTCCGGGTGCTTGGGGTCGTTGGCGACCACCGCGATCATGCCGGCAAGGGGCCCGGCGCCGGTGGCAAGCGTGATTTTGTCCTCCAGCGCCGCGGCTGGCTCAAGCAAGAGGGCAAGCGGCGTTTCCTTGACCGGCCAGGAGGTCACTTGGCCCACCTCATAGTCGATGAAGTTGAGCGTCTTGCCATCGGCGACGATGAGAATGGGCACGCTGGGCTCGTACTCGAAGCGGATTTTGCCGGGCCGCTCGAGATAAAGGGTGCCGCGGGCGCGCGCGCCGTCCGGGCCCTGCTGGACGAAGTCGGCTTGCAAGGCACGCACGCGTTCAAGCCAGTCAAGCACGGCCGCCATGGCGTCCTCGGCATAAGCGGCCCCGGGCGCTGCCGAAAGGTCGCGGGTCGCAAGTTGCGGGACGCCTTGCGCCGGCTCGGCGGCGTGGACGGCGCGCATCAAGCCAAAACCGAACGCCATCGCGAGCAACAGGGTGAGAAACGCCATCACCACATAGCGCAGCGCACTGCGAACCGGCTTCATCGGTCTCCCTCCTTTTTCGTCAAGGCTGGCGAAACGCTTAGGTCAAGTCTGCCGCGGCCCAACTGAACTGCGCCTGAACGGGTGTTAGACCGGCTGGCCATGGTCATCGACCAAAACTTCGCGCCGCCCGACATGGTCGGCCGGGCTGACGACGCCGGCTCTTTCCATCTGCTCGATCAGCCGCGCCGCGCGGTTATAGCCGATCTGCAAATGGCGCTGGACGAAACTGGTGGACGCCTTGCGCTCGGCCGCCACCAAGGCAACAGCACGATCGTAAAGGTCATCGCCCGTCTTGGCGGGGCCCTCGCCAAAACCCTCCTCCTCGCCATCGGGGTCCTGCGTCACCTCCTCCAAATAGGTGGGCCGGCCTTGGGTCTTCAAATGGGCGACCACCCGCTCCACTTCCTCGTCGGATACGAACGGGCCGTGAACGCGGATGATCCGCTTGCCGTTTTGCATGTACAGCATATCGCCGCGGCCGAGGAGCTGTTCGGCGCCCTGGTTCTCAAGGATGGTGCGGCTGTCGATCTTGGACGTCACCTGGAACGAGATGCGGGTCGGCAGATTGGCCTTGATGACGCCGGTGATGACGTCGACCGATGGCCGCTGGGTGGCCATGATCAAATGGATGCCAGCGGCGCGCGCCATTTGCGCCAGGCGCTGGACGGCGCCTTCGATCTCCTTGCCGGCGACCACCATCAGGTCGGCAAGCTCGTCGACCACGACGACGATGAGGGGCAAGGTCTCGAAGGCGAATTCCTGGACCTCGTAGACCGGCTCGCCGCTTTCGCCGTCATAGCCGACATGGACCCGCCGGCGCACCGGCTTGCCGGAGCGCTGCGCCTCGCGCACCTTGTCGTTGAAGGCGGTGATGTTGCGCACCGACAGCTTCGACATCTTGCGGTAGCGCTCCTCCATCTCGCGCACCACCCATTTGAGCGCCACCACCGCCTTGCGCGGCTCGGTGACGACGGGCGCGAGGAGGTGGGGAATGCCGTCATAAATCGACAGCTCCAGCATCTTGGGGTCGATCATGATGAACCGGCAGTGGGCCGGCGGCAGCCGGTAGAGCAGCGATAGGATCATGGCGTTAAGGCCGACCGACTTGCCCGCGCCGGTGGTGCCGGCGACAAGGAGGTGCGGCATCGGGCTCAAGTCGGCGATCACCGGCTCGCCGCCAATGGTCTTGCCCAACACCACGGGCAGTTGCCCGCCGTGTTTTTCAAAGGCCTGGGAGGCCAGAAGCTCGCGCAAGTAAACCGTCTCGCGGCGGGCGTTGGGAAGCTCGATGCCGATGGCGTTGCGCCCCGGCACCACCGCGACCCGGGCGGAAATGGCGCTCATCGAGCGGGCGATGTCGTCGGCAAGGCCGATCACCCGGGCCGATTTGATGCCGGGCGCCGGCTCCAGCTCGTAAAGGGTGACCACCGGACCGGGCCGGACATTGATGATCTGGCCCTTGACGCCGAAATCATCGAGCACTCCTTCCAGCATGCGGGCGTTGGCTTCCAAGGCCTCGCGGGTGAGCGAGGGGTCGCGCTCCTGCACCCGGGCGCGGGCCAACAGGTCGAGGGAGGGGAGGACGAAACTGTCGCCTAAGTCAAGGCGGCCCTGGCGTTCGGCCTGGGCGCGGGCGCTGGCGGCGGGGCGCGGCGGCAGGCGCACGTCGACGGCTTTGTCCGGCTTGGCTGGCGGGGGTTCGTTGAGCGGGGCAAAAGCGGGGTCGGCCGCTTGGTGCGCGAGCAGGGAAGGTTCGGCGCGCGGTGTTGGCGGCATGGCCCGGCGCGGCGCCGAAAAAAGAAAGACGCTGGCCCGCCAAAGGCCGCGGCCGATAAGGGCAAGCACGCGCAAGGCGCGCCGGCCAAGGCTTTTCCAGGTAGCGGGGGCGATGGCCAGGACATAAAGATAAAGCGCCAGGCCAAGGCCGCCGGCGGCAAGCACCGCGCTCCACCAGGGAAGGGGAAGGCCAAGGCCGCTCATTCCCGCCTTGAGCCAGCCATAGGCCAATAATCCCACGGCGCCGCCGGGGCCAGCGGCGGTGGGCCAAGCGGCAAGGCCCGGCACGGCGCTCGCCATGATGGCGACAAGAATAAGCGCCAAGGGAAGGGCAAGGATGAGCCGGCGCCAGGCCAAGAACCGCCCGCCGCCCGCAAGCCGTGCCCCGAACACCCCCAAGGGGAGAAGCACGAGGACGGCGGCAAGGCCCAGGGTCTGGAGGGCAAGGTCGGCGAAAACCGCCCCCGGCGTCGCCAGCCAGTTGCGCGCCAGCGCGCCGCTGGCCTGATTGAGCGTCGGGTCGCGGGCGTCGAAGCTGGCAAGGGCGATGAGGCCAGCGCCGGCGAGAAGGATAAGGAAAAGTCCCATCCCGCGCACCGCGCCCACCCGCAGCCCTTCAACCCAAGGGCGGGGCAAAACCCCCCCCGTTGCTTTTCGCGGTGCTTTGGTCGCCGTCTTCCGGCGCACGCTTTGCGCTGTCAAGTCAACCTCTTGGCCTTGCAGACCCACCATGGCGCTGGTGCCATCTTGGGGTGGATTCTGACGAAGCTTTTCCCCCCTGGCAAGTCGCCGGGCGAAATAAGCGCGCCCATAAAAAGACGCCGGGCTAAGCCCGGCGTCAGTATGGACCCTTTGGCAAGGACCCTGAGGGATGGCAAGCGGCGCGCTTTTGGCGCCGCAATTCCTTACATCACCAGCTTTTGCGAGCCGCGGCCGAATTCGGGATAGGCTTCGAGCCCCAGTTCGGCGAGGTCGCTGCCCATCTCCTCGTCCTCGGCGCTCAAGCGAATGCCTACGAGGCTTTTGAGGGCGAACCAGACGGCAAAGCTGGCGGTGAAGACGAAGGCGCCGATGGCGGCCACGCCAAGGGCCTGGGTGGCAAAGGAAATGCTGGGGTCGTGGTTGGTGATGGGCACCGCCATGGTGCCCCAGATGCCGCACACGAGATGGACCGAAAGGGCGCCCACCACATCGTCGATTTTCAGCCTGTCGAAAAAGGGAATGGCAAAGACCACGAGGACGCCGCCGATGCCGCCAATGAGCATCGCCCAGGGAAGCGAAGGGGTAAGCGGCTCGGCGGTGATGGAAACCAGGCCAGCAAGGGCGCCATTCAAGGTCATGGTAAGGTCCACCTTGTCATAGAGGAGCTTGCTGACAAGCGTCGCGGCGAGGCAGCCGGCGGCGGCGGCGGTGTTGGTGTTGGCGAAGATATTGGCAACCGCCGCGGCGTCGGCGGCGCTCGCCAGCGCCAGTTGCGAAGCGCCGTTAAAGCCGAACCAGCCGAGCCACAGGATGAAGGTGCCGAGCGTCGCCAAGGGCAGGGACGAGCCCGGCATCGGCCGCACCCGCCCGTCGGGGCCGTATTTGCCGCGCCGCGCGCCCAACAGGATGGCGCCGGCAAGGGCCGCCCAGCCGCCGGTGGAATGGACCAGGGTCGAGCCGGCGAAATCGGCAAAGCCACGGGCATCGAGCCAGCCGGCACCCCATTCCCACGCCCCTTGAACGGGGTAGATAAGGCCGGTCAAGACGGCGGTGAAGATGAGAAAGGGGAAGAGCTTGATGCGCTCGGCAACGGTGCCGGAAACGATGGAGGCGGCGGTGGCGACGAACACCATCTGGAAAAACCAGTCGGAGGAGGCGGCATAGGTCGCCTCGACCCCGGAAAAATCAGCGCCCGAGGCAGCAAGTGCCGCGGCATCGTCGGCCGTCCAAAAGCCGAGGCTGCCGACAAAGCCGCCATCGACGCCCGTATACATGAGGTTGTAGCCGAGGAGAAAATAAAGCAGCCCCGCCACCGCATAGAGGGTGATGTTCTTCAAGCAGATCTCGGCAACGTTCTTGGACCGCACCAAGCCGGCTTCCAGCATGGCGAAGCCCGCCGCCATCCACATCACCAGAAAGCCGCCGATCAAAAACAGAAGGGTGTTGAAAACATAGGCGGTTTCCGCCTCCACCGCAGCGGCGGCGGGGCTGGCGATGATGAGCGGGACGGCCGCGGCCACAACAAGCCAGCGCGGCCCCTGCCACCGTGTCGTGGGTGTTTTTGGTGGTTTCAAATCCATGAGCGTCTCCCTCGGCCCTTTTATGCAAGGCGCGCGATGCCCTTCGCGCCTGGTCCAACGGGAGAGTAAAGAATCAAAATCCGTGCCAAGTGCGCGTTTTAGAAGATTCAACGGTTTTTCTGAGCTTTAAAAGCATGAACCGCCCTTATTTGCATAATATTTAATCATATAAAAAAATATGCCTATTTTTAATGCATAATATCCCCGCCCGATGTCCGCTGGACAGCAGCCGGCCAAGACCGTTATGGAAGGCTAAGGAAAGGAAAGCCCATGGCACAGCGTACCGGCCCGCAGGTTTATGATTGCGTCATCGCTGGCGGCGGCCTGGTCGGGCTCATTCAGGCCATCGCCTTGGCCCGCCATGGCTTTGCCGTCGCCGTCGTGGACGCAAGGCCCGCCGAGACCGTGCTGGCGCCCGCCTTCGACGGCCGCGCTTCGGCCTTCGCCTTTGCCGGCATAAAGCTTTTCACCGCCTTGGGGATATGGCCGCGCTTGCACAACGAGGCCCAGCCCATCCTTGAAATCCGCGTCACCGACGGACCATCGCGCTTGTTTGTTCATTTCGACCACCGCGCCATCGGCGACCAGCCCTTGGGCCATATGCTGGAAAACCGCCATATCCGCCTTGCCTTGCACGAGGTGGCGGCGGCGACACCGGGGCTTGACTTTTACGCCCCGGCCACCGTCGAGGGCGTTGAGTTCAGCGCTGGCCACGGCACGCTGGCGCTTGCCGATGGCCGTCGGCTTAAAGGGCGGCTTGTCATCGCCGCCGACGGGCGTGCCTCCCCCTTGCGCCACGCTGCCGGCATCGGGGTCGCCGCCTGGGCCTATCCCCAGACCGGCATCGTCGCCACCGTGCATCACGCTCAGCCCCATGGCGGCATCGCCCATGAACGGTTCTTGGCTGCCGGACCTTTCGCCATCCTGCCCTTGACCGGGCGCCGCGCCTCCATCGTATGGACCGCGCGGGCGGACCAGGCGCCGGTCATCCTCGGTCTTGACGAACGGGGCTTTGCCGCCGAGCTGGCGCGGCGTTTCGGCGATTTTCTGGGTCCCTTAGAGGTGGAAGCGCGCCGCTGGTCCTATCCCCTAGCCTTTCATCACGCCCACCGCTATCAGGCCGAGCGGCTGGTCCTTATCGGGGACGCCGCGCACGGCATCCATCCCATCGCCGGCCAGGGCCTCAATCTCGGCCTTAAGGACGTGGCGGCGCTGACCGAGGTGTTGGTGGACGCGGCGCGCCTCGGGCGCGATATCGGTACGCTTGGCGTCCTTGAGCGCTATGCGCGCTGGCGGCGCACCGATACCCTCTTGCTCTCGGCCGCCACCGATGGGCTCAACCGGCTGTTTTCCAACGATAGCGCGCCCCTTCGTCTGGCCCGCGACCTGGGGCTCGGCCTGGTCAACCGCCTGCCCCCTGCAAAGCGCCTTTTCATGGCCCATGCCCGGGGCACCCTGGGGCGCCTGCCCCGGCTGTTGAAAGGCGAGCTGGTTTAAATCAGCGCTTTTCCATAATGGCGCATGGTCAGCGCGCAAGGCCGCGTGCGGCAAGGGCGGCAAGATAACGCTGCCAGACCGCCTCCTTGTCGCGCCCCAGGGCGTGAAGATAGGCCCAGGTGTAAAGCCCGGTGTCATGGCCGTCGTCAAAGGCGATCCGCACCGCGTAATGGCCCACCGGCTCGATGGCGCGGATGGCGACCTTGGCCTTGCCCGCGACGATTTGCTTATGCTCGGCCCCATGGCCCTGGACCTCGGCCGAGGGGCTTTCGACCCGCAAAAGCTCGGCCGGGAGAGCGAAGGCCTCGCCGTTGTCGAAGACGACATGCAAAACCCGCGCGCGCGCGTCATGGCGCAGTTCCACCGGCCATGGCGCTGGGTTCATGGCGCGTCTTCCAGGACCCGGGCTTCATCGACCAGCATGATCGGCACGCCGTCGCGGATGGGAAAGGCAAGGCCGGCGGCCTTGGAGACAAGCTCGTGGCGCGCCCGGTCATAGACAAGCGGCGTCTTGGTCAAGGGACAGACGAGGATTTCGAGAAGCTTGGGATCGACCTCGGGGTGTGTCATGGTCTTGCTCATCACAATGGAGGCTCAATGGGGGCGGGTGTCGCTGGGGTTGGGGTCGGCGACGGCAAAGCGCAGCAAGGTGATTTCCAGCGCCGCCCGCTCGCCAAGGCTTGGGGCCTCAAGCAGCGCTTGCTTTTCCGCCGGGCTGAAAGGCGCCAGCATGGCGATGGCGTTGACCAGGGCCTCGCTGGGCATGGCCTCCACCGTTTCCCAATCGACGGCAAAGCCGATATGGTCGAGATAGCGCCGCAGCGCGGTCAACAATTGGTCGCGGTCGATGGCCGTTCTGCTCTCCCGCAAGTCATCGGTAAAAGCGCTGTAATCCACCGCCATTTGCCGATAAGGGGTGGACTGCTTCAATTCTTCCCGTACTTGAAAGCGGCTGATCCCGGCAAGGGCGATGAGATAGCGCCCATCCTCGGTCTCGCTGCTGTGCGCGATCTTGCCAAGGCAGCCGACCCCATAGACCGGCGGCGCCGCGCCGCTGCTGCGCGGCTGAACCATGCCGATGAAGCCGGCACCTTTAAGGGCGTCGGTGACCATGGCGCGATAGCGCGGCTCGAAAATGTTGAGCGGCAGCCGGGTGCGCGGCAAAAGCAACGCTCCGCCCAAGGGAAAGACCGGGATGACGGTGGGCAGAGAGGAGGACGATGCCGGCGTCATGGGCGAGGATCCCGCTCAAGCAAAGAGGATCGAGGAAAGCCGCCGCCGCCCGGCCAGGGTCACCGGGTCCTCGGCGCCCAGGGCATCGAAAATCTTCAACAATTTAAGCCGCGCCGCGCCATCGTTCCAATCGCGCTCCCGGGCGATGATGGCCAGAAGCGCCTCAATCGCCCCTTGGGTGTCGCCCGCCGCCAGCAAGGCGGCGGCAAGGTCGAAGCGCGCCTGATGGTCGCTGGGCGCCCGCTCAAGGCGCGCCTTGAGGCTGGCGATATCCTCCTTCGGCGCGGCCTGTGCGGCCAGGGCCAACGCGGCCTCGGCGCCGAGAATGTCAGCGTCCGTCCGCTTGTCGGGCGGGGTCAAGGCCAGAACTTCGCGCCCGCGCTTGACGTCACCCGCTGCCAAATAGCAGCGCGCGAGGCCGGCGATGGCTTTCACATTGCCCCGGTCGGCTTCCAGGACTTGACTATAAAGCTGCCCGGCGCGGGCCATGTCCTTGGCGGTGCGCGCCTCCTCGGCGAGGCGCAGCACGTCTTCAAGGCCATCGGCCTGCGGCGCCGCGGCGCCGGTTGCCTTACAGACCCGATCGATGAAGGCTTTGATCTGGGCTTCCGGCAAGGCGCCGGTGAAATAATCCACCGGCCGCCCGCCCCAGAAGGCGAACACCATGGGGATCGATTGCACGCCAAGCTGGCTGGCGAGCATCTGGTTCTGGTCGACATCCACCTTCACCAGCCGGACCCGGCCGCCCGCCGCGTTGACGGCCTTTTCCAAGGCTGGCCCCAGGGTCTTGCATGGCCCGCACCAGGCGGCCCAGAAGTCCACCAAGACTGGCACCTTGCGCGAGGCCTCGATGACATCGGCCATGAAGCCCTCGGTGGTGGTGTCCTTGATCCAGTCCCGGGGCGGCTCGCCGCTATTGAGCAAGAGGTTCATAACGAGTGCATCCTTAAATCCTAAAAGCCCTTGAAGGGGCGCGCTTGGCGCGTCGTTACGCTTCTATATGGGCACGCGGGGGCGCAACGTCGAGCCTCAATCGTCCGCCCGCTCGGGAATCGCCACGATATGCGGGTCAAAGCCGCAACTTTCGACAAAGCGCAACAGATCCTCCGGGGCGATCGCCATGGTCGCCCGGTTATGCAGCGGGTGGTAGTGGAGCGGCCGGCGGGCGAGCATGTCTTGGTCGAGGACGAGGGTGAACGCCCCGGGCGCGGCGTTGATGAGGGCAAAGGGCGTCACCGCCCCCGGGGCGACGCCCAACTGGGCGCGCATTGTCGCCGGGCTGGCGAAGCTGAACCGCCCCATCCCTAAACGCTCGGCCAGCGCCTTGAGGTCAACCCGGCGGTCTTCAAGCACCACCGCCAGCACCAGCGCGCCTTTCTTGGTTTTGAGAAACAGGCATTTGCAATGCCCGCCCGCCCTTGCCTCGCCATCGAGAGTGCGCCGCCAGGCCTTGGCCTCGGCAACGCTGTGGACAGGCGCATGGCGTAGCGTTCGGTAAGCGATCCTCAGCGTATCGAGCCGCGCCATGAGGCGCGCCTCGGCATGGCTGTCCGTGCTGTCCTCGTCGATGGCGTCCATGGCTCTTCTTTTAAGCGGCGAATTGACGCTTGCAAAGCCGGCTTTCTTGGCTATTATCCGCGCCGCCTTGAAAGCCCCCGGCGCCATGCCGGGCGGCGGCGCGAGCGGGCGTAGCTCAGGGGTAGAGCACAACCTTGCCAAGGTTGGGGTCGTGAGTTCGAATCTCATCGCCCGCTCCAGTTTCTTCACTGTCCAGTTTGTCATTGCACAAGCTCCCGCGTTCATCCCGTCAGCGCCTTGTGGTGCGATTCCAACAGATGGTTCCCCTCTGTTGGAGAAATCGCGCCACAGATTCACTAACTTAGTGGTCCACTTTTCCCAAACGGATGGATTTATCCGTTTGCGGCCGACCACGAGTGGATGGAGCGTGACCCTTGAGGCCCGCGGGTTTCCTGAGCAGCGGCCATGGTTAACCCCTCGGTAAGGCTTGGCGGGTAGTCTAGGCCGACTTTCATGCTGAGGATGGCCGCGATGGATGGCGCTTTCAGCGACGGCGGGTTGGCCGGCGACGGCCTTGACCATGTGGTCACGTCCCGGGTCACCGACACCGCGCCAGAGACCTGGCACGGCCGCGAGCGGCGGATGAACATCCGCGCCTTTGCTTATTGGCAATCGCTGCTTGAGGATCGCCCCTTTCCCTCGATCGCCGATTTCGACCCCGCCGCCATCGAGCCGTTCCGCGACAATTCCCTCCTCATCGATTTCACCGCCGGCTATGACGCGCCGGTGTTGCGCTACATCGGCGGCGCCCTGCGTGACGAGTCCGGCATCACCACCCACGATAGCGCCCCCGATGCCGTGCCCCGGGGCACCGTCTTGTCGCGCCTTACCGACCATTATCTGGAAATCCTCGCCAACCGCGCGCCGGTGGGCTTCGAGGCCGGGTTCGCCCACCGCGATGGCCGGAGCATCCTTTATCGCGGCATCCTCATGCCGCTGTCGGACGATGGCGCGCGCATCAACTTCATCTATGGCGTGGTTTCCTGGAAGGAGGGCAAGGTCGACCAGCCGGCCGAGGCGCAAGCGGAAAATGAGGATATTTTCGATCTCACCGAAACCCTCGATGAGGGGTTGGCCCTGATCGATGGCATGGCTGATACCCCGTCCGCGGCGGCGGACGGCGGCGCGCGCCCTGGAATGACGCTTGAAGCGCGCGGCGCGCCAGAGGCGATCTTGCGCGGCAGTCTTGCGCAATGCCGCGCCGCCGCGCAAGTCTTGGCGGTGGAGGACGGACGCAGCCGGCGCGCCCTTTATGAGGCCTTGGCCAAGGCCTATGATTTCTTCCTCGCTGCGCGGCAAGCGCCCGTCGTCTACGCCGCGCTGCTTGCCGAAAGCGGCATCAAGGCGCAAGTCCGGGCGCCGTTCACTCCGATCGTCAAGCTCGTCTTCGGCGGCGACTATGACAAGGCCCGGCTGACCGAATACGCGGCCGTTCTAAGTCATGCCGCGCGGCGAAACGTGCCGGCGGGCGGCTTTGCCGACTTTCTCGCCAGCCACGAAGGCGGCCTTAAGGCGATCATTGGCAGCGAGCGCGCGGCGCGGCGCGGGGCGGCAGCGCCACGCCGGCTGGCGCGCCTCGAGCATGCGCGCCAGCAGGCCCGCGCGGCGCCGTCGCTCGGCCTGATGCCAGCGCCGCGGCGGCTGCCGGAAGCTGAGGAGTTCGTCCTTCTCCTGGCGCGCCGGGGCGGCGGGGGAGAAAGCCTCGAGGTCATCGACCTTACAGCGCAGCCCGCGGCCGTCGATGCCGCCATAAAGCGGCTGGCGCGTGCACCGGCCAAGGGTTGAGGGCTGTTGCAGATCGTCGTTGCAGGGTGTCGTCTCTTAAGGCTATGACATCGGCCATGAGGGAAACAACACAGCGGCGCCGCTTGCGGGCGGCGCCGAAAAAGCGTAGGCCGCGCGCCCATCGCAGCGGAGGCGGAAGATGACCGATTGGGCTCGCAAGGCCGACGTTCTTCATGCGCTTAAGGCCACCCTTGGCGAGGCCGCCGCGAAAACCCAACGCGCCGACCTTGAGCGTTTCGCCGAGGCCTTTTACAAGACCGCCTCCCCCGCCGACATCATCGACAGCCCGCTTCCCGAGCTCGCCGCCATCGTCAAGCGCGCCTATGCCCATGACGCCAGCCGCCGCGCCGGACGCATCTTGGTCAAGCTGGAGAACCCCGCCAAGGGCAAGCATGGCGACAAACGCACGCTGCTCACCATCATCAACGACGACATGCCGTTTCTGGTGGACTCGGTGACCGCAGCCCTGACCGCCCTCGGGGTCGAAATCCACCGCCTGTTCCACCCCATCATCATGGTTCGCCGCGATGGCGCGGGCGGGCGGCTGGAAACACTGGGCCTGCCTTCGCCTGACCATGTTCGCGGCAAAGGCGAAGTCGCCGAGTCGATCATGTATCTTGAGATCGACCGGCGCGGCCCCAAGACCTGCGCCCGCATCGAGGCGGAACTGAAGGCGGTCTTGAGCGACGTGCGCGCCGCGGTCCGCGACTGGCCGGCGATGCTCGCGCGCTTGCGCCGCTGCGCGAGCGCGTTGGAACAGCAACCGCCGCCCATCCCGCCCGCCGATCTTAACGAGGCGGTGGCCTTGCTCACATGGCTGGCGGACGATCATTTCACCCTTTTGGGCTATCGTTATTACGATTGCGCGGGCGACCTTAGCGACGTCAATTTCATGCCCCGGCCGGAGCATGGCCTCGGCATCTTGAAGGACGCCAAGCGCCTGGTCTGGCGCGGCGCCGAGGGCTTTACCCACCTGTCGGCGGAAATGCGCCATTTCCTGTTGACCAAGGAACCGGTCATCATCACCAAGGCCAATGTCAAATCGACCGTCCACCGCCGCGTCCATATGGACCATGTGGGGGTGAAGGAATTCGACGCCAAGGGCCGGGTCATCGGCGAGCACCGCTTTGTCGGGCTTTTCACGTCCACCGCCTATTCCCGCCCGGCCCGCTCCATCCCCTTCCTGCGCCGCAAGGTGGCCCAGGTCATCGAGCGCTCCGAGTTCGACGCCCGCAGCCATGCCGGCAAGGCGATCGCCCATATCCTTGAGATTTTTCCGCGCGACGAATTGTTCCAAATCGATGTCGAGACGCTTTACCACACCGCCCTTGGCATCCTTTATTTGCACGAGCGGCCGCGCGCCAAGGTGTTCTTCCGCATCGACCGTTTCGAGCGTTTCGTCTCGGTCCTCGCCTTCATTCCCCGCGAATATTACGACGGCGAGCTAAGGATGAAGGTGGCGCGCGCGCTGGAGGCCGCCTTCAACGGCGAATTATCAAGCTATTACGTCAACCTCACCGACGATGTGCTGGCGCGCATCCACTATATCCTGCGCACCAGGCCGGGAACGGTGAAGACGCCGACGCAAGAGGCGCTCGATACCACCATCGCCGGCCTGGTGAAGGGCTGGCACGTGCAGTTTCGCGACGCCCTTATCGCCGCCCATGGCGAAGACGAAGGCCGCGTCCTTTACTACAGCTATGGCCGCGCCTTTTCCGCCGCCTATCGCGAGCAATTCGCCGCCGAACACGCGGTCATCGACCTTGCCAAGCTGCGCGCTTTGCCCAATGACGAAGTGCGCGCCTTCAATCTTTATCGCTTCAACGATGACGAGCCCGACAAGCTGCGGCTCAAGATCTATCGCAAGGAAAGCATCATCGCCCTTTCCGACTGCCTGCCGATGCTGGAGCATCTCGGCCTTAAGGTGGTGGAGGAGTTTCCCTATAACCTCGGCGAGGGCCAGTCGGGGTGGATCCACGACTTTCTCCTTGCCGATCCGCGCGGGCCGGTCGGCGAGATTGCCGCGCTCAAGGACCGCGTCGAGGCGGCGCTGGCCGAGATTTCCCTGGGCCGCATCGACGACGATGGCTTCAACGCGCTCATCCTGCGCGCCGGCCTTGCCGTCGAGGAGGCCAATGTGCTGCGCGTCTATGGCCGCTACTTGCGCCAGCTCGGGCTTCCCTTCAGCCAGGACTATATCGAGGATTGCCTGGTGCGCCACAGCGCCGTCGCCGCCCGGCTGGTGGCGCTTTTTGTCGCCCAATTCGACCCGGCGCCAGCGGCGGCGCGGGGCCGCGATGGAAAAATCCAAGCGCTGACGCGCGAGATCGAGGGGTTGCTCGAAGGGGTCACCAGCCTCGACCAGGACCGTATCCTGCGCAATTTTCTCAACGTCATCACCGCAAGCCTGCGCACCAATTATTTTCAGCGCGACGCTGCCGGGCGTCGGCTTGAGATGCTGACCATCAAGATCGCCTCGCGCCAGGTCGTGGAAATGCCCAAGCCGGCGCCCCATGTGGAGATTTTCGTCTACGCCCCGCAGGTCGAGGGCATCCACCTGCGTGGCGGCAAGGTGGCGCGCGGCGGCCTGCGCTGGTCCGACCGGCGCGAGGACTATCGCACCGAGATCCTTGGTCTGGTCAAGGCGCAGATGGTGAAAAACGCGGTCATCGTGCCGGTCGGCGCCAAGGGTGGCTTCGTGCCCCGCCGGTTGCCGCTGGACGGCGATCGCGACGCCATCCTTGCGGAAGGCATCGAGGCCTACAAGACCTTCATCACCGGCCTCTTGGAGCTCACCGACAACCTTGCCGGCGCCAAGCTCCTCCCCCCGCCGCGCACGGTGCGCCGCGATGGCGATGATCCTTATCTGGTGGTTGCCGCCGACAAGGGCACGGCCAGCTTCTCCGACATCGCCAATGCGGTTTCGCAGGCCCATGGCTTCTGGCTCGACGACGCCTTCGCCTCGGGCGGCTCCAACGGCTATGACCATAAGAAAATGGGAATCACCGCGCGCGGCGCCTGGGTCTCGGTCCAGCGCCATTTCCGCGAAATGGGGCTGAATGTCCAGGAGGACCCCTTCACCGTCATCGGGGTTGGCGATATGTCGGGCGATGTTTTCGGCAATGGCATGCTGTTGTCGAAAAAAATCCGCCTCATCGCCGCCTTTGACCACCGCCACATCTTCATCGATCCCGAGCCCGACGAAGCCGCCAGCTTCAAGGAGCGCCGCCGGCTGTTCCGCCTCGCCCGCTCAAGCTGGGCCGACTACAACCCGGCCCTCATCTCCAGGGGCGGGGGGGTGTTCGACCGGCGCGCCAAGACCGTCGCCTTGAGCCCCGAAATCAAGGCGGTGCTGGGCGTGGAAGCGGACAAGATGTCGCCTTTCCAGCTTATCAACGCCATCTTGAAGGCGTCCGCCGATCTTTTATGGTTCGGCGGCATCGGCACCTATGTCAAGGCGGCCCACGAAAGCCACGCCGATGTCGGCGACCGCGCCAATGACGCGATCCGGGTCAATGCTGATCAACTGCGGGTCAAGGTGATCGGCGAAGGCGCCAATCTCGGCGTCACCCAGGCCGGGCGCATCGCCTTTGCCCGGGGGGGCGGGCGCATCAACACCGATTTCATCGACAATTCCGCCGGCGTTGATTGCTCGGACAACGAGGTCAATCTCAAGATCGCGCTCAATGCGGTGGTCGCCGCTTCGAAAATGACCCGCGCCGCCCGCGACAAGCTTCTCGCTGCGATGACCGACGAGGTCGCCGTCCTGGTGTTGCGCGACAATTACCTCCAGACCCAGGCGATCTCCATGGCCGAAGCGCAAGCGGTCAAAGCGCGCGACCGCCAGGCCCGCCTGATGCGCCGCCTGGAACGCGAGGGCCGCCTCGACCGCGAGGTGGAGGGCCTGCCCTCGGAGGACGCGCTCGCTGACCTCGCCGCCAAGGGCCAGGGCCTCACCCGGCCGGAAATCGCCGTCCTCATGGCCTATGCCAAGATCGCCCTTTATGACGCCTTGCTGGCGTCGCCGGTGGTCGACGATACGGCGCTCGTCGGTGAACTGATGGCCGCCTTTCCCGAACCGGTGCAGGAACGCTATTCGGAAGCCATCCAAAACCATCGGCTGCGGCGCGAGATCATCGCCACCAAGCTTGCCAACGCGGTGGTCAACCGCGGCGGCCTCACCCTTGTTTTCGACCTTGAGGAAGCCACCGGCCATGGCCTTGCCCAAGCCGCCGCCGCCTTCATCATCACCCGCGACGTTTTCGACCTGCGCGCCTTGTGGCGGCGCATCGACCAGCATGACTACCGGGTCAGCGCCGGGATTCAGACCTTGATGCACCTGGAAGCGGCGGCGACGCTGCGGCGGCAGATGCTGTGGTTCCTTTCCCACCTTTCGGCGCCGCTCGCCATCGACAAGGCGATTGCCGCCTATCGCGAGGGGGTGGCGGCGCTGATGGCCAAGCCCGAGGCGATCCTGTCGGGCCTTGCCCGCGCCACCATGATCGAGCGCCGCGACATGTACAAGGAGCAGGGGGTGCCCCTTGAAGTGGCGGCCAAGATCGCCGCCCTCGACGCCTTGGCGCCGGCGTGCGACATCGTTCAGGCGGCAAGCGAATTGAAGCATCCGGTCGCCGATTGCGGCGTCGCCTTTTTCGATCTCGGGGCGCGGGTGGGCTTTGATTGGTTGCGCGCGGCGACCGACCGCATCGCTGGCGAGGACCATTGGGATCGCTTGGCGGCGGGGGCGATCGCCGAGGATCTTGCCGATCAGCAGCGCGCCTTGACGCGCCAGGTGCTCGGCACCGCGCGCAAGCGCCCGGCGGTGCAGGTGGCCGCCCAATGGGCGACCCGCGAGGCTGCCGCCATCGCCCGCTGCCGCGCGGTGGTCGATGAGCTTGCCGCCTCCGGCGGCATCACCGTGGCCAAGCTCGGCTACGCCACCCGCATGCTGCGCGCCATCCTTGGCCGGATCTGAGACAAGCGTTGACGGCGCTGCTCCATTCCGACGTCAGGGCGCCCCGCGGCGCCGGCGCAAGGGCCCGGCTTTCCTGGGCGCTTTACGATTGGGCGGCGCAGCCCTACTTCACCGTCGTCCTCACCTTCATCTTCGGCCCCTATTTTCAGAACAAGGTGGCGCCAAGCCTGGAAAAGGGCCAGGCCTGGTGGGGCTATGGCATGGCCGTGGCCGGGCTTCTGGTGGCTTTGACCGGCCCGGTTCTCGGCGCCATCGCCGATGTCCGCGGCCAGCGCAAGCCGTGGCTTCTCCTTGCCAACGCGATGATGGTGGCAGGACTGATGGTGACCTGGATCGCGGTCCCCGGCGATACCCGCCATGTGGTGCTCATCCTCGCTGGCATGGCGCTCGCCTCCCTTGGCTCGGAATATGGTGTCCTTTTCACCAACGCCATGATGCCGGCGCTCGCCAAGCCCGGCGGGATGGGGCAGCTCTCCGGTTTCGGCTGGGGCATGGGCTATATCGGCGGCCTTCTCATGCTCATCTTCGTGCTGCTTTTTCTCGCCCTTCCCGAAACCCCGCTGTTCGGCCTTGACCGGCAAGCGCACGAGCCCGACCGCATCGTCGGTCCGCTCGCCGCCCTGTGGCTCGTCGTCTTCTCGCTGCCGCTGTTTTACTTCGTGCCCGACGGCCCGCCCGGCGGCCCGCCGCTGCGCCTTGCCGCGCGCCAGGGCCTAGGCCGGCTGTGGCAGGCGGCAAGGTCGTTGCCGGACATCAAGAACATCGTCCTCTTTCTTCTCTCCCGGATGGCCTATTACGACGGGGTGACCGCGGTTTACACCTTCGGCGGGCTTTATGCCGCCGGCACCTTCGCCTGGGAGCTGGTGGCGCTCGGCGCCTTCGGCATCATCCTCGTCGTCTTCGGCGCCGTTGGCGTCTTTGTCGGCGGCTGGGCCGACGACCGTTTCGGCTCGAAGCGCACCATCATCATTTCGATTGTCGGCATTGCCCTTGCCGTGGCCGGTATTTTATCGATCGAGCGCGAGACCGTGCTGTGGATTGTCGCCGTGCCGCCGCCCCTCGCCGAGGGGGGGCTCTTTGCCAGCGTTGCGGAAAAGGTGATGATCGGCTTTGGCTGCGTCGCCGGCTTCTTTCTCGGGCCGGTGCAGGCGGCGAGCCGCACCCTGATGGCCCGCCTGGCGCCCCTCGAGCACATGACCGCCGCCTTCGGGCTTTACGCCTTGACCGGGCGGGCGACCATTTGGGTGGCGCCAGCGCTGATCGGCCTTGTCACCGACCTTTCCGGCAGCCGGCGCATCGGCATTTCGATGATCCTCTTGATGCTGATCGCTGGCCTTGCCCTTCTCATGCCGGTGCGCGAACGGCGGGCGTAAGGCGGCGCGGGCGTCCCGTCACGTTAATGCCGGAAGTGGCGCATGCCGGTCATCACCATGGCGATATCATGGGCGTCGGCGGCGGCGATGACTTCCTCGTCGCGCAGCGACCCGCCGGGCTGGATGACCGCGCTCGCCCCCGCCTCGACCGCCGCCAGAAGGCCGTCGGCGAAGGGAAAGAAGGCATCGGACGCCACCACCGAGCCGTGGCTAAGCGGGACGCTCTTGCCAGCAGCGCGGGCGGCGTCCTCGGCCTTGCGGGCGGCGATGCGCGCGGCATCGACCCGGCTCATCTGGCCAGCCCCCAGCCCGACGCTGGCGCCATCCTTGACATAGACGATGGCGTTCGACTTCACATGCTTGGCGATCTTGAAGGCAAGAATGAGGTCGTCCCGCTCGCGCGCGCTTGGGCGCCGCCGCGTCACCACCTTGCAGGCATCGAAATCGATGACCCCGTTGTCGCGCGACTGGACGAGAATGCCGCCCGCCACCGAGCGCAAAACACGGCCTGGCTGCGCCGGATCGGGCAACGCGCCGCTCAGCAACAGCCGCAGGTTTTTCTTGGCGGCGAAGACTTCGAGGGCAGCTTCGTCGGCGCCCGGGGCGATCACCACCTCGGTGAAGAGGCGGGTGATGGCGCGCGCCGTCAAGGCATCGAGCGGCCGGTTGACGGCGACGATGCCGCCAAAGGCGGAGAGGGGGTCGCAGGCGAGGGCTTTTTCATAGGCCTCCACAAGGCTCGCGCCGACGGCGACACCGCACGGATTGGCATGCTTGATGATGGCGACCGCGGGCTGGGCATCGCCAAGTTCGCCGACCAGCTCATAGGCCGCGTCGGTATCGTTGAGGTTGTTGTAGCTCAAGGCCTTGCCTTGCACCTGGCGGGCGGTGGCGATGCCCGGGCGGGTCTCGCCCGTGCGGTAGAAGGCCGCTGTCTGGTGGGGGTTTTCGCCATAGCGCAAGGTCTCGACCCGGGTTGCCGCCAAGAGGAGGCGGGGAGGATAAGTTTCATCCGCGTGCGCTGCGAACCAGCCGGCGATGGCGGCGTCATAGGCGGCGGTGCGGGCGAAGGCGGCGGCCGCCAGGCGGCGACGCAAGGCGCCGGTGGTCGCCCCCTCATGCGCGTCCATGTCGGCAAGCACGGCGGCATAATCGCCGGGGTCGACGGCGACCGTGACATAGGCGTGGTTCTTCGCCGCCGAGCGAATCATCGCCGGCCCGCCGATGTCGATATTTTCGATGGCGCTTTCCCAGCCGGCTTCCCGCGCCACCGTTTCCTCGAAGGGATAAAGATTGACCACCAGAAGGTCGATGCCGGCGATGGCGTGGGCCGCCATGGCGGCGGCGTGGCTGGGGCTGTCGCGCAAGGCGAGAAGGCCGCCATGGATTTTCGGGTGCAAGGTTTTGACGCGGCCGTCCATCATCTCGGGCATGCCGGTGACCTCGGCGACATCGGTGACGGCAAGGCCAGCCTCGCGCAGGCTGCGCGCCGTGCCGCCGGTGGAGATAAGGGTAACGCCGGCGGCCCCAAGGGCGCGGGCGAAATCCACCAGCCCGCTTTTGTCGGAAACGGAAAGAAGCGCCCGGCGGATGGGGCGAAGCGCGGCGTCGTCAGTCACAAGGGATCCTTTTTAAACATGGGAAAGGAGGTTTAACTTCAAGCGGTCATCGCCTTCAGCGACCAGTTGATGGCGCTCGGCAACGCGGCCACCGTGCCGCTCAGCACCAACTGCCTGGTGCGGCGCAGGCGGCCCATCTCGTCGATCATCAGGCTGTCGGCGATGGCCAGGGTTGCGCCGCGGGCGCGGAACATCCAGCCGTCACGCCGATTGGCGAGCCGCAAGATCGCCGCTTGGCCGTCCTGGGTGGGGGTGGCTTCCACCCCGGGGTGAAGATGGAAGCGGATGTCGAAACGCCGCCCCGTCGCCCTTGGCCGGTGCCCGGGCGCGGCGCTCAAGCGGTCTTCGCCGCGCAGGTCGAGCCCGCTTGCAGCAAGAAACAGTCTCCTGGTGTGCATAAGGCCGAATTTGCGCCCATAGCCGTCATGGTCGAGGTCGAGCCACAGCCCCGCCTCGCCTTCCCGGCGGATGAAGCCGACGCCCTGCGCGGCCCTGCCGATAAGGCCATCGCGGCGCAGTTGCGCGGCGTTGGTGTCGGCGAAGACGAGGGCGCTATGGGCCGCGGTGGTGCGGGTCATCGCCGCCATGTCCGAGGGCACGGCGGCATCGCCCAAGGCGCTGCCGCAATTGACGATCAAGCGCTCGCCGTCGTGGGAGAATTCGAGCGCCAGGGTTCCGGCATGGGCGGCGCGGCTATAGGGCATGGCGGGCGGCGGGCCAGCGTCGATGATGACGACGGCGCCCCCGCGCGCCATCCGCTGATAGCCGGAAAGGGCGCCGTTGTTGGTGGGCTCGGCGTCGCATTCGGCAAGATCGAGAGCGAGGCCGAGGTCGCGTGCGGCACCGCCACGGGCGCCGTTGAAGGCGGCGAGGCCGCCATCGCTGTGGCGCAAGCCCTTCAAGGCGGGCACCAGGCGGTCGATGGCGATTTGCAAGGCTTCGGGTGGCGCCGCTTGGCGGTCGCGATAGACCGCGCGCAAGGCGATGAGGCGCTGGAGCAGCATCAGCATGTCGGCGGGGGAGCGGGTGGCGACGCCGCCATCGGGGAGAACGAAGCGGGCGAGCTCGCGCGCGAGCAGATCGCCCCCCTTGTGCTGGCGCGCTTCGCCGCCGGGCAGAAGCAGGCCGGAGTAAACAAGGCCGGCGGCGGCGGTGAGCCGCGCCATGCCCTCCGGCGCCCTGGCTGCGGCGCGCGCCAGATGCCGGGCCTGGCGGGCAAGGCTGTTCAGCACCTTGGAGCGGTAAACCAGATCGTTGGTGGCGAGGATGAGCGGCGCATGGGAGGTCCAGTGGATGAAGCGTTCGCCAATCACTTCGGGGCGCCAGGCGACGGGATGATAGTGGGCGAACTGGTCGACCCAAGCCCGCACCGCCGGCTCGGCGATAGCCATCGCGCGGCGTGGATCGTTGAGCGCGGCAAGGTCGCGCAGCCAGCGGAAGCTGTGCAGCCAAACAAGGAACGCCTCCGGCGCCGCTTCGTCGGCAAAGGGCGGCAGCGGCGCCTCGATGCGATAGCCGGCCCAGCCATAAAGGCCGCTGGCGATGGCTTCGCCGTGCTCCCTGGCGCCAGGCCAGGGGTCCGCCGGGCTGGCGATGAGCTTGAGGGGAAAGGACCCGCGCAAGCGCCAGGAATAGACAAGGCTGCGATAGCCCAGACCCCGCAGCAAAGCGCCGCCCTGTTCGCCAATCCGCGCCGCAAGGCTTGGGCCGCGGCGGCGCAGCAGCCGGCCGGCGACGGTGACGGGTTCATAGCCCGGGACACGGGGAAGGCTGGGCCCCTCCCGGGCCGCGCCGCCGGCGCCCGCTGCACTGTCGGCGGGGCGGCGTTTCTCGCTCATGGCAGCGGGTCTCCCCGCAAGGCGGCGATATTGGCGGCGTACCGCGCCGGCCCGCCGGCAAAGCTGGCGGTGCCGGCAACCAGAACGTCGGCGCCGGCGTTGATTGCCGCCGCCGCGGTTCCCGGCGCGATGCCGCCATCGACCTCAAGGTCGATGGGCCGGCCGGCCTCGTCGATCAGGCGCCGTAAATGGGCGATCTTGGGGATCTGGCTGGCGATGAAGGACTGGCCGCCGAAACCGGGATTGACGGTCATCACGAGGATGAGATCGACAAGGTCCATCACCGGCTCGATGGCGGCGATGGGGGTTGCCGGGTTGAGCGCGACGCCCGCCCGCTTGCCCAAGGCCTTGATGGTTTGCAGGCTGCGGTGAAGATGCGGGCCGGCTTGCGGGTGGAGGGTGATGATATCGGCGCCGGCATCGGCAAAGGCTTGCAGATAAGGGTCGGCGGGGGCGATCATCAAATGCACGTCAAAGGGTTTTTTCGAATGGCGCCGCAGCGCTTCCACCACCCCCGGTCCGATGGTGAGGTTGGGCACGAAATGGCCGTCCATCACATCGATATGGATATAGTCGGCGCCGGCGGCGTCGATCGCCCGCACTTCCTCGCCCAGCTTGGCGAAGTCGGCGGAGAGGATCGATGGCGCGATGCGAACCGGCTGCTGCATGAAGCCTATTTAGCCTATTTCCCTTGAGATGGAAGCCACTTCCCCATCAACACGGCGCCGTCGGGCAAGGTTTTCGCGGGCGACAGGCGCATGAGCGCAAGGATGGTGCCGCCTGCGTGACTCGAACACGCGACCCTCGCATTACGAATGCGATGCTCTACCGGCTGAGCTAAGGCGGCCCGGCTGCGCTTTTAAGGCATGGGCGTTCCATAGCAGCGCCCGATTGCAAGGTCCATGAAAAAGCGTGATTAAACCTCTTCGCGGCGGCGCCCGGCGCGCCCCGTTGCGCTCGGCGCCAGCCCGGCGATCATCGGCAAGGTTTCGTCCATGTCCACCTGCGCTGGAGGGCTCTCACCCTGGTTCCAGGCAAGGCTGTTGAACGCCCCGCAATTGGCGCAATGGGGCAGCCAGCGGGCCCGCTCGCTACCGCATGAAGCGCAGCGCCACGCGGGTTCGCCAACGCCGCTGGTCGCCAGGTCGGCCCAATGCGCCTTGTCGGCGGCGGCGCCTTCCCTTGCCTCCTCCACCGCCAGCATCAGCCGCGCCACCCGGGCGCGCACCTGGCCGCGAAGAAGCGGCGCTAGAGCCTCCCGCGCTTTCTCTGGCGCGCTGGCGCCCAGGGCGGCCTCGGCGAGGCGAATGCGGCTTTCCGGATGGTCGGGGTTGAGCGCCGCCAAGCGCTCGAAGCGTTTCAGCCGTGCCTCGGCGGTCTCCGTCGGGGTCAAGGTGGCATAGGCCTCCGCCAGGCTGGGATGGGGGATGCCCCGCCAGCTGCGCTCGATGAGCTTGGCGGCCCGGCTGGCGCGCCCGGCGTTTTTCAACAGCCGCGCGGCGAGCACGGTTGCCGGCGCGAAGGCGGTATCGGCCTTATGGGCCTTCAAGGCGAATTGCAAGGCTTGCGCCCCTTGGCCAGCGCGCTCCGCCGCCACCGCTTGGCCATAATGGAGCGCGGCGCGATGGCGGGCTGCTGTTTCTGGCGTGATGGCGCCAAGCGCCACCAGCTTTTTAAGCATCGCTTCGGCACTGGCCCAGTCGCCTTCCTGCGCCGTCATCTCGAAAAGGGTGAGGGCGGCCCAACGGCTCTTGGGCGCCGCCGCCGTCGCTTCGCCGGCAAGGGCGCGGGCGCGGGCTGTCTCCCCAGCCTGACGCGCGGCCTGGATTTGGCCGCGCAGGCCAATGAACCGGCCTTGGGCGCTGGCGGCAAGCTCCTTGAAATGCCTGTCCGCGCGGGCGGCATCGCCCGCCTGGATGGCGGCCTGGGCCGCCACCACATGGGCCATCGCGCTTGCACCCAAACGCTTGATGGCGCTGTCCGCCAGTCGCAACGCCTGCTTGGCATCGCCCGAGGCCAAGGCAACGAGGGCGCCATCGAGATCCTTAAGGCCCCGCGCGCTGCGCCGCGCCGCCCGCCGCGCCGGGCTCATGACATGGCCATGGCGCAGCCAGCCCCACGCGCGCCCCAGCAGCCACAGGACGAGGCCAAGCGCCAGCACAACAAGCGCCAGGAAGGCAACCGAGGTGTCGAGACGCCAGTCCTCCCAAACAAATGTCACGGTCCCAGGCCGCTCGGCAAGCCAGACGGCGGCGCCGGCAAGGGCAAGGAGCAGGATGAAAAGAACAAGGCCGCGGCGCATCGCGCTTATTGGCTCATGCTGGCGGGGCCGGACAAACGGGCGGCAAGGGCGGTGAGCGCCGCCTCGACCTCGGCATGGGCGCGGGCATCGGCAAGCCAGTCGGCGAGCGCCGGCAGCGCGCGCGCCGCGTCCGGCAAGTCGGCCAACGCAAGAACAGCGCCAGCGACATCGCCGGCCGCAAGGCGGGCCTCGCCGCGCGCCAAGATGGCGGCCGGGGTGGCGGTGGAGACGACGCTCAAGCGGCGCACCGTCACCAGACCGCCAAGCCAGGCGCGCAGCCGGTCCCACCAATTCGGCGCCTGGGGCAGCGCCGCGGCGCGTAAAATATCCGGCGCCAGCGCGGCCAGCCTTGCCCGCAAGGCGGTGCTGGCGGCAACCCCGCTTGCCGCATGGACCTCCAATTTCGCCAATGCCTCGCCTGCTGCCGCGGGGTCTTGGCGAAGCTGGGCAAGGCTTTGCTTAAAAGCGCGCCCTGTCGCCACCGCTTCTCTTATTTGGGCCAGCGCCGTCAGGGCGGTCATGCGCCGCGCATTGGCGTCCTGCCGGGCGTCAAGCGCCGTCATCGCGGCCTCAAGGGCGTCAAGCCGGGCGGCCAAGGCCTCGCCATTGGGGAGCGGCTGGCGCGCCCTTGCTTCAAGGGCGCTGAGACGGCGGGCGAGATTTTCCTCGGCAAGACCCGCGGGTCGTGCTTCCACGGCGGCCAGGCGCGCTTTCAGCTCATCGATCGCCACCGTGTTATCGCCCGCTGGGGCTGGCGCTGCTTCAAGGGCGTCCACGCGGCGGGCGAGCGCGTCTTGCAGGGGCCGCGCTTCCAGCGCCTCCAGCCGCGTGGCAAGCGCCTCAAGCTGGGCGGTGATGGGGCCAAGTTCCGGTCCGCGCGCTTGCGGCGCGAACCAGGGGATGAAGGGAGCAAGGCGCGGCGCCAGCGCTGGCATGGCGAAAAGCCCGCCGATGAAGGCGACAACAAGCGCCAGCAAGCCGGCCAGAGCCCATATGCGCCAGCGCCCAGAACGGGCCGCCTTCGGCGTGGCGCTTGGCTGGCCTTCAGTCTTTATGGCGGCAGGCTCGGACATGGTCGGGCTCCCATGGGCTTCCACGGCGGCAATCAGCGCCGCGCTGGTCGGCGTCTCGGCGGTGATGAGCGGCGCCAGACCGTGATGGCGCGCCCTTGCCGCCACTGCATCGCTGAGGCACGCGGCGGCGATGTGGGAAAGAGTATCCTCGACCTGCGCCGCCTTGGCCAGTTCGATGAAAAGGTCGACCGCGCGGGGCGAATAAAAAAGAACCGCTTCGACCAGGCCTTCGCGCAACGCAGCGCGCGCTGGCGCGCTTAAGGTTTCCGCCCGCTCGGCAGTGTAGACCACATGATGGTCGAGGGTAAAGCCAAGCCTGGCGAGGGCGGGACGCGGATCGTGGCGCACCACGTCGCCGGAAAAATAGAGCCAATGCCGGGTGCTGCGATCGGCTTGGGTTTCGATCTCGCGCACCAGCGCTTCCACCGTGCCGGCGGCGGCGGTGACATTGGCAAAGCCGGCTTGCCGCGCTGCCTCGGCGGTTTTGGCGCCGACCGCATAGACCGGCAGGGCGAAGACCACCGAAGCGGCGGGCAGCATGGATTTAAGCGCCCGCGCCGCGTTGGCGGAGGTGAGCATGACAGCATCGGCGGTGGGCGCCAGCGCCGCCGGGGGGTCGAGAAAACGCACCGTGGCGACCGGCGAGACCATCGCCTGATGGCCGCGCGCCTCCAAAAGCGCTTTTAACTGCGTGGCGTCGGGCTCCGGCCGGGTGATGAGAAGGCGCATCACTGCCCGCCCTTAAGGCCAGCGATGAACCTATCGCCGGCCTCGACCATGATTGCCTGGGCGGCGGCGGCGCCGATGTTTTCAGCGTCGCGCGCCGCCCCTTGCCGTTGCGCGCGGAAGACCTGCCGGCCATCGACGCTCAGCACCTCGGCGCTAAGGCTGAGCCTGTCCCCTGTAACCACGGCATGGGCAGCGAGCGGCGTCCGGCAGTCGCCGTCAAGGGCGGCGAGGAACGCCCGCTCCGCGATCACCGCCCAAGTGGTGGCGGCGTCGTGGAGCGGCGCCAGCAAGGCGGCGGTCGCCTTATCCTCGGCGCGGATTTCAAGGGCGAGCGCGCCCTGGCCCACCGCCGGCAGCATGTCCTCAAGCGCGATGGGATGGCCTTCCGGCACGGCTTGGTTCAAGCGGTTGAGCCCGGCGCAAGCGAGCAGCGTCGCATCGACCTCGCCGGCGCGCAGCTTTTCCAGCCGGGTGCCGACATTGCCGCGCAAGGGCGCGATTTCAAGATCGGGCCGACGGGCGCGCAATTGCGCGGCGCGGCGCAGCGAGGCGGTGCCGACCCGCGCCCCCTCGGGTAACGCGGCGATGCTGCTGGCAGCCGCGCACAGCAGCATGTCGCGGGCGTCCTCCCGCTTGGGACAACCGGCAAGGGCAAGGCCTTCCGGCAAGCGGGTGGGCATGTCCTTCATCGAGTGAACGGCAAGGTCGATGCGGCCGTCCACCAGGCGGTCCTCGATCGCCTGGGTGAACAAGCCCTTGCCGCCCAATTCCATCAATGTGCGGTCGGTGATTTGATCGCCCTTGGTGCGGATCGGCACGATGACGATATCGTGTTGGCGCAAATGCGGATGCGCGGCCATGAGCTGACGCCGCACCCAATGGCTTTGGGTAAGGGCGAGCCGGCTGCCCCGGCTGCCGATGACGAGCCTTGCTTGCATGCCGTCTTCGCTCCTGTTAGTGCCTGCCCGGCTGCTTATCGCGCCAGCCCGTGGCCTGCAAGGCCGATGGGTGGAAAAACCGTGGCTTAAGGTGGAGCGGCATGACGCGACCCTTGGTGATGCTGGGCATCGAGACGAGCTGCGATGAAACCGCGGCGGCGCTGGTGCGCGCCGATAAGGCGGTGCTTGCCCATGTGGTGTTAAGCCAGCTCGAAGAGCACGAAATCTATGGCGGCGTGGTGCCCGAGATCGCCGCCCGCGCCCATGCCGAGACGCTGACCCCCTTGATCGAGAAGGCATTCAAAGAAAGCGGCGTCGCCTTGGCGGAGGTGGATGGCATTGCCGCCACCGCTGGGCCCGGCCTTGTCGGCGGGGTGATCGTCGGCCTGGTTACGGCCAAGGCCCTGGCGCTGGCCGCCGCCAAGCCGCTTTACGCCATCAACCATCTGGAGGGCCATGCCTTGTCGCCGCGCCTTATCGCCGATGTCGCCTTTCCTTATCTTTTGCTGCTGGTCTCCGGCGGCCATTGCCAGCTTCTTCTTGTCGAGGGCGTGGGCCGCTATCGCCGGCTTGGCACCACCATCGACGATGCCGTCGGCGAAGCCTTCGACAAGACGGCCAAGATGCTGGGGCTGGGCTATCCCGGCGGCCCGGCGGTGGAGCGCGCGGCGGCGCTAGGGGACGCTGGCCGCTTTGCCTTGCCGCGCCCGCTCACGGACACGCCTGGGTGCGATTTTTCCTTCTCCGGCCTCAAGACCGCCGTGCTGCGCGCCGCCGCCAGCATCGCCGATGCCGGCGGCGGCCTTGCAGACCAGGACCAGGCCGACCTCGCCGCCGGCTTTCAGGCCGCGGTCGCCGATTGTCTTGCCGACAGAACGGCGCACGCCTTGGCGCGTGCGCCGCAGGCGACTGCCCTCGTCGTCGCTGGCGGGGTGGCGGCCAATCAAGCCTTGCGGGCGCGGCTTTCGGATCTTGCCCATAAAATGGATAAAAGCTTCGTCGCGCCGCCCCCCTGGCTGTGCACCGACAATGCCGCCATGATCGCCTGGGCCGGGATCGAGCGGGCAAAGGCTGGGCTGGCGCCGGAAGGGCTGGCGGCGGCGGCGCGGGCGCGTTGGCCGCTGGATGCGCACGCCGCGCCAGCGCGCGGCGCCGGGGTCAAGGCATGAGGCAAGGCGCAAGGGCAAAAAGGAAAAAGCGATGACGCAGATCGGCATTATCGGCGGCGGCGCGTGGGGAACGGCGCTCGCCTGCGTCGCCGCGCGGGCCGGCGGGCGGGTCACTTTATGGGCCCGCGAGGCGGAGGTGGTGGCCGATATCAGCCGGCATCACGAAAATCGCAGCTTTTTGCCTGGCATCGCCCTTGACCCGGCGATTGGCGCGACCTTTGATCTCAAAGAGGCGTGCGCCGCCGATATTCTCCTTGTGGTGACCCCGGCGCAATTCCTGCGGCGCTCGCTAGAAGACATGCTGGCCTTGAAACGCCCGGCAACGCCTCTCGTCCTGTGCGCCAAGGGGATCGAGGAAGAAAGCGGCCTTCTCATGAGCGAGGTGGCGGCCGCCGTCGATCCATCCTCGCCGATCGCCGTCTTGTCGGGGCCCACCTTCGCTGCGGAGGTGGCGCGCGGCCTTCCCGCCGCCGTCACCATCGCCGCCGAAGACCAGGACTTGGCCCAGCGCTTGGCGGCACGGCTGGGCCAGGCCCGCTTTCGCCCCTATGTGAGCGATGACCCCATCGGCGCGCAAATCGGCGGCGCGGTGAAAAACGTCCTGGCGATTGCCTGCGGCATCCTTGCCGGCCGCCAGCTTGGGGAAAACGCCCGCGCCGCCCTCATCACCCGAGGGCTGGCCGAAATGCTGCGCTTTGGCCTTGCCAAGGGGGCCAAGGCGGAAACCCTGATGGGGCTCTCCGGCCTTGGCGACCTCATCCTGACCTGTTCCTCGCGCCAGTCGCGCAACATGTCGCTGGGCGCCGCCTTGGGCGAAGGCGTGAGGCTTGATGATATCCTGGGCGCCCGCCGCTCGGTCGCCGAGGGGGTCTATACCGCGCGGGTGCTGGCGCGGGTGGCGGGCGGGCTTGGTATCGACATGCCCATCGTCGCCGCGGTCAACGCCATCCTCCATCAGGGAGAGGATGTCGCCGCCACCATCGAAGCCTTGCTCGCCCGGCCGTTCAAGAAGGAGGGCGTCTAATGCTTTTCGCCGCCATCTGCGAGGACGGGCCGCAAGGCCCCGCCATTCGCGCGTCGGCAGTGCGCCAGCAGCATCTTGGCTATCTTGCGCAGCACGCCCCCGAGGTGAAATTCGCCGGGCCCCTGCTTGACGCTGCGGGTGCGGCCACCGGCAGCCTGGTGATTTTCGAAGCCGCGGACGAGACGGCGGCGAAGGCCTTTTGCGCCGCCGACCCTTATGCCAAGGCAGGGCTTTTCGCCAGCGTCGAAATAAGGCCCTTGAAAGCGGTGATGGGCGCCTGGCTTGCTTAAACGCCTGACCCTAGTTTTCCCCGTCCGCCGGGCAGCGCACCAGGGCGCGGCCAATCAGCCGGTCAGCGCCCGGCGCCGGCGCCCCGGCAACGAGGCTTGCCTCCAGGACCAGCCGGCCTTCATCGATCATGGCGAAGCGCTCTTCATAGGGGCGGCCTTTGACGACATAGCGCCAGCTCAGGCGCGCGCCCCCCTCGCCTTCCTCCACCCACCAGCTTAAGCCAGCGATGGTGTTAAGGGTCCGCCCGCGCCAGACCAGGCTGAGAAAGGTGCCGTCGATGACGAGCCAATTGCCCTTCGCGGCGCAATTGGCGGTGTCGTCCCAAGCCCAGCGGCCATCGAGTTTAAAGGGCGTCACTGGCGCCGGCGCCTCGCACCCCAAAAGGCCAAGGCCAAGCAAGACGGCTATCATTGCGTTTTTCATGACGCCGCCTCCCTTGCCGGCCGCACGGCATCGAGCCGGGCGAGGAAAATCGCCAGCAGGACAATCATTCCTCCCGTCATTTCCACTCCGCTCATGGCTTCGCCAAACAAGCCCCAGGCGAGCGCGGCGGCGATCACCGGCTGGAGGAGAAGGGCAAGAGCGCCAAAGGTGACCGGAAGATGGGCAAGGGCGTAAACGATGAGCCCCTGGCCCGCCGCTTGCGAAACCAGCGCAAGGCCCCCCAGCACCGCCCAGCCGCCAATGCTGGCCGGCAACATCGCCTCGCCGGCGGCCCAGGCGATGGGGGCAAGGAACAGCGCCGCCACGGCGCTGGTGGTGAGCGCGACGGCCATGGTCCCCGCTTGGCGGCGGGCGCGGGCGACGGCGATCATATAGCCGGCATAGGCGGCGGCGGTGGCAACGCCGAGCATATCGCCCATCAGCCGCTGGCCGCCCAGCGCCACCGTTTCCCGGGTCAACAGGGCGATGCCCAAGCCGGCGCTGGCGAGCGCTCCCCAAGTGGCGCGGCCCAAGGGCTGGCGGCGGACGAAAAAAGCAAAGCCGGCGACGAAAAAGGGGGCAAGATTGGCAAGCAGCGTCGCGTTGGCGACCGTGGTCCACAGGATCGACACATGCCATAGGCCGAGATCGGCGGCGAAGAACGCCCCGGCAAGGATGAGCGGGCGCAAGGCAAGGGCCGCGGGTGGCGGCATCGCCTGGCCGGGCCAGCGCAGGAAAAGGGCGATCACCGGCACTGCGAGGGCGCAGCGCCAGAAAGCGGTCGCCGTCGGTCCGACCTCGGACAAGCGCACGAAAATGGGGGCAAAGGCAATGGCCGCCGCCCCCGCCAGCATGGCGGCAAGGGCGCGGGTGACGGGTGAAAAAGCGCTCATCGCCGGACTTGTCGCAGGGCTTTCATCCATGGGGCAAGGGAAAAATCGCGGGCAAGGCTTGCCATGGCGCGGCTGGCTGGCCTATGCGAGGGAGTGGCGGCAGGAAAAAGAAGGGGAACACATGATGCGCGGCATCGGGGTGGCGGTTTTGGGGCTGACGCTTTTGGGCGCCGCCGCCCAGGAGATTGACGCAAAGCTTGCCCGCGCCGTCGCCGACAACCCCTATCGCACGGCGGCGGAAATACAGCGCGACCGTTATCGCCATCCAAGCGAGACGCTCAGCTTTTTCGGGATTGCGCCCCACATGACGGTGGCGGAAATTTCCCCCGGTGGCGGCTGGTATGCCAACATCCTTGGCCCCTATCTTAAAGACGAGGGCCGCTATATCGCGGTGGAGTTTTCCCCCGATTTCGCCGACTCGGCGCGGCGCGCCCGCGCCCTTGACTGGCAAAAGGGCTTCATCGCCGACAAGGAAAAGTTCGGCCCCCGCGCCGCCGCCGCCTTCATGGGCGGCGCCAAGCCCTTCGCGCCGCCCGACAGCGTCGACATGGTGCTCACCTTCCGCGCCTGGCACAACTGGATTCCGGCCGGCCAGGCCAATCTCCTGCTGCGGGAGTTTTACCAGGTCCTCAAACCCGGCGGGGTTCTCGGCATCGTCCAGCACCGTGAGGACGAGAACAGCCCGCGCACGCCGCAAATGCGCAGCGGCTATGTCAAGGAAAGCACCCTTATCGAGATGGCAGCCGCGGCCGGCTTTGTCCTTGCCGCGCGCTCGGCCATCAACGCCAACCCCAAGGATAGCAAGAACTGGCCGCGCGGGGTATGGACGCTGCCGCCAACGCTGGCCATGGGGGAAGAAGGGCGGGAGACCTATCTGGCGGTTGGCGAAAGCGACCGCATGACGCTCAAATTCATCAAGCCCGCGCCTTAGACCCGGGAAATATCCCCGCGAGGGGTTGCAAGCGGAGGCGTTGTCTCCGTTCCGCGCCAGCGGCTCCTTGGAATGCTCTAGAAATCGCTGGCGATGCCGTTTTTCTCCCAATCCTTATAGCGGGTCGGCTCGGGGCCAGGAGGGCCGCCGATTTCGCGGGGTCGGGGCGGGGCGTCCTTTGTGACTGGCGGTTTGTCGCCGGCTTTCGTTTTTTGCGCCATCCGTGCGCTCTCCTGGGTTAAGCTCACTGGGTGTCTTCAAGCCAAGATGGCGGTGAAAAGCCTTGCCGGCAAGCTTGAAGCCGGGGAAAAGCCTCCCCACATCAGCGCCCGGGACGGGAAAGAGGGTCAAGCCCATGAACCAGATGCGCACCGCCATGCTGCTCGCCGCCATGACCGGCTTGTTTCTCGCCGTCGGCTATCTCATCGGCGGCGAGGCGGGCATGGTTATCGCTTTTCTTGTCGCGCTGGCGATGAACGCCTTTGCCTATTGGAACGCCGACAAGCTGGTCTTGAGGATGCACAAGGCGCGCCCCGTCGACCGGGCCAGCGCGCCGGAATTCGTCGCCCTGGTGGAAGGCCTTGCCCGCCGCGCCGGCCTTCCCATGCCCAAGGTCTATCTCATCGACACCGACCAGCCCAACGCCTTCGCCACCGGGCGCAACCCCGCCAATGCCGCGGTCGCCGCCACCACCGGGCTTTTGCGGCTGCTCAACCGGGATGAAATCGAAGCGGTGATGGCCCATGAGCTGGGCCATGTGCGCAACCGCGACACCCTGACCATGACGGTCACCGCGACCATCGCTGGCGCCATCTCCATGCTGGCCAATTTCGGCCTCTTCTTCGGCGGCGGCAACAGCCGCAACAACCCCTTGGGAATTATAGGCGTTCTTGCCGTCGCCATCATGGCGCCGCTGGCCGCGATGCTGGTGCAAATGGCGATCTCGCGCACCCGGGAATATGCCGCCGACCGCGCCGGCGCGGAAATTTCCGGCCGGCCCTTGGCGCTGGCGAGCGCCCTTGAAAAGCTTCAGGCCGGCGCCCAGCGGATCGACAATCCGGCGGCCGAGGCCAACCCGGCAACGGCGCATCTTTTCATCGTCAACCCGTTGCACGCCCGCGCCGTCGACAGCCTTTTCTCGACCCATCCCAGCACCGCCAACCGGGTCGCGGCCTTGGCTGAACTGGCGCGCCAAATGGGTGCTTCTCCCCCCTCGTCCGATCGCTGGCAGCGCTATGCCAGCCGCCAGGAAAGCCGCCGCCGCGGGCCTTGGGGCTAAGGCTTGAGCGTCACCGGTCTTGCCCCGCGCCAAACGGCGCTCAATGCCCTCATGGCGGTTTTAGAGGATGGCGCGCCGTTGAGCGAAGCGCTAGCGGCGGCAAGGCCTGCCCTTGGTCAAGCGGACGCCGCGCTCGCCCGCCATCTGGTGGCGAGCGTTCTGAAACGCTTAGGCCAGCTCGATGATCTGATCGACCATTGCCTCGAGCGCCCCTTGCCACGGCGGAACGCACTGGCGCGCCATATCCTGCGCTTGGGCGCGGCGCAGCTATTCTTTGCGCAGGTTCAGGCCCATGCCGCGGTGGCGACCAGCGTCGCCCTCGTTGATGCCTATCCCCGGATGCGCGCCTTGAAAGGGCTTGTCAACGCCGTGCTGCGCCGTCTTGCCGGCGCGCAAGGAAAGGCCTGGCTGGCGGGTCAGGACGCGGCGCGCCTCAACTGCCCGGCCTGGCTATGGCGGGCTTGGTGCGAGCAATATGGCGAAGCAACCACCCGGGCGATAGTGGAAGCCACCCTGGCGCCGCCGCCCCTTGATTTGACGCCGCGCGACGAAGCCGCGGGGGAGACGCTGCTGCGCGCCTGTCCCGCGGCGCGGCGGCTTGCCACTGGCACCATCCGGCTTATGGCGCCCCGGCCGGTGAGCCAAATCCCCGGCTATGGGCAAGGCGCATGGTGGGTGCAGGACGCCGCCGCCCTGTTGCCGGCGCGCCTTGCCTTTACCCGCCCCGGCGCGCGGGTCGCCGATCTGTGCGCCGCCCCCGGCGGCAAGACCATGGCGCTGTGCGCGATGGGCGCCGATGTCACCGCCGTCGACCAGTCCCCGAGCCGGCTGCAACGCTTGCGCGAAAATCTGGCCCGTACCCGCTTCAAGGCCGATATTGTCTGCGCCGCGCTGGAGAGCTGGCAGCCGCAAGCGCCCTTCGATGCGGTGCTTCTCGACGCGCCGTGCAGCGCCACCGGCACCATCCGCCGCCGTCCCGATATCTGGCACGCCAAGCGCCCGGGCGATATCGCCGCGCTGGCTCGCGTGCAAGCCGCCTTGCTTGCCCGCGCCGCTGGCTGGGTCAAGGTGGGAGGGCAATTTGTCTACTCCGTCTGCTCGCTGGAGCGGGCGGAGGGCGAGGCCCAGATCGCGGGCTTTCTCGCCCACCACCCGGAATGGCGGCGCGACCCTATCCTACCCGCCATGGCGCCAGGCCTGGGTGATGCCATCACTGGGGAAGGCGCCCTGCGCTTGCGCCCCGATCTTTGGCGCGACGAAGGTGGGCTCGATGGTTTTTACATCGCCCGCCTTGAGCGCGTCGCGCCGGCACTGGACGCACGGGGCGGGAAACGGCTAGGCTCCTCCCGCTTCAAGAATAAACGATAAGAGGAAGGGGAGGATAATGCGCGCAGCCCTTGGTCTTGCGGCGGGTCTTGTTGTTGCTTTCGCTTGTGCCGGCGTGAACGCCGAGGAAGCTAGCCCTGAGACCGTCATTCACGCCGGGCAGGTCATCGCCGTGCCCGGAAAGCCGGCCCTGGGGCCAAGCAGCATCGTCATCAAGGACGGGCGCATCCTGCGCCTTGAAGCGGGCCACATCACGCTTCCCGGGGCTAAGCTCATCGATCTATCCTCCAAGACCGTGTTGCCGGGCCTTATCGATGCCCATGTGCACCTCTCGGGCGATCCGGGGGGCGATTATTGGCAGGCGGTGATCCGGGAGCCCGCCTATTACGCCGCGGTGGCAGTCAAGAACGCCGGCATCACCTTGCGCGCCGGCTTTACCACCGTGCGCGACGTCGGCTCGCGCGGGCAGACCACCATGCACGCCATCCGCGATGCGGTGCGCGACGGCGTGGTTGCCGGTCCGCGCATCCTCTCGGCCGGCTCCTCGCTGACCATCATCGGCGGCCATGGCGATGTCAGCGGCTTCAACAAGGAGGTGCTGGAAGCCGTCTTCCCCCATGGCGCCACCGGCGCGTGCACTGGCGCAGTGGAGTGCGCCCAGCGGGTCCGCGAAGCCTCGAAATACGGCGCCGACCTTATCAAGATCACGGCGACGGGCGGCGTTCTTTCGCAGCAGGGCCGTGGCCTTGAACAGCATTTTTCCAACGCCGAGATGGCGGCGATCGTCGAGACCGCGCACAGCCTGGGGCTTAAAGTCGCGGCCCACGCCCATGGCGCTGGCGGCATCACCGGGGCGCTTGCCGCCGGCGTCGATTCCATCGAGCACGGCACTTATCTTGACGATGAGGGGGTCAAGCTGATGCGCCGGTCGGGCGCTTATCTGGTGCCCACCTTGATGGCTTTCGAGGGGATCCGCGAAGGCCTGGCGCAGGATCGCTACACCCCGGTGGTGGCGGAGAAAGTGCGGCAAACCCTTGCCGTGGTGGGGGAGGGGCTGAAGCGCGCCGTCGCGGCGCGCGCCAATGTCGCCTTCGGCACCGACGCCGGGGTTTTCGAGCATGGCCGCAACGCCGGTGAATTCGCCCTCATGGCGCGCTATGGCGGAATGAGCCATGAAGCGGCGCTCGCCACCATCTTGGCCGCCGCCCGGCTGCTGGGGCTCGAGGCCCAGATCGGCAGCCTGGAAGCGGGCAAATATGCCGACCTCATCGCCGTCGACGGCGACCCTTATGCCGACCTTGGCGCCCTTACGCGCGTCGCCTTCGTCATGAAGGGCGGCGAAGTGGTCAAGTGACATCGTCGGGGGTCACGTCATCGAGAGCCAATTTTGTCCGCGGTGGATTTCATTTAGGGGAGGAAAACCATGGTCGAGATGTATCCTTTGAGCCTTGTGGTGGCGCTGGCCATTCTTCTTTATTACTTCCTGGTCACCGCCCGGGTTGGCGCCGCGCGCGGCAAATACGGGGTCAGCGCGCCCGCCTGCGAAGGTCCCGATGAATTCAACCGCATCTTCCGGGTCCAGCAGAACACCATGGAACAACTGGTGCTGTTCCTTCCCTTGATGAGCCTTTTCGCCATCATCGGTGGCGATCTGCAAGCGGGGGTCGTGGGCCTTCTCTGGCTGGTGGGGCGGGTGCTTTACGCCCGCGCTTATGTGCGCGATCCGGCGACCCGCGGCCTTGGCATGTGGCTGACCGCGATCGCGAGCGCGGCCAGCTTTCTCGGCATCATCGTCTATGCCGTGCTGCGGCTGTTCTAACCGCGCTCGAAAACGAGGCTCAAGTTATTGGCCGGCATGGCGATGGTCTTTCTGTGCACCAGGCCATGGGCGAGGGCGGCGGTGATGACCTCGGCAAGGTCGCGCACTCCCCATTCCGGGTTCTGCGCACGCAAGGACTGGTCAAAAGCGGCATTTGATGGCGCGGTGTGGCCATAAGCGGTCTTGAACGGGCCATAGAGGATGAGCCGTCCCTGGCCGGGCAAGAGGCGGCCTGCCCCGGCGAACAAGGCCTTGGCCGCCGCCCACGGCGCGATGTGGAGCATGTTGATGCAAACGATGGCCGATATAGGCGGGTCCAGCGCCATCCCTGCCACCGGCCAGGGGCTTTCCAAAACGTCGAGCTTTATGGGCGGTCGCAAGGCTTCGCACGGGCTTGCTTCCCGCCAGGCGGCGATGCTGGCCAGCGCCGCCGGGTCGCGGTCGCTGGGGAGCCAGACCCGTCCCGGCAGGCGCGGCGCGAAATAAATGCCGTGCTCGCCGCTGCCGGCGGCGATTTCGAGCACGGCGCCGCCAGGTGGCAGCCAGGCCGCGAGCACGGCCATGATGGCGTCGCGGTTGCGTAAAGTCGCCGGGGCGCGACGGCGGAGATCGCCTGTGCTCATCCCCTGTTCCATTCTTTATCCTGTCCCATGGGCAAAGGGCGTCAAGCTTTTCACCGTCGCCTTCAGCCTTTTCCTATCGCCACTCTCAAGCGCTGCCACAAGCGTCCGCGTCTCGTCCTGCATCATGGCCTCGAAAGCGTCGCGTGGGGAAAGGGCAAGGGCCTCCCCTAGCACCTCGCCGGCGCGGGCGGTGAAATCCTTGCCGCCGATGTCCAGCAGCAGCCGGCCATAATAGGCGCGGATCGCGGGGTTGGCGGGGTCGGCGACCAGCGCCGCTTCAAAGGCGCTGGTGAACCCCTGCTTGTCGGCGCCGGTGGTGAGCTTGGCGAGAAAGCCCCCCGCCACCGCCACCGTTTCGCCATGCCAGCCGCCCAGCACCGCCAGGGCGTAGGCGTCCCCGGGCGCTTGGGCCATCGCCCGGTCGATGAGCGCGCGGGCCTCGCGGGCAAGGGCGGTGGAATGGGTGAGCCGCGCCTTATAGCCGATGGCGATCGCCGATTGCAGCAGGCCTTCCATATGGCCGGGCGCCAACTCAAGGGCGCGCCCGCCATCGGCGATGGCGGCCTCAAGGGCGTTTTGCGCCGCCGCATCATCGTCGCTGAGATAAGCCGCCACCACCAATTCCGCGCGCGCCGCCAGCGCCCAGCCATCGGCGGTGTTAAGCGTGCGCGCCAGCGCCGCGGCGGCGGCGTAGCGGCCCTCGGCATAAAGGGCAAGGGCCGCCTCATGGCTCGCCATGGCGGGGCCAAGGCTGGCGAGAACCAAGAAAAGGGCGGCAAGGGGGCGGCGCATCATGCCTCTTCCTCGCCCATGGCTATGGCAAGACCAAGGCCGCCTTTCCCCGTTTCTCAGGACGGCGTTTCCCCGGCCAGCACTTTTTCGATGAGGGCAATGGCGTTTGCAAGCCCGTAAAGGGCGAAAAAACCGCCCATGCGCGGCCCCTGGCTTTGCCCCAGCAGGCATTCATAGAGGGCCTTGAACCAGTCGCGCAGATTTTCAAAGCCCGCCGCCTTGCCGGCTTCATAGACTTCATATTGGATGGCCTCGGCATCGATGGTGGGACCGAGGGCTTTGAGGCGCGCCGCCAAGTCTTTCATGGCGGCGGCCTCGCGCGCGTCGGGCGCCCGGAAGACGCGGGTCGGGCGGATGAAATCCTCATAATAGGCAAGGGCATAGCCGGCAAGCCGGTCAAGCTCGGGCGCGCTTTGCGCGGTCGCGCCCGGCACATAGCGGGAGATGAACCCCCACAGCGCCTCCTTGTCCCCAGCGTGCGCCGCGCCAACCAGGTTGAGGAGAAGGGAAAAGGCGATGGGCGGCACCTCGGCCGGCGGCGCCCCGCTGTGGATATGCCATACCGGGTTGGCGAGCCGCTTGTCGGGCTCTTGCACGCGGTAAGCGGCAAGGAACTGGTAATAGTCATCGACCGCCCGCGGGATGACGTCGAAATAAAGCCGTTTTGCCTTGCGCGGCGCTTGGAACATGTAAAGCGACAGGCTTTCCGGGCTGGCGTAGCGCAGCCACTCCTCGATGGAAAGGCCGTTGCCTTTGGACTTGGAGATTTTCTGCCCTTTTTCGTCGAGGAACAGCTCGTAATTGAAGCCTTCCGGCGGCCGCGCCCCCAAAAGCCGGGCGATGCGCGAGGACAAGGTCACCGAATCGATGAGGTCCTTGCCCGCCATCTCATAATCGACCCCTAGCGCCACCCAGCGCATCGCCCAGTCCGCCTTCCACTGCAATTTCACCCGCCCGCCGGTGACGGGGACGGTCATTTCCTCCCCGTCATGGGGATCGATATAGCTGATGGTGCCCGCCGCAGCGTCGCGGGCGATGGTCGGCACCTGGAGGACGACCCCGGTCTTGGGGCAGATAGGCAGGAACGGCGAATAGGTGGCGCGCCGCTCCGCCCCCAGGGTGGGGAGGATGACGTCGCGCACCGCCTCATAATGGGCCAGCACCTTGAGGAGCGCCGGGTCGAAGCGGCCGGCGCGATAGCAATCGGTGGCCGAGAGAAATTCATAATCAAAGCCGAAATCGTCGAGAAAGGCGCGCAGCCGGGCGTTGTTGTGGTGGCCGAAGCTTTCATGGCTGCCGAAGGGGTCGGGCACCTGCGTCAACGGCTTGCCGAGATGGCGCGCCATCATTTCCCTATTGGGCACATTGTCGGGCACCTTGCGCAGGCCGTCCATGTCGTCGGAAAAGCAGACGAGCTTGGTGGGAAGATCGGACAAGACGGAAAAAGCATGGCGCACCATGGTGGTGCGCACCACCTCGCCGAAGGTGCCGATATGCGGCAAGCCCGACGGGCCATAGCCGGTCTCGAACAGCACATGGCCCTTTTCCGGAGGCTGGCCAGCGAAACGGGCGGTGAGCTTGCGCGCTTCCTCGAACGGCCAGGCCTTGGCGGCAAGGGCCAGCGCCTGCGCGTCTGACGTCATCTCCTGGTCCTTTCCCCGATGCGCTACCGGCGATGGACATAGCGGCCAGCGCCCGGCGGGGCAAGGGGCGTGCGCGGCATGTGGCTTTTCGCGCCGCGCTCCTCTAACTTTACGATCATGGGTGGTAACCAAAACATTCCCCCCTTAAAGCCCGTTTCCCTGCCGCCTGCCCTGGCCGTCGGCCGGCAGGGGGCGGTGCTGCTGGCGGAAGACGGCGCGGTGGTTGCTTTAAGCCACCGCCTGGCGCGCGAGCGGCTGGCGGCGGCGCCGCATCTCGTCTTGTCGCGGCCACGCTTGCGCCAGATGCTGGGGCTTGACCCCGCGACGGCGTGGGACGTGCTGGAGCTTTACGCCTTTGTCCATCCCGCCCGGCCGCTGGTGCCAACGGCCATGGGCCTTGCCCGCGCTCTCGACTTGCCCGCGCCTCATGGTCTTGAGGGCGAAGCGGCGGTCATCCGCCAGGGGGCGGCGCAGATGCTCGGCCTTTTGCGCGACCCTGGCTATGGCTTTGCCGCCGGCGCCCATGAAACGGCGGCGGCGCTTGCCCGCGCTGGCTGGGCCTGGGGGGAAGCGGTGAGCAATGCCTTGCCGCCGCCCAGCGGGCGCGCCCGCCCCTTGTGGGAGGCGCTGGGCGAATGGGAAAGCCAACCCCCGCCCCCGCCCCCTAAGGAGGTAACGCTCGATCCGGCGATGGTGACCGCGGCGCTAAAGGCGCTGTTGCCCCCGGACGCGGAGGAGCGGGAAGGGCAAAGAGCCTATGCCCTGGCCGCCGCCTTCGCCTTCGCCCCGCGCGAGGCGGCGGCGCCCAATGTGGCGCTGGCGGAAGCGGGCACCGGCATCGGCAAGACCCTGGGCTATGTCGCCCCGGCAAGCTTATGGGCGCAAGCGGCGCGCGGGACGGTGTGGATCGCCACCTATACCAAGGCTCTCCAGCGCCAGATCGACCAGGAGTTGGCCCGTCTCTATCCCAACCCGCGCCAGCGCGCCCGCAACGCCGTTGTCCGCAAGGGGCGGGAGAATTATCTGTGCCTTCTCAATCTCGAGGAGGCCCTGGCCCAAGCCGGGCTTGGCCTCGGCGGCGACGGGGCGGCGGTGCTCCTCCATCTGGTGGCGCGCTGGGCGCGTCACAGCCGGGATGGCGATATCATCGGCGGCGATTTTCCCGCCTGGCTCGCCGGGCATTTCCCCACCGCCCGGCTGGCCGGGCTCACCGACCGGCGCGGCGAGTGCCTTTATTCCGCCTGCCGCCATTATCGCCGCTGCTTCATCGAGAAAAGCCAACGCGCGGCCAGCCGTGCCCAGCTCGTCATCGCCAACCACGCCTTGGTCATGGTCCATGCCCGCGAGCGCGGGAGCGAGGGCGGCGGCCCTACCCGCTATGTGTTCGACGAGGCCCATCATCTGTTCGATGCCGCCGACGCCGCCTTTTCCGCCGCCCTCACCGGCGGGGAACTGCGCGAGCTGCGGCGCTGGCTCTTGGGGCCCGAAGGGGCGCGCCGCCGTGGCCGCGGCCTCGCTGCCCGGATCGACGCCCTCATCAGCGATGATGATGACTTGCGCGCCGCCTTGAACGCGGCCCTCCTGGCCGGGCGCGCCCTTCCTGGCGATGGCTGGCTTGCCCGGGTGCGCGAGGCAGCGGCGCATGGCCCGGCGGAGGCGTTTCTCGAACGGCTGCGGGCCCAGGTCCTGGCCCGCGCCCGCGGGCGCGATGGCGACCATGGACTGGAGGTGGAAGCCACCGCCCCCATCGGCGGCCTGGTCGAGGCAGCGCAAGCGCTGCTTGAAGCCCTGGACAAGCTTTTGCGCCCCTTGGCGACGCTGGCGGCGGGGCTTGCCCGCGCCCTGGAGGACAAGACGGAAAGCCTCGATGGCGACAGCCGTGCGCGCATCGAAGGCGCCGTGCGCGGCCTGCGCGCCCGCCTCGAAGGCGGGCTTGCCGCCTGGACCGCCATGCTTGCCGGCATTGGCGGCGCCGGGGAAGAAGAAGGCACGGGTTTCGTCGATTGGTTCGCCATCATCCGTACCGCCGGGCGGGAGATGGAGGTGGGCATGTTCCGCCATCTGATCGACCCTACCTTGCCCTTTGCCCGCTTGGTGCTGAGCCCGGCGCAAGGGGTGTTGATGACTTCGGCGACCCTGCGCGACAAGGCCCCCAAGGCCAGCATGGAAGAGGGCGCCGACTGGCGCACGGCGGAAGTGCGCTCGGGCGCCACACATCTTTTATTGCCGCCGCGTCGGACGGCGATCACCTCGCCCTTCGCTTACCCCCGATTGACACGGGTATTTGTCGTCACCGACGTGGACAAGCGGGAACCGGGGCAGGTGGCGGCCGCCTATCGCGCGCTTTTCTTGGCTGCCGGCGGCGGCGCCTTGGGCCTTTTCACCGCCATCGCCCGCTTGAAAATGGTGCATGCCCGCCTTGCCGCGCCGCTCGCCAAGGCGGGCCTTGCGCTTTACGCCCAGCATGTGGACCCGATCGATACCGGCACCCTCATCGATATCTTCCGGGCCGAGGAAAACGCTTGCCTCCTTGGCACCGACGCGGTGCGCGACGGCATCGACGTGCCAGGCCGGGCCTTGCGCCTCCTCGTCTTCGACCGGGTGCCCTGGCCGCGCCCCACCATCCTGCACCGCGCCCGCAAGGCCGCCTTCGGGCCGGGCTATGACGATTTGATCGCCCGCCTGCGCCTCACCCAGGCCTATGGCCGGCTGGTGCGCCGGGCGCATGACAGGGGGGTGTTTGTGATCCTCGACCCAGCGGCGCCATTGCGCCTCTTTTCCGGCCTTCCCGAAGGGGTTGCCATCACCCGCTTAAGCGTGGCGCAAGCGATTGCCGAGACCCGCGCGTTTCTGAACGATGAGGAAGCGCCCATGCTTGCGCCTGCCGACAAGCTTGCTTAAACAAAGCCACGCCTCATCACGGAAAAGGAAGCACAATCCATGGCCGAACTCGAATCCGGGTCGATTTCCCCCCACACCGCGCTGATTTACCTGATGGTGGTGGTGGCGGGGGTCGACCGCGACCTGTCCGACAGCGAGCTCAAGCGCATCGGCCAGATCGTGCGCAACATGGCGATTTTCGAAGGCTATAATCATGAAATGCTGGTGCCGGCGGCGGAGGACTGCGCCCAGATCCTCAACGAGGATGGCGGCCTCGAGGCTGTCCTTGCCCTGGTCTATGGCGCCTTGCCCGACCATGTGCTGGAGACTGGCTATGCCATCGCCTGCGATGTCGCCGCCGTCGATGGCGCGCTCAGCCAGGAAGAGCTGCGGGTTCTCGAAATGATCCGTCACAAATTCCAGATCGACCGCTTGGTGGGGGCGGCGATCGAGCGGGCGACCGCCGTCCGCTATCGCACGCTTTAGCCCCATCGGCCAGCGCGCCCAGGGTGTGGGCGCGGCATGCGTGCCTTGTTGGCATAGGATTTGCCGCGCCACGACATATGGGGCGGATAAGAGCCCGTCTTGAAACCGGGAGGCACGCATGGGCGAATGGATGCTGAGCCATGGGGTGGGCCTTCGCCTTGGCCTTCCTGCCGGTCTTGATGCCGCCCGTGCACTCGACTTTTCCGCCCCCTTCGCCAGCCCGTTCCAGCGCTGGAGCGGGCCATGAAACGCCTCGGCTTATGGCGTCACGCCAAGTCTTCCTGGGACGACCCTTCCCTTGGTGATATCGATCGCCCGCTCAATGACCGTGGCAAGCGTGACGCGCCGCGCATGGCGCTGGCCATGGAGGAAATGGGCCTGCACTGGGACCTGGTGCTTTGTTCGCCCGCCCGGCGGGCGTGGCAAAGCGGCGCGGCCTTGGTGCCGGCCGGGGCTTGCGTTGAACTGGTCCCGGCCCTTTATCTGGCGTCGGCGACAACCCTGGTGGCGCTTATCCACGCCTTGCCGGATGGCAAGCAGAGCGTTCTTATCATCGGCCATAATCCCGGGCTTCATGACCTGGCGCAGCGGTTGACGCAAAATGACAGCGGCGCGGCGCGAAAGGCCTTGGCGATGAAATTTCCCACCGCCGCCCTCGCCGTCATCGCCTGCAAGACCGCGCATTGGTCCGATATCGCCCCTGGACACTGCCAGCTTAGCCATTTCGTGCGGCCACATGATCTTAAGGGGTAACGCCAACCAAGGCCGTGGCGAAGGCGGCGGCGTCAAAGGCCTGTAAGTCATCGATCTTCTCGCCAACGCCGATGGCCAGGATGGGAAGCCGGTATTTCTCCGCCGCCGCCACCAGCACCCCGCCCCGCGCCGTGCCGTCGAGCTTGGTCATGGCAAGGCCGGTGACCCCCGCCACCTCGCCAAAGACGGCGATTTGGTTAAGGGCATTCTGCCCCGTCGTCGCGTCAAGGACGAGGAGCACGTCATGGGGCGCTGTCGGGTCCTGCTTGGCAAGGACGCGGCGAATCTTGGCCAGCTCGGCCATCAGCGTCGCCTTGTTCTGCAAGCGCCCGGCGGTATCGATGAGAAGGACATCGATGCCTTGCGCCCTGGCCGCTTCATAGGCGTCATAGGCGAGCCCCGCCGGGTCGCCGCCGACCTTCGCGGGAACGAAGGCGGCGCCGGCGCGGCTTGCCCAAACGCCGAGCTGCTCGATGGCGGCGGCGCGGAACGTATCGCCCGCGGCCAGCATCACCGACTGCCCATCGTCCTTGAGACGCTTGGCGAGCTTGCCGATGGTGGTGGTCTTGCCGGTGCCGTTGACCCCGACGATAAGGACCACATGAGGCTTGCCCTTGCCCTTGAAAACCAGCGGCCGGGCGAGCGGCGCCAGGGTTTCGGCCACCACTTCGGCAAGGGTGGCGCGCACCTCGGCGGCGCTGATCGCCTTATCGAGCCGGCGGGCGGCCAGACGCTCGCACACCCGCGCCGCCGTCGCGACGCCGAGATCGGCGGCGATCAGCACCTCTTCCAACTCTTCTAATGCCGTGGCATCGAGCTTGGCCTTGGTGAAAAGGGCGCCGATGCCCTCCGACAGCCGGGCGCTCGACTTGGCAAGGCCCTGGCGCAGCCGCGCCGCCCAGCTTGGCTTGGCGCGTGGTTGGGATGGGGACTGCGTCATGATCTGTCCACTATCGTCCGCTTGCTGATCAATGGCGGCCACGCCCAAGGCGGCGCCGGCGCAACTCAACACCAATGGAACGGGAATGACAAGCAAGGGGTGGTATTTTTCCCCGCCCCCCGGGTCTTTTGCACAGGACGCCGAAACGAAAAAACCGCGTGACGGCGCTGACGCCTGGCCGCAGACAAGGGCGACAATGCCAAGCCAGTCCCTTCTGCCGCTGCGTCTTGCCATAACCCATCCCTGCCCCGCGCCCTAAAATCATGACCAAGAAATAGCCTTCCCGCCGTGCCATATTGAAGCGCGGCTGTCGGCCTGCTTGACAGTCGGCCTTGAGGCCTTGCCAGCGTTAATGGTTAATATTTCGTAAATTCAAGCGCTTCCCATCTTTGGCATCACCCTTGCCTTGTAAATATGCAAAAGGCGGAGGGAGAAAAGACATGTTGCGCATGCTGGGTCTGGTTTGTTGCGTCGCGGTATTAGGCATTGCCATGGCGCAGGCCAATGCGCCGGTGCGTCCGTCAAGCCAAGTGGCGACGGTTCACTAGTGTTCTTGCGAATGGTTAAGTTCGCTTGCGAGCGCGCCCCAATAATGGAACGAACTTCAAATCCAGAACCACATTAGCTTCACCACCCGAGGCGTGAAGGCTGGGGCGTGGGCGCGGAGGGCGTTCCCTCCGCGCCCGTTTTTTCGCGGTTGCTTCTCCCCCCTTATCGCTGGCTGACAGGCGGGTTGTGACGCGCTAAGCTGGCGCGGCAAAATCAAAACATAAACAAGGACCCCCGCCATGTCCGCCCCCCGCCCCCAGCCTCTTTTCACCACCCATGAGGTGACCAACCAGCCGCCGCCGCTCCTCGACTATAATCTTTTCACCAGCGACGCCGCGCTCGGCGCCGCCCTGGCGGCGGCGCGCAAGGCCCCGGACTGGGCAGCGCTGCAAGCCTATGGCGCCGTCTTGGGGGCGGCCGAAACCCTCCAGGCGGCGGAGGACGCCAACCGCCATGTCCCGGAACTCAAGACCCACGACCGCTATGGTCACCGCATCGACGAAGTCAGCTTTCATCCCGCCTATCACCACATGATGGGTTTGGGGGTTGCCCACCGCCAGCCGTCAATGGCCTGGATCGATGCCCCCGGCGCCGGTCATGTCGCCCATTGCGCGCTGGAGTTTCTCATGCACCAGGTGGAGCCGGGGGTCTGCTGTCCCCTTTCCATGACCTATGCCGGGGTGCCGGCGCTCAAGCACGAGCCGATGGTTGCCGAGGAATGGCTGCCCCGTCTCCTCAGCGACCGATATGACCCCGCCTTTCGCCCGGCGGCGGAAAAGGCCGGCGCCACCATGGGCATGGCGATGACGGAAAAGCAGGGCGGCTCCGACGTGCGCGCCAACACCACGCAGGCCAAGGCGCTTGACGCGCGCCGCGATGAATTCACGCTCATCGGCCATAAATGGTTCTGCTCGGCGCCCATGTGCGATGCTTTCCTGACCCTCGCCTACAGCGACAAAGGCCTCACCTGCTTCCTGGTGCCGCGCTGGACGCCCGAGGGCAAGCGCAACCGCATCTTCATCCAGCGCCTCAAGGACAAGCTGGGCAACCGCGCCAACGCCTCCTCGGAAATCGAATATCACGGCACCTGGGCGCGCCGGGTGGGGGAAGAAGGGCGCGGCGTTGCCACCATCATCGACATGGTCCATCACACGCGGCTCGATTGCGCCGTCGGCTCGGCCTCGCTGATGCGCGCCGCCTTGGTCCAGGCGGTACACCATTGCCGCCACCGCCGGGTGTTTCAGAAGACGCTTATCGATCAGCCGCTGATGCAAAATGTCCTTGCCGACCTGGCGCTCGAGGTGGAGGCGGCGACCCTGCTCGCCTTCCACGTCGCCGACGCCTTCGACGCCAGTGACGACGATCCCGCTGTCCGTGGCTATGCCCGCCTCGCCGTCGCCATCGCCAAATACTGGCTGGGCAAGCGGGCGCCCAATTTCGTCTACGAGGCGATGGAGTGCCTGGGCGGCGGCGGCTATGTCGAGGAAGCGCCGATGGCCCGCCTCTATCGCGAGGCGCCGCTCAATTCCATCTGGGAAGGCTCGGGCAACGTCATTTGCCTCGATATCCTGCGCACCTTGGAAAAGGAGCCGCACGCGCTGGCCGCGCTGATGAGCGGGCTTGACGCCATGCGCGGCGGCGATGCCGTGTTCGATGCCACGCTCGACGATGTGACGGCGTCGATCAAAGCCCCCCAGGCCATGCATCTGGGCGCCCGCCGTCTGGTCGAGCGCTTGGCGCTTCTCCTGCAAAGCGCGCTGATGCTGCGCCACGCGCCGCCCCCGGTGGCCGACGCTTTCCTCGCCAGCCGCCTCCATGGCGACTGGGGCAGGGTCTATGGCACCTTGCCGTCGGGGCTGGCGTTAAGGGCCATCATCGAGCGCGCCTTGGCCCCTGCCGGTTAGGCGATGAACCCGAAGGCTCCGCCCGGGCGCGGCTTCACGCGCGGCATATTCTACATGGTCTTGTCCTGCGTCGCCTTTGCCGGGCTGTGGGCGCTCATCCGGATTACCGCGGCGGACGTGAGTTTTACCCTCATGGTATTCTACCGCAATCTATTCGGCGCCTTGTTCCTTGTTCCCATGCTGTGGCGCAGCGATTTTTCCCTGTTGCGCACCGCCCGGCCGCTGGGCCATGGCCTGCGCGCCACCTCCGGGCTCATCGCCACCTACGCCACCTTCTTTGCCATCGCCGCGGCGCCGCTCGCCGATGTCGTCGCCATCAGCTACGCTGCGCCCCTGTTCGCGACGCTCGCCGCTGCCTTTTTGTTGGGCGAGCGCATTCGCGTCCGGCGCATCGCCGCGGTCAGCATCGGCCTTGCCGGCATGCTGCTGGTCTTGCGGCCAGGCGACGAAACATTGACCGCCGGCCATTGGGCGGCGCTTGGCGCGGCGCTCGCCGTCGCGGTCTCGCTCTTGATGATCAAGCAGCTCACCCGCTCCGAGGACCCGCGCACGGTGGTGACCTATTCCTTCGTCCTCATGCTGCCCATAAGCTTCGTCATCGCCTTGCCCTTCTGGCGGTGGCCTTCGCCTCGCGAGCTGGGGCTGCTCGCCGCCATCGGCCTTGTCGCCAGCATTGGCCAGATGTTTCTGGCCCGCAGCTTTGCCGCCGCCGAGGCGAGCGCCGTCCTGCCCTTCGACTTTATCCGCTTGGTGCTGGCGACCGCCCTTGGCGCCTGGCTGTTCGGCGAGCGCCTCGATGGCCTCACCATCCTGGGCGCAAGCGTCATTCTTCTCGCCACCGTCTATCTTGCCCATCGCGAAGCGGTGTTGGCGCGGCGCGCGCATGATAAATGACGGCGCGGGCCGACAGTCCGCGCTTGGGTTGTCTCTTTAAGGTCAAAGCTTGGGCTTGACGAGGGCGTGTAAGGAGCGCACTTCTAGTCCATGCCCTCCTTCCGCCCCATTGGCCTTTTCATGGGCGCGTTCCTCATGGCTGGCGCGCTTGCCGGTTGTGACCGCGCGCCCCGGCAGGCGGCGGAGGAAGGCCCGTCCGAGGCGGCCGCGCCGGCGCGCAAAATCATCACCATCGCCAATGGCGCGGAGCCGTCCTCGCTCGACCCCCAGCGCACCAACCTTGTCGCCGATCGGCGAGTGGTGGGCTCGCTGTTCGCCGGGCTGGTCGAAGTGGATGGCGCTGGCAACCTCATCCCCGGCATCGCGCAAAGCTGGGATGTCTCCGAGGACGGCAAGGTCTATGTTTTCACCCTGCGCCAGGCCCGCTGGTCGGACGGCGCGCCCATCACCGCGCAGGATTTCGTGTTCAGCTTTCGCCGCTTGCTGGCGCCGGCGACCCAAAGCCCCTTTGCCGCTTATTATTTCGTCCTGCGCAACGGCAAGGCGGTCCATGACGGAACGATGCTGCCCGACAGCCTGGGCGTGGAGGCGTTGTCGGCGCATATCCTGCGCCTCACCCTGGAGCAGCCCATGCCTGCGCTCATGGGCCTCTTAAGCCACCAATCGGCGCTTCCCGTGCCGCGCCATGTGGTCGGCCGCTTCGGCGCCGCCTGGACCGAGCTCCGCCACCTGGTGGTGAGCGGCCCCTTCCGCCTGGTGGAATGGCAAGCCGGCGTCCGGCTTGAACTGGCGCGCAATCCCCTCTTTTACGACGCCGACAGCCTTGCCCTCGATGGCGTGGTGTTTTTGCCCGGGGAAGACATGGCCCTCACCTTACGCGCCTTCGATGAAGGCGAGGTCGATATCGTCGAAGGACTGCCGGCGGACAGCGTCGCGCGCTATCGCCGCGCCAGGGGGGAAGCGGTTCGCATCGAACCCTATTGGGCGCTTTATTGGTATGTCTTCAACACCGCGCGCCCGCCTTTCGATGATGTGCGGGTGCGCCGCGCCCTTGCCATGGCGGTCGACCGCCAGCACATCGTCGAGCAAGCGCTGGGCGCGGGCGGCGTGCCGGCGACCGGCATCGTCCCCCCGTCAATGCCGAGCTACGGCCCGCCGATGGCGCCCGCCTGGGCCGAGCTGAGCCTTGCCGCCCGCCGCGCCGAGGCCAAGCGCCTGCTCGAGGACGCCGGCTATGGCTCCGGCCATGCGCTTAGCGTCACCATATCCTATAACCCTTCGCCCGACCACGACCGGGTCTTTGCTGCGGTCGCCGCCGATTGGCGCGCTCTTGGCGTCACCGTCAGCGCCCATGTCGCCTCGTTTCGCGAGCATGTCCAGGCGTTGGAAGCGGGCGACTTTGAAGTCGCCCGCCGCACCTGGGTCACAAGCTTCGACATGCCGGAATATTTTCTCGGGCTATTCGTCTCGAGCGCCGGTTCGCTCAACGTCGGGCGCTACGCCAACCCGGCGGTGGACGCGCTTTACGCGCAGGCCTTGGAGACCGCCGACCTGGCAACCCGCACCCGGCTGCTGAAAGCGGCGGAGGCGATCTTGCTCGACGATGCCGTCGCCGTCACCATTTACAACGATGTCAACCGCACTCTGGTGGGCCCCCGCGTTATCGGCTGGACAAACAATCCGACGGGCCGCCATCCCCTTCGCTTTCTCGATCTCGCGCCAGGGCAAGATTAGGCGCTGGCATTGGTGTCCTTGATGCCGGCGATGGTAAAAAGCGCCATCAGCTTTTGCAGCTTGGCGGTCATCTCCGCCTGGTCCTTGGCGCCGGCGAGGTAATTGTCGAGGAGTTTGCTGCCGCGCATCAGGTCGCGGGTTTGCGCCCGCGCCATGTCGAGTGTGAGGCCGACGCAAAAATAGCCATCGGCGATGAGCTGCAAGAGGCGCAAGGCCTTTTCCCAACGTTCGCTCGTCCCCGCCGCCAGGCGACCGAGAAGGCCGCTCTCCTTCATCACCCGCGCGGCGATGGCATCGAGCTCGCTGGTCATGCGTCCGCGCTGAACCTCATCGAAGTCGGATGCCGCCAACACCCCTTGCAGGGAGGCAAGGCGGCGCAGGCGCCGCATCACTTTGCCCTCGGTCGCCGCGATCTGCGCCTGGGTCGGCGGCGAGGTAAGAAGCAGCAGGATGAAGTTGGCCAATTGCCGCCGGCTGGCGTGACCAAGAGCGAAGCCCGCCAAATGAGCAAGGCGTTCCAAGCGAACGAGCGGATCGTCGTCATCATCGAGATGCTGCGAGACCGCCTGGACCGACAGGGTGCGCTCCGAACGGCGGCTGAAGGCCTCTTCCATCTGCCAGGAAAAATCGGTATCGGCCTTGATGTCGTCGGCGAAATCGTTCCACGCGCCGCGCATGTGTTCAAGCTCGCACAACAGACTGCCATCGCCCAGCTTGCCTGGCGACTTCACGATATGCACCGCTGCCCGCTCGAGGGTGAGGCGGCATTCGACGAGGGTATTCTCGGCAATGAGCCGGGCGACCGTCGCGTGGCCCGCCCGCGAGACGCCGCGGCGCAGCCCCTGCAAGGCCTGAATCATGTCCAACCCTTCGCCCGCCTCGCCCACCATCTGGCGCATATGCGTGGGGTTGGCGATGATTTCGGCGAGCAGTGGGTCGAGCGCGCGCAATGCCCATTTCGGCGGCGCGGCTTCGATCAAGCGCAGGACGATGGGCAATTTCGCTTCCAGGGTCTCGACTTGGCTGAGATAGCCGGCAAGCCCCATCATGAGGAGAAGACCGCGCTCCTCATGCTTGGCAAGGCCGCGCACGACGGCATCGAAAGTCTCCGGCGTGACCGGCGGCACGGCTCCGTCTTTGACGGCTTGCGTCAAGCGCCGCGCGGCCTGTCCGATGATGTCATAGATCTGGCGCATGCGCTCTTGCACCGAGATGTCCATTTCCTGGACCTGGATGATCGCCACCTTTTGCACCGCGTGTTGCAGGCTGGTGCCCTCGCTGTCGAGGCGCGTGTGATAGTCGGGGTGGTGCAGAAGCTCGGTCGGGGTGATCTGCCATTGGCCAAGGTTGCGCGCCAAAAGGCGGGCGAGGGTGCGGCGCCCCTCATAGGAATAAAGATCGCTCAGCTTCCAGCAATTGGCGGGGCGCTCGTTTTCATCCTCCATCTTGCCGCCGCCCTCGCCGCCGGCGACCTTGACCCCGTCATAATAGACCTGGATGGTTTGCACCTCGCCGTCCTGGCCGAGTTTGCGTTCGCGCAAGACCCGCACGGCGCGGTTGCGCCCCCCTTGACGCGCCGCCTTGGCGTTGGCGATAGCCGCCTTTTCCGACTGCGCGACCTCGATGAGGGTCCATTTGCGCCCGTCATAACCCAGCACTTCGTAGTGGACGTCGTGCGCCATTTTAGCGGGGCTCCGGGGCAGGTCCCGCCTTGCCGGCGCTGCGCCAGCGCTCGATCACCTTGGCGACGAAGCCGGCGGTGCCGCCAGGGGCGCGCCAGGCTTCGGAGAATTTGGGGTTGGAGCTGTTGGGGCGGAACTCCGGGGGTAAGTCGAAGACGGCGACGCGCGATGGCGCGGCGATGCCTTCGCCGATGACGAGGCATTCCTGGTTGCGCAAGGAGGGCAGAGCGGAAAGGAGGGCGCCGGAGCCTTCCGGCATCGCTTTCGCCACATAACGCTGGTCGCGCTCGTTGTTCATGCGCATCGCCAGCATGGTGCCGCATTGCGAGAGCACCGATTCGGAAATATCGGCCGGGCGCTGCGAGACTAGGCCGAGGCTGACGCCATATTTACGCCCTTCCTTGGCGATCCGGTCGAGCATCCGCTTGGCGGCGTCGGCGCCTTGCGGGGCGTGCTCCGGCACATAGCGATGCGCTTCCTCGCAAATGAGCAGAACCGGGCGCATGTCCTTTTCCTCACGGCTCCACAAAGCAAAGTCAAAGACCACACGCGCAAGCATGGCGACGATGACGTTGACCACCTCGGAGGGAACCCCGGACAAATCGAGGATCGACACCGGCTTGCCGTCGGCGGGAAAGCGGAACATCTGGGCGAGGAACCCGGCAAGGTCATCGTTGACGACGAAGCCGGGGAACATGAAATTGTAGCGGGTGTCGGCCTTCAGCTCCTCGATCTTGGCCTTGAGCTTGAGATAAGGCGCGGCAGTGTCGGGCTTGTCGAGCTTGCCCACCGCCTTGTGGATTTCCCCGATGAGGTCGGAGAGAAGATAAGGCACCGGAGTGTCGGCGGTGATCCTGCTGTGCTGGCTCGAGGGCTTGCCCTTGCGCCGCGCGGCCAAAAGGCAGCGTTTCAGGATATCCACTTCGATCTCGCGATCCGGGGTGCGCGGGCCGATGAACATTTCCATGTGCTCTTCTAGGTTCATCAGCCAGAAGGGGATTTGCAGCGCGTTGATGTCAAAGCGCACGCCGATATCGGCAAAGCCGGCGGCGTATTCATTGTGCGGGTCCATGATGAGGACATGGCCGTGGGGCGCCTGCTCCACAAGCTGGCGCACGAGAAGCGCGACCACGCTCGACTTGCCCGAGCCGGTCGAGCCGAGGACGGCGAAATGCTTGCCCAAAAGGGGGTCGATCAACAACGCCGCCGGCACCGAATCCGTGGGATAGACATGGCCAACGTCGATATGGGCAAGGCCGCGCGGGGCAAAGATCGCGCGCAAGTCCTCCGGCGTCGTCGTGTAAAAACACTGGCCGGGCACGGGATATTTGGTGATGCCGCGGCGAAAGGCCATGATCGTTGCGCCTTCGCGCAGCGCTTCGCCGACAAAGTCGATCTCGGCCATCAGGGCGGCGTGCATGCCAAGCCCCGCCTCCTTCAACGAGCGGACGACGCCGAACACATAGCGATTGCCGACGGCGACCTTGAGAAAGGAGCCCATCTGCCCGGTCATGGCGGAGCCTTTTTCACCTTCGGCGATGGCGGCGTTGCGGGCATCCTCGTTAAAGGTGCAGACGCAGGCCGCGCCCGAGGTTTCAAGGATTTCGCCAATCAGCCGGCCGCTATGGCTTGCGCTGGATGGGGAAGGGCGCGTCGGCGCGTCGGCGTCGATCGACAAGTCGATGGGCCTTTCCACGGCGCGATCCTTTCGGTTTTACTTTTTGCAAACCATGAAAGCTTGCCATGGCGCGGCTTAACATTCGGTGAAATCGCCGCTTTGCCACATTGCCGCCATGCTTGGCCGCAAGGTGCCCGCGGCAGATCCGCAATCGTGAGGAAAAACCATGTTCCGCCATGTCCTTATCCTGGCGCTCGCGCTGTCTTTGCCGCCGCTTGCCTGGGCGCAAGCGCCAAGCGAGCCCTTGGCCCGGATGATCGACAAGGCCGCTGTCCGGGAGAAGGGCAAATATCTCGTTCCCACCCTGATGATGGCGATCGAAACGGCGCCGGAACAAGCGGCCATGCTGGCGGAGCGCGCCATCATGGCGGCGCCGGCCAAGGAGAAAGCCATTCTAAAAGCGCTGGCGGCGGGCAAGGTGGAGGTCCGCTTTGGCGATGGGGCAACGCCGAAGGATCGGCTCGCCACCGTGGCGGCGCGGGAGGCGGCGCGCCCGAAGCCTGGCTTTTTCGCGGCCGAAAGCTGGGACGGCGAGGTTACGCTCGGCGGCTCTCTCCTCACCGGCAATACCAAGGAAAAAGCGGTGACCGCCGGCGTAAAGCTTGACCGCGCGGTGGGCAGGCGGGAGCATCGCTTCGCCGCCACCGGCGATTATTCCACCAACGAAGGGGTGACCACCAAGGAGCGTCTGCTTGCCTCATACAGCACCAAATGGTTCGTCGGGACGCGCGGCTATGTCTTCGGACTCATCGATTTCGAGCTCGATACCTTTTCCGAATTCGACTGGCGGCTGTCGGAGGCCGGCGGGCTTGGCTATCGGTTGATCGAGCGCGACGGACTGGGTTGGGACCTTGAAGGCGGCCCCGGCGCCCGGCAAACGCGGCTCGAGGACAACGGCACCGGCACCGAGTTCATTTTCGTCGGCCGCTCAGACCTTCTCTGGACGGTGAATGAAAACCTTAAATTCACCAACAAGACGACGGCCTTTTTTGGCTCGACGCGCATCACCCTCACCAACGATGCGGGATTTACCGCCAGCCTTACCGAACGCCTTGCCGGGCGGCTCAGTTTTTATATCAAGCACGACAGCGCGGTGCCGCCTGGCCAAGTCAAGACCGATACGGCGACGCGGGCGAGCCTGGTCTACGGCTTTTGAAAAAACCCGCGCGCCACATGGCCTTGCGGCGCGTCGCGGGCTATACTCGTTGACTTGACGTGGGCCTTGTCCATGGTCCGCGCCGCAGAGGGGCATGCTCTCGCGTCAGCGACCGGGTGGGAAGGGTAAGCCATGGGTCTTCGCGGCGGCAATGACAAAAAGCCCGGCGACCGGCTCAGCGTCATCGGTACGGCGCCCGGCGTACGGCTGAAAACGCTTGTCAATTTGCGTTGGGTGGCGGTCACTGGCCAGACCCTGGCGCTCCTCTTCGTGCGTTTCTATTTAGGCTACCCCTTCGCCGAGCTTCCCGCCGCCGCCGCCGCCGTGGCGGCGCTTGCCGCGACCAATCTCTATCTTCAGCTCAGCCACCCCGCCGAGCGTCAGTTGACCGGGCGCGAGGCCAGCTTGCAGCTGGCCTTCGACCTATTGCAGCTTACACTGCTCTTGTTCCTCACCGGCGGCCTCACCAACCCCTTCGCCCTTCTCATTTTAGTGCCGGTGACCATTTCCGCGACCATCTTGAGCGGGCGTTCCACCGTCTCGCTCCTCGTCCTTGCCGGGCTTTGCCTTGCTTTTCTCGCGCGGTTTCATCTGCCGCTGCCTTGGGGAGCGGAGCCCTTGCAGCTTGCCCCCACCTATCTTGTCGGCGTTGGCGTCGCGCTGGTCATCGCCATGGGTTTCGTCGCCGCCTATGCCTGGCGGGTGTCGGCGGAAGGGCGGCGGCGCAGCCAGGCCTTGGTGGCGACCCAGGAAGCCCTGGCGCGCGAGCAGAAGCTGTCCGCCCTGGGCAGCCTTGCCGCCGCCGCCGCCCACGAGCTGGGCACGCCCTTGGGCACCATCACCCTCATCAGCAAGGAATTGCTGCGCGAGCACGGCAACGACCCGGTGCTGGCCGAGGATTTGCGCTTGCTGGAAAGCCAATCGCAGCGCTGCCGGGAAATCCTTGCCAATCTTTCACGCCGGGCGGAAAGCGAGGACGCCCATTTCAAGCGGGCGCCCATCGAGGCGGTTTTACGGGAAGTGGCAAAGCCCCATGAGGACAGCGGGCTGCTGATTGTCGTCACCGCTCGGCCTGCGGCCACCACGGACGGCGCGCAGCCGGTGATCGCGCGGCGGCCGGAAATCCTTCATAGCCTGGGTAATTTCATCGAAAACGCCTCGCGCTTTGCCCATAGCCGTGTCGACCTCGATTTGGAATGGGACGCAAGCCGCGTGCGCCTCGTCATTTCCGACGATGGGCCCGGCTTTGACGCCGATATCCTCAACGCCTTGGGCGAGCCTTATTTGCCCAGCCGCGCCGGCGTCCGCGGCGCCGGCGGCGGCATGGGGCTTGGCGTTTTCATCGCCGCGACTTTGCTTGAGCGCACGGGGGCGACTATACTCTATCATAACGGACCGGAAGGCGGGGCGGTGGTGGACATCGCCTGGCCGCGCTCCGCCATAGAAGAAAAGGGTGAGGCATGGGAGACAGCGACACGCTAGATTTGGGTCCGGATCGACGCCTGCTCATCGTCGATGACGACAGGCCCTTTCGCGAGCGCCTGGCGCGGGCCATGGAAAGCCGGGGCTTTACGCCGCTGCCGGCGGAAGGGTTTGCCGAGGCGCTTGGCCTCGTGCGCGCCAGCCCGCCGGCCTATGCCGTTGTCGACATGCGCCTTGGCGATGGCAACGGGGTGGATCTGATGGCTGAATTGCGCCGCCTGCGGCCCGACATGCGGATCATCATGCTCACCGGCTATGGCAATATCGCCACCGCGGTCGCTGCGGTGAAAACCGGCGCCACCGATTATCTCGCCAAGCCCGCCGATCCCGATGACGTGGTGAAGGCGCTGACCCAGCAGGGGGCGCGCGCGGCGCCTCCGGAAGAGCCGATGTCGGCCGACCGGGTGCGCTGGGAGCATATCCAGCGGGTCTATGAGTTGTGCGACCGCAATGTGTCGGAGACGGCGCGGCGGCTGAAGATGCATCGCCGCACCTTGCAGCGGATCCTCGCCAAGCGCTCGCCGCGCTAATATGAGGCCGGGCGCGGCGGTTGGCATGACCAAGGCGATGGGGAGATCGGCGAATGGTTGGCAAAGCCTCTTGGGTAGGGTTGGCATCGCTTTTCACCCTTGGCGGATGCGTGCAAAGCTGCCCTGTCCTCGATTATGGCGCGGCCTATGGCAGCCAGGACGAGGCCTATCGCCAGGTCCGCGTTATCGGCGATGCGCCGCTTTATGACGCGGTGCGCTGCCGCGCCCGTGCCGGGGACGCGCAAGCGCGCTATGTCATGGGCCAGTTCTATCAATATGGGGTCAATGTCATCGCTGATCAAAGGCTGGCGATTGATTGGTATGAAAGCGCGGCAACGCCAAGCTCGGGTCGGAGGTACTATTATGCCCCGCCGGTGGGCAAGGAAAAATACGGCCATGTGCGTTCGGTGCCGGCGGGCACCGCCAGCCCCGGCCACGCCGGGGCGCAAATGGCCTTGGCGCGGGCCTATTTCGATGGCAATGGGGTCGCGCGCGACCTCGACAAAGCCCGGCTCTGGGCGTCCCGTGCCCTTGTCCAGGGCTATCCCGGCGCTTTTCAACTGATGCAGGCGATCGAGGCGGCGCAAGCGGGGAAGTGAGGCTTGTTGCCCCTCGCCGCCGCCTATTCATAGCTCACCGGCTCGGTGATCTCGCCGCGCTGCTTGAGAAGGCGCAGGCGCAAGGCATTGAGCTTGATGAAGCCGGCGGCGTCGCGCTGGTCGTAGACCGAATCCTCCTCGAAGGTGACATGAGCCATGGAATAAAGGCTGCGCGGGCTTTTGCGCCCCACCAGCATGACATTGCCCTTGTAAAGCTTCAGCCGCACCGTGCCGGTGACATGGTCCTGCGACTTGTCGATGAGCGCCTGCAGCATCTCGCGCTCGGGCGAGAACCAGAAGCCGTTATAGATGAGCTCGGCATAACGGGCCATCAGTTCGTCCTTTAAATGCATGGCGCCGCGGTCGAGGGTTGCCTGTTCGATGCCGCGGTGGGCGACATGGAGGATGGTGCCGCCGGGGGTTTCGTAGATGCCGCGCGACTTCATGCCGACAAAGCGGTTTTCCAGAAGATCGATCCGGCCAATGCCGTTGGCGCCGCCCAGCTCGTTCAACCGCTCCAGCAGGCTGGCCGGGGAATATTCGATGCCGTCGATCGCCACTGCGTCGCCGCGCTTGAAGCCGATCTCGATATAGGTCGGGGCATCGGGCGCGGCTTCCGGCGATAGGGTGCGGGAATAGACATCCTCCGGCGCTTCCATCCACGGGTCTTCGAGAAGCTTGCCCTCGGACGAGGTGTGAAGAAGATTGGCGTCCACCGAAAAGGGCGCTTCGCCGCGCTTGTCCTTGGGGATGGGGATCTGGTTCTCCTCGGCGAATTTGATGAGCCGGGTGCGCGAGCCAAGGTCCCATTCGCGCCAGGGGGCGATCACGTGAATGCCGGGGTTGAGGGCATAATAGGCAAGCTCGAACCGCACCTGGTCGTTGCCCTTGCCGGTGGCGCCATGGGCCACCGCGTCGGCGCCCACCGCGCGGGCGATCTCGATCTGGCGCTTGGCGATGAGCGGCCGGGCGATCGCGGTGCCCAACAGGTAGACGCCTTCATAAAGCGCGTTGGCGCGCATCATCGGGAAGACATAGTCGCGGACGAACTCCTCGCGCAAATCCTCGATGAAGATTTCCCGCACCCCCAGCATCTCCGCCTTGCGCCGGGCTTCGGCCAGCTCCGCCCCCTGGCCGAGGTCGGCGGTGAAGGTGACCACCTCGCAGTCATAGGTGGCTTTCAGCCATTTCAGGATGACCGAGGTGTCAAGGCCGCCGGAATAGGCCAGCACCACTTTTTTCACACTCTCGCGCATCATCGCCTCCCGCTGCTGGGGCTTATCCCGTTGAAAGCGGCGCACTATAGAAAGATGGGCCGCCGACGCAAGGCCTATTCGGCACATGATTCCGATTTAATTTCGTTATCAGAACTTAGTGCCGGCCCGTTTCCATGCCGGCGCAAGACCTCAAAAAACGCCCCCGATGAACAGGAAGAGGTTGCGCGAGCCGGCGGAATTGATGCCGCCGCCAAGATATATCGGGCCGAGGAAGCTTTCCGCGCCAAGGAAGATCGAGCCGCCATAAATGAGGTTCCCAAAACGAAAATCCGCAAGGTCGTTCCAGGCATTGCCGGCCTCGAAGCTGGCGCCGATGTAAAAGGGCATGTCGGTAAGGGGCGAGCGCTCCTGCGACAGGCGGCGGTAATAGGCAAGCCCGGCGCGGGTGAGGTGCGGCCCGAACAGGGCGTCGCGCGAAAAGCCGGACATGTTGAAAAAGCCGCCCAGCCCGAAGAAATTCTGCAGCTCCTCGGCGTCCGACAGGTTGGTGGCAAACTCGCCGGTATAAAGCAGCCGCCCGCCGGCAAGGGGGCGGGCGCCGACAAAAGAGACTTCCAGCGCCCCGGTATTCAGCGCCGAGCCCTCGTTGAGCTGGACCAGATAATTGGCGGTCAAGCTCAACCCCTGGGTGGGAAAGTTCAAGTTATCGAGGGTATCGACCTCGAACAGGACAAAAGCATCGCTCTCCCCCGCGCCGCCGGGATCGGGCGTCGCCCCTTCAAGGCGCGGGTCGACGTCGGCATAACGATAGCGCAAGCCCGCCGACAGCGCCCCCCAATTGCCGAAGATGCGCCCGGCGCGCAGAAGGGTGTTGAACTCGGCAACCCGGAACAGCCCCACCAGCGCCTTGCCCTCGCGCAGGAAAAGATTGCGCCGCGCGCCTTCCACCGCCAGCGCCGCGAAATAGCGCTGGCGCGGGTCGAGCGGCTGGTAAAGCTCGCTCGACAGGAGAAGATTGTCGCCAATCTGCAGCCGGCTGCGCCATTCGCCGCCCAGCCGGTTAAGGCCAAGGTCGGTATAGCTCAACGCCAGGCGGTAATAGGCGTCACCCTCGAAATTATCCTCGATGCCAACGCCAAAGCGCACATAGTCGGGTCCCCAGTCGCGCTGGCGGGCGGTGACGAGGAGCGCGGCGGTGCCGTCGTCCTTGCTGTCGATGGCGTAATCGACGCTGTCGAAATAATCGAGGCCGTAGATCCGGGCGATCCCTTCGCGCAAGGCCGCGCGGTCGAGCGGCTTGCCCACGTCAAGGGCCAGCATGTCCCGCAGCAGCGCTTCATCAAGAACGGAATCATGGGCAATCTTGATGGTGGTGATGACCGGCTCCAAGGCCTCAATCCGGGGGCGGTGGGCGATCCGCCAAGCGCGCCAATCGAAGGCGTCAAGGCTTAGGCTGCGCAAGCGCTCAAGCTGGGCGTTGGCCGCCGCCGTGCCGGCGGGAATGGCTTCTCCGGCCCGCTTGAAGTCGGCAAAGCCCAAGTCGTCGAGGCTGGGGCGGATGACGATGTCGCGCGCCGGGTCAAGGCTCGTCAGTTGCGCCCGCGCGTTGCGTGTCGTCATGATCGAGATCATCTGGCCAAGGACATCGGCAAAGGAGCTGGTTTCCAGCGCCGTCAGGGGCGGCTCTGAGACATCGACCACGATGACGATATCGGCGCACAAGGCGCGGGCGACGGAAACCGGCACATTGTTGGCGATGCCGCCATCGACCAAAAGCGTCTCGCCACGCTGGACCGGCGGGAACAGGCCAGGCACCGACATCGAGGCGATGAGCGCGTCCGCCAGATTGCCGTCGCGCAACACCACTTCATCGCCGGTGGCAAGATCGGCGGCGACGGCGCGGAAAGGGATCGGCAGGCGGTCGAAATCCTCGTGGCGCTCCACGGTCTCGGCCAGATCGCGGATCAACTGGCCGAAATTGCCGCCAAGGATAAGGCCCGGCGGCGGCGTCAGCGCGCCGTCATGCACCCCCATCTTGAAGGGGACGAGGAAATCCTTGTCGTCTTCCTTGCGCCGAAAGGTGCGGGCGCGCCGCGGCGCGGTGTTGTCGAGGACCGCGTCCCAATCGATGCGGGCAAGCATGGCTTCGAGCGCGTCCGGCTCGGCGCCGCTGGCGTAAAGGCCGCCGATGATGGCGCCAAAACTGGTGCCGGCGATGCAATCGATGGGCACCTGCGCTTCCTCGAGGACCTTGAGAACCCCGATATGGGCGGCGCCGCGGGCGCCGCCGCCGGACAGGACAAGGCCGATGCGCGGCCGCGCCTCTTGCGCTGCAAGGCCTGGCGCCGGCAAGGCGAGGATGAGGCCAGCCAGCGTCAGCGCCCTCGGCCACCCCCGGATCATCGCGCCCGCAGCCAACCGGTAACGGCATAACGGCTGCCGGCATAAGGCGGCAGGTAGCTGACCGCGTGACGCTGCGGCACGGCGAAAATGTTGAGCGCGTTGAAGGCCGGCACATAGCCGCCGACGATTTCGCTGGCCTTGTCCAGAAAAAGAAGATTGCCGCCCCAGTCGGGCCGCCAATAGGAGGTGAGGTTCAGCACATAGGCGGCGCGGCGGTTCTTGCCGGCCACGTTATCGTCATGGGCGGTCAGGAAATGGCCTGGGCCATAGAAGGTCGCTTGAGCATCGCAATAGGCGATGTCGGCAAAGCCGGTCAAAGCGCGGATGAAATCGAGATAGCGCGCCGAGTTAAGGAAGGTGAAAAGCTGCTCCAAAAGCGGATAGGCGTTGGTTTTGTGGGCGATTTTGTCGGCGATCGGATAGCTGTGGTAAAGATATTGGAAATGGTCTCGCGCCCGGGTCAGAACATGGCCCATGAGCTGCTGCCGCTGGGTGGCCGGCATGGCGTCGGTCTGTTCCGGGTGCAGGTCGTAATGCTTGTCGCCATCGTTGAACACGAGGCTCCAGGTCACCTCATTGGCAAGGCAGGCCTGGACGCGCCGCGCGGCCTCGTGCGCAAGGACCGGCTTGACTTGGACCCGCCCGTCGCGCGCAAAGCGCTCGGCCAGGCGGTCGATGTCGATGCCGTCGGCGAGCGCGAAACTGCTCATGGATGGCTCATGGAACTTTGGTTCGCTTGCTGGCGCGCGGTTTTTGCGAGGCCGATTTCAGCTGGCCGCAGGCGGCCATGATGTCGCGCCCGCGCGGGGTGCGGATGGGGGCGGAAATGCCGGACTGGAAGACGATGTCGGAAAAGCGCTCGATGCGCGTCCAGTCGGCGCAGGCATAAGGCGCCCCGGGCCAGGGGTTGAAGGGAATCAAGTTCACCTTGGCGGGGATTTTATATTGCCGCAGCAGGCGCACCAGTTCGCGGGCATCCTCATCGCTGTCGTTCTTGTCCTTGAGCATCACATATTCAAAGGTGATGCGCCGGGCGTTGTGGGTGCCGGGATAGGCGGCGCAGGCGGCGAGCAGCTCCTCGATCCCGTATTTTTTGTTCAGCGGCACGATCTCGTCGCGCACCGCCTTGGTCACGGCGTGCAGCGAGACAGCGAGGTTGACCCCGATCTCGGCGCCGCAGCGGGCCATCATCGGCACCACTCCGGCGGTCGACAGGGTGATGCGCCGGCGCGACATCTGGATGCCCGCTTCGTCCATGATGATGTTAAGGGCTTGTTTTACATTGTCGAAATTATAGAGCGGCTCGCCCATCCCCATCATGACGATGTTGGTGATGAAGCGCCCTTGGGTCGAGGCCGGCCACTCGCCGACATCGTCGCGCGCCACCATCAACTGGCCGACGATCTCGCCCGCCGTCAGGTTGCGCACCAGCTTTTGCGTGCCGGTATGGCAGAAGCGGCAGGACAAGGTGCAGCCCACTTGCGAGGAAATGCACAGAGTGCCGCGGTCCTCGTCGGGGATGAAGACGCACTCGGCTTCCTCGCCATCGGCAAAGCGCAGCAGCCATTTGCGGGTGCCGTCGGTGGAGGCCTGGGCGGCGACCACCTGGGGCCGGGCGATGGAAAAATGCGTCTCCATCAAGGCGCGCACCGGCTTTGAGACATTGGCCATGGCGGTAAAATCGGTGATGCCGCGGTGAAACACCCAGTGCCAGATTTGCCCCATGCGCATGCCCGCCTGCTTCTCCGGCACCCCCAGAGCGACGAGCGCCTGGCGCAGCTCTTCCCGGCCCATGCCCAGAAGGTCGTGCTTGCCGGCGGCGAGCACGGGGTCGCGGCGGGGGGCGACGATGGGGTCGGCAAGGCCGGAAACATGCATGGGCTATAGGTTCCAAAAAGGGCTAACGGGCGCGGATATAATGGAATTGGCGGCAAAATCCAATGGCGATGCCACGCTTTTTGGCGCTGGTTTGCCGCCATTTCCTCCGCCAAGGGGGCGAATTGTCTTGAAATTTTCCGGAATTACTTGCGGCAAGCCGCGCTGATCGCGTTATAGGCGGCGGTAAAGCCGTGCAGGGAATAGGTGTCGGTGGAGGAAAAGCCCCGCGCCGCCACCGCCTTGACGCTGAGGCTGATCCCGCTTTTCATCGCCGCGACGAGGGCGGCGTCGTCTTCGAGGCCATAGGTCCAGGCGGTCGCCTTGTCGCCATAAAGCTCGAAGCTTTTCTCGCCCACGGTGATGACGACATCGGCGTTGCGGCGCAGGTCATAGCCGGCCGAGACCGAGACCACCCCACGCTCGCTCCGGCGCGGCCAATGGCTGACCATGAAATAGGGCTTGTCGCGCTTGACGCCCCTTTCGCTAAGGCGCGTCTCCTTCGGCATCGAGATCATATAGCACACCATGGCGCCGTTATCCTCGACATCGCGAAAGGTCGACCAATCGCGAAAATCGCCGAGATGATCGCGTTTTGTGGCGGCGCTCGCTGGACTTGCCAAGCTCGGCAATACCGCCCATGCGACCATGAGGACGCTGGTGATTTTCCGCCTCGTCTTCACGCTTCGCTCCCTCATCTTCAATCCTTCGCCTGGCGTCGTTGCCTTGGCCCGCCATAGGCATGGGGCGGTGCCTTGCCAGGCGGCGCGAGGCTGCTCATCGCCCGATCCGGCCAGCGGCCCAGCATGCGCAGGCGGTCATACATGACGATGGCGCCGGCGGTCGCCACGTTGAGGGAAAAGCGTGTCGGGATTTTGACCACATGGTCACACCGCGCAAGGGTCGCTTCGCTCACCGACAAACGCTCGCCGCCCAGGATATAGGCTGCCTGCAAAGGGTGGTGAAAGGCGGGGAGATCAACGGCATCCTCGACGAGCTCGACGGCGACCAGCCGGCAATGGCGCGGCAGGGCGAGGTCATGGAGCGTGGCATATTCGTAAAACGGCAGCGCGGCGTCGGATTTGGCGGTGTCGCTGGATTGGCTCATGCGGCCATAGTGGGCGCCGATGGTGAAGACGAAGGCGGCGCCAAAGCCATGGGCGGTGCGGATGAGATTGCCCACATTGCCGGCCTTCGAGGCCCGTTCGATGCCAATTGCGAAATAGCCGCGCATCCGCCTGCCATATAGTGCCGGTATCCGGCGAACCCTCCGCCGCGCCTTTCTTCAGCCCGCGATCCTGGCCTGGGTTTTCGCCTTCACCTCATCAAGGGTGACGCCTGGGGCAAGCTCTATCACCTTGAGCCCACCGGGAGCGATATCGAAGACGCCGAGATCGGTGATGACGCGGTCGACGACCCCGGCGCCGGTCAAGGGGAGGGTGCATTTTTGCAAAATCTTGGGCTCGCCCGCCTTGTTGGTGTGGTCCATCACCACCACCACCCGCTTCACCCCGGCCACCAAGTCCATCGCCCCGCCCATCCCCTTCACCATCTTGCCGGGGATCATCCAATTGGCAAGGTCGCCGTTTTCCGCGACTTCCATGGCCCCCAAAATCGAAATGTCGATGTGGCCGCCGCGAATCATGGCGAAGCTGTCGGCGGAGGAAAAATAGCTGGTGCGCTCAAGCTCGGTGATGGTCTGCTTGCCGGCGTTGATGAGGTCGGGGTCCTCCTCCCCTTCATAGGGGAAGGGCCCCATGCCCAGCATGCCGTTTTCCGATTGCAAGGTGACGTCGATGTCGTCCGGAATGTAATTGGCGACGAGGGTTGGAATGCCAATGCCGAGATTGACGTAAAAGCCGTCTTGCAGCTCCTTGGCGGCGCGCGCCGCCATCTGATTGCGATCCCATGCCATCACGCCGTCTCCCGCTTGCGGACCGTGCGCTGCTCGATGCGCTTTTCATAGGCCGCGCCCTTGATGATGCGCTGGACGAAGATGCCGGGGGTGTGGACCTGATCGGGGTCGAGGGCGCCGGTCTCCACCAGCTCCTCGACCTCGGCGACGGTGACCTTGCCCGCGCTCGCCATCATCGGGTTGAAGTTGCGCGCCGTCTTGCGATAAACAAGATTGCCTTCCCGGTCGCCCTTCCATGCCTTGACCAGCGCCACATCCGCGGTAAGGCCGCGTTCCAGGATGTAGGTCTCGCCGTCGAACGTCTTGTGCTCCTTGCCCTCGGCGATGAGGGTGCCGACCCCGGTCTTGGTGTAAAAGCCGGGAATGCCGGCGCCGCCGGCGCGGATACGCTCGGCAAGGGTGCCTTGCGGGTTGAACTCCAGCTCCAGCTCGCCGTTCAGATATTGCTGCTCGAAAGTCTTGTTCTCGCCGACATAGGAGGAAACCATTTTCCTGATCTGGCGGGTCTTGAGGAGAAGGCCAAGCCCGAAATCATCGACCCCGGCATTGTTGGAGATGACGGTGAGGCCCTTCACCCCGGACGCGCGCAAGGCAAGGATGAGGTTTTCCGGAATGCCGCACAGGCCAAAGCCGCCGGCCATGAGGGTCATGCCATCGAACAGCAGCCCTTCAAGCGCGGACGCTGCGTCGGAATAGACCTTGCTCGCCATCCATTCATCCTCCACAAGGGGTGCCCCCTTGTGTAAGCAGGGGGGCAAAACCGGTCAAGGGAGGTAACGTCGCGCTATGTCGGCACCGCTCTATATCGTGCGCCACGGCGAGACGGTCTACAACCGCGCCGCGCGCATGCAGGGCCGCCAGCCGCACACCCCCTTGACCCGCGCCGGCATGCGCCAGGCCGAAGCCATGGGCCGCCGCTTGCGCGCCGAACTGGGCGCCAGGCCGGATATCGACCTGTGGTGCTCCACCGCGGGGCGGGCGCGCCAGACCATGGCGCTGATCTGCGATATCTTAGAATGCGACTATTTCTCAGTGCGCTTCGATGATCGGCTGGTGGAAATCGACGTCGCCGGCTGGACCGAGCGCCATTATCATGAGATCGAGGCCGAGATCGGACCCTTTGTCGATCAGGCGCGCCAGCTTTACACCCGCTTTCCCGAAGGCGGCGAGGATTATCAGGCGATCGCCCGCCGGGTGGATGACTGGCTCAAGGCCCGCGACCCTCATCGCGCCGCGCTGGTGGTCAGCCACGGCATGACGGGGCGGGTCCTGCGCGGCCTTCTGGTCGGCGGTGACGGCGCGCCGGCAATGCCGGCGGATGCGCCTCAGGGGACGATTTTTCGCATCCGGGACGGCCGGGAAGAGAGGATAGGCCCCGCCGCGCGCGATGGCCTTGCTGGCTTGAAAAGGGGCGATGCCGGCGTTTTCAAACCAAGATATTGAGCACTTGGCCAGGGGCGACATATTTGGGACGGGCGCCGGCGGTCGGCGCCTCGCGGCCGAAGGGGATGGCGCGCGCCGCCTGGGCGGTTTTGCCTGGCGCATCCTCTTGCGGCTGGGGGTGCACGCTTTGCGCCGCTGGTCGGGCGGCGCCCTTGTCGCGGGCCTGCCTTTGCGCTGGCGTCTCGGGGCCCGTGCCGCGCAAGGCTTCGGCGGCCCCGTAAAGCGTCCTTAAAATGGCGGCGTCGGGTTGGACTTTCATGGCTGTTATGCGTTTCCTGCCCGAGGCGCTTTGCAAGATGATGGTTCGTCAACCCGCCACCCTAGGGGCCATGGGTAAAGAGGCGCTAAACGAAGTCGGTTAAAATTTTAGCAATTTCGCCACTGAGGCCGAAGGCTCAGCGGCAGCGACCGGATTTATCGTCATGCGACCATGGCAACTCTTGTGACGGGACGGGTTTTGCGGCAGAACCAGCGGCACGACCGCACCGATTGACGCTTGGGAGACTTCGCCGTGACAGCCACCGGTTCCAACAGCCTCAAAACCCGCCGCACGCTCAAGGTCGGCGCCAAGACCTATGCCTATTACAGCCTTGGCGCGGCGGCGAGGAAGCTGGGCGATATTTCGCGCCTGCCGTTTTCCCTGAAAGTGCTTCTGGAAAACCTCCTGCGCTTTGAGGACGGCCGCACCGTCACCGTCGCCGACATCAAGGCGGTCATCGCCTGGCAGAAAAAGCGTACCTCGACCCGCGAGATCGCCTACCGCCCGGCGCGGGTGCTGATGCAGGACTTCACCGGAGTGCCGGCGGTGGTCGACCTTGCGGCGATGCGCGCGGCGATGCGTGAGCTCAACGGCAATGTGCGCAAGATCAACCCCCTGGTGCCGGTGGACCTCGTCATCGACCATTCGGTGATGGTGGACTATTTCGGGGGCAAGGATTCCTTCAAGAAGAACGTGGCGCTGGAAATGCAGCGCAACAAGGAACGCTATGAATTCCTGCGCTGGGGCCAGGGCGCGTTCAAGAATTTCCGGGTGGTCCCGCCCGGCACCGGCATCTGCCACCAGGTCAATCTTGAGTATCTGGCGCAAACGGTATGGACGTCGAAGGACGAGAAAGGCGCCGAGGTCGCTTATCCCGACACCCTCGTGGGCACCGACAGCCACACCACCATGGTCAACGGCCTCTCCGTCCTCGGCTGGGGGGTGGGCGGCATCGAGGCGGAGGCGGCGATGCTTGGCCAGCCGGTCTCGATGCTGATCCCGGAAGTCGTCGGCTTCAAGCTCGTGGGCGCCCTTAAGGAAGGCGCGAGCGCCACCGACCTCGTGCTCACCGTCACCCAGATGCTGCGCAAGAAAGGGGTGGTCGGCAAGTTCGTCGAGTTTTACGGCCCCGGCCTTGATCATCTCAGCCTCGCCGATCAAGCGACGATCGCCAACATGGCGCCCGAATATGGCGCCACTTGCGGCTTCTTTCCCATCGACCAGTCGACCCTCGATTATCTCGCATTCACCGGGCGCAAGCCGTCCCGCGTCAAGCTGGTGGAGGCCTATGCCAAGAAGCAAGGCCTGTGGCGCGACGCCAAGACGCCGGACCCGGTTTTCACCGACACCTTGGAGTTGGACCTTGCCACGGTGGAGCCGTCCCTTGCCGGGCCGAAGCGGCCCCAGGACAGGGTCAAGCTGTCGCAGGCGACGGCCGCTTTCATGCAGGAGCTGGCGGGCGGCTTTGGCAAGGCGGGCGAGGAGGAAAAGCAAGTCCCGGTCGCTGGCGCCAATTATGGCTTGCGCCACGGCGATGTGGTGATCGCCGCCATCACCTCGTGCACCAACACCTCCAACCCGACGGTGATGCTGGCCGCCGGCCTCGTCGCCAAGAAGGCGCTCGCCAAGGGGCTCAAGGTCAAGCCCTGGGTCAAGACCTCGCTGGCGCCCGGCTCCCAGGTGGTGACGGAGTATTTGCGCAAATCCGGTTTGCAAAAGTCCCTCGACCAGCTTGGCTTTAACCTTGTTGGCTATGGCTGCACCACCTGCATCGGCAATTCCGGGCCACTGCCCGACGCCATCTCCAAGGCGGTGAACGCCAACGACATGGTCGCGGTCTCGGTGTTGTCGGGCAACCGCAACTTCGAAGGCCGGGTGAGCCCCGATGTGCGCGCCAATTATCTCGCTTCGCCGCCGCTGGTCGTTGCTTATGCCCTCCTTGGCTCGATGAAGAAGGACATCACCACCGAGCCCCTCGGCATGGGCAAGAATGGCAAGCCGGTTTATCTCAAGGATATCTGGCCGACCAACGCCGAAATCGCGGCGGTGGTCGCTAAATCGGTGACCCGCGAGCAGTTCCGCAAACGCTATGCCGACGTCTTCTCGGGCGACGCCGCCTGGCGCAAGATCAAGATCGCCAAGGGGCTGACCTATGACTGGGACGCCGGCTCGACCTATGTTCAGCACCCTCCTTATTTCGCGGCGATTGCCATGACCCCGGCGTCCATCGGCGACGTCAAGGGGGCAAGGGCCCTGGCCATCCTCGGCGATTCGGTGACCACCGACCATATCTCGCCCGCGGGGTCGATCAAGGAGACGAGCCCGGCGGGCCAATATCTCCTCCAGCATGGGGTCGCGCGCGCCGACTTCAACTCCTATGGCTCGCGCCGGGGCAACCATGAAGTGATGATGCGCGGCACCTTCGCCAATATCCGCATCCGCAACGAAATGCTTGCCGATGTGGAAGGCGGCTTCACCCGTCATGTGCCCTCGGGGGCGCAAATGCCGATCTATGACGCGGCGATGAAATATCAGGGGGAAGGCACGCCCCTTGTGATCATCGCCGGCAAGGAATACGGCACCGGCTCAAGCCGCGACTGGGCGGCCAAGGGGACGCGGCTGTTGGGGGTGAAGGCGGTGATCGTCGAAAGCTTCGAGCGTATCCACCGCTCCAACCTTGTCGGCATGGGGGTGCTGCCCTTGCAATTCCCGGCCGGGGTGACCCGCAAGACCTTGCGGCTTGACGGCAGCGAGACCTTCGACATCGAAGGCATCAAGGGAAGGCTGAAACCCCGCCAGAAGGTGAAGCTGACTATCCATCGGGGGGATGGCAGAACGGAAACGGTGAGCCTTTTGTGCCGCATCGACACCCTCGATGAGGCGGACTATTTCAAGCATGGCGGCATCCTTCATTATGTGCTGAGGAGCCTCGCCGCCTGACGCCTTGGGAGACAGGGCGGCGCGGGAATGGGTTCCCGCATGTGCTTTGGCGCGGCCTTATCCGCGGAACGCGCCGCTGCGGCCAGCTGGGGACATCGGGTCAGTCGGCGCTGCTTTCTTGCGCCCCGGCGGCGGCGACGGCGGCGATATTGAGAAGGCCGCGCGCGGTCACCGTCGGGGTCACGATATGCGCCGGCTTTGCCGTGCCCAGGAGAATGGGGCCAATGGGCAAGCCATCGCCCAACGCCTTCAAGAGCGAATAGGCGATGTTGGCGGCTTCCATGGTGGGCATGATGAGAAGATTGGCGGCGCCAGCGAGGCGGGAGTTGGGGAAAAGCTGGTGGCGCAAGGCGGGATCGATGGCGACTTCGCCCGACATTTCCCCTTCCGCCTCCAACTCCGGCGCCGCGGCGTGCAGCATGCTGAGCGCCTCGCGCATCTTGTGCGCCGAAGGGGCTGGCGAGGCGCCGAAATCGGAATGGGACAAAAGGGCGACCTTGGGGCTGAGTCCGAAGTGGCGCACTTGCTTGGCGGCGAGCAATGTCGCCTGGACGATTTCCTGCGCCGTCGGGTCGGCGCCGACAAAGGTGTCGCACAGGAAAAAGCTGCCCTTGGGCATGATGAGGACCGAAAGGGCGGCGGCGGCCGTCACGCCGTCTTCAAGGCCGATGACGTCGAGCACGTGGCGCAAATGAAAATCATAGCGCCCATAGCTGCCGCAGATCATGGCGTCGGCCTCGCCGCGATAAAGGCTCAAGGCGGCGATGACGGTGGAATTGGTGCGCACCACGGTGCGCGCCACTTCGGGCGAGACGCCGCGCCGCTCCATCAGCTTGTGGTAAGTCTGCCAATAGTCCCGGTAACGCTTGTCGCGCTCGGGGTTCACCACCTCGATCGCCTCCAGCATGTCGGGGGCAAGCGCCGCCTCCTCGGCGCGCCGGGCGATGACGGTGGGCCGGCCCACCAAAATCGGGCGGCCCAGCCCTTCGCTCAGCATGGCGCGGGCGGCGCGCAGCACCCGCACGTCTTCCCCTTCCGCGAACACCACCCGCCGGGCGGCGCGCTTGGCGCGCACGAAAACGGGGCCCATGAGGGCGCCGGAGCGGAAGACGAAGGTCGCGAGCTTGTCGCGATAGGCGGCAAAGTCGGTGATCGGCCGGGTGGCGACGCCGCTGTCCATCGCCGCCTTGGCGACCGCCGGGGCGATTTCCAGGATAAGCCGCGGATCGAGCGGCTTGGGCAGCAGATAATTGGCGCTAAGCTTTAAATATTCGTCCGGATAGGCACGGGCCACCACCTCGCTGGCTTCCGCTTCGGTAAGGCGGGTCAAGGCATCGACGCAGGCAATCTCCATCTCGCGGTTGATCGCGGTCGCGCCCACGTCTAGGGCGCCGCGAAAGATGAAGGGAAAGCACAGCACATTGTTGACCTGGTTGGGATAGTCCGAGCGCCCGGTGGCGATCATCGCGTCGGGCCGGGCGGCGCGCGCTAGTCCAGGGTCGATCTCCGGCTCGGGGTTGGCGAGGGCGAGGATGATCGGCTTGTCGGCCATTGCTTTAAGGTGCGCCGGGGTCAGCACATTGGGCGCCGAAAGCCCCAGGAACACGTCCGCCCCCGCGATCGCCTGCGCAAGGCTGCGCACCGTGCCGGTTGTCGCATAGCGCGCCTTATGGGGGTTCATCCCTTCCGCGCGGCCGTCATGGACCACGCCGTGGATGTCGATAAGAACGATGTTCTCGCGCTTGACGCCGAGATCGACGAGAAGATCAAGGCAGGCAATGCCGGCGGCGCCGCCGCCGGTGGACACCAGCTTGATGGCGTCAAACCGTCGTCCCGTCAGCTTCAAGGCCGCTTTCAACGCCGCCGCGGCGACGATGGCGGTGCCGTGCTGATCGTCGTGGAAAACCGGGATCTTCATCCGCTGGCGCAAGGCGGCCTCGATGGCGAAGCAGTCCGGGCCCTTGATGTCCTCAAGATTGATCGCGCCGAAGGAAGGCTCGAGGGCGGCGACGGCATCGCAAAAGCGTTCAATATCGGTCTCCGCCACTTCCAAATCGATGGCGTCGACCTGGGCGAACTTCTTGAACAGGACCGCCTTTCCCTCCATCACCGGCTTGGCCGCCAGGGGCCCAATATCGCCCAGCCCGAGAACCGCAGTGCCGTTGGTCACCACGGCGACGAGATTGCCGCGCGCGGTAAGGCTTGCCGCTTCTTGCGGGTCGTCCTTGATGGCAAGGCAGGCGGCGGCGACGCCAGGGGAATAAGCCAGGCTCAAATCGCGTTGGCTGGCCAAGGGCTTGGTGGGGGTGATGGCGATTTTACCCGCCACCCCCTCGCGATGATAGCGCAAGGCGGAGGCGTAAAGGTCTTCCTTGGCGGACATGGTCGGCGGTCTTTCTCGTCTGTGCTCGGCCGTGCTGTGATAGCAGCCTATTCCTCTGGCGCAAGGGGCGGCGGGCGAAGCGGCCCTTTGAGGATGCGCAAGGCAAGGGTGGGATTTTGCCGCTGGTCTGTCTTGAAGCGGGCGACGGTGAGCGGCCTGTGCGCTTGCCCGGCGGCGATGAGCACATGGCGCGGCTCGACCGCCTCACCGTCATCAGGCAGAAAAGCGAAGGTCGCGGTCTCGCCCGGCAGCAAGCCGGTGACCTGCAGGCGAACCGTCCGCCAAGCCTCCTCTTCGCCGGCGGGATCGACGGACAGGCGGTAGGACCAGGCGGGAACGGCGGCGTGCAGCGGCGCCATGCCGGGCGCGCTTAAGGCAAGGCGCAGGGCGCCATCGCTTGCCACCAGCGGCTGGTCAAGGCTCATCAGGGCAACCTCGCTCCTTTGCACCGCGACCACGTCAAGGGCGCGTTCGTCGGCGCGCGCGGCAAAGCCCATGGGGTGGCGCAGCGCCGGTTCTTCCAGCGGCGCAGGCAAGGCAAAAGTTTCGACAAGGCGGCCGTTTTCCACATCGACCAAGCCATCGCGCGGCCACAGCATGGCTGGCGGCGCCAGGTTGGGCGCTGGCGCGCGGGCAAGGTCGAGAACGCCGGCATCGCCCGTCACGCGCACCCGCGCCAGCGCTTCGGCGCCGGGGAGGATGAGGCGCAAGACCCCGTCCTGCGCCTTAACCTCGGCCTTCACCGCCTCCGGCGTCAGGCGGCGCCCATCCACTGCCAGCATGTCGATTTCCCGCAGGGCGCCGATGAAGCGCGCGGCGACCACGGTTTCTCCCGCGAGGCTGGTGAATTCAACCCGCAGCGAAGGGAAAGGGGTATGCGTTTGCGCCGCGCTGGGCGGCCCCCAGGCCATCCCCCCTATAGCCGCGCTCAAGATGAAAAGTCGCGCTATGCTTGGATCCATCGCCCCGCTCCCGACAGGATAGCTTAGAGCGTTTTCAGCAAAAATGTGAGCGGTTTTGGAGTTTGGAGTCGCACCACAGATTCAATAACTTAAGTGGTCCACTTTTCCCAAACGGATGGATTTATCCGTTTGGGGCGGACCACTAGCATAATGGACGGTAAGGGTTTAGGGCCAGACTTTGCATCGTCAAGCGCCGCGGCGATCCGTCAGATATCCCCGGCGGGGGCGCGCCCGCCGATTTTGCGCAAAGTTCCGGAAAAATTGAGCACAGGCCGGCCCTCTTGCGTTGCCAGGGCGCGGATGAAGATGGTCTTGCCGGTTTCGTGCACCACCTCGCCCAGGGCCTCGATGGGGATGTCGGGATAGCCAACGCCGAGAAATTCGAAATTGCAGGTCACCGTCACCGCATGGCTGGCGGCAAGGGACTGATAGGCGATGGCGAAAAGCGCCATGTCGGCGAACGACATGAGAAAGCCGCCGTGAAGAACGCCGCCATTATTGGTATGGGCGTGGCTGGTCGCCATGCGCGCCCGCACCCTGCCCTTTCCTTCCTCGCGCCACAGAATGGGGGGAAGGGCGGCTTGCGCGAAACGGCCTTCATGGCCTGGCGTTGCTTGCCAGCGCAGCCACCCCGCATCCGGGCCTTGGGTTATGGTGATGGGGGGCATGGCCCTCGACCTCACGAGCCGCTCAGCGCTATACCTGCCGCTCCAGCATCATCTTCTTGATCTCGGCGATCGCCTTGGCGGGGTTGAGGCCCTTGGGGCAAGCGTTGGCGCAGTTCATGATGGTGTGGCAGCGATAGAGCCGGAAGGGGTCTTCCAGCGCGTCGAGCCGCTCGCCGGTCATTTCATCGCGGCTGTCCACCAGCCAGCGATAGGCCTGTAAGAGGACCGCCGGACCAAGATATCTATCGCCGTTCCACCAATAGGAGGGACAGGAGGTGGAGCAGCAGGCGCACAAAATGCATTCATAGAGCCCGTCGAGCTTTTCCCGGTCCTCGCGCGACTGCAAGCGCTCCTTGGTGGGCGCCGGGGTTTGCGTCTGCATCCAGGGCTTGATGGCGGCGTATTGGGCATAGAAACGGGTGAAATCGGGGACGAGATCCTTGACCACCTCCATATGCGGCAAGGGGGTGATTTTCACCGTCCCCTTCACATCCTCGATCGCCGTGGTGCAGGCAAGACCGTTCACCCCGTCGATATTCATCGAGCAGGAGCCGCACACCCCCTCCCGGCAGGAGCGGCGGAAGGTGAGGGTGGGATCGATCTCGTTCTTGATCTTGATGAGGGCATCAAGAACCATCGGCCCGCAACTGTCCATGTCGACATGGTAAGTGTCCATGCGGGGGTTCTCGCCATCCTCCGGGTTCCAGCGATAGATCTGGAAAGCGCGGGTGTTCTTGGCCTCTGGCGGCGCCGGGTGGTCCTTGCCGCGTTTGACTTTGGAGTTGGCGGGCAACGTGAATTTAGCCATGTGTCGAACCTTCTTTGCTCCCGTGCGTCAATAAACCCGCGCCTTGGGTTTGATATAATCAATTTCCCGCGTCAGCGTGAAATCATGCACCGGGCGATAATCGAGGGTAACGGCGCCGTCCGAAAACCAGGCAAGGCTGTGTTTCATCCAGTCGGCATCGTTGCGCTCGGGATGATCTTCCCGCTTGTGGGCGCCGCGGCTTTCGGTGCGCGCCGCCGCGCCATGGATGGTGACCATGGCCTGGGCGATGAGGTTGTCGAGCTCGAGGGTTTCAACAAGGTCGGTGTTCCAGATCAACGAGCGGTCGGTGACGCCGATATCCGCCATCGAGGCATAGATATCGGCCATCTTGGCCTTGCCTTCGTCAAGGCTTTCCTGGGTGCGGAAGACGGCGCAATCGGCTTGCATGGTCTTTTGCATCCGCAACCTTATTTGCGCCGTCGGCGTTGCGCCCTTGGCGTGGCGCAATCTGTCAAACCGGCTAAGCGCCCTATCCGCATGGTCGGCGGGAAGGGGGGCATGGGGTTCGCCAGGTGTCACCATCTTAGCTACCCGCTTGGCCGCCGCCCGCCCGAAGACCACAAGGTCGATCAACGAATTGGAGCCCAGCCGATTGGCGCCGTGCACCGACACGCAGGCCGCTTCGCCAACCGCGAACAAACCCGGCACCACGGCGTCGGGGTCGCCGTCCTTCAAGGTCAAGGCCTCGCCATGATAGTTGGTCGGGATGCCGCCCATATTATAGTGCGCGGTCGGCACCACCGGCACCGGTTGCTTGCGCAAGTCGACGCCAGCGAAAATCTTGGCGGTCTCGGTGATGCCCGGAAGCCGCTCGGCGAGGATGGCGGGGTCGATATGATCGAGGTGCAGATGGATATGGTCCTTTTCCGGCCCGACGCCGCGCCCCTCGCGGATTTCCTGGGCCATGGCGCGGGAGACCACGTCGCGGCTGGCAAGATCCTTGGCCGAGGGGGCATAGCGCTCCATGAAGCGCTCGCCCTGGGCGTTGGTGAGATAACCGCCCTCGCCGCGGGCGCCTTCGGTGATGAGCACCCCAGCGCCATAAACGCCAGTGGGATGGAACTGGACGAACTCCATGTCCTGAAGGGGCAGGCCGGCGCGCAGCACCATGCCGCCGCCATCGCCAGTGCAGGTATGGGCGGAGGTGGCGGAAAAATAAGTCCGGCCGTAGCCGCCGGTGGCCAGCACCACCGCCTTGGCGCGGAAGCGGTGGATGGTGCCGTCCTCAAGGCACCAAGCGATGACGCCGCGGCATTCGCCGTTCGCCATGATGAGGTCGATGGCGAAATACTCGATGAAGAAATCGGCGTCGTGTTTCAAGGACTGCTGGTAAAGCGCGTGCAGCATGGCATGGCCGGTGCGGTCGGCGGCGGCGCAGGTGCGCTGGGCGGCGGGCCCTTCCCCGAAGTCGGTGGTCATGCCGCCGAAGGCGCGCTGATAGATCTTGCCTTCCTCGGTGCGTGAGAAAGGCACGCCATAATGCTCGAGCTCATAGACCGCGGCGGGCGCCTCGCGGCACATATATTCGATGGCGTCCTGGTCGCCGAGCCAGTCGGAGCCCTTGACCGTGTCGTACATGTGCCATTGCCAGCGGTCCTCCCCCATATTGCCGAGCGCGGCGGCGATGCCGCCTTGCGCGGCGACGGTGTGGGAGCGGGTGGGAAACACCTTGGTGATGCAGGCGGTCTTGAGCCCGGCCTCGGCAAGGCCCATGGTGGCGCGCAAGCCCGAGCCGCCGGCGCCGACGACCACGGCGTCATAGAGATGATCGATGATGGGATAAGCAGCGGCCACGGGCTCAGCCTCCAAATGCGATGCGTAAAACGGAAAAGATGCAGGCAGCGCCCAAGGCGATGCTCAGGAAGGTGACGAAGAGAAGGGCGGCGATCTTGGCCCCCTCGCCATGCACATAATCCTCGATCACCACCTGCAGGCCAAGCCGGACATGATAGAAGAGATTGGTGATGAAAAGAATGAGCAGGATGGCGCTCACCGGCTCGCTGATCCAGGCCACCACCACGTCATGCTCGGCGGGGGCCAAGGCAATGACCGCGCTCGCGAACCAGATGGCGAGCGGCACCATGGCGATTGCCGTCACCCGTTGCATCCACCAGTGATGGGTGCCGGCCTTGGCGGAGCCGAGTCCCCGCACCTGGCTTAAGGCGCTACGCAGGCTCATGGGCGTTCCTTTCTTTAATTGAGGTGCCTTGCCATCCTTCAAGAACCCTAAATGAGGCCATAGCCCGCAAGCCAGGCAAACAGGGTCAGTGTCGTCGACGCGATGAGCGTGGCGACCGCCGAGCGCCGGTTGCCGACGATTTCATAGCCGGCGCCGGTGTCGAGATAAAGATGGCGCAGGCCGCTGGCGAGGTGCTGGAAGAAGGCAAAGCTGAGACCGAAGAGGATGAACCGGCCTAGGGGGGAAGCGAGAAAGCCGTGAAACTGCGCATAGGCCGTCGCGCCGCTCGCCGTCGCGACCAGCCCCCAGGCAAGAAACAGGGTGCCGACGGCGAGGCCAAAACCGGTCAGGCGGTGGAGGATGGAGACCAGCATGTGCGGCCCCCAGCGATAGACGGTGAGATGCGGTGACAGCGGGCGCTTGCCCGGAGCGGCCGGTTTTTCCTGCATGGCGTTTGTTCCTCTTGCCTTATTCCTCTTGCCCGCGGGCCTTGCCCTGGGGGCGCCGCCGCGCGCCCCGGCCAGGCCGTCATGATCTTGCGCTGCACTATTGCGCCAATCACCGGCGCAATCAACTCCGCTCATGGTCTGCCCCCAGGCTGGGCCCAAATTTATTCGAATGGCACCATTTGGCGATTTTTAGCGGAACTCCCCGCCGTTGTGTGGTGGCGACTTCCACTCGGCCGCGACGCACGATATGGTTGCAGAAAATCAAGGGACTAAAGGGGGCGGAAAGTGCGGCGGCATATTCTCGCTATTTTGCTGATCGGCGGCGCAATAATTACAGCTTCTGGCGGTGCGGGGGCGCAAACGCAGGCGCCGCCGCGCCTTGACATCGCGCTTTTCGCGCGGCTGCCCACCATGTCGCAGCTCCAAATCTCGCCGCAAGGCACGTATTTTTCCTGGGTGACCCAGCATAACGGCCGCAAGCATGTGGTCATCAAGCCGCGGGATCCAGCGCGGGGGCAAGCCCTCGCCATTCCGCCTGGCGAGGCAGCGGAGATCCAATGGACCCAATGGGCCAATGACGATTATCTTTTGATTTCCTATGGCTATGACAGCCAGAGAATAGAGTTTCGCCGCGAGCGGGCGCGCGAGACCCGGCTTGTCTCGGTCGAGGCGGCGACGGGAAAAGTCGTCAACATCGTAAAGCCGAAAGCCACCAATCGCATAGGCAGCAGGCTGCAAAAAAACGAAATACAAGCCCAGTACCAAGACAGCGTGGTCGACTGGTTGCCCGACGAGCCCAACCATATCTTGCTGGAATTAAACGAAGATCAGGACTTCGCCAGCGGTTTTGTCATTCGCAAGATCGATATAAGGTCAGGGCAATATAACATCGTTGCAAGCCGGCGCTGGGTCAATTCCTGGATGGTCGATCGCAGCCATCAACCCCGCCTGGGCCTGGGCCTCATCCTGGTGGGGGATCAACAAAAGAAATACATGGCCTATCGGAACCCCGGCACCGGCGATTGGGTGGAGCGCAAGGGCGAGGACGTGCCCATGGTCACCTTGCTCGATTTTTTCGCGGACCCGCGCTATGCCTATGCCTGGGGAAGCTCCGAAGAAGGGCGGCAAGGCATCCTTAAATACGACTTGGTCGCGGAGCGGCTGGTGGAATGGGTCTATATTCACCCCGAATATGACGTGGAGGATGTTCTTCTCGATCCCATAGACGGGAGGGTGATCGGCGCCCAGTATATCGCGGACAGGCCGACCAATGTCTATTTCGACGATAAGCTGCAACAAAGGCAGCAGGTCCTTGATAGGGCGCTTGTCAGCTACTCCAACGACATCGTCAGCAGCACGCGGGATGGAAAGCTGCATATTGTTCTTGTCTCCAGCGATGTCGAGCCCGGCATATTCCTGCTGTACGACGAGCCGGGCCGGCAGTTGACCGAGCTGGGCGCCGTCCGGGAAAAAATCCTGCCCGAGCATTTAAGCCCGATGACCGATGTCACCTACAAGGCACGCGATGGGCTTGAGATCCACGCTTTCCTGACCGTGCCCAAGGGGCGGGAGGCGAGGAATCTTCCCACCGTCATCCTCCCCCATGGCGGACCCTGGGCGCGGGACTATAAGCGCTTCGATTATCTGGTGCAGTTCCTTGCCAATCGCGGCTATGCGGTGTTGCAGCCCAACTTCCGCGGCTCCACCGGCTATGGCGCGGCGTTCAAGGATGCCGGCCACAAGCAATGGGGAGGGGCCATGCAGGACGATGTAACCGATGGCACGCAGTGGCTGATCGACCAGGGCATCGCCGATCCGCGGCGCATCTGCATCGTGGGCGCTTCCTATGGCGGCTATGCCGCCCTGATGGGGGCGGTGAAGACCCCGGATTTGTTCCGCTGCGCCGTCAGCCTCAATGGGGTTTCCGACCTTTTCGACCTGATTGCCGACGATCGGCGGACGATCGGCCTGCGCGATTGGATCGCCATGATCGGCGATACGCGCGAGGACAGGGAAAGCCTTGAACAAAATTCACCCGCCCGGCAAGCGGACAAAATCAAGGTGCCGGTTCTTTTGTTCCACGCCAAGGATGATACCCGCGTCGATGTCGAGCAGGCGCGCAACATGGCGCGCGCGCTTAAAAAGCGGAACAAGCCGGTGACGCTCGTCGAGGTGGAGGAGGGCGACCACAGCCTGGAAATCGAATCAGCGCGGCTTGCCTTTCTCAAGGCTCTGGAAGCGTTTCTGGAGGACAATCTCGGCCCCGAAACGGCTTTGCCGGGCTAAGCTTAAAGTGCCTGTTATTCCGCGGCCAGGGGTTTGGACGCCGAAGACTCGGTGGTTCTCGCTGGGCGCTCGACGAGGCGCATCAAGCCCGCAAGGATGACGACGACGGCGCCATAGGTGATGGCTTGCAGCCCCGAGGGACGCTCCATATAGCCGATGAGGGTGTGCAGGATCTGGCCAAGCCAGCCTTGCTCGTCAAGCAGCCAGCTTGAGTCCCACAGGGCGCCGCCCAGTGCGGGGAGAAGGCCGGCCTGGGCCAGATAGCGCGCGGCCTGGGCGGCGAGCCCCGCGGCAAGGAGCACGATCAGCCAGTTGGTGACGGTGAAGAAATGGCGCAAGGGGATGCGCACCAGGCCGAAATAGAGCACAAGGCCCACCGCCACCCCGGCGCCAAGGCCAGCAAGGCCGCCCGCCGCCATCGCCGGCGCGCCGGCAGCGCCCGCCGCGGCAAGGCCGTAAAGAAAGAGCACCACTTCCGAGCCTTCGCGCAAAACCGCAAGGGCGACGACGGCGCTGAGAGCGGTGAGCGGCCGTTCGCCCGCGGTGACGCCGGCGCCAAGCTCTCGCATCTGGCCGGCAAGGGCGCGGCCGTGACGGCCCATCCACACCACGTGCCAGGACAGCATGGCGACCGCGAGGAGGAGAACGCCGGCGTTGAAAATCTCCTGCCCCGCGCCGGCCGCCGCGCCGGCGATGGCATCGGCGAGCAAAGCGACCAAAACAGAGCCGGCAACGCCCGCAAGAATACCGGCGCCAACCCAGCGGGCGCGGGTGGCGACTCCGCGCGTCGCGGCCAGCACGATGGTGACGATGAGCGCGGCTTCGAGAACCTCGCGGAAAACGATGAGCGCGGTGGCTTCCACCGGAACCTCCCTAGAGCATTTTCCAACCAAGCGGACCCCGGTTGGTTGTAGAAAATGCGATAAGAACAAAGACCTGGAGCAAAACGGCGATTCTGATAAAACGCATTTTGCTCTAGGGTCCGCTGGGCAAGGCTATTCGACGATCAGCCGGCCTTGCGCGGTATCGGGGTTGAATTCGCCGAAAAAGCCGTAGGTGCCGGCTTCCAACGGCCCGACATAGAGCGTTGCTTCCTTACCGCCATTGATGATTTTTTCCAAATCAAGGTCGTGGCTTTCGAACTCCTCCGCCGTTGCGTCGCTGTTGCGCACGATGAGCTTGAGCCGCTTGCCGGCCGGGGCGGTGACGTCCGCCGGCTCGAATCTATGGTCGCGAAGGGTGATGGTGACTTCCGCCTCGGCCTCTGGCGCCGCGCTGCAAGCGGCGAGGGTGAAAGCCCCGATGAGGGCCAAACCGCCGAGCCGCCACGCCAAGCCGCTTCTTCCATGCCGTCGCGTCATGCCGTCATTCTCCCGCCATTCGTCATCGTTGAAATAAGCTCTTGAGGCGTTTTTTGATAATCACTCTCATTCTTAATGTCAAAGATATTCGGTGGGGCCAGAATAATGGCGCCCTACCCTTCAATTGGCATGAGCGCGGGCGGCGATCGCCTGGCCGAGCGCGATGAGGCGCCGCGCTTCGGCGACGTGGAGGTTTTCCACCAGCCTGCCGTCGAGGACGGCGACCCCCTTGCCGGCGGCCTCGGCGGCCTCGAATGCGGCGATTTGCCGCCGCGCCAGTTCAAGGGCGGCGGGCGACGGCGCGAACACTTTGTTGGCCGCCTCGATCTGCTTGGGGTGGATGAGGGTCTTGCCGTCGAAACCTAGTTGCGCGCCCTGGAGGCAGGCCTCGTGAAAGCCGGTGGCGTCCTCAAGGTCGAGATGCACCCCGTCAAGGGCGGCAAGACCCGCCGCGCGGGCGGCAAGAAGGCACCAGGACAAGGCGGTCATCACCGGCAGGCGGTCGGCGCTGTGGCGGGCGCGCAGGTCCTTCACCAGGTCGGACGTGCCCATGACCAAGCAGGCAAGGCGGGGGTGCGCCTGGGCGATCTCCTCGGCCTTGAGCACCCCGCGCGGCGTCTCGATCATGCACCAGATGGCCATGGTAGCGCTTGCCCCTCCTTCGGCCATCGCTTCGCCAAGCGCGGCGACCATGGGCGCGTTTTCCACCTTGGGAAGAAGGATGGCGTCGGGTCCGGCGGCGCAAGCGGCGGCGACATCGGCCCGCCCCCAAGGGCTATCGAGGGGGTTGACGCGAACGATGACCTCGCGCGGGCCATAGCCGCCGGCGGCGACGGCGGCGCATACTTGCGCCCTCGCTTGCTGCTTGGCGTCGGGGGCGACGGCATCCTCAAGGTCGAGGATGAGGGCGTCCGCCGGCAGGTCTTTGGCTTTTTCAAGGGCGCGGGGGTTGGCTCCTGGCATGTAGAGCACCGAGCGGCGGGGGCGGGGTGGGGTCATGGACAATCCTTCCCATGGGCGACCTCATCAGCCCCTACACGGATTACCCGATGACGGCAAGCTGCCGCTCTCGCCGCCGCTATGGCAAACGTTGTTTGCCTGTCACGGCTGGGTTAGGCTGGCGGCGGTTGCGAGGGGCCATGTCTTGATCTGGGAATTCATCGTCGGTCTTATCATCCTTACCCTGGGCTCCGAAGCGCTGTTGCGGGGCGCGGCCGGGGTCAAGCGGCGCTTCGGGGTGCCCGACTTCATCATCGGCCTTGTCATCGTCGGTTTCGGCACCTCCTTGCCCGAGCTGGTGATTGGCTTCGGCGCGGCCAGCGTCGGGGCCGAGGAATTGGCCCTTGGCATGGTGATGGGCTCCAATATCTTCAACCTTCTCGGGGTGCTTGGCCTTGCCGCTCTCATCGCTCCCCTTGCCACCGACGAACGGGCGTTGAAGCGCGATGGCCTGTTCATGGCCGCCGCCGCCCTAAGCTTGGCCGCGCTTTCCATGACCGGCCGCCTCGACCGCTGGGGCGGTCTTCTTCTGCTCGCCGGTTTGGCGGTTTACATCGCCACGGTGTTCATCGATGAAAAACGCCTGCCCGTGGGGCGCGTCAGCCTCTACCGCGCCAAGGCCGATTTCGCCCGCCATGGCCCACGCGCGCCGTGGCTTGCCGGCCTTTTTCTTTTGGCCGGCGGCCTCCTGGTGACGCTGGGCGCCGGCTGGGTCATAGAAGCGACGGTGGGCCTTGCCTTCGACCTCGGGGTGGGCGAGGACGTGCTGGGCCTCACCCTCGTCGCCATCGCGACGTCCCTGCCGGAATTCCTCGTCAGCATCATCGCCGCCCAGCGCCGCCAATATGGCGTTGCCTGCGGCAGCATCCTTGGCTCCAATATCTTCAATATTTTCGGCGTCGGCGGGCTCATCGCGCTGGTTTTCCCCGCCGTCTTTCCCACCCGCCTGGCCGGACCCGACATGGCGGTGCTGGTGGGCGTCAGCCTCATCATCCTCATCGCCCTTGCCACCGGCCGGCGTTTGAGCCGCGGCGAAGGCGGCCTTGCCCTTGCCGCTTATGCCGTCTATGGGCTGTGGCGCACCGGTGCCTTTGTCTAGTGGTGCGATTCCACCAGATGGTTCCCATCTATTGGAGAAATCGCACCACAGATTCAATAACTTAAGTGGTCCACTTTTCCCAAACGGATGAATTTATCCGTTTGGGGCGGACCACTAGAACTGACAACCCCTCGTCATCGGTAAATGTGACGAGGCGATAATCACGGACCGTGGGCTTGCGCCGGCGTCACGGCGCCGCCATATCAGCGCCGCTGCAACCGCCATGGGGGCATCGCTATGGCATATGTGCAAATTCTCGCCGGCTTTATCCTGCTGTTGGGCGGCTCGACCATGCTGGTCTCCGGCGCGGTGGCGGTGGCCCAGCGCTTCAGGGTTTCCCCGATGGTGATCGGCCTCACGCTGGTCGGCTTTGGCACCTCGACTCCTGAATTGTCGGCGTCCTTGGGGGCGGCGCTCCTTGGCTCCAGCGGCATCGCGGTCGGCAATGTGGTCGGCTCCAACATCGCCAATATCCTCCTCATCCTCGGTCTTGCCGCCTTGTTGCGGCCGATCCCGGTCGATGCCAAGGCGTTTCGCCGCGACGGCCTGGTGCTGCTGGCTGCCACCTTGCTGCTGATGGCGCTGGGCTGGCTGGGGATGGTCGAGCGCTGGCTAGGCCTTGCCATGGTGGCGGCGCTTGTCCTTTATACCGTCCATGCGATACGGGCGGAGCGGCGCGCGGCGCGCAGCGACAGCGTCTATGTCCATGAAGCGGCGGTCGCCCCGCTGCCCCAGCGCAACCTCGCCCTTGCCGGCGCGGCGGCAGTCGCCGGGCTGGCCGCGCTCATCGGCGGCGCCGACCTCCTGGTGGAAGGCGCCGTCGTCCTGGCGCGCGCCTGGGGGGTCTCGGAAAGCGTCATTGGCCTGACCATCGTCGCCGTCGGCACCTCGTTGCCCGAGCTCGCCACCTCGATCGTTGCCGCCTGGCGGGGAGAGACCGATGTCGCCTTCGGCAATGTGGTGGGCTCCAACATCTACAACGCCCTCGGCATTCTCGGGGCCACCGCCCTGGTCCACCCCATCGCCTACCCCGCCGACATCGCCCAGCTTGATAATTGGCTGATGCTGGCGACGACTTTGCTGCTCCTTGTATTCGCCCGCTCCCGGCTCACCATTTCCCGCTGGGAGGGCGGCGTCTTCCTCGCCGCCTACCTCGTCTATGTCGCGGCGATGGCGCTGCGCTGAAGAGTACCTGGTCCACGGCTACAGAAGCCGGCTTTCCTCTGCCCGCTCGGGTATGAGCCGCTGGGAATGGTTGGCGTAGGTCGCCCAGGACGGATAATAGCTTTCGCTCTGGTCGCCCCAGGCCATCCAATTTCGGCGCTGGCCTCGTGCGAACAGTTCTAGATAAGGCCCCGGACTGCACGCCTCGATAATGCCGTAAAGCTCGTCTGGTTTGCGCGAATGCTCGCGTTTTCGTGATTTGATGATGTTGACCTGCCGGCGCCCAGGGGCAAGTGTGCGTGCGCTCTTCCCCCGCACGCCGAACAGCACCAACTCGGTCGTGTTACGGAAATAGAAGCCAACGCCGCGTCCATCCGGTCCGCCGTCCTTACGGATCTTGTGCCAAACCAGGTTGGTCTTGTATTCAAACCCCCAGGCCCGCATGACCGTCAGACCTTCGACCAGCAAGGCGTTTGGCACCCATAAATAGAGATGCGCCACGGGTGCGAGAAAAGACTTGACCGGAAGCCCAGCGATCTCGGGAAGTGTCATGGTCACATAGCGGTTGAGGCGCTTATGTTCCGGGGCCATCTTGCCGGTACGGTTCTGGAACTGCCACGGTGGATCGGCCAGCACCGTAGCAAATCTACACCCGCGCAGCGCGTCGGTCAGATTAGCTGAAGACATTGAGTTTTCCGCGCCGCTCATACTCATTCCTCTACGAGAAGCCTTTTGGTTATCCCGAACACTAGCAGTGGACACCCCGCCCCGCCACCGCCTTCTATACGCGGCAAAAGTTTCGACATGTGCGTGGTCGAATTGCCATAGGACTTGCCGCGCCCCAGGCTGTTGAACGTTTCCTGCAACTCGTCGCTCCGCGTCACGATGATGCCGACCGACACCGCACGCAGATCAAACAGCAGCCGGAAATTATTAAGGTCCCGATCATAGAACGGATCCTTGTTGTTCCATTCGATCTCGAGAGCCACGCCGTTCTTGAAACAGTCAACCTTGTGTGTCGGCGACTTGAAATTCCGCTCGTCGACCTTGATCGAGGTCTCGAACTGGCGCTCCGTCCATCCGCGGGCGCACAAAAAGTCGTCGATCCATTTCGCGATCGGGGACTTGTTGCCACCGCCCGCCATGATCCATGCCATCGGGATCCGAAAGGTCTCTAGCATGGCGAGCACGTCCCGCCACTCGTTCGGAAAGTCGCCGTGCATGATCGTACAGGCATGCTTCCATTCGTACACTTCATAATTCTGCCGGATTTGCGGCGGGATTAGATCGGTCCCCATCGGTATTTCACCAGCCGCACTGGCGGTTCTTGTTCTCATTTTCAAGCCAGGTCATCAGCGGCTGGAAATAGGCGATGATCGCCGCCCCGTCCATTTCCCGGCTGCCGGTGAAGGCCGCCAGCGCTTCCGGCCAGGGCTTGGACGCGCCCATTTCCAGCATGGCGTTGAATTTCTCGCCCACCGCCTTGTTGCCGTAGATCGAGCAGCGGTGCAGCGGTCCTTCCCAGCCAGCGGCCTCGCACGCCGCCTTCTGGAACTGGAATTGCAGGATATGGGCAAGGAAATAGCGCATATAGGGGGTGTTGCCGGGGATATGGAATTTGGCGCCGGGGTCGAAATCGGCTTCCGAGCGCGCGACCGGCGGGGTAATGCCCTGATACTGGGTGCGCAAGGCCCACCAGGCGGCGTTGTAGTTTTCCGGCGTCACCTCGCCGGCAAACACCTGCCAGCGCCATTTGTCGACGAGAAGGCCAAAGGGCAGGAACGCCACCTTATCGAGGGCGCGGGCGAGGAGAAGGCCGATGTCGGCATCGGCGCTGGGCATCTTGTCGCGGCTGAGAAGGCCGATTTGGACGAGATATTCCGGGGTGATGGAAAGCGCCACCATGTCGCCGATGGCTTCGTGGAAGCCGTCATTGGCGCCGGTGAGGTAAAGCGGATCCTGGTTCTGATAGGCGCGCTGATAGAAATTATGCCCCAATTCGTGATGGATGGTCTCGAAATCGTCGGCATTGACGAGGGTGCACATCTTGATCCGCACGTCGTTCTTGTTATCAAGGTCCCAGGCCGAGGCATGGCAGACCACTTCTCGATCGCGCGGCTTGGTGATGAGGGAGCGCTCCCAGAAGGTCTCGGGCAAGGGAGCAAAGCCAAGCGAGGTGAAAAAGCCCTCGCCGGTCTTCACCATTTTGACCGGGTCATAGCCGGCCTTGACCAGAAGCTCGGTAAGGTCATAGCCCGGCCCCGAGGTCTTGGGCGCCACCAGGGGATAGATGTTGCCCCACTGCTGGGCCCACATATTGCCGAGAAGATGCGCCGGGATGGGTCCGTCCTGGGGCACCAGGCGGGTGCCGTAATAATCGCCGAGCTTGGCGCGGGCATAGCAATGGAGCTGGTCGTAAAGCGGCTTTACCTGCGCCCATAGTTTATCGGTCAAGGCAGCGAATTCGTCCGGGTCCATGTCGTAGTTGGAGCGCCACATCTGGCCCAAATCGGCATAGCCCAGCTCGCGCGCCCCTGCATTGGCGATTTCCACCATGCGGACATAGTCGGGCTTCATCGGCAGCGAAATCTCGCGCCAGGAGGTCCACATCTCCTCGAGCGCCGCCGGGTCGCGCTCGGTCCCCATCAGGGCTTCAAGCTCGTTGCCCGGCTTCACCTCGCCCTTGTAGCGGCCCTTGCCCTTGCCATAGGTGGACTGGAGCCTGGTGGCGATGTCGGAAAGCTCTTGCGCGGCGCCCGGCGTGTCCGGCGCCGGCAAGGTGATGCCAGCCTTCAGCATCGCCATCTTGCGCGCCAGGTCCGGCGGCAGGTCAAGGTCCTGGTATTTCTTGGTCTCGTTGGCAAGCTTGACCGCCAGCTCGGTGAATTCGGCGCCGGAGCGCGACGCCAGCCAGTCGGTGTCCTCGGTGATGAAATTGGCGTTCACCCAGGCCACCCGGGCAGCATATTCCGACATGGCGTAAAGCTGGCTTTCGGCGTCCTTCATGAAGCCTTGCGCCTCGGCGAGCGTCGGAGCGGCATCGGCCACGCTTGCTTCGTCGCCCTTGCCGCACGCCGCCAGCCCGAGGGCGGCAATGAGGCCGAGCGCCGTCGTCGATTTGAAATGCGGCATTATCGTCTCCTCAAACTTATTGTTCCGTGGTTATTGCCATAGGGAGCTTAACCCCCAGCCGTGGCGGCGATGGAAGCCGCCAGCGCGCCGTCTGTCAACTGCCTTGCGGCGGATGCCGCATGAATTTACATCTGCTGCTCCATGAAGCTCAGCGTCACCATAAGCGATGCCCTTCCCCCCCTTGCCTGGCTGGCGATGGCGGAACCGGGCCAAAATAGGGTCGCGCTTACCGCCGGGCGCGGGGTTGAGGTCGGCGATGGCTGGTGGTTCGAAGGGGTCTGGGCCGGTGATTTTGGTCAAGCCGGGTTCGGGCAAAGCGATGCCGTGTGCGGCTCGGGCGGGCGCATCGAGGGCAATATGGTGCGTTTCGTGCCGCCCACCCATAGCCTTGAAGCGCTTTACTGGACGGCGCGCCAAGGGCGATTTTGGGTCAGCAATTCCCTCGCCTTTCTTCTGGAGGCGCTGGGCGATGCGCCAGACCTTGCCTATGCCCGTTATAGTCCACTGTTCGACAGCATTGTTTATGGCCTTAAATGGTATCGGCCAACCATCCCGACCCAAAAAGGCGCGGTGCTCCGCCGCGTCCACGACCCGCTGGTGATGGGGCGAGAAGGGAGCGAGCGCCAGGCGCGCGCGCCGCTCGCGCCGCCCTTCGCCGCTTTCGCCCACTATCAGGCCTATCTTGAGGCCCGCGCCCATGCCTTGGTCGAAAATGGGCGCGCGCTTACCCGGAAAAGCGTCTTTTCGCCGCTCACCGCGATTTCCTCGGGCTATGATTCGCCGGCGGTGGCGCAGGTTGCGCGCAAGGCTGGCTGCACGCGGGCCTTTAGCTTCACCACGGCCCGCGAAAGCGTGGGCCGCGGCGCGCTCGATGATTCCGGCATCGCCATTGGCCGCGCCCTTGGCTATGAGGTCGCGGCGCTCGACCGGCAGCATTATCGCAGTGCGGCCATCGGCACGGGGGGCGAGTTCTTCGCCACCGGCATGCCAGGGGAGGAGTTGTTGTTTGCCCCCTTCGAAGAACTTTTCGCCGGGGCGTTGTTTTTCACGGGCTTTCATGGCGATAAGGCCTGGGACAAAGCCAATGGCTCTTTCCATATTCCACTGCTGCGTGGGGATTCCAGCGGCTCGAGCTTTACCGAGTTCCGGCTGCGCGTCGGTTTCGCCCATTGCCCGCTGCCCTTTCTCGGCGCCCTGCGGCAGGCCGATTTGACCCGCATTTCCAACGCGCCAGAAATGCGGCCCTGGTCGGTGGGCGGCGCCTATGACCGCCCGATTGCGCGCCGCCTCGCCGAGGAGGCCGGGGTGCCGCGGGCGCTGTTCGGGCAGGTCAAGAAGGCGGTCAGCACGCCGGTGCACGAAGGCCGGCAGATGAGCCCTGCTGGCGAGGCCGCCTATCGCCGCTTTCTTGCCTCCCACGGCCTTGATCCGCGGCGTCCCTCGCTCACCGCTCCGTTACGGGCGCTTGCCGATCAAGCCTGGCGCCGCGTCTTCTGGCGGCGCAAATGGATCTTGAAGCGCACCGGCCTCGATGTCCTGATGCTGGATCGGTTCATGCCGACGCCGCTCCTCAACCCCGGCAATCTTGCCGCCTTCCAGCCGTGGAAGCGCTATTTCTTCGCTTGGGGCTTTGCCGAGACAAGGGCCCGCTACGAGGCCGCGCGATGAAGGGCGGTGATTTTTTCAACGCCCCATGGCGAGGCCTCGCCACGGCGGCGCGCCGGCCAGGAAGGCAGCGATTGAGCACGAATGACCGCCAACGGTCAAAAGGCATGCCGCAGGCTTCTTATGCCGGACCCCTAGGCCGCCTTCTTCAAGTGCCGGCGGCCCAGGAGCTCGGCGATCTGCACCGCGTTCAAGGCCGCGCCTTTGCGCAAATTGTCAGAGACCACCCATAGGGCAAGGCCATGCTTCACGGTGGGGTCGACGCGGATGCGTGAAATATAGGTGGCATAGTCGCCAACGCATTCGACCGGCGTCACATAGCCGCCATCCTCGCGCTTGTCGACGACCAGGCAGCCGGGCGCCTCACGCAATATCTCGCGCGCCTCCTCGGGGCTGATGGGGCGCTTGAACTCGACGCACAAGGCCTCGCTGTGGCCAACGAACACCGGCACCCGCACGCAGGTCGCCACCAGCGCGATGGCGGGGTCGAGAATTTTCGCCGTCTCGACCTGCATTTTCCATTCCTCCTTGGTCGCGCCGTCGGCCATGAAGACGTCGATATGGGGAATGACGTTGAAGGCGATCTGCTTGGTGAACTTGGCCTTCTCCAGGGGATCGTTGACGAAGATCGCCCGGGTCTGGGTGAAAAGCTCGTCCATCGCCGCGTTGCCGGCGCCCGAGACCGACTGGTAGGTCGCCACCACCACCCGCTTGATGATGGCCCGGTCATGAAGCGGTTTGAGCGCCACCACCATCTGCGCGGTGGAGCAGTTGGGATTGGCGATGATATGCTTTTTCTTGTAATCGTCGATCGCGTCCGGGTTCACTTCCGGCACGATCAGGGGCACGTCCTTGTCCATGCGGAAATGGGAGGAGTTGTCGATCACCACGCAGCCCGCGGCGGCGGCCTTGGGGGCGTAGTCCCTGGCGACCCCGGAGCCCGCGGCGAACAGGGCGATGTCCCAGCCGGCAAAGTCGAAATGCTCGAGGCTCTGCGCTTTCAACACCCGCTCCTCGCCATAATGGACCTGCGTGCCGATGGAGCGGGAAGACGCAACCACCGCCACCTCGTCCGCCGGAAACTGGCGCTCGGCGAGGATGTTGAGCATTTCGCGGCCCACCTGGCCAGTGGCGCCGACCACCACCACACGATATCCCATGACCGTCTCCAAGGCTGGCGCCGCCCCGCATGATGCAGCGCAAAAAAGCGCGGTCTTATGGACGCGGCGTAAGGGTTTTGTCAACCGCGCAGCCAGGACGCCGCCATCTTGTCGATCTGGCTGATGATGGCGTCGGCCATCACGCTGGTCGAGACCCGGGCCTTGCCGGGCTGCATGATGTCCTGGGTGCGCATGCCGCCGTTGAGCGTCGTTTCGATGGCGAGATGGATCGCCCGCGCCGCTTCCCTAAGGCCCAGGCTGTGCTCCATCGCCATGGCGACGCTCAAAATCGCCGCGATCGGATTGGCAAGGCCGCGCCCGGCGATGTCGGGAGCCGAGCCATGGACCGGCTCGTAAAGCGCCGCTGGCCGCCCGCTCTCGCCCGGTGCGCCGAGCGAGGCCGAGGGCAGCATGCCGATGGAGCCGGTCAGCATGGCGGCTTCGTCGGAAAGGATGTCGCCGAACAGATTGTCGGTAAGGATGACGTCGAAATGCTTGGGGTCGCGGATGAGCTGCATGGCGCAGTTGTCGGCGTACATATGCTCCAGCGTCACATCGGCATAGTCGGCGGCGTGAAGCTCGCTCACCACCTCGCGCCACAAGGCGCCGGCCTCCATGACATTGGCCTTGTCGACCGATGTGACCCGGCCCTGGCGCTGGCGCGCCATGTCGAAGGCGACGCGGGCGACGCGGATAATCTCGGCCGTCGTATAGCTGTGGGTGTTAAAGCCGCGCCTTTGCCCATCGCTCAAGGTCTCGATGCCGCGCGGGGTGCCAAAGTAAACCCCGCCGGTGAGCTCGCGGACGATGACAAGGTCAAGCCCGGCGACGACGTCGCGTTTGAGGCTCGAACCCTCGGCCAGCGCGTCGAAGCAATAGGCCGGCCGCAGATTGGCGTAAACGCCAAGGGCCTGGCGCAGCTTCAAAAGGCCGCGCTCGGGGCGCAAGGCGTAGTCGCATTTTTCCCATTTCGGCCCGCCGACGGCGCCCAGGAAGACGGCGTCGGCCTCTTTCGCCGCGGCGATCGTCTCCTCGCTGATGGGCGCGCCATGAGCGTCGAGGGCGGCGCCGCCGACAAGGTCGAGGGAAATATCGACCCTCAGGTTGAAAGCATAGGCGATGCAGTGGAGAATGCGTTCCGCCTGGGCCATCACCTCCGGCCCGATACCGTCGCCAGGCAGGATCAGGAACTTAAAAGCTTGGGTGGACACGACTGTCCCTTCCTATGTTACGCAACACAACAGCGGCACAACAACACTTACAGCCACGGCAGCCGTGCCTTGCGCCGGGCCTCAAAGGCCGCGATCTTGGCAGCGGATTGCAAGGTGATGCCAATCTCGTCCAGGCCGTTCAGCAGACAGTAACGCTTGAAGGGATCATAGTCGAATCCAATGACTTGATGATTGGGGCGGCTGATGGTTTGCGCCGCCAAGTCGATGGTGATCGCCCTTCCCGCGGCGGCATCCGCCAGCAAAAGGGCGACCTTGTCCCGGTCAAGGGTGATGGTGAGAAGGCCGTTCTTGAAGGCGTTGGAGGCGAAAATATCGGCAAAGGAGGGGGCGATGACGGCCTTGAGCCCGATGTCGGTGAGCGCCCAGGCGGCATGCTCGCGGCTCGACCCGCAGCCGAAATTCTCGCCCGTGATGAGGATCTTGGCGCCCTTGTAGGTGGGATCGTTGAAGACGCAGGCTTCATCGCGGCTGCCGTCCGGCCTGTAGCGCAAGGCGGCAAAAGCGCCCTTGCCAAGGCCTTCGCGGCTGGTGGTCTTCAAATAGGCCGCCGGGATGATGAGGTCGGTATCGACATTGGCGCGGTCGAAGGGAATGGCGGTGGCGGTAAGGCGCGTGAACTTTTCCATGGCCGCCCCTAGCGCATCAATTGCCGAACGTCGGTGAGCCGGCCGGTCACCGCCGCTGCCGCCGCCATCGCCGGGGATAACAGATGGGTGCGCGCGCCGGGCCCCTGGCGGCCGACGAAATTGCGGTTGGAGGTGGAGGCGCAGCGCTCCCCGGGACCTACCTTGTCGGGGTTCATGCCAAGGCACATCGAGCAGCCGGGCTCGCGCCAGGAAAAGCCGGCCTCGGTAAAGACCCGGTCCAGCCCTTCTTCTTCCGCCTGATGCTTGACAAGACCGGAACCGGGCACCACCAGCGCCTCGATGATGTTGGAGGCAAGGCGGCGGCCCTCCACCACCGCGGCGGCGGCGCGCAAGTCCTCGATGCGGGCGTTGGTGCACGAGCCGATGAAGACGCGGTCGATGGCGATATCGGCCATCGCGGTGCCGGGAACAAGGCCCATATAGATAAGCGCCTTTTGCGCCGCCGCTTGTCTTGCCGGGTTGGTAAAGGCGGCGGGGTCGGGGACGCGGCCGGTGATGGCAACCACGTCCTCGGGGCTGGTGCCCCAGGTGACCATCGGCGCAACAGTGCTGGCATCGATGTGGATTTCCCGGTCGAAAATGGCCGCCTCGTCGCTTTTGAGGCCACGCCAATAGGCAAGGGCGGCCTCCCATTGTCCCGCCTTGGGTGCGCGCGGCCGGCCTTCAAGATAGGCAAAAGTGGTCTCGTCAGGGGCCACCATGCCGGCCCGCGCGCCGGCCTCGATCGCCATGTTGCACAGGGTCATGCGCCCTTCCATGCTGAGCGCGGCGACCGCCGGCCCGCGATATTCGATGACATGGCCGGCGCCGCCCGCCGCGCCCAAGGCGTTGATGACGGCAAGCGTCAAATCCTTGGCGGTGACGCCAAAGCCCAGCGCCCCCTCTATGGTGACCGCCAGGGTCTTGGATTTTTTAAGAAGCAGGGTCTGGGTCGCCAGCACATGCTCCACCTCCGAAGTGCCGATGCCGAAGGCAAGCGCTCCGAAGGCGCCATGGGTGGCGGTGTGGGAATCGCCGCAGACAATGGTCATCCCCGGCTGTGTCAGGCCCTGCTCGGGGCCGATGACATGGACGATGCCCTGGCGGATGTCGGTCATCGCGATATGCTCGATGCCGAATTCGGCGCAGTTTTTCTCGAGCAGCGTGACTTGCGCCGCCGACTGTGCATCGGCGATCGGGACGCTGCGGTCGGTGGTCGGCACATTATGGTCGGGCACCGCCAGCGTCGCTTGGGGCTGGCGCACCCGCCGCCCGGCGGCGCGCAGGCCGGCAAAGGCCTGCGGCGTCGTCACCTCATGAATTAAGTGCCGGTCGATATAAACAAGGCAAGTGCCGTCAGGCCGGGCATCGACCACATGATCGTCCCAGATTTTTTCATAAAGGGTTCTGGGCCGGTTCGCCATGTTCTACGCGCCGCGCCGCTCAGTCCTCGGCCTTTTCCGCCATGCCCTCCCCGCGTGGGGCGCGGAAGTCCTGCTTTTCCGCAATGCGCGCCGCCTTGCCTTTCAGGCCACGCAGATAATAGAGCTTGGCGCGGCGCACCTTGCCGCGGCGGACAAGGGTGATCGAATCGATGATCGGGGCATAAAGCGGGAACACCCGTTCCACCCCCTCGCCGAACGAGATCTTGCGCACGGTGAAAGCGGAGTTGAGGCCGCGATTGCTGCGGGCGATGCACAGGCCTTCGAAATTCTGCACCCGCTCGCGGGTGCCTTCCACCACCTTGACGCCGACCCGCACGGTATCGCCCGGGCGGAAATCGGGAATGTCCTTGCCTTGCGCCAGCTTGGCGATCTGTTCTTTTTCCAGCGTGTCGATGATATCCATCGCCGTCATCCTTTCTTGTCCGTGCCCGGAAGAGGGCGACCGGCCAGATAGCGCTGCCACAGGTCCGGCCGCCGTTCGCGGGTCTTTTGTTCCGCCTGGGCCAAGCGCCAGGCCTTGATCTTGCCATGGTCCCCCGAGGTCAGCACCTCGGGGACGGTCCGCCCCTCCCAGCATTGCGGACGGGTATAATGCGGGTATTCCAAGAGCCCGCGGGCAAAGCTTTCTTCCTCCAGCGTCGCCGCCTCTCCCACCACCCCGGGGAGGAGGCGAACGATCGCGTCCAAAACCACCATCGCCGCCGGCTCGCCGCCCGACAGCACATAATCGCCGATCGAGACCTCCTCGATCGGCCGGGCGAGAAGCAGGCGCTCATCGATCCCTTCGAAGCGCCCGGCGATCAACGTTATCCCCGGCCCCTTGGCCAGCCGTTCAGCCATGGCCTGGGTGAAGAGCGCACCGCGCGGGCTTAAATAAACCAGTGGCGCCGCCGGCTGGCGCGCCAAGGCTTCATCCACCCCCCGCGCCAAAACATCGCAGCGCAGCACCATTCCCGGCCCGCCGCCCGCTGGCGTGTCGTCGACGGCGCGGTGTTTATCATATGCGAAATCGCGAATGTCCAGCGATTCCAGCGTCCAAATCCCCTCTTTCAGCGCCTTGCCGGCGAGGGAAAAGCCCAGCGGCCCGGGAAACATCGCGGGGAAAAGGCTGAGAATTTGCGCGTGCCAGGCCATGGTTCACCAAGGACTTAGGCGATGAACGCCGGGTCAACGGTCACTTTACGCGCCTTTTCATCGACCACCGGCACCGCTTGCCGGGTAAAGGGCACGAGAGCGGTGCCGCCCGCGCTCAAGGCGATTTCCAGAAGGTCGCCGCCGCCGTAATTCGCCACCCCATCCACCATACCCAAGGGCGCGCCAGTGGAATCGGCGACCGCCATGCCGATGAGGTCGGCATGAAAGATGCCTTCCCGCGCTTGTCCCAGCGCCGCGCGCGGCACGAAAAGCCGGACGCCCTTGTGCGTCTCGGCCGCGCTGCGGTCGGCAACGCCATCAAGCCGGGCAATGAGGCCGCGCTTGTGCGGCCGGGCGGCGACAATCCGCAGCGGCGCGCCGCCGGCGCCAAGCGCCAAGCCTTGAAGGCCGGCCAGGGTTTCCGGCCTTTGGGTGAAGCTTTCGATCATGACCTCGCCCTTGATGCCATGGGCGCCGGCGATGCGCCCGACGCAAACCCAGCCGGGCACCCCGTCCTCATCGCGCGAGCCGCGTCCGGCTGTCATCGTCAGCCTTCAGCCGCATCGCCCGCGGCGGCTTCGGCGGCTTGCGCTTCCTTGGCGCGCAAGGCCTCGGCGCGTTCCTGCGCCTTCTTTTTCGGCTTCGCCTTGTCGGGATTGGCGCGCGCCGAACGCTGCATCAGGCCGGCGGCATCGAGAAAGCGCGCCACCCGGTCGGTCGGCTGGGCGCCTTGCGCCAGCCAGTAGCGCGCCCGCTCGGCGTCGAGCACGACGCGGCCTTCATGCTCCTTGGGGAGCAGCGGGTTATAGGTCCCCAGCTTCTCGATGAAGCGGCCGTCGCGGGCGGCGCGGCTGTTGGCGACGACGATGCGGTAGAAGGGCCGCTTCTTGGCGCCGCCGCGGGACAATCTGATTGCTATGGCCATGGTTGCATATCCTTTCCTGTGAAGTGCTGGTTGGTCAGTGCTGGTCTTCCGCCACGCCTCAGCGGCGCGGGATGAGGTTTTCCATGCCGGGGGGCAACATGCCGGGGGCGATGCCACGCTTGCCCATTTTCTTCATGCGCTTCATCATGCCGCCCATTTGCTGGTGCATTTTCAAAAGCTTGTTGACATCAGCAACGCTGGTGCCGGAGCCGGCGGCGATGCGCCGCTTGCGGCTGGCGGCGATGATTTTGGGGTTGGCCCGCTCATGGGGCGTCATCGAGCCGATGATCGCTTCCTGGCGCTTCAAGATGGCGTCGTCGAGCTTGGCGTCCTTGAGCTGGCTTTTCAGCTTGCCAACGCCCGGCAGCATGGCAAGAACGCCTTGCATGCCGCCCAATTTGCGCATTTGCTGCAACTGGCTTTTAAGGTCGTTCAAATCGAAGGCGCCGCGGGCAAGCTTGCGGGCAAGCTTTTCCGCGTCTTCCTGCGCGATGGTCTCGGCCGCCTTTTCGACCAGCGACACCACATCGCCCATGCCCAGGATGAGGCCGGCCACCCGCTCGGGGTGAAAGGGCTCGATGGCGTCGAGCTTTTCGCCCACCCCGATCAGCTTGATGGGCTTCTTGGTCACCGCCCGCAAGGACAAGGCGGCGCCGCCCCGCCCGTCGCCGTCCATGCGGGTGAGGACCGCGCCGGTGATGCCCACCTTCTCGTCAAAGTCGCGCGCCACATTGACCGCGTCCTGGCCGGTGAGGGCGTCGGCGACGAGGAGGGTCTCCAAGGGCTCGGCGGCGCGCTTGACGGCGCCGAGCTCGGCCATCAGCGAAGCGTCCACATGCAGCCGGCCTGCGGTATCGAGGAGGACGACATCAAAGCCTTGCAGGCGCGCGGCGTTGACCGCCCGCCTGGCGATGTCCACCGGCATCTGGCCGGCGATGATGGGCAAGGTCGGCACCTTGGCCTCGCCGCCCAGAATCTTCAGCTGCTCCTGGGCGGCCGGCCGGGCGACGTCGAGCGAGGCCATGAGCACCCGCTTTTTGTCCTTGTCCTTGAGCTGCTTGGCGATCTTGGCGGTGGTCGTCGTCTTGCCCGAGCCTTGCAGGCCGACCATCATGATGACCACCGGCGGGGTGCCCGCAAGGTCGAGGGCGGCGGTTTCAGCCCCCAAGGTGGCGACCAGCTCGTCATGGACGATTTTCACCACCTGCTGGCCCGGGGTGACCGAGCGCAGGACGTCGCGCCCCACCGCCTTGGCCTTCACCCGCGCGATGAAGTCCTTGACCACGGGAAGCGCGACGTCGGCCTCAAGAAGGGCGACGCGCACCTCGCGCAGCGCCTCGCCGACGTCCGACTCGCTGAGCGCGCCGCGCCCGCGCAAGCGGTCGAAGACCTGACCCAGCCTTTCGCTCAAACTGTCGAACATCGCCTTGCCTTAACCCTTCATCGCCTTGTCACGCATAAAACACCAACGGCACCGGCGGGCGAATCCTCGCTGGCCGGTGGGCATCCTCGGACGCGTCAGTCTTGCTTCTGGCACTAAACAGCCGAGCACATAGACCGAAAGGTTTGCCGAAGTCAAGAAAAGCGGGTTTTTCCGCGCCCGCCCCATGACGCCGCATGGCCGTCAACTGTCGTTATGCAAATTTTAAGTATTTTCCCTGAAAAGTTGTGTCGCTCGTTCACGAGCAGGCGATAGGGAATAGTTCGGTCTTGGCGTCTTGGGACCCTCTTTGGACGCGCGGACCATTGAGTGGAGTATACACGGATGAGGTTGTCTCGCGTTGCGTTTCTCGTTGCCTCGACATGGGCGACGATCCTTGGCGGTCCCGCCACGGTTCAAGCGGAAACGACAGAAAAAGACATTCAAGTGGCGGCGCGCGCCGTCGCTTTCATGGAAAATGCGCCGTCCGGGGATACGCCGGCGGCGATCATTTACGACCCGGCCAATGGCGCCACCAAGGCGGAGGCCGAAGCCATTCAGAAAGCGATGGGCGCAGGCCTTAAGGCAGGCAACGCCAATTTGCAGCCCAAGCTGGTCGCGGTCGGCTCCCTTGGCGACCTTGCTGGCGCCAGGGTCGCTTTCGTGACCGGCGGGCTTGGCGCGCAGCATGGGGCGATTTTCGCCGCCGCGGCGCCGAAATCCATTCTCACCGTCTCGACGGACATGAGCTGTGTCGACGCCGGCAAATGCGTGGTCGGGGTGATGACCCAGCCCAAGGTCGAGATCATCGTCAGCAAGGCCGCGCGCGATGCCTCCAGCATCAGCTTCGCCGCCGCCTTCCTGATGATGGTCAAAGAGAAATAAGCGCTGCCGCGCTCAGTCAGACGAAAGAGAAATCCCATGTACGCGTACAAAGCACTTCTCAGCCTCACCGCCGCCACCGGCGTCTTTGTCTTGGCCCAAGCGGCCAATGCGCAAACCATCGACTATGGCTCGCTCGAAATGCTGTTCGACGAGCCGGTGACCACCAGCGCCACCGGCAAGCCGCAGCGCGCCGGCGACGCGCCGGTGACGATGGAAATCATCACCGCAGAGCAGATCCGCCGCTCCGGCGCCAGCGACATTCCGGAAGTCCTGCGCTTCGTCATCGGCATGTCGGTGCAGCGCTCGACCCTGGGCGGGGTCGATGTTGGCATGCGCGGCTATAACGGCGCCTTCAACGAGCGCATCCTGGTGCTGGTCAACGGCCGGCAGGCCTATCTCGATCATTTCGGCTATATCGAATGGGCATCGCTGCCGGTGGCGCTTGAGGAAATTCGCCAGATCGAGGTGGTGAAAGGCCCCAACACCGCGCTTTATGGCTTCAACGCCACCAGCGGGGTGATCAACATCATCACCTATAACCCGCTTTATGACACCAATGTGCAAGTGACGGCGCGGGGCGGCAATCTCGACTATCTGGAAGCGTCGGCGAACTTCACCAAGAAAATCTCCAACCGCCTGGGCGTGCGCGTCTCGGCCGGCGGCTGGCGCTCGACCGATTTCACCACCCACCTCCACCACTTTCAGGAAAACGCCCTGCGCGACGACGCCAAGCGCAATTTCGTCGCCGGCGAGGTGATCGGCCAGGTGACCGACAATATCCAGGCGGGCTTTGAGGCGACCTATAGCGAGGTCGACCAGGGCGAGCTGTTTTTCGACTACACATTTTCCTACAGCACCTATGAATCGAAGTCCTTCAAGGCCTTCGTCGCCGCCGAGACCAAGGCGGGGCTGACGGAAGTGAAAGCCTATCGCAATTCGACCGACCTGGTGAACACCTCGACCCTTGCCGGGGAAAGCCAGTTCATCACCATCCCGGTCGACACCAGGGTCTCGGTGGCCAGCATCAGCCATCTTTTCAAGGTGGGCGCTGATCACGCCTTCCGCGGCTCGGTCGAATACCGCAATAACGTCAACCCCACCTTCCCGGCCAATATCGGCGAGCTGCATTTCAAAAGCTGGTCGTTCAGCGGCATGTGGGACTGGGCCGTCAACGACAAGCTCAGCTTCATCGCCGCCGGCCGCTACGACACGCTGGGCATGACCCGCACCGGCGATTTTCTCACCGGCCTGGTCTTCGACAACGACGACTTTGCCCGCCAGATCAAGGAATGGAGCCTCAATACCGGCCTTGTCTATAAGCCAACGGAGGAAGACACCATTCGCCTCACCATGGGCAAGGGGGTCGACCTCCCCTCGGCGACCGAATTCGGCCTCATGAAGCAGGTGGCGCAAACCGTGTTCCAGATCGGCAATCCGCTGCTCAAGACCTCGCGGGTATGGAATTTCGAGCTGGGCTATGACCATAGCATCGAGGCGATCGATGGTCAGTTCCGCAGCGCCCTTTTCTATTACAAGGCGAGCAATCTCCAGAATATCCAGCAGAACGAGCAAGAGGATCTGCCCGGCGGCATCGACGTCTTCGTGGCGGAAAACTCCCTCAACACCCGGGCCCTTGGTTTCGAGACCGGGCTTAAAGGCAAGGCGGGCGAGAATATCGACTGGTTCGTCAACTATCTCTTCGTCGATGTGAAAGATACTTCCGGTGAAGACGATGGTGGCGCGGAAGCCCTTGGCCGGCTGGAAGCGGTGGATTTCCAGAACAACGCCCCCAAGCACACCCTCAATTTCGGGCTTGGCTATAAAAAGGATAAGTTCAGCGTCGATCTTTACAACTCGCTCACCTCCTCGCGGCGGCAATTGCGCGGCAACCGCCGGCTGGTGATCGACGATGGCGGCGATGAGATCGAGATCATCGAGCTCATCTTCGTTCCCATCAGCACCCAATTGAAGGTCAACGGCCGCGCCGCCTATCAGGTGACCGACAACCTCACCGTGGCGATGGAAGGCCAGGGCCTCACGCAAAAAGACTTCCGCGAGACTTCGCTCGCCAAGATCGAGCGGCGCTGGACCATATCCTTGAACTACCGGTTCTAGAACCCATGGGTGAGGTCACGAGATGGACCATGCGAAGCAAAAACAGCGGGAGAGGGGGCATCCTCCTCTCCCTCACCTAAGCCAAAGGATGTCACCGATGTTGCGTATGAATGATTTGCCCCTGCTCATCAAAGTCAGCCTGGCGCCAGCCATTGCCTTTGTCATTCTCCTCGCCCTGGCGCTGTTCGCCAATTTCGGCTTGACCCGCGCTTCCGGCGGGGTCGGGCAAATTGTCGATAATGACATGAAGATCACCCGCCAGCTCGCCGCCGCCGATAGCCAGTTCAAGGAACTGGACGGCGATCTTTATCGCCTTATCACCCTTTACGCCGCGGGCGATAAGTCGGTCGAGCTTGCCACTGGCGTCAAGGCGCTCAAGGACCATCTGGCCGAGGTGCGGGGCAGGCTCGACCATTTGAAAACCGACTTTTCGGGGCAGGTCGATGAAGACAATTTGAACGCCATCGAGGCCGAGCTCGTCAAATATGGCGAGGCCATCGATGTCGTGACCTCGATGCTGGAGATCGATTTTGCCAGCGCTGTCTCCTTCATCCAGCCGTTTCGCGAGAACGCCGCCAAGGTGGCATCGACCATCGAGGCCTTGGCGATCCAGGCGCAGGAGCGCTCGGATGAGCGCGCCGCCACCATTCAGGAAAGCGTTTCCAGCATCACCATCACCTTTCTCGTGACCACGGCGGTCGCCGGCCTCATGGTCGCTGCCCTCGCTTGGCTCATCGGGCGCAAGACCAGCACCTCGATCACCGAGATCGCCAAGGCCACCGCCCGCCTCGCCGATGGCGACCGGGCGGTTGACGTCAATGCCCTTGCGCGCAAGGACGAGCTGGGAACGGTGGTCGACGCCTTGCGGCAGTTCCGCGAGCAAATGCTGGAGAACGATCGCCTGCAGCAAGAGCAGCAAGCGATGCGCGCCAAGGCGGAAGAAGAAGAAAAGCGGCGCCGCGAGGAAGCCCGCCAGGCCGAGCAAGCGCAGCGCGCCCAGGAAGAGGAGCGGCGGCGCAAGGCCGAGGAAGAGAAAAAGGAGATGCTGCGCAAGCTCGCCGACGCCTTTGACCTCTCGGTCTCTTCCGTCGTCAAGGTGGTGCAGCAGTCGGCCGGCGACCTCGATACCCGCTCCGCCGGGGTCAAGGACCGCGCGGTCGATAATGAAGGTCTGTGCCGCTCGCTTTCCAGCGTCGCCGATGACGTCTCCGGCGGCATGCAGGTGGTGGCGACGGCGACCGAGGAGCTCTCCTCCTCGATCAGCGAAATCTCGCGCCGGGTGAACGAGTCCTCGACCGCGGTGAAAAGCGCGGTTGAGCGCACCCGCGAGACCAACAACGCGGTGCTCGAGCTTGCCTCCACCGCCGAGCGCATCGGCCAGGTGGTGACGCTGATCAACGACATCGCCTCCCAGACCAACCTCCTCGCGCTCAACGCCACCATCGAGGCGGCGCGCGCCGGTGAGGCCGGCAAGGGCTTTGCCGTGGTGGCGAGCGAGGTGAAGAACCTTGCCGGCCAGACCGCCAAGGCGACCGACGAGATCGCCGAGCAGGTGGAAAGCGTGCAGTCGGTCACCGATATCGTGGTGAAATCGATGAAGCTCATCGGCGAGACCATCGACCAGGTGAACGGCATCGCCGCCGATATCGCCGCCGCGGTCGAGCAGCAAGCCAAGGCGACCGACGAGATCGCCCACACCGTGTCGGCGGCGACCAGCAAGATCAGCACCTTGTCGGGAAGCGCCGAGGAACTCACCCGTTCCTCCGTCGACAATGGCGATGCCGCCAGCAACCTCATCGAGATCGTCGCCGCGCTGCGCCAGCAGTTCGATGAATTGCAGAAGGAGGCCAACGGCTTCGTCGAAAAGATCCGCGCCGCCTGACGGGCTGCAAGCCCTTTAGAGGCAAGCCCCGCCTTTGCCCCTTTGCCCGCCGCCGGCCGCTTGTTATAGTCGCCGGCGGCACCGGCAGAACGAAGGGAACGCCATGGTCCGCGCCGTCATTGCGATCATCGCCGGTCTCGGCGGCGCTCTCATCGTCATCCTCGCCACCGAATGGCTGGGCCATATGCTGGCGCCGTCAATGGGGGCTGCTCCTGGTGAATTTGAGTCTGTGGCCATGGCGGGCGCCGCGCTGCCCCTTGCCAGTCTTGTGCTTGTGCTTCTTGCCTATGTGCTGGGTAGTTTGGCCGGCGGCTGGATCACGGCGCGTATCATGGGCGACAGGCAATGGTGGCCGTCGCTGACGGTGGGAGCGATGCTCCTTCTCGGCGTCATCATGAATCTGGAAGCCATTCCCCACCCCTTGTGGTTCGCCGTGCTTGCCCTTGTCATACCCCTGCCGTTGGCCTTGGCCGGGTTTCGCCTCGCGCGCAGTCTTGCCCGCTGATCCATGACCGACCTTGGCATCGCTGCCCGCGCGGCCACCCGGGCAGGCTATCAGCGCATCGGCTTTGCCTTGGGGCCGCTTGTCGGGCTTTTGCTCCTCCTCCTGCCCGCGCCGGAGGGCCTCAGCCTTGAAGGCTGGCGTGTCGTCGCCCTTGCCGCCTGGATGGCGATCTGGTGGGCGACCGAGGCAATCCCGGTGCCGGCGACCTCGCTGCTCCCCATCATCGCCTTGCCGCTGCTGGGGGTTTCCGGCATCGCCGCCGCCACCGCCCCCTTTGCCAATCCAGTCATCTTCCTGTTGCTGGGTGGCTTCGTCATCGCCCTCAGCCTGGAGGAATGGGGCCTCCACCGCCGCATCGCCCTTGGCGTCCTTGCCCGGGTTGGCGACCATAAGCTTGCCATGCTCGCCGGCTTCATGGGGGTGGCGGCGTTCCTTTCCATGTGGATCTCCAACACCGCCACCACCATGATGATGATGCCGATCGCCTTGTCGGTGGCGGGGGTCGTCGGCAAGGGCAAGGCGGGCACGCGCGATGGCGAGGCTTTCACCGTCATGCTGCTTTTGGGCATCGCCTATGCCGCTTCCATCGGCGGCATGGGAACCCTCATCGGCACCACCACCAACGCGGTCGCCGTCGGCTATTTGCGGGACGCCTTCGCCATGGATTTGGGCTTTGCCGATTGGCTCGCTTTCGGCCTGCCGGCGGTGGTCGTCCTCGTCCCTGCGGCATGGGCCATCCTCACCCTGCTGCTGCGCTGGCGCTTGGGGCCGCAAGGGCTTGCCGGCGCGCCCGACGCCAGCGCTTTCATCCGCCATGAACTGGCGTTGCTCGGCCCTATGACGCGGCCGGAAAAGCGGGTGGCCTGGCTGTGCTGCGCCGTCGCGCTTTTGTGGATCGCCCGCCCGGCGGTCAACGCCTTTCTCGGCGCCCGTTTTCTCACCGATGCCGGCATCGCCATTTTGGGCGCCGTCGCCCTCTTTGTCATTCCCGCAGGGGATAAACAAAAGCGCGATGCCTTTCTTCTCGACTGGCGCGCGACGACGCGCATGAACTGGGGGGTTTTATTGTTATTCGGTGGCGGTATGTCGTTGGCGAGCGCGGTGGATGGCTCGGGGCTTGCCCTGTGGCTGGGCGGGGCCTTGGCCGGGCTCACCGCCCTGCCGCTCCCCCTGCTCATGCTCATCCTCGTCACCCTTGTCGTGTTTCTGACCGAGCTCACCAGCAATACGGCGACCATCGCCACCTTGATGCCGATCCTCGGGGCGCTCGCCACTGCCGGCGGCTTTGACCCCCTGCTGCTTGCCGCGCCGGTGGCGATGGCCGCTTCCGCAGCCTTCATGCTGCCGGTCGCCACCGGACCCAATGCCGTGGTCTTTGGCAGCGGCCATGTCCATGTGCCGGACATGGCGAAGACCGGCTTCTGGCTCAACCTTGCCGCCATCGCAGGGCTTACCGCCATCGGCGCCTTATGGGTGCCGCTGCTGCTTGGCGTGCGTTGAAAGCATGGACTTCACGCTGGCAATGGCCTTATAAGCCGGGCCATGACGACAACAGCCAGCGCCGGCGCCCGCAGCTTTGTTAAGATGCACGGGCTTGGCAACGACTTCGCGATTTTCGATGCCCGCCGCCAGCCGCTTTCCCTGGTGCCGGAGCAGGTGCGCCTCCTTGCCCATCGTCGCCTGGGCATCGGCTGCGACCAGCTTATTGTCATCGAAGCAGCGGAGGATGCCGATGCTTCCCTGTGCTTTTTCAACGCCGACGGTTCTGGGGCCGGAGCCTGCGGCAACGGCACGCGCTGCGTCGCCGCGCTTCTGTTTGCCGAGCGGCCACGCCGCGAAGTGCGGCTGCAAACCGCCAGCGGCCTCCTTTGCGCCCGCTCGCAAGCCAATGGCCTCATAGAAGTGGACATGGGGGCGCCGCGCTTTGCCTGGTCGGATATTCCCCTTGCCCGGGACCTCGACACGCTTTACCTGCCGCTGCGCGAAGGGCCGCTCGCCGAGCCCAGCGCGGTCTCCATGGGCAACCCGCATCTGGTGTTTTTCGTCGCTGAAGACGCCGCCATTGATCTGGCGGTATTGGGGCCGCGCCTTGAGCATCACCCGCTGCTGCCCGAGCGGGCCAATATCTCGGTGGCGCGGGTGCGCGACCGGGGCCATATCCGTCTCGATGTTTGGGAGCGCGGCGCCGGCCTGACGCTGGCGTGCGGCACCGCCGCCTGCGCCGCCGCGGTCGCCGCCGCCCGGCGTAATCTTACCGACCGCACGCTTGAAGTGCGCTTGCCGGGCGGCACGCTGCAGCTCGACTGGGGAGAGGACGGGCATGTGCGCATGACCGGACCGGTGGCGGTCGCCTATATGGGGATGGTGGAGGTGCCGGCCATCGCCGGACTGGAGGCGGCGTCATGAGCGGGCCCGAGCTTATCACCTTCGGTTGCCGGCTCAACAGCTATGAGTCGGAAGTGATCCGCGAAACCTTGCGCGGCGCGGCCGACGATATCCTGGTGTTCAACACCTGCGCGGTGACCACCGAGGCGGTGCGCCAGGCGCGGCAGGCGATCCGCAAGGCGCGGCGGGCAAGGCCGGGCGCCCATATCGTCGTCACCGGCTGCGCCGCCCAGATTGACCCTGACGCCTTCTCGGCCATGGCGGAGGTCGACCGGGTGCTGGGGAACGGGGAAAAATTTGCTAGGCGCGCCTATGATTTTTCCACCCCCTACGAGAAGGTCCTCGTCAACGACATCATGGCGGTGCGGGAAACCGCCGGCCACATGATCTCCGCCTTCGCCGAGCGCGCCCGCGCCTTCATCGCGGTGCAGAATGGCTGCGACCATCGCTGCACCTTTTGCATCATCCCTTATGGGCGCGGGCCGGCGCGCTCGCTGCCCGCCGGGGCGGTCATCGATCAAGTCAAGCGCCTGGTGGACGCCGGCTATCGCGAAGTGGTGCTGACCGGGGTCGATCTCACCTCCTATGGCGCCGACCTTCCCAGCCGCCCCAGCCTTGGCCATCTGGTGCAGCGCATCTTGAGGCTGGTGCCCGACCTTGCCCGCTTGCGCCTCTCCTCTATCGACTCGATCGAGGCCGACGAAGCGCTCATCGAAGCGCTCGCCGGGGACGCGCGGGTGATGCCGCATGTGCATCTTTCCTTGCAGGCTGGCGATGACATGATCTTGAAGCGGATGAAGCGCCGCCACACCCGCGCCGATGCCATCGCCTTTGTCGAGCGGCTGCGCGCCGCCCGTCCCGAAATGACGTTCGGCGCCGACCTCATCGCTGGCTTTCCCACCGAGGATGAGGCGATGTTCGAGAACAGCCTGCGCCTTGTCGATGACTGCGACCTTGTCTTTCTCCACGTCTTTCCCTTCTCCGCCCGCAAGGGAACGCCGGCGGCGCGCATGCCGCAACTGCCGCCCAGCCTGCGAAAAGAACGCGCGGCGCGCCTGCGCGAGAAGGGGGCCCAGCGCCTGGCCGGCTTTTTAAGGTCCAAGGTCGGCGCTGGCGTCCGGGTGCTGGTCGAGCGCATCGACGAAAAGGGCGTGGCGCACGGCCATGGCGAGCAATTTTTCCCGGTGCGCCTTACTCCGGCGCCCGGCCTTGCCGAGAGTGTGGTGGGGACGGTGGTGAACGCGCATATCACCCATGTCGGCGCCGATCATGCATGGGCCGTGTCACGATAACGCCCCCCTTTTGAGGCGCAGCGCGTTCAGCGTCACCAGCAGCGAGGACGAGGACATGGCGACGGCGGCGATGAGCGGCGTCACCAGGCCGGCGACCGCCAGCGGCACCGCCAGCGCGTTATAGGCGATCGCCAGCGTGAAATTGACCTTCATGACGGCGAGGGCGCGGCGGGCAAGAGCGATGCTTTCCGGCACCGGCGCGAGGCGCTCCCCTTGAAAGACGAGGTCGGCGGCGCTCTGGGTGATGTCGGCGCCGCTTGCCGGGGCCATGGAAACGAAGGCGCGCTTCAAGGCGGGGGCGTCGTTGAGCCCGTCACCCACCATCAGCACCCGATGCCCGGCCTCGCCAAGGCGGCGCAGATAATCCAGCTTGTCGTCGGGCCGGCAGTCAGCATGCCAGTCGGCGATGCCAACGCTTCGCGCCACTTGGTCAGCGACGTGTTCGCGATCGCCGGAAAGCAGGCTGACGCCAAGCCCCAGCGCCTTGGTCGCCGCCACCGCCGCGGCGGCATCGGGCCGCAGCGTGTCTTGGAAGCGGAAGCACAGCGGCGCGGCGCCCGCGCGGGCAAGCCATAAGTGCGGGCCGGAATAGGTGTCCGCCGGGTCATCGCCCGCCGGCGCCGCCCAGCCGCGCCGGCCAAGCCGCACCGCTATGCCATCGATTTCGCCGGCAATACCGGCGCCGGGATGCTCGATGACATTACCGACCGCTGGCAAGGGCTGCGCGCCCGCGCCCGCCACCAGAGCCTTGGCCAGCGGGTGGGAAGAGCCGCGGGCCAGTGCCGCGGCCAGCGCCCGCGCCTCCTGCGGCACGGCGGGGTCATCGATCAGGCGCGGCGCCCCCAGGCTCAAGGTCCCGGTCTTGTCGAACACCACCTGGTCGACGGCGGCGAGCCGCTCCAAGGCATCGCCGCTGCGCAGCAGAACGCCGCGGGCCAGAAGCTTTCCGGCAGCCACCACCTGGACCACCGGCACCGCCAGCCCCAGCGCGCAAGGGCAGGTGATGATGAGGACGGCGACCGTCGTCATCAAGGCGTCATGCCAGGCGGCGCCGGCGGCAAGCCAGGCGATGAAGGTCGCCGCCGCGAGGACATGGATAGCCGGGGCATAAATGCGCGCCAGGCGGTCGGCAAGCCGCACATAGCCGCCGCCACTCTGTTCTGCCGCTTCCATCAGGCGGACGATGTCGGCAAGCAGGGTGGCCTCGCCCGCGCGGTGGGCTAAAATAGTGAGCGGCCCGCTGAGGTTCGTCGTGCCGGCATGGACCCTATCGCCAACGCCGACCGGGCGCGGCAGCGTTTCGCCCGTGATGAGGGCGGTATCGATATCGGAAGCGCCGGCCACCACCTCGCCGTCGGCGGGCACCGTCATGCCGGCGCCGACGAGAAGGCGCATGCCGGGCGCCACCGCGTCGGCGGCGATGGTGCGCAGGCGGCCATCGGCGTCCATCACGCATGCCTCCGCCGCGCGCAAGGCAAGGAGGTTGCCGGCAACCGCAAAGGCCTGGCTGCGCGCCCGGCGGTCGAGAAAGCGGCCGATGAGCAGGAAGAACAACAAGCCGACGCTGGCGTCGAAATAAACATGGTCGCCGCCGCGCACGGTCTCCATCAGCGAGGCGGCGGTGGCGAGGACAACGGCGAGGGCGATGGGCACGTCCATGGTCATCGCCCGCGCCCTGAGCGCGCGGTAAGCCGAGGCGAAGAACGGCCGTCCGGCATAAACGATGGCGGGCAAGGCGATCAACGCTGACAGCCAGTGGAACAGCTGCCGCGTGCCCTCGTCCATGTCGGAAGCAAGGCCGGCCCAGACCGAGACCGATAGAAGCATGATATTGGCGGCGGCAAAGCCGGCCACCGCCATCGCCTTCAAAAGCCGGCGCGCTTCCTCATCGTCGGCATTGGCGCGCATGGGGCGAAAGCGCGCCGCCTTGAAGCCGAGCCCTTCCAGGCGCGCCAACAGGCGGCCCTCGTCCCACGCCGCCGGGTCGAAGGCGACATGGACCCGCCGGGTGGAAAGATTGGCCCTTGCGTGCGAAACGCCGGCAAGCGCGCCAAGGCCGGCCTCGATTTTCGCCATGCACCCGGCGCAGTGCATGTCGGGGACCACGAAATCCGCCTGCGCCGTCATGCCCGCGCCTTCACCAAAATCCGCTGGCGATACTGATAGACGGCATCGCCGTCGCCGCGCAGCGTCAAGCGCACCTCCCATTGCCCGGGATGGTCAAGCCGCGCCGCGCCGCGATAGGCGCCGCTGCCCAAGGGGGTGAGCGCGATCTCCCTGTCCGCGCCGTCGTCCACCGGCCGCCACAACAGCGCGTTCACTAAAAGCCCATCGAGCGGCCGGCCATCGCGGTCCCGTACCGTGACGTCAAGCGTCACTTCTGGCGCGGCGCCATCGACTTCGGCCACCAGCGCGACCTCCCAGCCAAGCGCGGCCTGCGTCTTGGCGGCCGCGATGACGGCGTTGTAATCGAGCCCGCGGCGGTAGGGGTCGGCGCGCTCCAGCCCATCGAAGGTGGTGACCGCCCGATAGGCCATCCAGCCATTGGCGGCGATGACGCCGAGGAAGAACAGCACTAGGCCGGCCAGCACATGGCGGCCGGTCAAGCGAAAGCCGTTGTCGTCCTTTCCCGTCATCGCCCACTCATCTTGGCCTGGGGCCCTTGAAGGTGCTTTTCGCGGCGATGGTGACGCCAGTTTCGACATCGGTCAACTTGAGCGCGATATCGGCGGTGCCGTCCCGCAGTGCCGGCGCCTCGCCTTGCGGCACATCGATGAACAGGCGCAGCTTGCGCACGCTGTCATGGGCGGCGGCGATGTTTCCTTGGGTCTCGCCCAGGCCGAGGATAAGGCGGGCGCCGTCAAGTCCTTCGACGGCGACGGTGAAGCGCCGTGCCTGGTGCGCCTTATTGAGGATTTTCAGGGTATAGCCATTGCGCACGCTGCCGTCGGACAAGGTCACGAACAGGGGATTGCGGTCCTTCTGCACGCTGAGGTCAAGGTCGGCGCGTCCGGCGAAGGCAAAAAGCGTGGCCGTGCCGATGACAAGGATGAGCGCGGCATAAAGCAGGGTGCGCGGACGCAAAAGCCGCAGGCGCGGCGCCAGTCCGCGCCCCCGGCGCTCGAAATTGTTGAAGCTTTCATAGGCGATGAGGCCGCGCGGGCGTCCCACCCGGTCCATGATGGCGTTGCAGGCGTCGATGCACAGGGCGCATTGGATGCATTCCAATTGCGGCCCGTCGCGGATGTCGATGCCCATCGGGCAGACGGCGATGCATTGCTTGCAGTCGATGCAGTCGCCGCGCCCCGCCCAGGCTTCGCCTTTTTTGTGGGGCCCGCGCGGCTCGCCGCGGTCGGCGCGATAGGTGACGAGCAAGGCCTCGTCGTCGAACAGGGCGCCCTGAATGCGCGGCCAGGGGCACATGTAGATGCATACCTGCTCGCGGGCGATGCCGCCCAGGGTATAGGTGCAAAAGGTGAAAAGGCCGATGAAGACATAAGCCGGCAAGGGTCCTTCGAAGGCAAGCAGCGCGCGCGCCAGCGTCGGCGCGTCGGCGAAATAAAAAACCCATGCCCCGCCGGTGGCGATGGCGATCATCAGCCAGACGCCATGCTTGAGGAGTTTTTTTGCGACTTTGCCCGCTGTCCACGGCGCCTTGTCGAGGCGCATGCGGGCGGTCCGATCGCCTTCGATCCAGCGCTCGACATGGACGAAAAGGTCGGTCCATACCGTTTGCGGGCAGGCATAGCCGCACCACACCCGGCCGGCAAGGGCAGTGACAAGGAAAAGGATGAGGGCGGCGAGGATGAGAAGGCCGGTGAGGAAATAGACCTCGTGGGGCCACAGCTCGATCCAGAAAAAATAGAATTTGCGATTGGGAAAATCGAGGAGCACCGCTTGATCCGGCGCCATCGGGCCACGGTCCCAGCGCAGCCAGGGGGTGACATAATAGATGGCAAGGGCAAGGCTGAGGAACGCCCATTTGAGCCGCCGGAAGACGCCGGCGACCCGCTTGGGGTATACCCGCTGCCGGACGGCGTAAAGCGGCCGCCGGGCGGCGGCGTTCACCGCTTCCGCCGCCTCCGCGAGGGGCAAGGCTAAAGCCTTGCCCTCTCCCGCCAGGGGTTTGCGTTGGGTCATGCTCTATTCATGGAACCCGTTTCCAGGGACCAAATCCGTCTATCGGGCGTCCGTCATGCCGCCGCCAAGGGAAGCGACGTAGACCGCCAGCTCCTTGATGGTGGCCTCGTCCAGCCGCCCGCCCCAGGCCGGCATCACGCCAGCGCGGGCATAGGACACCGAGCGGGCAAGGGTCGCCTTGTCGCCGCCATAAAGCCATATGGCGTTGTTGAGCGGCGGCGCGCCGAGGTCCGTATTGCCTTCCCCCCCTTCGCCATGGCAAGCGGCGCATTGCTCGGCGAAAAGCACGGCCCCGCGCGCGGCGGCGCCGGCGTCATGGGCGGCGCCGGACAGGGCAAGCACATGCTGCACCACATCGGCGATCTGGTCCTTGCGCAGGAGCCCGTCGGCAAGAAAGCGCGGCATCATCGAAAGCCGGGTGTCGGCATCGCCCTCCCAGCGGACGCCGTGGCGGATAGTGGTTTCAATGGCCTCGATATCGCCGCCCCACAGCCATTCATCGTCCTGTAAATTGGGAAAGCCGGGAAAGCCTTGCGCGCCCTGGCCGTGGCAGCCAGCGCAATTGTCGCCAAAAGCCGCCGCCCCGGAGGCGGTGGCGAAGGCGAGAAGCTGGGGGTCGGCGAGAATCGCCGAGGTGTCGATGCTGAGAATTTGCGCCCGCATCGCGGCGCGCGTCTCTTCGGCTTGGCCAAGCTCCGCGCGCACCACATGGCGCTGGGCATAGCCAAGAAGGCCCTTGCTATAGGTCCACCCCTCAGCCGTCAGATAAGGCCAGGCAGGCATGACGACGGTATATAGAAAAGCCCAGACGATGGTGGCGTAAAAGGTATAGACCCACCATTTCGGCAAGGGCGTGTCCAGTTCCTTGATGCCGTCCCATTCATGGCCGGTGGTGGGCTTGCCGGTGACGGCGTCGGTCTTGGCGGCGCTGTGGGCGTTATCCTCTTTGCCGGTTTCAGCCATGGCTTTGTCCTTCATCGTCAGGGGCGCCGTTGGCGTCGTTAAGCGGCAAGCGGGCGGCTTTGCGGAAACGCGCCTTGCTGCCAGGGCCGAAGGCGTACACGACAACGCCGATGAAAAGGGCGATCAAGAGCAGCAAGCCCCAGGTGCCGGCGAAATGACGCATGCTTTCGTAAGTCATGGACATCGCCTCCATCAGCGCGCGCCGGCCGCGGCGTCATATTGGGAAAAATCAACCAGCGTCCCGAGCATCTGCAGATAGGCAATCAGCGCGTCGAGCTCGCTGATCTTCGCGGGGTCGCCGTCGAAATCGCGTACCACCGCCTTGGGATAACGGGCAAGGAGCGCGTCCACGCCATCGGCCTCGGGAGCGGCCTGGGCGCGCAGATCGGCGCGCGCTGCGGCGATCATCTCCGGGCTATAGGGCACGCCGGCCAGCGCCTGGGCCTTGAGGAGGGCCGCGATATGGGCGTCATCGAGCGTCGCTTGCGCTAGGAACGGATAGCCCGGCATGATCGATTCCGGGACCACGGCGCGGGGGTCGTCCATGTGGATCTGATGCCATTCGTCGGAATATTTGCCGCCGACGCGGGCAAGGTCGGGCCCGGTGCGCTTCGAGCCCCATTGGAAGGGGTGGTCGTACATGCTTTCGGCGGCAAGCGAATAATGGCCATAACGCTCCACTTCCGAGCGCAAGGCGCGGATCATCTGGGAATGGCAGACATAGCAGCCCTCGCGCAGGTAAATCTGCCGCCCGGCGAGCTCGAGCGGGGTGTAGGGGCGCATGCCGGCGACCGGCTCGATGGTCGATTTCATGAGAAACAGGGGCACGATCTCGATGATGCCGCCGATGGTGACGACGATGAGCGAGGCGATGAGCAGCAGGATCGAGTTCTTCTCGAGCTTCGCGTGGCTGAGCTTGGCCATCTTCCCGTCTCCTTACGCCAGGGCCGTCGCCGAGGCGACGCGCGCCGCCTTGCGCTCTTCCCCGGCATGAACATCGCCGCGCGCCGTGCGCCACAGATTATAGGCCATGATAAGGGAGCCGATGAGGAACAAGGTGCCGCCCAGCGCGCGCACGATATAGCCGACATGAAGCTCGTTCACCGTCTCGATGAAGGCATAGATGAGGAAGCCCATCTCGTCATAGGCGCGCCAGAAAAGCCCCTGCTGGATGCCCGCCACCCACATCGATGTGACGTACAGAAGGATGCCGATGGTGGCGATCCAGAAATGCCATTCGACGAGCGCCAGGCTGTAGAGCCGCGGCCTTTTCCACAGCCAGGGCACCAGGCAGTAAAGCGCCCCGAAGGAGACGAAACCGACCCAGCCAAGCGCGCCGGAATGGACATGGCCGATGGTCCAGTCGGTATAGTGCGACAGGGAGTTCACCGCCTTGATCGACATCACCGGCCCTTCGAAGGTGGACATGCCGTAAAAGGCGACGGAGACCACCAGCATGCGGATGACGGGGTCGGTCCGCAGCTTGTCCCAGGCCCCGGCAAGGGTCATGAGGCCGTTGATCATGCCGCCCCAGGACGGCATCCACAGCATCACCGAGAACACCATCCCCAAGGTTTGCGCCCAGTCGGGCAAGGCAGTGTAATGCAGGTGGTGCGGTCCGGCCCAGATATAAAGAAAGATGAGGGCCCAGAAATGGACGATCGATAAGCGGTAGGAATAGATCGGCCGCTCCGCCCGCTTGGGCACGAAATAATACATGATGGCAAGAAAGCCGGCGGTGAGGAAAAAGCCCACCGCGTTATGGCCGTACCACCATTGGATCATGGCGTCCTCGACCCCGGCCCACAAGATCACCGACTGGCTGGAGAACAGCGAAACCGGGATCGCGGCGTTGTTGACGAGGTGGAGGAGGGCGATGGTGACGATGAAGGCGAGATAGAACCAGTTGGCGACATAGATGTGGGGCTCGCGCCGCTTGATGAGGGTGCCGAGAAAGACCAGGAGATAAACCACCCAGACGACGGTCAGCCACAGGTCCACATACCATTCGGGTTCAGCATATTCCTTGCTTTGGGTGACCCCCAAAAGATAGCCCGTCGCCGCCAGCACGATGAAAAGCTGATAGCCCCAGAACACGAACCAGGGCGCGATGTCGCCCGCCAGCCGCGCCCGCGAGGTGCGCTGGACCACGTAAAAGGAGGTGGCGATGAGCACATTGCCGCCGAAAGCGAAGATGACGGCCGAGGTGTGAAGCGGCCGCAGGCGGCCGAAATTGGTCCAAGCAAGATCGAAATTGAGCGCGGGATAAGCCATTTGCCAAGCGATGACGACGCCGACGAGAAAGCCTATCACCCCCCAGAAAGTGGCGGCGATGACCCCGGCGCGCACCACCGCTTCGTTATAGACCGGGGCTTGGCGAGAGGTTGGCGCGCCTGCTGCCTCGCTTGCCTCAACCACCCGCTCGCGCGCCACCAGCTGCAGGGGGAACAGAAAGGCAAAAAGGGTGAAAAGCAGGGCATGAAACTGCATCACGCCATCATAGGCGCCGGCGGCCACATAAAGGCCCAGCACCGCCAGCAGGCCAAGCGCCAGATATGTCAGTATTTCCGCCACCCCCCGCGGCGCTTGTCGTCCCATCATGGCCTTGCCCCTCGCAGCTTTGACGCGCAATCCCGTTCTACACTTAAATAAGCGCAGTTATCGCCAAAAAACACCCGCGACGGCGATAGTTTATGCTTGAATAGCTGCGTCCGCCCTGTGGCACTTTGACCTAGGTCAGTTTTTAACGGAAAGACGTCTTGCAAGTCATATTGCCTGGCGGTCGCGTCTTGCGCCAGGATGGCGCAGGGAGACGCCCCTGCCGCTCAACGGGGAAGGAAGAGCGATGGACGAGGCCGAGCTAGAGAAATTGCGCGCGCGTTACGGCAATGCCGATGCCGAGGATATTGTCGATCCCACCCTGCGCCGGGCGGCGGTGGCAGCGCTCCAGGGGGGGGTTCGCGAGCCCCCCTATAGCGGGCACGCGACCTTTCTCGACGCCCGCTGCCAGGAAGGCTTTGCCGGGCTCGACGTGGCGCTTGTCGGGGTGCCCATGGACTTGGGCGTCACCAACCGGCCGGGCGCCCGTTTCGGCCCCCGCGCGGTGCGCCAGGTGGAACGCATCGGGCCCTATCACCATGTGCTCAAAACATCCCCCTTGGGCGTCCTCAAGGTGGCGGACGTGGGCGATGTGCCTTTCCGCAGCCGCTTCAGCCTTGGCCAGTCGCTTGCCGATATCGCGCGCTATTTCACAGCGCTCGCCAAGGCCGGGGTCATTCCCTTATCGGTGGGCGGCGACCATTCCATCACCTATCCCATCCTCAAGGCCTTGGGCCGCGAGCGTCCCCTTGGCCTGGTCCATATCGATGCCCATTGCGATACCGGGGGCGCCGAGGAGGGGGAGAAATTTCACCATGGCGGGCCTTTCCGCCACGCCGTGCTCGATGGCGTTCTCGACCCCAGACGGTGCATCCAGATCGGCATTCGCGGCGCTGCTGAACTCCTCTGGGAATTTTCCCGCGAGGCTGGGATGACGGTCATTCACATCGAGGACTGGATGGCGCTGGGGATTGACGCGGTCATCGCCCGCGCCCGCGCCGTGGTGGCGGGCGGGCCGGTTTATATTTCCTTCGATGTCGATGGCCTCGACCCCGCTTACGCGCCGGGCACCGGCACCCCGGAAGTGGGCGGCCTCAGCCCGCGCGAGGCGCAGGCGTTGCTGCATGGCCTTGCCGGGCTTGATATCGTCGGCGGCGACGTGGTGGAGATCGCGCCGCACTACGACCCCGGCAACGGCACCGCCATGGTCGGCGCCCAGATGCTGTTCGAAATGCTGAGCCTTGTCGCCGTGTCGCCGCGCTTCAGGAAGGAACGAGAAGACGGTCGCCCGCCGCAAGGCCGCTGAGGATTTCTAGCCGCCCTTCATCGTCCGTCGCGCCGCTGGTGACAAAGCGCCGGCTAAGGCGCCCTTCATCGTCGACAAGGGTGACGACTTCCAATTGGCCGATGCGCAAGACCGCCGCCGCCGGCGCAAGAAGGCGCGCGCGCTGTCCCGCCGGCACGCCGACGCGGGCGAACATGCCGGCGATCAGCCGGCTGTCGGCGGGCAGGCGCACCTTCACCAGCATGGTGCGGGCGCCGGGCTCGGCATAGGGAACGATTTCATCGATCACCCCGGCAAAGCGCTGGTTCAAGGCCGGCACTTCGACCGGCAGGCCATCCCCCACCTTGAGGGTGACGGCAAGCGACTCGCGCACCGGCGCTTCGACCCGCAAGCTGGTGGGGTCGTAAAGCCGCAGCAGCGGCGTGCCTGGGGCGGCGGTGTCCCCCGGCTCGGCCAGACGGTCGATGACGCGTCCGCTCACCGGCGCGGCGATCACGGCGTAGGACAGCGCGGTTTCCGCTTCCCTAACCGCCTGGCGGGCACGCGCCATCTCGGCCTCGGCGACGGCAAGCCGCGCGGCGGCCTGGTCATAACGCTGCTGGGTGCCGACGCCGCGGGCCAAAAGGTCTTTTGCCCGCCCTTCCTCGGTGCGCGCAAGGTCGCGTTCCGCTTGCGCCGCGCGTAGAGCATCGCGCGCTTGCGCGGTGCGGGCCTGCAAGTCGCGGGCATCGAGCCGGATCAGGACATCGCCCGCCTTCACTCGGTCGCCGGCGGCGACCTTCACCTCGGCGATGCGGGCGAGGATGCGGGCGGAGATAACGGTGCGACTTGCCGATTCAAGACCGCCGCTCGCCCATTCCGCAACCGGCCCTGCGACCTCCTCGACTATGGCGATGCGCGCGCCTTCCGGCATGGCCATTGTCGCAAGCGCGGCCTCGCCCGGCGGCACCCGCGTCTCGAACGCGCCCGAGAGCCAGGCAACCGCAAGGATGAGGCCAAGCAGGATGGCGCTCCCTTCGAGGAGGCGGCGGGTGCTTTTTTTCATGGGCTTTGCTCCCTTTGCGTGCTGCGCGGCAAGCCGTGGCGGGGCCGGTTGCGGTAGACAAGGTCATAGGTCACCGGCACCACATAGAGGGTAAAGCCGGTGGAGACCAAGAGGCCGAAAATCAAGGCCCAGGCAAGGCCCGAGAAAACCGGGTCGAACGCGATGGGCGCGGCCGCCAGCATGGCGGTGCCGGCGGTGAGAAGAATGGCCCGGGTGCGGGTGGCGCCGGCCTCGAGGATCGCCGCCCGCAGGGAAAGCCCGCGGGCCAAGCCATTGTGCAGGAATTCGATGAGCAGAATGGCGTTCCGCACCGCGATCCCGGAAAGGGCGATCATGCCGATCATCGCGGTCGCGGTGAAGAAAATGGGGTTGGCATGGCCGGCGACAGGCGCCCCGGTGAGCGCGTTCAACAGCCAGAAGCCAGGCATGATGCCGATCATGGTGAGGGGAATGGAAATCATCAAAATCCACGGCATGGCGTAGCTGCCGGTCTGATAGACGAGCAGCAGGTAAATGCCGATCACGGCAACGCCAAAGGCGATGCCAAGGTCGCGGAAAACGTCGCGGGTGATGTTGAGCTCGCCCTCGCCCAGCCATTGGATGTGGATCCCTTGCGGCAAGGACCAGGCGATGCCGCCGCCGTTCGCCACATAGCTGCGGGCGGCCAGGGAGCGCGGCCTTGCGGCGGTGGCGACCCCAGGGCGGCCGGGGACGAGATCGCTGGCGACATCGGCGACAATCTCCGCCGGGGCGCGGCCCACCGCCTCGGCATAGACATAAGCGACGGGCTCTAGGTTCTTGTGATAGATCGCCTGCTCCCAAGGCCTTTCGACAAAGCGCCCCAGCTCGCCGAGGCGGATGAGGGGGACCGGGGCGTCGACAACGCCGCCCGGCGCGCGCTGCTTGGCGACACCAGGGCGGCCCTTGATGGTAAGCTCGTTCAAGTCCTCGATGCTGGAACGCTCGGCGCGGGCAAGCCGCAAGCGGATGGGGAGCGGGTTCACCTCGCCGGGAACATGCAGGCGCGCGACATCGCTTCCCGATAGCGCCAGGGCGACGGTCTTGGCGATATCCTCGGTGGCGACGCCGGAAAGCGCGGCCTTTTCCTTGTCGGTCATGAAAAGAAGGCGGGGGGCGCCGTCCTCGACGGTGGAATCGATGTCGGCGGCGCCCGGCTCCAGGGCCAGGCGCGCTTCCAACACCCGGGCCGCTTCACGCAACCGCTCATAGGGAACGCCCGGCGCGCCGTAAATCTCGGCGGTGACGGTGGCGAGCACCGGCGGGCCCGGCGGCACCTCGACGATGGCGATGCGGGCGCCGGCCTGCGCCGCCACCCTCTCCAGCGCATCGCGCAGGCGCAGGGCAATCTCATGGCTCTGCTGGCCGCGCTTTCTCTTGTCGATGAAATTAATGCGCAGTTCCGCCACATAAGGCGCTTTGCGCAGATAATAGTGCCGCACCATGCCGTTGAAATCCATCGGCGAGGCCATGCCGACAAAGGCTTCGATGTCGCGCACCTCCGGCGCCCGGCGCACCACCTCGGCAAGGTCGCGGGCAAGCGCATCGGTCGCTTCAAGGGTCGTCCCCTCGGGCGGGTTGATGAGGATTTGCAGCTCGTTCTTGTTGTCGAAAGGCAGCATCTTCAAGGGTACCGCGCGGAAAACCGCAAGCGTCGCGGCGGCAAGAAACAGGAAAGTGACAATACCCAAAAGCCACCAGGCGCGGCGCCGGTCATCCAGAACCGGCCCCAGGGTGCGGGCGTAAAAGCGGTGCAGCAACGTCGCCTCGACCGATGCCGGCGTCGCTGCCCCATGACCCTTGCCGGCGGTGTTTTTAAGGGCGCGATAGGCAAGCCAGGGGGTGACGGTGAACGCCACCACCATCGACATCAGCATGGCGATGGGCACGTTGAGCGCCATCGGCTGCATATAAGGGCCCATCATCCCGGTGATCAGCATCATCGGCAGGAAGGAGACGATGACGGCAAGGGTCGCAAGGATGATCGGCGGGCGCACTTCGTTGACCGCCGCGCGCACCGCATCGAGCGCGGAGCGTTTGCGCATGGCGAGATGGCGATGGATGTTTTCCACATCGACGATGGGGTCATCGACGACGAGGCCAAGGGAAAGGATGAGGGCGAACAGGGTCACCCGGTTGATGGTGTAGCCCGCCCAGTAATTGACGAGCAGGGTGAGGGCGAAGGTGATGGGCACCGCAGCGGCAACCACCAGGCCCTCGCGCCAGCCAAGGCTATAGGCGATAAGGCCGACGACGATGAGGATGGCGACGAGGAGGGCCTCCAAAAGCTCGTTCACCTTGTTGTCGGCGGTCACCCCATAGTCGCGGGTGACGCGCACATGGACGCCTTCGGGAAAATGGGTTTGGCTTAGTTCATCCAGCCGCTCCTTCACCCGCGCGGCGACGGTGACGGCGTTGGTCCCCTTGCGCTTGGCGACCGCGATATGGACGGCGGGAAAAACCCTGCCGGCCTCGGCTTGCGCGCTGGCCTCGGCGGCGCCAAAGGCGATCCAGCTATAGGTGTCCGGTTCCGCCGGGCCGTCGATGACCCGCGCCACGTCCTTTAGGAAAACCGGGGTGCCGTCGACCACGTTCACCACCGCCTGGCGCAAGGCCTCGGCGCCGCCATAAAAATCGCCGGCATCGACGGTGAAAACGGTATCGCGCTGGGCGAACGCACCGGCCGGCAAACGGGTGTTGGAGACGCCCAGCGCCCAGGCGACATCGAGCGGCGCGGTGCGCCGCGCCGCCAGCGCGTCGGCGTCAAGTTCCACCCGGACAACCCGGGGACGGCCGCCGAAAATGCTGGTGCGGTTGGTCCCGCGCACTGCCTGCAGCTCGATCTCAACCTCCTCGGCGAGGCGACGCAAGCCATGATCGTCGATGCGGGCCGGGTCCTCGCTCCATAGGGTGGCGATGAGGATCGGCACGTCGTCGATCTCCACCGGCTTCACCACCCAGCTGGCGACGTCAGGGGGCACCACATCGAGGTTCGACTGGATCTTGTTGTAGATCTTGACCAGGCTGTCCTCGCGGTCCTCGCCGACGAAGAAGCGCACGGTGACGACGGCGCGCCCAGGCAGGGACTGGGAATAGACATGCTCGACGCCATCGATTTGGCTGAGGAGCTTTTCGAGCGGGGTCGCCACCTGGCGCTCCACCTCGCCCACCGGCAGGCCAGGGGCGCTGATCAGCACGTCGGCCATGGGGACGACGATCTGCGGCTCCTCCTCGCGCGCGGTAAGGGCGATGGCGACCACTCCGGCGATCAGTGACAAGGCGATGAAAAAGGGGGTGAGGTCGGAACGCAGGAAAAAATCGACGATCCTGGCAAGCGCGCCGGTGGCCTCGCCTTTTTCTTCATTCTGCCTGGCTTCGCCCATGGCTTGCCCCCTCATCGCCGCTGCGGCGCGACATGTATATCAGATAAATCTAATATTATGCCTCACAGATAAGCCAAGTTTGGCTCGGGTCAAGCCCAAGCGGCCCTAAAGTCCATATCCCAGACAAAGCGTCGCAGCCCCGGTTTCAGGGCTTTCGGCCTTTTATCATCTCGGGGCGGATGTCGGCGATGGTGCGGGCGCCGATCAGCGCCATCGCCCGCTCCATCTCCGCCTTTAAAATGGCGAGCGCCCGTTCAACCCCGGCCTCGCCGCCGGCGGCAAGGCCGTAGAGATAGGCGCGGCCGATGGAAACCGCATCGGCGCCAAGGGCAAGGGCGGTAAGAACATGGCTGCCGCGGCGCACCCCGCCGTCGAGGATGAGGGCGAGCCGGTCGCCGACGGCCGCCCGCAGCGGGGCGATGCAGTCGATGGGGGCGATGGCGCCATCGAGCTGGCGCCCGCCATGGTTGGAGACCATGACCGCTGCCGCGCCGATATCGGCGGCATGGCGGGCGTCCTCGGCGCTCAAAAGCCCCTTGATGACCAGGGGCCCGCCCCATTCGCCGGCGAGCCAGGCGGCATCGTCCCAGTTGACGCCGCGGTCGAACTGGGCGTTGACATAGCTCATGAGGCTGACGTCCTTTGCCGCGATGCGGTGGCTGACATTGGCGAGGGCAAAATCGGGCTGGCGCACCAAATGCCAGGTCCAGCGGGGGTGGGCGGCAAAGCTTAAAAGGCTGCGCGGGCCAAAGCGCGGCGGCAGGGTCATGCCGGTTTTGAGGTCGCGCTCGCGGTTGCCGGCGACCGGCATGTCGACGGTAAGGCACAAGGCGGCGTAGCCCGCCGCCTTGCAGCGGGCGACGAACTCGCGGGTGAGGCCGCGGTCCTTATGGACATAGACCTGGAACATCTTGGGGCCATCGCTTGCCCTTGCCACCTCCTCGATGGAGGTGGTGGCGACGGTGGAAAGGCTGTAAAGCGTGCCAAAGCGCGCCGCGGCGCGGGCGACCCCTGGCTCCTTGTCATGATGGAACAGCCGCGACATGCCGGTGGGCGCGAGGAAAAAGGGCAAGTCAAGGTCGCAGCCAAGAAGGCGGGTTTTGAGCGAAATTTCCCCGACATCGACGAGATAGCGGGGAATGAGGTCATAGTCGGCAAAGGCCGCGGTGTTGCGGGCAAGGCTGCGCTCATCGTCCGCGCCGCCGTCCATATAGTGCCACATGGGGGCGGGCAGGCGGCGGCGGGCCAGCATCCGCAAATCCGCGATATTGCGGCAACGCGACAGGGTCATCTAGGCCTCCCGCTTGTTCACCGGCCTCTTTCCCGGCGCCCGTATTGAAGCCGCTGGCCCTTCACTTGTCCATGGCCTCGTTGCTAGTGGTCCGCCCCAAATGGATAAATCCATCCGTTTGGGAAAAGTGGACCACTTAAGTTATTGAATCTGTGGTACGATTTCTCCAACAGATGGGAACCATCTGTTGGAATCGCACCACTAGGATGAAGTGGACGCGCCATCTTGATTGATACGGGGAAGAACGCCCGATGAAGCGGATAGTCCTGTGGGTGGGGGGAATTGGCCTTGCTCTTGCCCTTGGGCTGGGCGGGTTCATCGCCCTTTATGGGGTCCAGACCTTGTTCAACCCCGGCCCGCAGCGCGCAGCGTTGAAAGCGGCGGACGCAGGACTGCGCGTCGTCACCGTGGCGCGGGGGCTCGAGCACCCCTGGAGCCTTGCCTTTCTGCCCGGCGGGCGCATGCTGGTGACGGAGCGGGCGGGGCGGCTGCGCATTGTCGGCGCCGATGGCTGGCTGTCGCCGCCCCTCACCGGGGTGCCGGACGTCGCCGCCAAGGGCCAGGGCGGGCTGATGGACGTGGCGCTGGCGCCGGATTTCAGCGCAACCCGGCGCATCTACTTCGCCTATGCCGAGGCCGATGCGGAAAACCCCAAGCACGCGGGCACCGTGGTTGCCCATGCCCGGCTTGGCGTCTCGGGGCTGGAAGACGTCACCGTCATCTTCCGCCAGACGCCCAAGGCGAAAGGCTGGGGCCATTTCGGGGCGCGCCTGGTGTTCGCCGACGATGGCACGCTTTTCATCACCTTGGGCGAGCGCTTCCATCACAAGGCGCAAGCGCAGAATCTCGAAAACAGCTTGGGCAAAATCATCCGCGTCACCGCCGCGGGCGCAGCGCCGGCGGACAACCCCTTCATCGACAAGCCCGGCGCCCTCCCCGAGATTTACTCCTATGGGCACCGCAATGTGCAAGGGGCGGCGCTCCACCCTTTGAGCCGCCGCTTGTGGGTGCACGAGCATGGCGCGCGCGGCGGCGATGAGCTTAACATCATTGACCCCGGCCATAATTATGGCTGGCCGGTGATCACTTGGGGGCGCGACTATTCGGGCCTTCCTATCGGCGAGGGCACCCATAAACCAGGCATGGGCCAGCCGATCCATTATTGGACGCCGTCGATCGCTCCTTCGGGGATGGCGTTCGTCACCGCCGACCGCTATCCCGGCTGGCGGGGCAGCCTGATCATCGGCAGCCTTGCCCATAAGCGCCTGGTGCGCCTGTCCTTGGACGGCGAGCGGGTGGTCGGGGAAGAACATCTCTTGGCCGAGATGGGCGAGCGCATCCGCGACGTGCGCCAAGGACCCGATGGGCTGATTTATCTTCTTACCGATAGCGCGACGGGGCGCATCCTGCGGCTCGAGCCACGAGAGGATTAAAGGCGGGGAGCCAAGCGCCAGGTCGGGCGCCGCAGGGCCAGCGCGCGCCCTCGGCGGCATGAACGAAACGAAGCGCCGCGAGATAAAAGAACTGGCGGAGGGAGGAGACTCTTCGACAAACGCGCTCGAACCATGCCCCGCATCGCGCCGGCACGCTCTCGCATTTATGGGTGAATCTTCGCTTCCGCAGGAATGAGCATTTCGATGAGGGGCGGACCGGGTAAAATTACAGCAACTTACCGTGCGTCCGAATTACAGGAATACCCGCAGATTAGGGTCCGGACCCTAATCTGCACTTATGCACCCTTTGGCGCTGGCCCGAGAACGAACCGCGCGCGTTCGCGCCGGAGCATCTCATAGGGGCTGATGCAAGTCAGACCCAACCCGATGCAGGCATTGGGGATCTTGATCTTGCGTGTCGAATCCGAAGGCACTTCATGGGTGACGACCACAAAATTATGGGCCAGCGCATGCGCCACCAGCCAGTAGTCCGCGACCTGAAGAAAAGTTGCGATCGCCGCTGCCTCGTAGTTCTGGCCAGTGGCCCAGGCGCTGACCCGCTGAAGGGCTGGCACAACAGGATCATCGGGCGGCAGAAAGAAAGACTTCCCGCGCGCGGTGGTCCAATCGGAGAGATCGTCGCCCCCGGCCTGCAATTCATCACCGACCTTGTCGATGCTGGCGACGCGGCCGGTGCCGTTCTGTATGATCAGCCATACCCAGAACGCCGGACAGAAGTCGAAGCCGTAATGCAGGTTCTTCGCCTGAATGAAGATGTTCGTATCGAGCAGGTAGCGGGTCATCCGATGACCCCCACTTCACGCCCGATATTGTTGAACGTCTCCGTCTTCTTAACACCCAGCATCCGGAAGGCGTCGCGGTAGAGCGTCTGTCCTTCCAGCGTGCTTTCGACGAGCGCGCGGGCAAAGCGTCGGCTGACGCGCGAAAGCGTGGTGCGGTAGAAGTCGCCGCCGCCAGCGCCGGACTGGGCGAGTTCGCGCAGGCGCGCGCGCTCTTCAGCCCAGGCGCGGTCGAAAGCGGGGCGGTCGAGCGCGCCCGCATCCAGCAGGCGGCGCAAGATGACCAGTGTGCTGACCTTGAACTGCCGCGCCAGCCGCTGCATCGCGTCGTCAAGCGGCTCCCCCCGCTGGATCTCTGGCCGTAAAGCAGCGAGCGGGACCAGCAGCTCGGCGGCAACCGCATTGCACCAGACCTCCTCGCGGCGATAGCCGTTGAGCGGCGCGGCGCTGGCATCCGACACCGCCGAGGAGCCGAGCCAGAGATGCGCCAGCTCATGCGCCAGCGTGAACATCTGGCCGGACTTCGTGTCCGCCCCGTTGATGAAGACCAGCGGCGCGCGCCTGTCGGCCAGCGCGAAGCCGCGGAACTCCTCCGGGTCGAGGATGCGACGGTTGTTGGAAAGCACAACACCGCTCACCATCACAAGCACCCCGGCGGCGTCCGCCTGCGCGATGAACAGCCGCAGCGCCTCTTCCCAGGTGCGGCAAGTGGCCCTTGCGGTCACGTCGAAGCCGAGCACTTCCGCCATGCGCGCCGCAATGTCTTGTGGACTGTCATCAAGGCTCGCGCTGCTAACGTAGGCCGCCTCCGGCATCCGCGTGACAGCCGCGAAATCGCGATACCAGCCCTGCCGTTCCTGGCAGGCATAGAGCATGTCCAAGAGATCGGGGCTTGCCCGCCGCACCGCGCGCCCGTCATGGGTGCGCAAGTCCGGGATGGGCAGCGGTTCTTCCGGCGGCGAGGCCAAGAACAGATAGCCGATGGGCACATGAAGCGCCTGCGCGAAGGATTCCAACTGCTTGAGAGTGGGCTGCGCTTCGCCTGCTTCCCATTGCCCGAGTTTGGGGAAACGGCCGAGCAGGCCGTCGGCGTCATGAATGCCGGCCCGCTCCCGCGCCCAGCGCAACAGTTCAGGACGGATGGCAACGCGTGTCATCTGACCTCTTCAAATAGTCTCAATGCCTTCCCGTTATCTGTACATTCTATGCTCACATTATCCAACCGGGAAGCAAGGTCGCCTAACGCTCATGTTAGCCGGCACGACGACATAAGTGGTCACGTGAGCGCGTTGGACGCGTGAGATATCACGGTCTTACAGCCTTGCCAGCGCCTCCTCATGAAGTCGAGCACAGCACCGGGGGCGACTCTCGCGCTTAATTTGCGAAATTCGGAGCAGCAAAGCGAAATTCTGCAAAATGGCGGATGGGGTGGGATTCGAACCCACGATACGGTTGCCCGTATACACGCGTTCCAGGCGTGCGCCTTCGACCACTCGGCCACCCATCCCTGGCGTGCCGGCACTATATCCATCGCGCCTTTTGACGCAAGGCTCTTAGAGCCGCCCATTCCCAGCGCTTGTCGCCATCCCGTTGATGTGATTTGCTGTCTTAAGCAAAAGAGCTAAGGGGCGGTTCCATGGCCGCACGGCTGATAGCCAGGCTGCTGATCGGTTTGAGCGTGGTGGTGCTCGGCATAGACCTATTGCTGACGCTCGAGATGGGAGGCTTGCGCGTGCTTTCCCTTGCCGAGACCTGGGCGCTGTTGAGCAAGGCGAGCTTTGCCCATGTCCTTGGGCCGGAGGCGTCCCCAGACGCCTTGGACGGCGTTGCCGGTTTTTTTCTCGGCCTTCCCGCCTTCAGCCCCTTCCTCATCCTTGGCCTTGTGCTGCTTTACGCCAATCCCAAGCGGCCCAAGGGCATTTTCCGCTCCTGACCTTCAATCCGCGAAATTCTCGCCGGGATAGGTGCCCCAGACATGGATGCGCAGGACCCAACCGGTCTTGCCGTCGATATCGAGCTGGCACCAGGCGTCCTTGCAGGCGCGCGCCCTGGCGATGACCCCGGGCTCGGCCCGCCAGCGGGCGGGCGCGGTGGCGCTCGGCGCGGCGAAAAGGGTGCGCACGGCATCGCTGACCATGACGGTGCGCGTCGCCGACAGGAACTTGCCATCGACCCAGCCGGTGGCGCCGCCGGGCTCGCGGATTTGCGCCCAGCCTTGAAAGCGGCGCAGCACTTCCACCGGAAGGCCTGGGCGCTGCAGGACCCACAGGATGGGATAGCCAAGGCCGGGCCCGGTGCGCAGATTGGCCTCGCTGGCGCTTAACGACATGAAGCGCGGCACAGCCTCGCCATCCTCTTGCGCCAAGGCCGGCGCCAAGCCGGCGGCGATGGCAAGAATGCCAAGCCTCATGACGGCTTTTCCCAGCGTTTTCATGGCACCTGCCTCCACATGCCTTGGTGTTCCCGGCCCTGCCGCGGTGCTATGCCGCCATGGGCCGCGCGTCAACCCCCTGGCATCGCCAGGCGCGACTGTGTATGACAGGAGCGTCACCCGCAGCAACCATCGATTTTAAAGAAGCGGCATGCCCAAGACAAAACCCAAGGTCGTCGTCACCCGTCGCCTGCCCGAGGCGATCGAGACCCGAATGATGGAGCTTTTTACCGTCTCGCTCAATCTCGACGACAAGCCCTTTGCCCAAACCCAGCTCATGGCCGCCGTCGCCGAGGCCGACGTGCTGGTGCCCACCGTCACCGACCGGATCGACAAGGCGGTGCTTGCCCAGGCCGGACCGCAGCTTCGCCTCATCGCCAATTTCGGCGTCGGGGTCGACCATATCGACCTGGCGACCGCCCGCGCCCGGCGCATCACCGTCACCAACACGCCGGGGGTCCTCACCGAGGATACCGCCGACATGACCATGGCGCTGATGCTGGCGGTGCCGCGGCGCTTGCTGGAAGGGGCGCGCCTTTTGGAAGACGGGCACTGGACCGGCTGGTCGCCGACCCACATGCTGGGCACCCGCATCTGGGGCAAGCGGCTGGGCATCGTCGGCATGGGGCGCATCGGCCAGGCAGTGGCCCGCCGGGCCCGCGCCTTCGGTCTTTCCATCCATTATCACAACCGCCACCGTCTGCCGGTCGCGGTGGAGGAGGCCTTGGAGGCGACCTATTGGGAAAGCCTCGACCAGATGCTCCACCGCATGGACATCATCTCCCTCAACTGCCCGCACACCCCGGCGACCTATCATTTGCTGTCGGCGCGCCGGCTGGAGCTGATGCAGCCCCACGCCTTCATCATCAACACCGCGCGCGGCGAGGTGATCGACGAAACGGCGCTCATTCGCTTGCTCAAAAGCGGGCGGATCGCCGGCGCTGGCCTCGACGTCTATGAAAGCGCCCCCCATGTGAACCCCGAGCTCTTGGAGCTTAGCCATGTGGTGGCGATCCCCCACATGGGCTCGGCGACCAAGGAATCGCGCCAGGAAATGGGGGAAAAGGTGCTGATCAACATCAAGACCTTCATCGACGGCCACACCCCGCCCGACCGGGTGCTCGAGGACTGGCGCTAAGAGCCCGTTTCGAAACGGGCTCTAAGCCTGGCCGATGTCGTCCAGGCCCCTAATCCGTGGCCGCGCGCCGCACAGCGGGCAAGCGGGGTCCTTGGCAAGGGCGATGGTGCGCATGCGCGCGCCAAGGCCATCATAAAGCAGGATGCGGCCGGCAAGGCTGTCGCCGGCGCCAGCCAGTTCTTTCAGCGCCTCCAGGGCGGCAAGGGTTCCCATGACGCCGGCAAGGGCGCCGAGAATGCCTTGGTCGGCGCAAGTGCCCTCATCCCCCGGCGGCGGCGCTGGGACGAAGCAGCGGTAGCAGGGGTGCCTGCCGTCATGGGACTTGAAGGTGGCGAGCTGGCCGTCGAACGGCCCCACCGCCGCGGCGATCAGGGTCTTGGCCAAAAGATGGCAGGCGTCGTTGAGGATGAAGCGGGTGGCGAAATTGTCCGAGCCGTCGATGACAAGGTCATAGTCTTTTATCAGCGCGGCGGCGTTGGTCCGGTCAAGCCGGAGCGGGTGGGTCTCGACCGCGACATCGGGGTTGAGCGCGTGGAGGGCGACAGCGGCCTGCGCCGTCTTGGGCTGGCCCACAGCGTCGGTGCGGTAAATGACCTGGCGCTGCAGATTGGACAGGGCGACCTCATCGTCATCGACGACGCCCAGCCGGCCGACCCCGGCGGCGGCGAGATAGAGAAGCGCCGGCGCTCCCAGCCCGCCCGCGCCGACCACGAGGACCGATGCCGCGAGCAGCTTCTTTTGCCCGGCGCCGCCGATCTCCCGCAGAACGATATGGCGGGCATAGCGCTCCAACTGGGTGTCGGTCAAATCCATGGCCCGCCGCCCTTCATCAGCGCATGGCGTCCATGCCGGTGGAGCCGAAGCCGCCTTCCCCCCGCGCGCTTTCGTCGAGCCGCGCGACCGGCCGCCAGGCGACCCGGCTCACCGGCGCCACCACCAGTTGGGCGATGCGCATGCCGCGGCTGATGCTCACGGGCTGGGTGCCGAGATTGGCGAGAATCACCCCCACCTCGCCGCGATAATCGGCATCGATGGTGCCGGGCGCGTTGAGGACGGTGAGGCCCTGCTTCAAGGCCAGGCCGGAGCGCGGCCGCACCTGGCCCTCATAGCCCGCCGGCAAGGCGATGGCGATGCCGGTGGGGATGAGCGCCCGGCCGCCGGGCGGCAGGACGATGCCTTGGGTCCCGACTGCCGCCATGAGGTCCATCCCGGCGCTTTGCGCCGTCTGATAGGCCGGCAAGGGCAAGTCGGCGCCATGGGGGAGGCGGGTGATGGCAAGGGTGAGGGTCATGCCTTGGCGAAATGGTCGGCGATATGGCGCGCCAGCCGCCGGGCAACGGCGATCTTGGGCATCGCCGGCCAATCCTCGACCTTATCGGCGGTGATGAGATGGACCCTGTTGTCGTCGCCGCCCATCACGCCATTGTGCGCCGAGACATCGTTGGCGACAATCCAGTCGCAGCCCTTTTTCAACCGCTTGGCCTGGGCGTGGGCGACAACGTCCTCGGTCTCGGCGGCAAAGCCGATGACGAGCGCCGGCCGGTCGTTGGCGCGGGCGGCAAGGGCGGCGAGGATATCCGGGTTTTCCACCAATTTAAGCGGCGGCGGCGCGCCGGCGTTTTTTTTAAGCTTGGCTGCCGCTTCTTCCGCCACCCGCCAGTCGGCGACGGCGGCGACGCAGATGGCGATGTCGGTGGGCAGCGCCGCCGTAGAGGCGGCCAGCATGTCGCGCGCCGACTGAACGGGGATGACATGCACCCCGGGCGGCGGCGACAAGGCGGTGGGTCCCGAAACGAGGGTGGTCTCGGCGCCCAATTCGGCCAGCGCCGCGGCGACGGCGTAGCCCTGCTTGCCGGAGGAGCGGTTGGCGATATAGCGGATGGGGTCGATCGCCTCCACCGTCGGCCCCGCCGTCACCAGCGCCCGCCGGCCCTTGAGGGGTCCTTGGGCGTTGCCGAAAAAAGCCTCGATGGCGGCAAGAATTTCCGCCGGCTCCGCCATCCGGCCAGGGCCCACCTCGCCGCACGCCAGATCGCCCGCGCCCGGCCCCACCGCGCGCACGCCGTCGGCGAGGATTTGCGCGAAATTGCGCTGGGTCGCGGTATGGGCCCACATGCGGCTGTTCATCGCCGGGGCGACCATCACCGGCTTATCCGTGGCGATGAGGGCGGTCGAGGCCAGGTCGTTCGCATGGCCATGCGCCATCTTGGCGATGAGGTCGGCGGTCGCCGGAGCGACCAAGACCAGGTCGGCCTCGCGGGACAGGCGGATATGGCCCATCTCGCTTTCGTCCTTAAGGTCGAACAGCGCGGTGAAGACCGGCTCCTCGCACAAGGCGGCGACCGACAAGGGGGTGACGAATTCAGCGCCGGCGCGGGTCAGGATGGCGCGCACCGACGCGCCACGCTCGCGCAGGCGGCGGATGAGGTCGAGGCACTTATATGCGGCGATGCCGCCGCCGATGATGAGAAGAACGCGTTTGCCTTCAAGCATGGTCCGAACCCTAGCCCAGGAAGACTTGTTGGAGCAAAAGCTTTCGCTCTCACATTTGGCTTAGCAAAAAAACGACGCCGGCCGCCGTCGCCCCGGTAAGGACACCAAGGAAAAGCCACCACGCCGGCGCGTCCGGAGCCGCGCGCGGCGGCGGCGGGGCGGCGCCAGGCGAGGCCGCCGCGTTTTCCGCCCAGGCCTCCAGCGCCGCGAGGACGCCGGGCAGCCGGCGGGCAAGGCCGACAAGGTCGTGGATCGCGTCGGCGGCGCGCGCTTCCGGCCCCATCGCCTCGCGCATCCAGCCTTCCAGCACTGGTGCGGCGGCGTCCCACATGTTGATGTCGGGGTCGAGCGCCAGGGCAAGGCCTTCCACCATCACCATGGTCTTTTGCAACAAGATGAGGTGCGGTTGGGTCGCCATGTCAAAGCGCTCGGTGGTGGCGAAGAGCTGGGCTAACAAATGGCCGGCGGAAATATCCTTGACCGGCCGGCCCATGATCGGCTCGCCGATCGCCCGCATGGCGGCGGCGAAGTCCGCCACCCGGTGATGCGCGGGCACGAAGCCGGCGTCGAAATGAACCTGCGCGATGCGGGTGTAGTCACGCTTCAAAAAGCCATAGAGGATTTGCGCAAGATAACGCCGGCTGGGCCGGTCGAGGCGGCCGACGATGCCGAAATCGACCGCGGTGACGGTGCCATCCTCGGCGATGAGAAGATTGCCCTGGTGCAGATCGGCGTGAAAAAACCCGTCGCGCATCGCTTGGGTGAGGAACACCCGCACCAGCCGGGTGGCGATGGGGCGGGTGTCGATGCCGCGGGCGGCAAGCGCTTGCAGGTCGGTGAGCGGCGCGCCCTCGGCCCAGTCCATGGTCAGCACCCGCCGCGCCGTGCGCTGCCAGTCGACGGCGGGGATGTGATAGCCCGGCTCGCCGGCCATGTTGTCGGCGAGCTCGGAAGCGGCGGCGGCTTCGAGGCGCAAATCAAGCTCGCGCGCCACCATCTCGGCCAGGGTTTCCACCACCGCGATGGGGCGCAGGCGGCGCGACTTCACGTTCCAGGCCTCGAGCTGCCGGGCGGCCCAGCGGAACAGGGCAAGGTCGCGGGCAAAGCGGGCTTCGATGCCGGGGCGCAGGATCTTAACCGCCACCGCGCGGCCATCACTGGTGGTCGCCCGGTGGACCTGGGCGATGGAGGCGGCGGCGACCGGCTGGTCGTCGAAGCTTGTGAAGATGTCGCTGAGCGGGCGGCCGAGTTCGCTGGCGACGGTGTCGTGGGCGCGGGCGCTGTCGAAGGGCGCCAAGCGGTCTTGCAGGGCGCGCAAGGCGGTGGCCGTGTCGGCGCCGATGACGTCGGGCCGGGTGGCAAGCGCTTGGCCGAGCTTGATATAGGCGGGACCCAGCGCTTCCAAGGCCTTGGCAAGCCGGGTCCCGAGGGGGGCGCCGGGGTCCGCCGCGCGGCCGGCGCCAAGGCCGACAATCCAGCGCGCGAGGCGCAGCGAAAGCGGCAGCGGGCCGCCCCGGTCCAGCACCTCCAGCACCCGATAGCGGGCAAGGCACCGCCCGCTGCGCCACAGGGCGAGAAGATGGCCGAGCGCCCCGGCCATCACAGCCGCCAGCCCTGGTGGATGGCGACGATGCCGCCGGAAAGGCGGCGATGGCGCACCCGTTCAAAGCCGGCCCTTCTCATCATCGCCGCGAAAGCCTCGGGCGCGGGAAAGCGGCGGATGCTCTCCACCAGATAGCGGTAGGAGGCCTCGTCATTGGCTATCCAGCGGCCGAAGCGGGGGATGAGGTGGAAGGAATAGGCATCGTAAAGGGTGTCAAGGAAAGGGGTGTCAAGGGGAGAGAACTCAAGGCAGAAAAAACGCCCCCCGGGGCTCAGCACCCGTCGCGCTTCGGCAAGCGCCCGTTCGATATGGGTGACGTTGCGGATGCCAAAGGCGATGGTGTAGACATCGGCCGCGCCATCGGCGAGGGGCAGGGCCTCGGCGTCGCCGGCGAGAAAGGCAAGGCCGCCTTCCACGCCGCGCCGCGCTGCGCGGGCCTTGCCCACCGCCAGCATGTCGGGGTTGATGTCAAGGACGGTGACGTTCGCCGCACCGGTTTGCCTGTGCTCCGCCAGTTTGTCCAAGATCCGCAAGGCGATGTCGCCGGTGCCGCCGGCGACGTCGAGAAAGCGTTCGCCCGGGCGCGGCGCGACGGCGGCGACAAAGGCCCGTTTCCACAGCCGGTGAAGGCCGCCCGACATGATATCGTTCATCAGGTCGTAGCGCCGCGCGACGGAGGAAAAGACCCGGCCGACAAGCCGCGCCTTGTCGTGCGCCGCGACCTCCTCATAGCCGAAACTGGCCATCGCCGCTGGCTTGCCGTCAGCCTTTTCATGCGCCATCATCCAGGCCCTTCGCCTAAGCAGGTTGATTTGGGCGGACCATAGCGGAGGCAATGGCGCGGGCAAAGCCCTTCGCAAGGATGCCGAGGAGAAAGACGTGCCTGAACTGCCCGAGGTGGAAACCGTTATCCGCGGCCTGCGGCCCCGCCTCGACGGACAGCGGCTTGTCGAGGTGACGGTGCGCCGCGCGGTGCTGCGCAAGCCCGTGCCGGAAAATTTCGCCCGGCGCCTGGAAGGCCGGCGGGTGCGCTTCATCACCCGGCGGGCGAAATACGGCCTTGTCCACATGGCGGGCGGTTTGGTGCTTCTCTTCCATCTCGGCATGTCGGGACGCCTGCGCCTCGTCCCGGCGGACAAGGCGTTCACGCCAGAGCGCCATGACCATATCGTGTTCGTCACCGAGCAGGGAGACCGACTCGCCTTCAACGATGCCCGCCGCTTCGGCCTTGTCGACCTTGTGGACGAGGACGACGTCGCATCCCACCCCCTGCTCGCCGGCCTGGGGCCGGAGCCTTTGGGCAACGCCTTTGACGGCGCCCATTTGGGCGCGCGCCTCAAGAACCGGCGCACCCCCATCAAGGCGGCGCTTCTCGACCAGCGGGTGGTCGCCGGCCTAGGGAACATTTACGCCAGCGAAGCCCTGGCCTGCGCTGGCATCAGCCCGCGCCGCGGCGCCCACAGGGTTGCGCCCGCGCGCACGGCGCGCCTCGCCGAAGCGGTGCGCCAAGTGCTCACCCGCGCCATCGAGGCTGGCGGCTCAAGCCTGCGGGACCACATCCAGCCGGACGGCGCGCTTGGCTATTTCCAGCACCAATTCCGGGTCTACGGCCGCGCTGGCGCGCCCTGCCTGACCCCCGCCTGCGGCGGCACCATTGTCCGCATCGTGCAAGCGGGCCGCGCCAGCTTTTACTGCCCGGCCTGTCAGCGTTAGAATAAGGTCGATGATGGCGCAGCGTTTTTTCATGTCCGTGGCGGCCTTGATGGCGGTAACGCCGGTGGTGGCGGAGAGCCAGAAGTGGGCCGAGTCGCTGGACCTTCCCGTACCCGATGGCTTTGTCGAGGATGAAACGGCGCGGGTCGATTTCGACACGCCGGCGGGCCGGGTGGTCGATCTGCGCTGGGCGGGTGCTTCTTCCCTCGCGACGGTGATCGCCTTTTATGAAGCCGCCCTGCCGCAGTTGGGCTGGCGCTTGCAAAGCGAGACGCGGCAAGGGCAAAGCGCTGAATTTCGCTATGAGCGGGAGGGCGAGCGGCTCGGGCTTAGCCTGACGGCAGGCGAGCGGGAAACGGTGTTGCGGGTGACGCTGGAGCCGGCGGCGTCAGGACATTGAGGCTTTGACTTCGCCGGCGAAGTCTGTACCAACGGCGCCGTCCACTATGGCGGGGAACAAAATCCAAGGGGCGACATATGGCCTACGAGACCATTATTTACGACAAGGACGATGGCGTTGCCAAGATCACGCTTAATCGGCCGCAGGCGCTCAACGCCTTGAATAGGCAGCTTTTGGCCGAGCTTGCCGAGGCGGTTGTCGCCGCCGATGCCGACGATGAGGTGGGATGTCTGGTGTTGACCGGGTCGGACAAGGCCTTCGCCGCCGGCGCCGATATCAAGGAAATGGCGCCCAAGGGGTTCGTCGATGTCCTGATGGAGGACATGTTCGGCCCGCCGACGGCGGCCATCGCCCGCTGTCGCAAGCCGATCATCGCCGCCGTCAACGGCTACGCCTTGGGCGGGGGGTGCGAGCTTGCCATGCTGTGCGACACCATCTTCGCCGGCGAGGGCGCCAAGTTCGGCCAGCCGGAGATCAAGCTTGGCGTCATTCCCGGCATCGGCGGGTCGCAGCGCCTGCCCCGCGCGGTGGGCAAGGCCAAGGCCATGGACATGGTTCTGACCGGGCGCAACATGGACGCCGAGGAGGCCGAGCGGGCGGGGCTGGTGAGCCGTATTTTTCCCGCCGAGGACCTGCTTGAGGAAACCATGAAGGTCGCCCGTGCCATCGCCGGCCTGTCGCGCCCGGCGGTGCTCCTCGCCAAGGAAGCGGTGAACCGCGCGGGGGAAGGGCCGCTCGCCGAGGGGCTGCTGTTCGAGCGCCGCGCCTTCCACGCCCTGTTCGCCACCGAGGACCAGAAGGAAGGCATGGCCGCCTTCATCGACAAGCGCAGTCCCAAGTTCCACAACAAATAGCCGCCGATTAGTCGTTTCGCGGAACGGTTGACCGCTAAGGCGCAAGTGGGTATAGAGCGCGGCTTGAATTTGCCGAGGCCGCGCGCGGCCTCGTTCATCGCATAGCGAAGGATATCCATCTATGGCCCACAGCCCGCAGGCCCGTAAGCGCATTCGCCGCAATGCCCGGCGCACTGAAATCAACATTGCCCGTCTGTCGCGCATTCGCACCTTTATAAAGAAGGTGGAACAGGCGATCATCGCCGGCGACGCCGCTGGCGCGGCCACTGCCCTCAAGGCGGCGCAGCCGGAACTGCAGCGCGGCGTTGCCAAGGGAGCGCTGCACAAGAACGCGGCGGCGCGCAAGGTGTCGCGCCTTGCCCGCCAGGTTAGAGCCATGGCCTCGACGCCGGCCGCTCAATAGCCTGTTTGGAAGTTACGGCCCGAGTCGCCGTGGAGCTTTCTAAGGCGTAACCCGCAAGCCGCGCATTGAGCGCGGCTTGCGCATTTTTTTGATGCAGTAACAAAAGTTCCTGCCCATCGCGCCCCATCGGGAAACAGTCAGGCATTGCCAGTCCTTAGCCGGATTCGCGGCACCGAGACGATGACCGTCAAGCGGGAAATTTGCCCCGTGCCCGCTTTGTTCCCATTGCGCCGGAGGAGGGGGGTGGCTATCCTGCGGCCTCCTCAAGAATGAACAAATAACAAAGTCCCCGCATAATATTGGGCGGATTTTGTCTTTGCGGGCGATAGTATTCGCCCTCAAAAGGGAGTTTGTTGTTTTTGTTTGTCTGGTTGATGATAAATAATAACTTTTCAGCGACTTGAGGGGCTGATAAGAGCTGCGCCGCGGCCTCATGAGCGGACGGCGTTGCGTGAAGCGGGGGTTCGTCGCGTGGGTCATGCCGGCGATGTCACAGCGCGGGAAGCTTGGGCCATTCTGCAAGGTGCGCCGGCGGCGCAGCTTGTCGATGTGCGCAGCGAGGCGGAATGGGCCTTTGTCGGCGTGCCGGACTTGCGTTCCTTGGGCAAGGAGCCGGTGCTTATCGCCTGGCAAAGCTATCCCGGCATGCGGCGTAATCCGGATTTCCTCACCGCCTTGATCGGCCGCTGCGCCGATAAGACGGCGCCGCTGTTGTTTCTGTGCCGCTCGGGCGGACGCTCGGCGGAAGCGGCGGCGGCGGTGACGGCGGCGGGCTATGAACGCTGTTACAACGTCACCGGCGGGTTCGAGGGCGCGCGCGATGAGACGGGGCATCGCGCCACGGTGAGCGGATGGAAGGTGGCGGCGTTGCCATGGGTGCAATCATGAGTGGGGAAAAGGCGATGGCGGTGGCGGTCGACCACGATTTGCGGGCGGCCTGGCAACGGGTGTGCAACCGCTTGCGGCAAGTCCATGGCGCCCAGACCTATGACAACTGGTTCGCCCGCATCATCCCCGATTCGCTCGCCGGCTCGACCTTGGTCCTCACTTTGCCCAACCGCTTCATGGCCAACTACGTCAAGGCCAATTTCGTCGATTCGATCCGCGATCAGCTGGGCCATGAATTGCCCGTCGCGCGCGACGTGCGCCTGGTGGTGGGAACGCCAGCGGCGCCGAAGGGAGCGCATGCCGCCGATCCGGCGTGCGCCATGCGGGCGCTGCCCGCGCCGCGCGAGCGCCTCGGCACGCCGCTCGATGAACGGTTGACCTTCGAAAGCTTCGTCGTCGGCAAGCCCAACGAGTTTTGCTACGCCGCCGCCCGCAAGGTGGCGCAAGGCCGCACCGCGGAGTTTAATCCGCTGTTCATCCATGGCGGCGTCGGCCTTGGCAAGACCCATATCCTGCAGGCCATCGCCTGGGAAGTGACGCGGCGCGAGCCGGCGGCGCGGGTCCTCTATATGTCGGCGGAGCGCTTCATGTACCGCTTCATCAACGCGCTGCGCTATGACACCATCCTCAAATTCAAGGAGGAAATGCGCTCCGTCGACCTCTTGCTCATCGATGACGTGCAGTTCCTCGCCGGCAAGGAATCGACCCAGGAGGAGTTTTTCCACACCTTCAATTTCCTGGTCGACAACGCCAAGCAGATGGTGATTTCCGCCGACCGCTCGCCAGCCGATCTCGAAGGCGTCGAGGAGCGGATCCGCTCGCGCCTCTCCTGGGGCCTGGTCGCCGACGTCCATCCCATGGACTATGAATTGCGCCTCGGCATTCTCCAGGCCAAGGCGGCGCGCCTTGGCGAGCGCGCCGCGGTGCCGGAGGAAGTCTTGCAGTTCCTTGCCCGGCACATCACCTCGAACGCGCGCGAGCTGGAGGGGGCGCTCATCCGCATCGTCGCCCATGCCCAGCTTCTCAACGTCCCGCCGACCCTCGATGTCACCCGCGAGGTCCTCCAGGACGTTCTGCGCGCCAATCATCGGCGGATGACGGTCAAGGACATCCAAAGGGAGGTCGCCGAGCATTACAACATCAGGCTCGCCGATCTTCTGTCCAGCCGGCGCACCCGCACCGTGGTGCGGCCGCGCCAGGTGGCGATGTTCCTGGCCAAGAAGCTCACCACCCGCTCGCTCCCCGAGATCGCCCGCGAGTTTCACGGCAAGGACCACACCACGGTGATGTACGCGGTGCGCCGGATCGAGGAGCTGGCGCAAACCGACAGCGAGCTCGACCATGACTTGACGCTTTTGCGCCGCCGTCTCGAAGGGTGAGGAAAACCAAAACGCGATGGGTGTGACTTGTCGCGTTTTGTTCAAGCCGGCACGATGCTTGAACGCCGCGGAGCGTGGATGCGGCAGCATCCGTGCGATCCAATGCAGCAAGCTGCCCGCGGCCTTGGCGCAAAGCGATAAAAATCCAGCAAATCCAACAAGATTTTGCTAACATTTCCAGGCAAAGCCGCGTATCTTGCGCGCATCCGGCACGGCTGGCGAATGGGAGCAGGGTCGGTCTCCCTGTCCGATGAGCGGCATGCGCGTGGAAGAGTGGGTGAAAGATGAAGCAGGCGGCGGCGCAAGGGCGGGCCCATTCGTGATGGTCCGCTGCCGCGGCGCAGCTTCCGGCAAGTGATGAGACGGCAAGGCATGAAGGTCACGATTGAAAAAGGCGCGCTTCTAAAGGCGCTTTCCCATGTCCACAACGTGGTCGAGCGGCGCAACGCCATTCCCATTCTGTCCAACATCCTGATCGAGGGCGAGGGGGAAAGCCTGCGCTTGACGGCGACCGATCTTGATCTTTCGATGGTGGAGGCAGCGCCGGCTGAGGTGGCGCAAGCGGGGGCGACCACGGTGCCCGCCCATACCTTGTTCGACATCGTGCGCAAACTGCCCGATGGCGCGCAGATCGCGCTTGCAACGCCCGATGCCGGGCGCATGGTGCTGGCGGCGGGACGGGCGCGCTTTACCCTCGCCACCCTGCCGATGGAGGATTTTCCCCGTTTGGCGGAGGGCGATCTGCCCTTTCGCTTCACCCTGCCGGCGGCCGATTTGAAAAAGCTGATCGAAAAAACGCGCTTTGCCATCTCCACCGAAGAGACGCGGCATTATCTCAACGGCATTTATCTGCACAGCCTGGAAGTTGATGGCGCGGCGGTGCTGCGGGCGGTGGCGACCGACGGCCATCGCCTCGCCAAGGTCGACCTGCCGGCGCCCGACGGCGCCGACGGCATGACCGGCGTCATCATTCCCCGCAAGGCGGTGGCGGAGGTTCTGAAGCTGTTGGACGGCGACGAAGCGGAAGTGGAGGTCGCCTTGTCGGACGCCAAGATCCGCTTTCGCATCGGCTCGGCGACGCTGACCTCGAAGTTGATCGACGCCACCTTTCCCGATTATCAGCGGGTCATTCCCGCCGGCGATGGCCATCTTCTCACCGTCGGGCGCCAGGAATTCAAGGAAGGCGTCGACCGGGTCGCCACCCTGGCCACCGACAAGACCAAGGCGGTAAAGCTTGCCTTGGAGAACGGCCGCATGGTGCTCTCGGTGCACAATCCGGAAAACGGCACCGCCGAGGAGGAGTTGGAAGTGGGCTATGCCGCCGACCGCCTCGAAGTCGGCTTCAACTCCCGCTATCTCATGGACATCCTCGAGCAGATCGACGGCGAGACGGTGGAGGCCCATCTTGCCGACGCCAACGCGCCGACCCTGGTTAAGGACAGCGCCCATGACGCCGCCCTTTATGTCTTGATGCCGATGCGCGTGTGAAGACGACCCAAGAGGCAGGCTTGACCCATCCCACGGCCTCCTTGACCGTCGCGACGGCGGCGCAAGGCGGGCCGCGCCGCGGCGTGGTGCGTCTGGTTTTGACCGCCTTTCGCAATTATGACCAGCTTATCCTCGAACTCGACCCGGCCCCGGTGGTGCTGGTCGGCGCCAATGGCGCGGGCAAGACCAATGTGCTGGAGGCCTTGTCCTTCCTTGCCCCCGGGCGCGGCCTGCGCGGCGCCGGCCTTGCCGAGGTGGCCAATCGAGGGAGCACGCGGCCTTGGGGCGTCGCCGCCCGGCTTGTTGGCCCGGAGGGCGGCGTCGATATCGGCACTGGACTCACGGGGGATGGCGAGGAGCGGCGTCTTGTCCACATCGATGGCCGCCCCGCCTCGGGTCCCGCAGCGCTTTGCGAGCATGCCGCCTTTGCCTGGGTAACCCCGGCGATGGACCGGCTGTTCGCCGAGGGTGCGACGGCGCGGCGGCGGTTTCTGGACCGCATGGCGTTGGCGCTTCACCCCAGCCACGGCCGGGCGCTGAGCGCCTATGAGCGGGCGATGCGCGAACGCAACGCCCTCCTCGAGCGCGCCCGCTCCGCCGACCCCTTGTGGCTCGACGCCCTGGAAGCGCAGATGGCGGAGCAAGCGGTCGCCATCGCCGCCGCGCGGCGGGAGCTGGTGGCGGGGCTCGCTCGCCACATCGACACCGCGGACGATGGCGTTTTCCCCAAGGCAAGGCTTGCCCTTGAAGGCGTGGTGGAGGGGTTCTTGCAAGGCATGAGCGCGCTGGCCGCCGAGGATGCGTTCCGCGCCCGGCTGGCGGCGGGACGGCAGCGCGATGCCGCCGCCGGGCGCGCTCTGGACGGGGCGCACAAGACCGACCTCATCGTCCATCATGGGCCCAAGGGCATGCCCGCGAGAGAATGCTCGACGGGCGAGCAAAAGGCGCTCCTCATCGGCCTTGTCCTTGCCCATGCCGGGCTGGTGCGCGATACCGCCGGGCGGGCGCCGCTGCTTCTCTTGGACGAGGTCGCCGCCCATCTCGACCGGCTGCGCCGCGCCGCCTTGTTCGAAACCCTTGCCGCGCTCGAGGCGCAGTGCTGGCTTACCGGCACCGATGCGACCCTCTTTGAGGCGCTGGAGAACAGCGCGCAGTTCTTCACCGTGTTCGACGGGCGCGTCATCGCCCGCTCCGCGACCGACCATAGGATTTGAAGGATGAGCCAGGACCAAAGCCAAGGCCGCATGGCCAAGGACGCCGCCGCCGCCGAATATGGCGCTGACGCCATCAAGGTGCTGAAAGGGCTTGATGCGGTGCGCAAGCGGCCGGGCATGTATATCGGCGACACCGAGGATGGCTCCGGCCTCCATCACATGGTGTTCGAAGTCACCGACAACGCCATCGATGAAGCGCTCGCCGGCTATTGCGACCGTATCGAGGTCACGCTCAACGCCGACGGCTCGGTCACCGTCACCGACAACGGCCGCGGCATTCCCACCGACATCCATGCCGGCGAGGGCGTTTCCGCCGCCCAGGTGATCATGACCCAGCTTCATGCCGGCGCTAAATTCGAACAGAGCAGCTACAAGGTCTCCGGCGGCCTCCATGGCGTCGGGGTGTCGGTGGTGAACGCGTTGTCGGAATGGCTGGAGCTGCGCATCTGGCGCAAAGGCGCCGAGCATTTCATGCGCTTTCGCAATGGCGTTCCGGAAGCCCCCTTGGCGGTGGTTGGCGAGGCGGCCGACCGTTCGGGCACGCAAGTCACCTTTCTTCCCTCGCCCGTCACCTTCACGCATACCGAGTTCGATTTCGAGCGCCTCGAGCACCGCTTCCGCGAGCTTGCCTTCCTCAATTCCGGGGTGCGCATTCTGTTGTCCGACGTCCGCCATGTGACGCCGCGCGCGGTGGAATTTTTCTATGAGGGGGGCATCACCGCCTTCGTCCGCTATCTCGACCGCAACCGCGCGGCGCTGATTCCCGCCCCCGTCACCATCACCGGCGAGCGCGACAGGATCGCGGTTGAAGTGGCGCTGCAATGGAACGACAGCTATCACGAGAACATCTTTTGCTTCACCAACAACATTCCGCAACGCGACGGGGGCACCCATTTGGCCGCTTTCCGCGCCGCCTTGACCCGCACCATCAACGCTTATGTGGTCTCGAGCGGGCTTGCCAAGAAGGAAAAGGTGGCGCTCACCGGCGATGACGCCCGCGAGGGGCTGACCTGCGTTTTGTCAGTCAAGGTGCCGGACCCCAAATTTTCCTCCCAGACCAAGGACAAGCTGGTTTCCTCGGAGGTGCGCCCGGCGGTCGAGGGGATCGTCGGCGACAAGCTTAGCCAGTGGTTCGAGGAGCACCCCGGCGAGGCCCGCGCGGTGGTGCAGAAAATCATCGATGCCGCGGTGGCCCGCGAGGCGGCGCGCAAGGCGCGCGAGCTCACCCGCCGCAAGGGGGCGCTCGATGTCGCCTCGCTGCCGGGCAAGCTCGCCGATTGCCAGGAGCGCGACCCGGCGAAATCGGAGTTGTTCCTGGTCGAGGGCGATTCCGCCGGCGGCTCGGCCAAGCAGGGCCGCGATCGTTCCTTTCAGGCGATCCTGCCGCTGCGCGGCAAGATCCTCAATGTCGAGCGGGCGCGCTTCGATCGCATGCTCTCGAGCCAGGAAATCGGCACCATGATCACCGCGCTGGGCACTGGCATCGGGCGCGATGACTTTACGCTGGACAAGCTGCGCTACCATAAGGTCATCATCATGACCGACGCCGACGTCGATGGCGCGCACATCCGCACCCTGCTTCTCACCTTTTTTTACCGGCAAATGCCGGAGCTCATCGAAAAGGGCCATCTCTATATCGCCCAGCCGCCGCTTTATAAGGTCACGCGCGGTCGCTCCGAGGTTTATCTGAAGGACGACACCGCGCTCGACAGTTACCTCATCGAGACCGGGCTTGCCGACGCGGTGCTGGAAACCGCGGCTGGACAGCGTTCCGACGCCGACTTGGCAAGCCTCATCGCCACCGCCCGGCGCTTGCGTATGCTGCTTGAGGCCGTGCCCCACAGCTATGACCGGCTGCTGGTCGAGGAGCTGGCGCTGATCGGCGCCCTGGCGCCCGCTTCCCTCGGCGATGCGCCAGCGCGCACCAAGGCCGCCGCCACCCTTGCCGAGCGCCTCAACCGCGAAGGCAGCCTGCCGCCGGGCCGTCTCGGCGCTGAGGACGCCGGCGGCTGGCAAGCAAGCGCCACCGCCGAGGGCGGCTATCGCATCGCCCGTACCCTCAAGGGCGTCACCGATGTCTATCATATCGATAAGCCGCTCCTTGCCTCGGCCGAGGCGCGCAAGCTCGATGAGGTGGCGCGTGCCGTTGCCCCCGTCTTTGCGACCCCGGCCTGCCTCATCCGCAAGGAGGTGCGCCAAGCCCTCCACCGGCCAACCGACCTGCTGGCCGCCATTTTGGAAGCCGGACGCAAGGGCTTGTCGATCCAGCGCTATAAGGGGCTGGGCGAAATGAACCCTGGCCAGCTTTGGGAAACGACGCTTGATCCTGAGGTGCGCGCGCTTCTGCAAGTCAAGGTGGAGCAGGCCGACACCGCCGACGAGATGTTCACCAAGCTGATGGGCGATGTCGTCGAGCCGCGCCGCGAATTCATCCAGGCCAATGCCCTCGCGGTCGCCAATCTAGATGTTTGATGCGCGCCGTGATTGATTGCCCGCAACCAGGGCGTTGATCGAAGCGCTAAATTTCTATCATCGAAAAATACCGTTGGCGCGCCCTGTCCCGGCGTGGAACGGTGTTTTGGCGACAAGCATTCCGCTGTTTCCGCGGCAGGGCCGCTGGTTTGGCGGCGGACGAAGGAGGGGGCCGGTGCCATGGTGAGCGCAAGCGTTTTTTTCCCATATCTTCCGCACATTGCCAGGCTTTGTCTTGTTACCGGCGGCCTTGTCGCCATAATGGCGCCGGCGGCGGCGGCGCCGCCCCTCGGCCTGCCGCCAGTGGCCGCGCCGATGGACAATCCGACGACCCCGGAAAAGGCGGCGTTGGGCGAGGCGCTTTTCAACGACGCACGCTTCAGCGCCACGGGCAAGGTTTCCTGCGCCACCTGCCATGACCCTTCCAAGGCGTTCACCGACAGTCCTTTACGGGTATCGAAAGGGATCAACGACCTTACCGGCACCCGCAACGCGCCGACGGTGGTGAACGCGGCCTATATGAAGCGGCAATTCTGGGACGGACGCGAGGCAAGCCTTGAATCGCAATCCAAGCAGCCGTTCCTCAACCCGGTGGAAATGGCGCTGCCCAGCCATGCGCCGATTCTGGCCATTGTGCGCGGGGATCCCGCTTATGCCGATCTGTTCCGCGCCGCCTTCGGCGTCAGCGGCGAGGGCATCACCATCGACCATGTGGCCCAGGCGATCGCCAGTTTCGAGCGCACGGTGGTCTCCGGCGATTCGCCCTTCGACCGCTATTATTTCGCTGGCGACAAGACGGCGATGAGCGCGGCGGCGGTGCGCGGGCTTGAGGTGTTCGTCAATCAAGGCCGCTGCGTCTCGTGCCATACCATCTCGCAAAGCTTCGCCCTCTTCACCGACAGCAAATTCCACAACCTCAATGTCAGCTTCGACAAGATCGCGACAGGAGTGAAGGAGCTCGCCGCAGCGCAGCTTGCGCAAAAGGCGCAAGGGGCGGATGTGGACGTGAAAGTGCTGACCGAGGTCGCCGCCTCGGAATTGGGGCGCTATATGGTGTCCGAGCGCTTCCAGGACATCGGCGCTTTTAAAACCCCCACCTTGCGCAATGTCGCGCGCACCGCCCCCTATATGCATGACGGCAGCCTGGAAACGCTCGAGGCGGTGGTCGATTTCTACAACAATGGCGGGCGGGTGAAGCCAGACGATCCGATCAACGATTTTCAAAGCGGCGGCATTCGCCCGCTGGAGCTTGATGATATGCAGAAGGCGGACCTCGTCGCTTTCTTGGAAGCGCTCACCAGTCCGCAATTCGCCGCCGCCCGAAAGGAGGGGAGCCAGCCATGACCAGCATCACCCGCCGCGACCTCCTGAAAGGGGGCAGCGTCCTTGTCACCGGGGCCACCTTGCCCATGAGCCTCATCGAATTGGCCTGGGCGGATGATAAGTCCAGGAACTTTAGCTTCGCCTATATCTCGGACGCCCATATTCAGCACATCAAGGGCCGCGACTTCGTGCGCAACTGGGACCGCGGCCTCATCAAGGCGGTGGCTGAAGCCAATCTCTTGGCGCCGCGGCCCGACTTCGTCGTCTTCGGCGGCGACCTTGCTCAGCTCGGCACCAAGGCGGAGCTCGACCACGGCCTCGAGATCATGTCCGCCCTGCGCTACAAGACCTATTACGTCATGGGCGAGCATGACTATTATCTCGACCTGGGCGAATATTGGCGCCGCCAGCTTGGGCCGGAGACCTACAGCTTCGACCATAAGGGGGTTCACTTCATCGTCCTTAACAGCGTGCTCACCTATGACGACTGGACCCATGACCGCTGGTCGTCGGGGGTCGAGCGGATGGGCGTCATGGCGGGGCTTGACGACCCTCGCGGCTCGCCCTTCATGGTTGGGGAGAAGCAGCGCGCCTGGTTGAAAAAGGACCTTGCCAGGCTGCCCAAGGACACCCCCTTGGTGGTGCTGTCGCATTCGCCGTTGCAGAAAATCTTCAAGAACTGGAATTTCTGGACCGAGGATGCGGAGGACGTCCAGGCCCTGCTGGCGCCGTTCAGCAAGGTGACGGTGCTCTACGGCCATGTGCATCAAATTCAATATAACCAGATCGGCACCATCACCTTCACCTCGGCGATGGCGACCGCCTGGCCCTGGCCCTATCCGCAAAGCTATGCCCAGGCGGGAAGCCATTTGCCGAAATTGACGGTGCCGATGAACCGAGCCGATCCCTTTTTCGAGCGCGACGCCACCGGCTGGCAGTATATCGATATCAATTCCGGCAAGGCGGCGGTGCACTATCTGTTGCCGGAAAACGCGCCGCGCACCGTGGCTTATGACGCAAAGGCGGGAAAGCCGCTCGATTCCGCTTATCAACAGGCGATGATCGCGCCGCAAATCCATTATTGATGGAGGAAGCGTTCCATGATGAGACCAGCGCTTACGGCTTTTGCCGCTCTCTCCCTTGGCTTTGGCCTGGTGTCCACCGCCACGGCCGACGAATTCACCGCGCAAGACTTGGCTGAGTGGCAGCAAGCCTTTGACGGCGTGGTGGCGCAAGGCCGCGCCGCCTGGACCGACCCCGGGCTTGGCAGCAATGGCGTGGTGTGCGCCCAGTGCCACCCCAATGCCGCCAACACCCACCCCGAGACCTATCCCAAGTTCCAGAAGCAACTGGGCCGGGTGGTGGTGCTTGCGGAAATGATCAACTGGTGCATCCGCAACCCCCTTCAAGGCGCGCCGCTTGCCCTCGATGATCCGAAAATGATCGCGCTGCAAGCTTATGTGACCCAGGAGCGGCGCAACGTGCCCCTGGCGCCAGGCAAGCATTAGGGGGGACTTGTGCCGCGCGATGAATGCCGGCTAAGCTTCCCGCCATGTTCTCTCGTTTTTTCCTCCTTGCCGCGCTTTTCCTAGGGAGCACGGCGGATGGTTGGGCGGAGGGCGCGTTCTTTCCCTTGCGCCCCGCCCATACCTATTCCATCGTCGCCCGCGACCCGGCGAGCGGCGAATTGGGCGTTGCCGTGCAGTCCCACTGGTTTTCCGTGGGCGGCGGCGTTGCCTGGGCCGCGCCGGGGGTCGGCGCGGTCGCCACCCAGTCCTTTACCGAAGTCAGCTATGGCCCCTTGGGGCTCGCCTTGATGCGCGGCGGCAAGACCGCGCCAGCGGCCTTGAAGGCTCTGTTGGCGGCTGACGACCATATCGAGGTGCGGCAGGTGGGCATGGTCGACGCCAGGGGCAACACCGCCGTCCATACCGGCGACAAGGCGATCATCGCCCATTGCGACCGGAAAGGCGCTGGCTTCACGGTGCAAGCCAACCTCATGGCGCAAGACACGGTGTGCGACGCCATGGCCACCGCCTATGAAACTACCGAAGGTGATCTTGCCGCGCGCCTGATGGCCGCCTTGGAGGCGGCGCAGGGCGAAGGCGGCGACATTCGCGGCAAGCAGTCGGCGGCGCTGCTGGTGGTCGCGGGCGACGCCACGCTGCCCGCTTGGGCGGGGCGTATTTTCGACCTGAGGGTCGAGGATCAGGCGGAGCCGCTGAAGGAATTGCGCCGGCTTTTGACCCTGGCGCGGGCCTATCGCCTGATGGACGAAGGCGATGGCCATATGACCACGGGCGATGTCGCCGCCGCGGTGAAGGCCTATTCGGCGGCCGAGGCCCTGGCCCCCGACAATCATGAGATGATTTTCTGGCACGCCGCCACCCTGGCCGCGGCAGGCGAGGTGGAGGCGGCGCTGCCGCTTTTCGCCAAGGCCTATGCCTTGTGGCCCGCCTGGCGCGACCTGGTTCCGCGCTTGCCCGCCTCGGGGCTGCTCCCCGACGACCCCCAGCTCATCAAGCGGATCGTCGAGGCGCGTTAAGACTCATGCCCGACAAGGTGAAAAAAAGCGACAGCGAATGGCGGGCGGCGCTGACCCCTCAGCAATATGCGGTCTGCCGCTGTTCGGCGACCGAGCCGCCTTTTTCCGGGCGCTATTGGAATGAAAAGCGCGCGGGCGTCTATCACTGCGCGGCGTGCGGCGGGGCGTTGTTCAGTTCGGACGCCAAATATGACTCCGGCACCGGCTGGCCCAGCTTCTTCGCCCCCCTGAACCCGGAGGCCATCGGGGAAAAAGCCGACCACAGCCATGGCATGGTGCGCCGCGAAGCAGTGTGCGCGTCATGCGACAGCCATTTGGGGCATGTCTTTGCCGACGGCCCGCCACCCACCGGCCTGCGCTATTGCATCAATTCCACCGCGCTCAGCTTCAAGCCGCAGTGATGCGCCGGCGCAGCCGGTCCATGGCGCGGTCAAAGACCGAGGCGTCGTCCATCACCCGTCCCACCACCAGCGCGCCATGGAGGGTGGCAAGGATGTCCTGCGCTGCGTCCTTGGCGGCATCCGGCTTAAGGCCAAGGGAGGCAAAGGCGCTGGCGATGCGCTCTTCAAGGGCGGTGAGCGAGGCGGCGATGGCGGGCTGAAAGGGGCTTTCCTTGCCGGCAAGGCTCATGGTGTTGGTAAGGCACGCCAGCGGCCCGTCGCGATAAAAAGCCTCCATGCCGTCGACCATGGCCAACAGCCGCTCCCTGGCTGGCCGGTCGGCGCCCAGGGGCGCCACCACCAGTTTGGTGAAGCGCTGCCCGGCCTGGGCGAGGGCCGAGCGCCCCATTTCCTCCTTGCCGGCGGGAAAGTGATGATAAAGGCTGGCGCGGCCCAGCCCGGTCGCCGCCGCGAGGTCGCTGAGCGAGGCGCCGTCATAGCCGCGGGTGCGAAACAGGGTCACCAGGCGGTCGATGGTGGCGCTGCGTTTGGTGGCGGACTTGGCCATGACAAAGGTATATAACCGAACGTTCGGTATATTGCAATAACCGAGCAGCGCCTTGTCTTCGCCACAGAGCGGCCCATAAGGTCCGCGGTAAAAGGAAAGGCTCCCATGGCGAAACCACGAAAAAGGCGCGCCAAAGCGACAGGCAAAAGCGCGCGCGCCGCCTTTTGGGGGCAGCGGTGGGGGCGGCTTGCCAGTGCTTTCCTAAGTGCCCTGTTGCTGGGCGCCGTCGTGCTGGCGGGAGGCGTCTACTGGCTTTCGCGCGACCTTCCCAGCCTCGATGCCGTCGCCGCCGCGCCCGGTCCGCAGCCCATCGAAATCTTCGCCCGCGATGGCCAGACCTTGCTTGCCCGCTATGGCCAGGTGCGGGGCGATGCCTTGCCTTTCGACGCCATCCCCCCGGTCATGGTGCAGGCCATCCTCGCCATCGAGGATCGCCGCTTTTTCGACCACCCCGGCATCGACTGGCGCGGCATCGCACGCGCCGCTTGGGCCAATCTTGCCGAAGGCCGGGTGGTTGAAGGAGGCTCCACCCTTTCTCAGCAGCTTGCCAAAAATCTTTTCCTCAATCCCGAGCGCACCCTGGTTCGCAAGGTCAAGGAAGCGATGCTGGCCTTCGCCCTGGAGCGCCGCTTTTCCAAGCAAGAGCTGGTGGCGCTTTACCTCAACCGCGTTTATTTCGGCGGCGGCGCCTATGGTATCGATGCTGCCTCCCGGCTTTATTTCGATCATTCCGCCCGCACCCTCACTATCCATGAAGCGGCGCTTCTCGCCGGGCTGGTGAAGGCGCCGTCGCGGCTGGCGCCGACAAACAACGCCAATGCCGCGCAAGCGCGCGCCGCGACGGTGCTGGCGGCGATGGCCGATGCGGGCTATTTGAGCGCCGAGGAAGCCGCGGATTTGAGCGCCCGGCCGGCAAAGCTTGTCCTGCGGGGCACTGCCTTGGAGAACCGTTATTTCACCGACTGGGTGGTGGCCGAGGCCCGCGAAAGCGGCGGCGACAGGGCGCAGCCCCTCAGCATCCTTACCACCCTTGACCCCAAAGTCCAGGCCGCCGCTGGCGCCGCGCTTGCCCGCCATGTGCCCCCGGGGCGCATGCCAGGGCTTGAAGCCGCGCTCATCGCCCTTGCCCCCGACGGCGGCGTTCTTGCCATGGTTGGCGGGCGCGACTATGCCGCCAGTGTCTTTAATCGCGCGGTCCAGGCCCGCCGCCAGCCCGGGTCGGCCTTCAAGCTGTTCGTCTATCTCGCCGCGCTGGAAGCCGGCCTTGCCCCTTATGAGACCATGCGCGACAGCCCGGTGATCCTCGATGGCTGGGCGCCGCGCAACGATTGGAACGGTTTTTCCGGCGAGGAAATCAGCCTGGCGGACGCTTTTGCCCGCTCGGTCAATACGGTGGCGGTCAAGGTGGCGGAACGGGTCAATCGCCAGCGGGTCATCGCGATTGCGGCGCGGCTGGGGATTTCCACCCCGATCACGCCCCATCCCAGCGTTGCCTTGGGGACTTCGGAAGTGAGCCTTGCCGAGCTTAGCGCCGCCTACGCCACGGTCGCGCATGGCGGGCTGCGGGTGACGCCTCATGGCATCCGGGAAATCCGCGATGGCAATGGCCGCCTTCTCAACCGCTATGGGGCATGGGGGGGCGAAGCGCTGCTGCGGCGGGAGACGGCGGCGCTGATGACCGCGATGCTGGAACGGGTGATAGCACAGGGCACCGGCCGGGCCGCCAACCCCGGCCGGCCGGCCGCCGGCAAGACCGGCACCAGCCAGGACAATCGCGACGGCTGGTTCATTGGCTTCACCGCCGACATGACGGCGGGGGTATGGCTGGGGCGCGACGATGCGCGGCCGGTTCCCGGATTGTCGGGCGGCGCGCTGCCAGCCCGGCTATGGGCCGATTTCATAGCCCGCGCCAGCAAAGGTCTTGCCATTCAGCCTTTGCCCAGCGCTTCCCTCGAGCCGCCGCTTCTGGTGGCCGAGGACAGGGTCCAAGAAGCTTTGCCGCAAACCGCCGGTGAACCGCCGCCGCCCCAGAAAAAACGCAGCTTTTGGGACCGCCTGTTCGGCCGCAAGCGCACCGCTCAAGGCAGCCGGTAGCGCATCAACTCGCCGCCATTCAAGGTCAGCCAGTCACGCCACAAGGCCCAGTCCGGCATGCAGCGCCCCACGGCATGCCAGAAGGCGGGGGAATGGTCCATGTGGCGGCGGTGCGCCACTTCATGGGCCGCGAGATAAAGAAGGACCGGGCGCGGCGCCAGCACGGCGCGCCAGGAAAAGGAAAGGGTGCCCGAGGACGAGCAGCTCCCCCAGCGGCTGCGGGTGTCGCGGATGGCCAGACGGTTGACCGAGACCTTGAGGGTGGAGGCGAAGCGTTCCACCTGGAGGCGCAGATCGCGCCGCGCCTGCTCCTTAAACCAATGGGCGGCGCGCTCGGCGGCGCCCGCGCGGGCGCCGCCGATCCAGATATGGCCGTCCTCGACATGGATGCGCGCCCGGGCGCCATCGTGGCTTAGGCGATGCGGCCGGCCGCGCAAGGGGACGATCGCCCCCGGGGCGACGCGGATACTGCGCTGCCGGCTGTCGGCCAGGCGCACGCAATTGGCGAACCAGCTTTCGCGGGCGCGCAAGGCGGTGTCGATCCGGGTCATCGACCAGTCATCGGGGACCAGCAGGGTAATCCGCCGCGGCCCGTAATCGACCCGCGTTAAGGGCTCGCGCGCCGTGTCCGACCGGCGGTAGCCGATCATCCATGGCCCCGCGCTCGAGCCGATGACCGAGATGGTGCGCAGCAAAGCCAAGCTTTCACCGTATCCAGTCGATCTGATGATGCTCCAGCGGCCCGGCCTCGATCTCGCTCACGGCCTTGCCTTGAACCGACATACCCGCCTTGTGGACGCTGTCAAGATGTCCGCTTAACAGAGGGTGCCAGGCGGGGAGGTCACGGCCCTCGGCAAGCAGGCGATAGGCGCATGTGGACGGCATCCAATGGAGGGTTTTCAGGCGCTTTGGGGTCAAAACCACGCAATCGGGCACCAGACGCTGGCGCTGGGCATAGCGGGTGCAGCGCACCTGGCGCACGTCGAGCAGGCGGCACGCGACATTGGTGTAGGTGATCGCGCCGTCATCGTCCTCGAGCTTGTTAAGGCAGCACTTGCCGCAGCCATCGCACAGCGATTCCCATTCCGCGCGCGACATGTCGCAAAGCCGCTTGCGGCGCCAGAACGGGATATCGTCCGTTTTTTGGTTGCTCATTACGCGCCCCTGCTGGCTTGGCGCCGAAAAGGCGCCCGGATGGACATGGACTTGCCCCATTTATGGCCATGCTCTGGCCGTCTTGCCGATCAGCCTATATATAGGGGATGGCGGGTCGGCGTCGATGCCTATGAGGCGCGCGGACCCGAGAGGAGGAATCGCAGTGCTGAATAAAGGAAAAGCCATGCCCCACCCTTCATCCGCAATCCGCACGGGGCAGGACGCGCGGCGGCGCTTTGCCTGGGCGTTGTCGCCCGCCGTGGCGATCCTCATGCTGGTGGGTCTTGCCGCGCCGGCGGCCGCGCAATTCTCCGACCGCTATGAGTTTTTAAAGGCGCTCAAAGAGCAGGACGCCCTCAAGGTCCGGCAAAAATTGAACGATGGGCAATATCCCAACATCTATGACGGCGACGGCAACACCGCGCTGATGATCGCGGCGCAAAATGGTGGCCTTCCCTGGGTCGCGCTTCTGGTCAAGCACGAGGCCAATGTGGACCTTGCCAACAAAAGCGATAGCAAGACGGTGCTGATGTATTATGCCGAGCGGGGCGATGGCGACGGCGTCAATTTCCTGCTGGACCGCAAGGCCAATCCCAATCTCACCGATTCCTTCGGCGAAACCGCCTTGATGAAGGCAGTGCGGGCGCGCCAGTTCCGGGTGGTGAAAGCGCTCATCGACGCGGGCGCCAATCTGGACCTTGCCGACAATTCCGGGCGCACCGCGCTCGACCACGCGCGCAACGCCCGCGATCGCCGCCTGGAGAAGCTGCTGCTCGACGCCGGCGCCAGCGACTAGGGTCCGGACCCTAGACCGTGAAGCTTTCGCCGCAGCCGCAGCGGCCCTTTTCATTGGGGTTGGTGAAGGTGAAGCCGGCGCTGAAGGTGTCTTCCCGCCAGTCCATGGTGGCGCCGATAAGATACATGAGGCTCATGGGCTCGACATAGAGCCTCACCCCCTTGTCCTCCACCATTTCGTCGGCTGGATTGGGCTCGTCCACATAATCGACCTGGTATTTGAGCCCCGAGCAGCCCGCGGTCTTGGTGCCGAGGCGCACACCGGCGCAGGGCTTGCCCCGCTTGGCGAGCAGCGCCTTGATTTGCGCCGCGGCGGCATCGGTAATGGTCAAAACGGCCATCTTGTCTCTCCACGTCCCACCCCCATGGCTCGGAGGCGAAAAAGCGCATATTCCCCGAATGGTCGCTGCAAGGCCTATAAAAAGCCCAGTTCCAGCTTGGCCTCCTCGGTCATTCTCGAAGGGTCCCAGGGCGGGTCCCAGACCAGCGTGACGGTGGCGGACTGGACCCCGGGAACCGCGGCGACCCGGCTTTCCACCTCGCCCGGCATGGTCTCGGCCACCGGGCAATGGGGCGTCGTCAAGGTCATGATGATTTCCACATTATTGTCGGTATCGATGCCGCAGTCATAGATCAGCCCCAGGTCATAGATATTGACCGGGATTTCCGGGTCGTAGATTTCCCTTAGGGCGGCGAGAATCCGGTCATCGATGGTTTCTTGAGGGGGTTCCTCGGGCGCCGCTGGCTGGGCATTTTCCCCGGCTTTCAGGAAAGCATCGACATAGCGCTCGCCCTGGCCCTCTTGTTCCAGCGCCAAGTCGTCCGCCCTTTCCACCTTCTGCTCGCTTCTCTCGCTCATCGGAAGATATCCTTGACCTTGGCGAGGCCGGCGGCGAGCCGGTCCACCTCGTCGCGCGTGTTGTAAACCCCGAAGCTGGCCCGCGCCGTCGCCGTCACCCCAAGCCGGCGCATCAGCGGCTGGGCGCAATGATGGCCGGCGCGGATGGCGATGCCCTCGCGGTCCAAGATGGTGGCGATGTCATGGGGGTGAACCCCCGCCATGGAAAAGGAAAGGATGGCCCCTTTGTCCGGCGCTGCGCCATGAAGGGTGAGGGCATTGACGCCGCGCAGCCGCTCATGGGCATAAGCGATAAGGTCGGCTTCATGGGCGTGGACCGCGTCAAGGCCAAGGCCGTAAAGATAGTCAAGGGCGCTCGCCAATCCCACGGCGCCGATGAAATGGGGGGTGCCAGCCTCGAAGCGCAGCGGCGGGTCGAGGAAGGTCGTCTCTTCGAAGGTCACTTCCTCGATCATCGACCCGCCCCCCTGATAGGGCGGCATGGATTTGAGAATCTCCTCGCGCGCCCAAAGGACGCCGATGCCAGTGGGCCCATAGACCTTATGGCCGGAAAAGACGTAAAAGTCGCAATCGAGCGCGCGCATATCGAGGGCAAGGCGCGGCGCCGCCTGGCAGCCGTCCACCAGCAGCTTGGCGCCCACCCGGTGGGCGGCCTCCGCGGCGCGCTTGATATCGACAAGGGTGCCAAGAACGTTCGACATATGGGTAAGGGCGACCAGCCGGGTGCGCGGCCCGAGAAGCGCTATGAAGGCTTTCCAGTCGAGCCCACCTTCATCGGTGATGGGCGCGACTTTTATGGCAATGCCAGTGCGGGCGCGCAAAAGCTGCCAGGGCACGATGTTGGAATGATGCTCCATCGTGCTGAGAACGATGTCATCGCCGGGGCGCAAATGCGCCCCGCCCCAGGATGCGGCGACAAGGTTGATCGCCTCCGTCGCGCCGCGCACGAACACCACCTCGCGCGGCGAAGGGGCGCCGATGAAGCCAGCGACGGTGGCGCGCGCTTTTTCATAGGCCTCCGTCATGTCGGCGGAGAATGTGTAAAGGCCGCGATGGACGGTGGCGTATTCCGCTTCATAGGCGCGCCGCACCCGGTCGATGACGCAGCGCGGCTTTTGCGCCGACGCCGCGGAATCCAAGAAAGTGAAGGGCTTGCCATGGACGCGCTGGCCGAGCATGGGAAAGTCGCCGCGCACCGCCTCCACGTTAAACATCGACGTTGCAAGCCTGGGCAAGACGGTCATGCCAGCGCCTCCTCCAGCCAGCGCCGGGCGGCGGCGGCAATCGCCTCGCGCGCTTGCTCATCCTCGATTGCGGCAAGAAGGTCGGCGATGAAGGCCTCGGTCAGCAGCGCGCGCGCCTGTTCCGGCGCGATGCCCCGGGCGGTGAGGTAAAACAAGGCCCGCTCATCGAGGGCGCCCACCGTCGCGCCATGGGCGCATTTGACATCGTCGGCGTAAATCTCCAGCTCCGGCTTGGTGTTGGCGGTGGCGGTGCGGGCAAGGAGAAGGGTGCGGGCGCTTTGCCCGGCATCGGTCTTTTGCGCCGCCTTGTCAACCCGCACGGCGCCGAGATAATTGCCCACCGCGTGCCCGGCGAGAACATTGCGCACGCTCTGCCGGCTTATGGTCTCGGGCGCCGCATGACGAAGGCGGGTGACGGTCTCCAAGGTCTGGCGCGCCGTGGCAAGCTGGACCGCCGCCATCTCCATCCGCGCCTGCCTTCCCGCCAGCACCGCGTCGACCTCGATGCGGCCGAACTGCGCGCCGGCCTGGAAAACAAAAAGCCGGTAGTCCGCCTCGGCGTCAAGGTGCAGCTTCAAGCGGGCGGTGGCGACGGCGTCGGGCGCGCGCTCCTGGATGATGATGTGGGTGAGCTGGGCCGCCGGCAGCGCGATGTCGATGACGGCGTTGAGCCAGCCCGCGCCTTCCAGCCGGTGAACAAGGGTCGCCCGCCCGCCTGGCTGAAGGCGCACGTCCTCATGCGCATGCGCGGCGCCATCGCCAGCCTCAAGGCGTGCCTCGATGCGCGCGCCATCCTCCAGCGTGCGACCAAGGCTCGGGCGCGTCACGGCGGGCAAGTCCTGGGCCGCGCGCAGGCTGGCGATATCGCTATAGCGCCAGGCCTCGTCCCGGCGCGAGGGCAGGACGAACAGCGGTGACGGGCTTATCGTCTTGGCCGCCGGCAGGGTCATGCGGCCACTCCGGCATAGCCTTGGCGCTCCAGCTCCAGCGCGAGGTCCGGCCCGCCCGAGGTGACGATGCGCCCCGCCGAGAGGATATGCACCCGGTCGGGCACCACATAGCCAAGGAGGCGCTGATAATGGGTGATGAGGAGCACCGCCCTTTCAGGCCCACGCAAGGCGTTGATGCCGTCCGCCACCACCTTCAAGGCGTCGATGTCGAGGCCGGAGTCGGTCTCGTCCAGAACCGCGAGCCTGGGCTCGAGCATCGCCATCTGCAACATTTCGTTGCGTTTTTTCTCGCCGCCCGAAAAGCCCACATTCAAGAAGCGCTTCAGCATCTCCGGGTCAAGCCGCAGGGCGGCCGCCTTGGCGCGCACGGTTTTGAGGAAGGCGGCGGCCGACATTTCCGTTTCGCCCCGTGCCTTGCGCACGGCGTTGACCGCGGTGCGCAGGAAATTGAGGGTCGAGACGCCGGGGATTTCCACCGGATATTGAAAGCCGAGGAAAAGCCCGGCGGCGGCCCGCTCATGGGGGGCGAGGGCAAGAAGGTCCTTGCCCTGATAGGTGACGCTGCCGGAGGTCACCTCATAGCCAGGGCGCCCGGCAAGGGTGTAGGACAAGGTGGACTTGCCCGACCCGTTGGGCCCCATGATGGCGTGCACTTCGCCGGCCTTGAGGACAAGGCTCAAGCCTTTGAGGATTTCCTTGCCTTCGACGGCGACGTGAAGGTCCTTGATGTCAAGCATGGTTCAACAACTCCCTTGGGCGCGTCAGCCCACCGACCCTTCGAGGCTGACCGCCAGCAGCTTTTGCGCCTCGACCGCGAATTCCATCGGCAATTCCTGCAACACCTCGCGGCAAAAGCCATTGACGATGAGGGCGACCGCGTCCTCCTCGTCGATGCCGCGCTGCAGGGCGTAAAAAAGCTGGTCCTCGGAAATCTTCGAGGTGGTCGCTTCATGCTCGATCTGGGCGCTGGGGTTCTTCACCTCGATATAGGGCACGGTATGGGCGCTGCAGTCGCCGCCGATCAAAAGGCTGTCGCATTGGGTGAAGTTGCGCACCCCTTGCGCCTTGCCCAGCACCCGCACCAGGCCGCGATAGGTGTTGCTGGCGTGGCCTGCCGAGATCCCCTTGGAAATGATGCGGCTCGTCGTGTTCTTGCCGATGTGGATCATCTTGGTCCCGGTATCGGCCTGTTGGCGATGATTGGTGACGGCGACGGAATAAAACTCGCCCGAGGCGCCTTCGCCTTCGAGCACGCAGGAAGGGTATTTCCAGGTGATCGCCGAGCCGGTCTCCACCTGGGTCCAGGAGACTTTTGAATTGCGGCCGATGAGCCGCGCCCGCTTGGTCACGAAATTGTAGATCCCGCCCCGCCCCTCGGCGTCGCCGGGGTACCAGTTCTGCACTGTCGAATATTTGATTTCGGCGTCGTCCAGCGCCACCAGCTCGACGACCGCGGCATGAAGCTGGTTCTCGTCGCGCTGCGGCGCGGTGCAGCCTTCGAGATAGGAGACATAAGAGCCTTCATCGGCGATGATGAGGGTGCGCTCGAACTGGCCGGTGTTCTCCGCGTTGATGCGGAAATAGGTGGAAAGCTCCATCGGGCAGCGTACGCCCTTGGGCACGTAAACGAAGGTGCCGTCGGAAAACACCGCGGCGTTGAGGCAGGCAAAGAAATTGTCCCGTTGGGGAACGACGCTGCCCAGCCATTTTTTGACCAGCTCGGGGTGCTCGTGCACCGCCTCGGAAATCGACATGAAGATGACGCCGGCCTTTTTCAGCTCCTCGCGAAAGGTGGTGGCGACGGAGACCGAATCGAAGACCGCGTCGACCGCGACCTTGCGTGCGCCCTCGACATTGGCGAGCACCTTTTGCTCCTCGATGGGGATGCCCAGCTTGTCGTAGGTCGCCTTGATCTCGGGGTCGAGGTCGTCGAGCGAGGCGAGCTTGGGCTTTTTCTTGGGCGCGGCGTAATAATAGGCGTCCTGATAATCGATGGGCGGGTAAGCGACCTTGGCCCAACGGGGCTCGGTCATGGTCCGCCAGATGCGAAAGGCCTTGAGGCGCCAGGCGAGCAGCCATTCCGGCTCCTGCTTCTTCGTCGAGATGAAGCGGATCGTCTCTTCCGACAGCCCCTTGGGGGCGTATTCCTGCTCGATGGCGGTGGTGAAGCCGTATTTGTACCTGGCGGTGGCATCGGCAACGGCGCGGGCGGTGTCGTGGGTCGCGGCCATGGTTCAGCGCCCTTCCCGCCCACGGCCATCGTGCGCGCCCGTCGCCGCGTCGGCCATCAATGTTGGCGAAATGGGGTAGGGGGCCGCGATTTCCGCAAGGCTCACTTCGGCCAGGGCCGATTTGATGGCGCCGTTGATCGCCTGCCAATGGGGCCGCATGACGCAAAAGCTTTCCAGCGTGCAGTCGCCCGGTCCGTGCTCGATGCAGTTGGTCATGGCGATGGGGCCGTCAACCGCCTCGATGATATCGGCCATGCTGATCGCCGTGGCGGGCCGGGCCAGGGTGAAGCCGCCGGCGACCCCGCGATGGCTGGCAAGCAGCCCCGCCCGGGCAAGGGCCGACATCAGCTTGGCGGCGGTGGCCGCCGGCACCCCGGTCGCCGCCGCCATGTCGGCGGCATTGTGCCGGCTGTCGGTCATGCGCGCCGCGCGGCACATGATAACCACTGCATAATCGGCCATGTTGGAAAGCCGGATCACAGGCCAACTCCTTGAAAAAACGAGTGTTGCGATCCAATCTCAAAATCGGATCGATTTTGTCAGCTTTATGTGGGGGCAGCGCCGCCAAGAGTCAACAAAAAAGGCGATGGGGCAAGCCTGGGGATAGCGGGTTCAAGGGTATCGCGCCGGTCAAGCGCTGCCGCCCTCGACACCCAGGATTTGCGGGCTGGCGCCTGCCTGGGCTTTCAAGGCGGCAAGCCGGTCGCGGGTGGCGTTGGTGGGGTCGAGGAGAGCATGACGTTGGGCGAAATAGCGGCCGGGGGTCTCGCCCGTGAAGTGCTTGAAATCGCGGATGAAGTGGGACTGGTCATAATAGCGCAAGGCGGCTGCCTCGCGCCAGTCGCCGCCACTGCGGCGCAGATCGGCGAGCGTTGCCAGAAACCGCTGTTTTTTGAGGAACATTTTCGGGCCGGTGCCATGCGCCGCCAGCATCCAGCGCTCGAGTTGGCGCGCGCTCATCTCAAGACAGGCGGCCAGCCTGTCCACCCGGTCGATCTCGTGGCGGGCCAGGAGTTGATCCAGGGTTTGAATGCGACTGCATGGGGCTTTTTCCCGCTTGGCGAGGCGATGCTGAAAAAATCCGTCACTGAGGCGCACCAGGCTTGCATCGTCAGGGGCCGCCAGCAGCCGGTCAATATAATCGTCAACCCCATGCCCAAGCACCTCGCGGGCGTCGATGATCGCCCGGGTGGCGATATGCGCCGGCATGCCGATCAACTGGTTCCAGCCCAAGGGTAAAATACCGACCCCAAAGGTCTTGAACGGCCCCTCATGGGCAATGACGATGGGGTCTATGGTAAAGCCCGTGACGTGGGCCCGGGGCAGGCTAGCCAGCGCTTCGCCGGCAAAGCCCGAGCGCCAGTCGCTGCCAAGCTGCACGCGAAAGCCGGCGATTTCCGGCAAAATGGCGTCGCGCACCGCCATGCCGGGCGGCAGACGGCCCTCGACGATATAGTAGCTGTTCAACACCGCACGCAACGGCGGCGCCGGCAAATAGCGGCGGATGACGAGCATGCATCAAG